>CAVOKR010000028.1:0-823223 GCA_963696555.1 uncultured Alphaproteobacteria bacterium | reverse complement strand
TTCGGGAAGCAGCTTGGACATATCCGCCTCGGCCCGCCGTCCGCTTTCCTGGCCGAAGCCGATGGTGCCAATGCCTTGCTTTTGCCGATGATCTTGTCGATGTTGACGTACGTGCCGCCGCAGATGAACAGGATGTTGCTGGTGTCCACTGGGATGTACTGCTGCTGGGGATGCTTGCGTCCTCCCTGGGCGGGACGTTGGCCAGCGTGCCTTCCAGCATCTTGAGCATGCCTTGTTCGCACGCCCTCTCCGGACACGTCCTCGTGATCGAGACGTTCTGGTCGTCTTGCCGACTTGATCGATCCTGTCCACGTACAACACGACGCGTGGTCGATCGAGATCGAAGTCGGCGGCATGCAGCAAATTCGAGGAGCAGGTTTTCCACGATCTTCGCCGACGCACCCGGCCTCGGCTCAGCGCGGCGGCATCGCCGATGGCAAACGGCACGTTGAGGATCCGCGTAGGTGCGCGCAGCAGGGTCTTGCCGCAGCCGGTCGGCCCGAGCAGCAAGATGTTCGACTTCCTCGATTTCGACGTCCAGCTCCGCGCCGAGCATAGCAATACGCTGAACGAGTAGACGCACAGTAACACCTTGTATAAATGTGAATTGATCTGTTGCCAGGCTGGTGGAGAGTTGAGCTGCTGTCTGATGAGTTGGGTTCCTGGGAGTGGTGGCTCGCTGTGTCTGTGTTTGGTCTATGTGTTGCCTGCCGGTTTGCCAGGTTTGGCTTGCCCCTGCCACAGCACGGTCCTGTGCTGAGATTCTTGGCGTGAGCCAGAGTTTTGTGTTGCAAAGACAAGGGACAGGTTCGGTCGGCCATGCCGACATGTGTGGGTGGCTCCCTGAGGTCGCCGCCTGGTGGTTCTTCATGCAGCGACTGCATGCTGGGTGCCAGGCGTGCGCGGCCAGCGCCCACAGCCGGGCACACAGCGCGGCACGCCGCGCGCGGACAGGACGCGCTGTCATGTGTGATCGCGCACGCCGCCCATTGGCATCATGATCTGAAATCAGTCTCCAGATCGGCTCACACAAGTGGAGGTCGTGCGCGCCGCTCATGCATCCACATACCGCTGGCTACTGGTCGCCGGTGGCAAGCACCTGGATCGGCACCATGGCCCGCGCCCCAGCGGCAGGCGCCCCACACCGCCTGCGCAGCGCCCGGCGGGGTTCGCCGCCATGTCCGCGAGGAGTGCCGCATGTCGTAGGCGATGCCAGCACCGGTAACGGTTGCTGACATCGCACCACGTGAACCATCACCGCCACCACCGCCATGACAGTACGTGTGAAAATGTGGTGATCAGATCGGCAGGCCAGGCTGCACCAGAATCCACACACACACACACACACACACCAGGATCCGCCAGGTTCATCACCATGTTTCACGTGGCTGTGTTTGTGCTGATTGCCGCCATCACAGGAAATTTATCAAATGTGGACACCATCACCGGGTTACGGTGTGTCTGAATTCACAAGTCCTCAGGACAGGACATGTCGGCATCCACAGTCCCAGTTCCAGATACATGCATGCTCCACCGCCGGCAATGGAATAATTGATTCTCAGGCATACACAACATAGCCACGAGTGCATGTCGTGTGCATCAGCGTCGCACCAGCGACTTGTGAGCCATCATGTCTCACGGTCATCCAGCATCCTTGCCGCGCATCTGGTTGTGCTATCACATCATCCAGACACATCACCGCCCACGCGCGCGCACGGCCAGATCTACGTGTGTCTGTTCACAGCACGCTTGCCACAGTCACATCCGGTTGTCGGGAAAAGGTGACTGCATGCGCATCACGGGATGCAGCCGCCGCCGACTGCACGCACCACCACCAACCGAGCCTCCAGCAAGCCATGTGTCCATGCACACCAAAAAAAACTCCTGCAACACCGAACTCCAGCCAGACAAACACCGTCCATCATCCAGCCCCCCCCCCCCCTCCTCTTCAACACCAACCTGCCCACTACATACTGATATCTTCTGTAGCAGTGCCACCCCGCAGCCACATGACAAGGCACCGTGTCACCCATGCCCCCGCGCGCGCGCGCGCCGCGCCACCATATGACCGGTTCCCACCACCGCGATCGGTCAAGCCCCACCACCATTCATTATCCCAGGATTTTCGGTATGGGTTCCTTGCCGCACGGCCACACTAAGGCCGCATCATCAGGACTGCTCCGCCTTCGCAATCCGTGCATCATCGTCGGATCATGTGGTGTTGTGATGACAAATCCTTGAAATGCTTGCCATCTCAAAATGTTCAGGAGAAAACAAACCCACCACCTCCATCACCTCTCTCTCTCTCTTCTTCTGCTGCTTCAGTCTCCATCACCTCGCCGTTTCCTCGCCAGCACCAGCACAGCCCGGCAATGCCGCCCGGCCACACCCACACAGCGCCTTCTTTTGTCACCGCCGCGTCTCCCAGTGATGACATGGCTGGCACGCCATCACAGCACATCATCCTTGATGATGATCTCATCCCAAGTCCCTGCAGAGTGGAGAGCTGGCACAGGCCATCCTGCAATGCACTCACTGTTCCACTGCTTCATTACCGTGTCAGTGCTGCAGTGCCACCCATCACGTGCCAGCATTCCCACAGGAGCCATCACACTACCGCATGCTCACCCACCAGGTCCACATTGCTGCTGCTGCTGGTGATGCAGAGCCACCCATCCACGTGTGCTGGCATGGCCACTGATCACTGCCGCCATTGCTGGTGCATGACTGTTACCAAGGCCCCACACACAGTCCACCACCAGATGATGCCATTCACCCACACACACACACACACACAGGCGCTCCGTGCCGTGTGTGTCTAGGCAAGGCACACAGAGAGAGAGAGCACATTCGGCTCGGCCCGTCCCATGGCAAGACCATGTTGCTCTCTCTCTCTCTCACAGTTTGACATATAGTTGGTGTTTGAGCTGGAGGCAACACCAGAGGAGGCAGGTGTGCAGAGAGGTCGCCTGTGCGGTGTGCCCACCACGCCAGTGTGCCCACCCGGCCCCGTCGAGCGAGTGAGCAGATGGACCGAGCGTAGAGTTGTGTTACCGCCTCTTCGAAGAAAGCTCGGCGAATAGCCTGAACGCATGACGTTGCACATCGTACGGATCGGACATCGAGCCAGGGTTCAGCGCCGCGAGAAGGGTTTGCTTTTTCGTGTCGATGTACGACTTCAGCCCGCTGCGCTGAAGGATGTGGTAGCCGGCAGCGGTCAGCGAGACCGGAGAGCCGTTCTTAAACAACTTGGTCGGTATGTTCTCCGCTCTGATCAATAGCTCGGAGATCGTCTCCTTCAGCCATCCGATATCTGTCTCAATGCCGGTAAATCGACCGTTGGTGTAATACGCTATGGCAATTAGCGAGCCCATGACGCCTAGAAAAAACTCCCAGCTGATATTTATTGCTAAGTTGTCCATATCCGCGATGGTACGCGGCCAAAAGACCGATGCCAAACTCCACTATGTGCCGGACTGGCAAATTTTTCGAAATGGGTCTGCGAGGGCAGAGCCCAGGCTTAAAATCGCCGCTTGCAATGAGCCGCGAAACCGGAAGAGTCGGGGAACGGTCGCGAGATGCAAGAGCGTCCGGAGGCTCGTGAGCGTTTCGAAGCGCACGGTCGGAAGTTTTCTAAACTTTCAACAAACGTGCGATTTCGATAAACGGTTACGAGTTTTCTACGTAAGACGTTCCAGCCCCTCCGCTCTTACCGAAGCACGCGCTCAAGTCGACTACGACGCAGAAGCTACGCTGCCAGGTGCTCAGCATCACTAATTCCTCATAGTAGCTTCATGATCTGATATGCAAAATATTTGCCTAGCTGGCATATTGTTGTGCATATCTTCCGCGTCCGCACGGGAGCAGAATTGTCCGCGTGACCGTCAGCAGTTTTGGCGGCACGATCTATGCGCGCATTACGCAACTACTTACGTGTGTATCGTCGGCGATGGCACCTCACCCAAGAGGAGCTTGCTTTTCTATTCGGATACGACGCCGAATCGATCATCTCGCGCTTTGAGAGCGAGGAACGCACGATCACGCTCGCCGTCGCAGCCGCCTGTCAGACTATCTTCGGTGTAGAGCCGAAAGAATTATTCCCCGCACTTTTTGATGGCGTCGAGCAGAAGCGTCGTGCAGCGAATGCACGAATTGCGCGAGCGTCTCGTAAAAGCGAGCGGTCACAGAAAACATTGGCGAAGCTTCAGCTATTGCAAGAAGCGCTTGGGAGATCGCGGCTGGTTCAGAGCAACAGGGAGCATGAAAAGCCGACGATATGATCTCGTTCTCGCCTTCTACCCTCACGCCCGCGGCTTTTCCTATGTCGTCTTTGAAGGCCCGCTCTCCCCGGTCGATTGGGGAATGAGTGACGTTCCGGCCAAGGTGAAGACCCGAAGGTGTTTGCGTCGATTGTCCCTGTTGCTCGATCGATATCAGGCCGGATGTGCTGCTCATACGAGAGGTATCGCAGAGGTGCACGAAGGGGCGGATCGCGAAGTTGCTTGCGGCAATCGAGGAAGCAGGCGAGAGGTCGAGAAATCTTCATCGTCGCGGTCTCGCGCAAGAAAATACGCGAGACATTCGCATGTCTTGGCTCGCCGAGCAGGTACGCGATCGCAGAAGCGATCGCCAAGCATATTCCGCTGTTGGCATCATACGCCCCGCCAGTCAGGAAGATTCTGGAATGGGGAGGATAGGAGAATGGGGCTGTTCGACGCAATGGCGCTCGCACTGGCCTTTTTCGAAGAACGCAACGACTACGCAGAACGAGGCGCCCGACATATCGTAGCCCGACATGACATCGGAAGTATAGAAACACTCAGGGCTCCGGTTGGACCCGGAGCCCTGTGCCCTTCGATAGAGGTGTGTCGATTACGCTGCGCGTGGACGCTCAGCGATCCAGGCTTCTACTTCATTCGCGAACCAGGCGACTCTGCAAGCTCCAAGCCGTACCCGCGTGGGGAATGAGCCGGCGGCTTCGAGGCGCGCGATGTGTGCGAAGCAGTAGGGTATGCCATAGACGGATTTCAACTCTTTCTTCGAGACCAGTTTTTTCACTTGTTGCATCGACGTGCTCCGTGAAGAGCAGCGTCGACGCCGCAAGGGGACCTATATGCGAATGCATACAGGGCCAACTAGCAGGCAAGGAAAAACATACAGTCAAATAGGGGACGATTCAACGTGAACATAGCTGCGCATAGCATCGCGGAAGTGGTTAATTGCGTGGGTATTTACGCCGCCCGGCGGTCGGCAGCCGAAGCGCTCTTGAACTGGTCCAACAAATCCGCCCAGGACTGCAACAGCTTCACGCGCTCGGGCCAATACGTCGCCCGGTTATACGCGCGGCGGATCACATTCTTGTCCTGATGCGCAAGCGCGGCCTCGATCACATCGGGATTGAAGCCGCGCTCGTTTAATATGGTGCTCGCCGTAGCGCGGAAGCCGTGAGAGGTCATCTCGTCTTTTGCGTAGCCCATCCTTCGAAGAGCGCAGTTCATCGCGTTCTCCGACAGCGGCTTCTTGATCGACCGGATCGAAGGCAGGACAAGATCGCCATAGTCCGACAGGCTCCAGATGCCTCGGAGTATTTCCAGGGCTTGCCGCGAGAGCGGCACGTCATGGGCGCGGCGCATCTTCATGCGTTCGGCTGGTATGCGCCACACCGCGCTGCTCGAAATTGATCTCTGACCGCCGCATGAACCGCACGTCACCGGGGCGGGTCATGGTGAGCGCTATGAGTTGGAGAGCCGCGCGAAGCGTCGGCCAGCCGTCGTACTCGTCGATCGCTCGCATGAAGGACGCCAAGCTCTCGTTCGTCGATGATCGCCGGACGGTGCTGAACCTGCGGCGCCAGAAGCGCGCCGCGCAGCGGAGCGGTGGGATCGTTCGTCGCCCGCAGCGTCACGACGGCGTAGCGGAATACGCTTCCGATCATGCCTCGGAGCTTGCGAGCCGTTTCCCGTCGGCCGCTCTTTTCGACGCGCTTGAGAACGTCCAGCACCTCAACCGGCATGATCTCTGCGATCGGGCGCTTGGCGAGCGGCGCCGCAAGGTCCTGCAAGCATCCAGCGGTTCTTGGCCAACTTGTTTCCGCAAGAGCCGTTCGCCGCCATGTTGGCGAGGTGTTCGGCAACGACTGCACCGAAGGTATTCTGCGCCGCTTTCTCTTCGGCGATCTTGTCGAGCTTCTTCCGTACGGACGGATCGAGTCCGGCGGTCATCTGCTTCTTCGCTTCCTCGCGCTTCTGCCGCGCGGTCGCGATCGACACGGACGGATACGATCCGAAAGAAAGCAATTTCTCTTTGCCGGCGAAACGATATTTGAGCCGCCATAACTTGCTGCCGCCCGGCTGGACGACGACGTGCAAGCCGCCGCCATCGGAGAGCTTGTACGGCTTCTCCTGCGGCTTTGCAATCTGCGTACGGCTCGGTCGGTAAGCACTGGGGTATTTCGCTTTTGAGCTTCAGGAAACCCCCAAAACTACCCCAAACGGGACGCGCTGCAAGAGCGACACACGTTTCAGTATGTTCACAACTCTGAGAGTTATCACGAGAAAATATAGGTTTTGTGCAATCGTATGCGAGGCTATGCGAGCAATGTACAACCTATTGGTGCCCGTGGAGGGAATCGAACCCACACTCCTTGCGGAACACGATTTTGAGTCGTGCGCGTCTACCAATTCCGCCACACGGGCACTTCTTAGAGGCATGATCTTATCGGAAAATCCTCCACCCGCGGATCGCGTCCGCGGGCAAGCTTTTCCGGAGCATGCCGGGAGGTTTTCTACACGTCGCCGCGCTCAAGGTCCAAGCGGAATTTGCGGTATTCCACGGCGGGCTTGCGTCCCGCCTCAGGATCGGCACATTGCGGCGGACATATCCGGGCGCGCCTGACCGGGACGCGCCACGGCGCCGAGGGAGCGATGAAACAAGGCCCGATCGACTGGGTTCGCGGCGAGCCTGCCGCCGCTGCGGCGTTCGCCATCTTCGCGCTCAGCGCGGCGACGCTGGCGGGGGCCTGGTATTTCGAGCTCGTGCTCAAGCTCGCGCCCTGCCCGCTCTGCCTCGAGGAGCGCATCGCCTATCATGTCATCATTCCGCTGTCGCTGTTGATGGCGATCGCGGCGCTGGTGCGCGCGCCGCACAAGCTCCTCGCCGTCGGCCTCACAGCGATCATCATCGCGGCGCTGTGCAATGCGGTGCTCGGCACCTATCACGCCGGCGTCGAATGGCAGTTCTGGGCCGGCCCGACCGAGTGCTCGGGACCGCTCACCAGCCTCAGCAATGGCGGCTCGCTGCTCAGCCGGCTCGACAATCTCCATGTCGTGCGCTGCGACGAAGCGGCCTGGCGCTTCCTCGGCATTTCGCTCGCCGGCTATAATGTGCTCATCTCGTTGCTGTTGGCGGGGATCGCGGGTTTCGGCCTCGTCGCGCCGCAAGTAAGCGCCGCCCGATCGGGACCTGCGACAAGGCCCTGGCCCCCCACAACCCGTTGGACTAAGCTTTTGTCGTTTTAACGACACGGCGCCGGTCTAGCTTCCTCAAAATGGGTGATGGAGAGAACGATCATGGGTCTATTTGACACTCTGAAAGGCGCGCTGGGCTCGGTCGAAGGCGCCGCCTTCCCGGCGATGATCAACGCCGTGCTGGCGCAGACGCAATATCAAGGATCTCGGCGGGCTTGTTGCAGCGCTCGAGAAAGGCGGTCTTGGGCCGCAGGTGCAGTCCTGGCTCGGCAACGGCACCAATATGCCGGTCACCGCCGATCAGCTCAAAGCCGTGCTCGGCAACGCCCAGCTGCAGGATTTTGCCCGCCATGCCGGCCTCCCGGTCGACGAAATCCTCAATCTGTTGGCGCAATATCTGCCCGACATCGTCGACAAAGCGAGCCCGAACGGAACGCTGCCGCACGCCTGAGACGCCGTAATTTTCAGCAGGGGAAGCTCAGGGAGAGACGCATGAAGACGATCGCATTGGTGCTGGCCTCGTTCTGCCTCGTCAGCGCGGCCATGGCCGACGACAGTTGCGCCGTCCAAGCCACCGGCAAAAAGCTCGCCGGCGCCGCTTTGTCGAGCTTCGCCAAAAAGTGCTGCAAAGATCAGGCGGCCGCGCAAAAGCTGCACGGCGCGGCCGCAGACCAGCTTCACCAAGAAGTGCCTCGACGACGCCGGCGTGAAGTAAGACTTGGCGTCATTCCGGGGCCTGCGCGCAGCGAGGAGCCCGGAATCGATAATCACGTACGCGCGGTTTCAGCACGGCGGCGTTATAGCTGCGAGACCGGGGCTATGGATTCCGGGCTCGCCCTGTGGGCGCCCCGGAATGACCGGACTGGTGCGCGGTAGAGGGATCGAACCTCTGACCCCTTCCATGTCAAGGAAGTGCTCTTCCGCTGAGCTAACCGCGCGATCAGGAGCGAGGGTTTAGCGGGGCTGCGCCCGCGGGGTCAAGCCCAGCCTTCGCTCGTGCAGCGAGGGAAGGCTGTCGCGCCGAAGCTTTAGCGAAGGCGGGCGCAAGCTGCCGCGAACCCCCTCAATACACCGCCCGGCCGCCCGAAATATCGAACACCGCCCCGGTCGAGAACGAGCAATCCTCCGACGCACAGCCAGGCGATCATCGCCGCCAGTTCCTCGACCTCGAGGAAGCGGTTCATCGGGATTTTCGACAGCATGTAGTCGATGTGTTCCTGCTTCATCTGCTCGAACATCTCGGTCTTCGCCGCGGCCGGCGTGACGCAATTCACCAGCACGCCCTTGGTGGCCAGCTCCTTGGCCAGCGATTTGGTCAGCCCGATCAGGCCGGCTTTCGACGCCGAATAATGCGAGGCGTTCGGGATTGCCGTCCTTGCCGGCGATCGACGCGATATTGACGATCCGCCCGTAGCCTTTCGGCGATCATATGCGGCACCACCGCACGGCAGGTGAGATAAGGCCCGACCAGATTGACCTCGATCACGCGGCGCCAGACCTCGGGCGCAAGCTCCCACAGCGGCGCATTGCCGCCGGTGATGCCGGCATTGTTGACCAGGATATCGATCTTGCCGGCGTCGCGCGATCAGCGCATCGACCGCGGCTCGCGATCGACGCCGCATCGGTCACATCGACGATCGCGCCGCGAACACCGACCGCTCGGCTTCAAGCGCCGCAGCGGCCTTGTCGAGCGCATCGCCGATCGATGTCCCACAGCGTCGACCGCCGCGCCCGATTGCAGAAGCTTTTGCGCGGCCGCGAAGCCGATGCCGCGCGCGCCGCCGGTGACGATGGCGGTGCGGCCCTTGAGATCGATGGTGTTCATGCCCCGGAAGCAGGCCAGCTGCGATCGAATTCCTGCCTAGCGCGGTCTAGAACTTCACCCGGTCGCCGCCCTTGAAGCCGAGCATCGCGCGCGCCTCGGCCGGCGTCGCGATCTCGTAGCCGAGATCCTCGACGATGCGGCGGATCTTGGTCACCTGCTCGGCATTGCTCTTGGCCAGCTTGCCCGGGCCGATATAGAGCGAGTCCTCGAGGCCGACGCGCACATTGCCGCCCATCATCGCGGCCGTGGTGCAGAAATTCATCTGATGCCGGCCGCCGGCCAGCACCGACCACAGATAATCCTTGCCGAACAGCTTGTCGGCGGTGCGCTTCATGAACAACAGATTGTCGAGGTCGGGGCCGATGCCGCCGAGAATGCCGAAGATGAGCTGCAGGAACACCGGCGGCTTGAACATGCCGCGGTCGACCAGATGCGCGAGATTGTAGAGATGGCCGATGTCGTAGCATTCGTGCTCGAATTTCACGCCATGGCCTTCGCCGAGCGTCTTGTAGACCTTCTCGATGTCGCGGAACGTATTGGGGAAAATATAGGCGTCGGAATTGGTGAGATAGCTTTCCTCCCAGTCGAATTTCCAGTTCTTGTAGCGCTTCGCCATCGGATAGAGCGCGAAATTCATCGAGCCCATGTTCATCGAGCACATTTCCGGCGACAGCGCGTTGGCCGCCGAGATGCGCTGGTCGACCGTCATGGTCACGGCGCCGCCGGTGGTGATGTTCACCACCGCGTCGGTCGCCTGCTTGATGCGCGGCAGGAACTGCATGAACACCGCGGGATCGCCGGACGGCCGGCCGTCCTTCGGATCGCGGGCGTGCAGATGCAGGATCGCGGCGCCGGCCTTGGCGGCGTCGATCGCCTGGGTCGCGATCTGATCGGGCGTGTACGGCAGCGCGTCCGACATGGTCGGCGTATGGATCGAGCCGGTGATCGCGCAACTGATGATGATTTTGTTGGCCATGGTTCGTTTCTCCCTGCAGCTGTTACCGGATACCCGGACGTTGTTCATTCCCGCGCGGCGCTACCATCGTCGAGGTACACGCGCCGTTCAAGCGGAAAAACCTGCCAAGCCGAAGCGCTCGGCGATGAGGCCCCAGATGCCCTTCGGCGCCGCCAGCATGACCACGATCGCCACCAGCGCCGAGCATCATGAGATAGATGGTGCCGAGATCGGCGAGCGTCTGGCGCAGCAGCGAAAAACACGACGGTGCCGACGATCGGCCCCTCGATGCGGCCGATGCCGCCGATCACGGTGATGAAGATCACGAAGGCGGTCCAGTCGTTGACGCTGAAGGCGGCGTCCGGCGAGATGCGCAGCTTCTGCAAGAAGATCAGCGCGCCGACCATCGCGGTGCCGAAGGCGGTGACGACATAGACCAGCAGCTTGGTGCGGGTGACGTCGATGCCGTTGCAGCGCGCGGCAAGCTCGCTGTCGCGGATCGCCTTCAGCGCCAGACCGTAGCGCGAGCGCAGCAAGCAGAACGATCAGCGCCAGTACCGCGACGACCAGCGCGAGCGCGATCCAATAGATCAGGAAGTCGCGCAGCCTGCCGCGACGGCGCCATGGCGATCACCATCGCGGCCGGCAGGCTCGTGCCGGAGCCGCCGCCGAGCAGCGACACCTGCGAGGCCAGCAGCCGAAACACCTCGGCGACGACCCAGGTGCCGATCGCGAAATAATGGCCGCGCAGCCGGAACACCAAAGCAGCGACCGGCAGCGCGATGACGCCCGACGATGATGCCGGCGAGCGGGATCGCCCACAGCGGCGAAACCCCGCCAAGCATGGCAAGCCCGAACAGCATATAGGCGCCGAGCCCGACATAGGCCTGCTGGCCGACCGAGACGAGGCCGGCGTAACCGGCCAGCAGATTCCACAGGCTCGCCAGCGCCACATAGGCGTAGATTTCCGACAGCAGTTGCAGATCGTCGCGGCCGCCCCAGAACGGCGCCGCCGCGAGCACCAACGAGCGCCACGGCGCACAGCGCTGCCCCGACATGGCTCGAGCGGCTGCCGAAGAGCGACGCGCAGCGCTCATCCGCGCACCTTGGGAAACAGGCCCTGCGGCCGCACCGCGAGCACGATCAGAAAAGCGATATGGCCGGCGAGAAGCTGCCAGCCCGGATTGAGATGCGCGCCGATCGCCTGCGCGACGCCGAGAATAAGCCCGCCGGCGAGCGTGCCCCACAGGCTGCCGAGGCCGCCGATGATCACGGCCTCGAAGCCGAAGATCAGCCGCGCCGGTCCCTGCGACGGATCGAAATTGGCGCGCACGGCGAGAAACACGCCGGCGACCGCCACCACCGCGAGCGACAGCGCCATGGCGAGCGCGAAGACATGGCGATTGTCGAGGCCCATCAGCTGCGCCACGGCTGGATCGTCGGCGGTGGCGCGAAACGCGCGGCCGAGCGCGGTGCGATAGAACACGAATTGCAGGCCCGCGATCACCGCCACCGCGACCGCGAATTGCAAAAGCGGCAGCACGCCGACATAGACGCCGTCGGCGAGCCGGATCGTCGCCACTTCGATGTCGCCGGCCTGCAGCTTGAGGCTGTCGGCGGTGAAGACCGTCAACAGACCGTTCTGGATGATGACCGACAGCCCGAACGTCACCAGAAGCGGCGGCAACAGATCGTCGCCGAGCGTGCGGTTGAGCACGAACCATTGCAGCGCATAGCCGATCAGCGCCATCACCGGCACGACCACAATCAGCGAAGTCAGCGGGCCGATGCCGAGCGTCTGCGATCGTCACCAGCGCCACATAGGCGGCGAGCACGATCAGATCGCCATGCGCGATATTGACGAGCCGCATCACGCCGAAGATCAGCGACAGGCCGGCGGCGAACATGGCGTAAAGCCCGCCGACCAGCACGCCCTGCAGGATGACGTTGATCCACTCCATCACGCCAATCCTTCTCCCTCCCCCCTTGTGGGGGAGGGTCGGGGTGGGGGGTCGGGAGGTGGCGCGACCACGGTGACGCTCGCGGATGCTTCGATGCTTGAGTTCAACCTCACGACCCCCACCCCTACCCCTCCCCACAAGGGGGAGGGGAAAAATTCACACCCCGAAATAAGCCGCCGCGATCTCTTCGCGCGACAGGTCCTTCGCCGCGCCTGAAGCGCCACGCGGCCTTCCTGCAGGCAATAGACGCGGTTCGCGGCTTTCAGCGCCTGCACGATGTCCTGCTCGACCAGAATGATCGATGCGCCTTCGCGCAAGATCGCCGGCAGCCGCGCATAGATGTCGCGCACCACGATCGGGGCGAGGCCGAGACTGATCTCGTCGCACAGCAGAAGTTTCGGATTGGCCATCAGCGCGCGGCCGATCGCCGCCATCTGCTGCTGGCCGCCGGACAGCGCAGTGCTCGGAAAATGGCGGCGCTCCTCCAGTACCGGAAAGAGCTCGTAGACGCGCGGCAGATTCCACGGTCCGGGCCGGCCGAGCTGACCGCCGATCAGAAGATTTTCCTCGACGCTCAGCGAGGCGAAAAGCCCCCTGCCCTCGGGCACGAGCGCGATGCCGCGCGCAGCGACCGCGTAGGCCGGCAGTCCACCGATCGGCGCGCCGTCGAAGGCAATCGCATCGGGCCGCGCCCGCAACAGACCGGCGATCGTTTTGAGGAGCGCGCTCTTGCCGGCGCCATTGGCGCCGATGATGGCGACGGCTTCGCCCGGCGCGACTTCGATCGACACCCTGAACAGCGCCTGGATGTCGCCATAAAACGCATCGAGCGCCCGCACCGCAAGCAGCGGCGCAGAGGATTGTTTCGCGGTCTCAGGCATCGGCTTCGATCCCGAGATAGATTTCGGCGACCTGTGGACTGCGCAGCACGGTCGCCGGATCGCCTTGCGCGATGAAGCCGCCATTGTGCAGCACGACGAGGCGGTCGATGCTGGCGATCAGGGCATGCACCACATGCTCGATCCAGATGATCGAGACGCCGCTCTTCTTGACCTCGCGGACGAGTTCGATCAGCGCGTGACACTCGTGCTCGGTGAGCCCACCCGCCACTTCGTCGAGCAACAGCAATTTTGGATCGGTCGCGAGCGCCCGCGCCAGTTCGAGCCGCTTGCGGTCGAGGAGCCCGAGACTGCCGGCCGGCCGGTTGGCTTTGTCGGCGAGCCCGCAGCGGCCGAGAATGTCGGCGCAGATCTCGTAGGCGTCGCGCTCGCGCCGGCCGCGCGCCGAACGCCGCCGCAACGACCAGATTTTCGAACACGCTCATGCCGCCGAACGGCTGCGGAATCTGAAACGAGCGGCCGATGCCGATGGCGCAGCGTTGCGCGGGCGACATCCGGGTTATGTCGGTGCCGCGATAGAGCACCCGGCCTTGATCCGGCGCGACGACGCCGCTGACCATGCCGAACAGCGTGGTCTTGCCGGCGCCGTTCGGCCCGATGATGCCGAGCGCCTCGCCTTCGGCGACCGCGAGATCGACGGCGTCGGCGATCACGATGGCGCCGAAGCGCTTTGAAATCTTGTCGAGAGCGAGGATCGGCTCGGGCATCTAATTCCCGCTCGCGGCGGCGGATTTTTTGGCCTGCTGGATCGCGTTCCAGATCGCGTAGGGCGTCGCCGGCATGGCGATGTCGCGCACGCCGCAATCGCGCAAGGCGTCGAGCACGGCGCTGACGACCGCCGCAGGCGCCGCGGTGGTGCCGCCCTCGCCGCCGGCCTTGATGCCGAGCGGGTTGGTCGGCGACAGCACTTCGGCGATCTCGACCTTGAACGACGGCACCATGTCGGCATGCGGCATGCCGTAATCCATCAGCGAGCCGGTCAGCGGCTGGCCGGAATCGGGATCGAGAAAAACCTGCTCGCAAATCGCCTGGCCGACGCCCTGCACGATGGCGCCGTGGGTCTGGCCGTGCACGATCAGCGGATTGATGCAGCGGCCGACATCGTCGATCGAGGTATAGCTCGTGATCGCAAGCGCGCCGGTCTCGGGGTCGATCTCGACTTCGCAGATCGCGGTGCCGTTCGGAAACACCGGCTCGTGCATCTCGTTGTCGGTGACGACCGCAATGCCGTCCTTGAGCGCCTCGGGCAGATCGTGCCGCGCCGCCTCATTGGCGAGCTCGAGAAAATCGAACGTGCGATTGGTGTCGCGCGAGACGAAGCGGCCGTCGGTGAAGGAAACATTCTCCGCCGCGACGCCCGGTGACGACGGCGGCGATCTCCTTGCCCTTGGCGATCAGATCGACGGCGGCCTTGGAAAACACCGTCGCGGCATGGCGCATCGAGCGGCCGGAATGGGTGCCGCCGCCGGCGCGCACCACATCGGTGTCGCCCATGATGATGCGCACGCTCTCGACCGGCACACCCATCAGATCGGAGACCACTTGCGCGAAGCTCGTCTCGTGGCCCTGGCCCGCCGGCTGCGTGCCGATGATGGCATCGACATGAGCGGGGATCTGCGCCGGCCCGGCGCCGGCTTGCGGCACGACCCTGATGCGCGCCTGCTCGCGCGGCGCGCCGATCGAGGACTCGACGTAATTGGCAAGCCCAAGGCCGAGCAATTTGCCGCGCCGCTTCGCCTCGCGGCGGCGCGCCGCGAAACCCTTCCAGTCGGCGACCTCCATCGCCCAGTCCATATTCTCTTCGTAGTGGCCGCTGTCGTAGAGCATGCCGACCGCATTGCGGTACGGCATGGCGTTCGGACGTACCAGATTCTTGCGGCGGAGCGCGATGCGATCGACGCCGAGCTCGAGCGCCGCGGCATCGACCAGGCGCTCGATGGCGTAAGTCACTTCCGGCCGGCCGGAGCTGCGATAGGCCTGGGTCGGCATGGTGTTGGTGTAGACCGCCATGGCGCGCAGCGTCGCGGCCGGAATCGCATAGGAGCCGGGAATCAAGACCCGCGCCCTTGCTCAGCGGCGACAGCGAAACGCAGCGCGCGCCCACATTGCTGATATTGGTCGCCCGCATGGCGAGGAAGCGGTTCTTGGCGTCGAGCGCGAGTTCGACCTTGGTGACGAGATCGCGGCCCTGATAATCGCTGAGAAAACATTCCGAGCGCGTCGCCAGATATTTCACCGGCCGGCCGATTTTCTTCGACGCCCATAGCGCCAGACCGAATTCGACGAAGACGCGATTGCGGGTGCCGAAATTGCCGCCGACATCGGGCGACACCACCCGCAAGCTATCGGGCGGAATGCCGAGCACGGTGGCAGAGCTCGTTCTTCTGCCGCACCGCGCCGCCGGAGCCGGCATAGAGCGTGTAGCGCCCGGTCGCGGCGTCGTAATTCGCCGAGCGCCGCGCGCGGCTCCATCGGCACGCCGGTGACGCGGCCGACATGAAATTCCCGCGCGACGACATGCGCCGCGCTCGCAAAGGCGCGGTCGGTCGCCGCGACATCGCCGAACGCCGTATCGACCAGCACATTGTCGGGCACTTCGTCCCACAGCACCGCCGCACCGGGCCGCATCGCGTCTTCGGAATGCAGCACGAAGGGCAGTTCCTCGTAAGCGACCTCGACGGCTTCGGCCGCGTCCATCGCCTGCGGCCTTGGTTTCGGCGACCACCATGGCGACGGCTTCGCCGACATGGCGCGCCTTGTCGGCGGGCAGCAGCAGATGCGGGCCGATGAACACCGCGGCGCCGCCCGCCGCGGAAAGCTTCATGTCGAATTTGGTCTTCGGCAGCGGATCGTGCGGAATGGGCTTGAGACTGTCGGCCGCGCAATCGGCGCCGGTGAAGACGCCGAGCACGCCCGGCATCGCTTTCGCCTTGGCGGTGTCGATCGCGACGATGCGCGCATGCGGATAAGGCGAGCGCACCATCGCCGCATAGGTCTGGCCGTCGAGATTGAAATCGTCGGTGAAGCGGCCCTTGCCGGTGGTCAGCCGCGCATCCTCCTTGCGCGGCATCGGCTTGCCGATGAAGCGGTAGCCGGTTCCGTCCAGCTTTGTCGTCTCGTCCATGAACCCACCTTGGCGGCCGCGCGGCGGCAACCTACTACGCCGTGCCGCCGGCAGAAACCCGCGCCCGTCAACTGGCAGGAATGCAGCCGATGTGCTGGAGTATTGGCGGTCGCAGCAAGCTGCGACCTAGCCGGAGAAAACCAAAATGGCAAACGAGCCAGGCACGTCACGACGCGAATTTGTCGCCGCCATCGGCGCCGCCGTTACCGCAGGGCCGCTAGCAGCAGCGGCCGCCAACGCAGCGGAGGATGCCCCGCCATTGCCGATCATCGATTTCCACAATCACTATGCGGGGCCGTCTTTCACGCTGACGACGCTCGCCAGCGTCCCTCAGGCCGCGCGGCCGGCCTGGGAACGGATCACCGCCAACCTGCAGAGCCAGGATTCGCTCTTGAGTTCGGTCGAGGCCGCCGGCATCGCCGCGCGCGTCATCAACACGCCGACCGCTTTCCTGGAAGATGCCGACGGCAATTTTCCGGCGGACGCGGAGCGGCGCATCAACGACCAGATGGCCGAATTGGTGGCAAAATTCCCCGGCAAGCTTTTTGGGCTCGCCACCGTCAACGCTTTCGCGGGCGACGCCGCAGCCCTTGAGCTGACGCGGGCGGTGCGGGACTTGCACCTGCGCGGCGTATTCCTCGAAGCCGCGCGGGGCGACCTTGTGCTCGGCGCGAAAGAAACACGCCCGACGCTTGCCGCGGCGGCAGCGCTCGGCGTGCCGGTCTTCGTGCACCCGATGACCGATCGGCAGTTGAACACGCGTTTCGCCAGGACCGGACCGCTCGGCGTCCGGTTGGCGCGCGGCACCATCAACAGCGCCGCGCTGATTTCCCTCTTGGAAGGCGGCGCGTTCGATGAGAACCCGAAGCTGCAGGTCGTGGTCACGACGCTCGCCTTCGGCGGCTTGATGCTGGCGGGAGGTTTTGGCGACGGGCATAATATTCGCAGCGACGCGCCCGCGCTGGCGCGGCGGCACGTCTATGTCGACACCATGGGACTGAATCCCGTCGAGGTCCGCGCCGCGGTCGATCTTGTGGGCGCCGACCACGTCATGGTGGGCACGGATTGGCCCGTGACGGTCGAGCAGTCAGTACCGGAGCGACTCAACAAAGCCTTCGCGCATGCGGCGCTGAGCCGTGCCGAACAGGAAATGATCGCGAGCGGCAATGCGCGACGATTGCTTGGAATCGCCTAAGCGCTGCGGCGTCAGGCCACGCGTTTGAATTCCTGCGCGCTGCGGCGGACGCGGCGCTCGTCGACCTCGATGCCGAGGCCGGGACCCTCCAGCAAGTCGACATGGCCGTTGTCGATCGCGAGCGGCCGCACCGCGATATCCTCGGCAAGACCGAAACTCGTCAGCGTCAGCCCCCAGGCGATGGCCGGCGCCACCGCGGCGACATGAAGCGCCGCCGCCGACGCCAAGCTCGATTCGCCGGTCTTGCAGGAGATGTTGACGCTCATGCCGAGACGGTCGCACAGCCGGCACGCCTCGAGCACGGCGCGCAGGCCGCCGAGCTTGATCGCCTTGAGACTGCCGCCGCGCGCCGCATGCTTGGCGTGATGGCGTTCGATATCGTCGCAAAGAGTGAATGCCCTCGTCGGCGCCGATCGCGATCGGGGTCGCCGCGGCGACGCGCGCCATGCCGTCGAGGTCGTGCGCCTCGACCGGCTGCTCGAAAAAATCGAGCCCGCAATCGCCGACCGCGCGCACATAATCGAGCGCCTGATCGACGCCAAAGCCCTGATTGGCGTCGGCCGACACCAGGCATTGGCCTTTGTTCTTCAGCGCCGTGCAGACGATGCGGGTGCGCTACGCCATCGGCCTGCGCGGCCGCAAGCCCGACTTTGATCTTGAAGGCGCGATAGCCTAACGCCCAGCGCGCCTCGGCCTCGCGCAGATCGGCGGCGGCGTCTTCCGATCCGACGATGGCCAAGAGCGGCATCCGGCTGCGCAGCTTCGCGCCAAGGAGGGCATGGACCGGCCGCCCGGTGGCGCGGCCGACGAGATCGTGCAGGGCCATTTCGATCGCGGCCTTGGCGCCGGTGTTGCCGTACATCCGCGCCGCCATGGCGGCCGATGCGCCGGCGAAATCGTCGGCCGAACGGCCGCGCAGACCCGGGCGCCAGATGATCGACCGCCGCCATCATGCTGGCAGTGGTCTCGCCGGTCATGGTCGGCGCGGAAGCGGCTTCCCCCCAGCCGACGGCGCCGTCCTCGGCTTCAAGACGGACCAGCACATTGTCGGCCCGCGCGACGGTCTCGCCCGCCATCTGCACCGGCTTCTTCATCGGCAGACTGATCGCGATCGGCTCGATCGTCTTGATCCTCACGGCGTTGCTTCCTCGCGCGGCGGCCCATCGTAGCGTTCCGCGCAATAGTAGCGGGGCCGGACGGGGGGCGACAAGCGCGCGAACAGCCGGCGGCGCGGTGTGCCGCCACGGTACGGTTCCAGGGATTGCATGCCAGCGGCGACCGGCATATCTGCCATGACGCAATCGTAATTCGAGGCCAATAATTCGGTCGCAATCGCGCTTTATGCCGGGGTCAAAGAAGCGAGGAGTTCGGACGATGCGGACAAGAGTGTTGATCCTCGTTGCGGCGCTGTGGCCGCTGATCGCGCCGGTTGCGGCGACGAGCGCCGACCTCACGCCGGTGGGCTTGTGGCAGGCCACGGACGACAAGACCAAGGAGCCCACCGGCTGGTTCCTGATCAGCGATCACGACGGCGTCTATCGACGGCATCATCGCCAAAATGTTCTTCAAGCCCGGCGAAGACTCCGAACGTGGTCTGCGATCAATGCAAGGACGATCGCCAGAACCATCCCTGGCTCGGCCTCGAAATCATCCGCGGCATGAAGCAGGAAGGCGACGACAAATACGGCGGCGGCAATATTCTCGATCCGCGCGACGGCAAGATCTATCACGCCACGATGAAGGTTGCGCCCGACGGCCAGACGCTGATCGTGCGCGGCTATATCGGCTTCGAAATGCTGGGCCAGAACCAGTATTGGACGCGATTGCCGGATTCCGCCTACAGCCAGCTCGATCCTTCGATCAATCCCAATGTGGCAGCGGCTCCGCGGCGCCGGCCGCAAAGCACCCCGCGGCGCACAAAGCGGCGCCGCAAAACGCTGCTGCAGTTAGACTCAGCTAGCTTCAGCCGGTTCCTGCTCGCGCGGCTTGCCCATCAGCACCGGCTGGAACAAGGCCGCCGCCGCCATCGTCGTGAGCAGCGAAATCGCCAACAGCTTGCCCATGCTCGACGTGCCGGGATGGCTGGAAAACCACAGGCTGCCGAACGCGGTCGCGGTGGTGCAGGCGCTGAAGGTCACGGCGCGGGTCAGCACCGACTGCAACAGATTGGTCTGCCCCTCGCGCCACGCCATGATGTAATAGATCTTGAACGCGACGCCGACGCCCAACAACAGCGGCAGCGCGATGATGTTGGCGAAATTGAGCGGCAGTCCGACCAAGACGCAGATCTCCAGCGTCACGACGCCGGCGAGCAACAGCGGCACCAGCGTCAACAGCACGTCGCTGATCCGGCGCAGCGTGATCAACAGCATGATGCCGATCGAGACCAGCGCGCAAACGCCGGCCTCGATGAAGGCGAAGACGACGGCGCGGCGCGCCTCGAGAATCGAGATCGGTCCCTCGGTCGCGTCCGGCGCCACCGACTGAACGGCGGCCGCAAAGGCGCTGAGCGATCGCGTTGTTGTTGGCGTCGCCCGGCCGGCGCGACTTCGATGCGCGCCTGCCCGTCCGGCGTCACCCATTGCCTGCGCGAGGCTCGGCGGAATGTTGTCGCGGGTGATCTCCTTGGCCTTGAACAGATTGCGCAGATCGTCGAGCGCGGTGCGCAACGGCTGCACGAACACCGTCTCGGCGCGTTGCCGCACGGCGGGGTCGGCCTTGGCGAGCGCCGCCATCGCCGCCGCCAGCCGCCGCGCCGCGACGGCGCCGGCGCCGGTCGCGGTGCCGGCGAGCTGGTTGAGGAAGTCGACGGTCGAATTCATCATGCTGACATTCTGCGCATCGGTCGGCGGCGGCGACGGCGCCGCCGGATTGAGCGCAGGCACCAGCGTCTTCGCCGCGTTGTCGATCAGCGGCAGCTTTTGCTGCTGATCGTCCGGAATGAAGCTCGACAGCGTGATCGCGCGCGCCACCTGCGGCAAGGCGCGCAGTTTCGCCGCCGTCGCGTCGGCGGCGGCAAGCGACGGCTTGAGCACCTGGATATCGTTGGCGCCGCTTTCCGGATCGCTCGTTCAGCTCGAGATAGGTCGCGACCGATTCGACCTTGGGGCTGCGCAGATTGATCGGATTGAAATCGAAGCGCAGCCAATACAGCAGCGGCAGCCCGGCGACGACGACGAGGCCGGTGACGATCAGGATCGGCGATGCGGTGCCGGGCGAGAAAATCGTCGACCGGCGCCAGCACGGCATAGCCGAGCTGCGCCGGCTCGCGCGGCGGCTTGAGCAGCGCTCAAAAGCGCCGGCAACAGCGTGATGCTGGTGCGCGAACGCGATCAGCATGCCGAAGCCGGCGATCAGGCCGAGCTCGGACACGCCTTTGTAGACGGTCGGCAGGAACGACAGAAAGCCCGCCGCGGTCGCGAGTGCCGCAAGCGTCAGCGGCGCGCCGGCGCGTCGTGCGGCTTGCAACGAGCGCGCCGCGCACGTCGTCGATTTCGTGCCGCTCGGCGCGATAGCGGACGCTGAACTGAAGGCCGAAATCGACGCCGAGGCCGACGAACAGCACCGCGAAATAGACCGAGATCAGATTGAGCGTGCCGACCATCAGCAAGCCGACCGCGGCCGTGATCGAAAGCCCGACGACGAGGCAGACGAACACCGCGAAGATGATGCGAAACCAGCGCAGCGCCAGCCACAGGATGAAGAGCACGATGGCGATCGTCACGCTGGCGTTCAGCCCGGCATTTTCCTTGATGGTGGCGAATTCCTCGTCGGCCATCGGCACCGGGCCGGTCAGCCGCAAGCGGGCCTGATATTTGGCGGCAAAATCGAGATCGGCGGCGGCCTGACGGATGGCGTCGGTCGCCTGCTGCGCCGGGCTCGAGCTCGGAATAGTCGAGCGTCGCCCGGATGATCAGAAAGCGCAGCAGATCGCTGCTGGTGGAGGCGTGGCCTTGGACCAGTTCGTGCCAGGAGAAGCTCGCCGGCTGCCCGGCATTGACCTTCTCGACGGTCGCCGGCGGCGAGATCGAGCGGCCACGTCATCTTGTCGAGCGTGAGCTCGCCGCCCTGCACGCCGAGCAGTCCGAACTGCAGCACCTGGATGACGCCGCGCAGCGTCGGATCGCCGGCCAGCACCTGAACGAGACGCTGCGCCTGGGTCAGCGCGGTCATTTGCGGTGCGAGATCGCTGACCTTTTCGAACAACAGCCCGTTTTGCGCGAAAAAACTGCCGCCCTTCGGCTGTTCGATGGAAGAGATCAGATCCTTCTGCTGCGACAGCCGCTCGACCAGCGCGCCCGTCGCCTCGTCGACCAGTTCGGGTGTCGGCGCGTCGACCACCGCCACGATGGTCTCGAATTGCGGAAACGCCTTCTCGAAGGCGGCTTCGCGTTGCCGCCATGCCATATGCGAGGAAATGAGCTGGTTGATGTCGGTCGTCATGGCGAAATGGGTCGCCGCATACCAGGACGCCAGCACGGTCAAAAGGAGCGACACGACGATGACCGGCCAGGCATGCCGTGTCGACAAATCGACCGCGCGGACAACGAAGGCAGTAATCGATTTCATGGGATGATCAGCGGATGGAACGATCGGGGAAATGCCAATGGGGTCATCAGCGGGCAGTGTGTGAGGCGTTAAGAGAAAGGCAAAATGGTGGCGGATGGTTCCGGAACAGCGACGGATACGGCGACCCTAATGCCCTGAAAGCCGGCAAAAGTGAAATCGTGGATATTTTCCTAGCGGACGGCCGCCGATCTCGCCGAAATAGCGGCCGCTGGACGGGCCGCGGCTGGACAAGGCGCCGCATTTCCGCTCAATGACGGGGCAGTTCGGGCTTGATTGCATGATTTTGTGCAGCCAAGTAACCAGGCAGACGGCGCTATTGGGACATAACACACGGTTGCGGCGCCTGGCCGCAGTCGTATGTGCGCTGGTAAACCGGGCTTGGCGATGACCGGCCTCAGCCGGGCTTTGTCGCAACCGGTCTAGTCGGTAACCGGCCTTTGGACCGGGAGGTCTTGATGAAAGTGATACTCGCCCAGCCTCGCGGTTTCTGCGCCGGTGTCGTGCGCGCCATCGAGATCGTCGAACGGGCGCTGCAGAAATACGGCCCGCCGGTCTATGTGCGCCACGAGATCGTGCACAATAAGCATGTGGTGGAGAGCCTCAAGGCCAAAGGCGCCCGCTTCGTCGAGGACCTGTCCGAAGTGCCGCCGAATGCGGTCACCATTTTCAGCGCCCATGGGGTCGCCAAAAGCATCGAGGAAGAAGCCGCCGCCCGCGCGCTGCCGGTCCTGAACGCGACCTGCCCGCTGGTCACCAAGGTGCATAACCAGGGCAAGCGCTATGTCGGCCAGGGCCGCAAGCTCATTCTGATCGGCCATGCCGGCCATCCCGAGGTCGAAGGCACCATGGGGCAGATTTCGCGAGCCGGTGACGCTGGTGCAGACCGAGGCCGATGTCGGCAAGCTCGACATTCCGGCCGACACGCCCGTCGCCTATGTCACCCAGACCACGCTCAGCGTCGACGACACCCGCGGCATCATCGCGGCGCTGCATAAGCGCTTTACCGACATCGTCGGGCCCGAGACCCGCGACATTTGCTACGCGACCCAGAACCGGCAGACCGCGGTGCGCGAACTAAGCAAGGCCGTCGACGTTATCCTGGTGGTCGGCGCCAAGAACAGTTCCAATTCCAACCGGCTGCGCGAGATCGGCGAAGAGGACGGCACGCCGAGCTATCTGATCGCCGACGGCAGCGAATTGGATGCGGACTGGTTCCGCACCGCCGAGACCGTCGGCATCACGGCCGGCGCCTCGGCGCCGGAAGTGCTGGTGGAGGACGTCATCGACGCGCTGCGCCGGCTCGGCCCGGTCCATGTCAGCCAATTGGCCGGGCCGGCATGAAACCATCGAGTTCCGCCTGCCGCCGGAATTGACCGGCGACGCCACCGCGGGCCGCGTGACCGCAAAAGTTTAACGGCAAGGTTCGAACGGGCGCGGCACAGGATATCGCCGGCGCAATCAGCAAAAAGGATCTCGGTTTTGGGTGTATCTCTGCGACAGATGGCGAAAGTCGGCGCCTATGTGATGCGCCAGCGTTTGGCTGGGCGCAAACGTTATCCGCTCGTGCTGATGCTCGAACCGCTGTTCCGCTGCAATCTCGCCTGCGTCGGCTGCGGCAAGATCGATTATCCCGACGCCATCCTCAACAAGCGCCTGTCGGTGCAAGAATGCCTCGACGCCGTCGACGAATGCGGCGCGCCGATGGTCGCCATTCCGGGCGGCGAGCCGCTGATCCACAAGGAGATCGGCGAGATCGTCGAGGGCATCGTCGCCCGCAAGAAATTCGTCTCGCTGTGCACCAATGCGCTGCTTCTGGAAAAGAAGCTCAATCTGTTCACGCCGTCGCCTTATCTGTTCTTCTCGGTGCATCTCGACGGCATCAAGGAGCATCACGACAAGTCGGTGTGCATGGAGGGCGGCTTCGAAAGGCCGTCGTCGGCCATCAAGGCCGCCAAGGCCAAGGGCTTTGCGGTCAACGTCAATTGCACGGTGTTCGACGGCCATCCGGCCGAGGACATCGCCAAGTTCCTCGACCTCACCGAAGAGCTCGGCGTCGGCGTCTCGATCTCGCCCGGCTACGCCTATGAGCGCGCGCCCGACCAGGAGCACTTCCTCAATCGCAAGAAGACCAAGGAACTGTTCCGCAAGGTCTTCGCGCTCGGCAAGGGCAAGAACTGGAACCTGACCCATTCCGGCATGTTCCTCGACTTCCTCGCCGGCAATCAGGAATTCCATTGCACGCCCTGGGGCATGCCGACGCGCAACATCTTCGGCTGGCAGAAGCCGTGCTATCTGCTCGGCGAAGGCTATGCCAAGACCTTCAACGAACTGATGGACACCACGCACTGGGACAGCTACGGCACCGGCGCCTACGAAAAATGCGCGAACTGCATGGCGCATTGCGGTTACGAGCCGACCGCGGCGCAAGCCATGATGGACCACCCGATCAAGGCCCTGATGCTCGGCATGCGCGGCGTCAAGACCGACGGCGCGATGGCGCCCGAAATCGACATGTCGAACCAGCGCCCGGCGGAATACGTCTTCGACGGCCAGGTGCAGCTCCGCCTCTCCGAAATCCGCGCCAACGAAGCGCGCGAGAAGGCGGAGAAGGCGGCGTAGGCTTCGCGGGGGGCGCGATGAAACGCGCAGAGGTCATAAACGTCCTGAAACGGCATGAAGCCGAGCTTAGGAAGCTCGGGGTCGAGCGTCTTTTCCTGTTCGGTTCCGTCGCGCGCGACGCCGCCAAGGAGAGTTCGGATATCGACCTGTTCTTCGACCATCCGCGTGGCCAACTCGGCCTGTACGAATTGATGGATGTGAAAGAGCGCGCCCAAGAAATTTTGGGACAGCGGACCGACATCATGACCCGCGCCAGCCTGCATCCGGCATTGCGGGAAAAAATCGAAGAATCGGCGCTACGCGTGTTCTGATGGCCGATCGTTCCCTCGTTTTGCGCTTGGGCGACATTATCGAGGCGATCGAGCGAATTCATTCAGTGATCGGCAAGCAAAGCTTGGAGGAATTCGAAGCCAGCTGGGAACACCAATGGCTGGTCGAGCGAGGTGTGCTGATTATCTCCGAGGCCAGCCGCCATCTCAGCGCCGAGCTGAAACTTCGCCATCCGGAAATCCCCTGGGCCAAGGTGGCCGGGATCGGAAGCGTCTTGCGTCACGACTACGAACGGATCGCGCCCGACGTGATTTGGAAGCTCGCCACGGTGGACCTGCCCATTCTGGACGCGGTCTGCAAAGACGAATTGGCGAAAGATTAGTCGGCCCAAAGTCGGCAGCGCGTAGGGCGGATTAGCCGAAGGCGTAATCCGCCGTTTCCCCGCTCTGCATGGCGGGTTACGGCTTCGCCTAACCCGCCCTACTTCTACGCTGCCTTCGCCCGCAGCGTTGGAATCTTGCTCACATCCTCGTCGCGCTCGGCATGCCAGGTATCGTAAGCGCCTTGCATGCGCACCCAGACCGCAGCGCCGTCGCCGAACAGCTTGCCGAGCCGCACCGCGATCGACGGCGAGACCGGCTTCCGTTCGCGCAAAATGTCATAGAGATGCTGACGCGATATGCCGAGCAGCTGCGCGATCTCGGCCTTGGTCCGTCCCGTCGCCGGGATCACATCTTCCCGCAACAACGCGCCGGGATGCGTCGGGCAACGGGCGGGATTACGCTTGGCGGCACGAGCCATGGTCGGTCTCCTCAGTGATATTGCTCGAAGTCGACGCGGCAGGCATCGCCATCTTCGAATTCGAAAGTGATACACCATGGTCCGTTGACATGAACCGAATATCGGGTCGGTTGATGGCCTCGCAACGGATGAAAATCAAAGCCGGGAAGGTTCATCTCCTCCGGCAGCGCGATGACGTTCAAGCGGTCCAAACGACGTAAGATGCGCGCATGCATCTTCGCGTCGATCTTTCCGGTCCGCCCGCGCTCCCAAAGCTCGGCAAGACCCTTGCTTTTGAAGCTTCTGATCACCGGCAAGATTGTAAGCCATAAGCTGACGTACGTCAACAGATAGCTTACGAAACGCGTTCGGCAGAAACGTCAGCGGAGGTCGGCCGGCTTGACGGCAATGCCGAGGCGCGGCGCCTTAAAGTCAAAGCCGGCATCGCCCAGTTGAGTGCCGTGGCGAGGCTTACGGCGCCGTCGGCCAGCTGCAGATCGTCCTCGATGGTCAGCAAGACGTGAGGGGGACGACCCCTCTCGGTGATAAAGACAGGACCTCGCCGCGCGGCTTTCTTAGCACGTAGGGCGGATTAGCCGAAGGCGTAATCCGCCGTTTCCTCAGCTCACTATGGCGGGTTACGGCTTCGCCTAACCCGCCCTACGCAACTACATCCCCCACGCCACCGCGCGCGTATTGCCGCGCTTGAGATTGCGGTAGCGCGCCAGCGCCCAGAGCGGGAAGAACTTCGCGATAGCCGTGGTAGCGCAGATAAAACACGCGCGGAAAACCGCTCGCCGGTGTAGCGCGCCTCGTCCCAGAAGCCGTCGGCGCCTTGATGCGCGGCGAGATAGGCGATGCCGCGCGCCACCGCCGGATGATCGACTTCGCCCGCCGCCATCAGGCCGAGCAGCGCCCAGGCGGTCTGCGACGCGCGTCGACGGCGCTTTCTCGTAGCCTTTGTAGTCGAGCTTGTAGCTCGCGCCGTCCTCGCCCCAGCCGCCGTCCGCGTTCTGGATCGCCGCGAGCCAGATCGCGGCCTTGCGCATTTCCGGCGCCTCGCGCGCAAAGCCCGCGGCATTGAGCGCGCAGAGCACCGACCAGGTGCCGTAGATGTAATTCATGCCCCAGCGGCCGTACCAGGAGCCGTCGGCAAGCTGGGTCTTGCGCAGATAGTCGATGGCGCGCGTCACCGCCGGGCTCTCGCGCTGCTCGCCGAATTGCGCCAGCATCGACAGGCAGCGCGCGCTCACGTCCTCGGTCGGCGGATCGAGCAGCGCGCCGTGATCGGCGAACGGGATATTGTTCAGATAATAATAACTCGTTGTCGGCGTCGAACGCGCCCCAGCCGCCGTTCTTGGCTCTGCAGCCCGAGGATCCATTCCTTGGCCCGCGCCGAGGCTGTCGGCGTATTGCTGCTGCGCCCAGACAGCGTTCTGCACCCGGTCCATCGCCATGGCGACGACGGCGGTGTCGTCGAGATCGGGATAATGCGGATTGGCATATTGGAACGCCCAGCCGCCCGGCCGCACGTCGGGCCGCCGCGCGATCCAGTCGCCGCCGACGTCGAGCACCTGCATCGGCACCAGCCAATCGAGCCCGCGCGTCGCTTCCGCCACCGCGCGCTCGCCGCCCGCTTCCAGCAGCGCGTGGCAGACGAGGCCCGTGTCCCACACCGGCGACACGCAAGGCTGGCAATAAGCCTCGTCGTCCTGCACCACCAACAGCTTCTCGACCGACTTGCCGCGCGATGGCGCGCTGCGGATCGCTCTCGCGGATAGCCGAGCGCGTCGAACATCATCACGCTGTTGGCCATGGCCGGAAAGATCGCGCCGAGGCCGTCCTCGCCGTTGAGCCGTTCGCTCGACCCAGGCCACCGCCGCGTCGATCGGCGCGTTGCCGCGAGGCTCTTGGGAAACAACGGCTCCGTGGCGCGCAAGCACGATTGTCGACGCCGCGGAAGAACCAGAACCACGATGCTTTCTGCTGCGGCGCCTTCGGCGCCGGCCCGAGCGTCTGCGGCGGCGTCGACAAACAACTCGTCGATGCGCACGCCCTTGGCGTTCCGCGCCCGCGGCTTCTTCGCCATCAGCACCAGAAGCGGCACGATGACGGTGCGGCCCAATAGGAAATCTTGTCGAGGTGGAATGGAAACCACTGCGGCAAGCAGCATGATCTCGACCGGCATCACCGGCACCGCGCGCCACGGAATAAAGCCGAACAAAGCGCCAGCATGATGCGGGTGAACACATTGGCGCGCTCGGCGCCGCCGCGGGCGCAGCACCGCCTCGCGCGCGCGGCGCATGTGCGGCGGCATCGATCGCGTCGCCGATCATCTTCAGCGCGAAATAGGCCTTCACGGTCGCGCGAGATATCGAGCTCGCCTTCGGCGAACAACGGCCAGCCGCCATGCGCGCCCTGGATGCGGCGCAGATAGACCGCGATCTTGTGCTTCGAGCGCGGCATCGACCGGCTCGCCGAGATAGTGCCGCAGCAGCACGTATTCGGCCGGGATGGTGGCGTCGGCTTCGAGCTCGAACACCCAATGGCCGTCGGCGCGCTGGCGCGACAGCAGCGCTTGCGTCGCCGCTTCGATGGGCCGGTCGAGATCGATTGCGGGCTGTTCGGTCATCTGAAGATTCAATCGGCTCTCCGTTCAGCGGCTTTTGATCAGCGACTTTTGATCAGCGACTTGCGATCAGCGCGGCGGCACGGTTGCCGGAGCGGATCGCACTTTCAATCGTCGCCGGCAGGCCGGTATCGGTCCAATCTCCGGCAAGAATAAGGTTTTGCCACGCGGTCTCGGCGCCGGGCCGCTTTTTATCCTGCTCAGGCGTCGCCGCAAAGGTGGCGCGGCGCTCGCGCACGATCTGCCACGGTGGCAGTTCGGGCGGCAATCCGGTCAGTTTGGCGACCTCGCTCCAGATCGTCTTGCGCCAATTCCTCGCGCGGCGTCGCGATCAGCCGGTCGCCGGCGCTGATGGTGACCGACAGCCGGCCCGGAAAGCCAAACAGCCATTCGACGGTGCCGCCGAGCACGCCGAGGATCGGCGGCTGTCCGGCCGGCGGTGCGACCCGAAAATGCGCATTGACGATGGCGCAGAACTCCGTCGGCACGTCGAGCCCGCGCACCAGCGAGGCCGCGATATAAGGCGGCACAGCGAGAATGACCGCGTCGTCATCCGCCAGCGCAACGGTCTCGCCGCCAAAGTCGAGCGCAGTCGATGCGGCCGGTGCCAAAGCGCAATCGCGCGCAGCTGATGTTCCAGACGAAGGACGGCGCCGCGCTGCTGCAGCAGTGCGAGCGCCGGCTCGATCAGCGTCGCACCGAGCCCTTCGCGCGCCAACAGCGGCCGGCAGGCCTGGCCGCCGGCGGCGAGCGTCTCGCGGATCACCGCCGCGGCAAGCTTCGCCGAGCCTTGCGGCGGCGCGATGTTGAGCGCCGCGAGCAACAGCGGCTCGACCAGCCGGCGGTAGAGCGGCCCCTCGCAGGCGATGACTTCGCCGACCGTCTTGCCCGCGGGCGGCCAGAGCAGCCGCGCCAGCGCCAGATAGTCGAGCGCGCGCGTTCCCGGCACGCGGCGCGCGGCATCGAAAATCCACAGCGGCAGCCGGCCGTCATTGAAACGCAACGTCCAGCGCTCGCCCGAGGCGAGATCGGCGAACGGAAATTCCGCATGCGCCGGACCGATCAGGCGATCCGCAGCGCCGATGTCGCGCAGATAGGAAAGCGCCGCATGATTGCCGGACAGCAACAGATGATTGCCGTTGTCGATGGTCATGCCGACCGCGGCGTCGTGATAGGACCGGCAGCGCCCGCCCGCAAATGCCGTCGCCTCGTGCACGACGACGCTTCGACCCTCGGCGGTGAGCTTGACCGCCGCCGACAGGCCGGCCAAGCCGGCGCCGATGATGTGGACCGTTCCGGTCTTACTTCCAATCATGGCGAGACGGACATCAAATCAGATTGCGCAGCACGATGAGCAAAAATTTCGCGCGCGGCAGGCGGACGCGCGCGCGCGGCGCCGCGAAGCCGCGGGCGATCAGGCCGTCGAGAATAAGCCGATAGCCCTCGCCCATGATGCGCGGCGCCTTCACGACGCGGCGCGGGCTTTTTGCCATGATGGCGCGCGCCTCTTGAAACTCGTCCTTCGCCAGTTCGACAATGACGTTGCACGCCTCGCCCAGCATCGGATTGTCGAGCACCGTCGCCGGATCGGTCGCGATGATGCCGGCGTCGCGCAGCGCCTCGCGCGGCAGATAAAGCCTGCCCATCGCAGCGTCCTCGTCGAGGTCGCGCAAGATATTGGTGAGCTGCAGCGCGCGGCCGAGATGATGCGCGAGCGCAAGCCCCGCAGCGCGCTCCATGCCGAACACCCGCACCGACAGCCGCCCCACCGCGCAGGCGACACGGTCGCAGTAAAGATCGAGCGTGGCGCGGTCCGGCGCGCGGATATCGGCGACCACGTCCATCTCCATGCCGGCGATGACGGCGAGGAAATCGGCTTGATCGAGCGCGAATGTGCGCACCGCCTGCGCCAGCCCCGCCAGTTGCGGCGGCGGATGAGCCGGCATAGAGCGCGTCGAGATCGCGGCGCCATTGGTCAAGCGCTGCCTGGCGCGGCTCGCGCGGGCCCGGATCGTCGGCGATATCGTCGACCGCGCGGCAGAACGAATAGATTTCGAACATCGCCTCGCGCTGCGCGCGCGGCAGGATGCGCATGCCGGAATAAAACGAGCTGCCGGAGGCGCGCTGGGCGGCTTGGGTGGGTGCGTTCACTCAGGCGCCCCGCGGCTTTTCGGACGCCGGCAAAGAACCGCCGGCCGAGCCGGCGCGACGTGCCGCACAGTATTCCAACAAGCGTCAGTCCGGCGGCGCCGGCCGCGCCGAGATGGACCTTCTCGCGCAGCGGATCGCGCGCCTGCAACAATCCCGTCAGCCGATGCGCCAGCGTGTTGATCACCGCGACTTCGAGCGCGAGCCGCGTGTCGACGATCGACAAGGCAAAGTCGTCACTTTCGCCGAGCAGCCGTTCGGTGCGCGCGGCGAGCTTGTGCAGGCAATCGAGCAGCGCGGGTGAGGCGCGCTCGGCGCCCAACGCCTCGACACTCGCGCCGCTCGCTGCGAGCGCATCCTGCGGAACATAGACGCGGTCGAGATTGAGAAAATCTTCCTTGCAGTCCTGCAGGTGGTTGATGATCTGCAACGCCGCGCAGAGCGCATCGTTCGCCGGCCACACGGCGCGGCTTTCGCCATGGACGTCGCAGACGAAGCGGCCGACCGGCATGGCGGAGAGAGCGCAATAGGCAATCAGATCGTCCCAGTCGCGGTAGCGCAATTTGGTGACGTCGAGCCGGAAGGCCGCGATCAGATCCTGCGCATGCTTCGGCGCGAGATTGCGTTCGGCGAGCGCCGTCTTGAGCCGCACCGCCACTTCATCTTCGGCACTCGCGCCCAACAGTCCGGCTTCGAGGCGGTCGAGGAGCTTAAGTTTTTCAGCAGGCGCAAGCGTCGCGTGATCGGCGATATCGTCGGCGGTACGGACGAAATTATAGAACGCGAGGATCGCGCCGCGATGGCGCGGATGAATGAGAAAGGATGCGACCGGAAAATTCTCGTCCCGATGTCCCTTGCCGGAGCGCCAGTCCTTCGCGCCAGAAGCTTTCGCACCGGGAGCGCTGGCGTCATGTGTCATGGCGTCATTCATCGCGATTCAACTTTGCACTTCCGAGACGTTGGCTTGCGCGCGGCCCTTCCACATGCCGCCGCGGCCGCGGGCATGCTGATAGGCGGAATCGAGCGTGAACGCCATATAGACGGCCGCAATCAGCGGCAGCAGCGGCGCCCACAGCCGCGACAGCCCATAGAACCGCACCGTGCGCATGAACGTAAGCGCCATCAAGAGCCAGGCGAAGATGCCCGCGAATTGCGCAAAGCCGTCGGCGAAAATCGCGAGCGCCACCGGCGCCAGATAAGTGAGCGCGAGCCCCAGCACGGTGCCCAGCAGCAACAGCGGCGAATAGCGCAGCTGCGCGTAAGCGGTGCGCGACACCATGCGGCGGATATCGCCGACTCGCGGATAGGCGCGGATCGAGTGCACGCGCTCGGTGAGTGCAATCGCGATCGGCCCGCGGCGCTTGAGGAGCTTGGCCAGCGTGCAGTCGTCGATCAAGGCGGTGCGGATCGCCGCAAGCCCGCCGGCCTGGGCAAGCGCCTCGCGCCGCACCAGCATGCAGCCGCCGGCAGCCGCCGCGGTCGCGCGGCGCGGATCGTTGGCCCAGGCGAAGGGATAAAGCATCTGGAAGAAGAAGATGAAGGCCGGCACGAACATCCGCTCGGCAAAGCTTTCGCAGCGCAGTTTCGCCATCAGCGAATTGAGCACGAGGCCGCCCGTTTCCGCGCGCGCCACGAGCGAAGTCAGCGCGTCGGGCGTGTAGATGATGTCGGCGTCGGTGAGAAGGAGATAAGCGGAAGGCTGCGGCGCAGCGCTGGCCGCTTCCACGCCCTGCTGCTGCGCCCAGAGTTTTCCGGTCCAGCCGGCAGGCAAGGCCCGCCCCGGCAGCACCGTCAGCCGAGCGGGGGCGCCGAGCGCGGCGGCGGCCTGCTGTGCCACGCCTGCCGTGCCGTCGCGGCTTTGGTCGTCGACCAGGATCACGGAAAATTCGCCCGCATAGTCCTGGCGCAGCAGCGAGGTCACGGTGTCGCCGACGCAGGCCGCCTCGTCGCGCGCCGGGATAATGGCGGTCACGGCGGGCCACGCCGCGGGCAATCCATTGACCGGCAACGGACCGTCGCGCTCGGCCGCGCGCCAGAACCCGCCGTGCAGGGCGACGAGATAAAGCCAGATCAGGAGCACCATTGACGCTACGAGGTCGATAGCCACAAATTGCCCTTTCGGGGGGAATTAAGCTCGGGCCTGGGGTTGCACCGCGGGCCTCGGCGTCTCGTTATCCCCTAAATGCAGGACCTGATATAGGACCCCCCGGAGTGACTGAAAACACTGGGCAATAAAGCACTTGGTAATAATAAAGCACTTGGTAATAACGTCATGGCCATTGCGGAATGAATAAGAACAGCCCGTTTCTCGCCCGTCTCGACCAGGTGGCCGCCGAGACCGAGGCGCTCTTGGACAAGCTCCTCGCCGTAAGCCCCGCCGCGGGCGAATTAAGCCGCCCAAACCGGCTGCTCGAGGCCATGCGCTATTCGGCGCTCGGCGGCGGCAAGCGGTTTCGGCCGTTTCTGGTGGTGGAATCCTCAAGCCTCTTCGCCGTGCCACGGCGAAACGCCCTGATGGCCGGCGCGGCGCTCGAATGCGTGCATTGCTATTCGCTGGTGCATGACGACCTGCCCGCCATGGACAATGACGAATTGCGCCGCGGCCAGCCGACCGCGCACCGCAAATTCGACGAAGCCACCGCGATCCTCGCCGGCGACGGCCTCCTCACCTTCGCCTTCGACATCCTGGCGCGGCCCGAGACCCATGCCGAGCCGAGCGTCCGCATCGAGCTCGTCCTGGCTTTGGCGCGCGCCGCCGGCCTTGGCGGCATGGCGGGCGGCCAGATGCTCGATCTCGCCGCCGAGGGCCGCTTCGGCGCGGCGAAGCTCGGCGAGGCCGATGTGCGCATGCTGCAGGCCATGAAGACCGGCGCGCTGTTGCGCTTTGCCTGCGAGGCGGGCGGCATTCTCGCGCAGGCGACACCGCCGCAGCGCGCCGCGCTCGAGCGCTACGGCGCGGTGCTCGGCGAGGCCTTCCAGATCGCCGACGATCTTCTTGACGTCGAAGGCGATCCGGCGCTGGTCGGCAAGCAGACCGGCAAGGACGCCGCCGCCGGCAAGGCCACCATGGTGAGCGTGCTCGGCATCGAGGCCGCCAAAGCGCGCTTGCAAAAGCTCGTCGCCGAGGCCGAAAGCGCGCTCGAGCCGTTCGGCGCGGCGGCCGCCAACCTGATCGAAGGCGCGCGATTTGTCGCCGCGCGGAACGCCTGAGCCGATACGCCGCAGCGCCGCAATAACGGCGTATGAATTGACGTCATAATTGATGGATTGGATCGCCGATGACGAATTTTGGGCACGATGGCTATTCTTGCCGCAGGCGATTGACGTCGTTCGGGGCCGCTCCTATCTGCGACCGGTTGCCGCGTTATCCGTGCGGTTTGCGCCGTCAAAAGTGCGAACCCCTAGCCCGTTTCGGGACACTCACTTCGTGATGACCGCACCCATGACCGCACCCATGAGCGGAACAGTTTTGCGGCGGACAATATTGCGCCCGGCGATTTGGGCGGGCGCGCTCGCCGTCATGATGTCGGCGCCGATCTATCTGCCGCTCGGCGCGAGCGCGCTCGCGCAGGGCGCTCACAAGCATCCAAGCCACGCGCAAGGCAAAAAGCCGGCGACGCCGCAGACCGCGGCGCCGGCGGCGGCGCAAGCGCCAAAACTTCCGGCCCGTATCCCCTTCACCGCAGCCGACGACGCGGCTGCCACCATCCCGGGCATGCCGGATGCGCGCTTCTTTGCCGATTCGATTGCGGATTTTAACAAGGCGCTGCCGTCGCAGCCCGGACCGTGGCTGGTGCTCTCCACCGGCGGCTCCGACGGCGCCTTCGGCTCAGGCTTGCTCAATGGCTTGAGCGCCGCCGGCAACCGTCCGGATTATTCGGTCGTCACCGGCGTCTCGAGCGGCGCCCTGATGGCGCCTTTCGTCTTCGCGGGCTCACGCTACGACGCCAGCGCTCACCGACGCCTATACAAAGACCTCGGCGGCCGACATCTTCGAAGTCGGCGGCACCGGCGAGAGCTTTCTCGACACCTGGCCGCTCAAGGATCTGATCGCCAAACAAATCACGCCCGCAGCTTCTCGCCGATATCGCTGCCGCGCACCAAGCCGGCCGGCGGCTCTTTGTCGTCACCACCGATCTCGATGCCGAGCGCTCGGTGGTCTGGAACATGGGCGCGATCGCCGTGCACGCGCAAAAGGACGGCGGCGACGCGGCCATAAAACTGTTCCGCGAAGTGCTGCTCGCCTCGGGCGCCATTCCGGGCGCGTTTCCGCCGGTGCTGATCGACGTCGAAGGCAACGGCAAGAAATTTCAGGAAATGCATGTCGACGGCGGCGTCGGCGGCCAGTTCTTTGTCGCGCCGCCGGCCGCGATGGAGAGCAATTCCGGCTACAAGATTCCGGCGACGCAGCTCTATATCGTGGTCAACAGCTCGCTGACGCCCGAGTTCGACGTGGTCGAGCGCTCGACGCCGCTCATCCTCGCCCAGACCGTCGGCGCCGCCGTCAAGGTCGATCTCCGGCTGATGCTCGACCGCGCTTATGTGGCGGCGCAAAACTCCGACGTCGGCTTCAACGTCGCCACCATTCCGGAAAGCTTCAACGCGCCGAGCCGCGGCGCCTTCGATCCGAAATACATGAAAGCGTTGTACGACGTCGGCTACGATCAGGGCAAAGGCGCCAACGCCTTCGCGCCGGCGCCGCCGGCCTTTTCGGGCGGCCCCGCGGTGTCGCCGGCCGACCCAAGCCCGAAGCCGAATGCTGAACCAAGTGCTGCGCCAAGTACTGACCCAAGTGCTGCGCCAAGGACTGACCCAAATGCTGCGCCAAGTGCTCAACCGAGTGCTCAGTCAGGTCCTGCGTTGAAATCCAATGATGCGGACAAGGCATTGCAAAAATAACTCTGGCAAAAATGACCTTCGCGGCAATAAAATGTGAGGCTGGGGAGCGACACATGAAAAATTTCACCAAGAAGCTCGGAGGATTGCTACTCGCGGTCACGGCGGCGGCGTTTTTGGCGACGCTCTTGGCAGCGCCCGCGACGGCCGGCGAACGCCACCACGCCCGTGGCCCGGCGCATCTTTATGACGGGCTATGGAGCGTCTCGATCCGCACCCAGAGCGGTCCCTGCGATCCGAGCTACCGTTACCCGGCGCGCATCGTCGGCGGCCAGATCGTGCCGGCCACCAACGCTTTCAACTATCAGATTTCCGGCAATGTGGTGTCGAACGGCGTCATCGCCGTCACGGTGAGCCAAGGCCTGCAAAGCGCCACCGGTTACGGCCGGCTGCGCGGCGGCTCGGGCGGCGGCCGCTGGACCGCCGGCGGCAATACCTGCACCGGCATCTGGACCGCGATGCGCCGGGCGTCGAACTGACCGCTACCCCTTATATTGCTACCCGGTTTTGCGCGCCGGCACGTTGGCGTTCCACCACGGGCAGACGTCGGCGGCGCGCAGATAATTGCCGTCCATGACATTGAGCGGCTCGCGGCCGCCCGCTTCGGCGACCCGCATGCGCAGCGCGCGTGCCTCGTCGCGGCCCTCGTCGGTGAGCCACATGCGGTCGTGGCCCCACAAGCTCGGGCCTTCGGTGCGCTCATGCGGCGTCCAATTCGCGGTATCGATCGAGCGGCCGCCAAAACCGTATTCGACCAGAAACTTTGACGGCGAATAGGAATAGAACGAGGTGACGTGATCGTTGACATGGCGGCCGAGCGTGGTGCCGATCATCTCCGGCGTCTTCTGCGCAATGTCATAGGCCTGCCCGACATCGTCGAGATAACAGACCTCGAACATCATGTGATGGATGCCGTTCTTGCCGGTGTCGATGAAGGCCAAGCTGTGGTGGCGCGGATTGATGTGAAAGAAATAAGCCTTGAACGGTTTTAGAATGTAGTCGGTCGGCTTGAAATTGAGGATCTCGGTATAGAACGGCAACACGTCGTCGAGCCGCGCCGCGGTCAGCACCGCATGCCCCATGCCGAGCGGCCCGGTGCGAAAGCCCGAGATCGAGCGGCCGGGCTTGAAGGGCTCCGACGCGATTTCCGGGCCGTGAAACACTTCGAGCCGGTTGCCGATCGGATCGGAAAACACGATCAGATCGCGCACCCGCCGCTCATCGGCGAGCGCGCGTGACCCGCGCGCGACCTTCACATGATTTTTTTCCAGATGCGCCGCCAGCGCATCGAGCGCCGAAGCGTCGGCGACTTCCCAGCCATAGAACGCCGGCCCCTCGTCCTCGTCCGTATGCACGATGACACGCTGCTTGCGATCGTCCATCCGCAAAGCGAGCGTGCCGCGGCTCTGGTCGGTGACCTGCATGCCGAGAAAGCGCGTGGCATAAGTCGCCCAATCGTCGAGATTCTTGGTGCGAATGCCGAAATAGCCGAGGGAATTGAGGTTCATGGGCGTTGCCTTGGCGGCGCGATTGTTGGCGGATGACATAGCATATGGGGGCTAGAGGGTAAATTAGCGCCCGTAGCCCGGATGGAGCGAAGCGCAATCCGGGAACAGCCCCGCCGCCAATAGTGTACTCCGGATTACGCTCCGCTCCATCCGGGCTACAATTGCGAATGGTCCACTACCGACGCAATTTTCTCCCGGGCGGAACGTTCTTCTTCACCGCAACCGTTGCCGACCGAAGATCGTCGGTTCTCGTCGATCATATCGACCTGTTACGCCGCGCCTTTCGGACCACGCGGCACGAACGCCCATTTTCGGTCGATGCCGTCGTTGTTCTTCCGGATCACCTTCATATTGTTATGACGCTTCCGCCCGGCGACCCGGATTTTTCCGGACGATGGAGACGTATCAAAAGTCTATTCACGCGTCATGTCGTCGCCCGCGGTCTTGAAACTCACCCGAATCGTCGTGGGGAATATGCCGTGTGGCAGAGACGTTTCTGGGAGCATACGATTCGCGACGAGACCGACTTGGTCCGGCACGTCGACTACATTCACTACAATCCCGTGAAGCACGGTCTTGTGTCGCGGGTCAACGACTGGCCGCATTCCTCCTTTCATCGCTACTTGAAGCTTGGCGCGCTGCCGAAGGATTGGGGTGGAGTTGTTGGAAACGATTTACGCTTCGGCGAGCCGAACGGCTGATCCCGGATTGCGCTTCGCTCCATCCGGGCTACTGCGCTTCAGCCTTCCCTGTCGCAATCCACATGACATGGACGCGATGCCGATCACGTCGGCCGGTCGTTAATCGCCCTCAAGGCCTCGGGCATCAAAGCGGCACAAATTTCTGCGAGTAGAAATAAAATAGCCGGTAGGGCGGATTAGCCGAAGGCGTAATCCGCCACTTCTCGGGGAAGTAATGGCGGATTACGCTCCGCTAATCCGCCCTACGCGCTGAAGTCGTGGATGGCCGGAACAAGCTTGCACTCGGGCCGGCGGAACGCCGGTCTCGTGTGTCCGGCCATGACGGGACAGGCGCGCAGCCCTTAGCCGTCATCGCCGGGCTTGTCCCGGCGATCTCGCCCAACTCGGCACGGCCTTGCCAAATCAACCGGGATGGCCGGAACAAGTCCGGCCATGACGGCGCAGGCGCAGGCCCTTTTCGCTCGTCCTTGCCGGACTTGATCCGGCAATCCATGCTGAGAACCCGCTCGCTCAGCCTCTCCGCACGGCCTCGTCCGCCGCACGTCAGCATGGACCACCGGGTCAAGCCCGGTGGTGACGAGGTCGGATTTCTTTGGTGTATACTCGACGTTGAATATGCGGGTCGGCACCCCACTTTTATATCGGCACGTTCCGTAAGGTGAGTACCAAATATATGGCGCTGTACGTTGCGGAGTTTCAGTTCGGCTACAACAACCGCTTCAACTCCGACATGTTCGGAACGTCGACAAGCGGATGCTAAATCGGGCGCTAAAGGCAGCGAGCGTAGCCCGGATGGAGCGAAGCACAATCCGGGGAACGACATTGGAGCTCACCCGGCGGTCCGGATTGTACTCCGCTTCTTCGTGGGCAGTGCTATCGCCAATTCACGCATTGGCGAGGGATAGGTTGCTCCCGGATTGCGCTTCGCTCCATCCGGGCTACGGCGCCGCGAATGTCTCCCTTTAGGGGACACCCCTTGACATCTGTCCCCATTTCAGTTACATCCCTCCCCGAATCTCGCCCGGTAAAGGACATGCCCCGGAGGCACGCCGGGTCATGGGGGCGAGTGCGGTGCCCGCGGGCGGATTTGCACTCCGTTCTCGGGCGGCTTCGGGCATCAGTCCCCCGGCACTATGACCGGGGCGGGGAGTGTCCCCTGGGCTGGGACAGGCGAAGGTAGGTAACACCTACTCAGACCGCGTCCCAGGAAGCCTGGCCTGGAGCTGAGCCTTGGGGACGACGACTCCCCTTGGCGAGAGCCGTGGTGGGACGCCGACAGATGAGCTGCCCGCAAGGGCAGAGCCGCGCCCGAGCGCGGAGGATACGGATCAGCGTTTGTCGGCGTTCCGCCTCCTTTATTTATTTTGGCGAGTGGGGAGCAGCGAACCGGGAATAGAGGCCCACCACCCCTCTGCACCTTTCGCTCCTCGCCATTCGCGCTTCACGTGGCTGGATTTTGCGGCGCTCGGACGCGAAGGCGTGTCCGGGAACGGCTCGTCATTGCGAGCGCTAGCGAGGCAATCCAGGGCCGCTTGCTCGGCGCGGGGAGCTGGATTGCTTCGTCGCTACGCGCCTCGCAATGACGCGAGGAAAACGGCGTACCGCCAGAACAGGAGAGCTCGACCATGACCCGCTCCAACGACGACTTCGCCGTCTATTTCGCGCATGATGAAAGCGGGCTACGAGCGCAAACCGAAGCTGAGCCCCGCCGAGTACGCGCGCCGGCTCGCGGTCGAGAAGCGCAAGCTGCAACGCCACTATTCCGAGGTTTTCGCGCTGTGGCGGGATTGCCGCCACCCGGCCTGCCGCCGCCATCAAGGCTGCCTCGGCGATGCCCATGCCTGTCTGCAGCGCGGGCTCGATTTCGTGCCGCACGACGTGCAACGCCGCGCCCGGCAAAAAATCCTCGCGGCGACGCCCGCCAATATCGGCGCCCCCGAGCGCGCCGCGCGGCAATGCATGCCGCGGGATTTTTATGAGTAGGTCGTCATTGCGAGCGCAGCGAGCAATCCAGGCCGCTCGCTCGGCGCGGCGGAGCTGGATTGCTTCGTCGCTCCGCTCTCGCAATGACGGAGGGTCACTCGAATCCGAAAAACCTACAAAACTCCGCGGGCTCCGCGCGCGGCGAGCGAAACGAGTTGGCCGGGTGGCCGTGGTCGCCGTAGCCGAGCGCCACGGCGCAGAACAGCATCTGCTCCGGCGGCATGCCCACATAGGCGCCGACCAGGCGATGCATGCGCGCCCAGGATTCCTGCGCGCAGGAATCGAGCCCGTAGCCGCGGGCGAGCAGTTGCAGCGCATTGATATAGCCGCCGAGATCGGCCCATTGGCCGGGGCCGAGCTTGCGCTCGATGGCGATGAAGAGCGCGACCGGCGCGTTGAAGAATTCGAAATTGCGCTTGTATTGGCCGAGCCTCCCCGCCGCATCGTCGCGGTCGATGCCGAGCGCGCCGTAAAGCTGCACGCCGTGCTCCTCGCGGCGGCCCTTGTACGGCTCCCACATGGTCTTCGGATAGATCGGATATTCGGCGTCGTCGTGGCGCGGATCGCGGCCCTCGATATAGTCCGCGACCTTCTTCTTGAGGTCGGCGAGCGGGGCGCCGGTGAGCGCATAGACCTGCCAGGGCTGCAGATTGCCGCCCGACGCCGCGCGCGCGGCGCGCAGGATCAGCGCCCGCACGATCTTCGGATCGACCGGCCGGTCGAGAAACCAGCGGCAGGAAATACGCGAATTGACGGCTTCAAAAACGTCCATGGTCTTGACCATAAATTGTCATTCCGGGGCGCGCAGCGCGGCATCCGGAATGACGAAGAGCATTGTCCCGGCCCGTTCCCCAGGCTGACTCGAACTCAAACTCGTATACTATCGGCGGCAAAAGGCGAACACATCGCCACGAGAACACTGGGGGGAACACACATGGCGGACACCACGATCACCATCGCGGCCCGGCTCGACCGGCTGCCGCCGTCGCGGCATACGCGCAAGCTGATCACGCTGTTGTCGCTCGGCGGCTGGTTCGAATTCTACGATCTGTTCTTCACCGCCTATATCGCCATTGGGCTGTTCAAGTCCGGCCTGTTCCGCCCGACCACCCAAGGGCTGTTCGATCTGCACGGCTTTGCGAGCTTCGTCGCGGCGCTGTTCCTCGGCCTCTTCATCGGCACGCTCGCCTTCTCCTGGCTGTCCGACCGCTTCGGCCGCCGCTCGATCTTCACCTTCGCGCTGTTGTGGTATTCGGTCGGCGCGCTGGTGATGGCGTTCCAGAATACGCCCGAGACCATCGATCTGTGGCGGCTCATCGCCAGCATCGGGCTCGGCGTCGAGCTGGTGAATATCGACACTTACGTGTCGGAACTGGTGCCGAAGACCGAACGCGGGCCGGCCTTTGCCTACAACCAGTTCGTCATGTTCACCGCGGTGCCGGTGGTGGCGTTTCTCGCCTGGCAGTTGGTGCCGCAGCAGATCTTCGGCCTCGACGGCTGGCGCATCGTCGTCATCTTAGGCTCGATCGGCGCCTTCGTGATCTGGTGGATCCGCCGCAGCCTGCCGGAATCGCCGCGCTGGCTCGAGCAGCACGGCCGCACCGCCGAAGCCGAAGCCATCGTCGCCGATCTCGAAAACAAGATCCGCGATGACGGCTACGAGCTGGCACCGCCCGAAACCGTGAGCGGCGAGGCCGAGCGCAAGACCGGAAGCTTCGCCGAGATCTGGAACGAGACCTATCGCGGCCGCACCGTGATGCTGGTCATCTACAATCTGTTCCAGACCGTGGGCTATTACGGCTTTTCCAGCTGGGTGCCGACGCTTTTGATCTCGCAGGGCGTCGAGGTGACCAAATCGCTCACCTATACGTTCATCATCGCCATCGCGGCGCCAGTTGGCCCCCTGGTCGGCGTCTGGTTTGCCGACCACTTCGAGCGCAAGTGGCAGATCGTGCGGCGCCGCCGCCGGCATCGCGGTGTTCGGGCTGTTGTTCGCGCACCAGAGCGAGGCCGCGATCGTGATCGCCTGCGGCGTTCTGATCACGCTGTGCAACAATTGGATGTCGTTCTCGTTCCACGCCTATCAGGCCGAGCTCTATCCGACCCGCATCCGCGCCCAGGCGGTGGGCTTCGTCTATTCCTGGAGCCGGTTCTCGGCGATTTTCTCCGGCTTCATCATCGCCTATTTCCTCGGCAATTACGGCACCAGCGGCGTGTTCGGCTTCATCGCCGGCGCCATGGCGATCGTGTGCGTCGTCATCGGGGTGTTTGGCCCGGCTGTTACCAAGCTGCGGCTCGAAGCTATCGCGACGTGACGGCGGACGGCACCAACAACCGTCCGCGCCTATTTGGTCGCCGCGATACGCTGCAATTCGGCGCGTTCCATGACTTTGACCGCGCCGTGCCCGACGTCGCAGATGCCGTTCTTGCGGAACGAGCTCAGCACCCGGCAGGTATGCACCGGCGTCAGTCCGGTGAAATCGGCGATCTGCTGCTGACTCATCGGGAACGGAAATTCGCCGCCATGGATTTCGCCGCGCTCTTCGAAACGCGCCATGATGTGGACGAGAAGGGCCGCGATCCGTTCCTGCGCCGCGCGCTGGCCGAGGTCGACAAGACGCCGGTCGGCGTCGCGCTGCTCGGCCGCGGTCATCCGCACCCACACATCGAACAATTCCGGATTCTCCCTGATCCGGGCGCGGACCTCGGCGTAGGGAAAATAGCAGTAGCGCACGTCGGTCACGGCCTGGATCGAAAACGAAAGCTGGCGCTCCATGATCGACGTCGGAGACACCAGATCGCCGGGCAGCACGACCGAGAGGATCTGGCGCTTGCCGTTCGGCAATTGGACGAAACGCACCGCCCAGCCGTCGCACAAGACCATCACGCCCTCGCTCGGCTCGCCGGCACGGTACATGTTGCGGCGCGCCGAGGTCGAACGGTGCTTGGCCCGCATCGCGATCGGATCGCCATCCATATCGAACAGCCCACCGCAAAAGTTCGCGTTGCGGAGCCGGCATGTGCTGCACGGCACGTCGGTCGTGATATCCGGCACAAGGCCAGGCGCTTTGACGAGCACGGATATCTGTTCAAATTCGCTGAGCAGCATGACGCTATAGTCTCCCCGGTTGTGGAATCCTGCGATCAGGAGGGAACCGTCCGAAAGCCGACAGGCAGCGGCGTGGCCGCAAACAGTCGAACCCTGCGAACGGCGGTTTCTTGCGTGACGTTATTGCACTCGATCATCCATCGCAGGTTAGGTAGCGGCGGTTGTCGATCGCCTAATATTAGGGTCCGTATTATCGCGTATCGGCGGCGCCGCCGCCAAATACCGAGCATCGCCCGCGGCGAATTGCCAAACGGCCTGTGCGCAGCGCGGATTGACCGAGATCAACAATAAAATGCCGCGCCGCTGGGGCGGCGTTAAGTGCGGCCGGCTTAAAAAACTTATGACGGCGTGCTTTGCCGATTGCAGCGCCGCGCCCGAAGCCGGATGCGGAGAAAGCTTCTCGCTTGCAGGATGTGCCGTGACGATCTCGCGTAATCAGTCGATCAACATTGCGGGTTTGACCTTCCTCTTGGCGGATCCCAATCCGCACTCGACGGCGATCGTGCACAGCATCATGCGCGGCTTCGGCGCCAACCGCATCGTCGAAGCGCGCAACCATCGCGACGCGATCCAGGTCTTGAGCGAGCAGAAAATCGATCTGATGATGGTCGAGCCGAGCCTGCCGAAAGGCGGCGGGCTCGCGTTCATCCGGTCGATCCGCCAGGATCCCAACAGCACTTGCCGCACCATTCCGATCCTGGTGGTCACCGGCGATACCAGAACGTCGATGATCAAGGCGTCCCGCGACGCCGGCGCCAATATGGTGGTCGCCAAGCCGATGTCGCCGTCGAGCCTTTACGAGCGGCTGGCCTGGGTCGCGTTTCACCCGCGCAAGTTCATCGAGACCACAACCTATTTCGGACCCGACCGGCGCTTCAAGATCGAGGGTTTTCCGAGCGGCAAGGGCCGGCGCGCGGGCGACAACGACCTTGGGATCAAGGCCGAGGAAGGGCCGACGCTGTCGCAAGACGATATCGACAGCCTGTTGAATCAAGCGCGCGTGGGAGATGCGGCATGACGTCGGAGCCGCGTCCTACGCATCGGGAACTGGAAGTGGACCACGATTTCGGGCGGCTGGCGCGCGCGCCGGGCGGCGTATCGCGTGACGCGGCGCTGCGGCGCGCCGCGCTGGAAGTCGAACGCGTCAAGCCCCAGGTGGCGGCCTATATTACCCAGGAATGCCAGCGGCTCGACGCCGCCCTGCGGGCGGTGATCGCGGCCGACCGCATCGAGCCCGCGACCGCCGCCGAAGCTTATGCGGCGAGCCAGCAGATCCGCGATATCGCCGGTTCGGTCGGCTATGCGCTGGTCGGGCTTATCGCCGCGAACCTCTGCTTTATTTTCGAAACCGCCGAGGCGGGGCCCATCGGTGGCGTGGGCGCGGTCATCGACTGCCACCACAAGGCGCTGCTGCTCGCACTGAGCCGTCCCTATCGCGACAAGCACCCGAGCGACCTGCCGGAATTGTCGGCAGGCTTGTTACAGATCGCCAAAATAGCTCAAGCCATGGCGGCGGATGGGTTCGATCAACCGGCGCCGTAGGGCATGGTCCCGAAAAGTGGAAACCGGTTTCCCGATAAGATCAGGCCTCAGCGAAGAACCCAGCTGGCGATCAGAAAACCTCCTCGGGCTCGATATGCCTGACCGTCACGTTGCCGTGGTGAGTGTCGATCGCATCCTGGATGCGGTGGCGCATTTGCCGCATCGAGACCTGCGCCACGATCGAGTCGACGTTATGCGGCGCCGCGTGCAAGATCAGTCCGGTGCATTGCTGCAGCACGTCGACGACGGCAAGCAGCTGTTGGCGCATGCGGTCGAAATCCTGCAGCTTCACCATGATATCGGGCGAGCACACGCCGAGGGGCACCAGATCCATGCCGATGCCGCTCGAAGTCATCTCGAGATGCTCTGCGACTTCGCCCGTTATCGTGGCCAACGCCCCGAGCAGCGCCTGCAGCGAGTGTGCCGGCGGAATGATCTTTTCTTCCATGACGATCCCCAGTTTGGCGGCAATCTTTATTGAAGCCGTCCGAGCACCGCTTCCATTTTCTGGCGCAGTGTCGCCTCGTCGAACGGCTTGACGACGTAATTGTTGACACCGGCCTGCGCCGCCTTGACCACGAGTTCGCGGTCGCCGCGGCCGGTAATCAGGATGAACGGCAGCTTGCGGATCGACTGATGCCCGCGCACCGCGCGCAACAATCCGATGCCATCCATTTCCGGCATGTTGAAATCGGAAATGATGAGGTCGAGCGGCTGCGCCAGCGCCGTGGCAAACGCCTCCTGCCCGTCCGCGGCCTCATGGATCAGGCGAACCCCGATCTTTTCGAGCGCAAGACGCGTCATCTGACGGACGCTGAACTGATCGTCCACAACGAGGACTTTTAGAGCTGCTGCATTAGGCATGGTTCACCCGATTTTGACTGACGATTACTGGACATATTGCTCTCTCCGCGCGGTGACGAATTCCGGATATTTGGCGAATTCGCCGAGCCGCTCGGCATCTAAAATAAAGGCGACGTGGCCATCGCCGAGAATCGTGGCACCGGCGATGCCGCGGACCGCGCCGTAATTTTCCTCGATGCTCTTGATGACGACTTGCTGATGGCCGACGAGCTGATCGACCACGATGCCGAGGCGAACGCCCTCACTGGTCTCGATGATGATCACCGTGCTCTCGTCCGTCGTTTCGCGCGTCGACGAGAGATCGAACAGTTCCGACAGGTAGACGATCGGAACGATGGCGCCACGCAGCCGCAAGGCGCCCCGGGTTCCCAATAAAGAATGATACTCCGATGCCGACGGCCGGATGCACTCGACGATGCTCGCGATCGGCATCACGTAGGTTTCGGTTGCGACCTTGACGATCATGCCGTCCATCACGGCGAGCGTCAGCGGCAAAGCCAGTTGGATCGTCATGCCCTTGCCGGGCGTCGATTTCAGCGTGATGCGGCCGCCGAGGTCCTGCACGTTGCGCCGGACCACGTCCATGCCGACGCCGCGGCCGGAGATGTCGGACACAGTGTCGGCGGTCGAAAAGCCGGGAAGGAAGATCAGATTGTTGATTTCCTCCTCGCTCAGATGGCCTTCCATGGGAATTAAGCCGTTATCGCGCGCCTTCTTGATCACGCGCTCAGGATCGATGCCGGCGCCGTCGTCGCTGATCTCGATGACGATGCGGCTGGAGCGCTGATCGGCCAAAAGCGTGATGGTGCCCTCCTCGGACTTGCCCATCGCGCGGCGGCGATCGGGCGCTTCGATACCGTGGTCCATGGAATTGCGAATGATATGGGTGAGCGGGTCGCTGAGCCGGTCAATGACGGTCTTGTCGACCTCGGTACCCTCGCCGAAGGTTTCGAGCCGGACCCGCTTTCCGGTCTTGACCGACAGTTCGCGAACCAGACGCGACATGCGCTGAAACACCGACCGTACCGGCTGGGCGCGTATCGACATCACGCTGTTCTTGAGCTCGCGCGTGTGCAGGAATACATCCTCCAAAACCTGGGCCATGCGGCCGTCGGTGTCGCCCGTCAGGTTTTGCAGCATCTGGCCGAGCATCGTCTGCGAGATGACCAGTTCGCCGACCATATTGACCACCCGATCGATCTTTTCGAGATCGACCCGGATCGTCGTCATCGCGGAAGGCTTCGCCGCCGCGGTCTCGCGCGGTTCGGGGGGTTCGGAACCCGATTTCGCGGCCGGGGCAGGCCCCGCGGCGGCGGTCACGGGTTCGTCGGTTGGCTCGACAAGGTCAACGACCGCCAAAGAAATCGACGGATCGGCTTGCGGCGCGCCAGACGCGTCTGCTTCGTCAAGCGACCAACACTCGCCCGGATCGACGGCGGACACGATGTCGCGCAACTCGCCCAGGCTCAGTTCGCTTTCGATCGTGCCGGTGCAGACGAGATAAGCCTGTAACGGATCGCATTCGCCGAGCGTGGGAACGGCGTCGATGTCAGCCTGCAATTGAAGCTGCCCGACGGCGCGAAGGCCGTGCAATACGGCGGCGAACTTGTCGTCGTATTGCGCTTGCGTCGCCCGATACGTCAGGTCGAAGCGCCGTGGCTCGGCGGCGGAGTTGGCGGCGAGCACAGGCTGAAAATCGATCTCGCCAAAGTCTTCCGCAGCGCCATCCGAATCCTCACCGCCCTCGCCACCACCGATCAGCTGCATCAAGGCAGAGCGGCTATCGGTATCGAAGTTCGTCGGCGGTGCGTCACCGGAACGCGCCATCGCGACGAGGTCCGACAAGGTGTCATTGGCCTTCTGCAACACCTCCACGGTCTGGCTGGTCGCGGCGAGCTTGCCGTGCCTGAGCTGGTCGAGGACCGTCTCGAACACATGTGCGAAATCGACGAGACTGCTGAAACCGAACACTCCGGCGCCGCCCTTGATCGAATGGATCCCGCGAAACACGGCATTGACGGTTTCGTCGGAGGACGTCTCGTCGAGCTCGTTGAGACCGGAATCGATTGCCTCGAGGCCTTCCGCGCTCTCTTCGAAAAAAGTCTGTCTAAGATCGTCGATCGTCGTCACAGCACATTTCCTTTATGTCTGACCGGATTCTCAGCCGCACACCGAATTGACGATGTTCACCAGGCCGTCCGGATCGAACGGCTTGACGATCCAGCCGGTGGCACCGGCATCCTTGGCTATATCCTTGCTCTCTTGCTCGGCTTCGGTTGAAAGCACGAGGATGGGCGTATTGTTGTAGGCGGGGTCGCTGCGTACCGCGCGGATGACGCCGTAGCCGTCGAGCTTCGGCATGTTGATGTCGGTGATGATCACATCGACCGGCTGCTGGGCGAGCCGCGTGAGCCCGTCCTGGCCGTCGACCGCCTGCACGACGGTAAAACCCGCTCCGCTCAGCGCCATGTTCAGCATGTCGCGCATGGTGCGCGAATCGTCGATGGTCAGAACGGTTTTGGTCGCCGGCTCCGGTGCGGCGGCAACCTCGGGCTCGGGCTCGGGCTCGGCCTCGGGCTCAGGCTCAGGCTCGGCCTCGGGCGCAGGTGCAGGCTCGAAGACAGGGGCATCGCTTGCTTGATCGGCGTCGGGTGCGTCGGCCGAGCCGAAATCGTCGGAGATCGGCGCGGCTTGCGGATAAGCGACGCCATAGCCGGCGAACGCATCGGCCAATTCCGCCGACACATCGGAGACGCTGAGATGCTGAAATGTCTTGAATGCGGAAACCAGGATCTGCAGATAGCCCGGCGACAGTGCCGTTACGGCCGCGGCGTTGAGACGAATTTCGTCCGCGGGCTGCAACGCATTCAATTGCGTGATCAGCGCCGCAGCAGATTCGGCGTCAAGCGCCGCGGGCAAGCCAAGGATTTTGGCGGTGCGTGTCGTATCAGCTGGATGTGTCATGAATGGCCTATCGTGGCGTGGGACAGTGCGGCCCTTGTCGAAGCGCAGGCCGCGAGGATCGCTTCCGGTATATCGAATAGGCCATGCTGGGATACGACGGCGCCGATCTCGAATGCGGCGCGCGGCATGCCGTAGATCAGCGCGGTGCCTTCGTCCTGGCCGATCGTCACACACCCGGCCCTGCGCATGGCGAGCAGACCTTGTGCGCCGTCCCGCCCCATTCCGGTGAGAATGACGCCGACCGCGTTGGGCGCCACTACGCGTGCCACGGAGTTGAACAGCGCATCGACCGACGGCCGGTGCCCGGAAACCAGCGGGCCCTCATTGATGCCGCAGAACAGGCTCGTTCCGCGGCGGATCACCTCAAGATGGTGCCCGCCTGGCGCAATATAGGCATGGCCGCGCTCGATCGGCTGATCCTTGGCGGCCTCATGCACGCGCATTCGGCATTCCGAATCGAGCCGGCGGGCGAAGGCCGCGGTGAAACGCTCCGGCATGTGTTGTGCGATCACGACCGGCGGAACATCGTCCGGCAGCAGCATCAAAACCGCCTTCAAGGCTTCGACGCCGCCTGTCGAGGCACCAATGGCAATGAGCTTGTCGCTCGGTCCGTGCAGCGACTGCCGAACCTGCGGACGCTGCCGCAATGCGCCGTGGTGGCGCAACCGACTCCGCGCCGCGGCCTTCACCTTCGGAATGAGTTCGCCGCCGAGTTGCAGCACCGCGCCGGAGTCCGGCGGCTTCGCGACGAAATCGATGGCGCCGATCTCGAGCGCTTCGAGCGTGATCTCGGCGCCGGCCTGCGTCAGCGACGAGATCATCACTACCGGCGTCGGTCGCAGTTCCATGATCTTGCGCAGGAAATCGATGCCGTTCATGTGCGGCATCTCGATATCAAGCGTCACCACATCGGGATTGAGCGCTTTGATTTGCTCGCGCGCCACGAACGGATCCGGCGCGGTGCCGACCACCTCGATCTCGGGGTCCTCGGACAACACGGTGGTCAGGAGCTTCCGCATCAGCGCGGAGTCATCGACGATCAGAACACGGATTTTACTGGGCATGGCATGCTTCCGGCGGTTTCATCGAAACAGTTGGATATCGGTTGTCGGTTTGCGGGTGACCAGCGTGGACGCGTAATCGGACTCCTCGCGCAGCGCCGAGTCTTGATCGCGCCCGGTAAGCAGGCGGCGTACGACCTTGCCCGTCATGGGGAAGTAGATGATCCGGCGCGGGTGCACGCCGCCGAGATCCTGCGCCGCGCAGCGCAACCCCTCTGCCTCGATATATTGCAGTACGAACTTGGAATTATCGGTGCCGATCTCGTTGCGGGTGTTGGTGACATTCGCGCCGCCGAACACTTTGATTTCCATGCGATCGCGGTGGCAGCCGAGTTTGAGCATGCCGTTGATCAGTTTCTCCATCGCGAAATTGCCGAAGCGCGCCGACTCAATCTCGTTGCCCCATGCGCCGCTGGCGCCCGATTTGTTTTGCACCAGCATGAAATGATTCATGCCGCCGATCTGAGCCGCGGTGTCGCGAATACAAGCGGACACGCACGAACCAAGCACGGTAACGAGGACCTCCTCCGGATCGTCGGTCACGTAAAACTCGCCCGGCAATATCTTCACCACCCAGGCGGCCTGCGCCGAATCGTAGAACCGGCGTCCGGCCCGGTTGGCCTGCAACGCGGCGAGCGGCGGGGCGCGATCGGCAAGAGCGACAGCGGACCTCATGCCGTTCTCCGATAGATCGTGCGGCCGGAGAGCTTCAGCCTCGGATGCGAGCCGATCAGCGATTCGGAATGACCGATATAGAGCCAGCCGCCTATGCGCAGGAGATCGGTGAAACGCTCGACGAGCTTCGCCTTGGTCGCCTGATCGAAATAGATCATCACGTTGCGGCAGAAGATGGCGTCGAATGGTCCGCGCACCGGCCATTCATTCATCAGGTTAAGATGGCCGAAAGTGATCAGAGAACAGACCGCACGATCGATGGCGACCTTATCGTCATCCTGCACTTTCGAGAGTGGACCGCGATATTTCGGCGGCACTGCCTCGACCGCCTCGGCCGCAAAGACGCCGAGCGAAGCGCGACGCAACACGTCGGTATCGATATCAGTGGCGAGGATGCGGACGTCACGGACGGCGGTATTGTTGATCTCGGCGTTGAGGATCAGCGCTATCGTGTGCGGCTCCTCGCCACTCGAGCAGCCCGCCGACCAGATGCGGAGCCGGCCTCCGCTCTTATTGGCGGCGACAAAGGGGGCAACCACGTGCGACGAGAAATGTTCGAAATGGTGCTGCTCGCGAAAGAATTTTGTATGGTTCGTCGACAGCGCGTTGATGAACAATTCGAGCTCACGTTCGCCGTCCTCCGCGAGATGCCTGCGGTATTCCTCAAAGGTCGATAACCCGAGCACCCGCAAGCGGCGCGACAAGCGTCCATAGACTAGGTTCTTCTTCGCCTCCGGCAGCGTGATGCCGGCATGGTCGTAGGCGATCTTCGCCAGCGCGCGGAAGTCCGCCGCCGAAAATTCGAACTCACGCTGCGGGTCGGGAAGGGAAAGAGGCGCGGGCGCAGCGACTGGTCGGGCGGAAGCCATTAGAACTCTTTCCAATCGGGTTCTTGCTTGAATGCCGTAGCCACCTTGGCCTGCAGGTGCGCGACGGGACCTTTGGCGACTTCGGCTTCGGCTTTGGCTTTCGCGGCCGGCTTGGCGGAGGCCTCGGCAACACCCGCAATTCGCGAACGGACCGGTTGCGTCGTGCGTCCGTTGGGCGCGCTGTGGGGTCGCATGCGTTCGCGCCCCGGGTCGTGACTTCGGTCGCGGCTGGCAACAACTCCCGAATTCGGAGCCGATGTGGAACAACGCAACGCGTTCGTCCATGCTCGTCGATTGCTGCTCGAGCGCCTTGGCCGATGCGGCGTTTTCCTCAACCAGCGCCGAGTTTTGCTGGGTGACCTCGTCCATCTGTGCCAACGCCTTGTTGACCTGCTCCAAACGCTCCGCCTGTTCGGCGCTCGCAGAAGTGATATCAGCCACGATTTCGGCGACCTGCTTGATCGAGATAACTATTTCGTTGAGCGACGTGCCGGCCTGGTTGACCAAGCCCACCCCTTCCTTGACCTGGCTGGAGCTGTTGGTGATCAGGTCCTTGATGTCTTTTGCCGCCTGCGACGATCGCTGCGCCAGGCTACGTACCTCGGACGCCACTACCGCGAAGCCACGGCCAGCGTCGCCGGCGCGCGCCGCCTCGACCGCGGCATTGAGCGCCAACAGATTCGTCTGCCGGGCGATCTCGTCAATGACGCCGATGATATCGGCGATCTTCCGCGAGGAATCCTCGATCCGCGCCATTGCCTTGACCGCGTCGGCCACCACGATCCCTCCGCGATCGGCAATATCGCGGGAGCCCGACGTTAATTGGTTGGCACGTTCTGCGTTCTCGGCATTTTTCTTCACTGTCGAGGATATTTCTTCCATCGACGCCGAGGTCTGTTCCAGGCTCGCGGCCTGCTCCTCTGTGCGTTGCGACAGGTCTGTCGTACTTGCTGAGATTTCGGCCGAAGCATTCGCTACTTCGCGCGCGGTCGCCTTGATCTCCGATATTACCGCGGTCATGGTATCGAGAAGACCGTTGACACCGGTGCAGAGCGCCTCGATTTCCCCGACTTTTCCGTCGAGCGGAATACGCTGGGTCAGATCGTGGGCCTTCGCGGCTTCGACGGCTGCCTGAGTCTGTCTCACAGCCAATTCGAGCGCGCGGGTTGCGCCCACCTGTGCGGTCAAGTCAGTCGCCAGTTTTACGACTTTGTAGGGCTTTCCGGTGCCATCGAGGATCGGGTAATAAATTCCCTGGATCCAAAGCTCCTTGCCGGACTTGGAGACCCGCCTGTATTGCCCTGATTCCGCTTCCCCGCGGCCTAATTTCTCCCAGAACGCGCGATATGCCGGCGTGGCGCGCTCAATCGGATCGACGAACATCCGGTGGTGTTGCCCGCGCACTTCCGCGAGCGAGTAGCCGAATACCTTGAGGAAATTCTCGTTGGCGGTGATGATCGTGCCATCAAGCTTGAATTCGATGACAGCCTGCGATCGTTCGAGGGCATCGACCACCCCCGCATTATGCCGTTCGGCCGTGGCGTCCATCCAGACCAGGATGTTGCCGACATATTGTCCGCGGTTGTCGAACAGGCCGCTGACGTTCAGTTTTATCTTCAGATCGGCGACGGTGATTTCGGTGCGAAAGGGAAGCCGCGTCGGATCCGACAACATTCGCCTCTGGTGTTCGGGACTCTTATGAAAGCCATCGATGCATTTGCCGACGATCTTCTCCGGATCGAAGTCCGGCCATATGGTTCGAAACGCCATCGCACTGCTGCGCAGAAGCTCCATCGTCGCGTTATTGACATAGGTAACCACGAAATCGCGATCGACGGTCATGACCGCCGCGGTTACGCTGTCGAGCACGTCGTACTTGCTAGCTCCCTTGAGGCGCCCGGCTTTCGCCGAAGACTTCTCGGCGGATCGCAGCGGGTTTCGCAGCCAGGCCATAGGATATCTCCAGAGGGGTTGATCGCGCGAGCCGCCCTACGCCGCCGCAGCTTCTTCGTTCGGCGGCGCGAGAAGATTGGACAGATCGATCAGCGCGATCATAAAGTCCTCCAACGTGACGAGACCGGCCAGGAAAGTGACGCGCGCGGACTTCGCGATTTGCGGCACCGGCTGGATCTCGGCAACCTCCACGGAAACGATGTCCAACACGCGGTCGGCAAGCAGGCCGACCAGTCGGTTGTCGACGCTCACGATGATCACGACGTGCATCGGGCTCGCGTCGGTCTTGCCTTGGCCGAAGCGGCAGCGCAGATCGACGATCGGCACCATGACGCCGCGAAGATTAAGCACGCCGCGGATGTAATCGGGTTGCCGCGGCAGGAGCGTCGCATCAGACCAGCCCTTGATCTCGCGCACCGACATGATGTCGACGCCGTATTGATCGTTGCCGATGGCGAAGCTGATGAATTGCATCACGCCGGCCGGCGCGGCGTCCGAAGACCGCCAGCCCCCGGTAGCATTTCCTTCTGCAGGAGTTGCCTGTACGTTTGTCACGACCCCGTCCATCCTTAAGCCGACGCGGCTCTTTCGCGCACGACGGCTGGCGGGCCCAAACTGCCCGCAAAGATTTACCAACGGGTACAAAACGGGAGCGCGGTAGCCACGAAGCCGCGGCAAATCACTTATACTGGGATAAGACCGGGGGCAGGCGACGCACCGCCATCGCGCCGGCAAGCGGGTCCGCGCCGCTGCGGCGACCGGATCGACGAGGCGCTGAAGTCAAGGTGCACGCACCGCAGCGAATCAAAGATACTTGCCAGTACGACGGGTTAAGATTTGTCGGTTCGGAGCGATGCGTGCGCGAGGGACCATGGGCAAACGGCATTGTCGGTATATGAATCACATATTCGCAAATCGGCGCATCGGGTCGGTTTGAGCATATACTGGATCAGTAGCATGACTTATATGGCGGCGGTTTAATGCGTTCTTTGCCGTTGCGCGGTACACCTGCCCGCCAGCGAACCGAAGAGCGAACCGATGATCAGGTCGGCATTGCCGAGTATGCTGCCCCACAGTACTGATCTAGGCCGAACCCGGCTACTGATCGTCGAGGACGACGATGTCCATCGGATGATCATCAAACGCTTCGCTGCCTCGCTCGGTTACGAGGTCGCTGAAGCGGACAGTTACGAACGCGCGATCGCGCTGTTCGCCGAGCAGCAATTCGATTGCATAACGCTCGATCTTTCGCTCGAAACTCATAGCGGGACCGAGGTGCTGAAACACCTCTGGAATATTGGCCGCCGAATCCCCGTTCTCGTCATCAGCGGCGCCGATGAAGCCAAACGCGCGGAAACCGCGCTGTACGCAGACTCGATGAAGTTCGACATCATCCATGTCGTGCGGAAGCCGTTGGATCTGAAGTCGCTGCAAGATGCGCTGAGGCAGCTGAAAGCGTTTGTCGAGTTAAGTGCGACGCCCTAAGTCTGGCGTGTGGTCGATCGCAGTTTCACCCGGCGCCCGCCGCGGCCGCGAGTAATCGGGCAACGGTGATAGCCCTGGTCTCGACGAATTCCGCCTCGAGCGCATCAAGGCGGGCATTGACGGCCGGCCCGTCGAGCTTCGCGACGTCTTGTTCGAGCGCTTCGGCGAGGTGCGACAGCCGAATGAACCCGAGAATGCCGGCGGATCCTTTGGCAGTGTGCGCCTCAAATTCGATGCGCTCGCGATCACCACCGGCCGCCGCACCGCGCATGACTCCGAGTCGCCGCGCCGTGTCGGACAGAAATCGCTCGATGACCGCACGGACATCGTCGCCGCCGATGGCGTCGGCGAGTTCGGTATAGACTGTTTCGTCGAAGGTCGCGAACGCGGCCGGGACGGCAGCGCAGTCCACCGCCGGCCGCAGACGGGCGAGCTCAGAGGCGGCAGCCATTTGCTCACGGACGCAGTTCTCGACCGAAGCCGCTCGAGCCGTGCGATGAACCAGTCTCTTGCGGATCGAACGAGCGAGGCTCTTCACTGCGTCGCCAACGGCTCCGACTCTAAGCCGCCAGTCATGCCGGTCGCGCGCTCGGCTGGCCGCGCGATCCGGTGCGATTCGATGCAATGACCTGAACAAGGAAGCGGTGGCCCTTCGGTCCGGCGGCATAAACGGGGCGGCTGCCGCCACACTGGCATGCCCCGACTAGCAAAAAATGAAATGATCTCTTCGTTTCGCGAGTAACCCTCACTTCGGTCTTAACCGCGATCAAGCGATGCCGATGACCGGCGCGGAGCGGTTAAGCCGGAACGCAGCAAAGCCTCGCGCCGCGCCGCATCGGCTAGCTGAAATTTTGTAGCATCGCTTCGCGGATGAATTTCGGCAGTTCGGCGAGATCGCCAGAACCTTGGTCGGCGGCGACCGCCGCCGATAACGACCCGAGCGTCGCCGCCGTCAACGGCATCGGCACGCCCGTGAGCGCTCCTGTCGCCACAGCCGACATCAAATCCTTGCGCAGCGTGCGAATGTCGAGCGTCATCTCCGCGGCGCCGCCCTTGAGCACATCGATTTTGCTCTTGAGCCAGCCGCTGGCATAGGGCGCTTCTTGCAGCACGTCGAGCATCTGGTCGAGCGTGAGACCTTGTTTCATTCCCAAGGCAAGCGATTCCGAAACCGCCTGAATATAGCCGCCAAGCCCGAGATTGACGGCGAGCTTCATCGCATAGCCCGAGCCGTTCGGCCCCAGATGGGCAATGCGGCGCGTCATCTTGTCGAGCACCGGACGCGCGCGTTCCAGGTCCTCGGATTTGCCGCCGACCAGAGCGAATAATTTGCCGTCGCGGACCTGCGGGATCGTTCCGAGCACGGGCGATTCGATGAGCCGCGCGCCTTTGGCCTCGACCAGCGGCGCGAGCTCGCGCCCTGTCATCGGCTGCAGCGTGCTCATATCGATGAACAACTTGCCCTTCACGTCGCCGGAGAGAAAACCGTCTGGTCCGTTGAAAATACGCCGCACGCCGTGGTCTTCGGTGATGATGGAAATGACAATCTCGGATTGCGCGGCGACATCGCGCGCGTGAATGGCGATCTTCAATCCGCCCGCCGCGGCGGCCTCGTTGGCGGCGGCATTGTGATCCCAGCCCACCACGGCAAAACCCTGGTCGCGCAAGCGCTGGGATATTGCGGCGCCCATTCGTCCCAACCCGACCACTCCGATATTCATGTCGTCCTCCTCCGCATAAGAATTTGTCACGAGCGCATGCCACGCCGCTTTGCCGCACTGTAATTGACAGCCATCTGTGCTGGGATACTGTGTCGCCGTCAACGTCGCCGGCGCTCATCACGGCGGCGATAAGAAAATAAAATGGCGGCAAATGACCGCTGACCTGGGGAGGCACCATGAGATTTCACGTTCCCGCCGCCGTGGCGACGTTTGCACTCGGGGCTGCGTTCGCCTCGGCGATCGCACCGGCATCGGCCGCCGAATACACGCTGAAATGGGCCGTCGTCACCCGGGGCGACATGCAGGAAAAATTCGGCCACAAGCTCGCCGAAGTGCTGCCGGCCGCGACCAATGGGCGCGTCGAGGTTCAGGTGTTTCCGGGTGGCCAGCTTGGCAGTCCATCGGCCATGATCGAAGGACTGCAGCTCGGCACCATCGAGGCCTACGAAAATCCGGCCGACTTTTTCACCGGTGTCGATGCGCGCTTCGGCACTTTCAGCATTCCGTTCCTGTTCAAGAATACCGCGCAAGCCAACCAAGTCCTCGCCGACCCGGAATTCAACGACTACGTGCTGAAAATGGCCGAGGCAAAAGGCCTCGAAGGCGTCAATCTCGCGGTCGCGGCGGAATCGCTCTACTTCGGCGCGAAGAAGCCCTTGCGTACGATTGAGGATTTCAGGGGCCTGAAGCTACGCGTCAATGCCACGCCGGCCGAACGCGCCCGCATGGCGGCGCTCGGCGCAACCGCGGTGCCGATGGGGCTGCCGGAAATGATCACCTCGCTGCAGAACGGCGTGATCGACGGCACCATGAGCGGCATCTCAATCTTTACTAATTTCAACCTGCAAAACATCGGCAAGACATTGCTCGAGACGCACGACACTTTGCTGGTGTCGTTCGGCGCCATGAGCAAGCCGTGGCTCGATAAGCTGCCGCCCGATCTGCGCGACACGGTTATCTCCGAGGCGCGCAAATTGCAGCCTTGGGCGCGGCAGACGGCGATCGATGAAGTGGCCGAATTGCGCCAGAAATGGATCGATCGGGGCGGCGAAATCGTCACCCTGCCGCCCGCCGAGCAAGCCGAACTCGAGAAGCGCTTAAAGCCGATCGGCGCCGAAGTCACTAAGGACGATCCGGTGCTCAAGGCGTTCTACGAAAAGATCCAGGCCATCGAGGCGAAATACCCATAAGCCCGCGATGTCGGATCAAACGCCACCGTCGCGGCAGCGGCAGATCGAAGAGTTCATTTTCATCAGGATTCCGCACGTGCTGTCCGGCACGCTGTTTCTGATCGCCGTCGTCCTCAACATCGTTAATGTGATCGGACGCTATGTGTTCGGCATGCCGGTGTTCTGGGCCGAGGAGGCGCTGACCTTCACGGTGATCTGGATCGTGTTCCTGGTCGCCGGTTCGATCACCTATCGGGGCGCCCATCTCAATATGGACTTGGTGTATTCCCGGATGCCTGCCGTCTGGCAGCAAGTAATCAGGGTGGCGATCGCGCTGTCGCTTATCGTCTGCACGATTTTTACCGCTGTGCAGTCATGGAAAGTCGTCGAACTCCACTATATGAGCGGCGGAGTCACCGCAGGCACCAATATTCCCCTGGTCATCCCGCACTCGGCGCTCCTGTTCGGCTTTTCCTTCATGGCGCTGGCGGCGATCCTGCGTTTTCGATCCTATGTTACTGGCAAGTTCGGTTGAGCGGGAACACGCCATGTATTGGGTAATGGGACTCCTGCCTTTCGCGTTGCTCCTGCTCGGTTTCCCGATCTTTCTCCTGCTGCTCATCACCTCGCTCGTCGTCCTGTTCGGCTTCTTCAACGTGCCGATGACGGTGGTCGAGCAGGATATCTTCAACAGCCTCAACAAATACGCGCTTTTGGCGGTGCCGTTCTTCGTTTTCGCCGGCAGTCTGATGTCGCGCGGCGGCATCTCGGTACGGCTGTTGCGCTTCGTCGGCTCGCTGATCGGCGGCTTCCGCGCCAATATTCCATTCACGTCGCTTGGCTTTGCAGCGCTGTTCGGCGCCACCTCCGGCGTCACGACGGCGGCCACCGCGGCGATCGGCACGCTGACCTATCCGCGCATGCGCGAGGCGGGATACAGCGAACAATTCGCCGCGGCGCTGATCACGTCCGAAGGCGCGCTCGACAATCTCATTCCGCCATCGATCGCGATGATCATCTACGGCATCGCGTCCGATACCTCGATCATCCAGCTTTGGACCGCGGGGATCGGGCCCTGCATCCTGTTGGCGTCGTTCTTCGGCGCCTACATCTATTATCATTCGGTCAAAAGCGGCATCAAAGACACCGGAAAATTTTCGTTCAGGGAGTTGTGGCAGGCGACGCGCGACGGCAAATGGTCGTTAGGCGCGATCGTCGTCATCATCGGCGGCATCTACTCCGGCGTCTTTTCGCCGACCGAGGCCGCCGGCGTCGCCAGCGTCTACGCCATCGTGGTCAGTTACTTCATCTATCGCGAAGTGACGCTTGCCGACATCTTCGAGACCGCGGCGCGCTCGATGTATCTTACCGGGCTCATCTTCATCATCGTGGCGATCGCCGGTCTCTATTCCTGGCTGTTGACCATCAGCGGCATCGCCCAGGCCATCGTCACGGTGATCACGAGCCTGCATTCCGAGCGCTGGGTGGTGTTGCTGGTCATCAATCTATTCCTGCTGTTCATCGGCTGCTTTCTCGATCCGGCCTCCGGCCTGATCATGCTGACGCCGCTGTTGGCGCCGGTCGCAGCATCGCTCGGCGTCGATCCGATTCACTTCGGGGTCATTGTCGTCATGAACCTGACGATCGGCACCTTTCACCCGCCGTTCGGCTTGAACATTTTCGTCATCCAGGCGCTGTTCAAGACGCCTTCGGAGACACTCTACAAGGGTCTAATACCGTTCGTGGTCTTGGCCGTCATCGCGCTGCAGATCGTGACTTATGTGCCGGCGATCTCGCTGACGATCGAGCGCGCGCTGCTGCGCTAAAAGCCCCAGACTCAAGCCGTCGCGGCGTGGCTCTCGATCATTCCAGCAACGTTCTTAAGCGCCGCGCGCAGATTGTCGAACATCGCAAGACCTTCGGCCGCGACCGTGCGCTTCACGGCGTGGCCGCGCGCGCCCGGCAGCCGCGGTGGCGGCGCGCCGTCCTTCGGCTTCGCCTTGCCGATCACGTCGACGATATGCGACAGGCGGGCGTCGTAAGCCTCTTTACCCACAAAGCCTTGCGGATTGAGCACCAGGAAGAACTGACAGATATTGCTCGGCCGCTTGACGACATTCTCGTAAGTGACCTGGAAACCGGGCTCGCCGTCGGACAAGACGCTGCAGAAAATCTCGACCATCAGGGCAAGCGCATAGCCCTTCGGCCCGCCGATCGGCAGGATCGAGCCCTTCACCGCCAGCGCCGGATCGGTGGTCGGACGACCCTCCGGATCGAGCGCCCAGCCTTCGGGAATTGTTTTCTGGCCGGCCGCCAGCGCGTGCCGAATGCGTGAGCGCGCCACCATGGCGGTCGCCATGTCGGCGACGATGGGATCGGCATCCGGGACCGGAAACGCAACGCCAATCGGATTAGTGCCGAGGAGGCCCTCAAGGCCGCCGGTTGGCGCGATCGCCGGCTGCGCATTGGTGAACGCGAGGCCGATCAGCCCGTGTTCCGCGGCGAGGTCGGCATAATAACCAGCGGCGCCGAAATGGCTCGACTTGCGCACCGCGACCGCGCCGAGGCCATGCGTCTTGGCAAAGCTTATCGCCATGTCGAGGGCCCGGCGGCTCGCCACCAGGCCGAGGCCATGGTCGGCATCGAGCACCGCACAACACGGCAGTGTCTGCTCGGTGGCAAAGGCCGGATTGCTCTTGATGGTGCCGTCGAGCAGACCGCGCGTATAGAGCGGCAGATGCACGATGCCATGCGAATCCGAGCCGTGCAGTTGCGCCCACAACGCGACTTCGGCCGCGATCTCGGCGTCGGCGCGGGGCACGCCGCAATGGACGAAGACGTCGGCGGCGAGGGCCGCGAGTTCGGCTGGAGCGATACGATCGGCAGCGGCCGTGTGCCGGAGCTTCGCCGCCAAGCCTGCGCTATCGTTCATTGTTCTTGCCTCGGTTCTTGATTCACGCGGGCGCCGCGCCGGGAAAGAACGCCTCCGCGTTGCGGTAAAATACTTTCTCGTAGACCTCTTCGGCATAACCAAGGGAACGCCAATCGTCGACCAGACGTTCGTGGGTCAGCGTCGGCCAGTCCCAGCCGAACAGGATGCGATCCTGCAAGCGGCCGCCGATCTCCTTTTTCAAAGCCGGCGTAAAATATTTCGGCGACCAGCCGTGCACTTCATACTGCACATTGGCCTTATGCAGCAGGATGGCGATCATGTCGTCCTGCCACGGCCAGGCCGGGCGGCCCGCGAGTATTTTCAGCTCGGGAAACCGCGCCGCGACAATGTCGACATGGCGCGGATGGCCGTCTTCGAGAATGACGCCCATGCCGCCCGGCATGCCCTGCCCGATGCCGGTGAGCCCGGTCATCAGCAGCACCGGCACGCCGGCTTCGATCGATAGCTTGTAAAACGGGTCCCAGATCCGGTCACTCGGCGGATAACCAAGACTGTTCTGGCTTTGACAAAAGCCGAGGAAGCCGCAATCGGTCCCGGCGAGTCGCGCATATTCCTTGAGCCAGAAATCCTTCATCGCCGGATTGGCGGCGAGCCAATTGCCATAGACGATGTCGCGATTCTTACGCGCGAATGCGGTGGCGTAATCGTTCGAGGCCCGGATCTCGTCCTCGTCGGTCATCCGCCAGGTGCGGTAGATATCGAGGATGGTACGGACGGAGCGCTGGCGAAAACCCTCCGCCATCTCGGCTTCGGTCTGGAAGGCACGCTTGCGCCTGAAAATGCGCTCGGCATTGGCAAGTTCTTCGGCGCTGCGATGGTGCAGGCCGGCACGGGTGGAAAAGTGCGAATGACAATCGAAATAGCGCACGGTCATCACTGCTTGTCGTAGCGGTGGTCGAGAATGCGCTTCGGCTTGCCCTCGCGGCCGCGGTTCGACCATTCCATCAGGGCGTCTTCGCCCACCAATTCGACATCGAGTTTGAGCCCGAGATCGGAATGCAGCCGCTTCTCGATGTGCTCCTTCAGTCCGTCCCAGGCGGAAGCGTCGTCGCGCACCTCGACCTTCACTGTCATCTCGTCGCGCACCACGCCGTCACGCACATGGCGCTCAGCAATGCAGAGCCATTCGCCGGTGGTGCGGTTGTCGCTCTTGATCGCCGGCAGGCAGGCCTGCGGCCAGATGCTTACGCCGCGGATGCGCACCATGGTGTCGCTGCGGCCGAGCATCTTCTGCATGCGGCGAAACGAGCTGCCGCATTCGCAGCGCTCGGTCGAAATCACCCGCGTCAAGTCGCGCAGATTGAAACGGATCATCGGCTGCTGGCGGCGGTGCAGGATGGTGCAGACCATATTGCCGATCTCGCCGTTCGCGACCGGTTTTTCGTCCTCGATGCCGACGATCTCGAAGAAGGTCGAGTCCTCGTGGAAGTGCAGGCCGTTCTGCTGTTGGCACTCGAAGGCGCCCATGCCCATCTCGTGCGTGCCGTACATGTCGTAGACCTTGCAGCCCCAGAGCGCTTCGAGCTGGTTGCGGAAGGTATTTTCGGTATCGGGGCCGAGCCCGCAACCGAGGAATTTTGTTTTCAAATCGCGCACATCGAATTTGAGTTCGTCGCGCGCGACCTTGGCCAGTTGCGTGGCGTATTCGGGACGCACATACCAGACATTGGTGCCCCATTCCTGCGCGATTTCGATCTGCCGGCGCGACGCCGTCACCGCGCCGGTACCGGTCGTGATCGGCAGCGCACCGAGATAATCGTGGCAGGCCTTATAGCAGCACCAGCCGGCGTTACCGAGCGAACAGGTGTGCGGAATCTGCACCCGGTCGCCCGGCCGCACGCCGCAAATATAAAGAACGCGGGCGTGGGTGAGGCCGTTCAGCTCCCATTCCTGCGGCGCGTAGAGCGTCGGCCGCGGTTTTCCGGTGGTGCCGCCGCTCGTCTGCAGCTTCAGCGGCTGCGTCTGCATGATTTTATCGACATCGCCGTTGATCAGACCGAACGGCGGATTTTCTTCCTGGTCCTTCTTGATGTCGGCTGAATTGAACATCGGCAGCTTGACGATATCGTCGATGCTTTTGATATCGCCCGGCTCAAGGCCCGCGGCTTTCCAGCGCCGCTGATAAAAGCCGTTGCGCCATCCGACCTTCATGAGGTCGAGAAACTGCTCGTTCTGGAAGGCGCGGGTTTCGTCGGCCGACCATTTCCAGCGGGTCTCGGCGAAAACGTCCGGCACCGGATAACGCCGGTACAGCGCATCCCAATCGATCGAGCGGTGATAGATCGGCAGCGACGTCTCGCTGACGGCGCGCTCCATGACGGACATACTCGTCTCCATACTCATTTCACGCGCGGCGCGGCGAACCGCGGCGCGATGCGGGTTTGCGATAAGTTCGTCGCTTAGGTCTTATAATCGGGGGCGTCGCGGTCGAGCTTGCGCAGCAAAGCGCGCCAGGTCATCTGATTGAACGGCTCCTTGCCGTCGGTGATGATCTTCGCTTGGCCGACCGTGGCGTCGACCACCGCTTGCGGCGGAATGTATGGCTTCAGCGCGCCCGCCCCCGAGCGGATTTGCGTCTCGCAGGCGCGGATGACGAGGAAGGCCAGCATGTAGGCTTCGTGGATCGTGTGGCCCCAGAGCACGAAGCCATGGCCACGCTGCAGCACGATCTGGCTGTTGCCGAAATTCCGGGCAAGCCGCTGGCCCTCCTCGGGCGTCGAGAGCAGGCCTTCGTAATCGTGGTAGCCGATGTCGCCGAGCCATAGCGCATATTGATTGCCGCGAACGAGCCCCTGCTCCTGCATCGCCACCGCGGTCGCGTATTTGGTGTGCAGATGCATCACGCATTGCGCCTGCGGATAGGCGTCATAGATGCCCTTGTGAAACGGGAACGCGAATTTATGGGGCATCTCGTCGCTCGGCTCGACGTGGTTGCAGTTCTCGTCGAGCTTATGCAGGTTCGAGGCGGTGACTTCCTCGAATAATATCGCCGCCGGATGCATCAGAAACTGATTGAGCTGACCCGGCACGCGTGCCGACAGATGCGCGAACAAAAGCTCGTCCCACTCCTGCATCGCGGCAAGCCGGAAGGCGGCGGCGAGTTCTACTCGCGCCTTCCACTCCGCCGGATCCATGCCCGGCTTCAGCGCCCGGGCGACATTTGTCGAAGCCTGCACGGCGTCTCTCCCTCGTGCGCGCCTTGGCGGCGCGTCTCTCCGGACAAATTATGTCCGCCGGATACCGCATTGTCCATCGCGCATCCGGCATGATCCGGCCCTGCACGATGCGGCCTTTGCAGAGCGGATGGGCGACGGCCCCTGCAGGTTCTTCAGGCGCCGATTGCGACGTGATAGAGAAATGCACCATGACCGATGCCCAAATCCTCCCTCGCCGCGCCCCGGCACGGATTGATGAAAGCAAGCTGTCGCAACCGTTGCGGGATTTGTTCGCAACGTGGCGCCAGGCTTTGAAAGACGATTTTACAGGCCTGACAGCGAGCGGCGAGATCAGGCGGGACTTGTTTCGGGTGCAGCCGACCGGCGTTTCGACGCAACCCCTAGTCACCGCCGCAGAGGAATTCATCTCATCGCTCGATCCCGGGCAGCGTGCGGCGGTAAGCTTTCGCGGTCGACAGCGAGGTATGGCGGCACTGGAGCAATATCCACCGCAATGTCATGCGCCATGGGCTTTGCTTGGCCGAGCTCACCCACTCGCAGCGACAACTCGCCTACGGCGTCATGCGCGTCGGATTAGGCGCGAGGGCCTATGAGACCGCGCGCAATGCGATGCGGCTCAACGAGCACTTGGCCGAATTGACCGGACTGCCCGACGAGTTCGGCGAGCTGTTCTATTGGATCAGTATTTTCGGCACGCCTTCACTCGATGCACCCTGGGGTTTCCAGATCGACGGCCATCACTGCAACATCAATTGCTTCGTGCTGGGCGACCAGCTGGTGTTGACGCCGATGCTGCTCGGATCCGAACCTGTTGCGGCGGCATCAGGCAAATACCAAGGCACGGCTGTGCTGCGGCAGGAGGAAGCGCAAGGCTCGGCCTTTATGGGGATGCTGACCGCCGACCAGCGCGCCAAAGCGACCATCGGCTATGACTTGCCGTTCGACGGCTTTGCGTCGGGCTTTAAGGACAATATCGTCGTGCCCTACGACGGCCTGCCTGCGAGTGAGATGACACCCGAGCAGCAGGCGGCGCTCGTGGAGTTGATCAGGCTCTACACCGACCGCTTGCCGCCAGCACACGCGCAGCTGCGCCTTGACGAAACGAAGCGCCATCTTGGCGAAACGATCTTCGCCTGGATCGGTGAATTCGATCCCGTCGCACCGTTTTACTACCGGATCTACAGTCCGGTGATTTTCATCGAGTTCTATCACCAGCCCGGCGTGGCGCTGCCGGACACCGGCTATAGCCGCCGCCATGCACACGCCCTGGTGCGCACCCCGAACGGCAACGACTACGGCCGCGCCTTGCTGCGCCAGCATCGATTGCGGACGGAACAAAGCTGAGCGGCTGAACTACGCCTGCGCCAGCGCGGTATGGCCGCCTAAAACTTCCGCGATCCAATCGGTCATCACCTCGCGGGTGAGCGCCACATTATCGATGCCGCAATGTTCAGCGCCGCCATCCGCAAGCGTATGCACGTAGAGCTCGGCCTTCGGGCTCGAGACACAGTCGGCGATAAGCTGTTTCGCTTGGCTCAGCGGAATCTGACGATCGTTCTCGCCATGGACGCATAACATCGGGCATTTGATCCGATGCAGAATGCCTTTGAGCGACAGTTTCGCCGAAACCTCGATGACTTCCTCGACCGACGATTTGCCGAACACCCAGCCGACATGCTCCCAGTAATGCGGCACCGGCAGGCGTTGCTCCTTGGCTTCGTAGCGCCGCCGCTGGGTCTCGCCCCAATCGTAATTGGCGCCCCAGGCTACCGCGCATTTGAAACGCGGTTCGAATGCAGCAGCTCGCGGCGCGTGATAGCCGCCGAGCGACAGCGCCATCATGCCGATGCGATTGCGATCGATGCCCGGCGTGGTCTCGAGAAAATCGACTGCGGCCTTCGCCGGCACTTCGGCATCCGGTCCGTTATGCAGACCCTTCAGGCGCAGCGATTCGCCCACACCCGGATTGTCGACGACGAGCGTCGCGATGCCGCGCGCCGCGAGCGCATCGGGAATGCCGAGCAGATAGACGATCTCCTTGGTGACATCGAGGCCGTCGAAATGCACCATGCAGGGCGCATGGCCGCCGGCATTTTGCGCGCCGACGAGAAGCGCGGGCAGCGCCGTATTCAGATAAGGCACCTCGACGCGCCGGCAGTTCGCCCGCGTATGTTCGAGAAACAGCGCGAAGCAATCGAGCGCCTCGCGATAGGCTTCCTTGCGCGGCGCGAAGTCCGGGCCCTGCATCCGCTCGGCCTGGATATAGTAAATGAAGGCACGACGATATTTGTCGCCGGCGCTGAGCAACCGGCCGCGGGCTTCGTCGGCCGCCGCAAGTCGCTTTACCTTTGCGCCAAGCGCGATCCAGTTCTCGAAGAACTTTTCGGCCGCGGCCTGATCGCGGTTCTTCGCCAGCGGCCGCAGTTCCCGCGAGGCGTCGTCGATATCGCCGATACTGCCGCCCATGCCGAGCGCCAGATTGACGGCCATGTTCCACACGTAATTGTCTTCGAAATATTCGAACATTCTTCTTCCCTGCCGCGGCTGAATGGGTCGCTTGATATGGCGCGGCGATCAATACGCCGTCTTCTTGATCTCACCAGAACCGGTGACGTACCAGCGCTCGCTGACGAGAGGCTTGCCGGCAAGCCGGTCAGCAAGCCAGTCGGCGACCAGAATCTGTGGGAACGGGCCGAGATTAGCGGCGGGCACGTTGCCCACGGAATGGCGGGATTCCTGATAGACCACCATCTGCTTCGGTCCCTTGAGCGCCGCCATGAGCCGCTCGGAATGTTCCAACGGGCTTAGCTCCTCCGCCTCGCCGGCGAGGCAGAGATAGGGCACACGAATTTTTTCGGCGTGGCCTTGCCAGGTGATGGTTTTGCGGAATTCATCGAATTCGCTCTCGTCCGTAATGCCCGACATATACATGAAGCGTTTTTTGAAGGTCGGCGAGGCTTCCTGAAATATTGTATGGCAGCCCGGTTCGTGGCAGACCGAGGTCACCGCGCAGGCTTTTATACGCGGCTCGTTTGCGGTGAGTACGGTGCCGAATAGCGAGCCAAAGCTCGTGCCGGATACGCCGACGCGCGCCGCATCGAGTTGCGGCCGCGCGGCGATCCAATCGACCAAGGCCGGACCGGCGGCGATCCAGTTTTCCATGGTGAAGTGGAGACCGATCATCGGCGCCTCATATTGCCCGGGACCGTCGATCGCCAGCACCGCCATGCCGCGGTTGAGAAACTTGTCGCCATAAAGTGCGACTTGGATCTCTTTGTAACTGTCCATCCCCGGAACGGCGATCACCACCGGCAGCCGGCCGCTCGAATAATTCGGCGGCAGATGCAACCAAGCCGGGATCGCCTTATCCTTGAACGGCACCCATACGGCTTCGACGTGATGATCGGCGAGCGCCGCATATTTGGCGTAGCATTCACGCTTCTTGTTGTTATAGGCGATATTGGTTTCGTCGTTCTCGTCATAGGGCCATTGCGCCGCTCCCCAATGGACCGCGGCCATGAAGAAATTGTCGCGGGCCGTGACCTTATGATCGGCCTCGATCGCGGCATTGGCCTTGGCCTCGCGGCGGCGGGCGACTGCGGCGAAGGCCGGGCCGATATCCGCCATCTTCTTCACCCGCTCGCGGATGCCGGCAAAATCGGCATTGGCCTCGATACCGCAGGGGGCATGGATGTAAAGCGAGCGCGGCTGGTCCCAGTCGATGCCATTGGCGCGGATGATATTGTCGATCAGCCAGCGCTGCTCATCGAAGCGGCGCACCTGCGGGGTACCGCGCTGGTCGCGAATCGGCGGAAATCCTTGTTGTGGACGGTTCATTGTTCCCTCCGGTTCTGGCCGTGGCTGTGCGTTGGCCGTTTATTCTGCCGGTTATTATCGGCGAAGCGGGGGCGGTGTTGTCAATGGACGGCCGGTGAATGCCTGCAGGCGGCAAGGGAACGCTCTATTGGCTGTTCGCCCAGAAATGGCACGGCTCGTCATGCCACGTAGCTTCCAGGAGAATTGAAAACTCGGTAGCAATGAGCGCGACAGCCTGCGAATCGCCTCCAGCCTGTCTGAACTGCTGCTCGGCCGGAATCGAAGCGAGACGCCCAGATGTGGAACTTTCTGCACTCATTCCTGGATTCGTCGACATTATCGCCGCACGGGATTTGCCTGCTGTGGCGGCCGGAATTGATCTGGCTGCACGTGATGTCGGATAGCATTATCGCGCTTTCGTATTTTTCTATCCCGGTCGCGCTCTCGGTTTTTGTCTGGAAGCGGCCAGACATCGAGTTTGGCTGGGTCTTTTGGGCCTTCGCCGTCTTCATTCTGGCGTGCGGCATGACCCACGTATTTGCCATTTGGACGCTGTGGATTCCCGATTACGCCCTGGAGGGCTTGGTCAAGGCTGTTACTGCGGCGGCTTCGCTGTTCACGGCTATCATGCTGTGGCCTTTGCTTCCCAAGGCTTTGGCTCTGCCGACGCCATCGCAGCTGATCAACGCGCAGCAGGCCCTCGAACTCGAAAGCCACGAGCGCCGCCAAGCGGAAGACATGCTGCGGCAGACGCAGCGGATGGAAGCGGTCGGCCATTTGACCGGCGGCGTTGCCCACGATTTCAACAATCTGCTGACGGTCATCATGGGCAACTTGGAGCTTGCGCAGCGACACATCGGCACTTTGAACGAGGGCGCCCAGACGCGCATGCGCCGAGTGCTCGAGAGCGCGATGCAAGGTGCGCAGCGCGCCGCGGCGCTGACGCAGCGCCTGCTCGCTTTTGCGCGGCGGCAACCCTTGAATCCAAAGCCGCTGAACCCGAATAAGCTCGTCACCGACCTGTCGGATTTTTTCCATCGCACGCTGGGCGAAAACATCAAAGCGGAAATTGTCTGTGGCGCCGGTGTATGGCCGGTCGAAGCAGATCCAGGCGAACTTGAGGCCGCGCTCCTCAATTTGGTCGTCAACGCGCGCGACGCGATGAGCGATGGCGGTACGCTCACCATCGAAACCAGCAATGCCTATCTCGACGACGAATACTGCCGCCGCAATGCTGAGGTACATCCGGGTCAATATGCGGTGATCGCCGTGACCGATACCGGGCGCGGCATGGACAAGAACGTCCTGGAGCATGCCTTCGAGCCCTTCTTCACAACCAAAACAGCGGGGCAAGGCACCGGATTGGGATTGAGTCAGGTGTACGGCTTCGTCAAGCAATCCGGCGGGCACGTGAAGATTGACAGCAAAATCGGCAAAGGCACGACAGTCCGGATTTATCTACCGCGTCTTATACACGTCATTGCCGGCGATGAGCCGCAAGCCCGACCCATCGTGGGTCCTCACCGCGGCGAAACAATCTTTGTCGTCGAAGACGACGATGATGTCCGATCTTACGTCGCGGGAGCGCTCGGCGATCTGAATTACAATATCATCCAAAGCGGCGACGCCGAGACGGCCTGGAAAATGCTGCGGGAGAAAAACCTTGCCGTCGATTTACTTCTGACCGATGTCGTCCTCCCGGGCAAAAACGGCCGCGAACTGGCGGAAGATCTAAAAAAGGTCCGGCCCGAGATCAAAGTGCTGTTCATGACCGGCTATTCGCGCGACGCGATCGTGCATCAAGGCCGGTTGGATCCTGGCGTGGCCCTCGTTCAAAAGCCCCTGACGCAGGAGCTTCTTGCAGCCAAAATCCGAGAAGTTCTGGACGCTAGCTAGGATAGAAGTGCGGCTGGTTGCGGACCATGCCGTTGGCGGGGATGATGTTATCGATCGGCCGGCGCTGCTCATCGAAGCGGCGCACCTACGGCGCCCTACGCCGCCGCAACGGCGGGGACGTGAAGCGCAAGATTCGTATAGAGCAGGTCGGCCCGGAGCACGACAACGAGTTCGCTGTCGTCTTCGTTACCGGCGGCAATGGCAGCGTCGGCGAATGTATCTTCCGCCGTCACCATGGCTGGCAGATAGCGCACGCGATCTGCGGCAACCTCGACGATTTCGCCGAGCCCGTCGACCAATAATCCGAAGCGCTCGCCGCTCGACGATGTCATGATGACGACGTTGCTTGGGACACGCTGGTCCGGCGCGACGCGGCCCGAATGCGCCAATACGCCCAGCAGATCGAAGACCGGCAGAGGCACGCCGCCGTACATGAGGCATCCCCGCATCCCTGGCGGCATGGCCGGGAGCGAAGCGATGCCGGCGAAGTCGATAGCTTCGACGATCTCGGCGGCGCGTGCGGCGAACAAACGCCGCCCCACGAAGAACGTCGCAATATCCTCCTTGGCCCCTCCCTGCATCCGATCGGAGCGGATCGACATGACCTTTGCGGGAGCCGTCGCGACTTGCGCACCGACATCGCAAAGTTCCGTCAGGACCAGCGCGATGACGTCATTGCGGTAAGCATCGTCGTCCCCCTTGTATTCCCTATAGCCGGACGACGCTTTGGCGCCCACGGCATAGTAGCTCTCGCCGTGCACGGCGAAGCCTACGCGGCTTGCGCCGGGCGAAAGCTGCAGGAAGGATTGATCGATGGAAACCGTATCGCCCGGCCGGAAATGATCGTCGGAGCAGGCGATGACCCGCCCATCCGGCTCGACCATCAGGCCAAACGCGCCGTGCTTGACGGCTCCGGCGTCGTCCCGGGGAAGAGCGTCCGCCAGCATAGCCGAGAATTGCGGCGCGGCGTCGAATACAATGGCGACGCCACCGACAACGCTGCGGCGCTGGAGATCCGATATCGCCGCACCGTAGATGTATGTCGGCCGTTCCTGATAAAGCGGGCTCGGAGCGAAAGACGATACCGCGTAAGCCTGGTCGCCGCGGAGCGACAGGACGCGCGAAACCCACTCTTCGCCGAGCATCGTCCCCTCGAGTGCACGGCTTGCGGCATTGGACACCGCCACGATATGTCCGGTGCGATCGAAAACGATCAGGTTGGAATACACTGTGTAGAGACTGTTGATCGTCTGGAGAATGGAGCGAATTCTCAGTATGCTGTCCTCAGACATCGATTGCCGGGACAACAATTCTGCGAAGGCCGACGTCAACGCCCACCAGCGGCAGTCATTGGCCCGCTCATAAAGATTGCGATCCATGATGTCGACGGCGAGCGCCGCGTGAAATTGATTGTCACGCAGCAGCGATATGACGACGGTCCTGTTCAGGTCGGCGATCGAGCGTTGGAAGACGTCCTTGGTTTTGGCGCCCGTAGAGCTGACCTCCTTGAGCAAGGTCTTCGAGAAGGCGCTCGCCCCGGTCTGTTCGGAGTCCCCTTGCCGGAGGTTTCCATTCCACACCGAGCGGTTCAATTCCTGCTGTATCTGTTCCGCCTTGAGCGGGATGGAGCGGATTTCGTCGCTGAACAGTTGCGAAGAGTGAATAATCCGCTCGATCACCCCCGGTTCGATACCCGCGAGCGCCTCAGCTGAAATAGCGGCAAAAGCGTGTTGGAGAGGCACCATAAGGTGGCCGCACCATCCCGGACCGCCGTAGCCCTGATAGGGCTGCGCAGCCCGGCTCATTGCGATGTATTCCATCGGGCCGAACCGGACGATCTGGTATTGGGCGTCAAGCACCGGCGTGAGTCTGGCGCCGACCGGAATGTGAAACCGATCCGAACTCGCGATGACCGTGCCAGAGCCATCGAGGATAGTGACAACGTTCCAGTCGTCGCGGCCAGCGAGATTTGCAAAGATCAATTCGGCTTCGTCTTCAAGCCTGAAGCAAAGGCAAAGCACCCCGAGCAATGATCCATCGCTGTCGCTCACGCGGAAAGCGTAGATAAGCGAGCGATTTCGCCCGGCGACGAGATCGGTCTCGCGAAACGTCTCGACATAGCCCGCCGTCGTCTCGATGGCGGCGCGGATAACCGGATCGGCGCTCGCGGCGATCTGCACCGTTTCGTCGAAGCGAACCAGCACGTTACCTTTCGGATCCACAAGGATGATGTCGGAGTACACGGAGTATTTGCGGACGTATTCGCCAAATCGCCTGCGTAATGCGTCGACGTCGGAGACGCGTCCGGCGTGGCGCTCGCGCAAGAAGGCGCGGATATCTTCGTCGCTCGACAGAAAACCGATATCGGCGGTTCGCTCGAACAGATTTCGGACCAGCATGTTGATCGCAACCTGGGCCTTGCCTGCGAGGTCCTGCAGGCATTTCTTGAGCGCTTCACGGCCTAATTGATTGAGCAGGTTCTCGGCCAGCTCCCGGAAAGCAACGCGCGTTCCGCCCATGTCCGTGGTGGTGCCCGATAACTGGCCTAGCAGCGACAGATTATCCCAGACGGTCTGTAATTGTTGCAAGATGCCGCCATATTCTTCGGCGGTCGCGAGATGCGGAATTATGCGTTCCAAATCCGCATCGATGTCGACGCCCATGAATTTGATTGCCATGTTAATTGGGCGCCGCTCAATTTAGGAAAACAATCTCGTGTTCGATGCAATATTAAGCGACCCACATTATGAAAGTATTGTGCCCGCCCGATCTCGGCTGCTCTTTTTAGCACGAATCGCTTAGGGACTAACCCGCAGACAGTCTTGATCTAAGTTAAGCCCAGCTTGGCAAGCGCAACGGTGACGCACTGTCGGTTGTCGGATCACCGCTGTTTGATCAACCCGGCCGGCGTAAGGAAGACCATCAGGTTGGCGATAATGATCGTGCCGGCGAGGAAATAGAATGCGGCCATGATGCCGTAATGATCCGCCACGATGCCGGCGTGATCGGTCCGATCGCCGCACCGAGCGCTTGCGTGCCGAACAGCACGCCGATGGCGCTGCCGCCCATGCCGGGCGGCGTCGCGTCGAGGATCCAGGCCTGCAGCACGGCCCGCACCGCGAACAGAAAGAAGCCGAGGATGGCCACCAGGAGCACGAACCAGCTGGTGCCGCCCGCAAAGGCCATAGCGACAATGACAACGCCGGTCATCGACATGCTCGACATGATGATCTGCCGCCGTCCGACCATGTCGGACAAGTGTCCGGCGATCGGAGCGGCGATGAAACCCGCGGCCTGCAGGGCGAACATGCAACCGCCGATCCAAAGCGACGGATAACCCATCTCGCGTGCCAGATAGACCGGCAGAAACGTCAACAGCGCGCTCTGTGTCATGCTGCGGAAACCGGAGCCGACCGCGAGCGTCACCAGCGCGCGGTTTTTCAATAGCGAGAGCAGTTTTTTGATCCGCTCGGCGCCGCCCATTTGCGCGTGATGTAATTTGGCGATGCCGTCGCGGATGTCGGCCATTTGCAGGCGGCCGACATAGACCAGGAGAATCCCGGCGACGACGATGCCGGGCACGACATTCATCACCACGACACTGCGCCAGTTGAACGACTGCAGCATCAGGCCGACGACCAAAGGCGCGACCGCGTCGCCGACATTGCCGCCCATGCCGTGAAACGACATCACGAGGCCCTTGCGATCGGGAAAGCGGTCGGCGAGCCACGGGATCGCGGTCGGATGCCAGAGATTGTTGCCGATGCCGACCAGTGTCGCGCAGACCAGGATCATCCAATAGGTGTGCGACACGCCCATGATGAGATAGGGAACGCCGATCCAGCACAGCGAGATGGCCATGAGCAGGCCCTTGCGGCCGACCGTGTCGACGAAAATGCCGCCCGGTATGTTGGCGATGGCGCCGGCCGCATATTGGCAGGTCAGGACTGCGCCGATCTGCTCGTAGCTGAGGCCGAGTTCTTTGCCGATCAGCGGCAGCAGGAGATAGAACGTCGCCGGGTACCAATGGGTCAGCGCGTGCCCGATGCTGATGACGTAAACTTCGCGAAACGGGCGCCGCCGGACCGCCCCCATCTCCATTGCCGTCGCGGTCATTTCGTCTCCCCGCCCAACCGTGGCTCGAGCGTTCCGCCCCGCATACTACCCGATGGGAGGTTACTCAATACCCTTTTCCGCGCAGGTGATGCGCTACTGTTGCGGAACGTTGCTCGCCTTCATGATCGCGGCCCATTTCGTGATTTCGCTCGCGAGATAATCCTTCAGATAGGCGGCTGGATCGCCGCTCCGGCGCGACCGACGGTAGCCGAAGCCTCGCGCAGGCGGGATTGCACTGTCGCATCGTTCAGCGCGCTGCCGAGCGCCGCGTTGAGCGTCGCCACGACCGGCGCAGGCGTACCCTTCGGCGCGAATACGCCCATCCAGTAATAGCCGTCGACGACATCGAAACCCTGCTCGCGCGCCGTCGGCAGATCGGGAAAGAGCGGCGACCGGTCGTGCGTCAGGATCGCCAGCGGCTTGACCGACTTGCTTTCGATCAGGCCGCTCACCGATATCGACAGCGGACAATAGTAATCGATGTCGCCGCGGATCATGTCCTGCAGCGCGGGCGCGGCGCTCCGATAAGGCACATGCGTCGCCGTCGCGCCGATCGCCGCCGTCAGCATCGAGCAGGCGAGATACGGCGCGGCGCCGATACCGGCCGAGCCGAATTGCATCTTCGCCTGATTGGCCTTCAGATAGGCCGCAAACTCTTTCAGATTGGAAGCCGGCAGGTCGTTGCGCACCACGAGCAGCAATGGCTGTTCGACCGCCAGCCCCACCGGTACGAAGTCGGCGATGGAATTTGAAGGCGGTTCCTTGAAGAGATACTGGCTCTGCGCGAAAGTATCGACCGCGCCGAGCACGACCTCATAGCCGTCGGGTGCGGCCTTCGCGACGCGGCTGACCGCGATGGTGCCGCCCGCACCGCCGAGGTCTTCGACGATCATCTGCTGGCCGAGCGCCTCGGATGTTTTGGCGGCCAAGATGCGACCGACAATATCGGTGCCGCTGCCCGCGCCGAAGGGAATCACCAAGGTAACGACGCGGGCCGGCCATCCGTCCGCCGAGCGCGGACGCAATGCCTAAACCGATGATCACCAGGCAAACCAGCCATGAATTGCGCAACGCAAACGATCTCACGATGACCTCCCCGATTGATGACTTCTTATGTCGCTTGTCGTCGTGAAGCGCCCGCCAGATTTTCTCGGGGGTCGCCGGCATATTGATTTCCGACGATGCGCCGGCGCGTACGAGAGCGTCCGCAACGGCGTTCATCAGCGCGGGCAGCGAGCCGGTGACGCCGCACTCGCCGGAGCCTTTGACGCCCAGCGGATTCTTCGGCGACGGCACCGGATGAAATTCCGTTGTCACCGAAGGCATGCTGTCGGCCCGCGGCATCGCATAGTCCATGAACGAGCCGGTGAGGAATTGGCCGTCGTCGCTATATTGGCAATGCTCCATGAAGACCTGGCCCAGGCCCTGGCATACGCCGCCATGGACTTGGCCATGCACGATCGGCGGATTGATGATGGTGCCGACGTCATCGACGGCGACATAGCGATCGACGGTGATCGCGCCGGTTTCCGGATCGAGCTCGATCTCGCAGACATGGCATCCGTTGGGAAAGTGCATGTCGGGCGCGATGTAATCGCCCTCGGAATCGAGGCTCGCAAACGGCAAGGCATCCGACGACAGCGCGACCTGTCCGCGCCAGATCGAGCAGACCGATCTCCCGGTCGGTTCCCGCAACGCGAAATATTCCACGTGTGAACTCGATATCGGCTTCGTCCGCTTCGAGGTGAAGCGCGGCGGCTTTGCGGCCTTTCTCGATCACGATGCCGCAGGTGTTCGCCAGCGCCGAGCCTGCCATGATCATGGAGCGCGAGCCGACCGTGGCGAAACCGGCGGCCGGAAGATCGGCGCTGTCGCCCTGCCGCAGTTCGATCAGGTCGTAAGGCACGCCCAAGCGATCGGCGACCACTTGCGGGAACGAGGTCTCGTGACCTTGGCCGTGCGACTGCGTGGCGACGACCAGAAGCACGCGGCCGTCTCGCCGAGAAGCGGATGTGAGAGCCTTCGTGCCAGGAGCCGCCGACGCATTCGAGAAAATTGGCGATGCCCTGGCCGCGGATGCGGCCGCGCTCGGCGCTCGCTGTGGCGCGGGCCGCAAAACCGTTCCAGTCGGACAGGCGCAGCGCCTTGTCCATCACGGCCTCGAACTCGCCGCTGTCGTAGAGCCGCCCTGATGGAGTCTTGTAGGGAATGGCCGCGGCCGGAATGAGATTGCGGCGGCGCAATTCGACGCGGTCGATCTTCAATTGCCGCGCCGCCTCGTCCACCAGGCGTTCGACGATATAGGACGCCTGCTCGCGCCCTGCCCCGCGATAGGGCCGATCGGCGCCGTGTTCGACATCACCGCGGTGACTTGCGCATGCACGAGCGGCGTTCGGTAGACGAGCGGCAATCCCCACGGCGTATTGCGGATCGATCCATTGGGACCGTTGCAGCCGAAATAGGCGCCCATCGACGCGAGGATGGAGGCGCGAATAGCGAGGAAGCGGCCATCGCCGTCGAGCGCCAGCGCGCAATCGATGACGGCGTCGCGCGCATGATTATCGGACAGTAGGTTCTCGGCGCGCGTGCCCTGCCATTTGACCGGACGGCCGAGCGCGCGCGCGGCGTGCAGCAGCGCCACGTCTTCCGGATAGGGCTGCTCTTTCGAGCCGAAGGCGCCGCCGACGTCATAGGTCAAGACGTGCATTTGCTCATCAGAAACTTTGAACACCTGATCGCACAGCACACGGACCATATAGCGCACCCCCTGGCTCGGCGTGATCCAGGTAAAGCGACCGGTTGCCGCGTCATATTGGGCGATGCTCGTTCGCGGTTCGATCGGATTCGCGAAGATCCGCGTGTTGACGAGCTTTAGCCGCGTGACATGGGCGGCGCCGGCGAAAGCCGCATCGACCGCAGCCGGATCGCCGCTCTGCCATCGAATCGCAACATTGTCGGGCGCCTCCGGCCAGATGACTGGAGCGCCTTTCTCGACCGCCCGCTCGACGTCGACGACGGCAGGCAGCGGCGCGATCGTGACACCGATCATCGTCGCAGCATCGGAGGCCTGCGCGGCCGTCTCCGCGACCACCATTGCGACCGGCTCGCCGACATAGCGCACGCGGCCTTGCGCAAGTCCCGGCCGCGGCGTGTCGAGTGTTCGGCCGAGTTCGAAGCCCTTGAGCGGAAGGCGATGGATGAATCCGACGCCAGCCTTCAGAAGATCCTCGCCGCTAAAGACGGCCAGAACGCCGGGCTGTCGCGAGGCCTGCTCGGTCGCTATCGAAACGAGTTCGCCATGAGCGTGATCGGACCGGACAAAGACCGCATAGGCTTGGCCTGGGACATCGATATCGTCGGTGTAGCGGCCTTGGCCGGTAATAAAGCGGCCGTCCTCGCGGCGTAGAAAAGCCGGCGTCGTCGGGGCACCCTCATGTCGAAGCTCGTTCATGCTGGTTCAGTCGATGGCCTTGATGCCGAACCGCTGCACCATGCTGGCATTCCAGTCATAGTCCTGTTGAATGACCGCCTTCGTCTCTTCAGGCGTGGTTGGCTCGGGAACGACGCCTTGCTTCAGTAAGGCATCCCGGAAGGCCGGCTCGCTCATGGCGCGCCGCAGCAGTCCATTCAGCTTGTCGATGATCGGTTGTGGCGTGCCTTTCGGGGCGAGCACCGAATAGACATTTTCCAGCATGAAGTCCTTGTAGCCGAGCTCGAGCAACGTCGGCGCATCCGGTGCGCCGGGCGAGCGCTTCCGGCCGGTCACCGCGAGGATTTTGAAAGTGCCGGCCTGATACAGCGGCAAAGTCGACGAGATTGCGTCGAAATAGGAATCCACCACGCCCTTCAGCAGGTCGGCGACGGCAGGCGTAGAACCTGGATACGGCACGTCCGTGATATTAATGTCGAGAATTCCCCGCGCCATGCCGTTGATGATCTCGCCGACACTGCCGCGCCCCGGCGTCGCGATGGTCACGCCGTTCGGTTGGTTCCGGGCGTAATCGACGAATTCTTTCACGGTCGACGCGGGAAATTCCTTGCGCACGTCGAAAGCCAGCGGCACGCGGGACACCAGCGTGATCGGCTCGAAATCGTCCAGGCTGTAGCGCAGATGATGATAAAAATTCGGATTGGTCGCAAACGGCGTCGAACTCGCCAGATATAGCGTATAGCCGTCCGCACTGGCATGCGCGACTTTCTCGGTGCCCGTCATGCACGCGGCGCCGGGAATATCTTCGACCACAACCGGCGTGCCGGTATATTCCGACATCTTGTTGGCAAGAAGCCGGGCGATGATGTCGCTCGTGCCTCCGGCCGCGAAAGCCACGACGATTGTGATCGTACGATTGGGGAACGCTTCCTGCGCGGACGACGGCCCAGCAAAACCTGCCGCGCTCATCGAGACGGCGACAAGGGACACCAAAAGACTTCGCAACATCTTCGCTGCCCTTCGGCTTGTTATTCTTTTGAGCAAGAATTCGCCCGCGACAGTCTCGCTGATTTCCGAGCGGCGCCCGATCTAGGCCGCGCTCAGGCGCCGATCCTTCTTCAAGAAGGCGGTAAAGATTTCGGCGAGCCTGCCTTCCTTGTCTTTCCAGTCTTGTTGATCCCACTGCTCAAGGAGATTATCGTCCGCTCGCTTTTCGACCACATCGTCGTGGAATTCGGTGCCGGGAATGAGTTTAGCCGCCTTGCGTGCCGCGGATGGCGTGTGGACCTTGTCGTTGCCGCAAACGATGCAAACCGGAATCCTCAATCCGCGCAACTGCTCCTCCGTCGCGCCGACTACCGGCAGTTCGGATGCCGCCAAAAAATTCTCCCGCCACGAATTCATAACGGCGATAAAATCTTCGGGTTTCATCGCCATCAGCCGGTCGCGATTGGAAGGCCGTGCTTTGATGCATTCGCCGAAATGTTCGGACGCACAGACCGCAGCCATACCGCCCGATTTCGCTAGTTCAATGAACGCGCCGTAATATTGCTGCGCCAGCTTTTGCACCGCGTGTTGCCCGCCGGTCACGCGCCACAACACCAGACCCTTGACGGTGGATGGATGGCGCAACGCAAAGAGCAGCGCCAAGCGCGCACCGGCGGACGCTCCGCCAGCATAGACCTCCTTAGCCCCAACGGTCTGGCAAAGCTCGTTGAGATCGTCGGCCCAGACTTCGTGCTCCGAGCCGCGCGCTTCGATGCCGACGTCCGAGCGGCCGCAGTTACGGCGATCGTGCAGCAACACCCGATAGCCTTGCTTAGCCAACAGCCGCGCCAAGGGAACGAATTCATCGTAGGATCGCCGGCTACCGGGCGTGAGCGCGATGAAGGGCCCGTGATCGCCGATGATCTCATAATTGAGGGTTACGCCACGGACTTGGGCCTCTGGCATGGGACGTACCTTTTTTCTGTAATTTGATGGGAAGCGGTCATCCGACGGCGGCGAGCGTCTTGCCGCCCACCGTTACGGGCTTTGCGGCGACGAGGACGAACGCGACGACGGCGACCTCTTTGCCGCGATTGACCCAGTTATGGACCGTGCCGCGCTGGACTAAAACGTCGCCGGCTTTCAGCGTCACGGTCTCGCCGTCGAGCTCCATATCGATCTCGCCGGATATAACCACAGCATAATCGACAGAATCGGTCCGGTGTCGACGCGGCGTGACTCCGGGCTCGTAGCGCACGACACGGAATACCGTGCCGTTCTCCAATGTCGTGCCGCTGACTTTGTCGCTGCGGTCATCGTCGCCATCGTTGACGACCGGAAAGGTGTCGGTCGACCAAATCACCGTCGAGGACGCGCCGGGACGGCGCGACGACACGTTTTTGGCGATTTCATCGATCTTGACGACGGCGCGGCCTGACGCGTCATGGCCGGTGACGACACGGCGAATTTTCAAGCTCATGGGCGTTTCCTGGGGCGTTTCCTGGACGTTTCCTGGGGCGTTTCATGGGAATTGTTCTAAAAGCGCGCGCAGATCAGCGCGGTAATTGTACCGAAACGTTATCGCCGGCCCCGACAGTAAGCAATGATGCGCCGCCGGGCGATACAACTCAAAGTCTGCGTTCCATACATAAATCGCTTTACGCCGGACACGGCATGTATTCGAAATGCATAGCAGGAATTTATTGCAGCCGACCGAGCCGATAGGGTGCCCCATCTCCCGGTCTATTCGCCCAGCCATTTAGTCCGAATCCGCTGCAAAGTGCCGTCCATATCGATCTGATCGATCCAGATATCGATGTAATTCAGCAGCGTCAGGTCCTCGCGCCGCAATAGGATCGCGACGTAAACTGGATTGAAAACATTATCGGGCGCCATCGCTGCGAGCCGCGCATCGATGCGGCCCCGGTAGATCGCGGCGGTGGAATCCTGCACCTGCGCATCGACCTTTCCGGCCAACAGATCGGCGGTCGCCAATTCATTGCTCGGATAGCCTGTCGGCGTTGCTTGCGTGAATCGCGTATTGGCAAAATGATCGTTCAGGCCGCCTCTGTTATACGCGATTTTTACGCCAGTCTTATCGAGATCGCCGAGGCTCTGAAACCGATCTTTGTCGGCGCTTCTGATCATCATCAATTTTCCATAGCGCATATAGGGCTTCGAAAAGGTGGCGGTGCGCGCACGGTCGAGCGTTCTACCCATACCCGACATGGCAATGTCGAACCTGTCGGCCAGGAGATCGGACAGCATCGTTCCGAAGGTCATCTTCACATAGTCGATCTTCACGCCGAGCGCCGGGGCCAAAGTGTCGAGTGCATCCATGTCGAAGCCTTCAGGCTGACCCGATGCGCCACGCATGCTGAAGACCGGCGTGTCCATCGTCGTGCCGACCCGCAAAACTCCGTCGCTCAGAATTTTCTCCAGGCGATCGGTCATGGCGCAGCTTCCTGATACGCGTGTATTTCTCGACATCGAGCGGCGCAATCTACCGGGTCGTTCGTTGACTTACGATGACCAAATCCGCATAAGGCCACGAGAGAGCTACGTCAGCAATCCTCAAGCGACCGAGCGTTCGGCCGCGTCGGCAAAAAAGCGCGGCGCCATGCGCACCTCGACACAAACGATAGCCAATTCGGCTGTAATGGAAGCGCCGCCCTTGCTCGACGTTTGCGGTGTGACGTTGCGATATAAAACACCGCAATCTTTGGTTACGGCGACGCACCGCGTCAGTTTCACGGTAAGCAGGAGCGATCGGTACGTTTTGCTCGGCCCATCCGGCTGCGGCAAGTCGACGCTGCTCAAGGCCGTCGGCGGCTACCTCAAGCCGAGTGAGGGTCAAATCCGGATCAAGGGCCGGCTTGTCGAAGAGCCAGGCGCCGACAGAATGATGGTGTTTCAGGAATTCGACCAGTTGCTGCCGTGGAAGACCGTACTGCAAAACGTCATGTTTCCGCTGCTGGTCGCGCGCAAAATGCCGCGGCGCGAGGCCGAGGAACGCGCGCGCGATTACATCGAGAAAGTGAAGCTGACCCGCGCCGATGGACGCGCTTCCGCACACGCTCTCTGGCGGCATGAAGCAGCGGGTGGCGATCGCGCGCGGCATGGCAATGGAGCCCGACATCCTGCTGATGGACGAACCGTTTGCGGCGCTCGATGCGCTGACGCGCCGGCGCATGCAGGACGAACTGCTGCAGCTTTGGCAGGACACCAAGTTCACCGTGCTGTTCGTGACCCACTCGATCGCAGAAGCGATCCGCATCGGCAATCGCATTCTGCTGTTGTCGCCGCATCCGGGCCAGGTCAAAGCCGAGATTGACGGCGTCGAAGCCGTGAATGCAATCCAAGGCGGCGCAACTAAGCTCGAGGCGCAGATTCACGATCTCCTCTTCATGCAGGAGGAATCCGAGACCGCCCATGAATGAGCCGCGTATCACCGTTCATGCGGCGGGGGCGACCGACGCTGGAACGGAATTGACCGACGTCGAGCGAAAACTGTCGCTTCGCCGAACGGCTCTGGGCGAGCGCCACGATCCGCAAGCTAATCCTCATTCTTATCATCGGCATCGTTTGGGAGGCCTATGCGCGCCACCTCGATAATCCGCTGCTGTTCCCCACCCTGACCGATACGGTCACCTCGCTCGTCACCCATACGCTCGACGGCACCCTGCCGCTGCGGGTGTGGTCGTCGCTGAAGATTCTGCTGATGGGCTACAGCCTCGGCACGGTACTTGCCGCCGTGCTGACCGTGCTCGCTATCAAGACCCAGATCGGCACCGATCTTCTCGAAACCCTGACCGCCATGTTCAATCCGCTGCCGGCGATCGCATTATTGCCGCTGGCACTGATCTGGTTCGGGCTCGGCGCCGGCAGCATCGTCTTTGTTCTGGTGCATTCGGTGATGTGGGCGGTCGCGCTCAACACCCATTCCGGCTTTCTCGCCGTATCGCCGACCTTGCGTATGGTCGGGCGCAATTACGGCCTGCGCGGCACGCCCTATGTGATGAAGATCCTGGTCCCCGCGGCGTTTCCGTCGATCCTCACCGGCCTCAAGATCGGCTGGGCCTTCGCCTGGCGCACGCTGATCGCGGCCGAACTGGTGTTCGGCGTATCATCCGGCCAGGGCGGCATCGGCTGGTTCATCTTCGAAAACCGCAACATGCTGGACACCGCCGCGGTTTTCGCGGGCCTGCTGACCGTGATCATTATCGGCCTGCTGGTCGAAAACCTGATCTTTCGCACGCTTGAGCGCCGCACCGTGCGGCGATGGGGCACGCAGAGCTAAGCCGCGCGCGTCGCAACCTCAATTGCCGTCGAGCCCGGCTGCCTGATCGAAGAACAAATCGCGCCATGACGCCGGCTCCGCATTGACCGCGCCGGTCTTGTGCAAAAATTCCGCAAGCTTGCCGAAGCGATGCGGATCCGGCGTGAATTCCACCAGCTTCTTGTTGTTCAATATGGCCTCGACCCAAGCGGCATCGTGTTTGATCGGCTCGCGTTTCAGGAAAAGCTCGGCGGCGGCACGCGGATTCGAATTGATGAACTGAATGGCCTCGATAAGGCCTGCCTTGACCGCCGCGAAGGCCTTTGGATTTTGCGAATGGAAGGCCTCTGTCGTCGCGAAGACATTGAGCGTTCCGTGACCGCCAAGGACGTCATCGAGACTCAGGATTTGGTGGCCTTTGCCGGATTCGAGCAGCTCGGCGTCGTAGGGCGGGACGATGACGGTCGATTTGATCTCGGTGCCGCCCGACATCAGCGCCGCCATCGTCTCGGCGAAGCCGAGTTGGACGCTGATGGCATCGAATTTGTTGCGCTTATCCCAGCCATACCGTTGGGCCGCGGCCATCTGCATCATGATCGCGTAGCTCGAGCTCTTCACCGTCGCCATCGCGATACGGTCATTGTCGGTGTAGTCGTCGATGGTCTTGATCCGCGGATCGACCGAAATCAGCAGCGGCGGTATCTCGGATCCGGCGAGCATGCCGCGGATGGCCTGGGCGCCGCGCGTCTTGTTCCAGAACAACACGAGGGAGGGGCCCGGCACCTGGCCAACATCCGAGTTTCCTGAAATCAGCGCATCATTGATGGCGCCCCCATTGCTCACCCAATTAAACACCACCTTGGGATCGGCGATGCCGAGTTCCTTGGCGTGCTTTTCGATAAGGTGATTATCGATCGCCACATAAGTGGGGAGGAATTGCAGACCGTAGGCGCCGACCACGCGAATCTCGTTTTCCGCCGCCCGGGTGGAACCGGTTGCCGTCGCCATCATCACAGCCGCGAAGGCGAATACGGCAGTTCGTCGCGCCATCATCGTTTCCTCCATGTCCGTTTCAGTCTTGGTAGAGCGGGGATCGCGCCGAAATTCCGCCGTCAATATTGATCAGTGTCCCGGTTATGAATTCGGCCCGGTCCGAGGCCAGAAAGGCAACGGCCTCGCCGATATGACGCGGCTCGGCAAACGGCCGGGAACCCAGTAGTTCTGTATAACGGCTAGGATCGCCGAACTCGGCCTGGGCGCGCTCCTTGAATCGTTTCATCTGGCGCTCGGTGCGCGTCGGGCCCGGATTAATTCCGACGACGCGGACGCCGCGTTCCAGACTGTGCGAGCCGAGTGCCTTGGTGAAGGCGATCAATGCAGCGTTGGCGGCAGCGCCGGCAACGCCGTCGAATGGCGGACGTTCGCCCGCGATACCGATAATGTTGACGATAACGCCGCGGCCGCGATCGCGCATGCCGGCATAGATCGGACGGGCCAGGTTAATGTAGCCGAAGAGCTTGAGGTCCCAGCCATCGCGCAGCTCGGCGTCGCCGACCGTCTCGAAATGGCCCTTCGGAATCGATCCGGCATTATTGACCAGTATATCCAAATTACCGCAGTGATTTGCGAGCGCCTCGGCAGCCGCGGGATCCGCCAGGTCACTGACATGCGGCGTGACGCTCACGCCGTGCGCGCTCGCGAGCCTTTGCGCAGCCTCCTCGATGGCCACTTTCGTTCGCGCTGCGATATGCAAATCGCAGCCTTCCACCGCCAACGCGGTGGCGATGGCGAAGCCGATGCCACGCGAAGCCCCCGTAACCAGTGCATTTCGCGATTTCAGTCCGAGGTCCATGTTGCAGCTTTTGTCCCTGTGGCTCTTCGCTCGATGTCGGATCGGTCGGCATTAGCGCTACTAACCTGAAAATTCTGCTCCGTGGCGGCCGCCATCCACCGGAATCGCCGTGCCGTTGATGTCACGGCTGAGCGGACCGCAAAGAAACAGCAGCACGCCCGCGACATTCTCCAACGCATTGAAACGGCCTCGCGGCTCCCGCGCCCCGAGATATTCGGCCTCGGCCGCTTCTTCCGAGACGTTCTTGGCACCCATGATTTTCCGGATTCCGAGGTCGCTGTGCGGGGTGCGAAGCGAACCCGGACAGATCGCATTGCAGGTAATGTCGTCCTTGAGCACTTCTTGCGCGACCGCGCGGGTCATGCCGATCAGCGCGTGCTTGGCCGTCACATAATCGACGCGGTTGGCGACCGCCAGGTAGGAGCGGATCGATCCGATATTGACGATACGCCCCCACTTTGCGCGGCGCATGTAAGGAAGCGCGCGCTTGATCAGATGAAAAGGGGCGGAAACGTTGACGGCGAGCGCCCGGTCCCATTCATCGTCGGGAAATGTGTCGACTGGAGAACGATGCCGATAGACCGCGTTGTTGACCAGGACGTCGACCGAACCGTGAAGCCGGGCTGTGGTCGCAATCAGATCGTCGATTTCTTCCGGCCGGGTGAGGTCGGCGTGGTGAAAGGTCACGCGCACTCGATATTTGCGCTCGAGTGCCGCGCGTTGCGCCTCGGCGGCCGCCGCGGCCTCTAGTCCGCTGAGCATGATACTGCAGCCGTTTTCTGCGAGCTTACCGGCCAGCGCATAGCCCAGTCCCTGGGTGGATCCGGTAACAACGGCCGCCTTCCCTTCCAGCATCGGCTACCTCTTTGGCCCACGACCTTCTTGAACCCGGCAAGCCCACGTGCGCTTCCGATCGGGCAAAGATCGGATCGGCATTATCAGCAGCGGTAAAGGCTGAGATGAAGCGTGCAGAGGACGGCGCAAAAAACTATGAGGTTCGCTGTCTGCAGTGTCAACGCGACCATTTTGCTTTGGCATCCGCCGCGGTTTGCCGCGCACGCTTGCCGCAAATTGTGACCCGCCCTCACCTCGCGCGATTCGATGTCGGCCGCAGCGCCGCGTGGCTTAATGGCGGAACGGCGCATTGACAAGCGCTGCGCGCCGCCCATCCTGGCGAAAGCGAAGGATCCGAACATGACGAACAGCAACGTCCAGGCCGCGATTGCCTATGACGATTTGCGCGAATGGCTCTCCCACGCCGAGCGGCTCGGCGAAGTGCGCAACGTCTCGGGCGCGAGCTGGCAGGAGGATATCGGGCTTGCGGCCGAAGCGGTGCTGCGCGCCGAGAACGGGCCTTGCGTCGTGTTCGACGATATCCCCGGCTGTCCGAAAGGGTTTCAGGCTCCTCCTCAACATGTTCGCCGGCACGCGGCGCAATATGACGCTCGGCTTTCCCGATCACCTGACCAAGTGGGAGCTCAGCGACGCCTATCGCGAGGCCTATCTGAAAGATCAGAAGATCATTCCGCATCAGATCGTCGAGCACGGCCCGGTGCTGGAAAACGTTGTGATGGGCGACGACATCGACCTGACGAAATTCCCGGCGCCGATCTGGCACGAGAAGGACGGCGGCCGCTATATCGGCACCGGCACCTACAGCATCACCCGCGATCCGGAAGAAAACTGGCTCAATGCCGGCGCCTATCGCGCGCAATTACACGATCGCACCTCGGTCGGCCTTCTGATCGCCGCGGGCCATCACGGCGATATCCATCGCGAGAAATATTTCAAGCGCGGCGAGCCGATGCCGGTCGCCATGGTGCTCGGCGGCGACCCCTTGAGCTTCTTCTATGGCGGCATCGAAGTGCCCTACGGCACCTTCGAGCTCGACGTCGTCGGCGGCTTGCGCGGGCGGCCGATGCAGATGGTGCGCGGGAAAATCACCGGCCTGCCGTTCCCGGCCGGCGCCGAGATCGTGCTGGAAGGCTTTGTCACGCCGGATCGCCGCGAGGTCGAAGGTCCGTTCGGCGAATGGACCGGCCATTATGCGGGCGGCGCCAAGCCGACGACCGTGCTCGACGTCAAGGCGATCTACCACCGCAACGATCCGATCCTTGTCGGCGTGCCGCCGATGGGCGCCGGACCCGACGAGATGGCGCGCTATCGCGCCGTGCTGCGCTCGGCGACGATCAAGCAGAACATGACCAATGCGGGCGTGCCCGGCGTGCAGCAGGTGTGGTGCCACGAGATCGGCGGCGCGCGGCTGTTCCATGGCGTATCGATCACGCAGCGCTATCCAGGACATGCCGTGCAGGCCGGCCATATCGCCGCGCAATGCGGCGCCTCGGCCTATGCGTCGAAATACATCGTGGTGGTCGACGACGACGTCGACGTCACCAACCTCGATCATCTGCTCTGGGCGATGTTGACGCGCACCGATCCGGCGGAGTCGATCCAGTTCATCAAAGGCTCGTGGGATTCGCCGGCCGATCCGGCACTGCCGCCATGGAAGCGCGCGGCAGGCGACATGACCCATTCGGTCGCCGTGATCGATGCCTGCCGGCCGTTCCATTGGCGCGACAAGTTTCCGCCGACCAACACGCCGAGCCCGGAAGTCACGCGCAAGGCGCGGGAGAAGTTCGGGTGGCTGTTGGAGGCGAAGAAATAGCGAGCTTGCCTAAAATCCCCCGGCACTGAACTGGAAGCGCTGGGTGACGTCGTAGCTCTGCTTGGCGATCGGATAGGCATAATCGACCCGGATCGGCCCGAACATCGAATCCCAGATCAGGCCGGCGCCGACCGAGGAGCGGATGGCCTGCGAATTCGCGATCTGCTGCGACGGCGACATCGAAGCGATGGTCGAGACGCTTGAGGCGCTGGTCGCCCAGAGGCTGCCGGTGTCGGAGAACAAGGCGACTTTCAGCCCGGCGTCCGGCGGGACGAACGGCACCGGCGATTGCAGTTCCGCCGAGGTGGTCCAATAGGCGTTGCCGCCGAGGTTGTCGAATGTCGTGCCGGGCGTGATGTCGCGTGGCCCGAAGCCATTCGGCGCGAAGCCGCGGACGAGTTGCGGCCCGCCGAAAAACCCATCCAGCAGCGGCAATTGCTGGCCGCCCCAGGGCGTCACATAGCCGCCTTGCGCGCGCACCATGCCGACCACGTCGCCCGCGATCTCATGGTAATAGCGCACGTCTTCGGTGGTCTTGGCGAATTGCGCGGCGCCGCCGAAACCGGCGATCTCGTTCGTGGTCTGGGCACGAATGCCGCTGGTCGGATTTTTGGCATTATCGAGCGTCGAATAAGTCACGCTGTTGCCGATCGATGACACCCAATAGGCGCCCGCTGCGGCCGCCTGCTGGATCGGCAGCGACGAGGTGCCGAGCGCCGGGTCGAGGCTGAGACCCTGATTGTAGATCGCATAGTTCCAGCTGACGCCGAGGTTATCGCTAAGCGGCGTGCCCAACGTCACTCTTGCGCCGTAGAGGCCGCTGTTGAAGGATTGGTTGCTGTTGGCAAACGTCTGCCGGCCGAACAATTCCCCGCCGACGGCAAGACGCTCGCCGAAAACCCACGGATCGGTAAAAGACACGTCGAAGCCGCGGGCATATTGGCCGTAGCTGACCGAAGCCTTGGCGATATCGCCGGTACCCAGGAAATTATTATCGCTGATGCTGATCGAGGCGAGCCAGCCGTCGGTCGTCGAATAGCCGCCGGAGATGAAGAAGTTTCCGGTCTGTTTCTCCTCGACCGTCACGTCGAGCACCAGGCGATCCGGCGCCGATCCAGGCTGCGGCGTAATCTTCACCGCCTTGAAATAGCCGAGCGCCTGCAGATGCCGTTCGCCGCGGTCCACCAGCGCGCGGTTATAGGCGTCGCCCTCGCCGAAATCGAATTCGCGGCGGATCACGTCGTCATGCGTCCTGGTATTGCCATGGATATCGATGCGCTCGACATAGAGGCGCTTGCCTTGCTCAACTCTGTAAGTCACATCGATGACCCCCACCCTACCCTCCCCCGCATGCGGGGGAGAAGAAGCAGGGGGATGCCGTTCACTGTGCGGCACTACTTGCGCAAAGGGCTCGCCATTTTTGGCCAGCGCGATCGTCATGTCGTCAGTGCTTTTGGTAACGGCATCCGCGTCGAAGACATCGCCCGTCTGTGTACGCAATGCCGCACCCAGCGCCGACCGATCGGCGCTCTTCACGGCGGAATCGATTTCGACCTTGCCGAAGCGGTACAGCGCACCTTCGTCGATCTTGTACGTGACCGTCACTGACTTGGTTGCCGCGTCGTAACTCGCCGTGGATGACAGCCGCACGTCCGGGTAGCCGTGCGCGAGATAGAAATGCCGCAGCAAATCGCGATCGTCCTCGATCCGGTCGGCATCGTAGATGTCGTTATCGAGCAGGAAGCTCAAGACATTGGTGACGCCGGTTTTGACGACGGCCTTCAGCTTGGTCGCAGAAAACGCATTGTTGCCGACAAATAGCACCTGCCGTACCGCGAGTTTTGCGCCCTCCCTGACCTCGAACACCAGATTGACCCGGGCATTCGTCTCACCCTTTTTGGCGTCGATCGTCTTCGGCACGACACTCACGTCGAAGTAGCCGTGCTGGCGATAGAGATCGGCAATCTGCAGGACGTCAGCCTGGACGAAGGCGCGCGACAGCGGACCGCCTGGCTTCGATTGGATCGCTTTCGTCAGGTCGTCGTCCTTGAGCTTTTTATTGCCTTCGAACGCAACCACGCCGAGGGTTGGATTTTCCACGACCATCACCAGCAACCGGTCGCCCTCATGAGCGATCTTGATGTCCTTGAAGAGCCCCGTTGCATAGAGGCGTTTGAGCGCCGCATCGAGCGCGGCGGCGTCGAAGTGTCCGCCGGGGCCGGAATGGAAATACGAGCGGATCATATCAGCGCCGATGCGCTGATTGCCGTTAACCGTGATGGCGGAATCGGCGGCACCGGAACGCGTTGCGTCCGCCATCGCGGCGGAGCCGCAGGCGGTGATCGCAACAACACCCGCAAGGATTAGCGCGATCCCCCGGCACCCCATGACGCACGGCTCCCCGACCGAACGACTGGGATCTGACCCGCTCGCAAGGGCGGGAGCGTGACCGATTGTGTCGAAATATGAGGTATTGTTGAGGCACCCGCCACAAAGGTTTACGCGACGAAGCGAAGAACCGGCGCTTGCGGGAGACGGCCGGGGCCGTGGCAGGTAACAACTCGGCCCCGGCCGCCCGGCAGGCGGGTGTCGCCCCCGCTGAGCCGACGGCAATTTTATGCGGCGCTGCTCAGCCCGAATTGATCTGGATCAAGCCTGCAATGCGCGCGTCGTATCGTCGAACAATTCCTCGACCGTATAACGCCGCGGGATGATTTTCATTTCCAGCGCATAGCTCGACATCAGGTCGAGCGCGGGTTTCACCGCATCGAAACCGAACGGAATGGTGTCGATGGCACCGGGCTTCGGCAGCCCGGCCGCCGTCTTGCTGTCGTGAAGCATGCGGAATACTTCGCGCACGGCGCCGGGATCGGACTGCGACAGTTCCGATTTCACGACCACCATATGGTTGAGCGGCACCGTGCCGTGATTTTTGTACCACTGTTTCCCCGCAGCCTCCGGATCGGCGATGACGCTTTTGAGCCGCGGATCGGTCGGGATGTTGCCGCCGAAAATCGCGGCATCGAGTTCGCCGTCGAGCACCATCTTGGTCATGTCCTTGCCCGCGGCGGCACGCTCGACGCCTGGCGGGTCGCGGAATTCGGCCAAATGCGCGTCCTCGAATGTGACCCACTTCACCGTGCCGAGATCGAGACCGTAGTCCTTCCAGAGAATGCCGCGCAGCCAGACGCCCGTGGTCTGCGCGAACGATCGTACGCCGATCCGGCGCCCGGCGAGGCTGTCGGGCGTCACCGTCCCGCGCTCCGAATTGTACAGCATGGTGCCGTGCTGAAATCGGCCCATCATGGTCGCCGGCATGAGCGTCAGCGGCTTGCCGTAGGCCTTGGCTTGCAAAAAGGTGACCAGCGCCATCTCGCTGACGTCGAATTTCTGCTCCCGCACCATCGCCATGAACGCTTTGTAGATCGGATTGACCTCGGTCAGACGCAGCGCCACACGGTCGGATTTGATACTGCCGCTCTTGATCGCCTGGGTATGCGGATAATTGCCGAAGCATGCGTCCAGAATCTTGAGTTTTTCCGCGATGGTCGTGCTCATGGCCATGTCCCTCCCAAACTCGCTTTATGACTGCCCGATCAGGATAGCATGCCGCGATGCTGCATGAACTGGATGATGCGATCGGCCAGATCGGCGGCGCTGTCCTTCGTTGCGTCGAGCGTCAATTCCGGATTGACCGGGGGCTCGTAGGGCGAATCGAGGCCGGTGAAATTCTGCAACTCGCCGCGCCGAGCCTTCTTGTAGAGCCCCTTCGGATCGCGCTCCTCGCAGGTGGCGAGCGGCGTGTCGACGAATATTTCGATGAATTCGCCCGGCGCGACGAGTTCGCGCGCCATTTCACGCTCCGCCCGAAACGGCGAGATGAACGAAACGATGGTGATCAAGCCCGCTTCGACGAACAGCTTGGCGACCTCGGCAACGCGGCGGATGTTTTCGACGCGATCGCCTTCGGTGAAACCGAGATCGCGGTTGAGGCCGTGGCGGACATTGTCGCCATCGAGCACGAAAGTGTGCTTGCCGAAAGCGTACAGCTTCTTTTCCAACAAATTCGCGATCGTCGACTTGCCGGCACCGGACAGCCCGGTGAACCACAACAGCGCCGGCTTCTGCAAATTGAGGCTCGCGCGCGCCGTCTTGGTGACGTCGAAGGCCTGGAAATAAGTATTCGCGGCGCGGCGCAGCCCGAAACGGATCATGCCGGCCGCTACCGTCGCATTGGTATGGCGGTCGATCAGAATGAACCCGCCGGTATCGCGGTTCTCGTCGTAAGCATCGAAGCTGATCGGCTCGGCGGTCGCGATATTGACGAAGGCGATTTCGTTGAGCCCAAGCTCCTTGGCAGCCAGATGCTCGAAAGTCTCGATATCGATCCGGTATTTGAGTTCGGTGACGACGGCGCTCAAGGTCTGGCCGCCGCATTTCAGCAGATAAGTGCGTCCGGCCAGCAAATGGTGCTCCGACATCCAGACCAAAGTGGCGGCGAAGGCGTCCGCCCGTTGCGGCGGCTGTTCCGGCGACGCGATGATGTCGCCGCGCGATACGTCGATCTTGTCGGCAAGAACCATGGTGACGGCATCGGCCGCGTCCGCAACGTCGAGCTTGCCGTCCATCGTTACGATGTCGGCGACGCGCGAGCGCACGCCGGTACGCGATACCAAAACCTCCATTCCCTTGCGCAGCGAGCCCGATACGACAGTTCCGGCATAGCCGCGAAAGTCGGCGTCCGGCCGGTTCACATATTGGACCGGGAAACGCAGCGGCATCGCGTCATGCTGTGCATCGACGACGACCGCTTCAAGATGCTCGAGGAGCTTTGGGCCCCGATACCAAGGCATACGCACACTGCCGCGAACGACATTGTCGCCGAACAGCGCGGCGATCGGAATAGCGAGCACGCTTTGATGATCGAAACGGGCGGCGAATTGGATGAAATCGGCGCGGATAGATTCAAAGCGGCGCTCGTCGAAACCCACGAGATCCATTTTATTGACCGCGAGCACGAAATGCCGAATGCCAAGCAGCGCGCAGATGAACGCATGCCGCCGGGTCTGCTCGAGCATGCCCCGCTCGGCGTCGACCAGAAGGATCGCGAGGTCGGACGTCGAGGCGCCCGTCACCATGTTGCGCGTATAATCCTTGTGGCCCGGCGTGTCGGCGACGATGAAGCGGCGGCGCGCGGTTCCGAAATAGCGGTAGGCAACATCGATGGTGATGCCTTGCTCGCGCTCCGCCTCGAGCCCATCGACCAGGAGTGCCGGATCGATATCGCCATGCACTGTGCCGTGCGTCTTGGAATCGCGTGACAGCGCCGCGAAGTGATCGTCGAGGACGAGCGACGCATCAAGCAGAAGCCGCCCGATCAGCGTCGACTTGCCGTCGTCGACCGATCCGCAGGTGAGTACGCAAAGCTGGTCTCGGCTGGCGGCAGCCGACCCCAGCGCGGCGGCACCGGCGATCGCCTGATCAGAAATAGCCTTCACGTTTTTTCTTTTCCATGGAGCCTTGCTCGTCGTGATCGATCAGGCGGCCGGCGCGTTCCGAGACCTGACTGTCTTCCATCTCCTGAACGATCTCCGCCAATGTCGTGGCGCTCGATTCTATACAGCCGGTGAGCGGGTAGCAGCCGAGCGTGCGAAAGCGAACCGTGCGTGTCGCAACTTTTTCGCCGGGCTCGAATTTGAATCGTTCGTCGTCAACGACCAGCAGGCCGCCACTGCGTTCGACCACGGGCCGGGGCGCTGCGAAATACAGCGGCACCACCGGAATATCCTGATACGCGATGTAGCGCCAGACATCGAGCTCGGTCCAGTTCGAGAGCGGAAAAACGCGGATCGATTCGCCGGCGCCGAGGCGGCAATTATAGAGATGCCACAACTCCGGACGCTGGCTTTTCGGATCCCAAACGTGATTGGCGTTGCGGAACGAGAACACGCGCTCCTTGGCGCGGCTCTTCTCCTCGTCGCGCCGCGCGCCGCCGAAGGCCGCATCGAAGCCGTGTTCGTCGAGGGCCTGTTTCAGCGCCTCGGTTTTCATGACGTGGGTGTAGAATGACGAGCCGTGGCTAAACGGATTGACGCCCTGCTGCAGCCCGTCGCGGTTGGTATGGACGATCAGATCGAGGCCGAGCCGCTTCGCGGTTTCGTCGCGAAACGAGATCATCTCGCGGAATTTCCACGTGGTGTCGATATGCAACAGTGGAAAAGGCAGCGGCGATGGATAGAACGCCTTGCGCGCCAGACGCAGCAGGACCGATGAATCCTTGCCGATCGAATACATCAGCACCGGCTTACGAAATTCGGCCGCGACCTCGCGGAAGATGAAAATCGCCTCCGCTTCCAGCCGCCGCAAATCGGGCGGCAGTGATCCGGTAGGCAATGTTTTTTCGGTCAAGTCTTTGATCCAGGCTTGAGCAGGCAACGCCGGTTTGCCATGAGAGAGTCGATTATATGGTCCGGCGGGGCGCTAAACCAGTCCTCGCCATTCTCTGGTACGGCGTAGGAGGAGCATGAAATGCCTCAAGATGAGGGCCGTATTGGGTCGGAACAACTCGCGGGCTTTGTTTCCCGCGCCTTCATCGCCGCCGGGCTGCCGGCGGACGACGCGCAAACCCTCGCCGGGCTCATGGTCGAAGCCGATTTGCGCGGCAGCGACACCCACGGCGTCATTCGGCTGCCGCTCTATGTGCGCCGCATCCGCGCCGGCGGCGTCAATGCCACGCCGAATATCCGGCTCCTCAGCGACCGGCCCTCGGCGGCCTTGCTCGACGGCGATAACGGCATGGGTCACCTCGTCATGCGCCGCGCCACCGAAATCGCCATCGAGAAAGCGAAGGCGACCGGAATTGGCTGGGTGGGCGCGCGCATGAGCAATCACGCAGGGCCCGCCGCACTCTACGTTACGATGCCGCTTCGCCACGACATGATCGGGCTCTATTTCGCCGTCGGCAGTAATAACCATCTGCCGCCCTGGGGCGGCAGCGAAAGTCTCCTCGGCACCAATCCGATGGCCGTCGCGATACCGGCGTTGGAAGAGCCGCCGATCGTGCTCGACATGGCGCCGACGGTGGCGGCTTACGGCAAGGTGCGGCTTAAGGCACAGCGCGGCGAAGCGATGCCGATCGGCTGGATGATCGATCGCGAAGGCAAGCCGCTGACCGATCCGAAGCGCGCCGACGAAGGCCACCTCCTTCCGATCGGCGATTACAAAGGCTATGGCCTGAGCCTCATCATCGGGCTTCTCGCCGGCGCGCTTAACCGCGCCGCGCTCGGCCGCGATGTCATCGACTTCGTCAAGGAAACCGGCAAAGCCACCAATACCGGACAGGCCATTGCCGCGATCGCCGTCGAGACCTTCATGCCGCCTCAGGAGTTCAAACGCGCGGTCGATCAGGTCATTCGCGACATCCGCGCCTCGCGACGGCTGCCCGGCGTCGAACGGATCTGGCTGCCCGGCGAGCAAAGCCACGCCAAACTGGTGGATCGCAAGGTGAACGGCGTGCCGATGCCGAAAGCCCTGCACGACAGTCTCGACACGGTGGCGCGCGATCTCGCCATCGCGCCGCTCGGCTAGCGTCATGACCGCCCCAAAATCCGTCGGATTGATCGGGCTTGGCCTGATGGGAGAGGTCTATGCGCATCGCCTCATCGCCGCGGGTTTTTCGGTCACCGGCTTCGATGTCGATGCGGCGCGGACCGCGCGGCTTGCGCAAATCGGCGGCCGCGCCGGATCGATTGCCGACATCGCCCGCGACTGCGATCCGATCGTGGTCGCGGTGTTCTCGACCGATCAGGTGGAAGACGTCGTCGAACGCGGGCTCCTTCCTGCCGCGGCCGGCAAGATCGTGGTCTGCACCTCGACCTGCGATCCCGACCGGGTCGCGGCGCTTGGCGCGCGGGTGGCGAACCAATTGCGCTTACTCGAAGTGCCGGTGTCGGGCACCAGCGAACAGGTCCGCCAAGGCGATGGCGTCGGCCTTATCGGCGGCGACACGACGATCGCGGCGGACGCCGCGCCGGTTCTCGCGGCGCTGTTTCCCAAGCGTCACCACATCGGCAAAGTCGGCGACGGCGGCCGCGCCAAGCTCGCCATCAACCTCATCCTCGGCCTCAACCGGCTGGCGCTCGCCGAGGGGCTCGTTTTCGCGGACCGGCTCGGCCTAGACCCGGGGGCATTCCTCGAATTAGCGCGCGTATCGGCTGCGGCATCGCAGGTCATGGACACCAAGGGCCCGAAAATGGTGGCGAAAAATTTTGCGCCCGAGGGTCGCGTGCGCCAGACCCTCAAGGACACCCATCTGATGCTCGACCAGGCGCGCAAGACGGGGCAAGAGCTGCCGCTCCTCTCGGTCCACGCCGAAGTCTTGGAAGCCTGCCGGCGTCATGGCGAAGGCGACCAAGACAACTCCATTGTCATCGAGGAAATCCGGAGGCGTTGTCGCTGACCCTCTTTGGCGTTGGGTTCGTTCTGCCAAAAAGCAGCGTTGATTGGTCTGTTGGGTTCGTTCTGCCAAAAAGCAGCGTTGATTGGTCTGTTGGGTTCGTTCTGCCAAAAAGCTGGCATTGGTTCTTTTTATTGATATTTGCGTCGATCGGATGAATGCTCAGGTAATGCGTTACACTGCGCCAACGGATGGCGGTAACAGGCTACATTGGGCGCGCCTTGGTGAGGGGCGTTGCGTGTAACCTGTTACATCCTATAGGGCCTTGTCAGTCGGCTCGACCGTAACGCGTTACATGGCCCGGCGATGATCCGTTACGCCGGGCTGTAACGGGTTACATGGGCCGCGCCGTGGGGGATCGGGAACGGCGTGTCACAGGTTACATAACGGCGCCTTCTTATTGGGACGGTCGGCTACTGGTCACAGCAACTGCTTCTCCTCATTGGGCCTGCCGGTGACCTGTCACATGGGGCCGCACGTTACTCACGCGCCCCCTCTACACAGGAAGCTGTGGTCACCCAAACGCTTTCTGAAACCAAGTTCCTAAACCCAGCGACTTACGTGATTCTAAACGAATTATGCGTTCAGCGGCATTTTCGCGGGCCGACGCCGTTTACGCCAGTCCGCAGGCGCATATCCGATCAATTCGTATGTCCTGGTTAGCGAGCCGAAGCGCCTGCAATATGACGGGCTGGACGGCGTCTCTCCACTCTTGTCAATAATCTTTTGAGTGAGCTTGCCGCGTTTGCTCAAGAGCTTGCGTAGAGCTTCCAGCGCTTCGTCGTCTGTAAGGGCGAGGGTCCTCGCCAAAGAACCTTGATGCGATTTCGGGGCAGCCTTGTATCCAATCAATTGATAGGCTTGCGAGAGCGAGCCAAAACGAATTTGGTAGGTGCTGGCGCAAGGGACGTTCTTGCTCTGGTCAATAATAACTTCTGTCAGGCACCCCCTCTTTTTAAGTAGCCGTCGCAGTCGCACCAAGAGTTCGTCGTTGGATAGGCCATATTCGACGGCTCCGGGACGCGCCTTTGATCCGATCAGATTATACACTTGGCGCAATCCGCCAAAATGATTGTATAGATAGGTGAGGCTCGGCACCTCGCCACTTTCCTGGACAAGCTTGTTGTCAAGAAACCCGTGCTTGCGATGTATACGGCGCAACGCTTCCAATACTTCTTCTTTCGAGGGGCGCTGCCGAAGCTCGCGAAAGCGCTTCTGAGCCGCCTCAAATTGCGATTCGTCGATGATGGGAGCGAATGAGCATTTGGTGCGAAACCACAATTCAGGTGGATTGCGCACCATGTTTTTGCCGAGCTTGGTGGATGTGCGATTCCAGATGCAATTGCTGATGTAGATTTCGTTCAGGAGAAGTTTGCGGACTCTGGCGTATGTCCAGGGGCGTGGAAGCCCGCTACTTATTCCATTTTTATTCAGAAGTTCGACGATTGCCGTTACGGATTTTCGTCGCTTAACAAAAAGCGAAAATATCCAGCGTACAACCCGGACCTCTTTCGGCGACCCGGGTATTAGGACCACCCGATCAGTCGCGAGGCTTTTATATTCCCCACGCGTCAGAATACATCTTGGCTTGCCAAATTGGTCGATCAGCAGCCGCTGCGTTCCATATCCCGCGGAAGCCCCTGCGCGAAAGCCAAGTCGAACTAAACGAGACTGACCAACGAAGGACTTGACCGATAATTCCCGGCTATATTCACCGGCCATCGCGCGCTTGATGCTCTTGACGATCGCGGCGAACGGGCTTCCGTCATTATCAAACTGCTCCGCGCAATAGTGCACTTTGACGCCAGCGCGCTTGCAAATGTATTCGTAGTAGCCGCTTTCATCCGAATCCTGGAAACGTCCCCAACGGCTCACATCGTAGACAAGAATGGCCGCAAAATCGGTGGCACCGGATTGAACGTCACCTATCAGCCGCTTTAAGGCATCTCGCCTCTCGAAAGTGAGGCCGCTTCTCCCTTCGTCGGCATAAGTGCGGACGATCTCCATTCCACGTTGACCTGCATACACATGGTTCGCTGCGGATTGGTTTTCGGTTGAGTATTTCTGGTAATCGGTAGATTTGCGAAGATACTGCGCGACGGGTACGAGCACGTCTTTGGCTTGGGAACCCATATGAACACGCCCCTGGGACATTGGATCATATGCCGGGCCGAGGCTGTCGGATATGGGTGGCGAGGACTCCCGTGACACGTCACGTCTCTATGTTCTTTGGACGACCCGCACGGGCACTAGCGCAACGGATTCATTTGGCCGCTCGCTCGTGCCTGTTTCGACTTCAAAGGCCCGCCGCTCCGCCAGCATCACACGATGATCGATTAAAGCGCGGATGGCGCGCTTTTGCCGGGACCATGTTCGGCGTTCGTAGCGCACCAAGCGGACGAGGTCCGATATGGCCTCTTCAATGGCTTGGTATTCGTCACGCTCCTGCTGCGCGACCCATTTTACAGCCTGCTCAAGCGCACGTTCATTGTCTTCCTTGTTGCCTTCCTCATCACCCTCCATCGAATCCGGCTCATCCAGAAGTGCTTTGAGGCAAACTGGAACAATGCCGCCGGTGCAGTCGAGCTGAAACGGCCCCGTTTCGCCGAATTCCAGCAGTAACCGATCGCGATATTTCTCAATCAGTATTGGCACTAGGCTCGTGACTTCGCGATGGAGTAGCCACATCTCGAGGAACCGCGCCTTTGCCACGGTGAAACTATTGTCGCCCTTGGAGAGCGCGATGGCTGTTGATTTGCGAAGCCGCTCGATCACTACTATTTTCTGTTGCCGGATCGTCCGCAGCACAAACTCATTCTCCGCAATGGCTATAGCGGGCGCCAACAGCAGCGGGTCATTGTCATTGGCGCAGATCGCTTGAGCCAAATGCTTGATTTCGTCGACCGGCATCGCCTGGCGGTGGGTAATGGACGCCAACCCATGGCGCAGCGCGTTGCGGCTGGCTGTTAATTTGCCAGCCGCAGTACGCGGTCCGCGACTTTTCCGGCCGTTACGCCGGTTCGCTTCAATTTTCTGTTCTGACGTCATCGGCGCCGGAACTTTCCTGTTCTGCTGGGACGAGCGTGGGTGCGGCGGCCTGTTCGAGCTGAGCCGGGGCGTCAACCTCCTGGAATTCGCCCTCGACTATTTCGTCGAGGGCCTCTGCGACTTGCTTGCCCATGCCTTTGCGGTAGGAGTCCAGCATCTGAAGCGCTTCATTCTTTCTCTTGGTGAGGCTTGAGATCAAGAATTCCAGATCTTTGTGCAGCGCGATGCCCCTCTCGACTGCCTCGTGATGGTCCAGCTCTGATGGCGCGCGTTTTAGCAGCCCCTCGATCCCCTCATCGTCTTCGAGAATTCTACGCTCGAGCTCACGCAGCGCTGCGATGTCCGGGGGGCGCTCCCCCGATTGCCGGTGGTAATTGGCCACCCGCTCCTTTCGCCTCGCCTTTTGCTCCTTAAGTTGCTGGATCTGATGCTCCATGTTCTGCCGAAAGCGGCGGTTGAACGCGAGCGAGCGATGTCCCACATAGCGATCGGCCTCCCAGGACGCGACCGCGAAATCACTGATCAGCTTGAGCTCCAGAAAATCCCGTGGTTTCAGGCACGCCACCAGCTGATCAAATATTCCATTGAAGCGTCCGATAGATTCAGTGCTTAGGATTGGTGGCGGCCCAAGCAGCACGTACATGTCTGCCGGGACCGGCATGTCGGCACTGGGTTCTTTACTCGTAGGCATACACTTGTTCCTTTGGCTTTGGATCGGTAACTTCGCCGCCGTGGCCCGATCCATTGCGGCTTCAGACAGTGCGCTCCCATCACGAGCGGCAGGGGCCCACATTGGCGCTCGCAGGCTGAACTCTCTGTCTTCGCCGCAACCGATCGGTTACCGCGATCGCAGTTCCGGGTTTGCTCTTGGTTTGATGACGTTGATCACATGGTAACCTCCTCGACAGCTGGCTGCGTTCTTGACCACGCGCATCCCTCGAAAGGAAACGCGCTCTACGATCCGATATAGCGACTCGGAGATGTTCACCTCAGCGTACCTCTCTGGTGTGCAGAAGCACCGAGTGCGCCGCGCACGCATCGGCGGGGCAAGGCCGACTTTTCGCAAGTATGGTGGCCTACGTAGGTCGCCAAGCTGCCGCCCCTGAGTGAACTGTGTCTCAGGCCGTATCGGTCGAAGGCACATCCTTTCTTGAAATGACCCGTGTTGAGCCTCGAAATAAAATCTGATTTGCAAAAGCGGACGTTGCCCTGCTCAAAAAAAGCTGAGAGAAGAGCCGCTCGAGCCGAGAATCTATAGAATTCAATATGTTAGCCGAGGCGCCCGGCTTGCTTTTTTGTGCGCGTGCCGGTGCAGTTTTGCGGTAGAAACACTCGCCTCAGGTTTTCTGGCGAGAGCGCTTCGCTCTGCGGAACGCCGGCTCACCCGTCTCCGTGTACAACTCGTCCACCAGCCGCGCGAGCGTATCCTCGCTTGGCACGTCGGAGTGGCCCAATTCCAGAAGATGACGGCGCAGCCTCGGAATACTGGTTTTTCTTTCGCGCATAGCGACCATAACTGCATCTCGTAGCGATGCAGTCTGCTTTGAGGGTCTGCCTTCCGTTGGCTTCACTCTTAATCGCTGCGATGGCCATTTGCCCTTGGCGCGTTGTGACCGATACCAATCGTTAAACTCCGTAGCACGCACCAGCAGAACCCCGAATTGGAGCAGTCTGAATAATTTTATATCCCCGTGCGCTAATTTCAGAGATGATCAAATCGCCCGGTCCGGAATGTTTCGTCGTGCCGATATCAGCCCACCAATGAGAATGCTCGGCAAAACTACGGGGCTAAAATCAAGATTATTCGCTGCGGCCTGAGCGCCGCCAAATATATAAACTGTTAAGTTTCCCTTAGTCGCTGCCGTTCTGAGGCGTTTTCCGGCTTCCTCCCGCCACGGACCGAAGCCCAACGAGGTTCTGTTGTAGGCAGGCTGACGTTTGAGCGTCCGGACCGCTGCTGGCCGCGAAAATCCTCCCCAAACGCCTTGGGCCAATAGGTGAGTAGCTTCCGAGAGGCGTAGAAAGCCATCGGGGATAGCGGCGGCTGCCTCAGGGGGAGCCCGCGAGGCTCGAACGACATCTTTCAGAGCCGCAGCTATCCGCTTTGCATCGCCCTGTTTTAAGGCTGCTTTCAGATCACGATCGATCTTCTCGTCGGTCTTGGACGGCGACGCCGCGTCCCGCGACTTAGTCTTGGTCTTCGATCCAGGCGTCAGTGCGCGCATGCTAACTCCCGCGAAAATTTGCGAGCCTATGTAGGATAAGTATAACAACTCTATCCAAAGGCAGTCTTGTCGATACACGTGCAGTTAAATGCGCGACTTTAGCGCGCGCGGCGCTTGACTTCGGCCTTTTCAGAGGCCTCGCCTCCTAATCGTCGCTTCCCTCTAGTATCCTTCCGGTATAGTTCCTGGCGGCGGGGCAAGACTGTCAGTGTTAATATTGCATGTGGCTGGCGGCCGTGGTCGCGTCTCTAGCCACAGCGTTCGAGCAGTGACCGTCGGATCAATCCCGGCCATCTTCCACCACGCGGCTTCATCGCCACGGCGGTGCACCTCGCGATGATGTCCCCGGCATAGCGGGACGGTGAACTCATCGCTGACCTTGCGGCCGATCGCCCGGCCCTGCGCGAAGCGCAGGTGATGGGCATCCGACGGCTGTCGGCCGCAGATGAGGCAGGGCTGTTGGGCGACGTATCGGACATGCTCGCGGTCGCGAACCCGGCGCGGCTCTGGGAACCGCAACACGCTTTTGTCGATCGTTGCTGCCGTTTGTTTGACCGGTTTCGGGGCCGGTGTTGCTGGCTTCGGGACCGGCTTAGCTGGGCCGGGCTCGGCGGCTGCGGCGTCCGCGATCCCATCGGCGTTATGGATCGCAAAGCTCAATAGCTTGGTTTGGAACGTCTGCTCGATATGTCGCGCATCGGTTTCAGTCAGGCTGCTTTTCTGCGGAAGCGTGCGCTTTGCCCAGAGCGCGGCCGCATCGGTGCCGCCGATGTCGTTGAGCTCGGCGAGGAGCCGATCGCGTAATTCCGACGAGGCCCCCGCGCCGAGCTTCGGCCCGGGCGGTTTTGAGGAAAGCCGCGTGTAACGCCGCGGCGCGGGCCGCTCGGCGGAATGGTGATAGCCGCCGTTGAGCGTGCCATTACCCGTGCCATTGCCGGCTCCCTTGGGCCGCTCCGGTGCTGCTGTGGGAGGCGTCGGCGTCGATACCGCAGATCGGGCGCATCGAGATCGTCTTCGCCCGCGATGCCGACCAGGGTGAAGAGGGCATAGCGCCGCGCATAGGTCAGCGCCGCCCCCATGCGCTGCGGATTGGCGGTCTCGGCGACGGCACAGACCGGCCAGTCGGACGCGATCCATTCGCCCGGAGCAGTGCGCCAGCATCGTGGTGAGATTGACCAATGCCGGCGGCCTGATCGATGGCGGTGGTCTGCACCGTCGCGATCTCATGCTGGCCCAGGGTCTTGCGGACAATATCGAGACCGCTTGCAAGCGGGGCATAGCGAAAGCTACGTTCAGAACCACTCGCCACGTCCGGCGCTGATCGTCGCCGTCAGCGACTTTTCCGGATTGACCAATTCGGCCTGGGCTTTCGCCAAAGCGCCCGCCAATGCGGCAATCGAGTTACTGGATCGCTGCATGACCATCCTCCGCGCGCAAGGACGTCAAAGCTGACGGCGCCGGACTTCGAGCGCTTCCCCCGAATGCCGTGGCCGATCGCCTCCTTGGCATCTTCCGGCATCAGGCTCTTTAGCTCGGCCTTGGCCTGTTCATGCTCGAGATGCGCCGATCGGGTGCGGGCAAAGATGCCTGCGAATTCAGCCCAGGCATTGGAGCTTGTCATATCGACGATCCGGATCGCCTCGACCTTGGCTTTGGCGGATCGACCCCGAACAGCGAGGGGGTTTCGCCATTCTCCACACAGCGCCAGAACTTCCGCTCGGCGGTGACGATCAGGTGCTGATAGAGCGGATCGGCGTGGGCCACGATCTCGACCCACTTCCCTCCCCCCGTGATGATCGAGAGCACCGCGGTCCGGGCAGCCACCACCCACATATTGTGCTGCAGCTGCGGCATATATTTTTCGGCTGCGGCCTCCTCCGAGAATGACCAGGGCAGCATGAACTTGGATTCGAACACGGCATCGCTGCCCTCGACCCGACCATCCAGGGTGGCCGCCATCCACCGCAACGCCGGATGCTGCACCCGCCGTTGGATATCGATGATCACCTGACCGGTACTAGCCTCATACCAGCGCCGGTTCAGGTCCTCGGTCGCAAGCCCAAGCTGCACGATGAGGTTGCCCGACAGATCCTCGGGCCCGACTTCGCCACGCTTCTCCTGCCACAGCCGGACCAACGCATCTGGGTCCTTACCCATGATGATCCGGGCGTCCGAGCCGCCGATGAATGAACGCCGATCCTGTTGAGTAGTTTTCCCCATCTTGGGTGTCCTCCCTTCCTTTGCGTTGAAAACTGTCGTCTGCTGGTACGCTAGAAAGCATTAAAACTTCCATATGGAATTAAACATATCATTGCTGGGAGGAGTGTCAAGATGGCCACCCCACCGCTGACTAGCGCGCAGATTCGCGCCGCGCGGGCGCTCATCCGCTGGACCGCGGAGGATCTCGCCCGGGAAACCGCTCTGAGCGTGACCACGGTTCGCCGTGCCGAACTCACCGAGAGTGAGACCGCGCTGACGCACGCCAATGATCGCGCGATCCGGCGTGCGCTCGAAGCCGCCGGCATCGAATTTATTGATGGGAACGGTAGCGGCCCGGGCGTTCGGCTACGCGAACGGCAGCAGAAGAAAGAGCAGAAGAGCGATTAGAAAAATCGCGGGCTTGCTATTCGTAAGCTCAGAGACCTTCGGTCACGACGCTCGACTGACGTTCAGCAAATAATTATAAGGGCGCTTTAGGTGGAAGCGCCATTCAATCAAATCATTACGACAATTTAAGCGGCGGTATATTCCCAAGTTTACCCAGCTCCGCCACCGCCAATTCGACGGACCGTCTCGCAATTGCCGGAGGTATCGCGACAATCACCGGCGGGCCCGCCGACGTCTTATATCGAAGAATAACGAAGCGACCGTCGATCGAGGTTCCGCACCCCACATCCGTCACGTAGTAGGGCACTTCCGTTGAAACCGTGGTGCCGGGTCCGGCCATGCGTACCCGTTCCGCAACCACTCCCGCCTCGTTGAAAGCCGTCACTATCAGCGGTAAAATGTCGTGTCTGCATTCGAGCGTCATTTCTGTGCCGCCCGTTAGGAGAACGTCGACGGCTATAGCGTGGCCGCCCTTCACCACTCTGCTCCGTAAAACATTCTCAATGCTCAACGCCGCCATTATTTTCTCCCACCTAAAGCGAATGGCAGGGTAGCAGTATTTGTCTTACGCTAATATGCGTTGCCGATCGCTTTCGGGATTCGGCCGAGCCTGCGGGCGCGTGGAGCATCCGCGCAAAGAGAGGTCGGCGACCGCTGGAAGGCCGTAGTCAGAACCGCTGCACTGCCTTGACGATCATTATTTTTGGACACCCGAAGATGCGGCGAAAGCTGTGCGTGATACCTCGACCACAACATTGATATGCGGGACGCCAATGAGCCCGCTGTCGGAATTTTCCTTACAACAGTCCCGCGTGGGCGACCCATCATCCCCATCGCAGGCCATGGGCCCGCATTTCACATCGTCTGATCTTCTCAGGAGAACGCTTCTCGATCTTATAAGATCGTATCGGTTTGCAGCGCCTTGCTTCTCATCATGCCTGCTGGCGTCATTGTACATGTGCTCGCGCCGGACGCGATCCAAAAACAGCAGATAGAGGCTCAGGACAATTCAGCGCCAACAACAATATCCGATATTGGCGACTGCCGCCGATTGAAGTTTGACGACACCCCTGCTGATGCCAGCGCAGCCAGAACGACGCTCTGCCCGGAAGTGGAAAGTAGCCGCTACGAGGATAGGTTCGCCGCGATTTCCCATTCCTTCAGCATCGTCAAAACTCGTAACCGGAAGGCATCGGCACCGGCCTACCACGCACACTGCCACCAGCGGCCATATCCATAATCGTCAACTATGCGCTAGGAAAATCTTGGACTCGCTAAACTGTTCCTAGACTACCGCCCATTTCGGTTGGGCCTGCATTTGAAGTCATTTTGCGCAGCTTCCCAAATTAGCCGCCACCGCGCCGCATGCTTAAGAGGAGGTTGCTTCGTAAGCCGACTAGCGAGACGTAGCCAACCTTGTGCGTAAAGCCGACGCCCGTGGTCGCGCGACTCAATTCGCGCCCCGTCATGAGATTGAGATTGCTTTCCTCGGCAAAAAACTCCCGACCGGTACGGCGCATAAGCGAGCGGAACAGGGGCTTGGAAAGCCAGTGCACCAACGGCAAGACCGTGTGAAATTCCACCGGGAACCACCGATTCGGCGTCGTGATGAAAACCGCTCGGTGCGCAACCCGACAGCACTCGCGAACGAAAGCGCATTGCCGCTCGAACGATCCGACATGCTCGATCACCGCTGAGGAATGCACAACGTCGAAAGCCTGGTCGCGAAACGGAAGCTGGAAACCGTCCGCCCTCACGAACCGCATTCCCGGGAATTGAGTGCATAGAAACGATGCATCGTCGATTCCTACCGCCGTGATCATGCTCTTGTGCGGGTACCAGAGCTCCAGATAGTTCGACGCTGCATAGTTGCGATCTGATGTAACGCCGACGTCGAGAATGCTATCGCCTGCTACAACCGCGGCACAGACGAGAAATCGGTCGAACATCTTGCGTCGCTGATGCGCGGCTACTCGGACCGCCAAGCTATCGGCTGACGCGACGTTATACTGCGCATTGGGTGTGAACTCTTGTCATGCCTGCCTTGTTTCATCACTAGCTGCACCAGAAAGTTACTTCGACGTGTCGCCAGACCGCAGTGAAGGTTTTGATCCGATCGGATTGCTGGTTTACCTTTCAAAAGCGTCCTTGTACGGTAAAATTTAGATTGCCGACGACGGGGTGACTCGTGGATTCAACGGACCGGACATATCCAGCGACCTCATCCCGCGCTGTCTATCTCTGGCTGTTTGTCCCCGCAACATTCTTCATTATCGCTGTCTTCATTCGACCGCAGATTACCTTCGATAGCGCCTACGGCTTCCTTGCGCTGCGCAGCATGTTGGATGGCGGGCCCTTCAATTACGTCATCTCACCCGACCCAAAAAACATTGCTGACAACATCAAAACGCTCCTGACCTGGTGGAGTCCGGGACAGTACCTGGTACCCGGCATCTTCGTTTTGTTGGGCGCCAGCTACGGCCTCGCCATCTCACTGAGCACGCTCATTGCGTCCCTCTTGGGCGTGCTCGGCTGGGCGGAGACTTCGCGCAACGTTTTGAGGTATCCAAGTTTATCTTACTCCTGTTCGTAGCCGGGCTGGTAACATTTCGGTACACTACGGTCCCCTTCGCCATTTTCAATGGTGGAGATGTGGTCTTGTCAGCGGCATTGCCGTGGTCCCTTTCCGCACTGCTATGGACCGCGCAAAAACGACCCGCGGCCTGCTTCACGGTTTCACTGCTCACGGCTGCCGTGCTGTTCTTCGCAAAGCTTTCGGGCATCATCGTTTTCGTTGCAACTTGCGCTGGAATCGGCAGCCTCGAGCTCGTGCGGCAACGACAACTCACCCCCCGGCTGCTTGCGATGGCGGCGGGTGCGGCGGTAGCAGCGATCCTCCTTTTCTTCTTTTGGCTCGCGCGAGGTGCGACGCCCGGGAGTGCAACGGGGTACGTACAGGGGCACGACGTGACCTGGCCGCGGGTCTTTTTTCCGATTGCGGCCGCGACATTCTCGGGGTTCTCCGCACTCGATTTTTTGGAAGACCTCTATCTTCTTGTTTCGCGGCTTCTGCATTCAGCGGCACCAATCCTCTCCGAGATCACCGTAAACGGCTACGCTAGTTACGTGCTCGGTCCGCTTGGTCTCCTCCTTATGGGATGGGTGTGGCTTCGACTGCGCGGCACGAGATACCGGCCCATGATTTCTTTGTTGTTTCCCGTGATTGCATTCTACATCGCAGCTTACATCGCGATGTATGTTCGTAGTGCCAATCTTCTCCTCTTTGAAGAGCGTTACTTTTACTACGCCGGGATACTATCCTTTCTCTTACTGCTGGTGGCGATGGATCAATGGCGAGCGTCTTCGACCAGAGTCGTCCCTCTATTCCTCGTCGGCCTGTTTGCGGTCTACGGCATGGTGGCCTATGCACATGAAGCACTTCGCAGCCGCAACTACGACAAAGCGAGCGGCATCGCGATGATCGCCGTACCGCCCAGGGCGCTCGCGTATCTACGTTCCGAGATGGCGGCGCATGATTGGCCGAATGCAATCGCCGTCGTGCCGTTACCGGAAGCCGCCGTCGGTCTGCCGCATTTTCGCATTCTCTTCGATTGGAACCTGTTGGATAGTTCCTCATTAGAGGCTATCGCAGCTCAAAAATGGGCCGGACGCACTGACAAGATATTCGTGATCATCGGCGAAAACGCGCTCACCGATGGCAAGGCCGAAGCGGTGCTGAAGGCATTTGTCGACTATGATTTTACGAAGTGGGATAAAGTGCAGATAGATGGAGTACTTGTTTATTCGCAATAGGCGGATACGGGGTCCCGGGCCCCACTGTCGCAGATGCGAAGCACAAGGCCTCAAATTTGGCGGAATGTTCGCGCCCCGTCAACGAATAGGTATTTCGACGATCGCCGACAAGAATCCGGTGAGCGCCAATTGGACGCCAATGGCGATGGCGGTCAGCGAGAGAATAAGAATCCGCAGCAAGGCGGAATATTCCAGCGGGCCGAAGCCGGTCGACGCCCATTGCAGGATGCAGATGACGACGCCCGCTACTCCGGCAAGAGCGATGATGGCGGAGCCGATCAGGATCCGGTTCAGTGTGAGGGCGGCGAGAACGCCGGAAAAGCGCCGCGACGGCGGCAACAGTCTGTGCACGGTCGCAAACTTGCGAGCCACGGCGCCGAAACTCAAAGCCTGGGTACCGACCAGCACCGAGATACAGGCGACCGTAAACGTATGAATGTCGAAAGCGACGTTGCCGACTTTGACCGCGCCCGGAAGCAACGCGAAGGCGGTAAAAATTCCCAGCGCCAGGAGAAACAGGCCGGGATAGAGGAACAGCCATTTCGGGCTGTAGATCAGCAAAAAACTCAAGTGCCGCCAGCCGTCCTGCCAGGTGCGCAAATGCGGCGGCCGCGAGCGGCCATCCTTGTTCAGCGCGGTCGGGACCTCCTCGATGCGAAAATCGGCCAATGCGGCGCGAACCACCATTTCGCTGGCGAACTCCATACCCGTGGTTCGCAAATTGAGCGCGTTCAAGCGCTCGCGATTGAAGCCGCGTAGCCCGCAATGGAAGTCGCCGACTCTCAGGTGAAAAAACAGGCGCCCGGTCCAGCTCAGCACCGGATTGCCGAGATAGCGGTGCAGCAATGGCATGGCGCCGGGCGCTATCCCACCTTTGAAACGATTACCCATGACCAGGTCGACGCCGTCGCGCAGGCGCTCGACAAACGGCGCGAGCGCGGAAAAGTCGTAGGAATCGTCGGCGTCGCCCATGACGACGTAACGACCGTTCGCGGCCTGAATGCCTCCGATCACGGCTGCGCCGTAACCCCGATCTGGGACCGCAACGACCCGTGCGCCGAGCTTCTCAGCGATGGCCTGAGATCCGTCCGTCGAGCCGTTATCGGCGATCAAAACCTCGCCCGAGATAGCGGCCTGAGCCACGAACTGCTGCGCCTTGCGGATGCAGGTGCCGAGCGTCTCCGCCTCATCCAGGCACGGCATGAGGATCGTCAGTTCGACGGCGTTTGCGGCGTTTTCGACCATGATTTAACCCAGATAGCGCGCGCGCTGAGTATGCACCATAACGCTACGCCCGATGCCTACGCTACGGACTGCGTCCGAACGAGCTTGCGGAACACCGTTTCGGGGTAATCGGCGCCCTCTATCAGACAATTGTCGGGGCCGAAGACGGGCGTCCGGCGCACGCCGACCGGCGCACTCATAAGAGTTTCGAACGCGGTCGCCGCGGGGGCGTCGCACAAGCGAAAATTGCTGTTGCGAATGACCAGCAGGCCGCCGGGCTTGAGGCAGCGCTCGAAGTCCGCCACCGCTTTGGCAAAATCCTCGAACCGGATGAGGTGGTCGCAGCGCGTGACGCCGGGATTGCCCAGACTGCCGTGACGAAGCACTGCCATGCAGAAAATCACATCATAGGCAGCATGGGCCTCGGCGTCGGTGGAACTGGCGATTTCGAAGGAGATGCCGGTACCTCCCGCGCGCTTCAATCGCTGCCGGCAGACCGCGATGTTACCCGGATTGATGTCGATGCCCTTGATCTCGGCATGCGGAAAATATTCTCGCAGCGAAAAGACCTCTTCGCCGGTCGAGCAGCCGAAGGAGAGTATCCGTGACTTGCTCGCCGCGCCGACTTGGGACTGCACGAAGCTGAAGATACGTGGGTAGCGGTCCACGCGCGTATCGTTGAAGGGCTGAAAGGCTCCCTTCGGCCGCATCCAGTCGAGCCACCTCAGATTTCGATAAGGCCGGTCGACGGCCAAACGCCAGAGCTCGCGCAGCGTCCGTACGATGAAAGGCGGACGCTTTTTCTCTGGGGATTGCTTGACGTCGTCGGTGCTCATGGCAGGCAGCTTTAAAGTTCAGCGAAGGCAACACCAGAACCTGTAGTGACGTTGTGAAACCTCGCGTTCAGACATCTCAAAACGAGCCAATGATTTGGTATCGCGGCGCTTCGGATCGCCGGGAAACATCGCGTCATAACGCGCCGCAACGGCGGGTGACGGCATATCGAACGACAGCATTCGCATGCCGGCTCTATCGAGGGCGCGTTCGATGCGCGGGAAATCGAACGGGTCTTCGTGCCGGTGCAGCAGGAGGTCGTAGGTGCCGGCGAGCGTCGCAAAATCCCGCAAGCGCGCGACATAAGCAGCCGCAGGATGCTCGGGTTGTTGCAGGACTCGCTGCCGCACCCGCCGCAGAAGATCGTCGGTCACCGGCTCGCGCAGCAGATCGGCGAAAAGGAAGGTCCGCGACCCGCTCACCATAAGCCGCTGTTGTCGGTTGTACACCATGACGTGCATGACGCCGCCGGGCTCCAGAACGTCAGCCAGAAGCTTCAGAGCGCGTTCCGGGTCGGGCAGATGATGAAGTACTCCCGCACAATGGATGGCATGGAACCGCTTGTTGAGATCAGCGACGTCATGGAGATCGAGTTGGACGAACTGCAAATTGGCGATGCCGAGCTCGGCGCATTGCCGCCTAGCGTAGTTGAGGCTTGCGCCGCTGATATCGATCGCCGTGACCGTGGCGTCAGGGTAGCGTAATGCGACGCCCACAGCTTGGCGCCCGGTACCACATCCGGCGATCAGCATATTCGCCTTGACCGGCAAGAGCTTCGCCACCTCGGGTTCCATCTCCCCAATCACGTCCGGCAGCCGCATTGCCGTTTCTGCGGTAATGCGGGTCCATGCGGGATAGGGCCAACCCTCGTATTGCGCTTTGATCGCACGGGTCACGGGCTCGGACGGCGAGCGGGCCCCCTCCGCTGCGACGGAGAATGTTTTTGGCTCTCGAACCGGAAGATAGGCGTCGATCATTGGACGGCGGCCCTCTCCGGCGAGCAACTCGCGTTCGCGTTCGTCGAACGGCCACGCGCCGCCATTGAGGCTGGCCTGAGCTTTCAATGCATTCGATATCTGCCGGTGAGCCCCCCAGCGCCCGGACACCAGCAGCCAGCGCCGCAGGCGGCTCAGAAGGCGCTCCGCCGCTACCAAACCGACCGGTGATTCCCGCAATAATGTCAGAACCAGATCATCGCGATCCAAGTCTGCCGCCAGCGCTTCCAGAGCCTCCTCGCCGACGGCGTCGGCAAGCCGGCAACTGCGAAGCACCAAGTGCCATCCGGCGGGATTGACCAGATTGGGCTCGATCGACCGATCGGATAGGAGTTTCAGATAGGCCACCCGCCTATCGCTCGATAGTTTGGCCGGATAAGCACGCAATAGTCTGGCGACAAAAGCCTTGTTCAGGCCGTCGTCCGGTGCGAGATCGAAGGCCGCCCAGGCCAGATCGAGGGTGTCATTCGGGCGATTTTGCTTCCAGGACTTCTTTGGCCTCCCGGAGTAGATCGCCGGACGTAACAGCCGCCTTGCCTGCCCCCGCCATCAAGCCTCACATTCCGTGGAGTCCAGCACCGCATTCTGCGCGCGATTACCGAGCAAGAATGCTAACATGACTGCTCGCGCAGGTGGCCGGATAGAAAGGTTCCATATGGTGCGACGACGGGGTGACTGGCTGATCGCTAAAATAGGCGACGAGCGCGTCATGATGAGCAGGGAGCGGGTCCGGCATATCGGCATCACCGAAGTCGGCGCGCGGATCTGGGAATTGATTGAAACGCTGCACGAGGTCGATACCATCTGTGCGCAACTTCGGAAGGAATATGCCATTACGCCGGAGGCCTGTCGCGCCGAAGTCGAAAGCTTTCTCCGGGAGTTGCTGGATGAAGGCGCCGTCAAGCTCGATCCCCAACAAGTCGCGTAGTGATTTCACGAAGTCATTGATCCATGAATAAAACTCCCGACGAGCTTATGACCTTAAAGGTCGGCGAGAGGAGCGTCGCAGAAAATCTGCGTCACGCGATCGAAACCGGCCGGCTGGTTGAGGCCGAAGACGGCACGCTGACGCTCACTGGCGATCCCAAGCGCAACGATAACTGGGTCTACGTGTCTCGGGGGCCGGCTTTGGGCTGCGGGTTCCTGATGGATTTCATGTTTCACCATGCTTATGCCGAATCGGCAGTCCCCGTCGGGTGCAGCGGCTGTTACAAAGTCAAAGTCGTGACCCGAACACTGCGAGAACTGGTGACGGCCTGGGAAATCGCCAGGCGGGTTAATTGCCGTTCGAAATGGGGCACCGACCTGAATAACCCCTATTCGCAAAGCGTCTATGCGGGCTATTTTTACGTGACCGGCCTCGATGCGGCACGAGCACTATTCAAAGTCGTGCGCCAGGCGTTCGATAAGAATCCAAAGCTCGGTCCAGCTATCCAGATGACGATCAAACGCGGGTGTTCGGAATACGAAGCCCTCCTTGGACCGTCCGATCGCTACGCGTTCACGCCGGAAATGGCCGCGCTCGAAGCCGATCTGAATACCCGATTTCGCCCGCGAAAAGCTCGAGCATCAGCCCAGCATGGTCGTAGCCCAATGGATCGAAACCGCCTTCCGCATGGGGGACGATACCTATCTCGATTTCACCGGACGGTAAGCGGCTCCGCAAAAAGACCATGACCTACGATCCTATGTGATTCGCGACCGCAACGCTGAAAAGTGTGGCATAGAAGCCGCAGTAGTTCTTATTGGCGCGGCGCGTCCGCCTTACGTCACCGTCATTTAAATAGAAGGCATTGAAAACATTAAGTTTTATGCTAAATTCCCATTCACCTGACGATCTTTAGGAATGTGCAATGTCTCATTGCCAATATCCCAGCGAAGCTAGTAATATTGTCAAGGATTCAGGATTGGGCAGCTGACACATGAGCCAAAACACAGATCGAACGCTGTTTCAGGTGGACGAGAGTATCGGCTCCGCCGCGGAGACCGTTGCTCTGCCGCCCCTCAAAACCTGGGTGACGCCGAAAGTAATCACCGGCACGTTGTCCGAAGACACGAGTTCCGACGCTAATTCCGCAGCGGATGGTCCCGGTCACGCTTCTTAATCTATTTTTTGATCCCGAAGTACCCTCGCTATAGGCTCCCTCTCAAGAGCCCGTAGTAAAAGCGCATTTGATCGGCACTACTTGGGCCCTGTTTTATCGGCGTTTTTGACTGCCGCACACCCAATCCGAACGTCCTTATTGGATGCCGACACCGGGGCGCTGACCTTCGCGCCATTCTTCGTATTTTTTGACGCATTTGTGCCCCTTCGTTTCCGCGTAGGATGGCGACCAGAAGATATTGCATATCAATTCTCATTCGTCTTGAGAAACACACCGCCAAGGCTTCGTCACAATGAGTACCTCCCTTCTGTCTGAGAGTGGCTTCGAGTGAGCGCTATTGCCGGCCTATGGCGGATCGATGGTCAGTCGGCGCCAACCGACGACTGCGCACGCATGCTTGGGGCACAGCAGATCTATGGGCCGCATGACGGACGGCACTGGTCCGATGGCCCGATTGCGATGGGGCGCCAGCTCTTTCGCACGCTGCCGGAGGACGTGCATGACCGCCAACCCTTGCAGAGTCATGACGGCCGGTTCACGCTGGTCGCCGATATCCGGCTCGATAACCGCGACGAGCTGACAACAACGCTCGACCTGGCCCCGGCAGATTCTCGGCAACTCTGCGACGCGGCTATTCTGCTCAAATGCATCGAGCGCTGGGGTGAGGACGCGGTTGATCGGCTGGTCGGTGATTTTGCTTTCGCGCTTTGGGATGCGTCGGCGCAAAAGCTATTTCTGGCGCGTGATTTCATCGGCCAGCGGCCGTTGCACTATCATCGTGGGCAAGGTTTATTTGCCTTCGCTTCGATGCCGAAAGGGTTGCACGCGTTAGCCGCAGTGCCCTACGCGCCGGATGAGCAGGCAATTGCTGAACTCGTCACGCTCATGCCACAGAGCGGGCCGCGCAGCTTTTTCAAACACATCGATCGCGTCATGCCGGCTCACATTGTCACCGTAACGCAACACGGATTGTTGTCGCGGCGTTACTGGCATCCTCAACGCCCTAGCGCCCAGCGAGGCGCATCCGGCGATTACGTTGAAGGCCTGCGTCGTCACCTCGACCAGGCCACGCAATCGCGCCTGCGCGGCGCTAACGGCATAGTTGGCTCACATTTGAGCGCAGGATTCGACAGCTCGGCAGTAACGGCGACGGCGGCAAGATTGCTGGCGCCGGGCGGCGGCAAAGTCGTCGCTTTCACCGCCGTCCCGCGCGAGGGTTATGACGGTCCAGATCCAAGAAATCGCATCGGCGACGAGGCGCCGCTCGCCGCCGCCACCGCCGCGATGTATCCGAATGTCGAGCACGTGCTGATCCGATCCGGTCACTCCTCTCCACTGGATGGGCTTGATCGCTTGTTTTTTCTATTCGACGCCCCGATGCTCAACCAATGCAATATGGTGTGGGTGAGTGCAATTAATCAGGCGGCACGAGAACGCAAACTCCAAGTCATGTTGACCGGCCAAAATGGCAATATGACTCTAAGCTACCACGGACTGGAACTGCTGTCGGAGTTTGTGCGGGCAGGACGCATCATCAAGTTCTGGCGCGAGGCATCGAAACTTGTGGCGATGACAAATATGCGCTGGCGTGGCGCGCTGACAAAGGCATTCGGCCCCTTCACACCGATCTGGCTTTGGCATTGGGCAAATGAGACCTTTGTTGGCCAGAAACACGACATTCTAAATTATACAGCGATACGTCGCGAGTGGTTGGCCGAGCGTGATCTTGCTAAACTTGCCAGAGAACGCGATCTTGATTTCTCGAACCGGCCCCGCAAGGACGCCTTTACCACACGTATGTGGGTCATGGGTCGGTTCGATTCCGGAAATTTTCACAAGGGAGTTCTCGCCGGTTGGGGACTAGATTATCGCGATCCAACGGCGGACAAGCGCCTCGTCGAATATTGCTTGAGCATCCCGACCGAGGAATATCTCATCAACGGCGTTTCCCGCGCCGTCGCCAGACGAGTTCTTTCAGACCGCCTGCCGCAAGCGGTCCTGAACGAGCAGAAAAAAGGCTATCAGGCGGCCGATTGGCATGAAGGGCTGACTGCGGCCCGCGCCGATGTCGCGGCAGAGTTGAACCGGCTTGCCGCTTGCGCGCCGGCGGCGAAGACCCTGGATATCGACAGGTTGAAGCGCCTTGTCGAAAACTGGCCAACGTCAGGCTGGGAGCGCGACGACGTGATACGCCCCTATCGCCTGGCGCTGCTGCGTGGCATCGCGGCAGGCCACTTCCTGCGCAAGGCGTCGGGGGCCAATCAATGATTGCTTATCGCATTGCACTGTATCCGCCGGACTGAGCAATAGTGCCGGCGAGCGCCATGGTCGCTACGTCGTCTTCCAGATTCCGGGGTCGCGGTGCCGAAGGAATTGGTTCAGGAGATAGCGCGGCTGCTCGATGGACTACGACCTACACTAGCGCCGGTGTGGCAACTGGGGAGCCGGATGCGGCATCACGACGGAAGGATGATACGTGGATGCCAGGAAAATGGCCCGAGCGCCGGATTGAACGTCGTTCGTGGCGGCTGGGACGCCGGAAGCGCTGCGAAGCCCACCTTTGAGTTTCCCGGACACCCCGCCGTCTGCTATCGTCCGTACCGTTCCAGAGTTCATGTGGGGAATTTCGCCGCAAAGCCTGTTCCGCTTGCATTATCCCACGTCAGACAAATATGAGACTGTCGACAAAAATACCGCCCAAACCGGTTTCGCCACACTCGTGTAAAATCACAGCCATGCCGGCAATCACCACACCCGGTTTAAGCACCATCCCGTAACGCAAACGATATGATGACTTTCTCCTATTCGCCGCCCGTGAGCGCAATTGCGATTGTCATTCCTGTATTCGATGACGAGCCAAGCCTTCGCAAGCTAATGGGAGATGTGCAAGAGGTGATGTTGAGAGCAGCACTGTCGGCCCACCTGGTAATCGTCGATGATGGTTCGCCCCGTCCAGTCGATGCCGAGAGCCTGCGCATGTGCGTCGAACTTCCTTTGCACGTCATTTACTTGCGAAGAAATGTGGGGCACCAGGGCGCAATCGCCATTGGCCTATCACACGTAGTGGCGACCGAATTGGCTACCACGATGATCGTGATGGACGCCGACGGCGAGGACCAGCCTGCCGACACGCTGAAGCTGGTCTCTGCGCTCGCGGCGGCCGGCCGGACCACCGTCGTTGTAGCAAAACGGGCAAACAGAAGTGACGGGATGCTGTTTAAGGTGTGTTACCGCGCGTACCAAACACTGTTTCGTTTACTCACCGGCGACCAAATCAAATTCGGCAACTACTCAGCGATGCGCATTGAGGCTGCAAAACGGCTCTGCGCGATGCCCGAACTATGGACCAGCCTGCCTGCGACGGTGCTCCGATCCAAGCTTCCGGTTTGCTACGTCGCGACCAACCGGGGGCGGCGATATTTCGGTCAATCCAAGATGAACCTGGTGTCATTGGTGCGACACGGATTCAGCGCAATTGCGGTCTTTGCCGATCGCGTTCTGACTCGATTGATGCTCGCGGCAGTTGCCGCAGTGGTACTGACCAGCACCGCGTCACTACTCGCGATCACGATGAAAATTGCGGGGCTCACTTCTCCGGGCTGGGCGACATCGGTCATCGCCATGTCGCTAGTGGTGACACTGATAGCGTGCATGCTTGGCCTTATTGGTCTTCTGACGACGCTAACCGGCGGCTTTCTTTTTCTCCCGCAACCCATTTCTGCCTACCAATCATTTATTGCAGCAATCGTGTCGTCCGAGCGACCACGTGCGGAAACGCCAGTGTAAATTGTTGGAAAATGGTCAACGTGATGCTCGTTTCGGACCGCGCTACCGGCGATACTGGGACACGGCGATGGTCGGTTGCTTATTCACCTCTCGGCTGCGTAGCACTGCTTGCGGCAGCATTTGCCACACGCTTAGGAGTGCGCATCGCCTTCGGGCAAGAGTATTTTTGGACAAACGGATATCTCTTTTACTACAACATCGCGGTCAACGTCGTAGACGGCAAAGGCTTCTGTCTTCAGAACGCTTGCGCCCGGTATCCGCCAGTTTACCCATTATTTCTGACCATCTCGGTTCTGACTGGTCGAGACTACTGGTTCGTTGTAGTGCCGCAAGCGTTGCTGGGTGCGGCGACGACATGGTGTGCTTATTTGACAGGTCGGGAGATGTTCGATAGGCGCACCGGCATGCTCGCCTGCGCCATCACCGCGCTCTATCCCTATTACGTCATGCATGACACGGCGTTGCAGGAGACCGGGATGGTGACATTCTGCACCGCGTTCGCGGTTTGGCTTCTGTTGCGCGCCCGCAGGCTCAATCGATATTTCGATTGGTTCGTCGCCGGCATCGCGCTGGGAACAATCCCCTTGGTGCGCGCTTCGGTCATGCCCGCGATCGCCGTTGGACTATTATGGTGCGTGGTCTGGGGGGCGTCCGGCGGGATGTCCGAACGGCTTCGCAAGTGCTCGATCATTGCAGTCGCCGCCATGCTGACCATCGGCCCATGGCTTTATCAGACCTATCGCGTGACGGGCGTACCTATCGTTAGCTCGGAAACCGGCCGGGCCCTTTGGATCGGCAACAATCCGGACACCTTCTCGCATTATCCGGCAACAAGCATCGACCGAAGTACGAATGTAGCGTTCGCAAACCTGTCCGCAGCGGATCGGGCGGAACTCGCGGGCCGAGCGCACGACGAGATTGCTACGAGCAGCTGGTATGCACATCGCGCCCTGGAATTCATGCGGGCCAACCCAGGACTGGTCGTGAAGGGGGCGTTCCGGAAAGTCCAAGCCGGATTTTCGTGGGGGCTGAACCCACATCGCGAACTGTTGGCGGAGGCCGCTTATTCTATCGGCTACGCGCCGATCGCCCTGCTCGGAATACTGGGGATGGTTCTAGCGAGAAAACGGCCCGGCACCATTCTGATTGCTTTGCTGTTCCTCGCCTTCATCGTCGTCACGGCGATCTTTTGGGCGAACACCAGCCATAGAAGCTATTTGGACGTATATTGGATCGTGTTCGCTGCATCGGTCATCGAAAGAATCTGGGCTCATCTGAGATCATTCACAGATCCACCACCTATCGGCCAGACTCCACATCTGCCGGACCAGGAAACAATGCTGTCGAGCGTCGCAAGATCCAATCGATAATTAGCCCTTCCCACTCGTGGATCGCGGAATCCAGACGCGAGAACCCTCCGACCAGCGATAATGACGGCACCGCCTTAAGATCGCGCCAGCCGCCGGTTCTATAATTGACCGGATAGGCTTCTACCTGAAATCCCACCATCCGGAATAGGCCGATGGCGCGCGGCATGTGCGACGCCGAAGTAACAAGAAGCCAGTGTTCGCCCGGCTTCGGCTCGGCAATGTTCTTGGCATTGACGGCATTTTCCATCGTGTTTCGCGCGGAATTGTCGACCGTAATATTTCCGTTTGGCACGCCCAAATTCTCCAAGAGACGGGCCGCAAATTCGGATTCCGACCGCCCCTTAAAAACAAGGTTCGAGTTCCCGCCGCTGAACACGATGCGCAGCCCGGGATAGCCGCGTTGTAGTTCGACGGCGGCGATTAGACGTTCGGCCGCTGAGTTGAGCGATATATCGTGCCGCGACGACGAAATGTACGTGTTGACGACGCCGCCGAGCACGATGATCCCGGTCGGCGGGCCGAGTGTTTCGTCCCATCGCGGGAAGCGATTTTCCAGCGGCAATAATAGCGCCGTGCCGAGCGGCGTCAGGCCGGCGACGATGAACAGGACTGTGCCTGTGGCGGTCATTCGCCGGCCGAGCCGAGCGAACCGGCTTCGCCACAAGAGGAGGCCGCAACCGATCAGCAGCAGTATGGAAGTCGATGGAAGGGCAAGGTCACCCAGTATTTTCGACAGGTAAAAGTACATCGCAACCGCAACCTTTCGATCGGTCTAGGAGCCGAGAGCTGCGCCATCGCACGGCCTCACGTCCAGCGTCGTCTTTTGCGGTGGAACAGGGGGGCAAGTTTGGCTCGACGAATGCCGCCTTCGCGCCTAGAAGGGAGAGAGAACGGAACGTTACCAAACATGCGCTTTATTCGGCAACCAGTGGTTTGTGGTGAGGTACGATCATCTGCCGGCGATCTGGCGGGAGTAGAGGGCTACCGAGAATGGTGGCGTTAGGGTTGCCCTGATTTTTCAGGCTGGGATGCGTGACGCAACAGAGCGATGCCACAGGCGGGACGCCCGCTAGCCCGGGTGACGCCCTCAAGGCCCGCGCGGCCGGCAACGGATTTGCACCCTCATTCGTCCTAGCGGCTGCGTGCTGCCGATGGCCGCCGTCGGAAGCTCGCCATGCGGCTGTTCGCACGGCAGCCCATCCGATTACCGATTGGAACGACTTTTTATTGCAAGTGAGCCGTCAGCGTGTCGCCGGGCTGGTCCACGCTGCCTTGGCATCGGCCGAGGTCGCGCTTCCACCCGCGACCGCGAAGAAGCTCGCTGCGCTGGCACTACGAATTGCCCGGCAAAACCTGAGTTACGCCGCCGAAACGATCCGCCTGCAGCGCGCATTCGAAGCGGCGAATATCACTGTCCTGGCGTTGAAAGGCATTGCACTGGCCCAGCTCGTCTATGGCTCCATCAAGGCAAAGGACTCCAGTGACATCGACCTTCTGATCTCATCGGACCAAGTCGAAGCGGCATTATTGGTTCTCGAACGCGAAGGCTACGCGCTGTCCCACCCGGCCGAACGTCTCAGCAAAACGCAACGCCGTGCGGTCTTTCGCTACGCCCGAGAAGTCCAGCTCATCCGGCGGGACCATAAATCGCGCTTGGAACTACAATGGCGCGCCACCAACAATCCGCTGCTGCTCAAAGGCATCGACGCCAATTCACCGGCGCAACTGGTTTGGCTCGGCGACGGGATGTGCATCCGTACCTTGGCGCAAGAGGATCTGTTCGCTTATTTGTGCGTTCATGGCGCGCAGCACGCTTGGTCAAGGCTGAAGTGGCTGGCGGACCTCAATGCATTGATTGCCGAGAGTATCGCGCTGATCGAACGGCTCTATCGCCATGCGCAACCCATCGGCGCGGCGTATTGCGCCGGACAGGCGCTTTCTGCTCTGCAATAGATTTTGGCGCTTAAGCTTCCGCCGAGGTCTGGTCCGACGAGATCGAAGCGGGACGGAAGATCGCAGCGATTGGCGAAAATGGCGGCAGCAGACGATGGCTCGACAGCCGCGCCGAGGCGCAGATGGGCCGCAGTTTCGTCAGCAAAATGCGCGTCATACTTGCGCAATTCCTGTTGGGCGAAGGATGGGCATTTTTTTGGGCCGAATACCGCGTGGAATTCGTGCGAATTCTCGATGTTATCGACTTTCCCCTGCCGGCGCTCCTGCATTTTCTTTATCCGCTGATTCGCTTGCCGCTGTGGATTTGGCGGCGCGGCGTCGCCACGGTGACCCAGCGCCGCGGCTGAACCTGGCGAGAGCGCCGAGTTCCCTGGATCGACCCAAAATTGCGGGCCGTGTTCGGCGTGCGCGGTGCGGATTAGTGTTATCCGAAGCGGCGTTTTATGTTACGAATCGCCCCGGTAGGGCGGGCAGGACCTTCCTGACAGGCATCGGCTGTGGTCAAGGCAAATCGCCGCTTGGGGAAGCCGTCTTCGCATACACGGCTATTATCCCGTGTCGCTGTTTGGGACGTCGTGTGGGGAGGCCTTAGCCCGCTTGCGGCCTATCTGTTGCGTGACGGCACGATTCTGCGGCCGAACGGCACCGCCACCTATTGCGGCGTGGCCTTTCTGACTTCGTTGCTTGTTTTTCAATGGTTTCAAACCAGTTCGCCGATCTCGCGCTTTTATTCGATGCGAGACGCCTTCGAACTGATCAAGGCGTGCGCCCTTATCGCGGCGCTCTCGGCCGTCGCATCCTTTGTGCTCACGCGTCTCGAAGAAGCGCCGCGGTCGATCCCGGTGCTGCACTTCCTGCTGCTAGCCTCGGGGCTCTTGGGCGCGAGATTTCTGCTTCGGCTGCGCGGCACCCGACGCGAAACGCGCACCTATCATGCCGCGGGGCAAAGCCGCGCATGTTCTGATCATCGGCGCAACGCGGTTGGCGTGGTTCTTCTCGAAAATGCTGGAGGAGCTTGCGCCGGGCGAGTATCAGATCGTCGCCATCTTGGACGAGAGTCCGCGACTGCGGCATCGGTCGCTCAACGGCTATCCGATCATCGGCGCGCCAAGCGACCTGGAGAAGGTGATCGCCGACTACGCGCTTCATGGTGTCCGGATCGACAAAGTCGTCCTGGCCGAAGAGCCGAAGGACCTTTCCGAGCCGACGTGGAACGAAATCTGCAGGGTTCGCGACGCGCTCAATATCGGTCTCGAGGTGCTGCCCGATCTTCTCATGTCGGCGCGCAGCACGGACAACGATGCGACCCTGATCGTTGCCGCCGCCGGTGAAATAGCCGCGGTCCCGGAAAGCGAATTTCACGCGTCGCTGGATCGTCCATTCTGGAAGCTCAAGCGCGCACTCGACTTCGCGATCGCGCTTACCATCGCGGTCGTTCTGTCGCCCGTGATTGCGATCGTCATGGCGCTGGCGCTGCTCGACGTCGGTATTCCGGCGATTTTTTGGCAGCAACGCGTCGGTCGCAATGGCGCGCCGCTGCATCTCTACAAATTTCGCACGCTCAAGACGCTTTTCGATCGCCAGACCAAGGAAAAGCGGGAAGCCCAAGATCCGTCCGCGATCGGACGATTTCTGCGGGCGACCCGGCTCGACGAATTACCGCAGCTGTGGAACGTGCTCGCGGGCGAGATGTCGTTGATCGGCCCGCGACCGCTGTTGCCGCTCGATCAGCCGCAGGGACCCACGCTCCGGCTTACGGTGCGGCCGGGCGTGACCGGCTGGGCGCAAGTTTGCGGCGGCAGGCTGATATCGGTGGAAGAGAAGAATGCGCTCGACGAATGGTACATCCGTCACGCGTCGCCGCGGCTCGATTTTGTCATCGTGCTGCGGACGATCGGGATGCTGCTGAAGGGCGATCGCCGCAATGAAAAGGCGATCGCCTTGGCATTGCTGGAAAAATCCGACGATACCCGCCCCGCGGCTCCGGCGACAGATTCGGACGACGGCGTCAGCGGCCTCATACCGACGGCCCCCCCGCGCGAGACCGTCGACGGCGGAAGCTCTTTGGACCGCGTTTCCGGCAATCAGGGGCAATTGGCCCCGGAGCGCTCGCTCTAGACCACGATCCAATTCAATCGAACGCGATCCGGTGCAAGTTTGACGACGCGCCGCGCGACGCCCGAAAGAGCCAATTTATTCGTATTGTTCAAAATGATTTATCCAAAACGCGGACAGGAACTGCACTTTGCACCCTGTCTTGCACGAAAGTCGCGTCGCGCACAAAGAGCGCGTTATGGCGGCGGCCGCCGTGGGGTTCGGGCCGCAGCTGACGCGCAAACGGATCGTAGCCGTGCTCGGCAAAGCCCGCACGATGAAGAATATCGAGCACAGACGGCGATCTGTCCTCCGTGATGACAGCCCTCAGTTCCGAAGACTTCAGCGTTTCGACGGCACCACCGAGAACCTCGCTCTCAAAACCCTCGACGTCCAATTTGATCAAGTTTGGCGGCTCGCCTCCGCAGGCGTCGTCCAAGGTATCCAGCGTCACGGTCCGGGTGGCAGCATCCTTCACGCTCGCAACGTGGTTCACGGTATCGAGTCCCACCGTAAATCCCACACTCCCCCGCCGGGATCCGAGAGCGCATTCGCGGCGCTGCACCAGGTCATCGATCTGGTTCAGCATAATATTCCGCGATAACGCCGCAAAACTTATAGGGTCGGGTTCAAACGCCAAGCTGCGCGCCTTACGGACGCCGGACGCAAGAACGGTATAACTCCCAATATTCGCGCCGACATCCGCGAATAAATCTCCGGAACGTAGAAAGTGCAGCACAAAGGCCATGTCCTCGAACTCGTGCAATCCGCAATAGATATTCCCGGTCGCGCCGGCCATGCCGCGCCGGGCTGCGAGACGGGTCCCCTCGACCCAAGGCACAACCACTTCGCGCCGCAGCCGGCTTTCGACCTGCCAGCGCAGCAAACGGCCGAACGCACGCAATTTCCGGTCTCGCGTCAGCGGATGGCCGGCGATATAGCCGGCAAGATTTACAATCGCGCCCATTGCGGCCCGCTTCTGCGTTTCAATGTCCGCACAGATCAGGCTGTAACCGTGAACTTCGTTCCCGCTAGTCGTCGGGCGAGTTCCGCAGGCGGCGTTCTTGTAAAAAGCCAGTTGAATTGCGGTGGGACGTAGCGGAAGCTTTCGCCGGGAGCATATTGCAGCTCATAGTCGTTGATATAGTACGACCTCATGCCTAGCTGAGCCTCCGCGGTCGCGATAAAATTGCCGCCCATGGCCCCGCCCAATACCTCGATAATGAGATAGGCGATGTGTCGCGCGGCTTCGCCTACGCCTTCAAGAAACTGAAACTCGGCACCTTCCACGTCCACTTTAACCAACAAATTATCGAGACTTGCCGTTGTGCAGAACGAGGAGAACGAAAGCACCTCGATATCGATGGCTTGGTACCTCGCATCGTCGAAACGAGAAACGCTTAGGCTCGACTGCGAGTTGTCGACGTTATCCAAATAGAACTGGGCGACTTCGTCACGCCTGCCGACGCCTTTGCGATGACCAATCATCGATTTTAAATTTAGGCGTCTTACATTTCCGTCGACGATCGAGAACAACTCATGATTTGGTTCGAAATAATGGATGGGTAGCCGGTCTCCGTAACGGGCCGCCAGCGCGAATGAGAAGTAGCCATAATTTGCCCCGATATCGACGAAACCGCCGCTATCCGCAGCGAGCTCGCATGCGAGCGACACAGCACCACGCTCGCCCGTGTATTGCTCGGGTGTTCCGAACAAATAGCTCTCGGGGGCGATCGAGGGTAATTGAACAGTCATGGAGTTCGCGATGCCGAGATTCGTCGTCAATGTGAGGGGAGCGCTGGATTTCCGTGCCCGGGCAATCGCGCCGAACACGCGCTCCGACAGGGCCCCCTTGAGCGGCGCAGGTAACCCCGCGCCAAACCGGAGCAGCGCATCCTTGCCGGGCAAGACTCTCAGTCCGGATTTGATCAGGCTTCTCACGAACGCGGGGCCAATGCCGCGGCCCTCTCGGACGGCGGCATCATCGTAATCGCGCCGGTTTCGCTCTGCGGTTGAGCGGCTGTCACAGGCGCGGCGTCAAAAGAATTGTGCCGCCCACCGATTTGGCGGTGTTCAACGCTTCACCCGTTTCGAATCGCTCAATTTTGTAGTTCCACCGCGATGCAAAGCGCCACGCGGCGGCGTCGCATTCCGGATTGTGCAATTCGACAAGCAATAGCGGACGGACCTGCGTCGCAAGCAGTTCCGCATAGTCCAGTGCCCACAGCTCGGCGCCGTCGATATCCAGCTTGATAAGGTCGGGCTTTCGCGCCAAACCTTCGGCCAAGATCTGATCGAGGCTCTTGCACTTGACCCTTATGGCCCTGTCGCGCGCCTCGTTGGATGTATAATCCCCTTGCCTGGCGCCGATCCACGCTCCAGCGAGGTGTGAATTGCTTCCTTCGCTGATAAGAAGGTCGACTTCGGCGTCAGGAGCGCCGATGGCGCCCGCGACGAAGGTAACGTTGGCAAATCCATTCTTGCCAACATGCCCCCGGGTACGGGCAAGGTTGCGCGGGTCGGCCTCGATTGCCGCCACATGACCGCCGGGGCCGACCAACCGAGCGAACAAGCAAGTGTAATAGCCGAGAAAGACTCCCACGTCCCATATCGTCCAGCCCGGCTTCACGAAGGACTGCAATTTCTCGACCGTCGCCCCTTCATAATTGCCGAGCAGATACCGCATCTCGTAGTCGCCGCGTAAATCCAAGCGAAAGCGCATGCCTTTGGCGGGCCCCGTCAGGGTGCGAACGCCGAGTCTGCCGTTTTCATCACCCAGGATCGCCGTGCACGCGCCAAATATCAGGCGCTTGAGCATCGATCGCACCGATCGCGACGTTCCTGTCATTGCTGTCTGCTCACTCTCAGTTCCGGTGTTGCTGCATCAAACAGATGAGCTAGTCCCAGCGCGCATCATCAAGCAGCTCGCTGCCCTGACGCACGAAGACGAAATCGCCCTGCCGCGGGCGATCGTCCCTCGCCCTGCCGGCGAGTGAAGCGATGTCGTAAAGCTGGAAGCCGTTGTCATCGAGGAAGGAGACCAGCGCGGCGATCGGCGGCTCGTAGGCCTGAGCGTAGAACGACACTTCGGTCAGGAGGGCCTCCGCGGACCGCAGAAATGCCGTTCCGCCCTTCAAAGCTTGCAATTCATAACCCTGCAGATCGAGTTTGAGGAGAGCGCGGTCCTCGCGCGTGACGGCGCCGAACAGGCCATCGAGGGTGTCTGCGACGACCGATATGGCGGCTTCACTTCCCGACGCCACATGCACCCCGGTACTCGGCTCGGCCGCCGCCGTCAGATCGATGCGGCCCGGCGTTTCCGCCAAAGCGCATTCATGAAAGAAAAAGCCCTTCTGGGCGCAGAGCGTCCGCAACGGCTCGCGGCATGCCGGCTGCGGTTCGACGCAATGGAAAGTGGCATCCGGAAAAATCGCCTGGGCGGCAACGCTGAAGGAACCGACATGCGCGCCACCGTCGACGACTATTCTTGGGGCGAAGCCCCGCGCTTTCATCAGTTGCAGGCAGGGCTCGATGGCGTGAAATCGATTGGCTCCGTAGTGGCGCATGATGCGATACGGCGTACGCTCCATGAGCGATTTAATGACTCGCTTGATCATGGGCCGGCCGCGCCGGCCGCGCCGGAGGAACCGGTCAGCCGGCGATCGACGATTTCGAGCGCCAGCAGCAATTCGGCGAAGGTGCGCTGCGAGACATAGAACCAACCGCGCCACCCGTCGAAAGCGCAACCTTTCACAAGGAGCGTATAGAAAAGCACTACGAATGGCGCCGGCCAGCCCCAGCGCCTGATGCGGTCCATGAAGCCGAGGCCGGTCCTGTCGGCTGCCAGCAGATGTTCGGCTTCGAGCTCGGCATAGCGCTTTTGCGAATCGATCCAGCGCGACAGCGGCTTGCGATCGTCGTGCAGGACTTTCGAGCGCAGCGACGCTATCGCGCCAGTCACGGCGACACGCTGGGTGTGGCCGTCCTGCTCGTAGCGGGCTTTGCCGCGCCGGCAAAGAATGGCCACCGCGGGATAGAGCGCTCCCCGCAACGGGACCCCGCCAATGCAGTAGCGGAAGCCCGCGGAGTAGCCATTAATGTTTCGACCCGGCTGCAGTGCCGCGAGTTCGGCGATGAGTTCTTCGGTCAGAACATAGTCGGCGTCGAGCGCCAGAAACCAGTCGGTCGCGATGTCGGTTTCGTCGATGGCGAAATTCCATTGCCGCGCATGACTGTCGAAGGCGCGCTGGAACAGCCTGACCTCGCGGTATTGCGCCAGGATCGCAACGGTCGCGTCGGTGCTATGGCTGTCCACCACTACGATGTCGCGCGCCCAATGCAGGCGGGCGAGTGTCCGCGCGATATTGGCCTCTTCGTTGAACGTCAGAATAACGGGCGTAATTTGTTCAAGCACTTTCGGCCTGTTCCTCGAGGCACCGCTCGTACAGGCGTTCGGCCTGTTCGGCAATCCGAGCCCACGAAAACTCCTCCGTGGCGAGCTTCTTGCCGGCCGCGCCCATGCGCGCCCGCTGAACGGGATCTGAAATCACTTCCAAGAGCGCGGTCCCAAGTTGTTCGGGCTCACCCGAGACCGCGACGCCGGCCCCCGCGCGCGCGATGGCACTGGCAAGCCCGACCTCCGGCGTCACCACAACCGGGCAACCGCAGGCCATCGCCTCAAGCGCCGCAATCCCGAAATTTTCCGAATAGGACGGCATCGCAAAAGCGCTTGCCCCGCGCATCAGTGTCCACTTCTTGGCGTCCTGAACCGGCCCCAGGAATTGAACTCGCGCGGAGAGACCCAAATCCCGAACCATCGCCTCGAGCCTTGGCTGATAGTCTTCCTCGTCGTTTCCGGCGATCAGGAGTTCGGCATCCGGCACAAAGCTCATCGCCGCGATAAGCCGATCGATGCCCTTTTTCCAATTGATACGGCCGAGACTGAGGACGTAAGGCATCGGCGCCGCGGCGGGTTCAAGCGACGACTCGGTCAACTCCGGAACGTCGATGCCATTGGCAATGACGGCGACGCGACGGAGCGGAATGCCAAGGTGTTCGAGCTCCTCCCCTTCCAATTCGGATGTGACATGAACGGCCGCGGCGCCGGCCAGAGTGCGGCGCTCGAACAGCCTGATCCACAGCGTTTTCAACATTCTGCTTTTGCGCTCGATAAGGTCGCCGACCAGCATGCCTCGCGGCGCCACCAGATAGGGCACACCTGCCTTGCGCGCGGCGCGGGCAGCAGCGAGCGTCGGCCACAGAAAGACCGAGTGCAGATGCAAGACCTGGAATTGCGCCACCTCCGCCGCGAGCGCTCGTCCCATGGCGGGCGAACGATAAAGCCGGCGGCCGAGACCGCAATCGAAATATCTCACCTTTACGCCGTCCATCGCCACAGGCACGCGCAAGGGAACATCCGAAATCCCAGGACCGTCGACATTGGTGGTGAAGACGTGGACATCGTGACCGCGTGCGGCGAGAGCGCGACACAGCGCATGGACGGAGTAGATCGGGCCGCCGTAGCGCACCGCCGGCAAGTAGCTCGGCACGACGTGGAGGATGCGCATGTGCTGAGACGGAACTCAGGCCCGGCGCCGAATTCCCGTCAGCCACGGCTGGATAAGCGGTACCGCGAACTTGCAGGCGAAAAAGGAGACGATGAATACGATAAGGTTGCCGCCCAATATCTTGATCGCCGTTTCCTCATAGGCGATGACGGTTCCGAACACGACCGGCAGCAAGCCGTAGGAAAACACCAGTGAAAAACGCCGCGTGGCGAAATACCGGTATTCGAACCCGACGAGCAATCCCAGCAAAAAGATTGGCGCGAACATGCCGACGGGTCCGAAGTCGATGTAGCTCTCGGCCATGTAGCCGAGCGGAATTTCCGTGTCTGTGCCGCCGCCGGCGAACGCAAGACCGGTGTAATGTATGGTATTTTCAATGTCGCCCGTTATATCCGCCTTGTCCGGAAACAAAATCCGCGGCGTGATGACGTGATAGACGGCGGCGCCCCAGATTCCACCATCGTCATAGGGCAGGAAAGCGGGCACGTTCTCGGTCACGTAGCCGAAGAACCGCGTATATTCGATACGCTCGGTCAGTGCGTCGAAACCGAGCCAGAAATGCTTTTCGTCGACGTTGCCTACCAATTGAACCAAGTATTCGAGCTTGTCGAACGTTCCAACCGTGGAGATTTGCGCGCCGGAACCTTGATTCTGATAGGAGCGGTAATCCATCTTCACCGCCGACCAAATGATGGCAATGTAGAACAGAACGCCGAATAGTACGGCTAAACTCGTTGCCATCCGGAAGTTTATGCGGCGCTGAACCATCAAATAAGAGACGGCAAAGACGAAGAAGACGGTTTTGAAATCGGAAAAGAACGACGCCAGACCGAAAATTACCTCGAACAGAGTTGCCGCCGCCAAGTAACCATAGCCTCTTTTCTGCACCAGCGTCGTGACCGTCAGGATGAAATAGAACAGCCAGCGCAGATTTGTGGCCGCGAGGAGCGCCTGGGTAAGGCCGGGCACGATCCAAATTAATCCCTGACTCAGGATATTTGCCGCTTGCGCAATGCAATACGCGGCAATCACGCGCGAATATCGGTACGATTGCAGCTCGGCGTGTAACGCGCCGATGTCCATCGGCCGTCTGTTGAAATTCGCCACCCTGATACCGAACGCCAAGACCAGAAGCCCGGCAAGACTGAGCCAGTTGGCGTAGCTTGCACCGGACGTCTGAAATAGCGTGTTGATATCCACCCCATTGGCGGTCGCGCGAAGCGTCCCGACAGTGATTTGCAGCCACTGCGCGATCAGCGCCGCGAAGGCGACGGGGGGCTCGCCCTCGCGCCAAACGAGCGCCGCCAGGAGTGGCGAGACGGAAATACAAGCAAAGGTCAGAAACGGATCCCGCGAGGACAGCGCGAGCAACAAGGCGATCAGAAAGACGATGCCCCACACCGGGATCGGCACCTGGACATAGCCGCCGCCGTACCGGATGCGGCGCGGCGGCAGGACATGCAGGGCTCTCGAACCGACCAGGGCCATTAGCGCTCCACCCCGCGCACTGCTGCCGCGCCTTCGGCCGCCGCCATGAAAGCCTCAGCCGAACTTACGGGCGAATATCGAGACGTGACTTGGGCGAGAGCAAGCGCCGTGGCGCCAGCGTCGGGGCGCTCCGTCGCGCATGGGGCCGTCCAATAGGCGATCGCCTCGGCAAGGCGGCCGACATCGCCCACCGGGACGACGGAGCCGGTCGTTCCGTCGTCGATCATGTCAGGCCCGCAACCGACGCGGTCGGAAACGACGGCCGGAACCCCGCAGGCAAAGGCCTCATTGACCACAAGTCCCCAGGTTTCGCTCGAGGACGGCAGCACCACAACGTCGGCAGCGGCATAGACCTCGGGCATGCGTGTCTGGTTCACGAATCCGACAAAGGTCACCGGCAGTGAACGAGCATTTGCCATAGCGGCAAGGTCGCCCGCAAGAGGCCCGGAACCCACCAGAACGAGCCGGACCGCCTGCCCGGATCGAATGAGCCGCGCTAACGCATCGATAATGCTTGGGATTTCCTTCAGACCAATGAGTTTGCCGACGAATAGAACGATGCGTTCCTTGCCGGCGGCACCAAACTCGGCCCGCAGGCGCTCGCGCTCGGATCGCGCCTGCGCCGCACCCGATGCGAAAGCATCGACATCGATGCAATAAGGCACAATTCTGATCAGCGATTCCGGCACCCGGTAGCGGCGCAAATATTGGGCCGACCGCGTGCCGGTCGGGAGAAACATGTCGAACAGTCTGAGAAAAGGAGGCAGTACGATCGCCTTGGCGATCCGCTTCAGCAGCGGTTTCGGATTGGCAAGGTGGGAATTGCTGCGCACCATCACGGGGATACCCAGCTTGCGACCGGCCCTCGCCGTCTGCAGATAACTCTTAAAGTGCCAGCCATAAACGGCGACCACGTCCACTTTGTCGGCGGCGAGTACTTCGCCAATGGTCGGTGTATCGCAGCCGGCGAACCGCGTAATGCTGGGCCGTCTCGATACGTTCTTCAGAAACGCATGGCGGAAGCCGTGGGTAAGATCGACATCCCAATCGAAGCCGACGTCGAAGCCGGCTTCCGCCTGGTCTTTTGCGGTCGCCCGGTGCGCAAAATAAACCGTGAGATCGACGCGCTCGGCGAGCGCACGAAACAGCGGCGCCTGATATTGAATCGGGTGGCTGGTAACGATGCCGAGATGCATTGCCTGCGCTCAGCCGTCCGCCCGGCGCCCGCAAGATGCGATCACATCCCGATAGGCCGACAAATAGCGATCGGCGAGAATGGACTCGCTGAATTGCCGCTCGACACGCGCGCGGCAATGGCGCCGATCTATTTCGCCGAGCCGGGCGACGGCTTCCACCAGGCCATCGGCGTCACCGCGGACAAAACCGCTGACGCCGTCCTCGACGACCTCCGGCACCGCACCGCGGTTAAAGCCCAAGACCGGCGTGCCGCAAGCCATGGCTTCGACCATGACGATGCCGAACGGTTCCTCCCAGAGGACCGGCATCAGCAGCCCGCGCGCCTTGCCCAAAAGCCGGTTTTTTTCGACGTCGTCGACCGGCCCGACATAGACGACGGCGTCGCCGTCGATGAACGGCTTTATTCTGGACTCGAAATAACGCTCTTCGCCGGCCGGCACGTTGCCGGCAATACAAAGTTTATGTCCGCTTCTTCTGGCAACCTCGATCGCCACATGCGTGCCCTTGATCTCCTCGATGCGGCCGAGAAACATCAGCGGCGCGTCGCTTTCGACCTTGGGCTGAAACTCATAATGCTCCAGGTTCGCGCAGTTCGGCACCACGTGCCAAGTTCCAAAATTGGCGACCGGCTCCATCATGTGGTTGCTGATGGCCGCGAATTGCAGGCTGCCGCGCGACATCAGATTGCCCAAGCGGACGCTGCGCGGTGTTATCGCGCGCTGATAGGTCATCAGCTTTGGGATGCGCAGCGGCAAGATCGGCAACAGATAGGCAAGGCGCGAAAAGCTGTGAACCACATCGGTTCCGCCGCCGACCACATGACGAGCGATCGCCGCGGCATTACGCGTCGTGTCGAGCGCCGAAGCACTCGACTTTCCGGGATAGGGGATGAGATGCCCCGCCGATGCGGAATTGCGATGCGCGAACAACGTTACCTCGTGGCCGCGCCGCACCAGTTGCCGCGCCAGCGTATCGATGATCCGCTCGATCCCGCCATAATGCTTCGGCGGCACCGGCAGCTCCGGATCGGCGGTCAAGGTTACGCGCACGATACCAAACGTCAGCGCGCTGCCGCGTCAAATATTTCGGCGAAACGGCCGGCGACCGCGCAGGCCGAATATGGCGCAATCGTCTCGAGGCGCGGTGTACCGGCGGTATCGGGCGCCGTTGCCAAGTCCCGGATCGCCGCCGCGAGCCGCGGCGTGAGCGCGCCGAGTTCCTCAGGCGTTGCGAACGACAACGCGTGGCCGCCGCCGGCCGCCGCCAAAATACGATGTGCGCTGCTCGCGTTGTGGAATAACGACAGGAACGGCCGGCCAGACATCAGTCCCGGATAGATTTTCGAGGCCGTGTAATGCGGCTCGTCCGAACCAAGCATGAGAATGACGTCCGAATTGGCCAGGACACCGAGCGCATCGAGATAGGGTATACGTTGCGGCGTTTCGGCGACGAGATCGCCGACACCGGCCGCTTCGGCGAGCGGCCGGAAACGATAGGTCGTCCTGTCGTCGGGGTGATTGCTGGTGCCCACGAAATTAAAACGCAGCTTCTCGGCAAGCTCCGGCGCGGTCCGGCGAAGTTCCGCCAGCGCCGCGAACAGAACGCGCGCGGTGACCGCCGATCGCGGCAAAAACGTTCCGACATAGCTGAAGTCGATATGGCCATGAGCGAGCGGCGGCCGCTTGGTCCGGTTGGCTTCCAGCCGCAACGCCGTGTAATCGTCCGCATCGCCGCCGATCGGGATGGCCGCCATTTTGCCGGCATCGAACCAGGGATACCTCGAAGCCATTTCGGCGTTCTGCACATCCGATACGGAGGTGACGAAATCGGCATGGCGGAGGGCGTGCGGCTCCAAACGGGTTGCGAGCCAATGCGCAAGGCCGGCCTTCGAGAAGCGTGGTTGAGCCGCGCCGAAGGACGAAACCCAGGGGTCCTGAAAGTCGAGCACGACGGGAACGCCGTAGCGCCGCTTCAACCATCCGGACAGCAGCATCGGATAAAAAGGCGACCCGGTGATCAACACCGCATCGACGGCATCGTTGCCGAGAATTTTGCCTGCCGCCGATTTCAGATGAAAGAATGCCCGCAGGCCGAGATCGCTGACGCCTAGGGACTTCGTCAGCCAAAGCGGCAGGGCCTTTGTCTTGACGGTCCGAAGATCCGCGGGGAGCAGCTCTGCGAGCCCGGGGTCGAGCGACTCAGCGTGAAAGCGCTCGTCCACGCAAAGCACGAAGGGTTGCCATCCAGCCGCCGGCAGGTGCTTGGCCAGATGGCGCGCACGGTGCACACCGGCGAGTGTGCTTGGCGGAAAATAAGGCGAAACGATAAGAACCTTCTTCATCACCGCGCTGCGGGCTACCGCCATCAGCCGTTGACGCGGACCGGACCATGGACGCTGTCGTCGCGCACCGCACGGACATAGATCGAGAAAGGCACCGGCGGAGACGGATCGTCCAGCGCGACAAATGGAGCGGCGATGGCGGCGGCCGCCGCTGCACCCGGCTCGCCGAACAGGCGCCGCAACGGCGCCTGCACCTTTTCCTGCAACAGGACAAGAAACGATCCGCCGACACCTTCCGTCCGATCCACTCGAAAGCCGATCGGCTCAAGCAACGCGCGGAACGTTTTTTCCGTGTAGCCGTGCCGCACGTGACCGCCAGAACTCCGTCAAATCGAGCGTCTCGCCCTGCCAGCGGGGGTGCTCGGCGTTGGGACAGCAAAGATGCAGAACGCCGCCGGGCCGAAGCATTTCATAAAACATGCGGCAGACCGTCGCGTCGTTGCGGATATGCTCCAGTGTCTCGTAGCAAATGATCTCGTCGAACGGGCCCTCGATCTGACCCGCCTCGTAGAGGTTCATCTCGCGAAACGACAGTTTGTCGTCGGGGATGCCGAGAAAGCCGTTGTAGAGCGCCTTTGCCTTGCGGATCAGTTCGGGCCCAATCGCCAGCGCTGTCACCGTCGCACCGCTCCGGTAGGCCCGGTAGGAAAACCAGCCATTGCCGAAGCCGGCGTCGAGCACCCGGCGCGGTCCTTGCCGCCAGTTTTTCTCCAGCGCGGTACGGCGCCGGGTAAATATATCCGTGCCCGGCAGCAGCAAAAACCGGAGCAGATTACGGTCTAATAGCTTGTTCAACATGTCAGGAATTGTTGCCCAATCCGACGGATCACTTGACTTCAAGCGTCAACCCGAACCGGCAGCGGCCTGCGCGCCTTGGCATTGACCCCGTTCTGGCCGATGTCGCACTTCAGAAGTTGCAGCCCCTCCTCGGCGACCCAGCCACTGACGGTCTCGATCGATTGCGGATTGTCGTATTTGGGGCTCAGCATATCGAACACATTCAGCGACTTGATCTGTTTCATCTGTTCCGGCGTCCAATCGCGGCGTTTGAGTTCGCCAATCGGAATAAGTCGCTGCAGCTTCGGGCCGGCGAGCGGGATCTTATTGACGGCCGCTTTGACGTTGTACGCCGCTCCGATCGTCGATCTCACGCACCAAAAGAGCAACCCATGCGGCATCCGGGTCGTAACGACGCGAAGCATGTGTTTGACGAGATAGATCCATGAAGCGTCGCGGAACGGTTCTCGCTGATAGCAGTCGATGACGATCTCGCCGCCCGGCTTGAGGTAGCGGCACAGGTATTTGAACGCTCGCATTGGATCCGGACAATGCTGAATCACTCCGAGACACAAAACCTTGTCGAATGATCCGGCGGCAAACGGAAGCGCTTCAAGATTGGCCTGACTGAGCGACAGCCGGCCGAGATTTGGGTCGCCGCGAAGATTCTCGATACAGACATCGACCGACGTGCTGAGATCCGAAGAGAACACCTGCGCGCCCGTCGCCAAGATGATGCCGGTAAAGCTTCCCGGACCGCAGCCGACTTCGAGCACCGTTTGGCCGTGCAAATCGTCGGGAAATCCGGTCGTCTGGAAGAACCGCACGCGATACATGTCCTGCCAATCGGCGTCCAGCAGGGTTTTTGGAAAGTTGTGCCACTCCGCACCGAAGGAATCGGCGTAGCTTTTGCTCGGCACAAATCTCGGAATTCCGTTCGCGACTGGATAACGCCGCCGGCAACCCCCGCAGGTGAGCCATCCAGTCTGGATCGCATCCGCCGCATCGGACGAATAGGCGTCGAGCGCCAAGGTCCCGGTGCACTCCGGGCATCGGTACATTTCCAAGTCAGCGTGCCGCACGAGGTCCAACCATCGACATGATTTCAGTTAGTCCGGCCGCGCGCCGCACGCAAACCTTCAGGCACGATCGCTTCTTCAACCGCGGCAACGACAAACCTGCTTTCGTACTCCCAGTTCCAGCGATCCCGCGCCGCCGCGAGCGCGGCCGATTTGGTGCGCTCGAGCAATTTCGGGTCCTGCGCCAGACCGTCCAGGATCGCGGCAAGCGCCGCGGCGTCGCCGGATGGATAGATGAATCCGGCTTCAGGACACAGTTTGATGACGTCGTCATGTCCGCGCGTTCGCGATGCGACCACCGCAAGACCGGCGAGCATATAGAGAAAGATCTTGTTGGTGATGCAGATGTCGCGATTGAGCGGGGTGCGCCGCTCGAGGCCGAGCCCGATGTCGTACCCGGCCGCATCGGCCAGAAGCGCGTCGGGCGGCACGATGGGATGGAAGTGAACACGCTCTGCAACGCCGCGCTCTCGCGCCAAGGCTCGCAGGATATCGACTGCGTTTCCCGCCTCGCTGCCGCGGATGTGGAGCTCGGCCGGCGCGCGCATTAGTGCCATGGCGTTGATAACATCCTGCAGCCCGCGATCGAGGCTGACGACTTGCGAGAACCAATAAAGTGCGAGGACCGAATTCGGCGGCCGGGGCCGCGGCGCAGGAATGCCGGCGCGATCGGCCCAGGGAAAGACGTTGAGGACGGTGGTCGGCACCGGCAGCCCGGTCGTCTTCGCCACATATTCGCCGATGCCCCACGACGCCGCGGTAACGAAACTTGCCGCCGGCAGGTACCGATCTTCGAGCACTCGAACGAGTTTATTCGACAGATCCTCTTCCTCGATGGCGCCCGCTTCGCCGCGGTGAAAATCCTCGAAGTCGAAGGCGAATTTCGCTCCGGTGCGGCGTGCCGCCCATGCCACCACCGGCAAGCTCCCCGTATAATGTCCTATATAGAGATCGCAGCGCTGGCGGATTGCGCGCCGCAGCAGAACGAGGAAATACCGGGAATAGGCCAGTTCGGCGACCGGAAAGCGCAACGTCCCGCGGCATAGCCGGCGAAACAGAAAGACCTGCAGGCCCGAGATCCACCGTCGGAGCCGTCCAGCGGCGGATGGCGCGACGTCGACGATCTCGGCCCGCCATTTCGCACGCTCGATAATTTGGCGGTCGATCGCCCGCGACCACTCGTAATGCTGAAGAAACAGCACGACCACGTCGTGGCCGGCCGCAGCGAGCACATCGGCCTCCTTGACCACGCGTGGGTTATGCGAGATCGAGCCAAGGCCGACGATGCAGATTCGCTTGCTGCGGGGAGGCTGGGGCGACGCTGCCTCACGGCGTCGCGTCGCCGGCGCCTCGGGTTCCGATCGCGTCAATTCGGATATGACGTTGCCCGGCATCTAGGCGCTGACCGCCGAACACTGTGCGATGTCACCGTTGCGCGCCGTTGCGCGACTGAGCCGTGCCGCCTCGGCGAGCCTGTCAAGAAATGCGCTCCACACCATGAGCCGCCACGCATCGCCGAAATGATGAAAAATATCCGACGTGCGCCAGGCGGCGGGCGCTCCGCGTAGCGGCGGCGGCACGCGGTCTCCGAATGTCGCGATGGCGGCCGCCGAGACCATCTCGCGCAAGCCGGCAAAGCGGGTGAGCGCCCAGTGCCAGCGCAAATTATAAGCAAAGCCGAGCTTCGGCCGCTCCAGGAACCAGGCCGGCCAGCCGTCGAGCTGCTGTTTCAAAAGATATTTGAGCGGCAGGTCGCGGCACAAAATCTCCGGCGGCAGGCTGCGGACATAACTCATCAGCGACAGATCGAGGAGCGGACAGCGGACTTCGACCCCCTGCTCGGCCGAGGCCCGATCGACCTTGGTGAACATATGGCCGAGCAGCGTATTGCCGGTCACGTCGCGGGCCCACGAGCCCATCCATGGCCTCTCGCCCGGGCCTACCTGAACCGAATTCGATTCATCGCCCGGAGCCAATGCATGGAACCGCCAATCGGCGGCCGGACGATAGCCCAAGAAGACCTCGTCGCCGCCATCGCCAGTCAGCAGCACCTTGCCGTATGGCGCCGCCGCCTCGATCAATTGGAATAAGAAAAAATAGCTCGGCATTCCGAGCGGCTCGTCTTGCAGCGAAACAGCATGCCTGATGGCGTCCGGCAAACGCTGGTGACCGGGCCGGACCACTTCGAGAGCCAAGCCGAGCCGCTTTGCGGCGTAGCGGGCATAATATTCGTCCTGGGTATAGGGAATCATCGACCCGAGCGTGATGACCTTGAAATTCCGATCGTCACCGGTGCGTTTGAGCCGGTCGGCGGTGAGTTGCGTTATGAGAGTTGAATCAATGCCGCCCGACAAGAGCGCCATCGGATGCGGATTGTTTTCAAGACGGTACTCTACCGCCTGCGTCAGCAGATCGTGAATTGTGCGCTTGATTTCAGCGGTCGATTCGCCGCGGTAAAGCATCGGAATTTCGGCTTCGATCCGCGTGCGCGACAATTCGTTGCCGCGTTCGTCGAATTCGAGCACGGTGCCGGGCGGAACCGGCCGGATGCCGGTGACGGCGCTGACGTCGGGAGAGACATAGCCCCGCCGCCAATAGAATGCCGCCGCCGCGGCATCGATCGACGGGTCGGCGCCGCCGCAGGCGACGAGCGGCAACAGCGAAGAGCCGAACAGCAGCGAGCCGGGCAGGCCGAGCGTGAATAACGGCTTCTTGCCGACCGGATCGCGCGCCAGCACGACTCGGCCGCGGCGTTCATCCACCAGCACGAAAGAGAACATGCCGTGCAGGCGGTTAAATCCGGCGATGCCGTCTGTGACGTAAGCCGCGACGATGACCTCGGTGTCGGACTCGGTGCGGAAGGCGAAATCCGCGTAGTGACGCTGCAGGCTGCGATAATTGTAGATTTCGCCGTTGAGCACGACGACGATGCCGTGGGTGGGATCGCGGTATGGCTGGTCGGAGCGGCTGTCCTCATCGACGATCGAGAGCCGGCAATGCAGCAGATTCACGGCGCCGTTATCGGTGCGCCATGTGTTCTGACTGTCCGGTCCGCGCCGGCGCAGCCAGGGCAGCGCGCGCTCCGCATCAAAGCCCTCGCCGATCCGGCCGATGAAACCGCACACGGCCGTTATGCTCCGTTCACCGTTGGCTGCATTGTCCGCGCGACCACGCAGATCTCGGCGCAATCGTCGAGATATTCGCCGGCACGAAGCGGCGTGCCGTCGGGGGCTCGAAATTCGGCGTGAAAGCCGTGCCGCGGCAGATTGCGGGCAAACCACTCCATGGTGAGCGCCACCGTATGCGCCTCGCCGATGAAGGGCCCCCAGCCGGTACCGAGCCGGCGAGCGTCGTGACAACTTCCATTCGGAACAAAGACGACAAGGACAGCGTCCGCGGCCGCGAGTTCCATCCACGCGCGGAGAGTGTCGCCAAGGCGCGGTACATGCTCCAGCGAATGATCGGCAAGGATGACATCGAATTTCCGGCCACGATGCTCACCGAGATCGCTGGTGACGGTAAGCCCAAGCGCTACCCGGCCGAACGCGGCGCGCCGCCGGTCGAGCTCAAAACCCTGAGCCGCCCAGCCGGCGGCCTGGTATTGCTGCGTGGCGTAACCCCATGAACAGCCGAAATCGAGCAGCGTGCGGCCGTTTGGCTTGCCGAGCGCTCGTTCGAGAAAGCGAATGCGCTCGCCACGGTCCCAAGCTGTACCCGCAAACCCGTTTGCCGCCATCGTCGCCGCGGCGGCCGCTTCGGGAATATCGGTCGCCTGCTGCCCCTCATAATCGCTCTCGTAGAAATCACGGCGGGCCTCTGCCGGGTCCGCCGGCCAGCGGAACATCAGACCGCAATAGACGCAGCGCCGCGCTTCGATGATGAGCCACTTGCGCTGCAGGCGTTCGGCGAAGCGCGAATCGCAATAAGGACATCGCGAGGTATCGCTCGCCCACCGCTGACGGGCCATGCGCCATGCAAACGACAGCCGCGCCATGCTAACCGTGCGCCTTTAGGAATTCGACAATGACGCGCGCGTGCGCGGCGTTGGAATTGGCCACGCTCCAAGCGCGCGCGCGCTCGGCCGACAGCCTGCCCATCCGTGGCAACTCGGTCCTCTTGGTCACGGCAGCCACCAACGCCGCGGCCAATGCCTCGGCATCGGCTTCCGGCACGATGGCGCCATTTTCGCCGTCCGTCACCAGCGCCCCGGCGCCGGATGCCACGGTCGTGATCACCGGCATCCCGAACGCCAAGCCCTCGAGCACCGCATGCGCAAGTCCCTCCGACAGCGTCGGCAAAACCATCACGTCCGAGGCGCGATAGGCCTCGGCCAATGCCCGCGAATTCAGACTGCCGAGCAGCCGGACATTGCCGAGTGCGGTAAACGCGCCCGGCAAATCGAGCTCGGAGCTGCCGGCAACCCACAGTTCGGCCCGGCTGCCGAGAGCGGCGAGCTGCCATGCCAGCATCAGATAATGAAAGCCTTTGCGCAGCGATAGGCGGCCCGCATAGATGAAGCGCACGGCGCCGTCGCCGCCACCACTGCGGGCGCCCGTCGCGTCGAGCGGCGGACAGCCGGTCGGCACCGCCACGACCTTTGCGGCCGGCACGCCGTTAGCGATGAACGTCGTCCGCACATAGTCCGAATTCGCCACGATCAGGTCCGCCAGTTCATGTTCGACAGCGCGCCGCCGCTCGTGACTTTCGGCCCGGCGCAAGATCAGCCGATGATAATCGGTGGTCAATTCCGGAAAGCGCTCACATTCCCTGCGCAGCGTCGCGACGAAGGACGAAAAATGGGCCGACACCTGGCGCTGAATGCAATAACCGCCGACCGCCTTTTGCGCCGCAAAGGTTGCGGCGGAGCTGAAATCCATGCCGTAGACATAAGCGTAGCGCCCGGCGTAGCGCCGCGCGACGGCATGGTCGAAACGATCGGTCGCCCAGTGGAAGATCGCGTCGGTGGTCCTCTCGCCGGCAAAGCGCGACGACAGATTCCGAAGCAGCTCTCCGGCCCAGATATTGTCGACCATGCCGTCGAGAAATTTTGGCACCTCTCGCCGCTTCAGCAGCGGGGCGAACCTCGACCCCGCCCACGGCAAGGCGGCGACGCCGCCGCTCAAAGCCGGCGGAATCGCAATCGTCGTCGCCACCCGCCCGATCAAATTCCGGTCGGCGAGGCCGTGCAGTACGCTCAGCAGGCTCGGCCGCAGATCGGGACTCGACACCAGAATATCGGCGGTCATCGCTTGCCATCGCGCAACGACCGGACCCCGCGTGCCAGTCCGGTGCCGAGGCCAAGGGCCGTCATGGCGAGATCGCGGCCGGCGAGACGGCTGACCTTGAGCGCGACCTCCGGATAGCCGAACCGCCTGCTCGACACCGCTTTGAAGCGCGCGACGGCATCGTCGAATTCCGGCAGATCAAGCTGAAAGAAGGTCCGCGCCGTCATATCGAAAATCCCGGCGAGCGTGTTTTTGCGCGCCGGCGTCAGCGGCCCGTCCGCTTCCCACAGCGATTGGATCTCGGTCGCATTGCGGTAAACATCGAGCATGAATCCCGGCAGATTGCCACGCGAGAGCGATGTCCCGGCATGCCTGTAAAGGGCCGATACCCCCGGCACGTGCACGAACCGCGCTCCTTGGCGCGCAGCGTCGAACAAGAACCGCGCATCCTGAATCACCGGGAGCCGCTCGTTCCAACCGCCGATCGCCTCAACGATACGACGGGCGTAGAGTAGCGCGGCCGGTGGCGCCCAAAACGACGTGGCGCAAGCGATTTCCGGATCCGCGTCGGTGTCTTCGATCCGTCGCGCAACGGTTTCGCCGAGTTGGCGCGATCCATCCGCGCCCGTTTCAAATCGTTGCCAATCGCCATAGGCCACGTCCGCCCCGGCTGCGTCGAGCGCCTCGACACGTCTTGCGACGGCGTCGGCAACAAGCAAATCGTCGGCATCGAGGTATTGGATATAGGCGCCGGTCGCGAGCGCAGTGCCGCGATTGCGGGCGGCGCTGGCGCCCCGATTAGGCCCGAACTCGGCTCTGATCCGGCTACCGAAGCCGTGCAGAACTTCGGCGGACCGGTCCTTCGAACCATCGTCGATGACGATGACCTCGATGTCGCCCCAGGTCTGACCCAAGGCGCTGTCGATGGTTTCGCCGACGGTGACCTCGGCATTGAAACAAGGAATGACGATGCTGACCCGGCCACTCATGCGAGGCCTGCATAGAGCGACGCCATGTCTTGCGCCGCATCCGCCATCGTGCGCACCGGGCGCGGATTCTTGCGTTCGAGACAGGGCAATTGGCCGGCGATGGCGGCCCGGATCGCCGAGGCCCAAGCCTCCGGGATCGGAAAATGGAACAAGCTCTCCGTCAACGCCCGGAGTGACGAGTTCGGCGATCCCGCCCAAATTCGAGCCGAGCACCGGCACGCCGCAGGCCTGCGCTTCCAGCACGACCAGTGGCCCGGTCTCCAGCCATTGCGACGGCACGGCCAGCATGTCGAATTCGGCGAGCACTGCGGGAAGTTCCCGATGCGGAACCGGCGGCAGAAATCTGATGCGCGGATCGGCGGCTGTTTTCGCCATAAGGAAATCGCGGAGACGGCGCTCTTCTTCGCTGTTGGCGACGGCGTGAACGATCACTTCGATCGGCAGATCGCGCGGCAGCCGCGCCACGGCGTCCAACAGGAACGGCAAGGCCTTTGACCGGATCGCAGCGGCCGAGAAAGCCGAGCCGAAATCTTGTCGGCGCGACCGCGCGACCGGCTTCTTGCCTGCGGAACGAAGGAGCGGTCGATGCCTTGGCGGCTCACCACCAATTTGTCATCGGCGATGTTGTTCTTCCGCAGCACGTCGGCGAGCCAGTCGCAGACCGCGACGATGCGTTCGGTCGCCGCAGCCATGCCGGCAATCTGCCGCTGTCGGGTCGCCGCCAATTCTCGGGCGGCAAGCGCGGTGACCAGACGATTCTCTGCGCCCGACCGGTATGCCGCCGCGCTGACGATCTGCGGCACGCGGCTAAAGACCCGCGCCGCAGCCCGCGGCAGGCCGCGCCCTTGCGACCAGCAGGCGGCGCAGCGTACCGGCTCCACGCGGCCGTCGCACGGCTCACTGCCAAACTCCATCATGGTGCCGCGCAAGCAGATAAAGGCCGGGACATGAACGGTGAGCACGGTTTTGAAGCCCAGCGCTTTCGCCGCTTCGATATGGCGAAGGCCGCACGAGGTCGTCCAGGAATGCTGGTGATATATGCCGCGCGGCTGCCGCTCGAGCCACGCGGACGAAGGCGTCGAAGTTCCGGTATGGCCGTTCGCCGCGCGTCGCATCGAGATCGGCCTCGTCGGAAAACGGATAGCGATGGACCGGAATGCCTTCAATGACGTAATCGGCGGCTTGTCCACCCACCGCAGCAGCCGCAATTCTGCTTTCGATGCCGTAAGCGACTAGTTCCCGCACCAATCCCGAAACATAAATCTCCGTGCCGCCGACGCTTTCGGGAAAGTACCAGGCCAGACCGTGGATGACGTTCATCCGTATTCAATGTTTGCTGTTAATTGCCGTTGCGCCTTGGCGATTATCGCGCCGTGGCCGTCACGCGTTGCTTCACGCCGGCGAGACCGCGACGGATCAGGCCTTTTGCGCGCATAACGGCTTGAATGGCATCGAATAGCAGCGGGCTTTCGATGCCAATGGCTTCGCGCACCAGCACACGATGCGGTCCGGCGGCGCCTTTGCGATCCAGATAAGCGATCGCGGCTGGGTTGAGTTTTCCCTGCGCGAGAAATCCGTGATGCACCGTCGGCCAATCGTATTGGGATATGTAGTGCGGCTCGGCCATCGGTCCAGCGCATCGCTTCGAAGGCCCAAACGTCGCCGATGCGTTCCGCGAGCGCATGGGCGCAAGCCGCTTGGAGATAATCGAGCCGCCACAAGCGTTGGCTGTACCTGAAAATATCGGAAGAAATCGCGCGGTACCGCGGCAAAAAGCTCGCCGTCGAGTTGGCGCGTCTCCTTGCGTCGCCAAGTCCGAATCAGGCCGTCCGAATGTTCCGTCATATCGGTCTCGTGCCACGGCCAGGCGTAGGTCGGAAATGAAACGGCCGCGAAATCCTCGCGCGCAGCGATCGCGAATATGCCATCGAGCCGACGGGCATCGCAGCGGCGCAGCGGACAATGGTCCTCCAGCATGTGGAGGAGGTATTTGGTCTGTGGCCGCTCCTGCCCGATGCGGGCGAGCCCGGCCTGAAGCAGTTCGACCCAGGCCACACCGGGAAAGCTCCAAACATCCTCGGCCGCCTGGGTGGCGCCGTCGGTCAGGAAATAACATGGTGGGTGCTCGGGCCAGAACGCGGCGAGAAGGTTCCGCACCAACGGGATGAATTTCTCGGTACGGCTGTGGCTCGTGACCAAAAACGCGGCGGCGTCCGTCAGGGTAACGGAGTTCATCGCGTTCGTAGACGCTTCATTTGCAAAAGCAAGGACTCACGGCGCGTCGTTTGCGGATATCGGCTTCACGCCGAGACGCTTGGCGGTCCGCACGATCTCCTCAAAGTTTTTAACTTGGCTTTTGGGCGGACCCGCATAAAGTTTTACCAAGGGGCTCGACACGGCCACCGGAGGCAGCCCGAGAAACCCGAACGACCTGTTAGCCGCGGCCTGGTGGGTTTCGCCATTTTCCAATGCGGATTCGTAAGTCAATCCCAACATTTCCACGTGGCAAGAACCTTCGCTTCGTAATCGCGATACATCAAGAATATCTTCAGATAATTCTCAAAGTCACGCACGTTCAATCGAAGCCGGACGTCGTTACTGGATTCGGCTCCCACCATCTGATGCCAAACACCAGTTTGGGTTGCCCGCGTGAAGGATACGGTCTGCGCGAACAGGTCCTCGCGCTTGAGATGGACAAATTTCCAGTTCAGTGCCCGCAATCGATCAACAATGCGACTACCCCGGTCAACGTCCCCGGCGTCATAGCCGTTCAGCGGCGGTTCGGTGCGCTTGTTCAATTGGAAGGGAAAAATCTTAACCCCTACAAACCGGGTCGACGCACGGGATGCAGCTCCGGCCAAATACCGAATGGGAAAGTACATCCGTTGATCGAAGGCCTCGCCGAGCCAGGTCAGTTGCGGGTTTTGCCCCAACAAGTCCCCGAGAAGCGTCGTCCCCGACCTCATGAGGCCAAACAAAATGAAGGAAACTGCGTCGGGCTGGACCGTCCAGCCGCCCCAATAATACCGGAGCTGCCGAGCGTTCAGTCGAACGCCGCGCAACCGCTCTCTGGCGAGCGTCGCAACGCGGTCGCCAGTCAGTCCCATTCCCACGCGCTGCCTCGATGGTAGGCGCAACTGGCGGCTTATCCAACTTTTGCTTTGGTGCCGTAGTGCTGCTTACAGGTTCAACAGGATAGCGGCGTTAGGACGAAATTCGCCTCGCCCGAGAGAGCGATGAAGGCGGACCGATCAAGCGTTCCGGTATAGCCCGCGCAGGCGTTTCGGACCGAATTGATGCCGTATCCCAGAGAACTGCAGTAATCCCATATCGGTCCGCGCCGGGCGGGATTCCCGTCAACCTCGCAAATGACGGGCGGCCGTAGGCGTGCGATGTATTGTCGCCCGCCTTCGAGGACCCCAAGTTCTGCACCCTCAACGTCAATTTTCAACAGTGCGGCCCGTTGTGACAGTTCCGGTCGGCCCGCCATCCAATCATCCAGCGTCGTCATCGGCACTTCGATCTTTCGCGACGTGCCTTGATCGGCCGCCCAGCCGCTATCCAGGCTGCTCATGTAGGGGTTTGCTGAAAGATAGAACGCGGCAGTTCCTACCCTGTTGCCCAAGCATACATTGGCGAGTTCGTAGCCGCCGAGCTCGTTCAACGCGAATAACTCAGTGGTGAAATCCCGCAACTCGCCGTTCGGCTCGAACAGGATGCAGTGCAATCCCATCGATAGCGGCAACAGCGAGCGGAGTCCCATGTTGGCGCCGATATCGATAAATATCGGTTCGATGCCATCCGCGGCGTACTTGCGCAATATCGCCCATTCAAGGTCGCGAATTTCGACATCGTGCCAATGATAGGCGTGCGCAAATTCCCAGGATCGACGATCGTCGGCATGCACTTGAATCCGTACTTTTTTCCCGTTCATCAGCCGCGTAGTCCACAACAGATCGAACTTTGGCTGGGTCTGCAAACGAACGATCAGATCGGCGATTCTGTGCGGCGACGCCTCATATAATCGCTTATAAAGACTGGTCCCAGCTGGCGTCCGGAGTAAGAAGTCAAGGCCCGATCGGGATATGGATTTAAGCAATTGCCGCATGCCGTTCGATCAGCACTCAATCAGACTCTGCGATCGCCGCGCAGCAACGGCAAGCTTGCGAGCGCCTGAACTTCAGCCCCCTCAAGCATATCGTCGAGGCGCCTGTTTAGCGGCGCTCTTAGCAGGGCGTTCATTCGAGATATCATAAATCGCAGCGGCCGGATGGAGCCGATGCCACGCCGATAAATGTCCGATCGCTCCAGTCGCAACTGCAATATTGAAGGGGCGTATTGGGAACATGTACCCGTGCGCAAAACGTGATAGCCACAATTTTGTAGGAATCTTGTAAGGCTCTTAGGCGTATAGTGAAACGCATGATGATCAGTGCGCAGCATGTGCCAATTGGCGGCGAGCAAGCGCGACCAGGCACCCCCAAAATTCGGCACAACGATCAGCAGCCGCCCGCCGGGCTTCAACAAGTCCCCTAATCTTTTCAAGGAGGCCACCGGGTCAGCAAGGTGCTCGAAGCAATGTATTAGGGTGATGAAGTCGTAGGGGAGATCTGGAGAATAATTATCAAGGCCGGCATGGAAGAAATTAACATTGTCAGACTTGAAATTGCGAAAGGCATCGATTCCGTGAGCTGTCCATCCGCGGGTCTTGAGGAGCCGAACCCATTCGCCCCGACCGCAACCGATGTCGAGCGCCCGCCCAGGCGTGACATCCTTGCAATAGGTGTCGAACAATACTCGAAAATATTCAGGCCGATCCGCCCCCCCGACTTCCTGCGGGTCTAAGTAATCCTGCTCGTCCGCTGAAACGGTGCCGGCAACGGTCCGACCGAGGCCGCAATCCGGACACACCTCGATCCCCGCATAGGTTGGGAGAAACTCAGGACAGCCCGATCCCGAACCCCCGCAGCTAGCCCTGAAGGTTGGCGTTCGGTCTGGCTGAGCTAATCGCATAGCGATAGGCATCGAGATAAGAGGCTGCAACATTTGACCAAGAATACTTGCTCGCGGCGATGTCGTAGCCGGACGCTCCCATTCTGTCCGCCACATCCGGATTTTCCAGCAGGCGCAATATGGCCTCGGCGAGCGCCATCGGACCGCCGCGAGGATCGGCTAACAATCCCGTCACGCCATCCTCGATGATGCTGCGGAATACCGGCAGGTCCCATGTCACCAAAGGCTTTCTGTGCGCCCACGCGTCAAGGATGACCATTCCGAACGACTCGGTCTTGGAGGGCAGAACGAGGCAGCGGATCGAAAGCAATAAATCACTCTTTTCCTTGCCGGCCACTATATCGTACTCGACTATCCGGTTTCGGTCGGATTCGGAAAGAGCGGCAATTTGCGAATCCATTTCCCGGGTCTCCGGGAGGCGCACGCCAGCGATGATAAGCTCAGCTTGTGGACGTTTGCGCCAGACAATGCGCATTGCTTCTAATAAATCGCCAATGCCCTTGGATCTCGCCTTGCGACCGAGAAACAAAACACGTTCGGAGCTCTGACTCGTCGCCGTGCACGTCGGAATGATGTCGATTCCCACTCCGCCCAGGAAAATCTTGTCAGGAGCCACGCCGTAAGACTTAATCAAGCGACTGATTTCATGCGGAGTCAGCGCCACAACAGCATTGGCGACGGATAGTGCTCTAGCCGTCGAGGGAACATCCAGGTTAGGATCCTGTTCGTGCAGCATTGGAACCATGACCAGAGGAAAATCAATGCTTGATTTGGCCGACACGACCGCCTGCACGTTGACCACCAGATGCGGCATGGCCAGCACGACATCCGGGCGAAGCCGGACAATCTCCTTGGAGATCATCCGGTCAAGCCTGGAGTAGAGGAAACGCCGGATACGCCCGGCCACTCTTCGCCCCAGCCACCGTGGCCGCAGGTCATTATTCGCCCAGCCGCCGATCCGATAGAGCATACCGCTGAACTTCAATCTCTTGACTGGAACCCCTGCGATAATCTCGTCGGGGCCGACGACACGTTCGATAGCGAACTCGTAATAAGCTTGTACAGCGCCGACGTCCGTCGTCAGTACATGAACCTCGTGCCCCTGCGCAGCTAAAGTTTCGCTCACCTTCCTACAAATCAGTTCGGCGCCGCCGACTACAGGATGGTAGGCATGTGGTACATGCAAGATGCGCAATGAATCGCCCCGACCTGCTCAATCGCGCCGAACGTCGTTGTCCACCCGTCGCAAAGGGCGCGCCGGTACTCCGGCGACGAGCGTGTTGGCTGCGACGTCACCCGTCACCACCGCACCAGCAGCGACAACCGCGTGTTCGCCGATTACCGCGGGACCAATGATCGTCGCATTGCTAGCGATCCAGGCACCCGCGCGAACGATAATATCGCGTCCCTCGGCCGGCACGGCGTTCAATCGCGCATTGCCACGAGCCTCAATGGCGTGAGAGCCGGTGAGCAGAGTAACGTTGTGACCAAACATAACATCGTCCTCAATGGTGATGCGGCCAGACGACACATTGAGCAGTGCATTATTGATGCGCGCGCCCGGCGCGATCGCAACACGGGATTCGTCGCCGAACACTATGTATTGGTGAAGAAGCGCCTCCCCGATAGTTCGAGCCACCCTGGGCAGCCGCACCAGCCGAACCGCCAAGCTTTCGCAAAGGCGCTCTGTGAAACGGATGCCGAGCGCGCGCACAGAAATCATTGCTTGCGGCTCTTTAACAAACGCCTCCGGAACAAGAGATCGTAATAACAGCCTACTCCTTCCTTTTCCGCGAATTTGTCGCGGCGGATGAGATCAAAATTGAAGGCCGACAGAAACGTCTCAAGATCGCCAACTTTTGCGCAGCCTGAATAGGCTTCAAAATCAGCCGCCTCGGTTTTCACATATTTTATTCCACCCAGTAACCGACACGCCCCTTTGAGCACCAAAAGTTCTGATCCTTGAGTGTCTATCACCAAGGCCCCGTAATCACCAGGGTCCATAGCCATTTCGACCAATAACGTATCAAGCGTGATTGAACGAAGCGACATTTGCGATTCGAACTGGACCTCCGGCCACATTTCCTGATGCCGATCGAGCGACAGGATCGACGACGACATGCCGTAATTATTTGCTATATGAAAAACATATTCGGCATCGTCGCGGTCAGTGATAAGCCGGTTGACTGCACGCTGTAGAGGAAACGATTTAATGTTCTGAGACAGGATATCGAATACGCTCGGTATGGGTTCGATCCACAGGACTCGTTGCCCAAATTTGGCATAAAGATCGCGTTCCTGCCCGCCGCTGGCGCCGACGTGGATTACGCCACGAACCCTACGGAGGAAGCGATTCGGATCCTTCAATCGCAATGGGTCGCGCAAGCGACGCGCAAGTCCCAATATGACACGGGAGACGTTAGCAAACATGGACGACGTGAGCGATGTTCGCATTGCTCCCGCGCGGCGGCCGGCGGAGGATGATTGCATTATACACGGGCAGCCGCCATTTCACGTTCTTCTTCCTTGCTCACGTTCCATTCCAGCAAGGGTTTGATTATGCCGGGCAACTTCAACCCGAGCGGTCCGTGGCCTTCCGTATCTTCGACCGTGAACACAAGGCAATAATCTGTCCTCAAATGCGGTTCGAGGTGTGGTGCAGAATCGGCTGCAAATGCAACACTGTAAATTCCATGATTCAGCACGTTGCCGGGAAAACGGCACACGCTGCGAAATAGTCCAGGACCGCGAATGTCGTCCGGCCACGCCCCCCAATCCGTCGAACCTCCGAGATAGACGCCAGCGCCGTTTTGGAGAAGCACTGCCACTCGAAGTTGCTTCACCGGCTGGAGAACTTCGTATTCTAGCACAATCGAAAAATCTGAACGGCAATCGATTAGACTCGCTGGGGCACCGTGCTGGTCCAGCACATACGCCTTCCGAAAAATCGCTTGTGGACATCGGGGCGCGTCGCCTTCCAACCACGTTATCGAGCTTCCTCCACCAAGAGCACTGCTAATGTAAAAATCGATTGCGGATTCGACGGTGCCATCCTTGACGATACGGCCGCGGTCCAGCACGTTCACGCGGGAGCACAGCGACCGCACCGGAGCCATGTTGTGACTGACAAAAACGATCGTTCGACCGTGCCCGGCGACCTCCTCCATTTTGCCGAGACACTTCTTCTGGAACTCAACATCGCCGACGGCCAGCACCTCGTCGACGACCAGAATCTCCGGCTCCAGATGCGCCGCCACGGCGAATGCCAAGCGCACGTACATGCCGCACGAATAGCGCTTCACCGGCGTGTCGAGAAACTTCTCGACCTCGGCGAAAGCGACGATCTCGTCGAACTTGCGTCGGATCTCCGCGCGGCTCATGCCGAGGATGGCGCCGTTGAGATAGATGTTCTCGCGGCCGGTCAGTTCGGGATGAAAGCCGGTGCCGACCTCGAGCAGGCTCGCCACGCGGCCCGCTGATCTCGACCCGGCCCTCGGTCGGCTCGGTGATGCGCGAGAGGATTTTCAGCAAGCGTCGACTTGCCGGCGCCGTTGCGGCCGATGACGCCGATCACCTCGCCGCGCTTGACCTCGAAATTGACGTCCTTGAGCGCCCAGAACTCCTCGGTCGGTGTCGCCCGCGATGATCGGCGCGGCCGCGCAGCATGTCGGACGTCGTGCGCAGAATCGACTTCGCCCGCCGGCTGACGACGTCGCGCAGCGCGGTATAGCGCTCGCGCTCGGCCTCATGGCCGATGACGTATTTCTTGCCGAGCCCTTCGGCGCGGATGACGATCGTCGGCGCTTGCCATCGCTTCACAGCAGGTCCGCGAAAGTACGCTCGGTGCGGCGGAAATAGCCGATGCCGAACCAGAGCAGGACGGCGACGACGCCGAGGCTGATCAAAAAGCCCGGCACATACAGCGCGCTTTCGCCGCCAAGAAGACACCAGCGGAAGCCGTCGATGATGCCGACCACCGGATTGAGGCTGTAGACGAGACGCCATCGCTCCGGCACCACCGCGCTCGAGAACCCGACCGGCGACACATAGAGGCCGAACTGCATGATGAACGGGATGATGTAGCGGAAGTCGCGGTATTTGACGTTGAGCGCGGTGATGAAAAGCGCCGGGCCGAGGCTCGCCAGCACGGCGAGCACGACGAAGCCCGGCAGGAACACGATCTGCCAGTCGGGCCAGAAGCCGAACCACAGCATCAGCCCGAACAAGCAGAACGAGGTTGATCGCCGAAATCGACCAGCGCCACGACCGCCGCGGACGCCGGAATGATGATGCGCGGGAAATAGACTTTGCCGACGAGATCGGCATTGCTGACGAGACTGTCCGAGGCTTCGCCCAGAATGCTGGAGAACAAGAACCACGGCAGCATGCCGGCGAAGACCAGAATGGGATAGGGCGTGGCGCCGTCGCTCGGCAGTTTGGCGAGCCGGCTGAAAACGACCGTGAAGATGACCATCGTCAGGAACGGGCGCACCACCGCCCAGGCGACGCCGATGACCGTCTGCTTGTAGCGCACCGCGACGTCGCGCCAGGCGAGGATGGCGAACAGTTCGCGATAGTGCCAGAGGTCGGCCCAGTAGTGGCGCTCTGCGGTACCGGCCTTTAGGACGAGGGCGCGTTCACCGGTCACCCCTCGTACGCTCCCATCGGTCACGAATTCCCCCGAGTGCTTTATCTAAAGAGCAAAAAATAAAATGCGAAAGCCCGATCGCCGCATGTACTATACTAACTGGGCGTACACGTCCCCCCACCCTCCGTTGCCGATGCTCGAAAGGTGCGCTCGCATCTCCGCAAGACCCACCCATTCGGGGAAACTGAAATTCCATCAATTCCAACGGCGAATAATTAAAACAATGCGTACCGATTTTTTCCAACCAATCCAAACAAGAAAATGTCGACAGCAAGGCCTCCGGAGCGAACTCGATGCTGACGAGGGGAATTGGCGCCGATAGTCCGCGCAACACGGCCACCTCGTGGCCCTCGACATCTATTTTCACGAAGGCTGGGCGACCGAACTCGTTACACAAGGCGTCAAGCGTCGTGGTCTGAACCGTAGTCGCGGTTTGCCACCGGTGCCCGGCAAATCTTCCGCTTTCGACCGTCCGCCTCATCCACTCTTCGGACATCGACGAAAGAACTTGCGTCTCGCCGACATAGAACTTTGCCGAGCCGACGACATCCGAGGCCGCGCAGGGTATCGTCGTTGATTCGGTCTGCCGAAGGCCGTTTAAGACCGCCGAGCAAAACGCCTGGGCTCGACGGCAATCACCCGGCAGCCGAGGTGAAGAAACACCTTCACGCGCCCGCCCACATTGGCGCCGATATCGAAAACAAGATCGCCCGGCTTCAGGAAGCGGCCGTAGAACGCGGCAAATCTGTCGTCCTGCGGCGTCCATTTGACGAATTTCGTTCGCCGCCCGCCCGACCCGCAAATGGAACGCCAGCGGTTCATAGAGCGGCGTCCGCTTGAGGACGTTCTTGAGCGTGGCGTACATCGGTGAGCTCGGTGGGTGGCGGCGATAGGCGGCCGTGCTAGCCGGCCGCATACGGCTTCGCGTTCCGCCAAAATATCGAACAGCCGTCGGTTGTCCCGGGCCCAGGCGATCAACTCATCGACGCCCTCGCGCACGCCGATCGCCGGCCGCCAGCCAAGCAGCCGTTCGGCCTTGGCGACGTCGCAAACGAACACCGGCTGGTCGCCGGGCCGCCAACCGCTCCATTTGAGCGGAATTTTCTCGCCGAGCTTTTGTTCGAGCTGTGCGATCAGTTCGAGGAGCGACAGCGTGTTCCGCGGCCCACCGCCGATATTGAAGGCCTGTCCGCTCGATTGCCCGCGTTTCTCATAGGCGGCCTGATAGGCGCGGACCAGGTCGCCCGCATGCAGCACGTCCCTGATCTGCTTGCCGTCGCCGTAGATGGTGATCTGCTTCTTCAGCACCGAGGCGATCGTGAACCAGGCCACCCAGCCTTGGTCCTCGATGCCGAATTGGCGCGTGCCGTAGATGCAGCTTTGCCGGAACGTGACTGTTTGCAGTCCGTAGATGCGCGAATAGTCGATCGTATATTGATCGGCGACGCCCTTGGAGCAGCCGTAAGGCGAGTGGAAGTCGAGCGGCCGGTCTTCCGGCACCCCGCCCGGCAGCGCGCCGTACTCGTAGCGGCCGTCGCGTTCGAGGACGCCGAGATCCTCCATCCTGCCATAGACCTTGTTGGTCGCCGCATAGATGAAGAACGTGCCGGGGCTTTTGCGCCGCACCGCCTCCAGCATATTGAACGTGCCGAGCGCATTGGCTTCGAAATCCGCCCGCGGATCCTCGACCGAGGTCGTGACCGCGACTTGCGCCGCGAGATGCAACAGAACATCGGGCCGGCCGTCGCCGACGATGCGCTCCATGGCGTCGCGGTCGCGCATATCGGCCTTGACGAAGTTGCACCGGGCAGACGCTCTTCAGCCAAACGAGATTTTCGGCGGTGCCTTTGCGGGAAAGATTGTCGAGCACGGTGACGGTAAAGCCGCAATTCGGCAAAGTGCCGCGCCGAATGCACACCGATAAAGCCGGCGCCGCCGGTTATAAGGATCGAGCTCACGCGGTCGTTTTCGTCAATTCGGGAAAGGTGTCGTCGAACGCCGTCCAGAACACGCGCTCCGCCTGCACCGCCGCATAATGTTGCAAGACTCTCTCGCGCGCGCCGGCGCCGAGCCGATCGCGCCGGGCGCGGTCGCTGACGATCGCGATGACGGCATCCGCCATGGCGCCAGCGTCAAAACCGACCAGTTGCCCAGTCTCATCGTCAATCACGAATTCCTCAGGCCCGCCGCAACGGGTGGAGACCACCGGGATGCCGCAGGCCATGGCCTCGAGGGCGGCGATGCAAAGTCCTTCCTGATGCGATGGCACGACGAACAAATCCAATGTCTGCAGATGAGCGCGAACGGCTTCGCGCCCGCCATAGGGCCGGAACTCGACCGCCTCGGCGATTCCCAAGCCGGCAAGCTGTGTCGTCATCGCCGCACTCGGCTCGCCGCCGATCAGAAGTGCGCTGACCTCATGCCCGGCATGGCGCAAGCGCGACAGCGCTTCCAGGAGTAAGCTGATATTCTTGCGCGGATCGTCGAGCCTGCCGGAAAACCCGATGCGGCCACGCACGCGCCGCGCCGGATCGTGGTTGAAAAAATCGGTATCGATCGGCATCGGCAAGATATCGTGCACCACCCGCCGCCCGGCGATGCCGTCGAGCGTCCGGCGCGTATACTCGCTCAGCGACAGAACGACCCCGCGGTTCAGAATGGCACGCTCCAGGCGCCATGCCGCCGGACGGACGAAGGCCCGGTCAAACAGCGCACGCGAGGCCGAAAACTGCCGGACCCGGTCGACCCGATCCGCATTCCAGCCCGATGCGAGCCACGCCACAAATTTGCAGCCGGTCTGGTAAAAAGGCAGCGCGCTCAGCGCATTGCCGGAAACCACGACCCAGGCCTGGGCGCTCTCGATCAAGCCGCGCCACTGCGGCGTCGCCAGGTAGTGGGTGAATTCGAACTCCGGCAGCCAGGCGCCGATCGCATGGGTCTCGCAGCCATCGAGAGTCTCGCTCGCCACATGCCCGACCCGGCCGCCGAACAGGCCGATGGCCGGAACCGACATGGTCGGCGACACCGAATACGGCTGGTAATGCACCAGCACCGGCTCGAAACCGCGCTTGCGCAAGGTGCGGACGATAAACGCGGTCATGGTCGGCACCCCGCCGCTGACCGGCGCAATCGTCGAGATCAGAACGCGGGGTTTTCCGCTCGCACCACGCGGGCCTGCCGCGAAGGTTGGCATCGTACGATGAGCAAGATCGTTCACCCTTGTGATCCATCACCCTCAATACGCCGCGCGAGAAACTGATCGATCAGCCTGGCGTGCCCGCTGAAGGCGAAGTGACGGCGTCGCAAGCTACCGCAGTTCGGGTGAATCGGATCCCCCGATCGTCGCGAGGGCATAGAACGCCCCAGGGCCACCGTCCATCGGCCGCACCCACTATTTAGCGACCGTGGCCCCCATGCTGCGCCCGAATCTCGCGGCTGAGCCGATCGGCACCGGCATATTATCATCTGCGTGAACGGCGGCAAACTGTTGAGGCGTCAAGCGAACCCAGCTGATACCCCCGTTGTCCGCGGCTTCTTATCCGGTCCGGAACTGGGCGCCGACGAGCCGAGACCAACCACGAGCCCATGGTTCATTCCAGGGCTCGCGCGCTTTGCGGCCAATCGCGTTCCGCCGAGGCTGGATGGTGCGTTGAGCCGATGGCAACGGCTCGGCTCCCGCGCCGGGACGGGTAATGTCGGTATGGTCCGCCATCCAGGACCCCACGGGGGTGCTGAAGCCGGTTTTGCTCCGCCCTGTGACAGCGGCGGGAAGCGACCGAACCGGCGCGCCCGCCAGGAGACGTTTGAGCGCCCGCCCGCCGGTCGCGCCTATCACCGGCGCCACACGATCCAACAGCACACTGTCAACCAGCGGCACGCGCACCTCGAGCGAATGCGCCATGCTTGCCCAGTCGGTATCGCGCAACAGCTGATTGCGCATATAGAGCGAGGATTCCAGCGTGGCGATGCGACCGAACGATGTCGGCGGTTTTGGCTTGAGCGTCGCCTCTATCATGGCGAGCGGCTGCAGGCGCTCCAAGCCTTGCGCTACGGCGTCGGGTTCGAGGATGCCGTTTAGCTCCCACGGCATGAAGAGGCCGCGCTGCAACAGGTAGGCGCCCGCGTAGCTGCCGCCATATTCGAGAACACCGGCCGCCTTCGGGTGGATGCCCAGCCGGCCGGCCAGATGCGCCGAGATCGTTCGCAGCAAGGCGCGCGGGAGTGGCAGACGCGACGGCAGCGCCATGCTGCGCACGAGCCGCGGCAGAGTGCGAAACGATGGGTAGCCGCCGAACAGCTCATCACCCCCGAGGCCCGACACAGCGACTTTCAGTCCGAGCTCGCGCGCCGCCTTGGCGACAAACCAGGTGTTGATGCCGTCAATCGACGGTTGGTCCATCGCCGCTACGATGCGGGGCAGCTCGGCTTCGAACTCCGATCGGGTGACGATGCGGGTCTTATGCTCGGTGCCGTAGAGGCGCGCGACTTCCGCCGCAAGCACGGTCTCATCCTGCGGCAGTCCGCGAAATTCATCGAAGCCGACCGTAACGGTCGTTATTTTTTGGGCGCCGGCATCACGCATCAGGCCGACGAGCGCGCCGGAATCGATTCCCGCCGACAGGAACGCGCCGACCGGAACGTCGGCAACCAGGTGACTGCGCACCGAATCGAGAAGAGCGTCGCGGACGACGGCTTGCCGTTCCGCCGCCGATTGATGGTGCCGTTCGGCCGCGCAATAAGTTTGTGCGATCGAATGATAGCGTTGCGGCTTGCCGGCGCCATTGCGGTCGATGACGAGCGTTGCACCGCTCGGCACGCTGTGGATCGCACGCCAAGTCGTGAACGGTTCGGGGACGCTGCCGAACAGATAAAAGCCGACTTGGCCCGCCGGATCGACTTCCCGGGCGACCGTACCCGTCGCCAAGAGCGTCTTGACCTGAGAGGCGAAGCGGCAGGTCCGGCCGTCGTCGCTGTAATACAGCGGCTTTATGCCGTAGGGATCCCGCGCCAGAACCAGGACGTGCTCGCGCGCGTCCCAAAGGGCGAACGCAAACATGCCGCGCAAGTCTCGAACCATCTCGACGCCGCGATGGGCATAAAGGTGAAGCAGGACTTCGGTGTCGCTCTCCGTGCGGAACCGATAGCCGGCGGCGCGCAGTCCATGGCGCAATTCCTTGTAGTTATAAATCTCGCCGTTGAAGGTTATGACGTAGCGGCCGTCATCGGTTTGCATCGGCTGCAGCCCGTTATCGGACAGGTCGATAATGGCAAGACGGCGATGGGCAAATCCGGTGCGTCCATCGCCCGCGACCCAGATGCCGCTGCCGTCGGGGCCGCGCTTGGCCATATGCTCCGCCATGACAGCCAATTCGGATCGCTCGACATCTCGAGCGTCCGGTCCGTAGGCATGGATTCCCGCAATGCCGCACATCGCTCGGGTTCAATGGCTCTCAGTTCGTAGGAAGATCGACGGCACGCGATTGCTCATGCGGGCGCAAATAGGAACTTTTGACGTTCGGCCTCCGACGACCGCGCTCGCGCCACCGAGCCCGCAAACGCAGCCCGAGCTCCGCGAGGAAAAAGTCCAATCCTGTTGCAAAAAGCTACCGCAGCCGAGGTGAAGCTTGACCGCGTGCGGGGGCCAACAAGGCATAACACGAACCCAGGCGGTCCAGAAGCTATCGGGTTATGAAAGCGATAATTCGTTAACACGCAGGCATTCGCCTTTCGGGATCATGCGCTACTGATCGGTCGTGCCGAGGCCTTATTTTTGATCCTTGGGCTTGCTCCATTCGTCCGGCCATTCAACGCCCTCGCCCCAGAGTCCCCCGCCCTGCGGCTTCCGAGCCGGCAGATTTTCCGTTGTTGCTTCGGTGCCGACCTGGATGTGCTTCGGCAATACCGGCGGAGCCAGGCGGGGCGCGACTGCCGGCGGCATAGCTTCACGGGCACGCCCCTCCTGCGCAAGTCTCATTTTCCGGGTCGCGGGTTCGGCGCGCAGCGGCTCGAGCAAAAGCGCGCATGAAAAAGCGAAGGCCGCCATCATCGCCTCGGTCCGCAACGGATAGTCGACGAATGAATGCAGAATGATCAGGACCAATGCGATCGTCGCCGCACGGGCGAGCAGAATATCGATCGTGCGGAGGCCGGAGCGAGGATGCCGCCAAATCGCATTGGCCTGCAGTGCGAGCCAGGCCGCGAAGGCGAGCATCAGCGCCATACCAATCACGCCGCCTTCGAGCGAGATCTCGGCGATGTCATTGTGGGCGTGATTGGCGAAGATATTGGCGAGCGCATCCTGCGGCCGCTCGAATATCTGATAAACCGGCACGAATGTGCCAAACCCGCTGCCGAAGGGCAGATAGGCGAGCGCGGCGGTTATGGTGTTGCGGCTGAAGACCGTTCTGGCGCCTTCCAGCTGATCGGTGCCAAAGCGGTCGAGCAGACGATACAGCGCGAATTGAACCCCGAGCAGCATCGCCAATACCATAGCGCCGACAATCAGCTTGGCAGGCTTAACCCCGCCGGCCTGACGCCGGTCCATCAGCGGCAGCGCCACGGCTCCGAACATGCCAAGGATCATCAGCCCGAGGCCTGCGCGCGACCGCGTGATGCTCTCGGCCGCTATCAGAATGACCAGCACCAAGAGGCTCGCGGTAAGCGCCGCGACCGACGAGGTTTCGAGATTGCGCAAATCGCGCAGCGAGCCGGTCGAGAAGGCAAGATCCGTTACCCACGCCGCGGCGAACAGCATGAGGACGTAGAGCAGCGCGGCGAAGTGATTCCTGTTGGCAAAAAAGCCGACCGCCTCGTTCGCATTGGTGAAGGCAAAGAACCGCAGCGGGCTCGACGGACCCTGAGCGACCTGCAGCAGGCCCAGCATCGCTGCGACGACGCCGAAGCCAAGGAAAATCAGGCTCAAATGCCGCCGTTCCCGATAGCCGAGCTGCAGGACACAAAGGAACAGCGCAATCGGCGGCAACAACGAGAGCGCGCTGAGCCAGGTCGCGTTCGGCATCACGCTGACCGGCAACCAGGGCAGCGGGACGCCCGCCAGATTGAACACCGCCGCCATTTCGTCGCGACGCGGCAGGAATTGCCAAATCCAGGGCGGCAACGGAACCAACTGCAGCAGCGGCAGCAGTGCAATCGCAAAGCAAATCGTCAGCGCCCATTCGGCGGCGCGATAGCTTGCCGTCCGCGGCGTGGCGAGCAGACCGGACAGCGCGACCAGAAAGGGTGGTATCGCGAGCAATTCGAGAATGGCATCCGACAGAAAGCCGCCGCGCGTGCCGCCTCCCAGCAGCAGCGCCGACACTAGCGTAAAGACCGAGAGAGCGAAGAAGAGGCTCGGCCGCTCCTCCCACGCCGCGACCGGGATCAGCTTGCCGAACCTGGCCCCCACGGGATGGTTTCGAAGTGTCTGCAGTAAGACCATAATTTCTCGATTTCGTCTGTCGGTTATTTGTTCCCTTGCGGCGCACTCGCCGTGGCGGTCGTTTGCGGCGCGCCCGCCGGGACAATCGCTCCGGTCGAGCCGAGGGCCGCGGCAACACGGGAAATGCTGAGATCGTCGAACAGAAGCGATCCGGACACGATCTGCTCGGAGGCCATGCGCGCGTCGAGGTCGAGTTGCACATATTGAGCCCGACAATCCGTCGGCGGAACCGTGAATGTGAAATCGGTTTGCGCCCATGCCGAGGCCGTGCCCGAGATCATTGGGCTTTCGCCGATGCGGGTGTGTGCGTCGTTGGCGCAAGCTACCCGCCATTTCATGCCGCGCGGCCCGACAATCTTGCCGCTGTATTGAATGGCGAATCGGTACATGCCGGGCGGCAACACGACCATTTCCGTGACGCTATGGTAGTCCACTCGGCCGTATAGGAAATCGACCGACAGCGCATGTCGATTGGGCGCGTCAGGGCGCGGCACGATGTCGATCGTGACGCCGGAACCTTGTCTGATCGACCAGTCGAACGGCATCCCCGAGGGAGCCAGTTCGAAACTGCCGTTGAACAGCAGCCCCGCCTCGCGCAGCTCTTGCAGCGGGATGAGTTGCAGCCACGTATAATAGGCCAAGTCGTAATATTTGTGCGCGATCAGGAGGTCGAGATAGCGAGCGACATCCTCGGCGGCGGGCGGGTTCGGTGAACTCTTCAATGCGACCAGTAGCTTCAAAGGGGTCCGCGCGTCGGTCACGCTTTCTGGAAGCAGCCGGAAGAACAGGTTGCGCCACGGCGGGTTCGTGTTGAGAACCGCTTCGACCGCCGCGGCCGACTTCTTGTCGTCGGCGAAATGCGCCAATACCGGCACCGCATAGCGCGCCAGATCCGGGTTGGTCCGCAGCAGGTCATCCGCATAGGTGATCGCCGCCTCGTAGTCGCCCGCTTGAGCGCTTTTTCGCATCAGCCAATAAATCGCAATGCTCTGATGCAACGACAGCCGCGCCGACTCCGCCATCAGCTTTGCGGCACCGGCATCGTCGTTGGCGGTGGCATCGATCTGACCGAGAATCCTCAGAGCGCGCGCGTTCAGCGGCGCGCGCGTCAGCGCGGCTGTGGTTTGGTCGCGAAGCTCGGCGAGATCGACGCTCCGGTTCGAATCGATGGCCGCGAAAGCATCGGCCAGCGGCTGAGAATTGCCGGAGCCTTTAGACGGCAAAGCGACCTTGTCGGAGCCATCCTGCTGTTGGCCCGAACCGTCTACGGAGGGCAGCGATGCGCCGGGCTGTTCCAGCCCGGCGGCCTTTTGCTGCTCGAGGGTCGGATCGGCGCCGTCGCTCGGCGATCCGAGCGCCGTGCCGGAAGCGTTGAGCGAGCGGTCCGCCAGGTTGACGAGCGCGTCGGGCTGACCCGGACTGAGCCACAGAGCGGCGTTCGGCGCGGCCTCGGCGAGATAAGCGGCAAGGCTGCGCGACACGACAAGCCAAACCAGCAGCGCGGCGCAACCGGTGAAAATGAGCGTTCGCAAGCTCAGCCGCGATCGCGATCTCGATGTGATGGCCGCTGTCGTCATGGCCGCCCGGGATGCTGCAAACAGGCGTGAAAAACAGAGGTGGCGAAGGAAAGTTGACAAGATCGAAGCCCGGCACGACCGGGCAAGGTCGGCCATGAACTCTTCTGCGTCGATGTCCGTGTCGCCATCATCGTCTAGCTTTGCTAATAGCCTTGCTTGGCCGCGCTCACCGCGGCCGGCTCATGGTTGGCCGGACCGGCTATTGCGGCGGCCTGTGGAACAGCGCCGACAAGGCACGGCGGAAGAAGCCGCCCTCCGCGTCGCTCGAGGTCCACTGCGCATCCCAGCCGCGCTGACGCGCCATGGTGGCGGCGACTTGCTTGCGTTGGCTTCGGCGCCACGCCTTCGGCCGACCGCGGGTCACCTGATTCCGGCGCAGATCATCGTAGGCGGAGCGTCGGTCGGGAGTTTTGAGGTTATTCCAGGCCGCCGTCACCCGGCCCACAAACACCGACCGCTCGCTTTGCGGATCGACATCGGGGTGCAGCCATTTCAGCAACAGCGCGACGTTGCGCCGCAGTTCGCCGGCGCTGGCCTGCCGATCGGCGCCGAGCACGCGATAGCTGTCGGCCTCCGGAGCGAATAAAATCTGCTCGATGAAGAAGGCGGCGGCGCGATGTACGGTATCCATCGATCGGCCTGTCAATTCGGTAGCCGTTCGGTCCGCCTCGTCATCGCCGGCTGCAATGCGAAGCAAGAGCGGCACGCCATCCGGTAAAGGTTCCGATCGGAAGAGCCGAACCTGCGACGGGACGTGCATCAGATCGATGGCAATCTTGAGTGCCACCCTCTCGGACATCAGCCCCCCGCGCTCGTTAGCTTGGGGCGATGGGCCGTTTCGGCGGTCGCAAGCTCCGGGTCAGCGCTGGGCCCGCCGTAGCCCTGACCGTAGCCATAACCGTAGCCATAGCCGCCGTAACCGTAGCCGTACCCATAGGTGCTGCGCACGTCGAACCGGGTGATCACCGTCCCGACCAGCGAGGCGCGGGAGAATTGCAGCCGTCGGACGGCAGCCCGGATAAGCTTCGCCCGCACCTGGCCGGCGCCGACCACGAAGATCGTCGCGTTGACCGCGCTCGACAATAGCGGCGCGTCGGCGAGCCCCATGACCGGCGGACTGTCGACGACAATCAGATCGAACACTTCCAACCCGACCGACAGCAGCGACAAAAGGCGCGAGCTGCCGAGCAGATCGGCGGCATTGGGTGGCAGCGGGCCGGAAGCCATGAATGCGAGATTGGGAACGTCGGTCTTCTGCAACAGCTGCGGTGGCTCGGCGGCGCCGGTCAGATAACTGCTGAGCCCGCTGTCATTTTCGACGCCGAGCTTGCTATGCAGCGATGGCTTGCGGAGATCGGCGTCGACCAACAGAACCTTCATGCCGATTTTGGCAAAATGCCGGGCGATGGTCATCGAGGTCGTCGACTTGCCCTCGCCGGGACCGGCGCTGGTCACGAGCAGCGTTTTCGGCAATCCGGTTTCGGTCGACAGTTGCAGCGCCGTGCATAGCGAGCGGTAGGCTTCCGCCATATGCGACCGCGGATCGGCGAGTTCGCTCTCCAGCGACGTGCCCAGTGGCAGCTTCGGAATGATACCGAGCGTCGCGTAGCCCAGCGCCCGCTCGACCTCTTCGGGCGAACGCAGCGTATCATCGAGATATTCGAGCCCGAGCGCAGCGCCGACGCCGCCCGCCAGCCCGAGCACAAGCGCCAAAAACAGCGCCCGCGACATCCTCGGCGACGACGGACCGCCCGGCAGCGTTGCCGTGTCGACGACAAAAACGTTGTTCGAACCGACGCCGCCGGCGATGTCGACTTCCTTGAAGCGCTGCAGCAGGCCGTCGTAGAGCGAACGATTGGTGTCGACCTCGCGCTTGAGGATATTGTACTCGATGCTGCGCTTTTGCAGATCCAGGACATCCTGCTTCAGGATCTGGATCCGCTTCTTCATGGCCGTTTCCTGCTCCAACGAAGATTCGTAGGCGGCCTTGTAGGAATTCTTCAGCGTAGCGACCTCCGACGCGATCTGGCGGTCGATGTCGGCGATCTGGCTGCTGATCTGGATCATCGCCGGATAACTCGGCTGATAGGTTTCGAGTTTTTGCTGGTAGTCGGTTTGCAGAATACTGCTTCTTCGAGCGCAAGCCCTCGATGACGTTGTTGGTCAAGAGCTGCGGGATATCGACGGCTTTCGAGTTCTGCAGCTGCTTCCATAATTCCTCGTTCTTCATGCGATCGGAAACGAGGGTGCTCAGGGCGGAATTGGCGCTGGCGAGATTGGTCTCCGCGATCGAAGCCTTGTCGTTCGTCTGAACGATTTCCTGCTTTTGCCCGAAATCCAACAACGCCTTTTCGGACTGCTCCAAGCGCAATTTCAATTGGCTGAGCTGATCCTCGAGAAAAGTCTTCGCATAAGCGTTGGCCTGGAATCGCTTGTCCAAATTCGACGCGATGTAAGCATCGGCGAACGCCGCCGCGATTTTCTGCGCGCGCGCCGGATCCGGATCGGAATAGGTGATGTCGACCAAGCGCGATCCGGCAACCGGGATCACCGCGCGATTGCCAAGTACGACGCCGGCGGCGGCGGCCTGCAGGTCGGCTCTGTTGCTGGCGTTCGCCTGCGGCGCCGAAGGCTGGCGAAAGCCCAACAGTTTTTTCACGAAGCCGAGGATCGGAGAACGACCGCGGCTGGAAGAAGTCCGGATCCTCGCCGAGCTTGAGCGCCGATGCCACGCGCTCGGCCATGGTGCGGCCTTCGAGCAATTCGTATTGCGTCTTCATGAATTCGAGGTCCGAGCCCTCGACCGGCGTAATGTTGCCGGCCTCGACGATTTTGGCGACGCTGCGGTCGATCTGCAGCCGCACCGCCGAGGTGTAGAGCGGCGTCTGCATCAGCGTCGACAGCGTGGCATAAACAAGCGCTGCGAGCGCCACGCTGAGGATCAACCATCGGCGTTTGATCAGGATGCGGAGATATTCGAGGAGATCGACCTGAAATTCCGACCCCGAATCCGCGCCCGGCCCGTAATAGTGGCCGACCGCGCTGCTATAGGGATCGCGCGTGGCCGGAGCGTATTGCGCCGACGGCACGACGCTGCCGGACTTCGGCTCGCCGTCTTCCGGAGAATTAGCGCGATGAAAATTCATCAGGCCTGGCTCATAATCCCGAGAAAACGGCGGCGGTCGATGCCAGCGGCAGCACTTTCAGAATATTCGAAAGCGCGACTTTGGTGGCCGACGAGTCGACGACGATGACGTCACCCGGCTGCACTTGCGGATCTTCCGCTTTGCCGGCTTTGATGTCGTCGATGTCGAACTTCGCCGCGGTACGCTGGCCGTTGACGGTTCTGAACACCACGATGTCGCCGGAATCAGTCGAAGTATCGATATCGCCGGACATGGCGACCAATTGCATCAGCGACGTTGGTCCCTTGATGGAATAGACGCCGGAAGTTTTTATCGAACCCGAAATGGTGACGCGCTGGCTGTTGAACTCCTTGACCAGAACCGTCACCTGCGGGTCGTGCAAGTATTTGGCTCCGAGCTTCTGGCCCATGCTCTGCTCGAGTTCCTTGGCGGTTTTTCCGGATGCCTCGACCTCGCCGATCAACGGGAAATTGATCGTCCCATCTTCGGCGACCTGCAGATCCTTGGTCAGATCGGGCACCTTGAAGACCGATATATTGAGCACGTCGAGCGGACCGATCTTATACGAAGCGCCGGGCCGCGCGACCGCGGTCAGCGCTTCGGCGGCCTGGCTTGCGGCGCTCAAGTGGGCGCCCTCCGTCGGCGCGAACGCGGTCGGCGACGAAGCGGAACCGACGCTGCCGTCCGCCCCATAGGCTGGCGCGGCGCCGTCGCCGGCGCCGCCGTTCATGGAAGCCACGTTAGCTGAAGAACCGGCGCACCCGGCCAGACAGGCCGCGCAGGCCATCGCCACCAGGGCTGCCACCTGCATCGTCTTTGCCAGTTCTTTGACCGCGGCTCCGGGAACGCTCGTCAGCTTCCGGTACGAACCGTTCGGCATCTACTACCCTCAATGGCCCCGGGACGCTCGAAGGCGCCTCATCCTTCAAAATCGCCAAAGGCCGCGTTAACACCAGGCATTGCGCTTCTTCGGCACCTACGCGCTTAGCGAGGTACTCGTACCCCGCCGCCAAATTCACGGGCCGGCGCTCTACGTCGTGAGCATCAGACGCAACCAAGTGGACGCACCCGTCGTCCAGCATCTTCTCTGCCCAGTATAGGGCATTCCGGCCGAAGGCGCCAGTGAAAGAGCCGGCGGTGATCTGCATCCAAACACCCGCTGCGCACTAACTTTTTTATCGTTTCATAGCGCGATGGCACCCACGAAAGACGCTCCGGATGGGTCAGCACCGGCACATATCCCGCGATCATCAAGTTGAAGAAGAAATCCTCCAATTGCGGCGGCGCGGTGTGATGCGGCGGCTCAACCAGCACGTAGCGCGAATCAGCGATCGACAGCAGTTGGCCGGAGCGAAGCCCGGCAATGAAGTTGGGAGCCATGTGGACATCGGCGCCGGTGACCAGCCGCAACGGAATTCCATTCTGGTCGAGCACGTCCTGGAGCGCCTGGGTCGCCTCGCGAATTGCCGGACCGTTCATTATGGTAGAGACCGGGCAGGATATGCGGCGTGCAGGCGAGGACGGTTATGCCCTGCGCAACCGCCAGTCTCGGCCATCGCGAGCGAGACGACAAATCGCCCGCGCCGTCGTCGATTCCGGGCAGGATATGGCAATGAAGATCAATCAACGCGTGCCCCGAAGATCCCCGTACGTCCGGCACCTTTAGGCAGCCAGACGCGAATCCTAGAAGTGCCTGGAAAATAGGGTAGTAATATGACTCTACGTTGCTTTACCGTCACTGTGTTGCACAAAGGCTACAGTGCCGACTAAATAAGAATATTAGGTTTGATGTAAGGATTTTGAGTGCTATAAATTACGCGGTTGCGGAATTCGGGATGGAGACAATGGGCACCAAAACCTTCTTTGGCGCGTTTTGTTGGGCTATGCTTCTCAGCAGCTCGACCTGGGCCGCCACTCTCCAGCCGGGCTCGGGGCAACTTTCAGTCAATCAGGGCCAAGGTTTTCAACCGGTCAACAGCCGCATCGACGCCAATGTCGGCGATTCGGTGATGGTCGGTCCGGGCGGTTCGGCAACGCTCGTGTACGACGACGGCTGTAAGTTGATGTTCAGCCCGGCGCGGTTGCGACGGTTGCTCCGATATCGCCTTGCGCTTCGGGCTCCTATGCGCAAGTCGAACAACGACTCCGACTGGCGGCGCGCGTGATTATGGGCGTGGTGGTGCTCGGCGCCATCGGCGGCGGCATTTACGCGGCCACGAACAATGCCAATACCACCGGCACCGCTGCCAGTCCCTGACGAGCTGACTGCCGATAGTTCCAAGGTTTGCTAGACACCTCCGCCCGAACGCGGGGGTGTTTGTGCTTTACCGGGGGTGTAATTGCGATCGAGAAGACGCCGTTTGATTGCTCCGGCTCCGTCCCTCTGCGCCAGCGCAGTTCTTCTGCTTTGCCTCGGCGCCGGCACATGCCCAGTTCTATCGCAAACCGCGACCCCGAGCCTCCGAATTACCGACGACCGCGGCGGCAATATCGGCCAATACTGGGCGCGCTATATGGCGGTCCGGGATGCGGGCGAGCAGGTGGTCATCGATGGAACATGCTCGTCGGCCTGTACGATGGTGCTCGGCATAGTTCCGTCCGACCGCATCTGCGTCACCGGCAAAGCGGTGCTCGGCTTCCATGCCGCCTGGCGTCCGGGTTTTCTCGGATTGAAGGTCCTCAATTCGCCGGCAACGCGGACGCTTTGGAGTTTCTATCCGTCAGCCGATTCGCCAATGGATCACGCGCAATGGCGGCCTCGGCACCGAAATGCTGTATCTGTCCGGGCCTGAGCTTTTCGCCATGTACCGCGAATGCGGCTGACGGCGGCCAAAATACCACGCGAAACAATGCCATCGGACGACTTCATCCTCGGGATCAACGCCTATCATGCCGACGCCGCCGCCTGCATCCTGCGCGACGGCGTGCTGGTTGCTGCCGCCGAAGAAGAGCGGTTCTCGCCGCATCAAGCACTGGGCCGGCTTCCCCGCGCAGGCGATCGGCTACTGCCTGACGGAAGCCAAGATCGATCTCGGCGACGTCACCCATGTCGCCGTCAACCGCAGCGGGCGGGCCAACTTTTTCCGCAAGCTCGCTTATGTCGTGTCGCGGCGGCCAAGTCCGCAACTGCTGCTCAAGCGGCTGCGCAACCGCACGCGAAGTCGCCGGCATTGCGGACGAGCTTGCCGCGCTGCCGGGCCGGCGCTTTGCCGGCACCATCGACTATGTCGAGCACCATCTCGCGCATCTCGCCTCGGCATTTTACCCATCGCCGTTTCGCGACGCGGCGGTGGTCTCGGTCGACGGCTTTGGCGATTTTGCCAGCGCCGCCTGGGGCAGCGGCAGCGGCACCCAATTGTCGCTCGATGGCCGGGTCCTGTTTCCCCATTCGCTCGGCATTTTCTACCAGGCGATGACCCAGTATCTCGGCTTCCCGCATTACGGCGACGAGTACAAGCTCATGGGCCTCGCCGCCTACGGCAACGCCTCATGCCGGCACGAAGTGGAAAAGCTGGTGTCGCTGGCGGACGATGGCCGCTTTGCGCTCGACCCTGAAATACTTCCGTCATCACAGCGAGGACATCGCCTACGAGTGGCATGGCGGCGAGCCGGTCTGCGGCTCGCTGTTCTCGCAGGCCTTGGTGGACGCGCTCGGGCCGCCGCGCCAGTCCGGATTCGCCGCTCGAGGACCGGCATCGCAATTTGGCCTTCGCGACGCAGTCCGTCTACGAGGATGCCTTCTTTCATCTCCTTAATGCCTTGCAGCGCCGCTACGGTCACCGCGCGGTCGCGCTTGCCGGCGGCTGCGCCTACAACTCGGTCGCCAACGGCAAGATCAAAGACCGCACCGCCTATACGGATTGCTACTTGCAATCCGCCGCCGGCGACGCTGGCGGTGCGATCGGCGCGGCCTATGCCGTATGGCATCGAGCGGGCGCCCGCACCGCGCCGATGACGCACGCCTTTTGGGGCCCGTCCTTCACCGACAGCGACATCAGCGCGCTCCTTGCCGATCGCCGCGCAGCGATCGCGAGCCGAAGGCTGCAGCGTCGATCGCATCGACGACGAGCAGCGACCTGGTCGAGAAAACCGCGCGCGCGATCGCCGACGGCCTTGTGATCGGCTGGTTCCAAGGTCGCATGGAATGGGGGCCGCGCGCGCTCGGCAACCGCTCGATCCTTGGCGACCCGCGGCGCGCCGACATGAAGAACATTCTCAATCTGAAAATCAAACGCCGCGAATCGTTCCGGCCGTTCGCGCCGTCGATTTTGCGCGAGAGCGGTCGGCGATTGGTTCCTGCGCGATGAGGATGTTCCCTTCATGCTCCAGGTATTGCCGATCCGGCCGGAACGCCGCAGCCAGATACCGGCGGTGACCCATGTCGACGGAACCGGACGGCTGCAAACCGTCGATCGCGCCAGCAATCCCCGCTACCACGCCTTGATCGAAGCCTTCGACCGGCTGACCGGCGTTCCCATGGTTCTCAATACGTCCTTCAACGAGAACGAGCCGGTGGTGTGCCGGCCGGAACAAGCGCTCGACTGCTTCCTCCGCACCAAAATGGATGTGCTGGTGCTGGGAGATTATTTTGTCCGGCGCAACGCCGCGATGCAGGCTGCTTAACAGCGGCGCGCGGAAGACGATTGCTTTCTGTGATTGGGCTTTCAAATTGATCGTGGTCCGTTAATCCTGCCGCAGAAAAAACGGCGACGACAACCAAAATTGGACCATAAAGGCCAAATAAGGTACGATCTGAAGTCACAAAGCGTATTGAACTCGAGACGGCCCAGCGTGGGGATACGCGATGTTCGAGTTGAGCTTTGGGCTGATTGTCGGCGCCTTCATGGGCTACGGCATGCGAGCCTATCTTTCATATTACAGACGGACCGCGGCGAAGCGGCGATTTGGCGTGAGCTGACTTTTTTCGTTAGCCGACCATTTGGCGCGACCTGACCATGCCGTTTTGCGCTTTTTGGGCTTGACCCGCCGCCTGCAATTCCGGATGCCATAGTGCGGCAACGACCTCTCTTTATAGGGATGACCGCGTATGCATCTTGAATCCCGCGTGCTGGTGACGGGCGGCGCCGGATTTCTCGGCTCGCACCTTTGCGAGCGGCTATTGGAACAGGGCGCAAGCGTCATCTGCGCCGACAACTATTTCACCGGTACGCGGCGCAATATCGACGCATCCTCGATCACCATCGCTTCGAGTTGATCCGTCACGATGTGACGTTTCCGCTCTATGTCGAGGTCGATCAGATCTACAATTTGGCCTGCCCGGCGTCGCCGATCCACTATCAGCACGATCCGGTGCAGACCACCAAGACCAGCGTGCACGGCGCCATCAATATGCTGGGTCTCGCCAAGCGGCTGCGCGCCAAGATCCTGCAGGCCTCGACCTCGGAAGTCTACGGCGACCCCAGCGTCCATCCGCAAACCGAGGACTATTGGGGCCACGTCAATCCGATCGGCCCGCGCTCCTGCTACGACGAAGGCAAGCGCTGCGCCGAAACGCTGTTCTTCGATTATTGGCGCCAGCACAAATTGCGCATCAAGGTGGCGCGCATCTTCAACACCTACGGCCCGCGCATGCATCCGAACGACGGCCGCGTGGTGTCGAACTTCATCGTGCAGGCGCTGCTCGGCCGCGATATCACCGTGTTCGGCGACGGCCTGCAGACGCGATCGTTCTGCTACGTCGACGATCTGATCGACGGCCTGGTGCGGCTGATGGCTACCGCCGACGACGTGACCGGACCGATCAATATCGGCAATCCGACGGAGTTCACCATGCTGGAACTCGCCGTCGCAGGTGATCGAACTGACCGGGATCGCGCTCGCGCATCGTGCATCGGCCGCGGCCGCAGGACGATCCGCGGCAGCGGCGTCCCGATATTTCGAAGGCCGACGACTTGCTGCGATGGGCGCCGCAGACGCGCGCTTCGGGAAGGCCTCATCCGCACCATCGCCTATTTCGAGAACCTTCTGAAGGACGACGCCATCCGGCCCTACATCAATCACGAGCAGGGCGCAGGAATTTAGCCCTACGTCTATCAGCCAAAATCAATCGATGTATCGGATAAGTCGGGTCGACACCGATGAAATTTTCATTGATGTCGAGGCCCACAAGCGCCGGAGTGGTCCACAGCTCTGTTCTTCTGAAGCCGCTCCTCGCCCCACATATAACCGAAAACCTCATACGGGTTATATGAGAGATCTGGTGTTGCCCGAGACTCAACTTCACAATCCTCCAAGATCCGATTGCAGCTCGACCTTTTGAATGGGGAATTCGAGGTCTTATCCCCATCGCCTAACGGGACTTAACGAATGTCGGAGGCTAAACCCGCCGGAGTACACCTCGGCTACATCGACGGGCTTCGCGGAATTGCCGTAACCATAGTGGTTGGATACCATTGTGGCCTACCCATTTTTCACGGCGGCTTTGTGGGCGTTGACGTTTTTTTTGTTATCTCCGGCTTCTTAATAACAGGTATTTTATTTGATGAATGTGCGGCAACCGGATCGATTAACTTCGTAGCCTTCTACGCGCGGCGCGTTCGTCGCCTCTTCCCATCCCTCCTTTTGGTATTGCTATCCACGTTGGCTCTGGCCGCCTTGCTATTGTCGCCGGCGCAGCGCGAGGTTCAGGAGGTTGCGCGAGCAGCGATAGCCGCAAGCCTATATTCGTCTAATATTTATTTCGATTGGTGGCTTCGCGACTACTTTGGCGGGCCGAGCGAATTTCAGCCGCTCCTACATACGTGGAGCCTCGGCGTTGAAGAACAGTTTTATCTGTTTTGGCCGGTCCTCATTTGGCTCGCGGCCGCTCGGGGACGACGATCGAGGTCGTCGTTGACAAAGGCTTTGCTGATTACGTCAGCGTTAATCCTATCGGCGTCATTGGTCGCCAGCATTGTGTTGCGGACCACGCGGCCTGATCTGGTTTTTTTCTGGACACCCTTTCGGGTCTGGGAGTTTGCAATCGGTGCAATCCTCGCAATCTGGCCTTCAAGGCGCGTTGTTGTTTGGCCTACGTTTTCTAACTCTCTCGCATGGATTGGGCTGGGGGCGATCGGATTGTCCGCCGTCTGGATTATGCCCGGAGAGTTCTTTCCGGTCCCATTGGCGTTGCTGCCGGTCATGGGAACCGCGTTTATCATTCTGGGTCACGTCCTTACTCCGCATCCGGCGATAGATCGAGTGATCGCTTCGCCCCCCGCGCTGTGGATTGGGCGGGTTTCATACCCTTGGTATCTCTGGCATTTTCCGCTCCTTGCCATTGCGAGGCTCACGTTGCTTGAGCCTAGTCCAATCCGCGACACGGCGATCGGACTTCTGTCATTGTTGATCGCGGATGTTACAGAGCGCTTCATCGAGCGGCCGCTGCGCTTTCGTATACTTCCAAAGTTTCGAAGTGGTACTGTCCTGGCAGGCGGTCTCGTCAGCAGCGTGGTCGTTGCCTGCGTCGCTACGATCCTTGGGTTGTGGGCACAGTCTGTCGCATTAAGCGGCTCTCCGGCGGCGGGAGACGATTTACTCCCGGCGGCAAGTTCATTGCCGACTATTGAGACGCCGGCTGCGCGCATCTTCGTCATCGGCGATTTGCACGCCGGGGTTCTGGAGCCCGCAATCCGATCATGGTCCGGCGCGCGTCACGATCCGATCGATGTAGTTTTTCTGATGGAGACAGGCTGCCCGCCGCTTCGGCGGGTAACGCCCGTTCTCGGTGGCTACGCCATTCAGGACTGTCCGAGGGCCAATGATGCGCATTACGCAACAATCGCGGAGTTTATACGTGAGCGTGATGCCGGGCGCGGGCCCAAAAATATAGGAGTAGTCCTCGCAGCACGGTGGACTGCTTACCTCCTGCAACCGAATATATCCGTTTACGAACCTTGGGTGGGTCGAATTGATAGGAGCGTCTCCACTCGAAGCGACGCGCGCAGGATGCTCGAAGCTAAGTTGGATAATGAAATTTCCGATCTGGCGAGCCGTTCTGCTCGAGTACTTCTAATTCTATCACCCCCGGAATTGAAGTTTCCACTCGAAAAGTGCCTAGGCAGACTTGCTGCGGAGAAATGTGCCGTGACGACATCGGATTATCTCAGCCAGCAAGCGGTGATTTGTGAGATTGCCGCACACATGGTTCGGGAGTTTCCTCAAAATCTACGTGTTTTTGATCCGCTACCTTCAATGTGCCCTGGGATGTTATGCAAAATTAAAGTCAACGAGCAGCCTGCTTATATAGATACAAATCACCTGTCCGCGACTGGAGCTCTAGCCCTCCTGCCGTCGATGACGCAATCGCTCGACTGGCTCTCTGGCCTCGAGGCGCGACAATAGTAAACCGATGTGGCCGACAATAATTCTTTCAGGCCGAAAATGCCAAAACTCGTGCCCAACCTGTGTTCGACGCTTGGTGTCTAGACTCAACTGTTGATACGGGCGTCGGCTATCCGAAGGATCATTCTCGAGCAAAATGCTAACGTTCGGTCATGATTCGATGCGAGCGGATCCTGCGAGTACAGATCTGTTGCTACCGTTTCGACGCCAAGGCCTACCAATGTTAAGCTGCATCCCTCAACACCCCGAAATCGGAACACCAGCGACCGAGTTCAGATGCCGCGCTTGATTTTCGTCAATCGATATTTTTTCCCCGACCATTCCGCGACCAGCCAGGTACTTTCCGATCTCGCCTTTCACTTGGTCGCGAGCGGCCGCGACGTGCATGTCGTCACCGGCATGCAGATTTACGACGACCCCAAGGCGTCATTGCCGGATCGCGAAACCATCAATGGCGTCAACGTGCACCGCGTTTCGTCGACCCAATTCGGTCGCGGCGCCCTCGCCGGACGCGCCGTCGATTACCTGTCGTTCTACCGATCGGTTCGAGCTGGCCTCACCACGATCGCGCGCGCCGGCGATTTTGTCATCGCCAAAACCGATCCGCCCTTGACGTCGGTCGTGGCGCTCTCCGCCGTGCGTCGGACCGGGACCCATCTCATCAATTGGCTGCAGGATATCTATCCGGAAACCGCCATCGAGCTCGGCATCCCCATGATGCGCGGTCCGCTCGGCATGACGCTCCGCGCGTTGCGCGATCGCACGCTGCGGGCTGCAGTTGCGACCGTCGTCGTCGGCGAGCTGATGGGCCGCAAGACCCGCGAGCTGGGCGCCGCGCCGGAGCGCATTCATGTCATACCGAACTGGTGCAATGATGAGGAGATCGCGCCCATCGCGCCGGCCGATAATTCGCTGCGCCGTGAATGGGGTTTGGCCGATAAATTCGTGTTCGGCTACTCGGGGAATCTCGGCCGGGCGCATGAGTTCGAAACCGTGCTGGCGGCAGCCGAACGGCTATGCGACGATCCGCGTTTCGTTTTCTTGATGATCGGCGGCGGCAAACGCTTTGACGAACTAAGAAAGATCGCCGAGGAGCGGCGGCTCGGCGGCGTGTTCCGTTTCCTGCCCTATCAGGACCGCGCCCTCTTGCCCTATTCGCTCGGTACTGCCGATGCGCATTGGCTGTCGCTCAATCCGAAGCTCGAAGGCTTGATCGTTCCGAGCAAGTTTTACGGCATAGCCGCCGCCGCAAAGCCGGTCGTCGTCATCGGCGATAAAAACGGCGAACTCGGACAACTCGTGCAGCACTATCGCTGTGGATACGTCATCACGCCTGGCGATGCCGACGCGCTAGCCGGTGCCTTGGCGACCATGGCACGTAGGCCCGATTTGACCGCGGACATGGGGATGCGGGCACGGCAAATGCTCGATGCGCGATTTACCCGCCGACAAAGCCTCGAGCATTGGCGCGCTCTGCTCGATCGTTTGGCGGAACCACCGCCGAATTTGCGGTAAATCGCCGGGCGTCGGAGCGCGCCTATTTGGTCTCCAAGGCGGTGATGCCATCCCAGTCTGGCCCCGGCGGATGCGCCGCAAGCTGTTGCGCCCGTTCGTGCAGCAACCACGACGGCGGATCGGAAACGGCGCTGACCGACAACGCCTTGACGCATGCCGTGAAATCCCGCGAACGCCAGCGCGCCAGGGCCCTCGCATAATCGGCGGCATGCATCACCTGGGATTCGGTCTCCTGGCCCTTCGGCGCCAGCGGCTCGTAAATTCGCACCGGCTCCGCCCGGCCGACGACGCGAATGAGATCGATCTCGCGCCATGAGCAGGCGGCGCGCGACAGATTGTACGTGGTCTCGGACACCAGGATCGAAGTGCCGAAATATTTGTTGGCGCCTTCGAGCCGCGAGGCGAGATTCACCGCATCGCCCATCACCGTATAATTGAAACGCTGCCGCGAGCCGATATTGCCGACCAGCGCGTCGCCCGAATTGAGCCCGATGCGCTGCGCCATATCGCGTTGCTGCAAGGCCGGGACGGTGCGGTTGAGTTCGACCAAGCGTTCGCGGCAGCGCAGCGCCGCGCGCACCGCGTTGGTCGCATGGTCCGGGTCGTCGAGCGGCGCGCCAAATATCGCCACGATGGCGTCGCCGATATATTTGTCGACGAAGCCGCCATGCTCCTGAATGACGTCGGTCATCGCCGAAAGATATTCGTTCATCAGCCCGACGAGATCTGTCGGTGCGAGCTTTTCCGAGATCGACGTAAAACCGGCGACGTCCGAGAAAAATACCGAGACGTTGCGCATTTCGCCGCCGAGCGTCGGCGGCTTGTTCGACGTCATCATCCGTTCGATAACGGCGGGTGCGAGATAGAGCGCGAAGCTCTTGCGCAGAAAGCGCCGGTCCTTGTCGGCGATCAGAAAGCGGTATCCGGTCGTCGTCGCGATGGCGATGCCGCCGGCAACCACCGTTTCGATCAGCGGCAGCACGACGGCGTGCCTGAAGGCGAAGGTCGCAAGTTCCGCCCAGGCAACCGCCGCCGTGAGGCACGCCGAGAATGGCGGCGAACAGCGGCAGCAGCAAGACCGTGAAGGCCGCCAGCGCGGAAAACGCGACCGCGATCAGGCCGTTGGTCAGCCGGCCGAGTTCGATCAGCACATCGTGGTCGAGCAGATTGTCGACGGCCGTGGCGTGGATATAGACGCCGGCGATGGAGTCGCGGGCAAAGCTGTTTGCGGTCGCGGCCGGCGCGGTGTCGACGCAGCGGGGGCCGTTCACGCCCTCGGCTCCGGTTGCGTAGCGCTTCGAGGTGATCTGACGATCTTCGACATCGAGCCGGGTGCCGATGAGCACCACTTTGCCGTCGAAGTTGCGATGAAAGAAATCCGTGTCGCCTTTGGCGATGCAGGCGCGCAGATCGGCCAACGAGAAGGTCGGGATAGCGTCGGCGCCACCGTCGAAATTGAGCGTAAGCGTATTGGGTACGCCGGGCGGAATCCGATAGCCGGCGAGGATCATGCCGCCGTCTGCCCGCAGTTCGGGAGCGCTGTTGGCCGCGCGCGCGGCGAGTTCGACCGCCATCGCCGGAACCGGTTTGCCGTCGGTGGTGATGGTGAGCGGCATGCGGCGGATGATGTCATCCGCATCCGTGTAGGCGTTCAACGATCTGATATTGCGATATTCGCCGACGGCGATACGCTGCCCGGGCGCGGGCTGAATCGGGTACGGGCCGTGCTGAGCCTCGCCCAGCACGACCTTTCCGGCCCGCGCCCCGAGCGCCAACGCGCGCAGGAAATCACCATCGAAACCGCGCACTTTGGCGCCGACGGTTTCGTCGCCGAACGGTATTTCCGATTGCTCGATCGAGGTTGGAAACACGATGTCGAAGCCGACCACTTTGGCGCCGCCGGCGATGATGGCGTTGAGCACGACGCCGATTTCGCGCGTCCAGGTGACGCTCGGCGTGCCGGCGAAAGGCGGCGTGCGATAAGTGTCTTCGTCGAGCGCCACGACGACGGCCGGCGACGAGGCCGGATCGTGGATCGGCCCATAGATGTGCCAACGCAGCGCCGTCAGATCATCGATCGAGAGGCCGTGCAAGGTATCGAGCGCCGGCAATTGGGTGAAGGTGCCGGCGCAAATGGCGATGAGAAGGGCTGCAAACGCGTCACGAACGCGGATCGATATCATGACGCCTGGCGTAAGCGATCAATTCGTCTGCAATCTGAGCAGCCGGCCGGCGATCGGCGTCCATCCGGACTCGGCCTGCTTGTCGACTTTGAAGACGATTTCCTCGGTGCCGATTCGCGCCCGGTAGATGCCGCCTTGCGTCAACGTCACCCCGGAAGCCGCAAGATCGAGGAATTTGCCGTGCAGGATATGGGCGTCGGCAAGGACGAAGTCGTGCCGCTCGCCCGGAACGTCGACCCGTTCGATCACCAGCGCGCCGATCGGCTTCAGCTCGACGACCGGCGACCGGCCGTACAACGTCAGCTGCGGCTGCAGCGGCTTCTTGGCGGCGTCCTCGGGTACCTGGCGGAATGCCATAGCGGCGCTTTTGTCGGCGAGTTGCGTGGTGAGCGCCATCGCGCCGCCGCCGCATTGGCTGACCGTTCGCTGCACCGTGCCGCCCGACACCTCGCTATGGTCGGTACCGATGGTGATGGTGCCCCCGACGATCGTCTCGTGCCTACATGAGGTCAGATAGCTGAGCACGATCGAATCCTTGGGCCCCAGCTTTATGACCTGACCGGGCAGGACATAGTCCATCAGCTGGATGCCGTCCGGTTTGCCTTCCACATCTTCCACGATGGCGGCCGGCGATTGTGCCGGCGCGGCGAATACAGTCGATACCGAGGCCGCGGCAAAAAAGAATGCCGCCGGAATTTTCAGCTGTGCGTTTGCGAATTTCATGCCCGATTCCCCACGCAACGTTCCCATAAGATAAACGCTGCCGCCGACATTCGTGCCGGACTCCACAGACAGCGAACATTACATCATCGGACTTTTTCGCGCCGCCGTCACCCCACTTTTAACGCGAAGAGCGGGTTATGGTTGATCGGAGCGCGTAAGAATGGCGTCGGCGTCTTTGTTCCGGCCTTGAGCGCGATAGATCGCCGCAAGCTCCTGGGCGGTGCGGATCGTTTCCGGATTTTTGCGTCCAAGCGCCTGATCTTCGATGATCAGCGCGCGTTCGCACAAGGCCTGGGCGTCGGCGTAACGGCCGTCGGCCCGGAACAGACCGGCCAAATCGACGAGATCGCGGGCGACGGCGGGCGTCGAGCGGCCATGCGCCGCCTCCTCGGCGGCAATCGCGGACTCAAGATTTCGCTCCGCGGCGTTATCGACCGTCTGCGGGCCGAGGCTTCGCATGGCCGGTGGCGGAATTGCCGCGCCGTCTTTCGGCCCTGCTTGACCCGGAACGTCAGCGCCGGTGAACCAGTTTTGCGTCCATAACGAGCCCGCCACCAACAAGGCCACGAGCGGCACCGCCGCCATGCCGAGACCGCGTATCGTGAACGGTCCTGCGGCCGACGCGATCAAGTCCTGCAGGCTGCGGAAGAATCCGGCCGATATTTGTGCCGGGGCCTTGGCGGCCACCCGGGGCCTGACAAAGGTGACCGGCGAAGCGACATCGCGTGGCACCTCGGGCCTTGACGCCAAAGGCGTTGTCTCGTCGACCAGATCGGCCGCCATCGCAGACAACATCTGGTCGCGCGCGGCCGCGCGCATTTCAACGGTGACGATTCCGTCCGGTCCGCTGAACGTATTCGCCAGGGCTGCCGCGCGTTCGTCGAGCTTCGGCAGGCCCGTGTCGGGCGACACCGCCCCGGGCCCACCGGAGTAATCTTCCGCCTCAAACGCCAACAGCGTCATCAGCGCATTCTCGGAGCGGTTATCAGGCATCGGGTCCGGCCATATCCTTACGCGGCGAATCTCATTTCGCTGGCGTATTGGGCCCGACAACGGCTTGCCGTTGGCGGGCATAGCGCGCCAGAAGCGCACGCAGATCGACGGCATCGAGGCCGTGTTCGTGTTTGAATTTCGCGATGAATTTGGTCAGGCGCCGCTTGGCGTTTTCGACCCGGTCATCGTTCCACGCTGCCGGCGATTGGCTGGCATTGAGGACCCGCACGATCTTGCCGATCGGCCACTGACTGCCGAACGATTCCTGGGTCTCGCGATCGCGGGCCAGCACCTGCACCAGCGCGACGACGTCATCGCCGGGACCGAATTGATGCTCGGCCAGATAGACGAGCCCGGACCAGGCCCGGCGCGAGTCCTCGGCATAGAGCGAATTGGCTTCGCTTTCCGCCGGATCGTAGTGGCCGCTCAATTGCTCGATGGTCTGCTCATCGACGGCGACCAAAGGGTAACCCGAGCCGTCCCATTTGCCGCCGCGATCGCGGCGCCGCATGTCTTCGTAGCGGTGCAGCAGGGCCTGGCGGTTGCAGGTTTCATCCAACAGCCAGATCACCCGGGCGTCGCGGACCGGCTCTGAGTTATCGATTCGTCCCGCCGCGAGCCACGGCGGCGGCGCGGACGCCTTGGCGTTCGCTGCTGCGGCCTCCGACGGCGCTTTGGTTTGAACGGCCGACAAATCGCTCTCCATCACGTTTTCATCCCGGTGCAGCGACGTCGCGCGCAGTAAATGCGCCACTACCTCGCTGACCAGTCGGTCGACTTCGGTCTTGCGGTGGCCCCTCTCGACACGAACCGACCCAATAAACGCCTCGCACCGCACGCGAACCAGCCGGCAGACCTCGTCGCGATGCCGGTCCGGCAGCTGACTCCAGGCGTAGAGGCGCAATTGGGCGCCGGTCATCCTGGCCAATTCCGTCAGTCCGGACTGTTGCGCCGGTAGGCGCGCACGAGATTGACGGCCTAAACCGACCGATTCCGGCGCGGAATCGGAAAAAAATCTTATTGGTAAATGGCCGGACTCGTCCATCCTGGCCCCTCCCGGGGGCAACGCTAGCTTAAGCACAATCGGCAACCCGCGCGTCGGGCTAACCCACCATGTCGCGCGAGGCCGGTCTACTCCACCGCAATTTTCCGGATTGCTCTTTCGGATGCATCGCCGTGCTCAGCCATGCTCGAGATGCCGCCAAGATTGTCGATGATGGTGTCTAGCGTAAGGTTGCAGCCGCCATCGTTACCGGACGGCCTGTTGTGACCGGCGCTTGTGTCTGGCCCTTGTGACCGGCCCTTTGGTCCGACCCGGGCGATCGCGGCGGCCCGGTCATTGCGAATCCGGGGACATTCGCGGGGCACTCCAGCGTGCCCGGCGCGGGCGCGACGCGCTCGCGTCACAGCGGCAGGCGCAGCGCCGGACGCCGCAGCGAGAGTTCAGCAATTCGGTCGCGTCCGAACGCCAGGGCGCGAAACGAAATCGCCGGCGCCGGCCAGAATCGCACCGTCGTCTCGCCACCGAAACGGAGGCGATAGCCGGTGCCGGCTTCGATTCGGGATCTCACCGTGTCGACCAAAAAATTTGATGGAAAGCCCAGGAAAATCAGGAGTGCCAGCGCCGATACCGCGGCAATCGCGATTTTGATCCATATCATGTTGAAGTCCGTAGAACCAACGGTCCCAGCAGACGGTCAAATCGGCGATCGTGGTCGACTGCAGGAGGCTGCTCGCGCCGCAGCGTCCAACAAAACGATCTTCTTCCTGAGCCATAAACGACGGATTCCCGGCCCGCACAATAACGGGATTCACCGCAGCCGGCCCGCTATTTGATACCATAGCCGGCGAACTCTTCGGCGATGCTCGACTGGATGGCCTTCGCCGCTTCAATGTCGCTTTTGCTGCCGGCGGCATCGCCGCTACGCTTCTTGGCGATGCCGCGGCCGTAGAGCGCGGAAGCGTGCTTGGGATCGAGCACCAGAGCGGCATTGTAGTCGGCGATCGCTTTTTCGAAGCTGCCGAGTTTCAAATCGACCAAGCCGCGGCTGTCGAGCGCGTCCGGATAATTCGGCGCGATTTGCAGCGCCGCGTTGCAGTCCTTCAGCGCATCTTGCAGCTGATCGACGAGTGCGCGGACCCAGCACCGGTCGTTGAGCGCGCCGGCATGCTTGGGGTCGCGGCGGATGACTTGGGTGAAATCCTGGATGGCGAGGTCGTAGTCGCCATTTATCGCGCGGCGCTGGCCGCGCCGGTAGAAGCCCGGCAGATCGGTGGGAGTGTCCGCGTCACTGGCCGCGGCAGTCTTGTCCGCGGCGGGAGGTGGTGGTGGCGGCGCAGCTGGCGGCGGCGCTGCGGCAACGGGAGGTGGAGGCGGCGGCGCAGCCGGCGGCGCCAGGGGCACCAGTTTGGCGAGCTGCTGTTTCGCCATATCGAAATAATATCCCGACGGGTGTTTGGCGATGAACGCCCCCCAGGCTTCAGGGGTCCCGGTATCTTCGGCCAAGACATAATCGTGCCGCGCTTCGGCCTCCGGATCCGAGGCGGCGGTCGCCACCACGGGGGCAGCCGCGGGCGCAGGGGTCGCGGGCGCAGGGGTCGCAGGCGCGGCAGCCGCCGGTGGAGCCGCGGCCGGCGGTGGCGGTGCGGGTGCGGGCGGCGGCGCCGGCTTTTCGGGAGCGGCGGTCGCGACAGCAGCAGGCGGCGGCGGCGGGGTCGGGGCAGCGGCTGGCGGAGTCACCGCCGGCGCAGCGGCTGGCGGAGCCACCGCCGGCGCAGCGGCTGGCGGAGCCACCGCCACCACAGCAGCGGGCGGGGCCGGATGTCCGAGTGCGACATCGACGTCGAGCGACGACGAAAACCACGGCACCTGCTGGCCATTCGTCAGACGCGAGACATCGAGCCGGGTGTGGTTGAAGGTCTGCTCGATAGTGGTATCGGAGGCCTTCAACACGGCCAAGAGCTGGGGCACGAATACCGGAGGGTCGGTCTCGACCACGGTGTCGGGCGGAGCCGCGCTCATGACCACGCTACCGCGCGGCGGCCTGACCGCGGCAAGCCCTGCCGCAACGCTGCGAAAGCGGCTCTCGAATGGATTGCGCCGGGATGCGTCGACGATGGCGACCTTAATGCCGGCAGCGTGGCGCGTCAGTTCGGCCAGAATCTTGTCAAGACTGAAGCCGTCGCGCTGGACGTCGCTTTCATTCCAGATCTGCGCGTCGACCGGGATCAGATAGCTTTGCCGGTCGGACTGAATTCCGAAACCGCTGAAGAAAACCACCGCCATCGAGTTGGAGGTAATTTTTGCATAGAACTCGTCGAGCGACTTCTGCATCGCCCCCTTCTTCAGGTTATCGCCGACGGTGACGTCGAAGCCGCGGCGCCGAAGTTCTTCCCCGACCGCATGGGAATCGTTGACGGGATCCTTCAGCGGCGCATCCGCATCGGGATAGTCGGCGTTGCCGATGACCAAGGCGAAGCCGGAATTCTGCGCGGCGGAACCAAGGGACGGAGCGGCCGTCGCCAGAAGGAGCGAGCCGATAAAGACGATGAGACGCTGTCTCATGGCACCCGATGGACCGTCATGACGCAGCAGCGCCGCGCGTCACAGGGACGAAACGGCGAGTTTTTGAGAAAATACAGAAACCGACCGTCGAGAGCTAGGTTTCGCGGAGTGGCAAAGCGCCCTACCCTTGATAGAGCCCCCCGGCCGTGGAGCGCTACAGCCAAGACCAAAGATAGCCGTCCGGCTGTCCGGACGCAACGCTTCAACTCATTGATGCAATTCCCATTCGGACCGCGCCAAATGGTTGACGGAGGGTTATGAAAAATCAATTTAACGCCCTTGTTGCTGAATCGACACACCACGTGGAATAAAACGCTGTTCACAGGCTTCCAGACTTTGCGGGCCTTTCCGTCCCTCGAAAGGGATTTATACTGCGGCCTAAGTGGGGCGAAAAGCCTACCGAAAATTGTACAATACAGGGGCGGTCGGATGTTCGTGGGAACTCGCACTGGAACGCACGCTATCGAAGCGTCCTTCGCCGTGGCTCCGGCAGGCAAGACACGCTACCGGCGGCGTGCGACTGCTGTTGCCGCGGGATTGGCCCTGACCGTTTCACTTTTTGCCGTATCGGCGGCGCAGGCGGAAAATTGTATCCCGGCGCCGGCAACTGTAGGGAATCTGCCGGCTGCAGGCATTTCGCCCGCCGCGGTGTCGAGCATGCTCGGCGGCACGATCGCCGCCGCGAATACGGCCTTCCTGCTGCAAAGCACGGCCTTTATTGGCAGCCCGCCGAATCCCGCGCCTGGTCAGCAGGGCGGCGGCGTGTGGGTTCGCGGTGTCGACGGAAACGTGAGTATCAAGAGCACCAGCACCGGCTCCGCAACCGGAACCGGCAACCCGCCACTGTTCGGCGCGGCGGCCACGGCGACCATCGCCGTACAGTGTGCCCAGCAAGTGGATGTGAATTTCGGCGGCATCCAGGTGGGAAGCGACCTTGCCAAGCTCAACATCAACGGTTGGAACTTTCATAGCGGCGTAACCGCGGGCGACCTGGGCGCCAAAACCAGCCTTGTCGGCGGGTACCCGACGATTCGCGAACAATACCGTTGGATTTGGCACCGTCGGCGGCGGCGAATTCGTCGGCTCGACGCATGTTCCCTTCATCGGTATCTACGGTGCGGCCAGCAGCGGCGGCTTTGCCGTTGATGCGCTGTTGCGGACTGAGTACTACCAGACGGCCCTCGATGCCCCGATTGCCAATGTCCTCAACCAGAACGTCGACGCCCACGGCTGGACTTTCGCAACGTCGGCTTCTTACCAATGGGCGGTGCCCAATACGAATTGGTTCATTGAGCCGTCAGCCGGCCTCTTGGTCTCGCAGACCAAGGTAGACTCGTTGAACTTTCTGACCGCCGGCGCCGGTTCGGGTGACAGCTTCCCCGGCACGCTCACTATCGGTACGGTGCATAGCGATATCGGTCGCGTGGGCCTTCGGTTTGGCGAGTCGATCGAAAGCGGCAACGTGATCTACCAGCCGTTTGGCGCGGTCAGCGTCTGGCACGAATTCGGCTCAAATCTCAATGCAAACTTCGCCAGCGCCCCGGGTTTTGCGGCGACCGGTTTCGCTGGCTTCCCCGGCCCTCCCAATGGCCCGGCGACCGTGACCTCGGCAGGTGTCGACTTCGACATTCGGCACTTACGAGCAATACTCAGTCGGCATTGCCGCAGTGGTTGGGACCACCGGCTGGTCCGAGTTCATTCGCGCGGACTACCGCGACGGATCTAACCTTTCAGGCTGGAGCGGATCGGGCGGTCTTCGCTACACGTTCTCCCCGGATCCGCCGTCGAAGTCCATTCTGCCGCTCAAGGCCAAGGCACCTCCTGCCGTCGAAGCCGTCAGCTGGACTGGCTTTTATGTCGGTGGCTTCGGCGGCGCTGTCCAGGGCACGGCAAATCTGGGCTATACGGGGACGGTGGCGAATGGTTCGACCGCTCCGCATGTCGCCGGCTATTTGTTCGGCGGCGATGTCGGCTACAACTATCAGTCCGGAGCCTACGTAGTCGGCGTGGAGGCAGACCTCGGCAGCACCAAGACTCAGGGCGGGAATGCTTGCGGCCCGAATTCGTCTGGCGGCGTCTTTCCCGTCGTGATTCTGAGCGGCATGTACGAGATGACCTGTAACGCGTCGGTCAACTGGATTGCGACCGCGACGGCGCGGGTCGGCTACGCCTGGGACCGGGCGCTGTTCTATGCCAAGGCTGGTGGCGCCTGGACCAACGAGCAGTTCTCGGCGAACTGCAACTACGGAGCATTCAACATTCCGGGCGCGTTTAATTGTACCAATGCGTCCGGCGCCTTCACCAATGGATTCCTCGGCAGCAAGTATACCGGCGGCTGGGTCGTCGGCTGGGGCACCGAATACGCTCTGACCTCGCATTGGTCGGCCAAAGGCGAGGCAGACTATATCAGCTTCGGCAATCGGAACCTCGTTGCCAACGATCCCAATAACGGCCCGACTCCGGTCAGCGTCGGCCTGCACATCTGGGAAGAGAAGATCGGCGTCAATTATCGGTTCTAGGAACCGCTTGCCGTCCTTACAGCCCAACTGCCAGCATTAAAAAAACCCGGGCTCTGGCCCGGGTTTTTCACTTGTATCGCCTCGATCGTGTGTCTGGAGACGATCGCCGGGTTCATTCCCGCAATTCAGTACGCGATCCCGAAGATAATCGGAAACCCGCAGGTGCGGCATTGCCCGACGTTCGGCGCCGTACTGGCGATCACATACTCGGAAGCCCGCTGTTGCGCCGGCTCGCTGACCGGAGCAGCGACCCTGGCAACAACCTTGTGCGTGGCGTGGTGCACGGGCGCAGCCTTCGCGGTCTTAGCCGCCGCCGGTGTGGTGGCGACCAGCCCCGGAGCGGCGGCTGCCGGCGCGGGGGCAGCAGCGACCGGGGGAGGGCGTGGCGGTTACCGGAGCGGAAGTCGTAGCAGGTGCCACCGCACCCGGCGCGGGAGTGAACTCAGCGGCGGCCGCCGGAAGCACGAAGCCACCGAACAGAGCCGAGGTCATCAGGAATATTCCAAAGCGCTGTCTGTTTATCATCGCATTCCACCTGTTCACGTTGCACATTATGCGTTCAAGTTAGCCGTGTCACACGCGATGATATTGTCGAAATTCGCCGCGCGGGTATCGGCAGCAGCCTTTGTTTTGTGATATAGGACGGTCTTCCGGGGGCCGTTCCGGTGCTTGGGCCCGAAAAAAATTTACTCGGTCCCACCGGAATTGGCGAATTGCCGCCGCCTATTGGGAAAGGTGGTGGGCGAACCCTTGGAATACCGGCGACTGCGCACCCAGGAAGAAGGCGCGCCAATAGGGCCCTCCCTGCCCCCTTACAGAGGAGCTGATTATGCTATTTTCTCCCTTTAAAGCCGCAGCCTTAGTGGTGTCATCGCTGCTCGTCGGCGGGCTCTGCCTGTCGGCCACGACCATATCGGCCGCGGCCCAGAGCGTAACATCCAGCCAAATTCTCAATGCGCTGGCTCCGCCCGCCGCGCCGATCACCCGGAGCCTCAGCGTCAGCCCGTCATCGCAGGCCGCCATCAGCGCGCCCGACCAGGCGTTTATCGAAAGCCTGCGCCATCGCGCGCGTTCGCTCAGTGTCGAGGAAAGCAACCACGTGGCCGATCTCGCCAAGGACAAGGCGAAGATCGATCTCGAGATCTACTTCGATTACAATTCGGCCGTCATCACCCCCAAGGCCGAGCCGCAGCTGAAAGAGCTCGGGACGGCGCTCAACACCGACGTGCTGAAAAATGCGGTGGTGGTGATCAGCGGCCACACTGATGCCAAAGGTGGCGACCAGTATAACCAACTGCTGTCGCAGCGCCGCGCCGAGGCCGTAAAGGGCTATCTGGTACAGAAGCTGCAGGTTTCCGCCGATAACCTTACGACCGCCGGCTACGGCAAGCGCGACCTGAAGAACAAGGCTGAACCTTTTGCCGCCGAGAACCGTCGGGTTGAGATCGTCAATATGAGTGCGAAGGCTACGGCCAGTCGGTAAGCGCCGGCCGGAACGCGCCCCGCAGCCGCGGGGCGCATTCCGGGCCCATTTACCCACTGTCTTTACCCAGTATCTTTACCGAGTGCTTTTACCCAGTGTCGAAACGCTGGCGGTTTGGCAGCGAAAACGGTCACTGCGACATTGTCCGGGCGTATTCCGGGTGCTAAGTTAGGGGCTTGAAATTGGAATTTCGTCCTCATCAGCCGCCGATTTTCGGCACGTGCCCTGCACAGATGGTGCAGTGAGGAACGACGGATGAAAATGCGAGTCGCCCAGATCATCGCGTTGGCTGTTGGGGTTCTTTGGACCTCGCTGTCGGCCGAGTCTGCGCTCGCGTCGGATAAGCGCGTCGCGCTCATCATCGGCAATTCCGCTTATCAGAATGCTCCGGCACTCCCCAATCCCGCGCGCGACGCGCGTGCGGTAGCGGCGATGTTTACGAAGGCTGGCTACGACGTCGTCAGCACCGCCTACGACCTCGGCAATCTCGATTTCAAACGCGCGATTCGCCAATTTGAAGATGCGGCCGCCGATGCCGATATCGCTGTCGTCTATTACGCGGGCCACGGCATCGAAATCCACGGCGTCAACTACGTGGTTCCGGTCGATGCCAAATTGGCCAGCGACCGCGACGCCGATGACGAAGCCATTCCGCTCGACCGCCTGATCGAATCGGTCGACGGCGCCAAGAAGCTCCGCGTCATCATCCTCGATGCGTGCCGCGACAATCCGTTCTCGCGGACCATGAAGCAGCAGCGCATGGCCTCGCGCGGCATCACTGCCGGACTGACGGCCACCGAGCCGACCAGCATCAACACGCTGGTCGCCTATGCGGCCAAAGCAGGCTCGCAGGCGGAAGACGGCAACGGCGATCACAGCCCGTTCGCCACCGCCTTGATGGACAATCTGTTCGTGCCGGGCCTCGACGTACGCCTGGCCTTCGGCCGCGTGCGCGACGAGGTGCTCAAGAAGACCGACAATCGCCAGGAGCCTTTCGTCTACGGCTCGCTCGGTGGCGGCAATGTAGCGATCGTTCCGGCGCCCGATCAGCCGGCCCAAACCGCGTCGAGCAGCGATGCCGACGGCGTGCGCAGCGACTATAGCCTGGTCGAGAAAATCGGCACCAAGGGCGCCTGGCAGGTATTCCTGACCCAGCACCCGACCGGCTTCTACGCCGATCTGGCTCGTGCCCAGATCACCAAGCTTGGCGGCGATACCACCGAGACGGCTTCGGTGGCTGCGAAGCCGATGGTGGTTGCATCGGCCGAGAGCGGCGAACGAAATCTGACGACGACGCTACCCCCGGCCGCCGCCAAACCGACGCCGCAAGCCCCCGCCGTCGCGTCGCTCGAGGTCCCGCAGAAGCCGTCGCCGCCGTCCGGACCGACCTCGGAAGAGCAGCGCGCTTGGGACAAGATCAAAGATTCGAGCAACGAGGCCGACTACAAGGCGTTTATCAAGAAATATCCGACCTCGATGCTCGCCGACGTCGCCCAGTCCCATGTCGACGCCATCGAGAGCGCCGCCAAGGCACAGGCAGCGAAGGAAGAGGCCGCGCGGCAAGCGGCTGCCCAGGCGGCGGCGCAAGCGGCGGCCGAGGCCCAGCGGCAGGCGCAGGCGGCGGCGCAAGCGGCAGCCGAGGCCCAGCGGCAGGCGCAGATCGCGGAAGCCAAGCGCCAAGCCGACGAAGCCGCCCGCCAAAAGGCAGCCCAGGAAGCGGCGCTTGCGGCCGCGCAACAAGCAGCGAAGGCCGCCGCCCAGGCGCAAGCCGACGCCGAGCGTGAAGCCGCCCTCAAGCGCGACGAGGAAGCCCATCAGTCAGCCCTCGCGGCGCTGGCCGAGGCCGCCAAGGCAAAACAGCAGGCCGACGCCGAGTCCGCCAAGAAGCAGGCTGAACAAGCCGCGGCGCTCGCCGCCGCGCAGCAAGCGGCCCAGGCTGCCGAAAAGGCGCGGCTCGACGCCCAGCGCGTCGCTCAGGCGCAGGCCGAAGCGGCCTGCAAAAATGAACAGGATCGGCTGACGTCGCTTCAGGCGCAGGGCAGCAAGGCCCGCGCCGATCTGCAACAGCTCCAGCAGGGACTGACCTGCGAGCGGTTGCGTCCGATGGTGGTCGCGGCGCTCGACAAGGCCAACGCGCTTCCCGACGTGAACACGCCGGCGCTGATTCGTTCGGCCCAGCAGGAGCTGGCTCGGGTCGGCTGTTATTCCGGTTCGATCGATGGCGCACTGAGCCCGACCACGACGGTCGCGATCCAGCATTATCAATCGGTACGCGGCGGCAAGCCGGCGGCAGGCAGCGTCGATATCAGCGACGCGTTCGTCACCGATCTCAAGAAGCAGTCGGCGCGGATTTGCCCGCTGGTTTGTTCGCCCGGCAGCGTCGCCGACGGTGACAAATGCGTGGCCGCCATTGAGAAAACCGCCCCGGTCGCCAAGCAGAGCGACGAAAAGCCGGCGCCGAAGAAGCAGGTCGCTACGACGAAGCCCACGCCGGTGGCGCCGCGGCATGAAGAGTTGGAAGAAGCTCCCCGGCCGGCGCCGCATGCGATCGAGCAAGCCGCGACGAGCGGCGGCCACAGCAGTCACGGCACCATGATCGGCGTTGGCTTCTAATCGGCAGTCGCTGACGGGCCTGCTGGCCAACCTCTATCGGAACTAACAGCGGCGAAGGCGAGCATCGCGAAAGCTTGTCTCTTTTTCATTTGCGCTTTTTCACGCGCAGCATCGAGGTCATCGCGATGGCAACGACCGCCGCGGCTATTGCGCCGCGAGCGCGCAGCGTTCGATCTCGCCACGCTCGACAATGAAACAAAAATAAAACCAAAAAGAACAAAAATAAAACGAGGTACCGGAGCCCCTCCGGCACCTCGTTTAATGACTTCACTCAACCTGGCACAGCAGGTGAGCGAGAGTAGATCGCAACTGCCAAAATTCTAGGGCGCCAACCGATTCAAGCGAAGCGGTTGCGCCCCAGGAAGCCTAAACTATTCTTCAGGCGAGTTAGGAGCGATCACCCGGGCAAGTGTCGAGACCGGAGCAGAACGCGAGCGTGAAAGCTCCAGCCTTCGTCTTTACGGAACCCGCCGCGGCTTCCAGCGCCTCGTCGGAAACGTTGAAGGACAGAATCTCTTCTTCCCTCTGGTCGATCTTGGTGTCAGTCATAGCCTTGTTCCTTTCGTTCGCCAGCGGCGCCGGCAGTCACCAGGCAGGACGAGAAATCTTTGGACCCCCCCGCCACACGCACATTAAATCATCGGCGGCGCACAGTGTAAAGTCTATCTGGGCGACACGGCAGGTTGCTGATTTGTGACGGGAAAATGGTTAATTTCAGCGCCCCTTGCGGACCGGCAATTGGTGCGGGATCAGACGGCGGCGGCGCCACCGCATCTCAGTCAAACGCCATTCCGGACCGACCGGGAACGCGACCGGAGGAAATGCGGTGGATAGCTTTCTCGTGCGCCGGCCCGTTTCCCCGATTTCGCGCGCGGCGACAATCGACGAGCTTTTGGCCACGCGTTACGTGCTCGCCGCCCGCGGCCGTGCTCCGCAGAGCGGAGGCAATGCCGCGCTGGCGGCGCGGCGGCTCGCCGCATGGCGGCGATCTTGTGCGGCAGACGACGACGAGCTCTTCAACCGACGGCTCGGCCGGGACGGCTGGTCAGCCGCCGAGGTCGAGGAGCGGTTCGCCGACGGCCCCGCCGCTCCCCTGCCGCTGGCTCGACGACGCGCTGTGGATCGAGGCTGCGTTGCAAAGCCCGGGCAAAAAAAACGAACAAGCGACGCTGCCCGGCGGCACCGAACCCTATCCGTTCGAGCAACTGTTAGTGCCGGCCGTCGAACAGGCGGACGCGCTGGTGTGGTCGAACATCGAGCCCACGGTGTCCGCCAATCTCACCGCCAATGCGCGGGCCTGCCTGCGCGGATCGCTGCTCGCGGAACTGTCGGCGCTTTGCGCCCCAGCCCTTTACGAGCGCTTCAACAAGGCGCGCGCGGCGGGCTACGGCTCTTTCGTCGAAGCGATGCGAGCCGGCGGCTTCCGCGATCTGTTCGAAGCGAAACCGGTGCTGCTGCGGCTGATCGCGGTCCTGACGCGGCAGTGGATCGACACGTTCGCGCGAATTCGCCGTGCGGCTGGCCGCCGACCTGCCGGCGCTGCGCCGGGAGTTTTTCGAATTCCTCCACCGACGGGCCGCGTGGACGGCATCGAAGGCGCGCTTTCCGACCCGCACAATGGCGGCCGTTCGGTCTTGATCCTGCGCTTCGAAGACGGCGCACGCCTTGCCTATAAGCCGAAGGATTTGCGGCTCGACGTCGCTTGGCAGAGCTTGATCGGGCGGCTCAACCGCGCCGGCGCGCCGCTCGACGCTGCAGCGCCGTGCATGCGATCGCACGCGACGGCTATGGCTGGACCGAATTCATCGATCACAGCGGCTGCGCCGATCAAAGCGGCTGCGAACGCTTTTTCCGCCGCGCCGGGGCGTGGCTCGCGCTCTTGCACTTGTTCGCGGCGACCGACATGCATCAGGAGAACATGATCGCCTCGGGCGAACACCCGGTGCCGATCGATCTTGAAACCATCCTGCAGCCGAGCGCCGAGGAACACAAAGCCAACGACCCCGAAGGCGAGGCCTTCGACGCCGCCATGGAGATCGTCGGCAATTCGGTGATGACGGTCGGCCTGCTGCCCGCCTATGGCCGATCGGTCGACAATAACGTCTTCGCCATGGGCGGCATGACGCCGGATTGGAATTCGCGCAGCAGTCGTCAAATGGAACGACATCAATTCCGACGCCATGCGGCCGGTCAAGGCGAAGGAGCAAAGCCCGATTACACCGAACCTGCCGCATGTCGGCGGCCGTTACGCCAAATTCAGCGATCATATCGAGAGTTTCGTCGCGGGCTTTGCCGACTATGCCGCATTTCCTGCTGCGCTTCAGCCGCGCCGCAACGCCGGCGGCTTTGTTCGACGGACTTTGCCGGCCTGCCGGTGCGCAAAGTCGTCCGCCCGACCCGGTTCTACTACATGCTGCTGCAGCGGCTGAAAGATCATCGCGACCATGGACGATGGCGCGGTGTGGTCGGCGCAAGCCGATTTCGTCGCCAGGCTTTCGGAATGGGACAAGGACGACGACCCGCTGTGGCCGCTGCATCGCGCCGAACGCGCGGCGCTGCTCACGCTGAACGTGCCGCATTTCGTGACGCCGAGCGACGGCAACACGATCGGCGATGCGAGTGGCGTTGCGGTCGGCCACCGCGGCAGTTTCCGGCTTCGATCGCGCCATGGCGCGCGTGCAAAATCTCGACGAACAGGAGATTGCCTGGCAGATCGAGGTCATCCGCGAGAATACCAAATCGGCGCTGCCCGCCGCTGCCAGGCGACCGTCAGGCGGGGAACCGCGCAAGCCGGCGTCGCCGGATGCAGCTGCGCTGCCGACGCCAAGAGTTTTTTCGCACTGAAGCCGACCGGATCGCCGCCGAGATCGCGCATCATGCCATCCGGCGCGGACCGGGCGCGGCCTGGATCGGTCTCGATTGGCTCGGCGATGCCGAGGTTTTCCAATTGGTTTGCCTTGGCCCCGACCTCTACAACGGCACGACCGGCATCGCTTTGTTTCTGGCGGCGCATGCGGCGGCGACCGGGAGCGCGGCTTCCGGGCGAATTGGCGCTGCGCCGGGCTTTCGCATCTGCGCAAGAATCTGAAAAGCCGCAACGCGGCGCGGATGGCGCGGGCGCTCGGCATCGGCGGCGCCACCGGCCTCGGCTCGATTGTCTATGCGTTTGCGGTCATGGCGAAGTGTCTGCGCGACGATGATTTGTTGACCGATGCTCATGATGCCGCGCTTCTTTTCACCGACGAGCTGATCGGCGCCGACAAACAATTGGATGTCATGGGCGGCAGCGCCGGCGCGATCCTCGCGCTGCTGCGGCTTTATCGCGACAGCGGGTCCGCCGACGGTGCTCGCCCGCGCCGTAAAATGCGGCGAGCATCTGTTGGATCAAAAGCCGGCGCGACACCGATGGGCGCCGCAGCTGGGTCGGCCAGGGTTCCGGCGCGCGCGCGCTGAACGGCATGTCGCACGGCGCAGCGGGCTTTGCCTATGCGCTCTCAGCCTTGGCGGCCGCGACCGGGCGCGATGACTTTGCCATGGCCGCGGCGGAATGCCTGGCATTCGAGAATTCGAGCTACGATGCCGCACGGCACAACTGGCCCGATTTGCGTGGCGAGACGCCGCTATGGCCATGCCAGTGGTGCCACGGCGCCGCCGGTATCGGCCTTGCCCGCGTCGCTACGGCGAGGCGCCAAGGCGACAATGCAGCGCGCGATGAGAAATTTCTCGCGACAGATATCCGCCATGCGCTCGAAGGCGCGAGCGCGGCATCGCCGATGCCGGTCGATACGCTTTGCTGCGGCACGCTCGGCAATGTCGAATTTTTCTGCGAGGCGGCCGCGGCGCTCGACCGCGCCGATCTTGCGCGAGCTTGCCGCGCGGCGACTCAAGGCGATGGTCGAACGCGCGGCCGCAACCGGCGATTACCGCTGGAACAGCGGCAAGCGGCAATTCAATCTTGGGTCTGTTCCGCGGCCTCGCCGGCGTCGGCTACACGCTGCTGCGGCAAGCATCGACGGCAGCCTGCCCAACGTGCTGATCTGGGAATAGGCAGTCTAGCCAAGCGTCCGCTATTTCGCCTTTGCGCCCGGGCAAGAGGCGTAGATCGTCGCCTTGAACATGTCGAAGGATTGCAGCGACAGCTGGCATGGTGCTCGAGCCATCGGCTGCGACGGTGACGACTTGACCGGCCGTCACCATTTGTTGCTTGCCGTTGATACTGAGCGTGACGCCCTCATTGGCGGGCGAGCCGACCATGCCAACGGTCAAATGGCCGTCGGCCGACGCTCAAGGTCTGATTGGGAGTGATGTTGTAGGTATTGGCGGTGGGCATGATCGCCTCGAGCGCCGCCCGCGCGGCGTCATGCTGGCTCTGCAGCGTCGTCAGCTGCGCCACTTTATCGTCGACTGACCGTTTCAGCTTCTGATTTTCGGTGCGCAATTCCTCGATGACGGCATCGCGCCCGCCCAAGTCGCGCGCGGCCAGAAACTGCCCATAGAGATAGCCGCCGATCACGATGCCAAGCAAAGTCGCGATACCGGCAAGCGCCGTGAGGAAGCGGTTCTCCGCCGGGAACCGGGGCGGTCGAGACTTGGCCGCCTTGGCTGATTGCGTCCTGTCGGTCACCGTCATGCTCCGCCTATGGTCCCGATTTCGCCGCGGTGGGCGCCGTCAGATCGGCCCCCGCGCGCAGAACGCTGGAGATTTGCGACAACAGAGAACGGACGCCCGGGACGTCGAGCGGTGTCGCCACCGCCTGCCGTGTTGGCGGCTTCCGCGGGCGCACCCGACGAGCTCGCATTGGCAGTCTTATCGGCTGGCGAGGGCGTTGCCGCGCCAGACTTTCCTCCGGACGGCGGATTGCCGGGCGATCCGGCGCCGGCCGGCGGGTTTGGCGATGTGGAGGTGGGCGGCACTCCAGGCATGGTCGATGTCGTCGACGCCGGAGGCATTGCACCTGACGACGGTGTTACGCCGGAAGGCGGCGTTGCGCCTGAAGGCGGTGCCGCGCCCGACGCCGGCGCCTCACCTGGTGCGGCGGGCTGCGCCGCGGCGGCGGGCGCCGCCGGCGTGTCGTTGCCGAGAATGATCGGCAGTCCGTCCTTGCCGGCGCCGATGACCACGACCTTGGCATTCGGCGACAGCGCCAGTTGCAGCGTCGCCTCGATGCCGCGCCAGCGCAGATAGGAATCCGAAATTCCCTGGCTGACCGTTTTCTGGAAGGCGGCTATGCCGTCGGCCTCGATCTGCTTGCGTTTCGATTCCTCGGCTTCGCGCTGCACCCGGAATTTGTACTCCTGGATCATGTAATACTGTTCGGTCTGGCGATTGATGGCCGCGACGATGTCCGGCGGCAATTCGATCGACAGCACGAGCGTATCGAGGATCTGCAATCGCGTCCTGCAGAAAGCTCGTTGTAGTGCTTGGGATCCGGCTGCTCCATCGCCTCCGGCTGCACCAGTTTATTCGAGATTGGCGGCGAGGCTCTTTTGCGCATTGTCGCGGATTTGTTTCTGGATCGATCTCGCGCGACGTATAAACCTCCTCGCGCGGTGTATTGCGAAATGACTTGCCGCGCCTGGCTGCCGATCTCGGGATTGACGCACCGAGGTCAAGATAGTCCGGACCGATGAATTTGTGCAGCACGGCGACGGAATTGTGCAGCAGCTGATAGCGCACGCTGATCTGCGCGATGCACGCTGACGCCGTCCTTGGAAATGGCGTTGTAGGTTTGCGTCGCGGATTGCAGCCGCAGATCGTAGAGGAACAGCCTGTCCCACGGCCACACCAGGTGCAGGCCTTCCTCCCGCATTTCGCGCGGATCGAGCACCGTGCCGCGGCCGACCCAGCACCAGCAATAGATATCGACGCCGTTGAACCGCTTCCACAGCACGCCGACCTGGCCGCTCGGAACGTTGATGACCATATAGGGCCACAGCACGACGGTGACCAAAAGCGACATCATCACCAGCACCGACAGACCCGGCAAATGGCGTCCGACATAACGCCACCAGCCCCGCCGTCTGCGGCGGCGGCGGCAGGTCGTCAACGGACTGCGGATACTTCGCCATCAACCGTTCTCCACCGACCCTTATCATCCAGCCCATTGTGTGCTGTTCGACAATACGGCCTTCATCCATGCGGATCCGGCGCGCCGGCAAATGCAATTCGTCGAGATAGCGGTCATCGTGGGTGATCACGACGAGGGTGGCGCCAGCTTGCATCATTTCCGGCAGCAATTCGTCATAAAATTTGCGGCGGAATTCGGGATCCTGCTCGGCGGTCCATTCGTCGAGGATCATGATCGGCCGCTTTTCCAGCATGCTGACGATCAGCGCGAGGCGGCGGCGCTGGCCGCCGGACAGATCGAGCGTGCGAAACTCGCCGTCGACGAGCGCGGTCTTGTCGGTCAGGCGGAATTTCGCCAGCAGGCGGCCGACCTCGGCGGGATCGGCGTCCGGCATGCCGTAGAGCCGCTGGAACAGATGGTAATCGAAGAAAATCGCCGACATCAGGCCGCGATATTCGTCGCGCGATGGCGTTATTGATCGGCCTGCCGTCGAGCGTGAGCTCGCCGGAATCCGGCGGATAGAGCCCCGCCAGCACGCGCAGGAAAGTCGATTTTCCCGAACCGTTGCCGCCGGTGATGAAAACCAGCTCGCCGGATTGCAAGCGTGAAATCGATCGGTCCGATCTTGAACGCGGTGTCGGAAAATTTGTCGACATAGCGAAAGACGATATTGTGCATTTCGATCCGTTCGAAGCGCTTCGGCGGCTCGACGGCGATCGTTTCCGGGCGGGCAACGGTCGCGACAGCGTCGCTTCCAGCTGCGCGATCCGCGTCGGCCGCCGCATTGGCATTAAGCAGGATCGGGATCGACTGCACCAGGCCGAAACAGGCGCCGACGACGAACAACAGCGCGGTCGTCGCCTTGGCGATCGACGAGCCGCCGAGCGAGTCGCTGAGATTGGGCGCCACGAAGACGACGGCGCCGAGCAGGATGTACATCGAGATCTGCGACGTAACGATCATCTTGAAGGTTTCGGCCTGGGTGCGGATTTTGATGTTGGCGGCGGTCTTCGACACATCGCTCGCGTCGTCGAACAAATCGGCGCTGCGCGCGCTGTTCAGCCTGACCTCCTTGAAGCCGTCGAGGAAGTCGGTCAGCCGATCGTAGAAGCCGGCGCTCCCACGCCGCCGACTCCGCCTTTTGCGCGCTCAACCGGCGATTCTTGCGGTGAAAGACCACGCCGGACGTGCCGACGATCACGAAGGTCAGGGCGAAGGCGACCAGCGACAGATAGGCGACGTAGATCGACACGAAGCAGACCAGAACCGCGCCCTGCACGGTGAAGCACAGCATATTGCTGGCTTGCGTCAGGATCGCGGTATCGCTGGTGACCGACGGCGACGATGCGCGCGCGTCCGATCCTTCCAGCTCGAGAAGCTCCGAGCGCCGGATCTGATCCATCAGGCGCAGCCGCAGCTTGTGGATGATGGCCTCGATCTCGGCGGTGGCCGTGATGGTGACGTATTGCTGCGACTTCATGAACAGGAAAAGCGCGATCAGAAAAAGCGACGCGGCCCACAGGCCGGGCTTTTGCCCGTTGCCGGCGTCTTGCACGCCGGAATTGATGGCGGCCAGGATCGACGCATTGCTGATGCCGCCGACGCCGGACATGAAGACCAGCTTCGGCATCGAGCCGTGCATTTCGCGGCGAACGAGCTGCAAAAACGACATGACTACGCTGTGGCCCGCTTAACGTTACTACCCACCTGCACAGAACTCGCCGCATCGCCAAGTCCGGCGAGACAGCGCGGCAACCGTTTCGGATCGAACCGGTCGCCGCCCTAGACCCCGAGCCGATTCGGTTTAATCGGGTCACGGCCCAGATTTTTTCGCTTCGGCATGATCGCTTCGGAAAACCGGTGTCCACCTTTCCGAATCATGCACTAGACCCCGATCCAATTCGATCGAATCGGATCAGGCCCCAGATTCTTCATTTGAGCATGATCTTGTCCGCAAACCGGATTCCACTTTTCGGGATCATGCTCTAATCGCGTTGCCGCAGATCGACGTGCCGCGCCGGTGCGGTGATGAACATCACCGGCAGCACAATCAGGGGCGTGACGAGTAGCGAGAGCGCGAAGGTCCCCCAGAAGCCCATGCGGCGATGCGTGCCGCTGAAACCCGTCAGCAGGCACGCGGTTATGTAGGCGAGGATAGCTACTGCGCCCATGGGACTCGATCGGGGGCTGGAATGACAGAAAGGTCGCGGTCGATGCTGATCCGGCTTGGCGTATCGCCTTGGGTCGGGCCGGCAACGTCGCGAACGGCCCGAGCCCCGATGATCATGAGCTCGCCGCCGTCGAAGGTTCGGACTTTTTGGCCTTCGAGCGCGAATCCCACATCGCCTTTTGCGCCTTGATGAACTCACGATAGTCCGGGGGATTGAAATCGAGCAGCGTGCCGCCCGATTCGAAGTGCTGAATGAAGGCCTTGCCGATGGCGAAAGTGGCGCCGGCGGAAAGCACCGGCATGACGAAGCCGGACGCGAGCGCGCCGAGGATCGGCACGGCTTTCAGCGCGCTGGCGGCGCCCATGCCGCTGGTCGCCGGGATCATGGTGCCGGCGAGCGCGGCGATTACGGCCTTGCCGCGATTTTCGGAGAACTCGACATCATAGATCTGCGACAGCCGCCGCAGCAGCTGGACCTGCAAGCCGCCGACGGCAAGGACGTCGACCACCGGCAGCGGGATCAAGCCGGCGACGCCCGACCACACGGCAAAACGATCGACCAGTTTCGAAGCGGTCTCCTCGCGCCCTTCGGTCGCGGCGGGCGAAATCGGGGCGGACGTCGTGGCTTCGTCCTTGTGAGGCTCAGCTGAACCGGTCGATATATCCGCCATAGCGTGTCCCTTCCTCTCCCAAGATGGCCCCCGAAAGTGGCCGCGCCCAACACTCCACCGCGCCGTTCGGTTTTCACCGCCGGCACGATCCTCATGAGCTACAAAAAGCCTATCATGGCGGGTCAGCGGTGCCAAGCATCCGCCACGCTGCGGCACACCGCCGGAAAGCGCCGTCATGACGCTGGAAATGCGCGGTATTTCGGCGAAAAATTCGTCGCCTGATCGTCCTGAAATTGTCACGTTGCGGATGCGCGAGCGGAGCCATTCGCGGCGGCGAATGCAGGTCCGCCCTGGAGCAGCTCCCAGATGCGGCGCGGCGTCGCCGGCATATCGATATGGCGCAGCCCGAAACGCGACAGCGCGTCGACGATGGCGTTGATGACCGCGGGCGGCGCGCCGACGGCGCCCGCCTCGCCGGCGCCTTTGACGCCGAGCGGATTGGAGATCGTCGGCACGTTATGGGTCGAAAACGCAAACCGCGGAATGTCGCCGGCGCGCGGCATCGCATAGTCCATGAACGACCCCGCCAGAAGTTGCCCGCTGTCGGAATCGTAGACCGCGTGTTCGAGGAGAGCCTGGCCAATGCCTTGCACGATGCCGCCATGGACCTGGCCTTCGAGCAACAGCGGATTGATGGTGCGGCCGAAATCGTCGACGATGGTATAGCGTTCGATCGCGACCACGCCGGTGTCCGGATCGATCTCGACTTCGACGATATGGCAGCCATTGGGGAAGGTCTGCGCCGGCGGCACCCGCTTGTGCGTGGTATCGAGGCCGGGCTCCATGCCGGGTGGCAGTCTTGCCGGATCGCGCGCCACCTTGGCGAGTTCGAAGAGATCGACGCGAAGATCGGTGCCGGGCACGCCGAACGCGCCGTCGGCAAAGACGATGTCGTCAACTGCTACTTCCAGCATATGCGAGGCGAGCTGCGAGCCCTTGAGAATGATGGTGCGTCCGGCCTCGTAGAGCGCCGCACCGCCGACCGCGAGCGCGCGCGAACCGCCGGTAAGGCCCGCGGGCGTGCGGTCGGTATCGCCCATCACGACGTCGATCCGATCGGCATCGAGGCCTAATTGATCGGACACGACCTGCTTATAGGCGGTGACGAGGCCGGTGCCGTATTCCTGATTGCCCATGACGAGCTCGACGCGGTCGTCCTTGAACTCGATCGAGGCCGTCTCCGGAAAGCCGCCGCCGCAGCGCTCCGTATAGGTCGCCATGCCGATGCCGCGGAGTTTGCCGTTTCGCTTGCTGTCCTTGCGCCGCTCCTTGAACGACGGCCATTCCGCCGCCGCCATGCAGCGGTCCATCACCGCTTCGAACTCACCGGAATCGAGCACGAGCTTGGTCGCCGACGTATAGGGCATGGCCGAGGGCTTGACGAAATTGACGCGGCGGATCGCGTCGGGAGAAAGTTTCGAGCTCGCGCGCCGCGGCATCGACCAGCCGCTCCAACAGATAGGCTGCCTCCGGCCGTCCGGCGCCGCGATAGGCGCACACCGGAACCGTATTGGTGCACACGCCCTTGACGTTCACATGGATGGCGCCGATCGCATAAAGACCCGAGACCAGATCGCTCGAGCGCGTCGGCACGAAGCTGCCGAACGGCGACAGATAGGCGCCGAGATTGGCGAGGATCGAAACCCGCAAGCCCGAGGAAGCGGCCGCGTCTATCGAGCGCCATCTCGGCGCGCGTTAGGTGATCGCGGCCCTGATTGTCGGAGACGAAAGCTTCGGAGCGATCCTCCTGCCACTTCACCGGCCGCTCGAGTTTGCGGCTCGCCCAGACCACCAGCGCCTGCTCCGGATACGCAAAGGCCTTCATGCCAAAACCGCCGCCGACATTGGGCGTGATGACGCGAAGCTTGTCCTTGCCGATCTTGAGGATCGCATCCGCAAGCGGATCGCGCACGAAATGCGGACCCTGCGTCGCCGTATAGAGCGTCGAGCGGCCGCTTGCCGGATCGTAATCCGCAATGGCGTTGCGCGGCTCCATCGAATTGGCGACCACGCGGTTGTTGATGAGGTCGAGCGTGACGACGCGGGCGGCCTTGGCGAAGGCCGCCTCGGTCGCCTTGGCGTCGCCCATGTCGTTGTCCCAGTCGAAAACAAGATTGCCGGGAATATGCTCGAACAGCTGCGGCGCGCCGGGCGCGAGCGCGTCCTTCGCATCCGTCACCGCCGGCAGCGCTTCGTATTCGACCTCGATCGCCTCGGCGGCATCGCGCGCCGCCGCCAAAGTCTCGGCCACCACCAGCGCGACCGGCTGGCCGACATGCCGCACCTTGCCCAGCGCCAGCATCGGACGCGGCGTATCGTGCCGCGGCGTGCCGTCGCGATTGGTCAATGGCGTGGCGCAAGGAATATCGCCGAGACCGTCGGCCCGGACATCCTCGCCGGTCGCGACAAACACCACGCCGGGCATGGCGCGCGCCGCCGAAGCGTCGATGCGTTTGATCAAGGCGTGCGCCACCGGCGCGCGCAGCACAAACGCCTGCGCCATATGGGGCAGCGTCACATCGTCGGTATAGCGCCCGCGCCCGGTGATCAGCCGCAAATCCTCATGCCGCCGTATGGGCTGCCCGATGCCGAATTTCATGGCGTTATCCTCTTAAGTCCGGGTTCGTAGGATATGGCGATCAGCGGACGCCGGCAAAATATTACCGCGGAAATTATCGCCTAGCCGCCACGCCGCAGTCTTGAGCCGCAGTACTTAGCCGACGAGCCGCTTGCGGGCAGGCATCGCTTGGCACATGTCATTGGCATAGGCGTGAAGGATCGCTCATGGCTGACCAGAGGCACGTTAAATTATTCCGCAACGGCCGCCGTCAGGTGGTCCGAATTCCCGTCGGGCTCGAACTGCCGGGCAATGAAGCCATCATGCACCGCAATGGCGATCGTTTGGTGATCGAACCGGTGCGCAAGCGCGGACTACTCGCCTTGCTCGAGACGATGCAGCCGCTGGAAGAGGCCTTTCCCGACATCGACGATGCCGCGCCGACGCTGGAAAAAGTGCTTTGATCCCCGACATGCCGGACACCAACACCATTCCCAAGCAGATCAGGCTGGATGAAATATGCAACCCAGCCGTTCTATTGCAAAATGCGCTACGGCGTTCCTAAGGTGCTCGCGTGGAGGTCCCCCTTGCCCCGGCAAGTTCGAGCGCAAAAATACACCGGCTTTCGATGCGGCTGCCCGAAACCGACATTGCCATCATCGATCGTGCTGCAGCGCTGCGCGGCCGCTCGCGCATCGATTTCGTGCGTGACGCCGCCGGATACGTCGCCGCCGAAAGAAGGTGTTGATGGAAACGGCACCCTTCGGATGAGTCGCTACGCCGGCTTCAAGGGCGTTCATGGCGGCGTTATCCGAACCGAACGTAACGATTCCCGAGATGGTTGAACTCTTCCGGCGGAAGGCGCCATGGGAGGCTGGCGGTTCAAAAAACGGGAGTTGAGGAATAGGGGTTCGCACATGGCAAAGAAACTTCCGCCGGTTCATCCCGGCGAAATCCTGCGGGAAGAATTTCTCGTTCCGCTTAAGCTTTCACCTTACGCCGTCGCGGCGGCACTGAACGTCCCGCGTACCCGGATCGAACGCATTGCGCGTGAAGAAAAGCCCGTGACGGCCGACACCGCGCTGCGGCTCGGCAAGTTCTTCAAGACCGGCGCCGCGTTCTGGATGAACATTCAGGCCCGCTTCGATCTCGAAACCGCCGAAGACGCGCTCGCGCCGCAGATCAAGAAGATTGCGGCTTATGAGGCGGCGTGAGGGCGAGACTAATTCTGGGAAATAGTAGGATGTCGCCATAATTCAACATCGGAAAACACCGACACCACATCAGCCGTTTCCTTCCACCGATCATCCGGTGCAACGTTCTGGAGGGCTTGAAACCGATGAAGTGCGCCAAGTCGGCTGGCCGCCAGTAGATACGGTGCTTTTGTCTCGTCGTTTTTGAAGGGCGACCGGGGCGGGTGGAGATCAATCACGCCGCTCCTTCAACTGTCGCTACTTACTCGCAGGTGCCGCCGGGTAGGTCGGAGCGGGAATCTGCGCATCATTGCATCCCCCGAAATCGGAGGGTACGCCCCATCCGCCATCAGTGAGGCACATCTGCCCGTTCTTAGGGGCCACACAAATAATCGCGCCAGGTGCATATTTCACGTCATGATAGATGCACTGAGCCGGGGGAATACCGGGAACGGAAATTTTGGCGCTCGCGCATACTTTGTCGAACGGATCTTTGTTCGTGGGATCTGTCCATGCGCCATCCTTATTGCATTGCTGTCCGAACTGTGGGGCTAAGCAAATCACCGCGCCAAGGCCATATTTTGCGTCCCGAAATAGGCACTGGGGGGGAGCGGGATCGGCGGCATCTGCATTGGGCACCATCGACCCTGCCATCATTAATGTCGTTACGGCAGCCAAGCTTCTAAAAGGGCCTCGCATCTTCGCCTCTCCTGCGATTACTAGATCACGAAACAGCTCGACCAACCAAACCAAATGCACTGCATCAATTCGCTACCCTCACCGAAATCGGCGCGTTCAAATCAGTAGGCGATATATTGAGGTTCCTGAGTATTACAGCGATGTCCATAAGCATCGATGTATTCGCCGCGTCCATAGGCACGCAGTATATTCGACCATCGTAATTTACCCATGAATAGCACGAAGCAGATGGTCCATCTCGAATCGACAAATAGGCACCGCCTTTGGGGAGGATCGTTAATGCCGGAACTGTATCATACTGGTCGAAGTGCACACGGTCGCCGAATTTGTACCACGACCCGAGGTAACTTAAAAAACCGTTGGGTGATCGCAATTCAAAGGTTATCTCGACTTTCCCTATTCTCGTAAATTCAACTGCAAAGTTACGACCAGTAATCGGCAACACTGAATTTGTTATCGTAACAGTCTGCCTCTGCAACGACTTGGTATCGGTATTGATTACACGATCATCAGATTTGTGCGTCTCCGTCCTCGTAACTTGGACAGTCCCTCCGACGCTCTGCCCCTTAAACTGCCCGCATGGAGGGAAGCTTGAACTTTGTAGAAGAAGCAATGTCCGCGGCGGCACATAGTTTTTATTAAAGCAGAAACTCCCGAACGTAACTATGTTGCTTTGGTTCGCTTGAGCCTGAGTGGGCTGTGGCGGAGGTATTTGTACTAGCTCCGCATAAAGGCCATTTTTAATTAATATGTGAAGCAGGTTTACAAACTTTTCATAGCTGCATGCTCCACGTCCATCTGGACGGGTAAAAAAAACCTGGGGGCCTGGCTGCTGAAACAGTTCGTCGCACCTCGTTTGATCTAGGTCCGAAGCATACCGTAAATCATAGTATGCTGCGCTTGGGTCGTTAATAAGCCTATCGTATCGGCCTGAAGAAACCGATTTGACATCAATAGCAGCAATCAATGCGAAAAAGACTGCGTCTCTCGGGTAATAGGTCGCAAGCGAAGCGAGAGTTTTCAAATCTACGGGGGTCAGCATCCCCGCCTGGAACGCTGTCGTTGCCAAGGGCGCCGTTGTGTACCCTCCAGTCACACCGCTCGTAACGCTATTGGAGATCGAGTATATTTGGCTCGCCGAACCTGGGCCAAAGCTTATTGTTGGCAAGCCGGTCGCCAAGGACTTCGACTGCCCTCCCTAAATCTGGCTGGCCGGATTCAACTTATCGCCTGATATCGGCTTGCTCGGATAATATTGACCAAAACTTCCTGATTGATCGCATTTTGGGTATTCAGATTGCCGTCGTACGCTCTCGATCCGTATTGATCCACAAGCGCGCAAGACCCTGACAATCCGGCGAAAAAAAACAAACATAATGCCCGGAAAGCGATTGCCCCCATTGTCGTCCCTTCCCCGAGCAAGGCCGCCCGCCAAGTCAACGTTATTGCAATGAGGGGTTGAGTGTGACATGTTTTTTCTAATAGGTCAAAAACCTTGGAGGGGCATTATGGTTCACCGAAATGCTTCGAATAAGCAGAAGGGGAAACCGCAGCGTTCGCAGAACAAATCCGCGCCGAATAGCGCGTTGAACACAATTGACAAGAAAGTTCGCGGCACGAATCGAGGTGTGGATCCAATTAATGATCCTAATGATCCGCCTTTGCCCGCCGCGGTTGCTCCTGATGTGGGTCCAATTAATGATCCTGATGATCCGCCTTTGCCCGCCGCGGTTGCTCCCAGGGTATTGAAACAAACGTCGAGTAAAAGTCGTGGTGAAAGGAAATGAGTAAGAGCGGCTCTCCCGATCGCGAGATGAGACGAGTGGAGGGTCGAAAGTCGGAGAGGCGCATTATGATTTGCCGAGATGCTTTCCGGAACGGCTTAGGTACGTTTAATTTAATTGCGATTACGTCTTTCCTGGCTGCAACTGGTTTTCCGAACGTAGGGGCAGCACAGCCTGCAGCACCACCACGACGGCAAGTACGACAACAAATAGGACGTTGAATGTATTTTGCCGAGCAGCCGACCAACCACATGCGGCTTTGCCGGCGGAGCGTTCGTCCGCGGAGCGGGCTCTTAGCCCTACAGACGCAAAAGATGCCTTAGATGTAATTCAGCAACTGTCGAATACGCAGGGACCGCTGTGTTCGCAGGACGGAGCCGCACCGGATAGCGCTTTGATCGCAATCGACAAGTTAGCTCGCCGTAGGCATCCAGCTGGGAATCCAGGTGTGGGTCCAATTAATAATCCTGATGATCCGCCTTTGGCCGCCATTGTTCCTCCTAAGGTACTCGACCGAACTTCGATTGAAGTTGTAGGGTTTACGATGGGCTGAAAGCAAATGAGTAAGGAGGCTACTAGCATCGGGATTAAGTATTGGCGCGCCCGAAGAGATTTCGAACTCCTGACCCCCAGATTCGTAGTCTGGTGCTCTATCCAGCTGAGCTACGGGCGCAATGCGGGGGTAGCTATAGGCTTCGGCGATTAATGGCAAGAAGGCCGATTTGGCCCCTTTAACCGTGCCCGGCGCCGCCACCGTCGTGGCCGGTGAAATCGCCGGGGCCGCCGATATAGGGCCCGCGATCCGGCCTGTCATCGGGCTTGACCCGCAACCCTTGCCGAAATGCAAAAATAATGAACGCGACAATACCGATGACGGACAGCCACCCAAGGACCGTATGCATCGTCACGGGGGATGCTCCTTAACCGTGCGCCCGCGCGCCGCGATGGGCGGCGAGCTCGACGGCGCGGTCGGGGATGGTGAGCCGCAGCGTCGCGCCGATGGTGCCCTCGACCAGGCGGATGTCGCCGCCATGGGCGCGCACCAGTTCGGCGGCGATGGCGAGGCCGAGGCCGGTGCCGCCGGTGCGGGTCGAGCCCTGGAACGCCTCGAACAGATGGGCGCGCGCCTTCTCGGAAAAGCCCGGCCCGGTGTCGGACACTTCGATCACCACCACGGCGCCCTCGCGGCGGCCGGTGATGCGGATCTGGTCGCGGCCGGGATCGCGCGCGGCGCGGCTTTCCAGCGCCTGCAAGGCGTTGCGCGACAGATTGAGCAGGATGCGGAACAGCTGGTCGTAATCGGCCTCGACGGTGAGGCCGCGCTCGACCGCGCTGATCCAGCGGATCGGCCCGTCGGCGGGCGAGCCCCAGCGTCTCGTGCACCTCCTCGACCAGAGGCTCGAGCAGAATCGGCTTGCGGTCCGGCGGCGGTTCCTGCACCCGGCCGTAGGACAGCGTCGATTGGCAGAACGCGATGGCGCGTTCGAGCGCATGCATCAGCTTCGGCGCGAAGCGCTGCACGCCGGGATCGGGAATTCGCGCCAGCCGGTCGGAGAACAGTTGCGCCGAGGCCAGCAGATTGCGCAGATCGTGGTTGATCTTCGACACCGCGAGCCCGAGCGCCGCGAGCCGGTTCTTCTGATGCAGCATCGAGGCGAGCTCGGTCTGCATCGCCGCGAGCTCGCGCTCGGCGGTGCCGATCTCGTCGGCCCGCCCGGACGACGCGATGACGCGGTCGGCGTTTTCCGGATCGGCGCGGAACGCCGTCATATTGGCGGTGATGCGGCGCATCGGCCGCACGAACATGTAATGCAGCGCCAGATAAACCAGCGTCGCGGTGATGCCGGAGATCAGAAGCGACAACAACAGAATATCGACCGAATAGCGCAGCATCGCCTTGCGCAGCGGCGGCTCGTCCATGATCAGTTCGATATATTCGCCGCCCATCGGCGCCGGACCGACGACCCGCATCACCGCGCCCTTGGTGTGGGTATCGAGCAGCATCCTGAAAGCGTCGACGATGGCGTCGAACATCCTTGACATCGCGCATGTCGAAATCGTCGGCGATCGGCGGCGGCATGTCGTCGATCGCGAGCATGCGCCGGCGCGAGCCCATCTTCATGGCGACGGCGCGGGCGCCGATCGAATTGAGGATCTGCTTGGCGAGCGCGTCCGACACCACGCCGTTCGGCGCGGCGTCGAGCACGAGCGCCGCGGTATAGGCCGGTGGCCAGCCGGTCCTTGAGCCACATCACGCGGAAATTGGCGACCGACGGCACATAGATCAGCACTTCCGCGATCATCACGAACAGGATCGTGAGGACGAGGAGCTTTCCTGAAAGGCCGAAGCGCGGCGCCCGGACCGGTTCCGGACGCGCGGCTGTTTCATCGGTCATGTCAGAACCGTGCGCGTCATTGGCGTTTGCTAACAGGCTCAACCAAAACGACGCAGCCAACCTATGATGCGACGCGTCAAAGGTGCCGTCAAACCTCGGGTGAAATAGGTCATCGCCGCGCGTTTGCCCACCTCCGCATAGGTCGGATACGGCACAATAACCCCGGCAAAGGCGTCGATATTCAGTTTTTGGTTGATGGCGAGCGTCCAGGCGGCGATGTTTTCCGCCGCCCCCGCCCCGACGATGGTCGCGCCGAGAATATCGCCGCGGCGGTCGGTCACGATCTTGATGTGGCCGTGGGTCGCGCCGGTCGCCAGCGCCCGGTCGTTCTCGCGATAGGGCGAGCGCAGCACGCGGATGACGCCGCAATGCGCCCGCGCCTCGTCCTCGCCGAGCCCGACCTGGGCCAATTCGGGATCGGTATAGGTCACCCGCGGCACCGCGAGGCGATCGGCCCGCACCGGCGTGCGGAACAGCGCGTGGCGGATCACAAGGCCGGCGTGGTGATTGGCGAGATGGGTGAGCCGCGGCCCGCCGGTGACGTCGCCGATGGCATAGACCTGTTTGTTGGTGGTGCGCAGCCGCGGGTCGACCGCGATGCCGGCCAGGCCGTAGCGGATGCCGGCCGCGTCGAGATCGAGATCTTCCAGGTTCGGCCGCCGCCCGGCGGCGACGAGAAGATGGCGTGCCTTCGATGGTTTCGTCGACCGGCCGCGGTCGCGATATCGACCTGCACGCGCGCCAGCGCGCGGCGCACCTGCGCGACGTCGACGCCGCTGCGCATGACGACGCCCTCGCGGGCGAGCCCGTCGAGCACGATGCCGGCGCATTCGGCATCGTCGTCGGCGAGCGGCTCGGCGTTGTCGAGCACGGTGACGGCGGCGCCGAGGCGGCGGAACGCCTGCGCCAGTTCGAGGCCCGTGGAGCCGGCGCCGATGACGATGAGATGGCGCGGGCAATCGGGGAGATCGAACACCGTCTCCTCGGTCAGATGCGGCGTATCGGCAAGACCCGGGATCGCCGGCAGCGACGGCGACGAGCCGGTGGCGATGACAAAGCGCCGGGCGCGGATGTCGAAGCCGTTGACGGTCGACGGTCGCGGGATCGGTAAAGCGCGCCCCGCCCTCGACCACCCGCACGCCGAGCCCGTTGAAGCGCTCGCGCGATTCCTGCGGCGCCGCGGCCGCCATGACCTCGCGCACATGGTCGCGCGCGGCGGCAAAATCGGCGCCGGAGCGCGCCGCTCCGGGGACGGAACCGGGCGCCGTCGCCGCGCCAGCGTTGGCGCGCTCGGCCGCCGCCAGCAGCGCCTTCGACGGCAAGGAGCCGCCATTGAGCGGGCTCGCGCCGCCCATTTGCCGTTTTCGACCAGCACGACATTGACGCCGAAGGCCGCCGCGGCCGCCGCGGCCGCCAAGCCGCCCGGGCCGCCGCCGAGCACGCAGATGTCCGGCTTGATCTCCTGTCGCGTCCGCTTCGGTCATGCTGCTCTCGGCCCTCAAAGTCTCAGGCTCGAAAGTCTCGGTCCTGTCACAGCTATTCTATAGTCGCTCCATGATGGCAATGCGGCCGCCGATTCGGCCGGAAATTGCCGGATGAGGCTCGACCAGGCTCGATGGGACTTGGCCTGGCAAACGGCCAGCGCAGTCACGTTGACGAGCCGGGAGGCCCTCCCGTATAAGCCGCGCCAATCGCGCCGCTAGACCGGCGGGCCATGGCGCCTGCCTAACCCTGATCATCAGCCTTTTGGCGTTGCGTGCGCAGCGGAGACGATGCCGTGAAACGGACCTATCAGCCGAGCAAATTGGTGCGCAAGCGCCGCCACGGCTTTCGCACCCGCATGGCGACCAAAGGCGGCCGCATGGTGCTGGCGGCGCGCCGCGCGCGAGGGCGCAAGAAACTGAGTGCGTAAGCTCAGCGCTTACGACGGCGCGTCTTGGCGTCGGCGCCGTTTCGTACCGAGCGTCCAGCCCAATCGCACCCAAAAGTCTGCACCATGGAGCGCTTGAAACGCCGGACGGACTTTCGGGCAGCCGCCCAAGGTTCGCGGGCGCCCGCCAAGGCGTTCGTCCTGCAGGCGCGGCGCGCGCGGCGACGACGGCGCGGTGCGGCTCGGCTTCACGGTGTCGCGGCAGGTCGGCAATGCGGTGGTGCGCAACCGGGTACGGCGGCGGCTGCGCGAAATGGTGCGGCTTACCGACGCCGACAAGTTTTGCCCCGGCCATGATTACGTGCTGATCGGCCGGCCACCGGCGCTGCACCTGCCGTTCGCCGACATGACGCGGGATTTTGCCGACGCGCTCCGCCGGGTTCATACCGCGCCGGCCAGGACCAGCGTCCGCGCCAATACCGGCACCGGACTGGTGCCGGCAGCGAGCGGTCCCTACATAGAGCGGGCTCGCCCAGCCGGCCGCACCCGCCATCCCGTCACGCGCCGCCACGGCAAGATCCGCGACAAGATCCGAAACAAGAGCCGAAAGACGAGCCCTGAATGATCGAGCACAAGAACACCATCCTGGCCATCGTGCTGTCGCTCCTGGTCGTGGTCGGCTGGCAATATTTCATCGGCTACCCGCAGATGCAGCGCCAGCAGGAAGCGGCGAAGCTCAAGCAGCAGGAGCAGGCGCAGGTTCAGCCGGGCGCACAACCGAGCCAGGCACCGTCAGCCGCAGCCGCCACCGCCCCGCAGCCCGGCTCCCAGCCGCAAGCGCCGAACCTGCCCAATGCCGCTTCGCCGCCAGCGCAGAGCCGCCACCCGCGCGAGCGGTCATCGGCGCGACGCCGCGCGTCGCCATCGAGACGCCGCGGCTCGGCGGCTCGATCGACCTCAAAGGCGGCCGCATCGACGACCTGACGCTCACGCAATACCGCGAGACCATCGATCCGAATTCGCCGCCGATCGTGCTGTTCTCGCCGTCCGGCGCGCCGGACGCCTATTACGCCGAATTCGGCTGGGTGCCGGCGTCCGGCACCACCGCGGCGCTGCCCGGCGCCGATACGGTGTGGACAGCAGCAGGGCTCGGGCCGCTCGGCATCGATCATCCGGTGACGCTGACCTACGACAACGGCGCGGGCCTCGTCTTCACCCGCACCATCGCGGTCGACGACCATTATCTGTTCACCATCAAGGACAGCGTCGCCAACAAGGGCGGCAGCGCCGGTGACGCTGTTTCCCTATGCGCTGATCTCGCGCCACGGCACGCCGCCGGTGCTCGGCTATTACATTCTGCACGAAGGCCTGATCGGCATGATGGGCGATCAGGGCGAGCAGACCGAAACCTACAAGAAGATGGACGACAAGAAGTCCGAGAGCTGGGACGCCACCAACGCCTGGCTCGGCTTCACCGACAAATATTTCGCCGCGGCGCTGCTGCCCGACACCGACGCCAAAGTGAAGGCGCGCTTCTCCGCCGGCGACGCCAACGGCGCGCAAGACCTATCAGACCGATTATCTGTTGCAGCCGCAGACCATCGCGCCGGGCGCGACCGGCTCGGCCGACGCGCGGCTGTTCGCCGGCGCCAAGGAAGTCTCCGTCGTCGGCATCAATTTCCTCGGCGACATCGACGGCGGCTACAACGCAGGCGCTCCATCTCAACCATTTCGATCTGTTGATCGACTGGGGCTGGTTCTACTTCATCACCAAGCCGATGTTCCTCGCCATCGACTATTTCTTCCATCTGGTCGGCAATTTCGGCATCGCCATCCTGATCGTCACCGTGCTCGTCAAGATCCTGTTCTTCCCGCTCGCCAACAAGTCTTACGCCTCGATGGCGAAGATGAAGGCGGTGCAGCCGCAAATGGCGATGATCAAGGAGCGCTTCGCCGACGACAAGATGAAGCAGCAGCAGGCGATGATGGAGCTCTACAAGAAAGAGCAGATCAATCCGATCGCCGGCTGCCTGCCGATCGCCATCCAGATTCCGGTGTTCTTCTCGCTCTACAAGGTGCTGTTCATCACCATCGAGATGCGGCACGCGCCGTTCTACGGCTGGATCCACGATCTCTCGGCGCCGGACCCGACCAACATCTTCACGCTCGGCGGTCTGATCCCGTTCGATCCGACCATCCTGCCGGTGATCGGCTCGCTTCCTGCATCTCGGCTTCTGGCCGGCGATCATGGGCGTGACCATGTGGGTGCAGATGAAGCTCAACCCGGCGCCGCCCGATCCGACCCAGCAGATGATCTTCAACTGGATGCCGCTGATCTTCACCTTCATGCTGGCGAAATTCCCGGCCGGGCTCGTGATCTACTGGGCCTGGAACAACTCGCTCTCGGTGGCGCAGCAGAGCGTGATCATGCACAAGCAACGGCGCCAAGATTCAGCTCTGGGATAATCTGAAGAGCACGTTCGTGCAAGCCGAAGCCCAAGGCGCCGCCGGCGGAGTGAAATCGTCATCCTCCCCCGTTCACGGGGAGGCGGCGAGCAAAGCTCGCCGGTGAGGGTAAGTCTTCCCGAATTGCATTTCGTAGGGTCGGTAGAGCGCAGCGAAACCCACCATGCGGCCTCGCGGGAAAGTGATGGGTTTCGCTTCGCTCTACCCATCCTACGCACCGCCCAATCACGCCAATCCGGTTAGCCGCAGACTGAGCCCCCGCAACCTTTCGCGTGCGCGCGCATCATAGGCCTGCGGGTTTGCGCGCGACGGCGAGAGCCCGTTGTAAAACTCCCCGGAATGTCCCGCGACTTCTTCACCGACCGCGAGGTTGAGGATCGCCTCCGCCCCCTCCTCGACGGTGCTGATCGGCGTGGCGCCGGCCTCGCGCACCATGGTGGTCGCCATGTAGGTCGCCGGATGGAGGCAGTTCGCCGTGGCCGTCGCCGGATCGAGCTCGCGCGCGAGATCGAAGGTGAACATGATCTGAGCGAGTTTGCTTTGGGTGTAGGCGCGCGAGCCTGAGTAGCCGCGGGTCAGCATGACATCGTCGAAATCGATCGGGTGCTGGCCGAGCGAAGAAACGTTGACGATGCGGGCGCCGCGCTTCAACAGCGGCAGCAAGAGCCTCGTCAGCAGGAATCCGGCGAGATAGTTGACCGCAAAGCGCAACTCGTGGCCGTCCTCGCTGGTCTGCCGGCTCCCGGCTGAGCCGCCCGAGCCGATCCCGGCATTGTTGATCAGCACATCGAGCCGACCGCAGTCTCGCTGCACGATCTCGGCGAGGCGACGCACCTCGGCGAGCGACGAAAAATCCGCCGGCAGGAAGACAGCCGAGCCGCGGCCCGAGGCCCGGATCTCCTCGAGCAATAATTCACCGCGATGGCGGTCGCGCCCGTGGATCAGGACGCGCGCGCCCTCCCCGGCCAACCGCCGCGCCACGACCCGGCCGACGCCGTCGGTTGAACCTGTGACCAGGATGGTCTTGTTTTTGAGGTTCATGTTTCACTACTCGCGGCGCAGCCGCGTCGGGAAAATCGTAGATGCGCGGTGCCCGCGCGGCAATGTTGGGTGGACGATTTTACCTAGGCGGTCAGTGACAGATAGATTGGGGAGATAGGGAGCCTGTTAAAAATGGCCACTTTTTGAGCTAAGCTGAGTCCGGATCGATGGGTGCGCGATGACGGCCGAGGAACTAGAAAAACGAAACATTGATGCGTTGGGGGAGGCGCTAGGTAAACAATACACGGCGCTCCACAATGAGGTGGCCATCCTGCACCTGTATTGGAAGGAGTACTTGGAGCTATTTGGAACCAGCCAGAAGCGCATAGATCGAATGAACCAAGCGGCGCCGGGCTTCTTCCGCATGCTCCAGACGGAGTTATTTCAAACGAATTTGCTCCACATCGCGCGATTGACTGACCCGCCCAAATCAATGGGGAAAGACAATCTCACCCTGCTCAACCTTCCCGATCTGGTGGGCGACAGGAATCTGAAGAATAAGCTGATCGGGCTGTTGGCGTTAGCCGAGAAGGAGACCTCTTATTGCCGCGATTGGCGCAATCGCCGCTTTGCCCACTATGACCTGGAATTGGCCCTCGGTGCGAGCACGGCAGCCGAGCTTAAGGGCGTCACCAAGGAAAATGTGAAGGCTGGTCTCAAATCTCTAGCCGACGTTCTCAACGCGATAGAGCTGCACTATTTTAATGGCGGGACGGCCTTTGACGCAGTGGCCGCCCATAATGGCGCCGGAACGCTTTTGTACGTCATAGGTGACGGCGTAAAACAACAGCAAGAGCGCGAGGAGCTAATCCAGCGCGGAGACTTCACGGGCCTGGAATTACCCGAACAAATATAGCGCGATAGGATGGTTTGAGCACTTGCAAAACCCATCCTACGCGCTCGATTTTAGCGCGCGGAGGGAGATACAGAAAATGAAGGACGCTCCGTCATGGCAGTTCTGGACTACTTGGACAGTTCAGGTGTTGGCCATGCTGGGCACATTCCTCATAGCAACCATCGCGCTTTTTGGTCCGTGGTTACGAAACTGGATTGCGCCACCACAGTTGGTGATAGCTCTCGCTAGCGGTGAAGGATGGCCCGCAACACTTCGCGTCCATGATCAGGTCGCCAAGCAAACTCACGCAACAAATGGCATTTGGTATCATATTCGTGTCGACAACAGGACTCGCTGGAACCCTGTAACTGAATTGTACGTCTTTTTGTTATCCGTCGAAGAGCGGGATGCGGCGGGTGACTATCAGCGCGTTTGGAATGGCAGAGCAGCATTAGGCTGGCGCAATGATGCAAATCCCCAGCCAAAGAAAATTGGTTACACTGCAGAATGTGATCTTTGTCATATTCTGCAGAACCCCCTTCAGATAAGCCTTAGCCCAATCATTCCCGGTGAAGTACCAAGCCCTTACCCAAAGGAATGTAAAATTGCTCTCACCTTGCAAGCCCGCGGCTTAGAAGCAGACTCTCATTTGTTGCGTGTCGAGATTTCTTGGGACGGCAAGTGGTCCGACGATAGAACGCAAATGACGCGTCACCTTGTAGTCAAACAGGTGTAAGAAGAGCGCGGTAGGATGGATTGAGCCCTTGCGAAACCCATCATTCAATCTCTCCGTCCTATGATGGGTATCGCTTCGCTCCCACCCATCCTACGCGCTGGAGACGATGGTTGGTTATTTCTCACCCGTTTTATCAAACGAAGCCCGAATTGGGCGGCGACACTCATCCGAAGACGTGGATGGCTGGAACAAGCTTGCACTCGCGCTGGCGGAACGCGGGACCCGTGTGTCCGGCATGACAGGACTGGCGCGGCAATCCCCACATCGTCACCACCGGACTTGATCCGGTGGTCCATGCGGACACGCCGAACGGCCGGTGATGCCGCATGGATTGCCGGGCCTTCGCTGCGCCGAAGGGGCTTCGGCCCCGCAGGTGGGTCAAGCCCGGCAATGACGAAGAGGTTAGCAAGCGTAGCCCGACGCGCCACGAGCTGAGGACCCTCACACCCGCTAAAGTTGCCTCACGGCACCTTACAATCGCAAGCGAAACACGCTACAATTGTACCCTCTAGCCAGCCGCTTGCCGAAAAAGCGGCGCAGCTTACGGGGGACATCACATGCTCAAGGGTCGCATCGCCTCGGGTTCGCTTTAGCCGCAGCTCTTTTCATCGCCGCAGTTCTTTTCATGGCCGATGGCGCCAACGCGGCGCACAAGGCTGGCCCCAAGACTGCGCCTCCCATCAACGCGTGCAAAGGCGGCACCGGCTGCGCCGCCTCGACCTGTCCGAGCCTCGATCACGGCCGCGCAGGCGACGGTGCCGCTCGATGCCTGCCCGTTCGAAGGCGAGAGCCAGAGCGCGGTCGACATCTTCTCCTGGAACGAGTTCATCGCGTTTAACTGGCCGGCCTTGCAGACATGCATGCCCGACCCCAAGAAGTCGATCCTCAACATCAAGCTCGGCAATCAGGGTCCGGTGGTCTGGCAGACGCAGATGTCGTCCGACGACGTCTTTGTCGCCTCCGGACAGAGCCCGGGGGCGTGGTGCAACGGCAAATCGATCGCGGCGCTGTTCGCCAAACAGCCGATCGAGCTGCCGCACCCGGCGCAGCTCGCGGCGGCGCCGCAAACCCTCGATCACCTGGCGAGCGTCATCTCGCAGCCGACCGACGTCGAAGCCGTCGGCGGCGTGGTGACCGATCAGGCCGGGCGCTGGCTGCGTTACCAGCGGCTGATGAACCAGCCCGAGTTGAACGCGATCGTCGGCCAACAAATGGTACCAGCTCAGCGTGCTCAATTCGATCAAGACGCTGACGCTGCCGACCGGCTCGATCGAATTCAAGGCGGCATGGAAAATCCTCAACGGCCCGGAAATCAGAAGCGGCCGCTACTACACCACCCAGGCCACCGTCTACAACACGCCGCAAGACACCAAGAGTCCCGGCCCCAATCCGGTGACGCTCGGGCTCGTCGGCCTGCACCTCATTCACAAGACGCCGACGCAGGGCGGCTTCTTCTGGTCGACCTTCGAGCAGGTCGATAACGACTCCGTCTTCATCAACCCGCACAAAGGCGGGCCGTACAACACGCAAACCGCCGCAGCAGCCCTATGTCGAACTCAACCAGAACGCCACGCCCATCAACGCGCCGGTCCAGATCCAGCGCACCAACAAGATCGCGGCCGACCCGGCGCTGAATGCCTATTACCAGAAGCTCCTGCATGGCTCGGTGTTCGCCAATTATCGCCTGGTCTCGACGCAGTGGCAGACCGGAGGCGCGCCGCAAGGCACGCCGCCGAACGTCGCCAATATCGTGATCGAGACCTATGTGCAGGACGCCGCCACCAAGGCGTCGGCGGTGAGCAGCATTCCGGCGAGCTTCTTTCCGGCGGCGAAGCCCGGACTTCCCGCCTTCGGCCCGACGCCGCCATCGGGCTGCCTCGGCTGCCACATCAACGCGACCGCGGCGAACGGCACGACCGTCACCGACCACAGCTTCCTGTTTTTGGAGGCGCAGTAGCGCTCCGGGGTGGGTAGAGCGCAGCGAAACCCACCGTTCGGCCTCGCGGGGAATGATGAGTTTCGCTTCGCTCTACCCACCCTACAGGGCGATCAACCGGGGCAGCGGCATGTCCCGGTAACGGGGACGTGATGTGACAATCGTCACTCGTTTCGGATACATACTCCATCGAATCTCGCTCACCAAGGACGCCGTCGGGGAGGGTACTCCCCGGCGGTCGGGGCGAGTGCGGTGCCTGCGGGCGGGGCCATACACTCCGTTCTCGGGCGGCTCGGGCATCAACCTGCCGGCACTATGACCGGGGCGCGAGGTGCTCGCTGGAAGTGGGTCAAGGCGCAGGCGGCTTGTAAACCGCGCTTTGGCGCTCGATCCCACGAAGCCTTGGCCCGATGCTGAGCCTTTGGGACGACAACTCCCTTAGGCAAGAACCGTGGTGGAACGCCGACAGGCGAGCCCCCCTCCGTGCCTCCCGTCAAGGCGCGAGAGGTTCGGAGGGGGGAGCCGCATCGAAGGATGCGGCAACCGTACCCGCGTCTGTCGGCGTTCCGCTTCCTTGATTTATTTGGCGAATAGGGTGAGGCGAACGGGAAAACAGAGACCCACCGCTCTGTTTTGGTTCGTAAGCCCAAGGTTCGCGCTTCACGTGGCTGGAGACTGCAAAACTCGGGCGCAGGCGCGTCGCGAGAACGATAGCGCTTTACTTCACCCTCCCCGCAGGGGAGGTGGAGAAAAACAAAAACGGGAGGCCTCAAGCCTCCCGCGATTGGGTCCGGTAAATTTTGGCTGTTTGAAAATCTGCCGTCAGCTCCGCCCGACCACGTCGAGCGTGACGCTGGCGAGGCCGGAGAAGCCGAGCGCGCGGGCAGCGGCGGGGCTGAGGTCGATGACGCGGCCGCGCACGAAGGGCCCGCGATCGTTGATGCGCACCACCACCGAGCGGCCGGTGCGCGCATTGGTGACCCGCACCATGGTGCCGAACGGCAGCGTCCGGTGCGCCGCGGTGAGCGCGCCGTCGTTCATCCGTTCGCCGCTCGCGGTACGGCCGCCATTATAGGCATAGACCGAGGCGATGCCGGACTGCGCCGAGGCGGCCATCGGTATTGCGATGATGGTCGCGGCGAGAACGGAGGCAAACGAAAGTGTTCTTCAGGCTATTACCAGCCATGATCCATCCTATTCGATTGTTGATGGGAAGGATGATTCGGCCGCTGATCGCGAGCCGGGGCCGCTATGACCAGCGAAATGTGGTCATAATGCGTCGCAGGACGGCAGGTAATATTGGATCGGTGAATGGGAAGACTATCAGGCCATCGTGTGTATTCTGGAACTATTCGGTAAAATACTGTGGCAAAGGCGCTATTCGCGCGCCTGCGCGGTGCCGAGCGCCGGACAATAAGGCAAAGCCACGCGCGCCGCGCATCGCGCCAGGCCGAGCCATGCCGCGCTAGCCGGCGCAGTCGCGCGGCCGGCGGAACCGGCGTTATCGGGCGCCGAATCACGCCGCCGCGGACGGCAGCACGTGATCCTTGAAGCTGCGCGCGCAACGCGGTCTTCAGGATCTTGCCGGTCGCGGTGTGCGGGATCTCGCTGACGAAGACGACGTCGTCCGGCATCCACCATTTGGCGACCTTGCCCTCGAGGAAGGCGAGCATCTCGTCCTTGCTCGACGGTCTGGCCCTCCTTGAGCACGACGACCAGCAGCGGCCGCTCGTCCCATTTCGGATGGCGCACGCCGATCACCGCGGCTTCGGCGACCTTGGGATGGCCGACCGCGAGATTTTCCAGTTCGATCGACGAAATCCATTCGCCGCCCGACTTGATGACGTCCTTGGAGCGGTCGGTGATGTGCGAGATAGCCGTAGCGGTCGATCGTGCCGACGTCGCCGGTATCGAAAAAGCCTTCGGCGTCGAGCATGCCGGCCTCTTCCTTGAAATAGGCGCTGCGCGACCGCCGGGCCGCGCACTTTCAGCCGGCCGAAAGTCTTGCCGTCCCACGGCATCTCGTTGCCGGCGTCGTCGGTGATTTTCATCTCGACGCAGAACGGCGGATGGCCCTGCTTCTGCTGCACGTCGAGCCGCGCCTCGCCGGTGAGCCCGGCATATTCCGGCTTGAGCGAGCCGAGCGTGCCGAGCGGGCTCATCTCGGTCATGCCCCAGGCGTGGCATGACTTCGACGCCGTAGTCGTCCTGGAATTTCTGCATCATGGCGCGCGGACAGGCCGAGCCGCCGATCACCACTTTCTTCAGATACGGCAGCTTCAGATTGTTGGCTTCGAGATGCTGCAGCAGCATCAGCCACACCGTCGGCACCGCGGCGGTGAAGCTGACGCGGTAAGTGTCGAGCAATTCGTAGATCGAGGCGCCGTCGAGCTTGGCGCCCGGCATCACCATGGTGGCGCCGACCATCGGCGAGGTCAGCGCGAGCCCCCAGCAATTGGCGTGGAACATCGGCACCACCGGCATGACGACGTCGCGCGACGCCGACGCCCATGGCGTCGGGCTGCGCCGCCATCATCGAATGCAGCACGTTGGAGCGATGCGAATAGAGCACGCCCTTGGGATTGTCCGGTGGTGCCCGAGGTGTAGCACATGCCGGCGGCGGTATTTTCGTCGAACGACTTCCAGGCGAAATCGCCGTCGACCTCGGCGATCCATTCCTCGTAAGGCACGGCATTCTTCAGCGCCGTCGCCGGCATATGCGCGGCGTCGGTCAGCACCACATATCGCTCGATCGGTTTGAGCTTGTCGGCGAGCTTTTCCAGGATCGGCAGGAAAGTGAGATCGACCATCATCATGCGGTCTTCGGCGTGATTGACGATCCAGGCGATCTGGTCGGGAAACAGCCGCGGATTGATGGTGTGATAGATGCGCGCCGATGCCCATGATGCCGTACCAGGCTTCGAGATGCCGCCAGGTGTTCCAGGCGAGCGTCGCGACCCGGTCGCCGAGCTTGATGCCGTCGCTTGTCGAGCCGCTGCGCGACGCGCAGCGCGCGCTTGCGCAGATTCGGCGTAATTCGTGGTGTGGATCGGGCCTTCGACCGAGCGGGTGATCACCTGCCGCTCGGCGTGATAGGTCGCGGCGTGATCGATGACGCGATGGCACAGCAGCGGCCAATCCTGCATCAGGCCGAGCATGGACGTCCTCCCCGCTATTTTGCCGAGAGGTTACTCTACCCGCACGGGCGAGGCAACCTCTGTTGCGGCGGCAGGCGGAGCACGCCGCGGCGCCGGCGCTTGTAGGACGGGCGGCAGATGGCCTAAGCATAGGGCCGTCGCCAGCGCTCGAACCGCCGCCGACACGCGGCGATATTGCCGGAGATTGCCTGCGTGAAATGGGCCGTCATCAATCGCCGTTGTGTTGAGCGCAACCGGCGATGGCTGCGGCGCAAACCGGCACACCGGCGCGCCGGCCGTCAAAAACCGGCGCATGGCTCGCCAGCGCGCCGAAAAGCCGTTGCCGGTCGTCATTCCGCAGCAATTTCGCGCCGCCGCAGGAAGCTCTATGCCTCGCTGCCCGAAACTGCGCCGCGGCCGCGACGCCGGCAACGCCGTCGGCCTGCCAGTTGCGGCTTGCCAAAATCGCCGTCGTTCCAGCCGCTGCCGATCCTGGTCGGCGCCGGCGAATGCGGCGCCACCGACGCCGTGCAAATGGACAGCGTGATCCTGCCGGATCAGAGCAAAGTCGCGGTGCTGCCGGCCGCGATCATGCGCTGCCCGATGGCCGAAGCAGATCGCGCTTTGGGTACGCGAGGATGTCGTGCCGTCGTTGAAGAATCTGCCGCCGCTGCGCGCGCTCGACAATTTCGCCTCCTATGACTGCCGCGGCCGCAATAACGTGCGCGCCGCGCAAATGAGCGAGCATGGCCGCGCCGACGCGCTCGACGTGCGCGATTTCAAGCTCGCCGACGGCCGCGAACTCGGCTTGACCGACGTCAACGTCCCCAAGGACTGGCGCGAGGCGATCCGAGCGAGCGTCTGCGCGCGGTTCGCAACCGTGCTCGGCCCCGGCTCCGACGGCTATCACGAAGAGCATATCCATCTCGATCTCGAGCCGCGCCGCAACAATTACAAGATCTGCGAATGGGACGTGCGCGAGCCGCCGCCTCCGCCGCAGGTCGCCGCGAAAGACGATACCAGCCAGCCGGCGGCCGCGGCGCCGCAAGCCGAAGACGCGGCGTCCGAAGAAACGGACATCGCTTTGATCCCGATCGACGAAGTGCCGCTGCCGCGGCCACGCCCCGTGGCGCAGATCGAACGCGCGCTCGGCACGTCATCGCAGCAAGACGGAGTAAAAAATGTCTCCGCTCAGCAATCTCGCGACCCGCGACGTCGAAACGCTGGTGCACCCCTACATCAATCTCGCGCGCTTCCGCGAGACCGGGCCGCTTGTCATCGAGCGCGGCGAGGGCGTCTATGTCTACGACACCGACGGCAAGCCCTATATCGAGGGCATGGCCGGGCTGTGGTGCACGGCGCTCGGCTACGGCAACGAGGAACTGGTCGAAGCCGCCGCAGCGCAGATGCGCAAGCTCTCGTTCGCGCATCTGTTCACCGGCACGCAGCCACGATCCGGCGATCGAGCTTGCCGAGAAGCTCAAGGAGATCGCGCCGGTGCCGATCTCAAAGGTGTTCTTCTGCAATTCCGGATCGGAAGCGAACGACACCCAGGTCAAGCTCGTCTGGTATCTCAACAATGCGCTCGGCCGGCCGAACAAGAAAAAGATCATCAGCCGCGATGAAGGCCTATCACGGCGTCACCATCGTGGCGGCGTCGCTGACCGGGCTGCCGGGCAATCATCGCGATTTCGACCTGCCGCTGCCGGGCTTTTTGCATACCGGCTGCCCGCATCATTATCGCTTCGCGCAAGACGGCGAGAGCGAAGAGGACTTCGCGACCCGGCTCGCCGCAGAGCTCGAGGCGATGATCGTCAAGGAAGGCCCCGACACCGTTGCGGCCTTCATCGCCGAGCCGGTGATGGGCGCCGGCGGCGTGATCGTGCCGCCGCGAACTTATTTCGAAAAAATCATGGACGGTCTGCGCCAAGCACGACGTGTTCATGATCAGCGACGAAGTGATCTGCGGCTTCGGCCGGCTCGGCACGATGTTCGGCTGCGAGAAGCTCAACTTTGCGCCGCAGTCGATCTCGTCGCCAAGATGCTGTCGTCGGCCTATCTGCCGATCGCCGGCGTCATGATTCCCGAGAGCATGTATCAGGCGCTGCTGATCGAGAGCAAAAAGATCGGCGTCTTCGGCCACGGCTTCACCTATGGCGGCCATCCGGTCTCGGCCGCGGTCGCGCTCAAGGCGATCGAGATCTACGCGCGCGACCGCATCGTCGAAAACGCCGCCGAGCGCGGCGTCGCAATTCCAGGCGCGGCTCAAGGCGCTCGGCGAGCATCCGCTGGTCGGCGAAGCGCGCGGCCTCGGCTTGATCGGCGGGCTCGAACTCGTCGCCGACAAGAACACCAAGCGCTCCTTCGCCGCCGCAGCACGGCGTCGGTCGCGCGCGCGGTGCAGTTTGCCGAAGCCGAAGGCCTGATCGTGCGCGCGGTGCTCGGCGACGTGCTGACGCTGTCGCCGCCGCTCGTCATCAGCGAGGAGGAAATCGACGATTTGTTCGACCGGCTCACCCGGGCGCTCGACAAAACGCTCGATTGGGTCACGCGTGAGCGGCTCGCGCATTCGTGACGCGCAAAGCGGCGGTTGTCCGCAGCGAGATGAACACTCCGTTCACCACTGACGCGCTATGAAGCGCTGGTGGATTTGACCTCGACAGATCAGCATCAAACGGCCGGCATCCTGCGCGCGGCGAAGCCGCGGCTGACGCGGCGCCGGTTCCTTGCCGCCAGCGCGGGTCTCGCCGGCCTGTCGGCGACCGCGACCGGCGCCTATGCGGGCGCGATCGAGCCGCTCGGTCTTCGTCGTCACCCGCTACGCGCTGACGCCGCCGGGCTGGCCCGCGGACCGCAAACTCACCATCACGGTGATCGCCGACCTCCATGCCGGCGGCCCCGACATGCCGCTTGCCGCACATCCGCCGCGTGGTCGATACCGCGAACGACTTGCGCTCCGATCTCATCGTGCTGCTCGGCGATTTCAGAGCCTGGTACCCGTTTCAAGACGACGCCCGTTGCCGATGCGGACTGGGCAGCCGAACTGGCGCGGCTCGAGGCGCCGCTCGGCACCTGGGCGATCCTCGGCAATCACGATTGGTGGCATGATCTCGAAGGCGTGCGCCGCGCGCTCGCCGACGTGCGCATCCCGATCCTGGAAAACGATGCGGTGCTGCTCGGGCAAGCCGGGCAGCGCTTCTGGCTCGCCGGCCTCGGCGATCAACTCGCCTACCGGCTCGGCCGCGGCCAGCTTCCGCGGCGTCGACGATCTGCCGGGAACGCTGGCGCAAGTACAAACCGACGATCCCGTGCTGCTGCTCGCTCACGAGCCGGATATTTTCCCGACGGTGCCGCCGCGCGTGGCGCTGACGCTATGCCGGCCACACCCATGGCGGACAGATCCGCGTGCCGTTCGTCTGGCCGCGCTTCGTTCCGTCGCAATACGGCGCGCGCTACGCCTATGGCCATGTGATCGAGGACGACCGCCATCTGATCGTCTCGGGCGGGCTCGGCACCAGCATCATTCCGGCCCGGTTCGGCGTGCCGCCGGAGATCGTGCATATCACGCTCGGCGCATGAAGCTGCTTAAGCGTCGCTGGAAATGAAAACGGCGCCGGACATAGCCCGGCGCCGCGATCGTTTCGTATCATGAAGCTGTTCAGAACGGACGATGTGGCGTGTCGTCGGTTCCCCGATGCAACGCGCTTCGTGCCGTCGCTCGGTCGGCGCCAGCACCACGACGATGGTGCCGACCTTGACGCGACTATAGAGATCGATCGCGTCTTCGTTGGTCATGCGGATGCAGCCCGACGAGATGGCCTGGCCGATATATTCGGGCTGATTGGTGCCGTGGATGCGGTACAGCGTGTCTTTGTTGCCGGAATACAGATACATGCCGCGCGCGCCCATCGGATTATGCGGGCCGCCGGTGACGAAGGCCGGCAACGGACCGAGCCGCGCTGCTCGCCGGGCGTCGGTACCCACGCCGGCCATTCTTCCATGCGGCCGACCTTGGCGATGCCGCTCCAGGCCTGCGCTTCTTCGCCGACGGCGATGCCGTAGCGGATCGCCTGGCCCTTCGGCAGCACGTAATAGAGGAACTTGTTGTCGCTATCGACGACGATGGTGCCGGGCGCTTCCTTGCGCGTGTAGTCGACGATGTGGCGCTTGATAGGGCTCGGGAATCGCGGCCTGCGCATAGGGCAGGTTCGACATCAGCTGCTTGTCGCGGGCATTCCAGCCGGCCTGGGTCGCACGGCTCGAGCGTTTCCTGCATGCAGCCGCCCAACATCAGGCCCATGATCAGAAATGCAATTGTACGCGCGATCATGACTCGTCTACTGCTCCGTCCGCCCTGCGCCGCCCCGGCCGACGAATATCCTGAATCCCAATACCTAAACCGTCGCCACCATGCCAGTCGTTATAGCGCCTCGACCGAAACGTCGGCGCCGGGTGTTGCAGGAATGCCGCAGTTCTCCTGATGCAGCGTGGATAACGGGCCATCAGAGTGGATAAACCCGTCCGCGTTGGCTCAATGCAGTATCGCCGGGAGACATTAAGCAAGGGTTTACCACAATCACTGCAAGTGGCCGCGCCGGCCGAGTCGTCGGCGGAAATGTCATCGCAACGCACGATTTGCCGCCCATTTCTGCCGCACTCGACGCCTACCATCTGATCATCGCTCACAGCCACAAGGGAATGGGGTTCCGCAATGCAGAAATTCACTGCCGAAATGGCCAAGAAGACCGCCGAAAACAGAGCTTTAGCCCAAGACAGCGCCCAGCACAGTCCGCTCGACCAGCGCTATCGGCAAATCGGGATTTCGGCCGTCGCGGCCGCCGTACGTTACCAGGGCGTGGCCAAAAACCCGGCCTATGCGCCGGCGCCGACCAATTGGGACGACTATCCTGGCGAGGCCGCGTAATCGTGCCTACCGCCGTACAGACGGCCGCTGCCAAGGAAAAAGGGGACGCAGAAGTCCCCTTTTTCATTTGGAGTCACCTGGAATTGATTCCCGCCGCTTCCCAGCTCAGTGGCCGACGGGACGATGGGCTGGTGGCTCGGCCGGTCGTCGCAGTCAGCCAGACTTCGATCCCCGCCAGCGCCGCCACAATGACACCGATCGCGACGTCGATGGTCATCGCATCGCTGTCCTGGAAGCCCATGCAGCCATGGCGATACGATGAGCGCCAGGCCGGCGATCAGAATGAACCATTCCTCCCAGACCGCGAAAGCGGCGAGCGCCGCAATCGACAGCACGGCGATGATGATGCCGACAATCGATGCGGTCTGCCATTGGCGCCCGGTCGACAGGTCGAACAGCCAGGGAGAAAAGAACAGAACGCCACTGAGGATGAGGTTCACGACGTCGCAGAGCCGCACGCTCGACCAGTCGTCCATGATGTCCTCCGCGCGCAATCGCCGATACGCCCCAGCGCATGAAGCAACCGCAACGCCGTGCTTTTGGTTCCGACGCGGCTTTTGCTCGCTCGCGCCGGCGGCATGACGTGAGCGCCGCCCGTCGACCTTCCGGCGCGACTTCTCGGCCGCCGAGATCGAAGCCGGGCGCCGGCTGTTCGCCGGCGAATGGAACTTCCTCTCGGCCGCCAGTTCGCTTGACTCGCTGCCGCCGATGACCGGCCCGGAAATCGCCTTTGCCGGCCGCTCCAATGTCGGCAAATCCTCCCTGATCAATGCGCTGACCGGCCGCCGCGCGCTGGCGCGCACCTCGAATACGCCGGGCCGCACCCAGGAACTGATCTTCTTCGGCGGCGCCGCATCGGCTCGTGCTGGTCGATATGCCGGGCTACGGCTATGCGGCCGCGCCAAGACCAAGATCGCCGCCTGGACGAAGCTCATTCACGACTATCTGCACGGCCGCGCCACGCTGGCGCGCGTTTACGTGCTGGTCGACGCACGCCATGGCCTGAAAGCGGCCGACGACGCCATCCTCGACACGCTCGGCAAGGCCGCGGTCAGCCACGAGATCGTCCTCACCAAATGCGATCAGGTCGGCGAAGCGGCGCTCGCCGAGCGTGATGGCGGCGGTTCAGGCCGCCATGCGTAAAACGGCCGGCGGCCTTTCCCGATCTGATCGCGACCTCGGCGCATAGCGGCGCCGGCATCGGAGCAACTGCGCGCCGCCATCGCCCGCCTTCTCGCCGAGCGACGCTTGACCGTCTGACGGCGGCATTGTCGTGCCGGCCGTCGGCGCCGCTAGAAGACAATCCGCCGATTGCCGGGAAGCAATGCCGATGACCACCAGCGACCCCGTAAGTCCCGAAGTGCAGGCCCGCATCCTCGCGGAAGCCCTGCCCTATATGCAGCGCTACGACGAGGAAATCGTCGTCGTGAAATACGGCGGCCACGCCATGGGCGCGGAAGAGCTGGCGCGCGAATTCGCCCGCGACATCGTGCTGCTGGAGCAGACCGCGATCAATCCGGTCGTCGTGCATGGCGGCGGCCCGCAGATCGAGGCGATGCTCAAGCAAGTCGGCGTGCAGTCGCAATACGCGGCGGGGCTGCGCATCACCGACGCGAAGACGCTCGAAATCGTCGAAATGGTGCTGGCCGGCTCGATCAACAAGCAGATGGTCGGCTACATCAACGAGGCCGGCGGCAGGGCGATCGGGCTTGTGCGGCAAGGACGGCAATATGGTGGTGGCGCGCAAGCTGACGCGCACGGTGATCGATCCCGATTCCGCGATCGAGAAAGTGGTCGATCTCGGCTTTGTCGGCGAGCCCGACAAGGTCGACACCACGGTGCTCGATACAGATCCTCGGCCGCGAACTGATCCCGGTGCTGGCGCCGGTCGCCGCGGCGGCCAACGGCGGCACGTTCAACGTCAATGCCGATACCTTTGCCGGCGCCATCGCCGGCGCGCTCAAGGCCAAGCGGCTGCTGCTGCTGACCGACGTGCCGGGCGTGCTCGACAAGTCGAAAAATCTGATCAAGGAGCTGTCGGTCGACGAGGCGCGCCGGCTGATCGCCGACGGCACCATCTCGGGCGGCATGATCCCCAAGGTCGAAACCTGCATCGACGCGCTCGAACGCGGCGTCGAAGGCGTCGTCATCCTCAACGGCAAGGTGCCGCATGCGGTGCTGCTCGAATTGTTCACCGAGCTCGGCGCCGGCACGCTCATTCATCCTTAAGCTGCGTTGCGCGCTCCGAACATGTTTCCCTTGGCGCCCGGCATCGCGGCCGGCACCGCGCTCGGCATATCCGACATGCTTGACCAAGCTCGTCTTGGCGTCCGGCGCCGACGTGCTCACGATGCTGTCGTTCCGCAGCATCGTCGGCCTCGCCTTCGTCGCCTCCTGGCTGCGCTTCGGCCGCGACCGCATGCCGACGGCCGGGTGCGCTTGATCTCGCTCGGCATCGGCATCTTGTTCGCCGGCCTCATCTTTTGTCTGTTCAAGGCGATCGACGCCGATCGACGTGCCGACGGCGATCCTGTCCTATTTCACCTATCCGCTGCTGACCGGGCTGGCGGCGTCGCTTGCCGGCTTCGAGCCGTTGCGCTGGAAGGGCGTGCTGTGCGCGGTCGCGGCATTTTTCGGCCTGGCGATCATGATCGGCGCGCATCCCGCCGGTCTTGCCTTCGCGGGCGTCGCCTATGCGCTCGGCGCCGCCGCTTGCCGCACCGCCGTGCTGCTTGCCACACGCGCCTATCTGGTCGGCGCCGACGCGCGGCTGACGACCTGGTATTCGATGCTGTCGTCGACGGCGGTCTTCTTCGCCATTTCGGCCGCGGCGCAGACCTGGAATGCGCCGCAAACGAGTCTCGGCTGGATATGCCTCGTGGCCATGAGCCTGTCGTCGACGGCCGCAATCCTGTTCGTCTTCGTCTCGACGCTTCGGGTCGGACCGTTCCGTACCGCGCTGATCATGAATCTCGAGCCGCTCACCGCGACGATTCTCAGCGCGCTGGTGCTCGGCCAGGCCATCACGCCGATCCAAGGCGTCGGCAGCGCCATCATGCTGGCGGCGCTGGTGGCGTTTCAATTGTGGCGATAGGGCGCAACCGCCGGATGGCTATCGCAAACCGCGTGGCGTGAAGTATGATCGCGGACAAAAGCTTGCCGGGAGGAAATCATGACTGCATCAATCAGCGCAACTGCACCGCTGCGCATTCAAACGAAAAAATCCGAGTGGCGGTCGTTCGGCTGCGATTGCCATTCCTCCCGGCGTCAATTCCTGGCCGGCGCCGCAGCCTTCGCGGCCGCGGCCGCCCTTCCCGGCGAAACGACGCCGGCCGGTGCGGCGGCGCCGAAACTGATCGACACCCATCACCACTTCTATCCGCCGGCCTATCAGAAGGCCCAGATCGATTGGGAGGATGAGCGCAAGGTTCCGCACTTTGCCGTGCAGAGCGCTTGGACGCCGGACAACGACATCGAGGCGATGGACAAGAACGGCATCACGACGAGCATATTGTCGCTCGCCTCGACGCCGGGCGTGTGGTTCGACGACGGCGCCAGCAAAGCGCACGACATGGCGCGGCTTGTGCTGCGATTTTGCCGCCGAGATGGTGCGCGATCATCCCGGGCGCTACGGGTTGTTTGCGCCTCTGTCGATGCTCGATATCGACGCTACGCTCAAAGAAATCGAATACGCCTTCGACACGCTAAAGGCCGACGGCGTCAATCTGCAAACCAATTACGGAGACAAATGGCTCGGCAATCCGTTCTACAAACCGGTATTGGAGGAACTCAATCGCCGCAAGGCCGTGGTTTATGTGCATCCGCTTGTCGCGTCTTGCTGCGCTAACTTGAGCGTCGGCACGTTCCCCGCCGTGATCGAGGTGCCGCACGACACCACGCGCACCATCGTCAGCCTCTTGCTTAGCGGCGCCTTCGCGCAGCAACGCGACATCAAATGGCTGTTCTCGCATGCCGGCGGAACGATCCCGATGCTCGCCGGACGCATCGAGGCGTTCTATGACCAGCGCGCGCGTAGTCCGGGCGGATTTGCGCCCGACGGCATCGAAGCGGAACTACGCCGCCTCTACTACGACACGGCGAACGCCACCCATCCGGCCTCGATGGCGGCGTTGACCAAGCTCGTGCCGATGTCGCAGATCACCTACGGCACCGACTATCCGTATTTTGCGCTCAATCAGATCGACAATCTGCGGCAACTCAATCTGGCGCCGGCCGACCTTGAAGCCGTCGCCAGCGGCAATGCCACGCGCCTCTTGCCGCGACTCAGCGCGTAATGCTAACCACGGCGCTCGGTCGCCGGTGGAATGACGACCAAGTCACGCGCCGTTGATCCAGGTCAATGCTCGGGGACACAAACTCGACGAAGTCTCGGCCGAAGCTCCGGCCGGCAATTCACGAAATATATCAGTCCTAAAGCGGTGAGGACGGAACCGATGCGCGGGTTCCACAACAGCTCCTTCGATCCCCCGACTCTTGTCGTCCTCGAGGCGGCATTCGACGAAGCATGGCTGACGCTGAAAGCGATCGGCAACACCACCGTCAAGCCCGACGAATTGGCGCGCTGCGTGCTTCGGCTCGCCATGGAAGGCGAGCGCGATCCGGTTCGGCTGCACGACGGGGCCCTCAAGGGCTTGATTCCACCGACGTCTTGGCGAGAAGCGGGTTGAGCGCTACACCGGGGACGATGCAACGCGCTGTCCCCAAACCGGACCCAACATCCGGCCCCAAGCCCGGCGGATCCGGCTTCCAACACGTCGACACCTGGGTGTTCGATCTCGACAACACGCTTTATCCGCATCATCTCAATCTCTGGCAGCAGGTCGACGAACGCATTCGCAACTACATCGCGGGCTTTCTCAAAATCAGCCCCGACGAAGCGTTCCGGCTGCAGAAGGATTATTACCTGCGCTACGGCACCAGCATGCGGGGCTTGATGGAGGAGCACGGTCTGCAGCCGGACGAGTACCTCGAAATCGTACATCAGATCGATCATTCGCCGATCGAGCCTAACCCCGGTTTGGGCGAAGCGATCGCCAAGCTGTCGGGCCGCAAGCTCATCCTCACCAACGGCACGCGAAGCCACGCCGACGCGGTGATGCGGCGGCTTGGAATCGACCACCACTTCGAAGACATATTCGATATCAGGGCGGCGGACCTTGAGCCGAAGCCGCGGCCCCAGGTGTATGACCGCTTTCTCCTGCGTCACGATGTCGATCCGACACGCGCGGCGATTTTCGAAGACCTCGCCCGCAATCTCGAAGTGCCGCACGCGCTCGGCATGAGCACCGTTCTGGTCGTTCCCGAAGGCAGCCGTCATGTTAAGCGCGAGGACTGGGAGCTCGCGGGCCGCGACGCGCCCTATGTGGATCATGTGACCGACGATCTGACGGAATTCTTGCTCGGCATAACGGCCGCGCGTGCGGACACCGCCGGCGCTTGACAACGTTGGGGCCTGCCCCGACAAACCGCGCAGCGGGGATGACTTTCATGACGTCAGCCGGGACTGGCGAAAATCTGGCCCAAACCATCGATTCAGCCTTCCAGCGGCGCGACGAGATCGGGCCTGCGACCAAAGGCGAAGTTCGCGACGCGGTCGACAATGCGCTCGACCTCCTCGATCGCGGCGCCGCGCGCGTCGCGGAACGCAAACCCGACGGCGCGTGGAGCGTCAATCAATGGCTCAAGAAAGCGGTGCTGCTGTCGTTTCGGCTTAACGACATGACCGCCATCGCGGGCGGCCCGGGCCACGCCAAGTGGTGGGACAAGGTGCCGTCGAAATTCGACGATTGGGACGACAAGCGATTTCGCGGCGCGGGCTTCCGTGCCGTGCCCGGATGTATCGTCCGCCGCTCTGCCTATATCGCGCCGGGCGTGGTGCTGATGCCTTCATTCGTCAATCTCGGCGCCTATGTGGATCAGGGCAGCATGATTGATACCTGGGCCACGGTCGGCTCCTGCGCCCAGATCGGCAAAAACTGTCATATCTCGGGCGGCGCCGGCATCGGCGGCGTGCTCGAACCGCTGCAGGCCGGACCGGTGATCATCGAGGACAATTGTTTCATCGGCGCCCGTTCGGAAGTCGCCGAGGGCGTGATCGTGCGCGAGGGCTCGGTGCTGTCGATGGGAGTCTTCATCGGCGCCTCGACCAAGATCGTCGACCGCGAGTCGGGCGAGATCACGCAGGGCGAAGTGCCGGCTTATTCGGTCGTTGTGCCCGGCACGATGCCCGGCAAACCGCTCAAGAGTGGCGAGCCCGGCCCCAGCCTTTATTGCGCAGTCATCGTCAAGCGGGTCGACGAGAAAACGCGAGCCAAGACCAGCATCAACGAACTCCTTCGAGATTGACGTTAAGTCGCACCGATGGATTGGGCCTATCTCCTCAACAGTTTCGATGGCCGTATCGGCCGCAAGCCGTTTTGGATCGCGATGGCCGCTATATTCGCCGCTAACCTATTCGCGTGCTTGATTGCCGGACAGATCGGGGGAAATCGCCTCAGCGCCATCGTCGATCTCGCGTTCACTTATCCCCAATTTGCGATCGCTGTGAAGCGCTGTCATGACCGTAACATGCCGATCTGGGTATTAGCCGCATTCTTCGGAGGGAACGCGGTACTTGATCTGCTCATAGTGCTCGACTGGGCCGTCACGGACGAGGGTCCCACCACGCTGTGGATCGTCGTCGCCCTGCCGTGTTTAGTGGTTTTTTTGGCGCTCCTCGTCGAACTCGGGTTTCGCCGCGGCACGCCGGGACCGAACCAATATGGTCCGGACCCGCTGGCCGGGAGTTGAACGGACGATCCGCGGCATCGCGCGCCGAAGCGGACGAGCGATTACCGGTTCGGCAGCTGCCACTTCGCCGCCGATATTCTCGCGAAGATGGCCTGGATCTGGTCGAGATATTTCGCCGAGCGCTAGGTCAATGACACAACTTTATGGGCGAGCGTCCGCCGTGGCCCGGCGGCGCCCAAATCACTTGCCCAACCCCCTCGGACTTGCGAAAGCGTCTCCACCATGACCGCCGATCCCGTCGCCATCGCTCGCGATCTCGTCCGCTGCCGCTCGGTCACGCCCGAGGAAGGCGGCGCGCTTAGCTTTTTGCAGGGCTTGTTGGCCCAGGCGGGATTCGCCGTACATCGCACCGTGTTCGAGGAACCGGGCACGGCGCCGGTCGACAATCTTTACGCGCGGATTGGCACGACACAACCTAATTTGCTGTTTGCCGGCCATACCGACGTGGTTCCGCCGGGCAACGAGACCGCATGGTCGCATCCGCCGTTTGCGGGCGAGGTCTCAGGCGACATGCTGTACGGCCGTGGCGCGGTCGACATGAAAGGCGGCATCGCTGCCTTTGCGGCGGCGGCGCTCGATTACGTCGAAGCGAACGGCGGCAAGCCGAAGGGCTCGATCTCACTTCTGATCACCGGCGACGAGGAGAGCGTCGCGATCAACGGCACCGTGAAACTTCTTCAATGGGCGGCGGCGCGCGGCGAAAAATTCGACCACTGCATTCTCGGCGAACCGAGCAATGTCGAGGTCATGGGCGACACCGTCAAAGCCGGACGGCGCGGCTCGCTCAACGGCACGCTGATCGTCTCCGGCCGCTCCGGCCACGTGGCCTATCCGGAACGCGCCGACAATCCGATCCGGGGCTTGATCACGCTGATGACGGCGTTGCAGGCGCCGCTCGACGACGGCAGCGCGCAATTCGGCCCATCCAATCTCGAATTCACCACGGTCGACGTCGGCAACCCGACCGTCAACGTCATTCCGAGCGAGGCGCGGGCGCGTTTTAACATCCGTTACAATGACCGGCATAGCCAGGCCGCGCTCAAGACGTTGATCGAACACCGCGCCCAAGCCGCTGCGGCGGGAAGCGTCCATTACGTCATCGAATGGATGCCGTCGAACGCCGATGTCTTCGTCACCAAGCCAGGACCATTTACCGAACTCGCAGTCGCCGCGATTGCCGACGTGACCGGCCGCAAGCCTGAACTGTCAACGGGCGGGGGCACCTCCGATGCGCGTTTCATCAAGGATTACTGCCCGGTGCTCGAATTCGGCTTGGTCGGGCAGACCATGCACCAGATCGACGAGCGCACGCCGGTCAAGGATCTGGTCACGCTGACCGCGATCTACCGCCGCATCATCGAGCGCTATTTCGCCTGACAGCGGCCGCCGGGAACGAAAAACCTAAACTGCCGCTTTATGGGCGTGTTGGTCCGGTATCCGGGGACGTGCCATGATCCGCAAACTGGCCTCAGGCAAATATCGGCTCTATTCGCGCAAAAAAATCCGAAGACCGGGCAGCGGCGCAATCTGGGCACCTTCAACAGCCGCACCGTAGCCGAACGCCACGAACGCGCCGTACAGTATTTCAAGCGGCATTAATTCCTGCTCCCGCCTTATTGCGTTCACCATTCCGCCCGACAGCACGGCGATGCTCTTGATTTGAACTAAAGATAGGCCAAAGACTTCTAGGACTGGGCGACCTTCCCACGGGTGTTGAACATGCGTCTCGCCGGAATTCATGCCTGCTCGATCGCGACGGGGCTGCTCGCCGCCGCGCTGAGCTTGCCGCTTGCCGTGGCGGCTCGCGCCGACATTGCCATTTCGATCGACAAATCAACGCAGCAGATGTCGGTCGCGGTCGATGGCCAGCAGCGCTATACGTGGCCGGTGTCGACCGGCCGTCCCGGCTACGATACGCCGAACGGCAATTTCAAGCCGAACCGCATGGATGCCGACCACTTCTCGCAGGAGTGGGACAATGCGCCGATGCCGCATACGATTTTCTTCGACCTGCATGGCCATGCCATCCACGGCTTCTTCGACGTCAAGCACCTCGGGCTTGCCGTTTCGCACGGTTGCGTGAGGCTGTCGCCGGAACATGCGGCGACGCTGTTCGATCTGGTCAAGGCCGAGGGCATGGCTAATACCAGCGTCACCATCGCCGGCCGCACCCCGGGCGGCGACAACGGCCCGGTAGCGCGCCAGCGTCTCCCCGAAAACGAGATCGTCTATTCCAACGCCCCGGTGCAGATAGCGCCGCAATATCAGCAGCAGCCGCGGCCCTATGATCAACAGCCGGGGCCCGCAATATGGTGAGCAGCAGGCACCCCAATATCGAAACCCACCGCAATATGCACAGCGGCAGCCGCAATTTCCGCCGCAGCCGCCGCCCTATTACGCGCAGCCTTCCTACGGCCAGCGCTATTACGCCCAGCCGTATTACGGCGAGCAATATTACGCGCAGCCGGCCTATCGGCAGTGGTAAGCGAGCGGACGGTCACAGGCTGTTGACCGGTCGGCCGCATTACGGTCGCATCGCCGCGATCGAAAATGGAATAGCATCCCGGCTTTCGCTGTTCTCACAAGGCGAACTTTCACCGGGAGGAGCTACCAGAATGTCTTTCGTCCGTCTCTGCGGCCTTGCGGCCGTCATTTCCATGATCGCAGCGCCGGCAGGCGCCGCGATCATCATGCACAAGGACTTGTCTCTCGACGTCGCCAAGACCATCGCCGAGGGCGACCGTCGCCGCTTGCGCCGCCAAGGGCTATCCGGACCTCCGCCGTGGTGGTCGATCGTGACGGCGACACCATCGTCGCCATGCGCGGCGACAATGCCTCGCCCCACACCATGGAAAATGCGCGGCGCAAGGCCTACACGGCGATGACCTTCAAGCAGCCCACCGCCGAATACGCCAAGAAGCTCCTCGATCCCACGTTCAGTCGCCCACCAGCAGGTGACGCTGCCGAACGTGATCGCCATTCCGGGCGGTCAGCCGATCAAGATCGGCAATGACGTTATCGGCGGCATCGGTGTCTCCGGCTCGCCCGGCTTCGACGACGATTGCGTCAACGTCGGCATGGACAAAGTCAAAGACCACTTGAAGTGACCGGCCTCACATCGGCTTTTGAAATTTGAGCACGAAATTATCGACCGGCTGCGGCTTGTAGCTCGGGAAATCGTGGGTATCGGCGGGATTGCGCCAGAAATTGCCTTCGGCAACGAAATGGAATCCCGCCGCCTCGATTTCCTGGCGCTCGGTCGCCTCTTCGATGCGATGCAGCGTCTTGACGACGGTAAGGCCCTGCCCGGGCAGCGCCGAGTGATCGGCCACGATCAAAAAGCCGCCGGGCTTCAGCGCCGCGAAAAGCTTGCGGTTCATCGCGGCGCGATCGACGTTCATGTAAGCGGTGTCGTGGTAGTAGAACAGGAACGTGATCATATCGAGCGGCGGCGCGCCCGGGCGGCACCGGATCGTCGAACGGCGCGACATCGGCGACGGCGTCTTTCATGGCCGGCGTCGCCATGCGCGCCGCGAAAACGGCTTTGGGCTTGTCGCCGAGCTCGGCCGGATTCTGCCCGTACACGATGCCGTTCGGCGCCACCGCGCGCGCCATCAATTCGGTGCTGTAGCCGCCGCCGGCGCCCATATCGAGCACCTTCATGCCGGGCTGCGGCCCGGCGAAAGCCAGAAACGGCGCCGGATCGCGGCGCTTATCGGCCTGCCGGTCGGCGTCGCTGCGGTCGGGCGCCGCGAGAAGCGCGGCGTAGTCGGGCGCCGTTTGCGCCTGCGCGGGGCCTGAACCGCCGCAGGCGGCAAAACAGGCCGCAGCGCCGAAGGCTGCTGCGACGAGACGGCGCGCGGATGATGCGATCATGGTGTCCTCCCAGGATTGTCTTTATTCACCGCGATTATGAACCCCTTACGGCGCCGGATGCCACAGCCGGGGCGTTGGGGCAGCCCCGCGAACCCTGTGGAGGGGGCGTGGGAATACGCTGGTCGGGCTGGGGATAAAGCAACCATTCCGCTGTGGATAATACGGGCCGGAGTTCTGTCGGCGATCGAGATTTCTGCCTTGTGAATTGTGTGGAAAAGACAGCAAGCCCATGATTATCCGATGAGTTTTGAACGAGCCACAGCGGCGCCTGCGTTGCTTGCAGTGTTGATAACGGACGAACAATCGGCGCGCCGTATCGCCGATCTCGTCGCCGAAAGCTTCGTTGCGGATGAAGCGGCGGTGAGCCTGACCGAAACGGCGCCGGGGCGCTGGCGCGTCGTGATCTATTTTCGCGCCGCGCCCGACAAAGATGGGTTGCGGGCGCTCGTTGCGGCGGCGGCCGGACCCAAGGCCGGCAAGGCGCTCGGCTTCAAGCGGCTCGCGGCCAAGGATTGGGTCGGCGAGAGCCTTGCCGGACTGAAGCCGATCGCCGCCGGCCGCTTTATCGTGCACGGCGCGCATGACCGCGCCCGTGTTGCCGTCAACCGCATCGGCATCGAAATCGAAGCGGCGCTTGCCTTCGGCACCGGCCATCATGGCACCACGCGAGGCTGCCTCATGGCCATCGACAGGCTCGGAAAATCGTTCGGCAGAGCGCCACCACGCCGCATTCTCGATCTCGGCACCGGCACCGGCGTGCTCGCCATCGCCGCCGCGCGCGCCTTGCGCCGGCGCGTGCTGGCGACCGATATCGACGCCGATGCCGTCCGCGTGGCGCGGGAAAACGCAAAGCTCAACGGCGTCGGTCCCCTGATCGAGGTGGTGAAGGCGAACGGCCTCGCCGCGCCCGCAATTCGCTCGCGCGACGCCGTTCGATCTCGTTGTCGCCAATATTCTGCTTAGGACCGCTGCAGCGGCTCGCCTCGCCGCTGACAAAGACCGTCGCGCCGGGCGGCCATCTCGTGCTGTCCGGCCTCCTCAACGCGCAAGCCAACGCCGCGCTCGTCGGCCTATCGCGCGCTACCGCTCGAACGGCGGATCGAGATCGACGGCTGGACGACGCTCATTTTGAAGCGGCCGCAGCGGGCGCGCGCCGGCGTTGCTCCAGCCCCCAAGCGCCCCTAAATTCGCTCCATGTTCGAGGCGCATTTCCAGTCATTCGAAGATCGCGGCGAGCGCGGCGCAAGCGCGGCGCGCGTGGCGGCATTGCGCGCCGAGCTGAAGCGCCGCGGCCTCGACGGTTTTATCGTGCCGCGCGCCGACCGCTATCAGAACGAATATGTGCCGCCCTGCGCCGAGCGGCTTGCTTTTCTCACCGGCTTCACCGGCTCGGCCGGGCGCGGCGATCGTGCTCAGTCGACCGCGCCGCGATCTTTGTCGACGGCCGCTATGCGGTGCAGGTGCGCGACGAGGTCGATACGGCGCTCTTCACGGTCGAGCATCTGGTCGAGCATCCGCCGGCGCAATGGATCGAAGAAAATCTGCCGGCCGGCGCCAAGCTCGGCTATTCGCCCTGGCTGCACACGGTCGACGGCGCCGAGCGCCTCGCCAAGGCCTGCGAAACAGCGGGCGCAAGCCTCGTTGCGGTCGACGACAATCCGATCGATGCCAGCTGGACGGACCGGCCGCAGCCGCCGCTCGGCGCGGTCGTGCTGCACGACCTTCGCTATGCCGGCGAAACAGCGGAAGCAAAGCTCGCGCGCGTCCGCGCCGATATCGAGAAAGCACACGCCGACACGCTGATCGTCTCCGATCCGCACGCGGTGTCATGGCTGTTCAATATCCGCGGCAGCGATGTGCCGCATACGCCGGTCGCGCTTGCCTTCGCGACGGTGCCGAAACAGGGCCGCCCGGCGCTCTACATCGACGGCCGCAAGCTCGGCAACGATGTACGGCACGCGCTCGATGCCATCGCCGACGTCCGCCCGCCCGCGGATTTCGAGCGCGATCTCGCGACGCTCGGCAAAGCGCAGGCGGCAGTGCGGCTCGATCCGGCCGCCTGCCCCGAGGCGATCGCGCGGCTCGTGGCCGAAAACGGCGGCAAGGTCTTGCGCGGCGGCGACCCGATCGCACCGCTAAAGGCGGTCAAGAACGCCGCCGAAATCGCCGGCGCCCGCGCCGCGCAGCAGCGCGACGGCGTCGCGGTGACGCGCTTTCTCGCTTGGTTCGACCGCGAAGCGCCGCGCGGACATCTCACCGAGATCGACGCCGTCGAAGCGCTGGAAAGCTTTCGCCGCGAGACAGGCCTGCTCAAGGACGTGTCGTTTCCGACTATCGCGGGCGCCGGACCCGACGGCGCCATCGTGCATTACCGCGTCAGCCACAACACGAACCGCGCCATCGCGCCCGGCGAGCTCTTTCTGATCGATTCCGGCGGCCAATACGAAGACGGCACCACCGACATCACCCGCACCATCGCGGTCGGCAAGCCGAGCGCCGACATGCGCAGGAATTTCACGCTGGTGCTCAAGGGCCATATCGCCATCGCGCGCGCGGTGTTCCCCGACGGCACCAATGGGGCGCAGCTCGACACCTTGGCGCGGCAGTTTCTGTGGCGGCACGGGCTCGATTTCGATCACGGCACCGGCCACGGCGTCGGCAGCTATCTGTCGGTGCACGAAGGGCCGGCGCGTATCTCGAAACTCGGCACCGCACCGCTCAAGCGCGGCATGATCCTGTCCAACGAGCCCGGCTATTACCGCACCGGCGCTTACGGCATCCGCATCGAAAACCTGATCCTGGTCACGGAAGCCAAACCCGTGGCGCACGCCGAGAAGCCGCTCAATGCGTTCGAGACGCTGACGCTGGCGCCGATCGATGCGCGTCTCGTCGAGCCGGCCTTGCTGACCGGCGAGGAAGTCGCCTGGCTCGACGCCTATCATGCCCGCGTGCGCGATGAGTTGGCGCCGCTCGTCGATGCGCCGACGCGCGAGTGGCTGATCGCGGCGACGGCGCGCACTGGGATGACGCCACGCGTTTAGCCAATCAGCTTCGCCCATTCATCCTCGGTCAAGACCTGCACCCCGAGCTTCTTGGCCTCGGCGAGCTTCGAGCCGGCGCCCGGGCCGGCGACCACGTAATCGGTTTTCTTCGACACCGAGCCGGACACTTTGGCGCCGAGCCGCTCGGCCGAGGCCTTGGCCTCGTCGCGGGTCATTTTCTCCAGCGAGCCGGTGAACACCACGGTCTTGCCGGCGACTTGCGAATTGCGTGCGCGGCTTCTCGGCGTCGAGGATTCTCACTTCCTTGGTCAGCCGCTCGACGATGCGGCGGTTGTGGCTTCGGCGAAATAGGCCTTGATGGCCTCGATCACGGTCTCGCCGATCTGATCGAGCGCATCCATCTCGGCGATGGCTTCCGTCGTCATCCTTGGCCACTTTCAGGCACGCGTCGTGGAATGCCGCCCACGAGCCATAGCCGCGCGCCAGAGCGAGCGCCGTGGTCTCGCCGACATGGCGGATGCCGAGCGCGAAGATGAAACGATCGAGCGCGATCTCGCGCCGCGGTTCGATGGCGGCGAACAGGTTGCGCACCGAAGTCTCGCCGTAGCCCTCCTGCTCTTCGAGCTTGATCTCCTTGTTGCGCTCTCGGCAGCTCGAAAATATCGGCCGGTTCCTTGACCCAGCCCTGCTCGAAGAAAAACTCGATCTGCTTCTCGCCGAAGCCGTCGATGTCGAAGGCGCGGCGCGAGACGAAGAGCTTCAGATGCTCGATCTCCTGATAAGGGCAGGCGAATTCGCCGGTGCAGCGGGCGCGCGCGCCCTCCTCGCCCGCCGGCGGTCTCCTCGCGCACCACGTCGGTGTGCAGCGGGCACGGGCATTTTTTCGGGAATTGATAGGGCTTGGCGTCCTTCGGGACGCTTGTCGACCACGACATCCACCACCTGCGGGATGACGTCGCCGGCGCGCTGGATTATGCACGGTGTCGCCGATGCGGATGTCGCGGCCCTCGCGCAATATTTCGCCCTTGCCGCCGATGCCCTTGATGTAGTCCTCGTTGTGCAGCGTCGCGTTCTGCACCACGACGCCGCCGACGGTGACCGGCTCGAGCTTGGCGACCGGCGTGAAGGCGCCGGTGCGGCCGACCTGGATCTCGATGTCCTTGAGGACGGTCATGGCGCGCTCGGCCGGGAACTTGTGCGCGATCGCCCAGCGCGGCGAGCGCGACACGAAGCCGAGCCGCTCCTGCCAGTCGAGCCGGTCGACTTTGTAGACGACGCCGTCGATGTCGTAGTCGAGACTGGCGCGCTGCTCCTCGATGTCGCGATGGAATTGCGAGCAGCTCGTCGACCGAACGGCAGAGCTTGGTCAGCGGATTGGTCTTAAAGCCGCAATGCTCGAACCATTTGATCATGCCGGACTGCGTGTCGGCCGGCATGGCGCTCATCTCGCCCCAGGCGTAAGCGAAGAAGCCGAGCGGCCGCGACGCGGTGATCGACGGATCCTTCTGCCGCAACGAGCCGGCGGCGGAATTGCGCGGATTGGCGAAGACCTGCCCGCCGCTTTCGGCCTGCCGCTTATTGAGCGCGAGGAAGGCGTGCTTGGTCATGTAGACCTCGCCGCGCACTTCGCAGACCGCCGGCACGCCTTTGCCCTTGAGCCGCTGCGGAATGTCCTCCAGCGTTTTCACATTGGCGGTGACATCTTCGCCCTCGGCGCCGTCGCCGCGCGTCGCGCCGGTGACGAGCTCGCCGTTCTCGTAGCGCAGCGACATCGACAAGCCGTCGATCTTCGGCTCGGCGGAGAATACGATCTCCTCGTCCTCCGGCAGGCGCAGAAAGCGGCGGATGCGGCCGACGAAATCGACGACGTCCTCCTCGGCAAAGGCATTGTCGAGCGACAGCATCGGCACCGCATGCCGCACTTTGGCGAAGCGCGCCGACGGCGCCGCGCCGACCCGCTGGGTCAGGCTTGCCAGCGTGCGCAATTGCGGAAAGCGCGCTTCGATCGCGTTGTAGCGCTGGCGCAGCGCGTCATAGGCCGCGTCCGACACGGTCGGCGCATCGTCCTGGTAATAGCGCCGGTCATGCGCGGCGATCTCGGCCTCGAGCCGCGCGTGCTCGGCCTTGGCCTGCTTTTCAGTGAGATCGTCGACAGGAAGTTTTTGCAGGATCTTTGGATGCCATGTGCCGCGGCGCCCCGGAATGATTAGCCCGCCGCCCGGATCAGGCGCTCGGCGGCGGCGCGGGCTTCGGCGGTGATTTCGGCGCCGGCGAGCATGCGCGCGATCTCCTCGCGGCGGCGCTCGCCTTCGAGCTCGGCGACGCGGGTCGCGACCCGCTTGCCCTTGGCGAGCGCATCCTTGCTGATGAGATAATGGCGGTCGGCGCGCGCCGCCACCTGGGGCGCATGCGTCACCGCGATCACCTGCACGCCCGAAGCGAGACGCGCGAGCCGCACGCCGATGGCATCGGCGACCGCGCCGCCGACGCCGGTATCGATCTCGTCGAAAACCAGCGTCGGCGCCGAGCCGCGGTCGGCCAGCACGACTTTGAGCGCGAGCAGGAAGCGCGCGAAGTTCGCCGCCGGAGGCGACCTTCATCAGCGGTCCCGGCCGCGTGCCGGGATTGGTGCGCACCCAGAATTCGACGCGGTCGAGGCCGTTCGGGCCTTCGCTCTCGCTTTCGATCTGGGTGGAGAATTGCGCCCGTTCGAGCTTGAGCGGCTTGAGCTCGGCATTGACCGCCTTGTCGAGCTTTTGCGCCGCGCGCCGCCGCGCCGCCGACAGCGCCTGCGCCGCGGCGCGATAGCGCGCCAGAGCCTCTGCGGCTTCGCGCTCCAGCGTGGCGAGCCGCTCGGCGCCGGCATCGATCAGAGCGAGATCGCCTTCGTAGCGGTGGGCCAGCGCGGCAAGCTCGTCGACCGGCACATTGTATTTGCGTCCGGCGGCGCGCAGCGCGAACAGGCGCTCCTCGATGCGCTCGAGTTCCTGCGGATCGTATTCGGCGACGCGCAGCGCCTGCTTCGAGCTGCGCTGCGAGCCTCGTCCAGCGCGGTCAGCGCGCGATCGATCGCCTTGACCGCCGGCTCGATCAGCGCCGGCGCCTGCGCGGCGCGGCGTTCCAGGCGCCGCACCGCGGTCGCCAAAGGCGGCACCGGCGAGTTCGGTCCGGATGACGGCGTCGAGCGTCGAACGCAAATCCTCGGCGACTTTTTCCGCCTGCATCATCGCGGTGCGGCGTTCGGCGAGCGCCGTCTCCTCGCCGGTTTGCGGGCTTAAGCCGGCCGAGCTCGTCGACGGCGTGGCGCAGCCATTCGGCCTCGCGCGCGGCGCGTTCGACGTCGGCGCGATGATCGGCCGACGGCGGCCTCGCGCGCGCGCCGCTCGTCCCACAGCGCGCGCCACTTCGGCGGCCTCGTCCTCGATGCTCGCCATAGGCGTCGAGCAGCGCGCGATGGGTCGCGGCATCGACGAAGGCGCGCTCGTCGTGCTGGCCGTGAATTTCGACCAGCGCCGTGCCGAGCGCGCGCAGCACCTGCACGCTGACCGGCTGATCGTTGACGAAGGCGCGGGTGCGGCCGTCGGCGAACTGCGACGCGCCGCACGATCAGTTCCTCCTCGCCGCCAAGACCTGAGGCAAGATCGTTGTCGGCGAGCACGCGGCGCGCCGGATGATCTTTGGCGACATCGAAAGCGGCGATCACCTGGCCTTGTTCGGCGCCCTCGCGCACCAGCGCCGCGTCGCCGCGCGCGCCGAGCGCCAGCGCAAAGGCGTCGAGCAGGATCGATTTGCCGGCGCCGGTCTCGCCGGTGAGCGCGGCAAGGCCGGAGCCGAAATCGATATCCAGCCGGTCGATCAGAACGATGTCGCGGATAGAAAGGCGAGCCAGCATTCGGATGATCGAATTAGCGGTTGGCGCCTGACCTTATCCCGAAAGCCGGAAGCCGCTTTGCGGGATCATGCGCGTCGAAATCGGATATTACCGATTCCCGGCGCGCGCGTCAGTCATCCGGTGCTGCGAACTGGCCAGACCCATTTTCTGGAAGGCGCGGCTGATCCAGGAGCCCTTGTTCTCGGTGGTCGGCTCGCCGCCGGCGTTTTTCACGAGATTATAGGCGTCCTTGTACCAGGGGCTGTCCGGGAAATTGTGCCCGAGCACGGCGGCGGCGGTCTGCGCCTCGTCCATGATGCCGAGCGACACATAGGCTTCGCTCAGCCGCATCAGCGCTTCCTCGACGTGGCGCGTCGTCTGATATTGCGTCACGACGACCTTGAAGCGGTTGATGGCGCCGATGAAGTCGCGCTTGTTCTCATATAGATAGCGGCCGACATCCATTTCCTTGCCGGCGAGCTGATCGCGCGCCATGTCGATCTTCTTCTGCGCGGCGACGGCATATTCGCTGGTCGGATATTTGCGGACGACCTCTTGCAGCGCGTCGATCGCCTGGGTCGCGCGGTCCTGGTCGCGCGAGACGTCGAGGATCTGGTCGTAGTAGGAGGCGCCGATCAGATATTGCGCGTAGGCCGCGTCGGGACTGCCGGGATGCAGCGTCACATAGCGCTTCGCCGAATTGACGCAGTCGCTGTATTGCTCCGACCTGGTAATAGGAATAGGCCGACATCAACAGCGCCTTGCGCGCCCAGTCCGAATACGGGATTCTCGCGGTCGACCTCGTCGAATTTCTTCGCCGCCTCCTTGTAGTCCTGCTTGTTGTTGAGGAGGTAAAGCCCCTCGTTGTAGAGCGTGTCGGCCGGCGTATCGGGGACGTAGTCGTCGTCCTTATTGAAAAGGCTGCAGCCCATGAGCGGACGCGGCGACGAGCGCGAGCGCCATGCAAGCCCGCCAGCAGCGCGCAGCCTGCGACCGGATCTCGGCGATCCTCGTAACGGCGGCATCATGAGCGTGATTTCAGTCCTGTCCCCGCCGGTGCATTCGTTCGCTGCCCAGCCCCCCAACTCGGCCGAGCGCACCGCAGCCCTGTGACAATACATGCAATTATGGCCGACAATCGGCCCGGAATAAGGCGTAAAAGTTAAGGTAGTTAAGAGACGTCCGGCCCGTAGGCGGGGCTCGCGAAACCGGCCGCGAGTTCGGCATGGCCGCGCGGCCGGCGGATTCTCCGGCATTTCGACGTAGGCCCAGGCGCTGCGATCGCCCATCAGCGCGGTCAGCACCGCGTGATTGAGCTTGTGGCCGCCGCGGACCGAACGATAGGCGCCGATCAGCGGCGCGCCGGCCAAGCGCCAGATCGCCGATCGCATCGACCGCCTTGTGGCGGACGAATTCGTCGTGGAACCGGATGCCCTCGGGATTGAGCACGCGGTTTTCGGCGACCACGACGGTATTTTCGAACGAAGCGCCGAGCGCGTAGCCCGCGCTCCACAGCTTGGCGACATCGCGCATGAAGCCGAAAGTCCGCGCCCGCGCCAGTTCGCGGCGGAACACATCGGGCTCGACATCCATGGCGACGGTCTGGCGTCCGATCAGCGGATGATCGAATTCGATTTCGGTCTCGATGCGCAGGCCGCGCGCGTGCGGCCGCAATTCGCCGAAGCTCTCGCCCTTGGCGACCCGCACCGGCTTGAGCACCTGGATATAGCGCCGCGCGCGCCGGCAACGACGACGATGCCGGCCTGATCGATCGCCGCGACGAAAGGCGCGGCGCTGCCGTCCATGATCGGCACTTCCGGACCGTCGACCTCGACCACCGCATTATCGACGCCGAGGCCGTGCAGGGCCGCCATGACATGTTCGGTGGTCGATACGGCCGGACCGTTCTGATCGCCGAGCACGGTGGCGAATTCGGTCGCCGTTACCGAACGGAAATTGGCGCTTAATTCGCGGTCCGGTTGGCCGTCGACGCCGCAGCGCAAAAATACGATGCCGGTATCGGCCTCGGCAGGATGCAGTGTGAGAGTGAGCGGGTGAGCCGGAGTGGACGCCGATGCCGGCGACGGTCACATGATCTTGCAGCGTCGTCTGCCTGCCGGCCTGCACGCTCCGCGTCATGCGTTCGTCCCACACTTAACGGCCAAACTACGCGAAAACGCCGCGGACCCATGGCCACCCCGCCCTGAAGAGAACGATCTCGGTCCGGACAAGGGAGCGGTCGACGCGACCGCCGAATGCTCAGCCCCAAAACTTCCCCTCTAACGCCGCAAAGCTTACCGGCGGGCAGCGACAGGCCAATTCACGCTTTCTTACCGACTGTTACCTTTTTCCGGCCGCACTCTTGTCGGCTCGTTGCCCCAAATCGACACAATGCCACGCTGGCGCCAAGAGGTCCGGCTCGGACTAGCGTGCCGACCCGTGGCCCCGCAGGGTGCAGTGCAAAGAGCCTGCGCAAATATGAAGCGAAATCAGCTGCTTAATTTCGCATCACCGTGCCGGCATTTAACGCGAAGGCCGCCAGATCCCAGATCTGGCGGCCCGTCACAATCGCATTTGTTTCGGTCCTAGCCGATGTCAGTTCGCCTGCCGGCGCAGGAAAGCCGGAATGTCGAGCTGGTCCTCCTCGCTCGAGTTATGCACAGCGCTCTGCCGGCCGTGCTGGTCGAGGCCCTGCGGCGCCGGCGCGCTTGGCGTATTCGGAGACCGGCATTCCGGCTCGCGGCTCGGCCGGCCGCGGCATCGGCCGACCGCGTCAGCCGCTCGGGCGACGGCACAGCGACGGCGGCGGCGCGTGGCGGCCGGCGGGGCTTCTTGCTCCTCCGCCGGCTCGCGGCGGCCGAGACCGACCGAGGCCAAGCGCTGCAAGAGCGACACCCGGCGCTTTTCCGGGATGGTCGTCTTGCGGCAGCTCGCCACGCCGGGCGCGGATCTCATTCTGCGCCGGCATCGGCAGTTCGTCGATCCGCGGCATGCGCGGCGCGCGCAGTCGGCATCCGCTCGGCCGGCGGCGGAATGAAAGCCGCGGGCTCCGCAGCCTCCGATGCGCGGATTTGCGGCTCGCTCGCGACCGGATCGATGAAGAGCGAGGGTTTCGGCGCCAGCGGACGGATCGTGACGTCCTCGACGGCCGCAGCGATCGCCGCCTTGGCCGCCGATTCGATCGATGCATTGACGCTGGCGGGTGCAGCGACCTGCGACGGCTGAGCCACCGGCGCGGCCGCGATCGGAGCAGGTGCGGATGTCGGCGCTGGCGGCGGTCGCCGCCGGCCGCGCCGGCTCGGCACGCTCGATGCGTTCGGCGATACGCTGGTTGTCGGCTACGGATGCGCTGCGCCAAATCGGCAAGCCGCGACTCCGCCGCGTGCGCAGGCGCCGGCGCGCGTTGCGCCGCGCCTGATCGATGCCGGTTGCCACCACCGAGACGCGGATCATGCCGTCGAGGCTTTCGTCGAAGGTCGCGCCGACGATGATGTTGGCGTCCTGATCGACTTCCTCGCGGATGCGGGTTGCCGCTTCGTCGACCTCGTAAAGCGTCAGATCGCGGCCGCCGGTGATCGAGATCAGAAGGCCGCGCGCGCCCTTCATCGAGGCATCGTCGATCAGCGGATTGGAGATCGCGGCTTCGGCGGCGGTCAGCGCGCGCTTGTCGCCCTGCGGCCTCGCCGGTGCCCATCATCGCCTTGCCCATCTCGCGCATCACGGCGCGGACGTCGGCGAAGTCGAGATTGATGAGGCCTTCCTTGACCATCAGGTCGGTGATGCAGGCGACGCCGGAATAGAGCACCTGATCCGCCAGCGCGAAGGCGTCGGCGAAGGTCGTCTTCTCGTTCGCCACCCGGAACAGATTCTGGTTGGGGATGATCAGCAGCGTGTCGACGCATTTCTGCAGTTCGGTGATGCCGCCGTCGGCGATGCGCATGCGGCGCTGGCCTTCGAAGTGGAACGGCTTGGTCACGACGCCGACGGTGAGGATGCCGAGATCGCGCGCGGTCTTGGCGATGACCGGCGCGGCGCCGGTTCCGGTGCCGCCGCCCATGCCCGCGGTGACGAAGCACATATGCGCGCCGGAGAGATGATCGCGGATCTCGTCGATGCACTTCTTCGGCGGCGGCGCGGCCGACGTCGGGTTGCGAGCCGGCGCCGAGCCCCTCGGTCACCTGCACGCCCATCTGGATGATGCGCTCGGCTTTCGACATCGTGAGCGCCTGGGCGTCGGTGTTGGCGACCACGAAATCGACGCCCTGCAGGCCGGCGGTGATCATATTGTTGACGGCGTTACCGCCGGCGCCGCCGACACCGAATACGGTGATGCGGGGTTTCAGTTCACGGATGTCGGGAATATTCAGATTGATGGTCATGGTTGCCTCTTGTTCGTCGCGCGGGCGTCTGTCCGTGACGTCCCTGACCCCGTCCGGTCCGCCACCGGCCGCTGGGATTTTCTAGCTTCGCATCTGGGGGCCATCAGAAACTCTCGCGAAGCCATCGTCCGACCCGGGCGAAGTAGCCGCCCGTGCCTGTCATGAGTTGCCGCTTGCGCCGCGGCTCGAAATGTTCGAGATGCGCCGCTTGCGGATAAACCAGAAGGCCGGCCGCGACGGCGAAGGCCGGGCCTTTGGCCGCCTCCGGCGCTCCGGCGATGCCGAGCGGCCGTCCGATGCGCACCGGCCGGCCGAGAATGCGCGAAGCGAGATCGGGCAGCCCGGTGAGCTGGCTCGCGCCGCCGGTGAGGATGACGTGGCCGCGCCGCTCGGCCGCGATCGAGGACGCGGCGAGCCGGTCGCGCACCATTTCGAGGATTTCCTCGACGCGCGGCTTGACGATGCTGACCAGCGTCGCGCGGGAGCACGAATTGCGCCTGCTCGCGCTCGTCATCGCTCAGCGGCGGCACCGTAACCATGTCGCGCTCATCCGATCCACCGGCGAGCACACTGCCATAAAGCGTCTTGATTCGCTCGGCGTCGGCGATGCGGGCATTGAGGCCGCGGGCGATATCCATGGTGACGTGATGGCCGCCGAGCGCAAAACCTTCCAGATGAACGCAGCCGGCCGCCGCAGGAACGCCGCCATCGTGGTGGTGCCGGCGCCCATGTCGACGACGGCGGAGCCGAGATCGGCCTCATCGTCGGCGAGCACGGCGAGGCCGGCGACATAGGGGCTAGCCACCATGGCCTCGACGTCGAGATGGCAGCGCTCGACCGCGAGCATCAGATTGCGCGCGGCGGCGACATCGGTGGTGGCGACGTGCATGTCGACGCCGAAGCGCGAGCCGAGCATGCCGCGCGGATCGCGGATGCCGTCGACGCCGTCGATCGAATAGCCGACCGGCAGCGAATGCAGGACGGCGCGGCCGTCGCGCAGCGAATGGCGGCTGCCGGCGGCCGAGCACGCGCGCGATATCGCCTTCGGAGACGGCGGAGCCGACGATTTCGATGTCGGCGGCGAACAGTTCGCTGGCGAGCCGGCCGGCCGAGATCGACAGCACGACCGATTCGATCTCGACCGCCGGCCATGCGCTCGGCGGCATCGACGGCCTGGCGGATGGCTTCCTCGGCCTTGGCGAGATTGACGACGCCGCCGGCCTTCATGCCGCGCGCGATCGGTATGGCCGAAGCCGATCGACCTCGATGGCGTGGCTGCGGCGGGTCAGGACCTGCTGCGGCCCCTGCGGCCGCAGCCGTGCGATCAGGCAGACGACCTTGCTCGAGCCGACGTCGAGCGCGGCGACCAGCGCGCTGCGCCGCGGCGAGATCGGCTTCATCTTCGGCGTCAGGCCGTAATGGAGGGCGTTCATGCGTCGCCCCCTTTCTTCTTTTTGCCAGTTGGCCTTGAGCGCTTCGTCGCGGGCCTGCGCCGCGGCATCGGACAGGCGCACGGTCACGCGATCCGGCAACCGCAGATCGACCATGGTGATGTCGCGCGACAGAAGCTTCTTGTCGTGGTCGAGCTCGACCAGGCGGTCGAGCGCGGCCTCGACGTCGGTTTCCGGCAGCCGCACGTCGATGCCGTTGGTCAGCCGCAAATTCCAGCGCCGCTCGGCCACCAGGATCGAGGCGCGCAGCACCGAACGGATGTCCGGGATAGCGATCGAGGACGGCGAGAAAATCCTTGGCCTGTCGTTCGGCGCCGCGGCCGACCACGAGCGGCAGGCCGAGATAGCGGTCCTCGACGAACGGCTCGAGCACCGTGCCGTCGGCGGCGATGACGCTGAGGCGGCCGTCCTTCTGCCACAGCGCAAAAGCGTGCCGCTCGGTGATCGTGATCTGCAGCCGGTCCGGATAGAGCTTGAGCACGGCGGCATCGGCGATCCACGGATTGGCCATCAGCCGCGGCGCGCGCCGCATCGGCATCGAGGAACAACAGCGAGGCGCGGCCGGTGACGCCGGCCGTGGTGAGAATCTCTTCGCGGCTGACTTCCTTCTCGCCGGTCAGCGAGACTGCGGCGATGCGGAAGCCGAGCGAATTGGCGGCGACTTCGCGCGCGTCCTTGAGCCAATCGATCGACGTCAGGGAGATGCTGGCCGGCGACCGCGCCATAGCCGAGCGTACGCGGCAAGCAGCAGGACCGATCGCGACGACGCCGACGCCGCGCGGCAGATCGCGCGAGTTTTCGCGCCCAGCGTCCGGTCAGCCGGCGATAGCCGGCAAAGCGGCAAATCGGTCTCGCTGCGCGACGCCGATCGCCGACGCACGGCGCGGCTCGGCTCGTCATCCGGCGCGCCGACCTGCTTTGCAGCTGATTGCCCCGACCGCGTCAGCGGTTGGTCGAGGCGTCCTCCACCATCCATTGCACCAGCTCATCGAACGTGATGCCCGCGTAGGCGGCAAGCTCGGGCACGAGCGAGGTCTCGGTCATCCCCGGTTGTGTATTGACCTCAAGACAGATCAGCTTTCCCGTCCCCCGATCGTCGTAGCGAAAGTCCGCGCGGCTCACGCCGCGGCAGCCAAGAGCGCTATGGGCAGCCAAGGCTCAAGTCTGCGGACTTCCTGGTAAACATTTGGTAAAATTGGCGCCGGCAGGAGGTGTTTGGAGCCGCCGGCGGCGTATTTTGCCTCGTAGTCGTAGAACCGCGTCGCCGGCACGATCTCGATGACGTCGAGCGCCCGGTCGCCGATGACGGCGCAGGTCAGTTCCTTGCCCGGGATGTAGCGTTCGACCATGACCATGTCGCCGAACGGTCCAGTCGTCGCGGTAAAGCTCCTGCGGCGGGTGTGGATGCTCCTCGGTGACGATGAAGACGCCGACGCTCGAGCCTTCGGCGACCGGTTTGATGACGTAAGGCGGCGCCATGACATGCGCTTTCGCCGCCTCGAACCGCGACACCACGCGATCCTCGGCGACCGGCACGCCGGCGGCGCGGAACAGCGCCTTGGCGTAGTCCTTCTGCATGGCCAGCGCCGAGGCCAGCACGCCCGAATGGCGTGTAGGGAATGCCGAGAATTTCAAGAAGGCCCTGCAGCGTGCCGTCCTCGCCGGGCCGGCCGTGCAGCACGTTGAGCGCGACGTCGGGTTTGGCGGCGGTCAGCGTCGCGGCGATGTCGCGGGTGACGTCGATCGGGGTGACGCGATAGCCGAGGCGGCCAAGCGCATCGGCGCAGGCTTTGCCGGAGCGCAACGAGACGTCGCGCTCGGCCGACCAGCCCCCCATCAGAACGGCGACGTGCTTGGCCATTAGTCCGCCCTTGCGCAGCCGGCTTTCAGCCGCTGATTCGCAGGGACACCAATAGAATCGACAATTGGCGAAAAATCGAGAGTCTCAGTGGCCTGCGGGAAGCAAAAACCCGTCATAGAGCCACGCCAGACAATCGAACATGTGCGCCTCGTCCCAATCGGCCACGGTAGCGTTGCGCACGTCCCGCTCGATGCCGCCGCAATGATAAAAATCCCAGAGCGATCGGGATTCGAGCTGCACCCGCGCCGTGCGCAGCAGCCGCGCCGCCTGGAAAGCGCGGAAGGCGGCCGGAAAATCGCCGTCCGCCCTATGGATTGTTTCGCCAAGGCAAAGCCCATCTTCAATCGCCATGCCGGCGCCCTGAGCGAGCGACTGTAGAGGCGCGTGCACAGCATCGCCGAGCAGCACGACACGGCCTTGATGCCAATGCCGCACCGGATCGCGGTCGCCGATCGAGCGCCGCCAGCGCAGGTCCATCATGGCGATCAGGGCGCGCATCGAGGGATGCGCATCGCGATAGGCATGTTCGAGTTCGGCGCGGTGGGAGGCGGGGTCGCCGCGTTCGGCGTGGGCCGGCGTGCGAAAGACGGCGACGAGATTGAACTGCGTGCCATGACGCAAGGGATAATGCACGATGTGGAGGCCTGGACCGCCCCACAGCACGACATGCTCACGCGGGACATCGGCGCGCAGCTCCGCCATCGGAATAATGGTGCGCAGCGCCACGTAGCCGATCGGTCGCGGCTCGCCGTCACCGATCAGCTTGGCACGGAACAGCGACCGCACGCCGTCGGCCGCAACGAGCGCCGCGCCGGTGAACGTTCGCGCATCCGCCGTCGTCACCGCGACGCTGTCGCCGCGATCTTCGAAGCCGGTCACCATGGCGTCAGACACGAGATCGATCGCAGGATTGTTGCGGCAGGCGTCGAGTAAGACATTGTGCAGATCGATGCGATGCACAATGAGGTAAGGATATTTGAAGCGTGTGCGAAACGACGGCCCGGTGGGTACGCGCGCCAGTTCCTTGCCATCGAGCGCGTCCAGCATCAGGAGCGCAGCGGGGGAATCGGCGACGGCCAGCACCGCTTCGCTGAGGCCGAGACGGTCAAAAACGTGGAACACGTTAGGCCCAAATTGGATGCCGTAACCGATGGCGCCGAATTCCGGCGCACCTTCAAGCACACGCGTGCTCCGACCGCGGCGCGCCAGCGCCAGCGCCGTCGTGAGCCCGCCAAGGCCGCCGCCGACGATGAGTATGGGGTCGCTTTTCGCCATCGGCGCAGATTATGACCTTGCCGGGCGCTGCAGCGCCACGCCGATTCGCTTGATCTCCCATTCGAGATCGACGCCGGAATTTTCTTTCACCCGTCGCCGCACGGTTTCGCCCAGTGTTTCGATGTCAGCGGCGCTGGCATTGCCGAGATTGATCAGAAAATTGCAATGCATTTCCGAGACCTGGGCGTCGCCGAGGCGCAAACCGCGGCAGCCGGCGGCATCGATGAGTTGCCAAGCCTTATGGCTCGGAAGATTCTTGAAGGTCGAGCCCCCGGTACGGCTTTTCACCGGCTGCGTTGCCTCGCGCGACTCGGTGATCTTGTCCATCTCGGCCGCAATCGCGACAGGATCGCCGGGTTCGCCCGCGAACAAAGCTTGCGTGAAGATGTAATCGTCCGGCGCGCCGCTGTGGCGATAGGCGTAGTGCATGTCGGCGTTGCTCAGGACCTGAACACGACCCTGCCGGTCGACGGCACGCGCCTCGACCATCGCATCCTTGGTTTCGCGCCCATAGGCGCCGCCGTTCATGCGCAACGCGCCGCCGATGCCGCCCGGAATGCCGCGCAGAAACGCCAATCCGGCAAGACCGGCTTCCTGCGCCGCGCGCGCGATTTTGACATCGGGCACCGCGGCGCCGGCGCGAATGCGCGCACCCTCGATCGCGATCTCATTGAAGCCGCGGCCAAGCCGGATCACGACGCCCGCGACGCCGCCGTCGCGCACGATCAGATTGGAGCCGAGGCCGATGACCGTGACGGGAATTTCGGCCGGCAGGTGGCTCAGGAAATAGGACAGATCGGCTTCGTCCTCGGGCATGAACAAAAGCTGCGCCGGACCGCCGACGCGGAACCAGGTCAGTTCGGCGAGCGATTGGTTCGCCAGCAGCCGGCCGCGCAGCTTCGGCGCGCTTTTGGCGACTACCGGAAGCAGATCGGGAAACGCCATCAGCGCTCCCCGGCAGCCGCCAATTCGCCCGGCAGCGCATAGGCCCATTGCGTGATCGAGCCGGCGCCGAGGAAGACCACATAGTCGCCCGGCTCGCGCCATGCCGGCGACCAGCGAAGCGAGTTCCTCCGGCCCCTTCGAGCGCGACGACGTGGCGGTGGCCGTGCGTGCGCAGGCCTTGCACCAGCGCGTCGCGATCGACGCCCTCGATCGGCGCTTCGCCGGCCGGATAGACCGGCGCGACGATCACCACATCGGCATCGTTGAAACAGGTGCAGAACTGCTCGAACAAGGCGGCAAGCCGCGTATAGCGATGCGGCTGCACCACGGCGATGACCTGGCCCTTGGTCGATTCACGCGCAGCGCGCAGCACGGCGGCGATCTCGACCGGATGATGGCCGTAATCGTCGATGATGGTGACGCCGTTCCAGGTGCCGGTGCGGGTGAAGCGCCGCCGCACGCCGCCGAATTTGGCGAGCGCGTTGCGGATCACGTCGTCGGCGACGCCGAGCTCGTGGGCGACCGCGATCGCGGCGGTGGCGTTGAGCGCATTGTGCCGGCCCGGCATCGGCAGCGCGATGTTCTTGATCTCGTGCAGCACCTGCCCGGCGCGCTCGCGCAACGCGACGGTGAACAGCGAGATGCCGCCGGCATGCGAGATATCGACCAGCCGCACATCGGCTTGCGGGATTCTCGCCATAGGTGATGATGCGATGGTCCTCGATGCGGCCGACCAGGCTCTGCACCACCGGATGATCGGTGCACATCACCGCGAAGCCGTAGAACGGCACGTTCTCGACGAAGGCGCGAAACGCGTCCTGCACGGCGTCGAAGGTCTTGAAGTGGTCGAGATGCTCGGGATCGACATTGGTGACGATGGCGATGTCGGCCGGCAGCTTGAGAAAGGTGCCGTCGGATTCGTCGGCCTCGACCACCATCCAGTCGCCGGCGCCGAGCCGCGCATTGGTGCCGTAGGCGTTGATGATGCCGCCATTGATCACGGTCGGATCGAAGCCGCCGGCATCGAGCAGCGCCGCCACCATCGAGGTGGTCGTGGTCTTGCCATGCGTGCCGGCGATGGCGACGCAGCTTTTTCAACCGCATCAGCTCGGCCAGCATTTCGGCGCGGCGCACCACCGGCAGCCGTTGCGCGCGCGCGGCGACAAGTTCGGGATTGTCGGGCTTGATCGCCGAGGAGACGACGACGACCTGGGCGCCGTCGAGATTCTCGGCGGCGTGCCCGATGGCGATCTTGACGCCCTTGTCGCGCAGCCGCTTGACGTTGGCGCTGTCGGCCTGATCGGTGCCCTGCACCGTATAGCCGAGATTGACCAGCACCTCGGCGATGCCGCTCATGCCGATGCCGCCGATGCCGACGAAATGCACCGGACCGATATCGCGCGGCAGTTTCATGGATACTCCTTCGTCTTCCAGACGACGCGCAAGCTACCGTTTTGCGTCCAGCCCCGCCACCCGCAGCACCAGGTCGGCGAGCCGCTCGGCGGCATCGAGCCGGCCGAGGGATTGTGCCGCCGCCGCCATGGCGGCGAGCCGGTGCGGCGCCGCCGCGAGGCTTGCGATCTCGGCGGCGAGACGCTGCGGGGTGAAATCGGTCTGGACCAGCCGGCAGCGCGCCGCCGGCGCGTTCCAGCATCGCCGGCATTGGCGAATTGGTCCTGATCGATGCGCGTGCGGCAGCGGCACCAGGATCGATGGCCGGCCGATCGCCGCGAGTTCGGCGACCGTGGACGCGCCGGAACGCGCGATCACCAGATGGCTTGCCGCCATGCGCGCCGGCAGATCGGCGAAAAACGGCGCGATCTCGGCGGCAACGCCGAGCTTCGCATAGGCGTCGCGCACGCGGCCCAAATCCTCGTCGCGGGCCTGCTGGACCACGGCAAGACGCGCGCGCAGGTCGCGCATCGAGGAGGCCGATCGCCGTCGGGCACGATATCGGCCATGACGCGCGCGCCCTGGCTGCCGCCAAAAATCAAGAAGCCGCAGCGGATCGACAGGCGCCGGATAGGGCGCCGCGGCGGCGGCGACGACCGCGGCGCGAACGGGATTGCCGGTGAGCGTTGCTTTGGCGGCGAGATCGGGCACTGGCGTCGAACACATCCGGAAATGTGGTGGCGATCGCGGTGACACGCGGCGCCAGGAATCGGTTGGCCCGGCCGATCACCGCATTGGCGTCGTGAATGAGGCTTGGGACGCCGCGCCAGACCGCGGCCAGCACCGGCGGAATGGTCGGATAGCCGCCGAAGCCGATAACGGCCGCGGGCTTGAGCCGGCCGATCAGCGTCCAGGCCTGAACAAAGCCGAGGCCGAGCCGGGCGCCGGTCTGCGCCAGCCGCAATCGGGATTGCGCGCCCGCAACGTAGCGCTGGCGACGACGTGAATTGTCTCCTCGGTAAAGGCGCCGCCGAAACGCGCGGCGCGCCGGTCGGTCGCCAGATGAACCACGATGCCGCGTCTGCTTAAGACCGTCGCGAGCGCTTCGGCGGGAAACAAATGCCCGCCCGTGCCGCCGGCCGTCACCAGCACCGCGCGCGGGTTCAACGGCTGCGTCACGCCGGGCTCGCGGCGAGCAGAAGCTCGCCGGCGAGTTTCGCGCGCGGCCGCTCGCGGGTCAGCGCCAGCAGCATGCCCATGCCGTAAGCGAGCGAGATCAAGCGACGAGCCGCCGTAGGAGACGAACGGCAACGTCATGCCTTTGGCCGGCATCAGATGCAGATTGACCGCCATGTTGATGGCCGATTGCAAGCCGAACAGGATCGCCAACCCGGCCGCGGCAAAACGGATGAACGGATCTTCGGCGCGCATCGCCTTGATGAGCGCGCGGATGACAATGAAAGCAAACAGCGCGACCAGAATGAGGCAGAGCACGACGCCGAATTCTTCAGCCGCGACCGCAAAGACGAAATCGGTATGGCCCTCGGGCAGGATGCGCTTGATCGTGCCTTCGCCCGGACCGCGGCCGAACCAGCCGCCGCGAATGAAGGATTCGGTGGCGATATCGATGTTGAAGGTGTCGCCCGAGGCCGGATCGAGGAAGCGGTTGATGCGCTGCGCGACGTGCGGAACGGTGAAGAACGCCGTCACCAGGCCGACGCCGGCGGTGGCGGCAAGCCCGATCACCCAGATCAAGCGCATGCCCGCCATATAGAACAGCGCGCCCCAGACCAGCGAGATCAGCATGGTCTGGCCGAAGTCGGGCTGCATCACCAGCAAGCGCCACGACCGTCACGAGGATAACCAGCGCGATGCTATTGGCCGGCATTTCCGGGCGCTTCGCGGTCTCGCCGAACAGCCAGGCGATCAGGATCACGAAGGCGGGCTTGAGAAATTCCGACGGCTGCATGTTCATGCCGAGGATGACGAGCCAGCGCCGCGCGCCTTTGATCTCGGCGCCGAAATAAGGCGTCGCCGCCGTCAAAGCGAGGCTGACGACGAACACCACCAGCGCCACTTTGCGGATATCGCGCGGCGACAGAAACGAGGTCGCGATCAAGACGGCGGTGGCCGGGATGAGGAAAAACACCTGCCGATTGACGAAGTGAAACGGATCGAGCCCGATGCGGGCCGCGACCGGCGGGCTCGCCGCCAGGCACAGCACGATGCCGCCGAGCATCAGCGCGCCGAGCGCCGCCAGCGTCAGCCGATCGACCGTCCACCACCATTCGGAAAACAGTGTCGGTTGCGCGCGCGAAGCCATCCGTTTCCCCAAGGACCGGACAAATCCCGGCCTAGTGGTGACACCGGGATGGTTTCCAGGGGATTAAGATTCGGACTTTGATCGCCCGGCAGCGCCCGCACCAAGGCACGGAAGGCGTCGCCGCGGACCTCGAAATTGCGGTACTGGTCGAACGAGGCGCAAGCGGGCGACAGCAGCACGACCGGCTCCGCGCGCCGTCGATGCTTCGGCGTCCCGCGCCGCCGCCGCCACGGCCTTGTCGAGCGTGCCGGTGATCTCGTGGGGCACGTCGCTGCCGAGCGTCGCGGCGAATTCCTCGGCCGCTTCGCCGATCAGATAGGCCTTGCGGATGCGCGGAAAGAATTTCCGCAACGACTTCGATGCCGCCGGTCTTCGGCTTGCCGCCGGCGATCCAGTAGATATCGCCGAAGCAGGCCAGCGCCTGCGCCGCCGAATTGGCATTGGTAGCCTTGGAATCGTTGACGAACAGAACTTTGCCGCGGCGTCCGACTTCCTCCATGCGGTGCGCCAGCCCGGGAAACGAGCGCAAGCCCGCCTGGATCGCCGCCGGGTCGAGGCCGAGCGCGAGCGCCGCCGCCGCGGCACAGGCGGCGTTCTGCGCATTGTGCAGCCCGCGCAGCGAGCCGATGCCGCCGAAGGTCGGCGATTGCACGGCGCCGCCGGCACGCAAGATCTCGCTGGCCGCTCGACGTAAACGCCATCCGCCAGTTTCTCGCCGCACCGAAACGCGGCACGACGCTGTCGACCATGCCCATCGAGCCGCGCCGCGATCGCCCGGCACCAATCGTCGTCGACGCCGACGATCGCGGTGCCTTGTCGCTGGCACGCCGGCGACCAGGCGTTCCTTGACGCTGGCGTAATGTTCCATGCTGCCGTGACGGTCGAGATGATCCTCGCTGAGATTGATCAGAATGCCGATCGACGGATCGAGCGAAGGCGCGAGATCGATCTGATAGGACGAGCACTCGATGACATGCACGCGGCCGCGACCGGGCGGCATCGAGCGACAGGATGGCGGTGCCGATATTGCCGCCGAGCTGCGCATCCATGCCGGCGGACGCGGCGAGGTGGGCGATCAGCGCCGTGGTCGTCGATTTGCCGTTGGTGCCGGTGATGGCGACGAAGGGCGCGTCGGGCGCGTGACGCCTGCGCTCACGGCAGAACAATTCGATGTCGCCGATCACCTCGACGCCGGCCTGGTGCGCCAGCGTCACCACCCAATGCGGCTCGGGATGCGTCAGCGGCACGCCGGGCGCGAGCAGCAAGGCGGCGATCCTGCTCCAGTCGGCATCGCGCAGATCGGCGGTCGGAATACCGGCCGCGTTCGCTTTCGTCGACGCTCGCCGCGTTGTCGTCGATAGCCGATGACATCGGCGCCGCCGGCCAGCAAGGCGCTGGCGCTGGCCAGACCCGAGCCGCCCAGCCCGAACACCGCGACCTTTTTGCCGGCAAAGGTCGTGACCGGGATCACGACGCGCTACCTCAATTTCAAGGTCGACAATCCCGCCAGCGCGAGCACGACCGAGACGATCCAGAAGCGGATGACGATCTGCGGCTCGGTCCAGCCGAGCTGCTCGAAATGATGGTGGATCGGCGCCATCTTGAAAACGCGCTTGCCGGTGAGCTTGAACGACACCACCTGAACGATGACCGACACCGCTTCGAGCACGAACAGCCCGCCGATCACGGCGAGCACGATCTCGTGCTTGGTGGCGACCGCGACCGCGCCGATCATGCCGCCGAGCGCCAGCGAGCCGGTATCGCCCATGAAGATCGAGGCCGGCGGCGCGTTGAACCAGAGAAAGCCGAGGCCGGCGCCGAGCACGGCGCCGCACAGCACCGCGAGCTCGCCGGTGCCGGCGACGTAATGGATTTGCAGATAATCGGCGAACACGGCGTTGCCGGACAGATACGCGATCATGCCGAAGCTCGCGGCCGCGATCATGACCGGAACGATGGCAAGACCATCGAGCCCGTCGGTCAGGTTCACCGCATTGCCGGCGCCGACGATGATGAAAACCGCGAACAGCACGAAAAACCAGCCGAGATTGAGCACCAGTTCCTTGAAGAACGGAAACACCAGCGAGGTCGAGAACGGCACGCGGCCGAGCTCGACCAGCGCGACGCAGGCAAGGCCCGCAATCACGGCCTCGATCAGGAGCCGGGTGCGGCCGGCAAATCCGTTGTGCGTCTGCTTGGTGACTTTCAGATAGTCGTCGTAGAAGCCGACCAAGCCGAAGCCGAGCGTCACCCACAGCACCACCCAGACATAAGGGTTGGCGGGATTGGCCCAGAGCAATGTCGACACCAGCATGCCGGACAGGATCATCAGGCCGCCCATGGTCGGCGTGCCGGCCTTGGCGATGATGTGCGACTTCGGGCCGTCGGCGCGGATCGGCTGACCTTTGCCCTGCAGCAGCCGCAGCCGGTCGATGATGTTCTGGCCGAACAGAAAAACAAAAAACAGCGCGGTGATGACGGCGCCGCCGGTACGGAAGGTGATGTAGCGAAATACGTTGAGGACGGAGAGCTTGTCCGACAGATCGACCAGCCAATAGAGCATTGCATCAACCTTATGCGGACGCGTCTTCGAGCGAGTCTTCGACGCCGTTTTGGTGCGGATAGGCCCGTTGCAGCGCCTTGACGATCGGCGCCATGCGCGAGCCGAGCGAGCCCTTGACCATGACGACGTCGCCGGCACGAATCGCGGACAGCACTTGCGCCTCGAGCGCGGCAGAGTCCTCTGCATAGCCGCCGCGGCGGCTGGCGGGAAGAGCCTGCCACAGCGCCTGCATCAGCGGCCCACAGCAGAACACCAGATCGATCGCATTGGCGAGCACCGAATCGAGCAGGCCGCGATGCAAGGCGCGGCCTTTCGGCCCGAGTTCGAGCATGTCGCCGAGCACGGCAATGCGCCGGCCGCGCGGGCCGACCGGCGCCTGGCCGAGCACCGCAAGCGCGGCATCGACCGAAGCCGGATTGGCGTTGTAGCTGTCATCGATGAGCGAGCGCCGAACCGCCGGGCAGATCGATCACGATCGGCGCGCCGCGGCCGGCGACCGGCGTCAATTCGGCGAGCGCCAGCGCCGCGAGCGCGAGATCGGCGCCGGCGAGTTCGACCGCCGCCAGCACCGCGAGCGAATTGATCACGAGATGGCGGCCCGGCGCGCCGATCTTGTAGCTGAACTCGGTGCCGAGGATGCTCGCCTCGACGGTCGAGCAGCGCGGATGCAGCGAGCATTTGATGAGACGCGCATCGGCCTCGTCATGCTCGCCGAACGAAACGATGCGCGCGACGCCGGCCTCTTTGGCCCGGCGCCGCAGATGGGCGAATTGCGCGATGTCGCGATTGATGACGGCCGCGCCGCCCGGCTCGACGCCGAAAAAGATCTCGGCTTTGGCGTCGGCGATCTTGGTCGAGCGAGCCGAGGTATTCCAGATGCACCGGCGCGATCGTGGTGATGATCGCGACATGCGGGCCGGACCAGCCGCGACAGCGGCTCGATCTCGCCCTCGTGGTTCATGCCCATTTCGAAGCACCGCATAACGCGCGCTCGCGGGGCAGCGCGCCAGCGACAGCGGCACGCCCCAGTGATTGTTGTAGGACGCGACCGAAGCGTGGGTTTCGCCGTCTTTCGACAGCGCGAGCCGCAACGCCTCCTTGGTGCCGGTCTTGCCGACCGAGCCGGTGACGCCGATCACCTTGGCGACTGCTGCGCGCTCGCGCCGCGGCGGCGAGATCGCGCAGGCCGGCGAGCACGTTCGGCACGACGAGGAGCGGCGCCTGCGCCGGGAAACTCGCTGCGCCGGTCGGCGGCGACGACGGCGAGCGCCGGCTTTGGCCGCGAGCGCCGCGGCGACGAATTCATGGCCGTCGCGATGATCGCCCGCGATGGCGAAGAACGCCTCGCCGGGCCCGACGCGTGCGGCTGTCGATCGAAAGACCCGAAATCGATTGCGGCAGCGCGCCTTGGCGTTCGGCACCCATGGCCGCCGCCATCGCATCGATCGGTCCACAGCGCGGGCGCGCTCATGCGGCGAATTCCTTGAGAGCCGTGGCGACCGCCTCATGATCGCTGAACGGGATCACCCGGTCGCCGATGATTTGGCCGGTTTCATGACCCTTGCCGGCGATCAGGAGCACGTCGCCGGAGCGCAGATCGGCAATCGCCCGCCGGATCGCCTCGCGCCGGTCGCCGATTTCCGCGGCGCCGGGCGACGGCGGCGATGATCGCGGCGCGGATGGCAGCGGCATCCTCGCTGCGCGGATTGTCGTCGGTGACGATCACCCGGTCGGCCTTTTGCGGCAGCGACAGCGCCCATCAGCGGCCGCTTGCCGCGATCGCGGTCGCCGCCGGCGCCGAACACCACCACGAGCCGGCCGCTGACATAGGGCCGCAGCGCATCGAGCGCCTTGGCGAGCGCATCGGGCTTATGCGCATAATCGACGAAGATCTGCGCGCCGCGGCTCGTGCCGACGCGCTCGAGCCGGCCTTTGGCGCCGGTCAGATGTTCGAGCGCCGCAAATACCGAGGCGGCATCGCCGCCGGTCGCGATGGCAAGCCCGGCGGCGACCAGCGCGTTCTCGATCTGAAATTCGCCGACCAGCGGCAGGTGCACCTGAAAAGACTTCGCTTGTCGTGTTCGAGCCGCAGCCTTTGCGCAAAGCCGTCGATCGCCGCTTCAACAAGCCGGATTCCGGTGCCCTTGCGGCCGACGTCATGATCCGCAAGCCGCGCGCCTGCGCCGCCGCAATCACCGCGATCGGCATGGCTCGTGATCGACGTCGATGACCGCGGCCGCGCCCGGCGCGAGCAAGTCTTCGAACAGCCGCAGCTTGGCGGCGAGATAGGCCTCGAAGCTCGGATGATAATCGAGATGATCGCGCGTGATATTGGTGAAGCCGCCGGCGGCGATACGCAAGCCGTCGAGCCGATATTGGTCGAGGCCGTGCGAGGATGCCTCGATGGCCAAGATGCGTGACGCCGTCGCCGGCGAGCGCGTCGAGCGAACGATGCAGCGCGACCGGGTCGGGCGTCGTCAGCGAGCCATAGGTCTCGCCGCGCGGCGACACGATGCCGATCGTGCCGATGCTCGCGGCGCGGTGGCCGAGCGCGCTCCAGATTTGCCGGGTGAAGGCCGCGACCGAGGTCTTGCCGCTGGTGCCGGTGACGGCGGCGATGACGCTCGGCTGGCGCGGATAGAATTTTGCCGCCATCAGCGCCAGCGCGCGCCGGGCATTGCCGACGCGAACGAAGGCGACATTTTCCGGCAGCGGCGGATCGCGGCGCGCCGCTCGGCGACGATCGCGCCTGCGCCGGCGGCGATCGCCGCGTCGACAAAGCGCAGCCCGTCGGCCTTGCCGCCGGCGATGGCGACGAAGACATCGCCGCGTTTGACGGTCGCGGCTGTCCGCCGTCACCCCGCCGATCTCGATATCGGCATGGCGTTCGTCGAATTCCGCGTCAGGAGGCAAAATCTCGCGAAGCTTCATCGAGCGGCTCGGTCGACAATGCGGTCCGTGGCCTTACCTGCTTTCCTTCAGCGAGGCCAGTATCAGCTGATCGGCGGTCGGCAGGTCCATGCGCGGCTCGATGCCGAGAAGCGGCGCGATGCGCGCGACCACCGCGCCGCCGGTCGGCACGGCATTCCAGCCCGACGTCTTGAAGCCGTGCGTTTCCGGCAGCGCCTGCGGCTCGTCGAGCATGATCAGCACCAGATAGCGCGGCTGATCCGCCGGCAGTACCGCCATGAAGTCGGTCAGCACCTTGGTCTTCGAATAGCGGCCGAACACCACCTTGTCGGCGGTGCCGGTCTTGCCGCCGATGTAATAGCCCGGCACGTCGGCCTTGGCGGCGGTGCCTTTCTCGACATTGAGCCGCATCAGATAGCGCATCATCTCGCTGGTTTCGGGCTTGATGACGCGCGTGCCGAGCTTGTCGGCCTCGGCTTCGGTTCGCTTGAGAAAGGTCGGCGGGATCAGGATGCCGCCGTTCATCAAGGCGGCGACCCCCATCACCGCCTGCAACGGCGCGACCGAAAGGCCGTGACCGAAGGCGATGGTCATGGTGTTGAGCTCGCCCCAATGCTTCGGCACGATCGGCTCGGCGCTTTCCGGCAATTCCGTATGCAAGCGATCGAGCTGGCCCATTTTTTTCAGGAACGCCTTGTGGGCGTCGATGCCCATCGACATCGCGATGCGCGCCGCGCCGATATTCGACGAATAGGTGAAGATCTCCGGCACCGACAGCGCCCGCTGCATCGGCTCGAAATCGTGAATGTCGAACTTGCCGTAATGCAGCGGATTATGCGCGTCGAAGGTCGATTTCAGCGTCACCTTGCCGGAGTCGAGCGCCATCGCGACGGTGAAGGCCTTGAACGTCGATCCCATTTCGTAGACGCCGGTGGTCAGCCGGTTGATGCAGCGTCGGATCGAGCGCATCCTGCGGATTGTTCGGGATCGTAATCCGGCTCCGACACCATGGCGACGATTTCGCCGGTGCGGACGTTGAGAACGACGCCGGCGGCGGCGATCGCATGGAATTTCGCGCGCGCGGCGACGAGTTCGTCGCGCATCGCGTGCTGCACGCGCAGATCGACCGCAAGCTGAACCGGCGTTTGCAGCCGGTCGGTGGCGAGGCCGGCCATGTGCGAGCGCGGCGAGCCCTTGCCCGTCGAGCCACTTCTCGATGCCGGCAATGCCCTGATTGTCGATATTGACGTGGCCGAGCAGATGCGAGACTTCGGGGCCGTTCGGATAATCGCGCTTGTTCTCGTTCAGGAAGCCGATGCCCGGCAGTCCCTGACGATAAATCTCACGCTGCTGCTCCGGCGTGATGTCGCGCTTGAGCCAGACGAAGCCGCGCTTCGACGACAGCCGCTCGCGCAATTCCGGGGCGTCGAGGTCGGGCAGGTCGGCGGTGAGCAGTTCGGCCGCCTCATCGACGTCGATGAGCCGGCGCGGTTCGGCATAGAGCGACGGCACGCGCACATCGGTCGCCAGCACTTCGCCGTTGCGGTCGAGAATGTCCGGCCGCGCGGTGGCGATGGCGTCGCCCGACACGACGCGATGCACCGTATGGCTGTTGGACGCGATCGCGAACATTACGAGCCGCGCGGCGATGATGGTGTAGACGGCGGCGAAGGCGAGGATCGCCAAGCCGATCCGCGCCCGCGCCTTGGCGCTGCGATCGATATTGCTGCCGTAGAGCAGCTTGCCGATAAGCCATTGCCGCCACGGTTGTTCGCGCGGTCGCATGTCCGGCGGACGCGTCTGCGATGGTGTCCCGAAGGTCTCGACCGCGACGCTCATTGCTGTGGCGCTCCGCTTGCCGGACTCGGCGCTCCGCTGGGGGCCGGCGCTCCGCTTATCGGACCGGGCGTTCCGCTCGCTGCCGGGACGCCGGAACGCTGCCGGTCGTTTCAAGACTGCCAGGCTGTTCCAGATTTTCGATGATGCCGCCGATCGGATCTTGATTGATGGCCGTGACGTCCTGCGGCGGCCGCTCGGGCAGACGATCGAGCGTGTCGAATTGCGTGGGCGCGATCGGTTTGAGATGCAGATAACGCTTGGCCAGCGTTTCGATGCGCTCCGGATTGTCGAGTTGCCCCCATTCGGCGCGCAAGGCCGCGATATCGTCGCGCTCGTGGCGCACCTCGCCGCGCAGCTTGGCGAGGTGCTCGGCCTGCACGGTGGAATCGAATTTGATGCGATAGACATAGGCCGCGGCGAGCACCAGCGCGCCGATCACCAGGAAATTGAGGATGCGCAGGATCACGGCCGCCCCCGCATGATGTCGGCGAGCGACGGCAGGCGCGGCAGCAGATGTTCGCTTGCCGGTCGGACGCGGCAGCGGCATCGGTGCGCTCGGCCGCGCGCAGCTTCGCCGAACGGGCGCGCGGATTGTCGGCGATTTCGGCTTCGTCCGGCGTTTCCGGCCGCCGCGTCAGCACGTGGAAAGTCGGCGGCGGCGCCACGATATCGGGACGATGGCGCGAACCCGAGGGCGCGACGGCTGCGCTCGGTCAGAAAAGTTTTGACGATGCGGTCCTCGAGCGAGTGGAACGCCACCACGACGAGACGGCCTGACGGCTTGAGCACGCGTTCGGCGGCGACGAGCGCCTGCGCAATTTCGCCGAGTTCGTCGTTGACGAAAATTCGCAAGCGCCTGGAACGTGCGCGTCGCCGGATGAATGGCGCTGTCGCGCGCGTGCACGACACGGCCGACGATGTCGGCCAGCGCGCGCGTCGTCTCGATGGGCTCCTTGTCGCGCTGCTCGCACGATCGCGCGGGCGATCGGCGCGGGCATGGCGTTCTTCCCCCAGCGTGGCGATGATGAAGGCGAGATCGCGTTCGCTCGCGCGCGCGACGATGTCGGCGGCGCTCGGACCGTCGCCCCCCATGCGCATGTCGAGCGGCCCGTCGAGCGGAACGAAAAGCCGCGCGCGGCCTCGTCGATCTGCATCGACGAAACGCCGAGATCGAACACGATGCCATCGACGGAGGCGGCTTCGACGATCGAATTCCAGATTTGAGAAGCGCTCTTCGTGGAGTTCGAGGACGGCCGGCCGCAGTCTCGACCAGAGCGGCGCCCTGCGCGACAGCGCTGGCGTCGCGATCGATGCCGATCACGCGCGCGCCCGGCGTCTCCAGAATGCGCGCGCGTATAGCCGCCGGCGCCGAAGGTCGCGTCGATATAGAGTGCCGCCGCTCCGGACATTGAGCCAGCCGGTGGCGCGGCGGGCGAGCACGGGGATATGCCGAGGCGATCCGCCAGCGACAGCGTGTCGCCGCCGCGTGCCCGCCGTCATTCGCATGGCTCCCAGCACTGAAACCCGCGGCCAGACTTTATGATTTTGTCCATGAAAAACAGTGGCTTGGCTAGGATAAATCGGGGGTCATGGGACTGTGCAAGCGTCAACGGAGCGGCCGCGCCGAGTACGCCAGCGCCGCCCGATTTTGATTAGCGAGGCGTAAGCTTAAGGAATGGTTGAAATGCAACGAGGCGTGACCGCGTCGCAACGCCTCCAATCTTTTTGCGAATTCGTGCGCCGAATCCGACCAGAGCGCTTGTCGGTGACGCCCATTGGCCTAAGTTAGGCTTATGTCGCGTAACGTGTTCGAGCCGGATTCTTGTGTCGTCGCCGAAGTCATGCCTTCGCCCAATAATGGCGAGCGCAGGGATGGCCGGCGGCCGGATATGATCGTGCTGCACTACACCGGCATGGCGGATTCCGAGGCGGCGCTCGAGCTTTTGCGGGCGCGCGGCAGCGATGTTTCGACCCATTATTTCGTGTTCGAGGACGGCCGGATCATCCAAATGGTGCCGGAAAGCCGCCGCGCCTGGCATGCCGGCATGTCGTCCTGGGCCGGCGAGACCGACATCAATTCCTGCTCGATCGGCATCGAGATCGCCAATCCGGGGCACGATCACGGCTATCCGGACTTTCCCAAGCGCCAGATCGCGGCGGTCACCGCGCTCTGCCGCAGCATCCAGACGCGCAATACCATCACGCCGGTTCGCGTTGTCGCCCATTCCGACGTGGCGCCGGCGCGCAAGCAGGATCCGGGCGAGAAATTTCCCTGGCGCACGCTGCACGACTCCGGCGTCGGCCACTGGGTCAAGCCGGCACCGATCATGAATTTCGGGCCGACGCTTTTGCCCGGCGACCGCGGCAATGCCGTCGCTGCGCCTGCAGAAATCGCTCAGCGATTATGGCTACGGGCTCGAGATCAGCGGCGAATACGATACCGCCACGCAGGAAGTCGTCACCGCATTCCAGCGCCATTTCCGTCCCGAACGGATCGATGGCGTCGCCGATCCGTCGACCCGCAGCACCCTGCAGGAGCTGATCGCCACGCGCGACCGAGCCCCGCGGAGCATCGCCGCGCGGGCCCGCACTGCGATGCTGCAGATTTCCCCCTAGCATTCGGCCCTTGACGGCCAGCCGCCAAGGCCCGCATCCATGCCGCCGTCAGTCGGCCGGACGGCCGCTCCGGCGAAACCGAAAGGTTGCCGGGGAGGAAAGTCCGGGCTCCGTGGACAAACGGTGCCGGATAACGTCCGGCGGGTGCGAGCCCAGGGAAAGTGCCACAGAGAACAGACCGCCGCTCCCACCCTTCGGGGATGGGGCGGTAAGGGTGAAACGGTGCGGTAAGAGCGCACCGCGCCGGCGGCAACGCCGGCGGCACGGCAAACCCCACCGGGAGCAAGACCGAATAGGGACGGTGCGAGGCTTTCGCGCGCAAGCGCGATAGTCTCGGGGTCTGTGTCCAGATCCTGCCGTCCGGGTAGGTTGCTTGAGGCGCCGGGTAACCGGCGTCCCAGAAGAATGGCCGTCGCGCTTGCGGACATTGTCCGCAGGCCATCCAGAACCCGGCTTATAGGCCGGCTGACGTGAAACTAAGGGCGCCCGGCGGAACCCCGTCGGGCGCCCGCCAAATTTTGGCCAACCCAGCCTTGTTGGCACGTGAATTGAATAGGATTGTCGGGTTGGGCGGCCCGGGGCTTTCGTGCGATCAAAGGGAATTGGGATAAAATTCTTATTTTCACCTCAAAGGTAGATCCATATCCCAAATGGCCCGTGATGAATTGCGAACATTAGAAATGCATTCTATGTCTGCGTAGCAGCAGCGAGACCTGTCGGCATGAGCCGTGCGCCCTCGGACGTAAAACGATACCCGGATCGGACCGCTGGCGCGGTTGCCGGCTTTTTTCGCGCTCGACGGTAAGCGCGCCATTGTCGGCGGCGGCAGCGCCGCTGCCGCTTGGAAAGCGGAGTTGCTTTCGCGCCGCGGGCGCTCAAGTCGAAATATTCGCCCCGGCACCCGTCGAGGAAATGATCGCGCTCGCCGCTGCGGCACCACGCGGTCGCATTGTCATTCACGAGCGCGACTGGACGGCGCCGGATGTTGCCGGCGCCGCCATTGCGGTGGCCGATTGTGCCGACGACGAGGAAGCAGCCCAATTCGCCGCCGCGGCGCGCGCGGCCGGCGTGCCGGTCAATGTGATCGACCGGCCGGCGTTCTGCGATTTCTCGTTCGGCGCCATCGTCAATCGCTCGCCGCTCGTCATCGGCATTTCCACCGACGGCGCCGCACCGGTATTCGGCCAGGCGATCCGCGCCAAGATCGAAGCCTTGATCCCCAAGGGCTTCGACCGCTGGGCCGAGGCCGCGCGCCGCTGGCGGCCGCGCGTACAGGCGCTCGCTTTGCCGTTCCGCGACCGGCGCGCCTTCTGGGAGAAATTCACCGCCCGCGCCATTGGCGGCGCCCGAACGGACGCCGACCGATGCCGATCTCGACGCGCTCTTGGCGCCCACGGCGGTTCGCGAAGCAGGTTCCGTCGTTCTCGTCGGCGCCGGTCCCGGCGATCCGGAATTGCTGACGCTGCGCGCCGTGCGCGCGCTTGCAATCGGCCGACGTGATCTTGTTCGACGATCTCGTTGCCACCGACATTCTCGATTTCGCGCGCCGCGAAGCCAAGAAAATGCTGGTCGGCAAGACCGGACACCGGGCATCGTGCCGGCAGGACGATATCAACGCGCTGATGATCTCGCTCGCCAAAGCCGGCCGCCGCGTAGTCCGGCTCAAAGGTGGCGATCCGATGATTTTCGGCCGCGCCGACGAAGAGATCGCGGCCTGCCGGGCGGCGGGAATTGCTGTCGAGGTGGTGCCCGGCATCACTACTGCGCAAGGCGCCGCGAGCCGTTTGTTGGTGTCGCTGACGCGTCGCGGTCAAGCGCGCCGTGTGCAATACATCACCGGTCACGGCCGCGACGGAAAATTGCCGGCCGATATCGATTGGCGAAGTCTCGCCGACCCGACGGTGACGACCGTCGTCTACATGCCGGCAAAGACGTTGCCCGAACTCGTCGCCACGGCGATCGAGGCAGGGCTCGATCCGGCAACGCCCGCCGTCGCGGTCGAGCGTGCGACGCGGGCCGACGAACGCGTGATCGGAGCCACCATCGACGACCTGTCGGAGCGGCTCGGTAACGCGACACCGACAGGCCCGGTCGTGGTGCTGATCGGACGCGTATTCGCCGATTATCTCGGCGAGGCGGCGAAAGAAGTTCCGCCGCAGGTCGACGAGCGCGACGTTCACCCGGCGCGCAGCCGCTAGGTCGCACAATTACAAGGAGCCGGTTGCGGAAACCCACCCCCGCCGCCTATTTAAGCCCCGCATGGACACCCTGACCGCCCCCTCCCCGGCCCGCGACAAAGCCCCCTCCGGCCTTATCGATGCGCGCCTCACCGAGATCGTGCCTGTCGCCAAGGACACGAACCTCTACACCTTCCGCCGCGTGGAAGGCGGAGCGCTGCCGGCCTATGCGCCCGGCGCCCATATCGATCTGCATCTACCCAACGGGATGGTCCGTCAGTTCTCGCTGTGTGCCCCCCATACCGATCCGGAAAGCTATGTCGTCGGCATCAAGCGCGACCCGGCAAGCCGCGGCGGCTCGCGCTACATCTTCGACGAGATGCGCGTCGGCCACGAGATCAAGATCAGCGCCCCGCGCAATAATTTCCCGCTTACGGAAGATGCCGAACAAATCGTGCTGGTTGCCGGCGGCATCGGCATCACGCCGGTATGGTGCATGGCGCAAGAACTTGCAGCCCAGAAGCGGCCCTGGAAGCTTTATTATTCGTGCCGGACGCGCGACGAAATGGCGTTCCTGGAAACGCTGCAGAAATTCGGACCGGATTCCGTTCAGTTCCATTTCGACGACGAGGCCGACGGAAAATTCCTCGATCTCGCCGCGGTCATTGCCGCGGCGCCGGCGAACGCGCATCTTTATTGCTGTGGCCCGAAGGCAATGCTGACCGCCTTCGAAGCGGCCGCGGCCAGTCGGCCGCGCGATCACGTTCATGTCGAATATTTCACGGCGAAGGCCGAAGCAGCGACGGAAGGCGGATTTTGGGTCGAACTCGCGCGCTCCGGCGAGGAATATTACATTCCCGAGGGCAAGAAGGTTCTGGAAGTGCTGTTCGATGCCGGTGTCGATGTGATGTATTCCTGCGAACTCGGCATCTGCGGCGAATGCGTCACGCGTGTCATCTCCGGCATCCCCGATCATCGCGACGCGGTGCTCAGCGAAGAAGAGCAAGCCGCCAACGACAAGGTCATGATCTGCTGCTGCGGCTCAAAGACCGAGCGCCTGGTGCTGGATATGTAACGCGGCACTACGGCTTCAGCGCGGCCAGCGCCGCTTGTGCCACTTCCACATCCTGTTCGATCTTGGCGCCGCCGGCCGCGACCGCGCCGATCACTTCGCCGCCGACCTCGATCGGAAATCCGCCCGGCACGTTGGTGAAGTCGCCCATCCGCACCGCCATGCTGAGCGCGTTTTCCTCCGGCGCATAGCCGGTCGGCAGCCGCTGCGAAGCAGCCGTGATGGCTTTCCGCTGCGTCGTGATGATCGAGAAATGCCGGGCGCCGTCCATCATCAAAAAACCGATCAGCCGGCAGCTCTGGTCGACGACGGCGAGCGACACCTTGCAGCCAAGCTCGTTGGCCTTGGTAACGCCGGCCATCAGCATCTTAAGGCTGGCCTCATGGGTGAGCCGGTGAGTGGCAACGACATCCGCCATGGCGATCCTCGTGCGCAATATCGATCACCCACCCCCATGACACAAAAACGGCAATGCTGTTAGTCTCCCCGCCCCGCGGTGGGAGGGGCAGGTAAGCATGTCGATAAAGTGGGATCACGAGGCCGATATCGTCGTCGTCGGCTCGGGTGCGACCGGAATGCCGGCGGCGATTGTGGCGCGCGAAGCCGGCGCCTCGGTGATCGTCGTCGAGGCGCAGCCGCGTATCGGCGGCCACGCTATCACCTCGGGCGGCAATTTGCCGCTCGGCGGCGGCACCACCTACCAGAAGAAATACGGCATCGCGGATTCACCCGATCTGTTCTTCCAGGATCTGACCGACTGGTCGGTGGTCGAGACCAACGGCTTTCCGCCCTATCGCTACAACGACCGCGAGATCATCCGTGCCTTCGCCGACAACAGCGTGGCGGCGTTCGAATTTCTGCTCCGGCACGGCGTCAAGGTCATCGACCGGCCCCCGAACAAAATTGGCCATGAAATCGGCGTCTCGGTGCAGCGCACCATGCAGATTTCAGTCGAGGATTGGCCGATGGTCCATACCGGCGGTCCCGCCGCGCCGGACGACGACGAAGTTCGGGCCGGAGCTGGCTTGATGCGCCCGCTCGAGGCCGCAGCCATCAAAGCCGGAGTCGATATCCTGCTTGAGCACAAAATGACGGCCATACATCGCGAAACGCAGAATTCCGGGCGCGTGCTGGGTATCGCGGTCGACAACAATGGAACCTGTCGCAACATCCGCGCCCACAAGGCCGTCATCGTCGCCACCGGCGGGTCCACCGGCAATGTCAACTTTCGCCGCATGTTCGACCCGCGCCTGACCGAGGAATATTGCGGACTGGCCGGCATGCCCTGGTCGGACCAGGATGCGAGCGGCGAGATCGCCTCGATGGCCGTGGGTGCGGCGCTTTGGGGTCTGTTCAACTATACGGGCGAGTTCGGGTCGGGCATCACCAAGCCCGGCGCGATCGGTTGCCAATATGGCTATGTGAACGTGCGCTGGCGTCCGGGCAGCGAGGTGTTCGACAAGGCCCGCGCCATCGGGCTTCCGGTCAGGGACTGGCAGGACGTTATCCTGGTCAACATGCTGGGCAAGCGCTTCTACGACGAGACCGCGGGCCACTTTAATTACAACACCTATCAGAGCACCAATCCCTATGAGCCCAACAGCTATCTCAACGCCAAGAATCAAAAATACGATCCGAGCAATTTCATCAATGCGGCGCTCGCCGGCGTCGGCGACGGCCACAATGGCGGCGGCCCGATCTGGGCGATCTTCGATGCCGACGCGGTAGCCCGTGAAAAATGGGAGCCGAAGCCGCCGAATGTCGACGTCGACGCCGGCTTTTTCTTTGCCGCCGACAGCGTCGAAGAACTCGCGCGCAAGATCGTGATGAAATACCAGCGCCTGCCGATGCCGCCGCAAAGCCTTGCCACAACTCTCGCGCGCTACAATTCCTTCGTCGATGCCGGCAAGGACACCGACTTCGGTAAGTCAAAGCCGCTCTACAAGATTGCAAAACCGCCGTTCTACGCCGCCTGGGCGACGCCGGTCATTCACGATACGCGCGCCGGGCTGCGCATCAATGCGCGCTGTCAGGTCATCGATATGAACGGTGAAGTGATCCCCGGCCTTTACTGCGGCGGCGAATCCGCAGGCGGCTTTTCCATGCACGGCCTGCCGCGCGCCATTTGCCAAGGCTTTATTGCAGGCCGCGACGCAGCAACCCAAAACGATCTATAGCTTCATGATATATCAATGCTAATTCGCCTTTACAAAAACCAAATGGACAATGGAACTTTAGACCCTTCCGATCGTTTCGCAGTGGGAGGGCTGTTTCATTGTCCAAAATACCAGCTGGCAGGGTACGCTTCCGTACGGCGCGCTGCGCACTCATCCGGCGCTCGACAACGTTGCATCCCAACCCTTGACCTGAACGTCCTGTTGGTCGCCTATCCGGTTGCTGTTGGCGATAGCCGCAGGTTGAAAGAATAGACGTTCTAATCCGGAGACAATGATGGCTGCGAACGAAGCTAACAGCTTGGCAAAGCTAGTCAGCGAAAAGGAAGGCGAGATCCTTCCCGAGTGGATTGAACTGCAAAAACGATCCGGCGCGCTGCAGACTGGGCGAATCTCTGAAGGCGAGTTGCAGACGCAGTCGAAGGAGTTTCTTCACCACCTTCGTGACGGTTTGTTGAAGGGCGGGACGGAATTCAAAAGCGAGTTTTATAGCCCCGTTCGCGAGTTCCTTGGCAATCTGTCCCGCTCGCGCGCAGCACAAGGGTTTTCGCCGACGGAGACTGCAATATTCGTCTATTCCCTCAAGCAGCCGCTGTTCAACCGGCTCAGTGTCGACAAAACGCTGTCGCCTGCCGCAATCGCCGATCTGACGTGGCGTGCGAGCGTCCTGATCGACGAGTTCGGACTGCTCACTTTTGACGCCTACCAAAAAGGCCGAGAAGAAGTCATTCGGCGACAGCAGCGCGAGATCACGGAACTGTCGACGCCGGTCGTGAAGCTGTGGGAAGGAATACTTGCTCTGCCCATCATCGGCACGCTCGACAGCGCCCGGACCCAGGTGGTGATGGAGAATCTGCTTCAGCACATCGTCGACGAGGGCGCCGAGATTGCGATCATCGACATTACCGGGGTGCCGACCGTGGATACGCTGACGGCGCAGCATCTCTTGAAGACGGTGTCGGCGGCACGGCTGATGGGCGCCGACTGCATCATCAGCGGCATCCGGCCGCAAATCGCTCAGACCATCGTTCATCTCGGCGTGGAATTAAATGTGATTTCCAAGGCGACATTGGCTGACGCGCTATCGGTCGCGCTGCGCCGGACCGGCCGTACGGTGACCAAAATCAAGCGGGCGGAAAACGAGAAGCTCGAAAAAACAGCCGAAAAAGGCGCCTGAAATGGACCGCATCCCGATCCTCAAGCTCGGCGACGCGCTGCTCGTCACGATCCAGGTCGACATGCACGACCGGCTGGCGACCGCGCTCGAGGAGGATCTTACGACCAAGATCGTGTCATTGGGCGCCAAAGGCGTCCTCATCGATATTTCGGCTCTTGAGATCGTCGACAGTTTCATTGGCCGCATGCTCGACAATATCGCGGCTGTCTCCCGTATCCTCGACGCCGTCACTGTCGTCGTCGGCATGCGGCCGGCGGTCGCCATCACGCTTGTGGAACTCGGTCTGTCGCTCTCCGGCGTCCAGACCGCGCTCAACGTCGATCGCGGCATGAAACTAATCCAGAGCCGTCTGCAGGAAGAGCATGGCGACGACGAAGACTGAGCGGCTCGGCATCCGCTCGTCGGACGACGTCGTCAAGGTGCGGCAGCAGACCCGGGTGCTTGCGGTCGAGGCCGGTCTAAGCCTCGTCGATCAAACCAAGATCATTACCGCGGCGAGCGAGCTCGCCCGCAACGCGCTCGATTACGGAGGCGGTGGCGAGATGATCGCCGAGCTTGTCGAAGACCTCGGCCGCCGCGGTGTGCGGTTGACCTTCGAAGACCACGGCCCCGGTATCCCGGATATCCAACTCGCGCTCAAGGATGGCTACACATCGGGATCGGGCCTCGGTCTCGGCCTCAGCGGCGCACGCCGACTTTCCAACGAATTTACGATCGAATCCCAGGTCGGCGTCGGCACCAAAATTTGTATCACGCGTTGGAAATCCTGATGATCGCGGTTGCGGTGAACGAGTCGAGCCAGGTTGCCCATGCCCGCGGCGAGGCGACCACGATCGCCGAGCACCTCGGTTTTGGTGCCGGCGATGTCGGCCGTGTCGCTCTGATCACGACCGAGCTCGCCACCAATTTGATCAAACACGGCAACGGCGGTGAAATTCTTATCGGCAATTACGAAGACGATCACGGCAAAGGGATCGAAGTGCTGGCGCTGGATCGCGGGCCGGGGATGGCGAACGTGCAGGCATGTCTCCGCGATGGCTATTCGAGCGCGGGCACGGGGGGGAATGGACTCGGCGCCGTGATCCGCCAATCGCATTATTTCGATATAGCCTCGTGGCCTGGCGCCGGCACCGCCATATTGGCGCGGATCGAAAGCGGCGCGCCGGACCCACAGCGTCAGCCATCGCATTCGGGATGGGGCGCAGTTTCCATTCCAATGCCTGGCCAGACGGTCTGCGGCGACTCATGGACCGTCGCAAATGTCGGCAATATCCGAACGCTATTCGTCGCCGATGGCCTTGGTCACGGCCAGGAGGCAGCCGATGCTTCAGTCGAGGCGGTTCGTCTGTTCCACCGATTCAATGGACACCAGGTTTCGACGCTCTTGGACTACATCCACGGCGGACTGCGGTCGACCCGAGGCGCCGCGGTTTCAGTCGCACGCATCGACCCCGCCTCACACCGGGTCAGCTTTGCCGGCGTCGGCAACGTCGGCGGAGCGATCGCCGGCAATGGCGAGCTCAGGCGCATGGTTTCGATGCCCGGCACCGCGGGCCATATCGCTCGCAAGATCCAGGCCTTCGAGTATCCCTTCGACCACGGTCTTGTTATCCTGACATCGGACGGCCTAAGTACCAGCTGGAACTTGGCGAAATATTCCAACTTGATCTCTAGCCACCCGACGCTCATCGCCGCGGTCCTGTATCGCGACTTCGGCCGTCAACGCGATGATCAAACCGTTCTGGTCGGCAAATGGGTTAACTGAACTTCCGACGCACCCGAGCACATCACGACGGGGTCGCGAAGGGAGAGTACAACCGTGTGGGTCTGAGTATACCGTGAGCTGGCCGATCATAACCCTGCCGATTGAAACGGAAGGCGACGTTGTTGCCGTACGGCAGCGCGCCCGCCATATCGCCGAATTGCTCGGCTTCGAACGCCAGGACCAAACACGTATCGCGACCGCGGTCTCGGAGATCGCGCGCAACGCGTTCAGCTATGCGGGCGGCGGCCGCGCCGAATTTTTCGTCGAAGCAAAAGAAACCCCGCAATTGTTCCGTATCCGCATCGGCGACAATGGCCCCGGCATCGCCAATTTACAGGCGATCCTCGACGGCGAATACCGGTCGCAGAGCGGAATGGGGCTGGGACTGCTCGGCGCCCGGCGATTGATGGATAAGTGCAAGATCGATACGGCGCCTGGCAAAGGAACCAGCGTCGAGCTCGAGCAACGACTGCCGCCGAAGGTTCGTCAGGTAACGCCGACCAAAATCTCCGAAATTACTACCGACCTCAAACGCGGTGCTGTGGCCGACCCGCTTGAAGCGTTGCGCGAGCAAAATCGAGAGCTGCTGCAGAGCCTCGAGGAAATCCGCCGCCGCGACGAGGAGAGCGAGCAGCTTAATCAGGAGTTGGGCGACACTAACCGCGGGGTCGTCGCACTGTACGCCGAACTCGACGAACGCGCCGAGCAACTGCGCAAAGCCAGTGAGTTAAAAACGCGTTTCCTCTCCAATATGAGCCATGAGTTCCGCACACCGTTGAACTCAGTGTTGGCGCTGTCTAGGCTGTTGCTCGATCGGGTCGACGGCGAGTTGACGCCGGAGCAAGAGCGGCAAATCGGTTACATTCGGCGGTCGGCCGAGAGTCTGTTGGAGCTGGTCAACGATCTCCTCGATCTCGCCAAAGTTGAAGCCGGCAAGGTCGACGTCAAGGCGACACACTTCTCCGTGACGAACCTGTTCGGCGCGTTGCGGGGAGCGCTCCGGCCGCTCCTGACCGCCTCGTCCGTGGAACTGATTTTCGACGCCGACCAGGCCATGCCGGAACTATTCACCGACGAGGCCAAAATCGCGCAGATTTTACGCAATCTGATTTCCAACGCTCTGAAATTCACCGAAGCCGGCGAAGTCCGGGTCACGGCCCGGTATGACGCTGAAACCGGCTTGGCGAAATTCGCCGTTCGTGACACCGGCATCGGAATAGCGCCGGCCGACCAAGAGCGCATCTTCGACGAGTTTTCTCAAGTCGATACCAGCCTGCATGGCAAGGTGAAGGGCACCGGCCTCGGCTTGCCGCTGTCGCGGTCGCTTGCCGAACTCGTCGGCGGTTCAATAAGCTTGGAGAGCGTGCCGAAACAGGGTTCGGTCTTCACGTTGTCCATACCCGTGATTTTGGCAAAGGGGATCGCAACAAATAGCGCTGCCACGATCGACCAATCGCGTAAGCGCGTGCTGATTATCGACGACGACGAGACTTTCCGTTACGTCATGAAACAGATCATCAGAAACGAGCCGCGATACGAGGTGTTTGAAGCAAATGACGGCGGCGAAGGGCTGCATCAGGCGCGGACGACATCGCCCGACGTTATCGTACTCGATCTGCAAATGCCCAATGTCGATGGATTCACGGTTTTGCAGGAGCTTAACGCCGATAGCCGCACCAGTGTCATCCCGGTCATCGTTTCGACCTCGCTGGTCGTTGATGCGGAGCTCAAGGCCCGCTTGCCCGTCGGCACGCGGGTCATTTCCAAGAATTTGATTTCGCGCGAGAATGTCTCGTTATTTCTGCGCGACGCAACGGGCGCGCAGCCATGACAGCGCCGGGAGTGATCGTACTCAACGTCGACGATCAGGAGCCGCAGCGCTACGTCAAGACGCGCGATCTGCGGAGCGGCGGCTTCCATGTGATCGAGGCGACGACGGGAGGCGAGGCTCTGCGACTCGTCGAGAAGGAGCAGCCGGCCGTCGCGCTGCTGGACGTCCAGTTGCCCGATATCGACGGCTACGAGGTGTGCCGTTACATCAAAAAGAAGTGGCCCGCCGTCATGGTGCTGATGACGTCGTCCACGTTCACGACGCCGGAGAGCCGCATTCAGGGACTGGATTCGGGAGCGGATTCTTATCTCGTCCAGCCCGCGGAACCTCTCGAATTGGCCGCGGCCATCAACGCATTGGTTCGGATCCGCCGCTCGGAGGATGAGCTGCGGCAATTGAATGCTGCGCTTGGCGGACAGGTTGAAGCGCGCACAGCCGAACTCTCACGGGCCATCACCGCGCTGCGGTCGGGCGCGGACCGCATGCGCGCGCTCTTGAGTACCACGTATATCTTCCAGGGGTTCATCGCTCCCGACGGGATGTTGCTCGAAACCAATCGGGCATCGCTGGCGGCTATCAACTGCCAGCCAGGGGATGTGGCCGGCCGCCCGTACTGGACGACGCCGTGGTTCGCCACCACGCCTGGAATGCCGGAGATGGTCCGCGATGCGGTGGAACGCGCCGCCGCGGGGGAGGAAATCGAGCGCTCGATTGTCGTCAATCTGCCGGCAGGAGAGCGCGCATTCGACATGGCCTTGAGGCCCGTGAAAGATGAACGCGGCTCGGTCATTGGAATTGTCGCCGAGGCCGTGGAAACAACGGAGCGCCTGAAGGTTGAAGAGGCTCTGCGCCAATCGCAGAAAATGGAAGCCATCGGGCAACTGACCGGCGGCATAGCGCATGATTTCAACAACCTCTTGACCGCTGTGGTCGGCAATCTCGATCTCATCCGAACGCGCAGCAGCGAGGCGAATATACGGCGTTGGGCCGACAACGCCTTTCAGGCCGCCGAACGCGGCACGAAACTGACCGGTCAATTGCTGGCCTTTTCGCGCACGCAAAAGCTCGATACCGCGCCGGTCGACGTCAATTCGCTCATTGCGGGGATGCACGACCTGCTTGGCCAAACGCTCGGGCCGAATATCACGATCGATCTTGTGCTGGCGCCCGCGCTGCAGCCGGCCACCGCCGACGCCAATCAGCTCGAACTCGCCATCCTCAATCTCTCGCTGAACTCCCGCGATGCCATGCCGGACGGCGGCAGGCTGTTGATCACGACGGCGCCCGGAAAATCCGACACAATCCTCATTTCCGTGGCCGATACCGGAACCGGCATGCCACCGGCGGTCGCCGCCCGCGCGTTCGATCCGTTCTTCACGACCAAACCAACCGGAAAGGGCACCGGGCTTGGCTTGTCGCAGGTTTTTGGGATCGTTCGGCAAAGCGGTGGCGATGTCACGATAAAAACCGCGGTAGCCAAAGGCACGACCATTACCATCGAGTTGCCACGCGCAATCGGGCGCTTGATCCCCGAAAAGAGCGCCGAGAGCGCGGCGACGTCTTCCGGCAAGTCGGAAAAACTTTTGTTGGTCGATGACGATCCGGACGTCCGCCAGATCGTCGTCAGAGTCCTGCTGGATCTCGGTTATGACGTGCGCGAAGCGTCGAATGGCGAGGCCGCGCTCGCCGCGCTCACCGAATTCGAGCCAGATCTGCTTCTCATCGATTTCGCCATGCCCGGCATGAACGGCGCCGAGGTCGTGGCAGCGGCTCGCAGAGCCAATCATCATTTGAAGGTGCTCTTTCTGAGTGGCTATGCCAATTCCGCAGCGCTCGAGGGTGCTGTCGGCGCAGCGCCGCTCCTGCGCAAGCCGTTTCGGCCGGCTGAACTGGCCGCTGCCGTTCAATCAGCCCTGGACCAGAAGCCGCCGCCCGCTCGTCACCGGAGCGCATAAGGTCAAAGTCGCCCGTCGGCGGCTTACCGCCGGAAAAAATGCAGGAACGGAAAATAGTCCGGCGTGGCGGCCGGGCTTGAGCGGGTCGTTTGACGCGGCGTACGGCGGGAGGTGACGACGGGTCTGACGGGCTCCTCCGGCGGCAGTTGCAACAGGTCGGAAACTTTCACGAAGGTGTATCCGTCCGCCCGCAATTTTTTGATGATATCCGGCAGCGCCACCCCGGTTTGCGAGGCATTCGGCCCGCCGTGCATGTGAAGCACCACGATGCTGCCCGGATGGACATTCGCCACGACATCGGAAACCACCCACTTCGCACTTTTGACGAAGGCGTCGGCGCCATCCACATCGCCGCCAATGATGGTGTAGCCCTGATCTTCGACCCGCTTGACCGCCGCCGCATCGGAACAGAGCCCCGGAAACCGAAAATATTGTTTATAGGACGCCGCATACTTTTTCAGAAGGTCGTCGGTCTTTTGCACTTCGGCGGCCTGGCTTGATTCCGGTACGGGAAACAAATTGTAGCAAGGAGAATGGAAGGCGCCGTGCGAGTAGCTATGGTTGGCAAGCTCGAACAGCTGGTCTGTCGATAAGTTCTTGGTCACGTCGCTGTAGGCTTCGATCCACAGGCCGGTCAGAAAAAGCGTTGCGGGAACTTGCTGCTCCTTCAGCGTCGCGATGACTTTCTCGTTGTACCAGGAAGCCACCCTCCCGCTCTTCAACTCGCGCAGCATTCCGGGCGTCATGTCGGCGTCGAATGTGAGCGCCACCAGCTTCTGGGTTGTCGAAGCATGATCGAAGATCGGGCGCTGATCGGTCGACACCGCGGCGCCGAGTGGGGCGGCCGCTATCGCGCATAGCGCCAGAACGGAGAGCGCCGCCAATCGCGGAGATAGCCGGCGCATTTTCAGGATCACGCCGGGCTATACGGTCGTCTGCGCCATGCCGCGTTTGGCGTTGAGGGCTTCCTTGGCGGCATCCTTGAAGGCCTGATCGGGCGGCAGCACGAAGGCGCAGGACCGGACGTGGTGATGCGCCGGATCGACGCCGGGCGGCGTCACCCCTTTGTCGGCGAGCGCTTTGGCGGCGCGCATCAGGCGGTGTCGCGCCATGATGATGCCGTTGTCGGTCGAAACCAAGTTCTCCTTGGTCCGGTCGCAGATGGGGCCCATGCTTTCCTGCAGCGAGGAATCCTGAATGGCGATGCCGGTGACGCCGCTAAAGGTCCTGCCGGCCTTCTGCGCCGCACGGTCGATCAGATAGTCGTTGTCTTTGTTGGCGAGCGGCCGGTAGCTGCCCGGCACATATTTGCAATGCACGCCCGCGCCGTCGTTCATGGCGTCGCGTTCGGTCTTGGTCAGCGCCCGCACCGGGTGGAAGTCGTAAGACCAAGCCCAGCAATTCTCGTCGTCGATCGGCACCCAGAAATGCCCGTGCATCGGATGATCGCCGCGCGGCGGTATCATGGTGAAGCAGGGCATCACCCAAGGCGTGATCCGCCAGTAATAATTGCCGTTCTCGGCATTGCGCCGTGCGCCGATGAACAGGCCCCCGGGCTGCTCGACGACCTCGAAATGCGGCTTCATGTCGTTGAGATTATACTGATTGCCCTTGGCGCCCTTGAACAGCGGATCGGAACCGAGGTCGCCGCGATGCAGGAAGGAGACGTGGCTCGAATCGATGCCGCCCTCCATGGCCTGCAGCCAATTGGATTCCTGCAGGCGCTTCGACGTAAAACTCTGCTCGGCGGGGACCAGCGCGAATTCCCATTCCGGCAGCGGCGGCTTGTTCTCGGGCGGCCCCATATAAGTCCACAGCACAGCGCCGATCTGCACCAGCGGATAGGAGGTGAGCTTGATCTTGTTACAGAAACCGCTCTCCACCGGCTCCGACGGAACTTCGATGCACTGGCCCGTAAAATCGTATTTCCAGCCGTGATAGGGGCACCGTAGCCCACCCTCTTCGTTGCGGCCGAACCACAGCGACACGCCCCGATGCGCGCAAAATTCATCGATCAGGCCGTACCGGCCTTCGGAGTCGCGGAAGGCGAGTAGGCGTTCGGACAAAAGCTTGACCCGGACCGGCGGGCAATCGTTGGCCGGCAGTTCCTCGGCCAATAGCGCCGGCATCCAATAGGAGCGGAACATTTGCCCCATCGGCGTACCGGGGCCGGTCTGGGTCAGAAGTTCGTTCTGTTCTTTTCGCAGCATCGCCGTCATCCACGACCGAGTGTCATTGTCTCGTCACCCTGAGAGTAGGGATTCGGTCGCGTCCGAGCAAGGCGGCCCGAGGCCCGCTACGGCGTCCCCGGTTGCCCTCCAAACCCAATTACGCTAAGTCCGCCAGTGCTGGGTGCACGGTTTCGGACTTGATTTTGGAGAAGTGGGATGGCCGAACACGCTGAGGTCGAATACGCGACTGCAACGGGCAACGATTACCCCGCTCACGAACAGACCTACCGCAATTTCATCACGCTTGTGAAAGTGATGATGGTGGTCGTCGTCACCATCGTTGTCTTGATGGCGTTTTTTCTGACTTGATGTAGATCATTACCGACATCGGCCGATGCCGATAATCCCGCTGCCGGAGGGATTATGAAGGTTGCCGTTACGAAAGAGTCCGATCCGGGCGAGCCGCGGGTAGCCGCGACCCCCGATACCGTCAAGAAGCTCATCGGCCTCGGCGCCGAGATCGCGGTCGAGCCCGGCGCCGGCATAAAGTCCGGCATCCTGGACGCAGATTACACCGCCGCGGGCGCGAGCGTGGCAGCCGACGCGGTGAACGGGGCCGATATCGTCCTCAAAGTGCGACGGCCCAATAGCGGCGAGCTTGCGCGCTTGAAAAAGGGCGCGCTCCTCGTCGCCATCATGGATCCCATACGGCAACGAGGCGGCGCTCAAAGCAGATGGCCGACGCCGGTCTTGTCGCCTTCGCCATGGAATTGATGCCGCGCATCACCCGCGCCCAGTCGATGGACGTGCTGTCGAGCCAGGCCAATCTCGCCGGCTACCGCGCGGTGATCGACGCCGCGGAGGAATACGGCCGCGCGCTGCCGATGATGATGACGGCAGCCGGCACCGTGCCGGCGGCGAAAGTCTTCATCATGGGCGTCGGTGTCGCGGGCCTCCAGGCGATCGCTACCGCGCGCCGGCTCGGCGCCATCGTCACCGCGACCGACGTGCGCCCCGCCACCAAGGAGCAGGTCGAGAGCCTGGGCGCAAAATTTCTCGCGGTCGAGGACGAAGAGTTCAAGAACGCGCAGACCGCCGGCGGCTACGCCAAGGAAATGTCGAAGGAATATCAAGCAAAGCAGGCCGCCCTCGTCGCCGAGCACGTCAAGAAGCAGGACATCGTCATCACCACCGCGCTAATCCCGGGCCGTCCGGCGCCGAAGCTGATTACCAAGGACATGGTGGCGTCGATGCGGCCCGGCTCGGTGATCGTCGATCTCGCGGTCGAGCGCGGCGGCAATGTCGAAGGCGCCAAGCCCGGCGAGGTGGCGCTTGTCGGCGACGTCAAGATCGTCGGCTATCTCAACGTGCCGGGACGACTGGCGGCGTCGGCATCCGCGCTCTATGCCAAGAACCTGCTCACTTTCCTCGAGACCCTGATCGACAAGAAAGAAAAGAAGCTCGCGATCAATTGGGACGACGAGATCGTCAAAGGCACCGCGCTCACGCGGGACGGCGCGATCGTGCATCCGAATTTCCAGCCAAAAGCGGCCTGAAGGAGAAGCGGCCATGGATCATCTTGCAACCGCAGTCGATCCCTTCGTGTTCCGCTTTTCGATCTTCGTGCTGGCCGTGTTCGTCGGCTACTACGTGGTGTGGTCGGTGACGCCGGCGCTGCACACGCCGCTGATGTCGGTGACCAACGCGATCTCCTCGGTGATCGTTGTCGGCGCGCTGCTCGCGGTGGGCGTTGCGGTCGTCGGCGACGATAGCGGACCGATCTGGGCGCGCGCGCTCGGCTTCGTCGCTCTGATATTTGCGTCGGTCAATATATTCGGCGGCTTCCTGGTCACCCAGCGCATGCTGGCGATGTACCAGAAGAAGAAGTGAGCGCCGTATGAGCCCGAACCTCGTCGCACTGCTCTATCTGGTCGCCGGCGTCCTGTTCATCCAGGCGCTGCGCGGACTGTCGAACCCGGAATCGAGCCGGCGCGGCAATCGCTTCGGCATGATCGGCATGGCGATCGCCGTGCTGACCACGCTCGGTTCGCATCCTCCGGCCGACGCTGTGGCCTGGGTCTTGGTGCTCGGCGGCATCGCGATCGGCGGCGGCATCGGCGCGGTGATCGCGCGGCGCGTGCCGATGACCTCGATGCCGGAACTGGTCGCGGCCTTCCACTCGCTGGTCGGCATGGCGGCGGTGCTGGTCGCGGCGGGCGCGTTCTATGCGCCGGCGGCCTTCGACATCGGCACGCCGGGCGCAATCCACCAGCAAAGCCTGATCGAAATGTCGCTTGGCGTCGCCATCGGCGCCATCACCTTTACCGGTTCGGTGATCGCCTTCCTGAAGCTTTCCGCCCGTATGAGCGGCAAGCCGATCACGCTGCCCGGCCGCCATGTCATCAACATCGCGCTGGCGCTGGCGCTGGTGGTCTCCATCTATGTGTTCTACGAGGGTCAGAGCCAGATCGCTTTCTGGCTGATCGCCGGCATCTCGTTCCTGCTCGGCGTGCTGATCATCATCCCGATCGGCGGCGCCGACATGCCGGTCGTGATCTCGATGCTCAACTCCTATTCGGGTTGGGCGGCGGCCGGCATCGGCTTCACGCTGGGCAATTCGGCGCTGATCATCACCGGCGCCCTGGTCGGCTCGTCGGGCGCGATCCTGTCCTACATCATGTGCCACGCCATGAACCGCTCCTTCATCTCGGTGATCCTCGGCGGCTTCGGCGGCGAGGTGGCAGGCCCGGGCGCCGGCGCGGAGCAACGCCCGGTCAAGCTCGGCTCGGCCGAGGACGCCGCCTACATCATGAAGAACGCGCAGAAGGTCATCATCGTGCCGGGCTACGGCATGGCGGTGGCGCAGGCGCAACATGCGCTGCGCGAAATGGCCGACAAGCTGAAGGCCGAAGGCGTCGAGGTCAAATACGCCATTCATCCGGTCGCCGGCCGCATGCCCGGCCACATGAACGTGCTGCTCGCCGAAGCCAACGTGCCCTATGACGAGGTGTTCGAGCTCGAGGACATCAATTCCGAGTTCGCCCAGGCCGATATCGCCTTCGTCATCGGCGCCAACGACGTCACCAATCCGGCCGCCGAGGAAGACAAGACCTCGCCGATCTACGGCATGCCGGTGCTGCAAGTGTGGAAGGCCGGCACCGTGATGTTCATCAAGCGCTCGCTGGCGTCGGGCTATGCCGGCATCGACAATCCGCTGTTCTACCGCGACAACACCATGATGCTGCTGGGCGACGCCAAGAAAATGACGGAAACGATCGTCAAGGCGTTGTAAACTCTTCCGGCGATGTCGGAAGATTCTTCGCCAAAGCCCGCTGCCCCCATTCGCGCACGGCGCTGGACGCCGCCGCCGTCACCCTCGGCACGTGGCAGGCCACGGCCCTACCGTTTCGTCTTGCGCCTGATCGGCATCCCGGCCGCCGCCGTTGCCGGCGTGATGATCTATCAGCGGGCTGCTCGATCACTTCGTCCTGCCGGAATGCGATTCCGCGAGCGCCAAGCACACGCTGACCGATGTGCTCACCGCGATGGGTTTAGCACCGACACGTTTCGATCCGCTCAAGACGGTTTCGAGCAGCAAGGACCAAATCGTGTGCAATGCCATCCTGCCATTGCCCGGCGGCGGCACTGTCGTGATCGACTACAGCTTCTATTGGGAAGGCAATAAGGCCAACATGAAATATTCGATTTCCCGCAAATCCCCGTGAATAAAGGCGCGTTTGGGCGATGGAACTTACGCGCCATGCCGTCCCTTGTCACTTTATGGCTCAGGGCGCACCGGGCAATCCGGACAAGCATCTGGCAAGCGGTCCGCTGGTCTGGATGATGCGGATCGGTTACGCGGCGCGCGGCGTGCGTTTTTCTCATGATCGGCGGTTTCGCGCTTCTGGCTGCCGGCGGCCTCGGCGCGCATCCGCAAGGCGCGCGCGATGCCTTGGAATTCGCGTTCCGTCCTCCGTTCGGCGGATTGTTTCTCTGGACGCTTGCGGCCGGCCTGGCTTGCTTTGCCGGCTGGCGTTTCTTGCAATCCATATTTGATGCCGACCGGCACGGCAGCGATCTTTACGGCTTATTGCGCCGCGCGGTGCTGGGCGGCAGCTGCCTTTTCTACTTGGCGCTTGCCGCAGCGACCGGCCGCATCACCTTCGAAGCGGCGCCACGAGACCGAGGATCAATCGGCGCGCGACTGGACCGCATGGATCATGGCGCAACCGCTCGGGCGGCTGGCGCTCGCGTTGATCGCGCTTGGATTTGCCTCGGTGGCGATCGGCTTGGTCGTAAAGGCGTATCGCGCGCCGTACCGGGACAGCCTAGACGCCACCGAAGCCCAACGCCGCATCGCGGTCGCGCTCGGCTCGTTCGGCATAATGACCCGCGCGTTGTTGTTCCTGCTGTTTGGCCTAGTTCTGGGTGGCGCCGCCTTCGATGCCAATTCGCGCGAGGCCGAAAGCCTGGCGGGCGTCCTTCGCGCCATGCAGGATCAAGCCTATGGCGGCATTTTGCTTGGCGTCGCCGCGCTCGGCCTCTTGGCCTTCGGTTTTTTTCGAGATCATCGAAGTCGACCGCGCGGCGTGCCGGTGCGGTGAAGCCCGCCGGGCCGCGGCCGGATCAATTACGCGATTTGCCGTAGCCGCCCGCCGTCGGCGTTTGAATGATGATGGCCTCGCCGGCGTCGATCACGGTGGCATCGCAGCCTTGCAGCTTCTCCATGACGCCGTCCTTGCGCCGCACCCAGTTTTCGCCGACCTGGCCGTCGCCGCCGCCGGCGAGCCCGAACGGCGGCACGCGGCGATGGCCGGACAGCACCGTGCATTCCATTTTTTCGAGAAAGCGAATGGTGCGGCGGATGCCGGAGCCGGCATTCCACTCGCCCGCGGCCGCCGGAATCCTTCCGGATGTGAAAATCCTCGAGCAGAACCGGATAGCGGAATTCCAGGATTTCCGGATCGGTGAGCCGCGTATTGGTCATGTGAGTGTGCACGGCGTCGGTGCCGGGGAAGCCCGGACCGGCCGGCGAGCCGGAGCAGATCGTCTCGTAATACTGGTAGCGCGCATTGCCGAAATTGAGATTGTTCATGGTGCCTTGCGCCGCCGCCATGGCGCCGAGCGCACCGAACAGGCAATTGGTCACTTCCTGCGAGGTCTCGACATTGCCGGCAACGACGGCTGCGGGATATTCCGGCGTCAGCATCGACTTTTTCGGAATGACGATACGGATCGGCCGCAGGCAGCCGGCATTCATCGGGATGTCGTCGTCGACCATGACGCGGAACACGTAGAGCACCGCCGCGCGCGTCACCGGCTCCGGCGCGTTGAAATTCGACGGCTGCTGCGGGCTTGTACCGGTAAAATCGACGGTCGCCTCGCGTTTCTTCTTGTCGACGGTGATGCGGACCTTGATCTGATTGCCCTGGTCGGTCTCGATCGCGAAGGCGCTGTCGTGGAGCCGATCGATGACGCGCCGCACGCTTTCCGCGGCGTTGTCCTGGACGTGGCGCATATAGGCGCGCGCGACCGGCAGCGTGAAATGCCGAACCATCTTGCGCAGTTCATGCACGCCCATCTCGTTGGCGGCGATCTGCGCCTTGATGTCGTTGACGTTCTGCAGCGGATTGCGCGCCGGATACTTTGCCGCCGGTCAAGCAGCGCGTAAAGCTCCTTCTCGCGGAACCGGCCGCGATCGACGAGCTTGAAATTGTCCATATAGACGCCTTCCTGCTCGATCGAGGTCGCGTTCGGCGACATCGAACCCGGCGAAATGCCGCCGACATCGGCATGGTGGCCGCGCGACGCCACCCAGAACAGGATTTTCTTGCCGTCGAAAGCCGGCGTGCAGACGGTGATATCGGGCAGATGGGTGCCGCCGTTATAGGGCGCATTGATCGCATAGGCATCGCCCGGGCGGACTTTGCCCTTGTTTTCGCGGATGATGGTCTCGACCGCGCGGTCCATCGAGCCGAGATGCACCGGCATGTGCGGGGCGTTGGCAACCAGCGAACCGTCGCCGTCGAACACCGCGCAGGAGAAATCGAGGCGTTCCTTGATGTTCACCGAATAGGCGGTGTTCTGCAGCGCGACGCCCATCTGTTCGGCGATCGACATGAAGAGATTATTGAACACTTCGAGCATCACCGGATCGGCGTGGGTGCCGATGGCGCGGGCGCGGGCGAGCTTCTTGACCCGCCGCAGCACCAGATGATTCTTGGGCGTCAGCTCGGCACGCCAACCCTGCTCGACGACCACGGTCTGGTGCGGCTCGATGATGATGGCCGGGCCATCGACTTTGTGTCCCGGCGCGAGCTGTTCGCGCGTATAGACCAGCGCGCGGTGCCACTTGCCGCCGGAGAAGAACCGCGTGCGCCGCGCCGGCGCGGGCAGCTTGGCGCGCGTGGTCTTGCGCGGCTTTTCCTTGAACGTGGCGCCGCCGCCGACGGCTTCCACCGACACGGCCTCGATCACCAGCGACTTTTTGCGGTCGATAAAGCCGAACTGCGCCTTGTGGGCGCGCTCGAAACCTTGCTGCATTTCTTGCAGCGAGGCCAATTTCACCTGCCCCTTGAGCGGCGGACGATAGCTGCCGGCGCCGACGATCAGCGGCGTATCGGTGCCGGCGTAGCGGATATGCGCGCGCACATGGAGCGCGATCTTGTCTTTGCCGACGCCCTGGCCGGCGACTTCCTCGATCGCGTCGCGCTGCCAGCCTCCGCGCGACCTTTTCGAGCGTGGCGTGCGACCTTGTTGCCGAACGGCTCTTCGATCGCCTGCTGGCGGACGCTGCGGATATCGGCGAGCCCCATGCCGTAGGCCGAGAGCAGCGACGACAGCGGATGGATGAGCACGCTCGTCATGCCGAGCGCGTCGGCGACGAGGCAGGCATGCTGGCCGCCGGCGCCGCCGAAGCAATTGAGCGCATAGCGCGTCACGTCGTAGCCGCGCTGCACCGAAATCTTCTTGATCGCGTTCGCCATGTTCTCGACCGCGATCTTGATGAAGCCGTCGGCGACCTGTTCGGCCGAACGGCCGTCGCCGATCTCCTTCGGCCAGCTTCGGCGAACGCCGTCGCGCACCGCGTCGGCGTCGAGCGGCTGGTCTTGCTGCGGCCCGAAAATCTTGGGAAAGAAATCGGCGATCAGCTTGCCGACCATCACATTGGCGTCGGTCACCGCGAGCGGCCCGCCGCGGCGATAGCATTTCGGTCCCGGATTGGCGCCGGCCGAATCCGGTCCGACGCGAAACCGCGCGCCGTCGAAATGCAGGATCGAGCCGCCGCCCGCCGCGACGGTGTGAATGAGCATCATCGGCGCGCGCATGCGCACGCCGGCGACTTCGGTCTCGAAGGCGCGCTCGTATTCGCCGGCGAAATGCGACACGTCGGTCGAGGTGCCGCCCATGTCGAAGCCGATCAGCCGGCCAAAGCCCGCCGAGCGCCCGGTCTCGGCCATGCCGACGACGCCGCGCCGCCGGTCCGGAGAGGATCGCGTCCTTGCCGCGAAACAATTCCGCCGCCGTCAGGCCGCCCGACGACATCATGAACATCAGCCGCGTATTCTTCTCGCCTCCCCCTGCGGCGAGGCGATTTAGTTCGCCCGCGACCTGCGCCACATAGCGGCGCAGGATCGGCGACAGATAGCTGTCGACCACCGTCGTGTCGCCGCGGCCGACAAGCTTGATCAGCGGCGACACTTCGTGGCTGGCCGAGACTTGGGGGAAGCCGAGTTCGCGCGCCAGCGCGGCGACGCGCTGCTCATGGTCGCTGTAGCGATAGGCATGCATCAGCACGATGGCGACGGCGCCGATGCCGTCGGCGCGTGGCGCGCTCGAGTTCGATGCGGACCGCGGTCGAGATCGAGCTCGCGCTCCACGGTGCCGTCGGCGCGCACGCGCTCGTCGACCTCGACGACGCGCTCGTACAGCATGTCGGGCTTGATGATGTGGCGTGCGAAGATTTTCGGCCGCGCCTGATAGCCGATGCGCAAGGCGTCGCGAAAACCCTTGGTGATGAGAAGCAGCGTCCGGTCGCCCTTGCGTTCGAGCAGCGCATTGGTGGCGACCGTGGTGCCCATTTTCACCGCGGCGATGCGGTCGCTCGGGATCGCCGCGCCGGGCTTCAAGACCGAGCAGATGGCGGATGCCGTGCACCGCCGCGTCCCGGTAGGCCTCGGGATTTTCCGACAGCAGCTTGTGGGTGACCAGCACGCCGTCCGGCCGCCTGCCGATCACGTCGGTGAAGGTGCCGCCGCGATCGATCCAGAATTCCCAACTCCGACGCCATGCGCTCGATCCCGACCTTGCTTTTATGCCAAATTGGGCCGGAACGGCCAAGCTATTTGACCAACCACGTCAAACGACTAGTCGAGGACGCAACGATGCACAAGATCGCGATCTCCGAAGCCGCGCGTCAGCGCATGACGGCCCGAACCGGCAAATTGCACCCGTTCGACGAGATCGATCCGCGCCGGGCGGCGCTGGTTGTGATCGACATGCAGAATTACTTCTGCAAACCGGGCCATCAGGGCGAGGTCCCCGCCTCACGCGCGATCGTGCCGAACATCAACCGCCTTGCCGCCGATTTGCGGCGCCGTGGCGGCCTCGTCGTCTGGGTCCGCAACGGCACGCACGACACGCGCGACAGCTGGTCGAATTATCACGAATTCCTGCATACGCCGGATCGCTGTGAGCGGCGCTATGCGGCGATGGAGGTCGACGGCGACGGCTATGCCTATTGGCATTTGAACGACATCCGGCCCGAGGACGCGCAGGTGACCAAGACGCGCTACAGCGCCTTCATCCAAGGCTCTTCGGATATCGAGCGGCTGTTGCGCGACCGCGGCATCGATACGCTCCTCGTCACCGGCACCGCCACCAATGTGTGCTGCGAAAGCTCCGCGCGCGACGCCATGATGCTGAATTTCAAGGTGGTGATGGTGTCCGACGGGCTCGCCACCCACAACGACGACGAGCACAACGCCGCGCTGTCGATCTTCTACGGCCTGTTCGGCGACGTGCAGACGACCGACGAGGCGATGCAATCGCTCGAACGCGGCGACAAGGCGCGCGCCGCGGCCTGATCGTTCAGATTATTTTTCCGACGCAAGAATTCCGGCGATCGTCCTGATTTCGTTGCGGGCATATTTGGGCAGGCCGGCGCTGATCGAATTGCCGGCATTGAACGACGACTGCCCCATCAAGACTTGCGCCGGCACGAGGTTGCGCAACACCGGCATCGTCTCGAAGCCGCGCTTCTCGTCGAGCACGCGGGCCTTGATCGCGAGCGCCATGAACGCCGTGACGACGGTCTTGCCGGGGTCGGTCGGATGGGCCTGGAATACGGCAAAGAACTTGCCGAATTTCATGATCTGATTGACGTAGAAAATATTCTGCTCGAGCACGCCCGAGATCGGCGTGTCGAGCGTGGTCAATTCCTGCAATCCGGCCTGGTCGAGATCGGCGGGCGAGAGCGCCGACAGCTCGCTCTGGAAATCGATGTGGTCGACGACCTTCTTGGCGCTGTCGCGCATCTTGTTCACCAGCATGATGCCCATCGGGATCTTGCCTTCGAGCTTGTAGGTCGAGGCGATGCAGATCGAACGTCGCGCGGCCGGTGCACCATTTGCGGTCCGGATTGTCGTTGCCGGCGCCGGGATCGTCCTTGAACGGCACGACGTCGGCCGGCGGCGATCTCCTTGTGCTTGATCGCCGGATCGATCTTTTCCAGGAACGGCAGCGTCACGTCGCGGGTCAGATCGATGGCGCCCGGCGCCCGGTCGAGAAGAAAGCGCGCCTGCGCCACGTACATCTAGAGCTTTTCGACGGTCTTGCCGCCGTGGTCGTTCGACGGCTTGTCGAGCGGTCGCCTCGGTATAGGCCGGGAACAGCGCCAGGAATTTCTTCTCGATCGGATGCTTGGCTTGCCCAGTCGTCGAAGGGCATCAGCGCGGTTTCGCTATTGATGCGCACCGTCGCCGGTATGATCGCTGAATGCGATCATGCCGGGCTTGAGCTGCGCCACGTCCGCTTGGCGTGCCGCGCTGACGTCCTCGATGCGTGAAATCCTGCGCGCCGGCGGCTGCGGCAATGCCGAACAGCCGAGCATAGCCGGCAAACACGAATCGCGCGCCGCGTCCACATTCAAATTCTCTCGCGAATGTCTTTCAAAGAGGCGATTTCAGTTCACCCGCCCGCCCCAGAAATAATCCCGATTGGGCTGCGGCTGCGGCGGTGCAGGAGGACGAGGTTGGAACAGCCCGAATATGCCACGGAATGGCTGCGGCGCTTGCGGCTGACTTGTTGCCAGCCCTGATCGGGATAATAGGTTGCGGCCGATCCATTGGCCGCTGTCGGTCCGCCGCCGCCGCCAAACAAGGAGCCCTGATCGTTATTGGGGGCTTGCATTTGCGTTACGTAAGGATCGTCGCGATTGACCAGCTCATATTGCGTGTCGGCGACCTGGCCATCGGAGCCGCGGCGGAAATGTTCGATGAAGGTCGGGCCTTGCGGCGGCGGCTGGCTTTGAAACAAGCCACCGAATCCCTGGTCCTCGTTCTGGTCCTGGTTGCGCGCCGCCGAGCGCGATCGCCCGTCATGTAGTCGATCGGGATATCGACGAGCTCGCGCTTCGCCTCCGGCGACGGTCCGTTGAGCGGCGCCTTCGGCGCAATATGGTCGTCCCAGATCGCTTCGATGATCGGCTGGAAGATCGGCAACGCCACCCGCGCGCCGGTCTCGCTGGAGCCGAGCGAGCGGCGTTTGCCGTCGCCATTGTCGTAGCCGACCCACACCGCGACCGTGACGTCGTTGGTGAAGCCGATGAACCAGCCGTCCACCGCGTCCTCGGTGGTGCCGGTCTTGCCGGCGACATAAGGCGACAGCCCGCCGATGCCGCGCGCGGTGCCGCGCGCCACCACGCCCTGCAGCATGGTCTTGAGCTGATAGAACGATGCCGGATCGGCGGCGCCGATCCGCGGCAGCGGCGTGCTCGGGATATTGGTAAACGGTGCTGGCCGTCCGGCTCGATCGAATCGATACCGTGCGGCTGCGGCAGCGCGCCCTCGTTGGCGACGGCGGCATAGAACGCCGCCAGATCGATCATCCGCACCGGCTGCGCGCCGAGCACGAACGGATAATAGCGGACGCATTGGCTGTAGATTTTCGCCGCGACCGCGGTGGCGCAAACCTCATCGAGGCTTGTTCGCCGGATCGGCTGTCGATGCCGCCGTCGAGCAGATGCGCGGTGACGATGTTGACCGAATTCTCCAGGCCGCGGCGCATCGTGAATACGCCGCCTTCGCTGTAATCGGCGTTGCGCGGCGACCAGTAATCCTCGGGGCGCATTCTGCCGTCGTATTGCCGGCTGATTGCGTCGCGGCCGTCGAGGCCGCTGCCGATCGGCGGGAACGTGATCGGCTGATTGAGCACCAGCGTGTTCGGCTGCAGGCCGTGCTGCAATGCGGTGAGATAGGTCAGCGGCTTCATCGCCGAACCGGGCTGGCGCTGCGTCTGCGCGGCGCGATTGAGCTGGCTCAGCGGATAGGAGAAGCCGCCCGCCATGGCGAGGATGCGGCCGGTCTTGTTTTCCAGAACCAGCGCCGCGCCCTGCACCGTCGGCCGCACGCGCAATTGCGCCTGACCCGGCGACAGCGACGGCAGACTGGGACCCTGCGCGTCTTTGTTCTTCCCGTCGTCGGCTTTGCGGCTTGCCTTCTTGGCGTCCCGGGATTTGCTGTCGGCGGACTTGCCTGCGGTGTTCTTGGCGTGCCGCGACCTTGGGCTCGACGACATTGACATAAACGACGTCGTAAAGCCCGAGGCCGCGCCTTGCATCGCCCGTCACCCCGGTCAACGGCATGACGCGGCCGTCGGGAAGACCGACGCGGATCGCGTCGCGCCTTTCTGCATCACCTTCTGCACACGACGCCGGCGTCCAATGCACGTCGTAAAGCGGCAGGCGCAGGTCTTGCAGCGCCTGCTGCCAGGCCGGCACGGCAGCCGGAGAGCCCGGCGCGGCCGCGGCGTCCGCCGAGGCCGCCGCTTGGCTGTTGCTCGAAATCTTCTGCACGGCGTCGGCGATATTGGCTTCCGGACCGCGAAACTGCACGCGCCCCATCGATATCTCGTAACGCGCCAAGCCTTCCTGCAGCGCCGCTTCGGCCTCGCGCTGCAACTGCGCATTGATGGTCGAGTGCACGGTGTAGGAGTCCGCGGTCATGTTGGCGACGCCGTCGGCCTTGGCCTCGCGGCCGAGAAAATCGACAAAGTGGAAACCGATGTCGCGGCGCTGATGCGCGTAGGCGACGAGCTTCGGCGGCTCGGCGAGCGCCTGGTCCTTTTGCGCGGCGTTGATGACGCCGTCCTCCTGCATGCGGCCGAGCACGTAGGCGAGACGATCCTTGGCGCGATCGGGATGGCGATCCGGATTGTAGTAATTCGGTCCCTTGAGCAGGCCCGCCAGCATGGCGCCTTCGCCGATCGAAAGATCCTTCGCCGATTTGCCGAAATAGGTGCGCGACGCCATCTCGACGCCCCACGAGCCGCGGCCGAGATAGGCGGAGTTCAGATAGAGTTCGAGGATTTCGTTCTTGCTGAGCGTGGTCTCGAGCCGCGACGCCACGATCATCTCGCGGATCTTGCGCTCGTAGGTCACGTCCTCGCCGACCAGGAGATTTTTCACCACCTGCTGGGTGATGGTCGAGCCGCCTTGCGGCCGGCCCGATTCGCCGAGATTGCCGATGAAGGCGCGGATGATGCCGCGCTCGTCGACGCCGTGATGCTGGAAGAAGCGCCGGTCCTCGGCGGCGACGAACGCCTTCTGCACGAAGTCGGGAATGTCGCTGAGCGAGACCCAGATGCGCCGGTTGCCGGGCTGGAACACGTCGGCGAACTCCGCGCCCGTCCCGTCCAGCACCACCGTCGTGCCCGGCAGCTTCTTGCCCTTGAGCTGGGTCGGGTCGGGCAGATCGGCCGCCGCATTGTTGAAGAAGTCGATCACCTGGCCGAGATCGACGACCGGCTTGTCGATCGTCTCGTTCTTGCAGAATTGATGATAGGCGGTGTTGAGGTCGGTGAAATTGAGACCGTGGAAGGCCTTGATGTCGGCGCCCATGGCCTTCGGATCGTCGAGCGCGGTCGAGATGAGTTCGTCGAGATTGATCGATTCGATATCGAACGCATGCGTCATGTGGGTGCAGCCGTCGCGCAACAGCTGCACGACGGCGGCTTGATCCTGAACCGGATCGAAATGGGTTTTCACGGCTTGCGGCTGCGTCGTGACCTCGCTCAGCGCGAGTGCCGTCGCAAAAAGCTTGACCAGGATGGTGGTGTCCATGAGGACTGCGGCAGGGCGGCCAGGTTCGAGGAACGCAACGAGTACAACGGCGATTATAGCGATCTGATCCTTACAAAAAGACTTTTTTGCGAGGCCGGGCCGCATCCTTGGAACGCCGGAATGCCGCTGATTTCGGCGATTACGCCGCATTTACGGTCATTCAAATGTCGCAGAGTTCACGGCCCCTTCCGGGCCGGGGCCAGACCGTCGAAATGACCGCGCCATTGCAAAAGCGCGAGCAGGCCCAGCGCCGGAAGCCCGGCGCCCGCGCAAATGGCGAAGAACCAGGCCCAGCCGGCCGCGGCGGCGATGAAAGCCCGCTCCCGACGACAGGTAGGTGCGGCCGAACGCAGCAAGCGCGGTCAGCAGCGCGTATTGGGTCGCCGTATGCAGCGGATTGCGGCACAGCGCCGAGAGATAGGCGACGAAGATGACCGTACCGACGGCGCTGGTGAAGTTCTCGATCGTGATCGCGACAGTGAGCCAAGCGGTGTTGTGACCCAAAACCGCCTGGAAAGAAAACGCGAGATTGGCGAGCGATTGCAATAGGCCGCCGATCCAGAGACTGGCCGGCAGCGAGAAAGCGCGCGCCACAAAGCCGCCGGCAAACCCGCCGATCAGCGTGGCGGCAAGCCCGAGGCCCTTGATGATGGCGGCGTATTCGTTGCGCGAAAAACCGAGATCGATGACGAACGGCGCCGTCATCGCGCCGGACAGCGCATCGGTGAACTTGAACAGCACGACGAAGGCAAGCGCCGCGAAGGCGAGGTCGCGCGAGAGAAATTCGGAGAACGCGCCGACCGCCGCTTCGACGATGCGTTGCAGCCTGTTTTCCCGCGCGTGCGCGGCCTCGGCGGCGGCGGATTTTTCCGGCTCGGCGGCGACCAGCGTCGTCGCGATGCCGATGACGACGAGCACCGCCATCGTCATATAGCTTGCGGTCCAGGCGGCCTGGTGGCCGAAGCCCGAAGCCCTGAAAGCCGCTGACCAGGAACAGCGCGCCCGCGGTCGAGGCCAGCATGCCGATCCGGTAGGCGGCGACGTAGGACGCCATGCCGGCGGCCTGTTCGCTCTCGTCCAGACTCTCGACCCGGAACGCATCGACGATGATGTCCTGCGTCGCCGAAGCGGTGGCGACGAGGAGTGCTCCGAGCGGCGACAAGGGGAGCGGATACCGCAGGATCGCAGGCGCCGAGAAAGACAATCGCGGCGATCAGTAAAAACTGCGACAGCAATAGCCAGCCGCGCCGCCGGCCAAAGCGCCGCGACAGCACCGGCACATCGAGCGCATCGATCAGCGGCGCCCACAGGAATTTTACGGTGTAGGGCGTACCGACCAGCGCAAAGAGGCCGATGGTGCCGAGATTGACCTTGGCTTCGGCCATCCACACCAGCAGTGTCGAGCCCGACAAAGCGAGCGGCAGGCCCGACGAGAAGCCGAGGAACATGACGATAAGCACGCGCGGCTTGCAATAGACTGCGAGCGTGTCCGCGAATGACAGGCGCGGTGCTACGGCGCTTGGAGAATCCTCAGGCGTCACTCGCCCGCTTCCAGCTTGCGGGTCATCGACGCGGCAATGGGAACCGGGATGATCTCGGCGCCGCCGCCCTCCTCCGCAAACTCGACTTCGGCGATCCTCGTGCCGCGCTTCATGGCCTTCTCGGCCGAGGTCACGATCAGCCGCACATCCTCGTTGGCCTGATTGAAATGGCCCTGCAGCTTGAGCACGCGCTCATGGAGACGCTCTACATCGTCGATCAATTTACCGACTTCGGTCTGAATCTGGCCGGCGGCTTCGCGCATGCGCGCGTCGCGCTGGATCTGCTGGATGACATGGATCGCAATCATCAACAGCGACGGCGAGACGATGACGACCTTGGCGCCGAAGGCCTTCTGCACCACGTCGTCGAAGCCGTCGTGCAATTCCGCATAGACCGACTCCGACGGCACGAACATGAACGCCAGGTCCTGCGTCTCGCCCGGGATGAGATATTTCGCGGCGATGTCCGCGATATGCTTGGTCATATCGAGCCGGACGCGCGAGCCGGCCTGACGCTTTTCCTCGTCGCTGCCGGCCTCCCGATAGGCGCTGATGGCCTCGAGCGGAAATTTCGCGTCGATCACCAGCGGCCGCCGGTCGGGCAGGAACACCACGCAATCGGGCCGCATCTTGTTGGTCAGCGTGTACTGGAATTCGTAGCAAGCCTTCGGCAGGCCGTCGCGAACGATCAGCTCCATGCGGCCCTGCCCGAAGGCGCCGCGCGACTGCTTGTTGGCCAAGTACGCCTTGCAGCGAGGTCACCTGGCGTGGCGAGATCGGTGATATTCTTCTGCGCGCTGTCGATGACGGCGAGCCGCTCGTTGAGCTTTTGCAGGTTCTCGTGCGTGCTGAGCTTGGACTTTTCCAACGAATCGCCGAGCCGGTGCGACACCGAATCGAGCCGCTCATTGACGGCGTGCTGGAGTTGGGTCTGGCCGCGCGCCAGCATGCCGATCATGGCTTCGAGCCGCACCGCGGTGTCGGTCTGTGCGCTGCGCCAGTTCGGCCATAACCGCTGCATGCGGATGCGCGGCTTCCGCGGCAGCGCCACAGCACGATGCCGAGCGCGGCGAGCGCGACGCAGCCGATGATAATGGCGATGAGCGCCGGCAGGTTTTCGGTCATGAGCTTTCCGCGACTCGCGCCAGGAACGAAGAGCGAACGGTCATATCGCGTCGAAGCCCGATGATCAACGGAGCGATCCGAGCATCGCGCGCATTGACCCCGCTTTACGCACCGCTTAAATCGCCCGCCAAGGCTTTGTCCGAGACCATCATGCCTGTGCGCGAGATCATCAAACTTCCCGACAAGCGGCTGCGGCTCAAATCCGAGCCGGTCAAACAGGTCGACGCCGGCATCAAGAAGCTGGTCGATGACATGTTCGAGACCATGTACGACGCGCCCGGCATCGGGCTCGCCGCGATCCAGCTCGGCGTCGCCAAGCGCGTCATCATCATGGACCTGTCGAAGAAGGACAACGAGCACAAGCCGCAGGTCTTCATCAATGCGGAGATCACCTGGAAGTCCGACGAAAAGGCGACCTTCGAGGAAGGCTGCCTGTCGATCCCCGAATATTACGAGGAGGTCGAGCGGCCGGCGGAAGTGAAGGTCAAATATCTCGACCTCGACGGCAAAAGCCACGAGATCACCGGCCAAGGGCCTGCTGGCGAACCTGCCTGCAGCACGAGATCGACCACATCAACGGCGTGCTTGTTCATCGATCATCTGTCCAAGCTCAAGCGCGACCGCGTCATCAAGAAATTCGCCAAAGCCGCCAAAAATACCGGAGTCAAGAATTCCAAGAACGTGGAGGCGTGATTGGCGCTCCGCCTCGTTTTCATGGGCACGCCCGATTTCGCCGTGCCCACGCTGCTGGAGCTCGTCGGCGCCGGCCACGAGATCGTCGCGGTCTATACCCGTGCGCCGCAGCCTGCCGGACGCCGCGGACTGGAACTGACGCCTAGTCCGGTCGCGCGCGAGGCCCAACGGTTCGGCATTGCCGGTCTTCACGCCGAAAACTTTGAAAGCGGCGGACGCTGTGGATGCCATGCGCGCGCACGGCGCCGACGCCGCCGTGGTGGTCGCCTATGGGCTGATCCTGCCGAAGGCGATCCTGGAAGCGTTTCCCGCTCGGCTGTTTCAACCTGCATGCCTCGCTATTGCCGCGCTGGCGCGGCGCGGCGCCCATCCATCGCGCCATCATGGCCGGCGACGCCGAGACCGGCGTGATGGTGATGAAGATGGACGAGGGGCTCGACACCGGCGATATCGCCATGGCGCGAGCGCCTGCCGATCGGATCCGATGTGACGACCGGCGATCTGCATGACGAGTTGGCGCGGCTCGGCGCAAAATTGATGCTGGTCGCGCTCGGCGCGTTGGAGCGCGGCTCGCTAGCACTGACGCCGCAAGCCGAAACCGGCGCGACTTACGCCGCCAAGATCGACAAGAGCGAAACCCGCATCGATTGGAAGAAGCCGTGGCAGGAGGTGCACAATCATTGCCGCGGGCTGTCGCCATTTCCCGGCGCCTGGTTCGAACAGTCGGGCTGGGCCGCATCAAAGTGCTGCGCACCACGAGAGGCAACGGCCAAGGTGCGCCCGGCGCCGTGCTCGATGACGGGTCTGACCATCGCCTGCGGCAGCGGCGCGGTGCGCATCGTCGAACTGCAACGCGCCGGCGGCAAGCCCATGCGGACTGAGGAATTCTTGCGCGGCACGCCCGCGGGCAACGCAAGCCTGCTGAACTGAACGGCGGCGCGTGCATGCCCCGCTACAAGCTCACCATCGAATATGACGGCACGCCCTATGTCGGCTGGCAGGCGCAGGAGAACGGCGCCTCGGTGCAGGGCGTGCTCACCGACGCGATCGCGGCTTTCGCCGGCGAGCGCGTTACCGTCGCTGGCGCGGGGCGCACCGATACCGGCGTGCATGCGCTCGGCCAGGTCGCCCATATCGATCTCGCCAAGGACTGGGATAACGATACAGTGCGCGACGCGACCAACTTTCACCTGCGGCCGCAGCCGGTCGCCGTGCTTGCGGCCGAACGCGTTGCGGCGGATTTCGACGCGCGCTTTTCGGCGCTCAAGCGCCATTATCTCTATCGCATCGTCAATCGCCGCGCCGATCTGACGCTCGACCAGAACCGCGCCTGGCGCGTGCCGCGGCCGCTCGACAGCGCGGCGATGCACGCCGCCGCACAGCGGCTCCTCGGCAAGCACGATTTCACCACTTTCCGTTCCACCGAGTGCCAGGCGAAATCGCCGGTCAAGACGCTCGACCGCCTCGACGTGACGCGCGACGGCGATGAGGTCTGTGTCACCGCCGTAGGCGCGCTCCTTCCTGCAGCACCAGGTGCGCTCGATGGTGGGCTCGCTCGTTCATGTCGGCGAAGGCAAATGGAGCGCGGACGATCTCGCGAAAGTGCTCGCCGCGCGCGACCGCACCGTCTGCGGCCAAGTCGCGCCGCCGCACGGGCTTTATCTGGTGCGGGTGGATTACTAGCTCGTACTGCAATCTCACGGAGCGCGTGATGCCGGAAAGTGACGTAGAGGTCGTCGTTGTCGGCGGTGGCGCGGCCGGCGTCGCCGCGGCGCGGCGGCTTCGCGAAGCGTCGGTCCAGTACCTCCTGGTCGAAGCGCGGTCCCGGCTCGGCGGCCGCGCCTGGACCGTGACCGACGCCTCGGGCTTTGCGCTCGATCTCGGCTGCGGCTGGCTGCATTCCGCCGACCGCAATCCGTGGGTCGGCGTCGCCAAGGAGCAGGACGCGGCGATCGACAAGACGCCGCCGCCCTGGACGCGGATGTCGCTCGAGGTCGGTTTCCCGCGCGCCGATCAGGAAAAATTCCAGAAAGCAATCGCCGAATTCTTTGCCCGCGCCGATCGCGCGGCGCGGGAGGAGACCGACGTTGCCGCCTCTACTCTGCTCGATCCCACTTCGCGCTGGAGCGGCCTCATCAATTCCGTCGGCACTTACATCACCGGCATGGATCTCGATCGGGTCTCGGTGAAGGATCTCGAGCGCTACGACGATTCAGCCGTCAATTGGCGGGTACTCAAGGGCTACGGCACGCTGATCAGCGACGCCGGCTCGGGCCTTGCGACCATGCTCGACTGCGAAGTGCGCGGCATCGATCACAGCGGCAAGCGCTTGCGCATCGACACCCGCAAAGGCCCGATCGCCGCCGATCGGGTCATCGTCACGATCCCCACCACGGTCCTGGCCTCGGAGCGCCTCGTGTTTACGCCCGCGCTGCCGGACAAAATCGAAGCCGCGCGCGGCCTCCCGCTCGGCCTCGACAATAAGCTGTTCATGGCGCTCGACGGCGCCGAGGAATTCGACAAGGAGGTCCGGCTGTTCGGCCGCACCGATCGCAAGGGCACCGGCGGCTATCATTTGCGGCCGTTCGGCCGGCCGATGATCGAGGCCTATTTCGGCGGCGGCCTCGCGACCGAGCTCGAAGCCGGCGGCGAAGCGGCCTTTTTCGAATTCGCCGTGGCCGAGCTGGTCGGCCTGTTCGGCAGCGCCTTCGCACACCGCCTGAAACCCATTCGCGTCCATTGCTGGGGCCGCGACCCGTTCGCGCTTGGCTCCTATTCGTCGGCGCTGCCCGGTTTCGTCGATGGCCGCAAAATTCTCGCCGAGCCGGTGGACAATCGATTGTTCTTCGCTGGCGAAGCCTGTTCGCCGAATTTTTTCTCGACCGCGCATGGCGGCTTCCTTTCCGGCGTTGCAGCCGCCGAGCAGGCGATCGCGGCGCGCCATCGATCCTCGGGAGCGGCGTGACACGGTGCCGTCGGTCGCGTGCGCCCTTGAATATTGCCACCCCCTTGGGCATCTTGGCGCGGGGAAACGGCGTCGGGACGTAACGCGTGATGGGGCCTGCATATGAACGCGCCGGTTTTTATCAGTTACTCGTCCAAGGACCGCGATATCGCGGAAACGATCTGCAAGGGCCTGGAGGCTCGCGGGCTTAATTGCTGGATCTCCTGCCGCGACGTCCGCCCCGGCGACAATTTTCAGGAAGCGATCGTGCGGGCGCTACGCTCGGCGCAGGTCATGCTGCTGGTGTTCACCAGCAACGCCAATAATTCCGATGAGATCAAGAAGGAGGTGGTGCTGGCCGGGCGCCATCGCGTCACCGTCGTGCCGGTGCGGGTCGAGGACGTCGTTCCCAATGATGCTTTCAGCTACGAATTCGCCACCCGGCAATGGTTCGATCTGTTCAAGAACTGGGAGCGCGAGATCGAACAGCTCGCAATCCAGCTCCGCCATTTGGTGCAAGCCGAGAAGCCGCAAGACGGCACCGTAATTCCGCCAACGAGTCTGCCACCGCGACCGCCGGCGGCGAGCGCGTCGAGCCGGCCGCTGATCCTGGGCTCGGTCGCGGCTGCCGTTTTGATCGCGATCGCCGGGACCGTATTTTATATGCGGCACGCCGCGCCGCCTGCGCCAACTACACACGCTGTGGCGCAAATTCCGCCACCTCCTGCACCGCCACCCGCGCCGGTAGCCGTGCCGTCGCCTCCGCCGGCAGCGGCCGCAGCAGTAGCGCCGCCCCCTCCCGCGGCCGCGTCAATAACACCACCTGCGCCTGTCCCGGCCGCACAAGCGGCAATCCCGGCGCCGCCGCCCGAATCGCCCGCGCCGCCGCAACTGAACCCCGATGACGCAGCGTGGCAGACTGCAACGGCCGCAGCGACGCGGGCGGCGTTCGGCGATTATCTGAAAGGGTTTCCGGCCGGTCTCCACGTCCAGGAGGCCGAATTGCACGTTGCCAATCTGATCCTCAATGCGCCGTCAGCGGCGAAAAATTTCGACGGCGCCTGGCAGACCGAATGGACCTGCCCGAACCTCGGTCAATATCCGGGCTACAGCTATCGCTTCACCGGCCAGATCAAAGACGGCGCCTATCACGGCCTCAAAGGCGTCAAGGGCGAGCCGAGCTCGCTCGATCTCAACGGCAAGATCGACGCCGACGGCACCGCCGGCTTCTTCGGCGAGATCATCGTCGGCTCGAGCCTCGTCGGCCTTGGCGCAGCCCGCGGCACGCCGAGCGATTTTCACGCCATCGCCCATTTCACCGCCGCAAGCGGCGACGGCAAGCGCATCGAGGGCCGGCCCTGCAGTCTGAGTTTTGTGAAGCAGTAAGACCTCCCTCCCCCCTTGTGGGGGAGGGTGGGGAGGGGGGTCGGGAGGCGACGCGCGAGCGAAGACGGATGCGAGAATTCGTCTACGCTTGAGACCTCCCTCCCGACCCCCCACCCCTGCCCCTCCCCGACAAGCATGCACTCGGGCGCGCGCAAGCGCGGCCCGGGTGGGGGAGGGGAAACTAACTGGCCCCAAACCCCGCGCGCTTGAGCCGCACGATGGCCTGATCGAGCGCCGCGAGAAAGCTCGACCGGTCGCGCGGCGCAAACGGCTTTGGGCCGCCGGTGATCTCGCCCGCGCTGCGCAAGCTATCCATCAGATTGCGCGTCGCCAGCGTCATGCCGATCGAGTTCGCGGTGAACGGCTTGCCATTCGGCGCGATGACCTCGGCGCCCGCCTTCACGCAACGGCTCGCCAGCGGCACATCCGCGGTGATGACGATATCGCCGCGCCCGGCCCGCTCGGCGATCCAATTGTCCGCCTCGTCCATGCCTGAGCCGACGACGACGCGCTCGATCATCGCATCGCGCGGAACGGCGATGGGGCTGTTGCTGACGACGAAGACTTTGAGAGCCGTGCCCTTGAGCGCATGGCGCTCGGCGACGCGATAAATTTCCTGCTTCACCGGGCAGGCGTCGGCGTCGATATAGATGCGGATTGAGCTTGGCGGGAGCAATTTCGAATTCATTGCACGTGCCAGTTGGCCGCGCGGTCACATCCAAATTGATTGATAGACCACTGCTCTTATTCGCCGAATTTTGGCAGCTCCGATGTACTCAATTCTGTCCAATTCATAATCGGCTGTTTGAGCGAGTTGGCCCACGGTCGCCAGTCCAGCGCCCTCAAGGCGCTGTATCATATCGTCGGTAAGACCATACGGATATGCGCGCGACTTTGCTAACACTCCGACCGGCTTTTCTAAGATGGCGAGTCCATGCTCTGCCGCCAGCACTGGCAGCTTTATCGAGCCGAAAACTGGGCTTGAGGTGTGAATCTCGGCGTTTTCCGGAGTGCCGCTGACCCACTCATCAATCATTTCACTTGTCAGGCGTTGCGAAGGGATGGAATCCAAAAGGTTGCAAAGATTTATTGCTAAAACAGGGCCTCGCCCACCTGACTTCAACGCCCGTGATGCCTCCCGACGAGCTAAGAAACCAAGATATTCAAGAATCTCGAAAATTTTCGCGTACTGATTCACGAGTTGCCGATGGATCAAAACACGATCTTGCGCAACATTACGGGTCCTTTCTTTGATAGGTTTGGCGACATGATCAAGGATTGCCTCCATTACGTCACGCGCCGGCTCTATGAGAGGCTCATAGACACCAAGTTTGGGTGCAACCTCTTCCATTAGAGGCCAATAGTAATCAGTCGCCATCTCCAAAAAACATTTTGTTACATTAGGAATGCTTACACGATCGTATGAAACGAAACGGTTGCAGGCCAAAATAAAGCCCCTGAGATTCCCGACGACTGCACGTCCCAGAAGATTTGCAAATTGTGCGGGTGACAGACGATCCGAGTAAATCGACCGATCCATCAATCTCGGATATCGAGTGCGAACCACCTCAGGAAAGAATTGCGGATCTGATGAAACATCGGACCTACTTATGTCCACAACCGTAGAATCGTTGAAGACATCGAACCGAATGCCAAATTTAGTCACACCGGGATAAATGGATGCCTTACACGACGTCAAGCCGCTTGAAAGCGTCCTGAACAGATCGAAAAATACTTCTAATGGTTTTTCACGCCCAATATGGGCAGCATCGTCAAAAAGCAGGACAATTCGCTTGCCTGTAGCTTGCGCCAGACTTGTGAGGGCCAACTGTAGCGAAACTTGATCGGCGGCGAGACCAAAGTCATACGAAATCTCTTCGTAAATTACTTCGTCCTGAATTGCCTGAGAAAGAATTTTGCAAAAGTGCTCAATGTACTCGGCCCCGTCAGACTGTAGCAGTGGAAGGTAGCGAAGACTCACGTAGACGGAAAATACAGTCGAGATTGCACGCATTCGCCTGTGCGCTTCTATCAAGAGTGCACTCTTGCCGCTACCTCGGCCACCTCGAAGCAATACTGGGCCATGAGCAATCAGCTTCTTAATGATAATCTCATCGTGTGAAGAGAAGCTATGGTACTGCTCAAAATTCTCCGGCGGGCATTCTTCTGCCGCGAGGATTAGCCCGGAATCTGCCTCGTCGATTTGAGCCCCAGTCACGGGATTTCCTTTCTAACAGCAAGGTAGTTCTCGACCGCGTCTTTCGCAGAAAGCGAAGCATAAGCCGTGGGGATAAAATGCGATGTCAGACCAAGCTGACTCAATAGCAGCAAAGTATCGCGAATTGCATTCGCGACGGTCGTCTCGTCGAACACCAGCGGAGTTGTAAAGAACTCCCAATGGACGCCTTTTGAAAGGGTCGAATATAGTTGGAGGCTTCGACCTCTGACGTTTGGAATATATTTATCAGCATCGGTGGCAAGAATATCCGCTAGCTGAGGTTCAGATTTATACGAAGAAACAAAATCCAATAACTTCTCTACCGCCGGCTTCCAGTATACGTGATCCAGATGCGGAGCGAAAAGAGCACGACTTATTCTAGTGATATCGTAATCTGGGCTCCAAAGGGATTGTCCTTGCCTTTCTTCAGGTACGACGTCTCCTTGCCAAGAAAACGCGGATCTCGCACGCTTATTTAGCTCATAGTCAGGCTGGCTTTGAAATTCGCTCAAATAGAGTATTCGAAAAGAATCAAGGCGCCCAACCAGACCCGCACAGCCGTTCTCCAAAAGAACTCGCGCACAGAAAGGCCCGAAGACGAGCGCGTCTGGCGCGCTGGGCGCTTTCAAGAAGGTGATGGATCGAGTGGAAAAATCGTCGATAGACGCTGAAAGTTGTTTGAGGGCAGCCCTTGCGATGCCCTCTACTTGATCTGAGCCACACAGTAACGAGCCGAACTTATCCATTGGCCCGCGCGCTCGCTCTATTGTCGTCGATCGAGGGTACGTTGCCGTTGCTACATGGAGAGCGGATCCTTCGATCACAGACGCTTTTCATACTTTGGCCATTCGTCTTTCTTAATCTGCTTCCATTCCCTTGCAGCTACAAACTTCATGCGGTTGATATTGTGCAACGACATCGACCTGATCAGCATTGCTTCAAGGTCGGCAATCATGCGTTCGGGACTAGTTGATTTTGCGAGCGGCATGTCTCTCAGTTTATGAATGCCCATCTCGTCTGTTTTCTTGAGTACAGTGCAGAATCCAAACCAGCTGAAACGGTCCCATTGGTTGGCGTGTTTGTCTGATCGGTGATCCTTTAGCCTACTACCCAGCCCCTTTCTGCGAGTCAAACCCACGTAATGAGGGCCGTAATTGCTGTAGAGAATGTAAATTCCCTTTTGGTTTCGAAAGTCAGCGATCTGCAACTTCTTTGAAGTCGCGCCCCGCCGGCCGTAGAGCCGCCAGTCGTATCGTTTGCCCGTACCTGGCGACCAATTAATTTCATCGGCTCGCCAAAAAAGTCCGAATGCCTGAATTAAAGCACTCCGTGTTTTGGATTTCGCTCTGCGACGCATTCTATTTCCCCCATCGACTTTGAGAGGATGCGTCAAAAAGCACGGCAGTTCAATGTTAGATTGAGAAACCGTAGACTACCCTCACACCCTTTCCACGAAACTATCCACCACCCGCTTCTCGCCCGACTTGTCGAACTGGATGGTCAGCTTGTTGCCGTCGATCGCGGTGACGTTGCCGGCCCTTCCCGGACCTAGCCCGGCTGTCCCAGCGTTACTCCGCGGCCTCGGCGGTCGCTCGGAGCGGCACCGCGGCTATGACGGCGTCGGCCGCCGCCGCACTGAAGTCGAGGCTGTCGCGCAAAGCGTCGATCGTCCGCGGCTGCGGAAATTCACTGCCGGTATGCTCCGGCCAGTCCTCGGCGGCAAACTCCAGCACCTCGGCCGCCTTCTGGATCGCCTCGTCGATGGTGTCGCCCGCCGTCGTCACGCCGGGAACGTCGGGGAACGACACGCCATAGCAACTGTCCGCCTGCTTATGGATCAGCGCGATGTAATGGGGCATGGCTTCATTCCTTCTTCCATCCCGCCTGTTTGTAGATGGCGCTTACAGTGCCGATCGGCAAATCCGACTTCGGATGCGGCACGATCACCATGCGGCGCGATTGCCGATGAACAAATTTGTGATGCGATCCGCGCACCGACACTTGCTCGAAACCGTCCTGACGAAGGCGGCGGATGATATCACGGCTGTCGCGGAGCACGCGAGACCCTCATCGATGCTGCCGTCTCGGGATCGTATCACACCCGCTCCACAAAACTATCCACCACCCGCTTCTCGCCCGCCCTGTCGAACTGGATGGTCAGCTTGTTGCCGTCGATCGCGGTGACGTTGCCGTTGCCGAATTTCTGGTGGAAGACGCGGTCGCCGAGCGTGAAGGCGGAGACGGTGCCGGTGGATTTGGCGACCAGCTCGCCTTCGATGGTGAGCGGCAGGCGGCGCGAGCCGCTCGACTCGTCGCGGGCGCGCCAGGGCGACGGCGATGAGGTGTCGTCGAAGCCGTCGTGGCTGTCGTCGGCGGCGTAGCGCGAGCCGGATTCGGCAAAGCCGCCGGCTTTGCTTCTCGCTTTTCTTGGCCTGCGCGCGCTGCCAGCCGGGCGTGGTGTAGCTCGAGCCGAACGAGGTGGTGGCGTCGAAGCGCGAGGAGCCGTAGCCGCCATAGCCGCCGAAGCCGCGCCTTGCGCTTCGGTGACCTCGACATTGGCTTCCGGCAATTCGTCGAGAAAGCGCGACGGGATGTTGGTCTGCCACAGCCCGTGCATGCGGCGGTTGGTGGCGAAATAGATCTTGGCCCGCTTGCGCGCGCGGGTGAGGCCGACATGGGCGAGGCGGCGCTCCTCTTCGAGGCCGGCGCGGCCCTGGTCGTCGAGCGAGCGCTGGTGCGGGAACAGGCCCTCCTCCCAGCCGGGCAGGAACACGGTGTCGAATTCGAGCCCCTTGGCCGAATGCATGGTCATGATGTTGACCGCGTCGGCGTCGGCGCCGCTTCTCGTTGTCCATCACCAGCGAGATGTGTTCGAGAAAGCCCTGCAGGTTCTCGAACTCCTCCATGGAGCGGACCAGCTCTTTGAGGTTTTCCAGGCGGCCGGCGGCGTCGGCGGAGCGGTCCTTCTGCCACATCTCGGTGTAGCCGCTCTCGTCGAGGATGATCTCGGCGAGCTCGTTGTGCGGCAGCGCGTCGCGCTGCTTGCGCCAGCGGTCGAAGGCTTTCGAGCACGCGCGCGCAGCGCGCCGCGCGGCTTCGGCTTCAGCTCGTCGGTCTCGATCATGGCGCGCGCGGCTTCGGTCAGCGGCACGCGGCGCTTGCGGGCATGATCGTGCAGCAGCTGCACGGTGGCGTCGCCGAGGCCGCGCTTCGGCACATTGACGATGCGCTCGAAGGCGAGATCGTCGGCCGGCGAATTGACCACGCGCAGATAGGCGAGCGCATCGCGGATTTCGGCGCGCTCGTAGAAGCGCGGGCCGCCGATGACGCGATAGGGCAGCCCGAGCGTGACGAAGCGGTCTTCGAATTCGCGCATCTGGAACGAGGCGCGCACCAGGATGGCGATCTGGTTGAGCGCATGACCGCGCGCGCTGCAACTGCTCGATCTCCTCGCCGATGGCGCGGGCTTCTTCTTCGCTGAATCCCAGGAGCCGGTGACGGTGACCTTCTCGCCCAGCACGTCGTCGGTGCGCAGCGTCTTGCCGAGCCGGCCTTCGTTGTGGGCGATCAGATGCGAGGCGGCGGCGAGGATATGGCCGGTCGAGCGGTAATTGCGCTCGAGCCGGATCACGGTGGCGCCGGGAAAATCGTGCTCGAAGCGCAGGATGTTGTCGACCTCGGCGCCGCGCCAGCCATAGATCGACTGGTCGTCGTCGCCGACGCAGCAGATGTTTTTCGGCTTCTCCTCTCCGTCGTCTTCCGGGAGAGGCCGGCGAGGCAGCGAGCCGGGTGCAGGGCCCGGCGGCGCGTGGTCACGGCCCTCACCCGGCTCGCTCGCTACGCTCGTCGGCGTCCTCTCCCGGAACGGGAGAGGGTTTGCACTCGCTCCGCTGCGCCAGCAGCCGCAGCCACAGATACTGCGCGACATTGGTGTCCTGATATTCGTCGACCAGGATGTATTTGAAGCGGGTCTGATATTGCCGCAGCACTTCGGGCGTGCTCGCGGAACAGCCGGATGCATTCGAGCAAGAGGTCGCCGAAATCGGCGGCGTTGAGGATCTTCAGCCGCTCCTGAAACGCCTTGTAGAGTTTCAGCCCCTTGCCGTTGGCGAACGCCGCGGCCTCGCCGGCCGGCACCTGCTCGGGCGTCAGCCCGCGGTTCTTCCAGCCGTCGATCAGCCCGGCGAGCACGCGCGCCGGCCAGCGCTTCTCGTCGATGTCTTCGGCTTCGCAGAATCTGCTTCAGCAGCCGGACCTGGTCGTCGACGTCGAGGATGGTGAAATCGGGCTTTGAGCCCGACCAGCTCGGCGTGGCGGCGCAAGATCTTCACGCCGATCGAATGGAAGGTGCCGAGCCAGGGCATGCCCTCGACCACGCCGCCGACGATTTCGCCGACGCGGTGCTTCATCTCGCGCGCCGCCTTGTTGGTGAAGGTGACGGCGAGGATTTCGCCCGGCCGGGCGCGGCCGAGATTGAGGATGTGGGCGATGCGCACGGTGAGCACGCGGGTCTTGCCGGTGCCGGCGCCGGCCAGCACCAGCACCGGGCCGTCGAGCGTCTCGACCGCGAGCCGCTGCTCGGGATTGAGCCCGGCGAGATAGGCGCGTCGGCGCCGGCCGCCGCCTGCGCGCGCGCGGCGATGCCGCCGGGCGCGGGCCGCGGCGGTTCGACCGGCTCGATGCTGCGCTTTAAAGGGTCAGCCAAGGTGCTGCCGTTGCCACTGATTCTCATGCGCGAGAAGATGGCACCTGCGGGCGGCTTTTACGAGGCTCACCGCGTCAGCGCGCAAAGCACCGCTCGCCGCAAACGACGGTCGATCCGGAATGACGAAGGCGCACACTTCGTAGCGTCTACTTCATGTACTTGTCGACCAGCACCGCCGCGTCCTTGCGGTCCTTCTTGAGGAAGGCGGCGAAATCCGCCGGTCGTAGCCGGCGACCGGTTCGAGAAAATTCTGATTGGCGAAGTCGATGAATTTCGCGCTTTGAAAAATCGCCAGCAATTCGTCGTGCAGCCGCGTGACGATCGGCGCCGGCGTGCCGGTAGGCACGACGACGCCCCAGTAAATCGGGCCGGCCGGGATAAGCGCCGAAGCCGGCCTCATCGAAGGTCGGCACGTTCGGCAGCCGCGGCGAGCGATGCGCGGTGGTCAGCGCCAGCACCTTGACCTTGCCGGCCTCGATCTGACTGACCATGTTGCCGACGCCGATCTTGGCGACGTCGATGGTATTGCCGAGCAGAGCGTTGATGATCTCGCTGCCGCCCTTGTAGGGGATCGCGACGAATTTGGTGTTCCAATGCTCGCCCAGCCACTGACGAAACGCGTCGGTGGTGGTGCGCTCGCCGAGCGTGCCGTAGTTGAGCTTGCCGGGCTCGCGCCACCGCCTTGGCGCGCAGCGCTTCGACCGAGTTGATGCCGGAGCTCGCCCGGCACCATCAAGCCTTCAGCCACGTTGTACATGTCGATGACCGGCACAAAATCCTTCGCCGGGTCGTACGGCAGGTCAGGAACGGTGAGCGGATTGAACGACATCGTGTCGGGGCTGACCAGACAAAGCGTGTAACCGTCAGGCGCCGACTTGGCGCAGTCGGTGCCGCCGAGGACCATGGCGGCGCCCGGCCGGTTCACCACGACAACCGGCTGGCCGAGCCGCGTCTGCAGCTCTTGCGCCGTCAGCCGCGTGGTGACGTCGGTGACCGAGCCGGCCGAGATCGGCACGATGATCTTGATCGGCCGATCCGGATAAGTCTGCGCACGGGCCGCAGCGGCCACGGCGAATAGCGCGAGCAGCGCGAGCATCAATTTTTTCACGGCGTTTCCCCCTTTTTCGATTATTGCGAGGCGAATCAGTCGTGCTATTGCGCCGCGATAACGACTTCCCCGATCGAGCCTGAATCGTATTGCGTGAAGAACAGCCGGCCGTCGGCGAGCGCGGCGATGCAGCGCGCGCCGCTGGCCGGCGTCGGGATGTCGTATTCGCCGCGCACGGTGCCGTCCGGCGCCATGCAGCCGATCTTGTTGGCGAAGTTCGCCGTGTACCAGAGGTCGCCGCCCGGACCGACGGTGACGCCGCGCAGCGAGGCATTCGGCGTCGGCACCGGATGCTCGGTGATGCGGCCGTCGCGATCGATGCGGCCGAGCGCATTGGTCGAGGTCTCGACGAACCAGATGCTGCCGTCGGGATGAGCCACCATGGCGCGCGGCTGGCTGTCGTGGCTCGGAATCGGAAATTCGGTGACCTTGCCGTCGATGGTGATGCGGCCGACGCGGTTGCCGGCGGCTTCGCTGAACCACAGCGCGCCGTCGCGCACCGCGATCGACAACGGCTTTGCGCCCGGCGAAATGCCGTCGGCAAATTCGGTGATCTCGGCCGTCCGGCGTGATGCGGCCGATGCGGCTGACTTCGGTTTCGGAAAACCAGACATTGCCGTCGGGGCCGAGGATCATGCCGTCGGGGCCGGCATTCGGCGTCGGCAGGGCGAATTCCGTGATCTCGCCGCGCGGCGTGATGCGGCCGATCTTGTTGGCGGCTTTTTCGGCGAACCACAGATTGCCGTCGCCGCCGACCGTGATGCCGATCGGCGTCGCGTTCGCGGTCGGCAACTCGAACTCGGTGAAAGCTGCCGCGGTCGGGATCGAGCCGGCCGATCTTCGACGCGCCGCTCTCGCAGAACCACAAGCGCGCCGTCCGGTCCCTCGACCGCGATATAGGGCTTGCTGCCGGCGCTCGGAATCCGGTGTTCGCGGATGGAAACATGGTTCGCGGGCTTCGCCGCCGCGGCTGTAAGTGCTGTCATCGGTTTCCCAGCCCTGAGCGTTTTCGGCCGGCACGCTGGGAAAAAAGCGCCGCCGTGTCAATTCGCGAGCATCGCAATCCGCCGCCCGACGCCTGGCGGAATCGGCAGGCCGGCATGCGCGGCCTTCATGCGGGCGAGGCGCGCGGTGATATGTTCCGGGAAAGCTCGCGGTCTTTTTCGCCGCCATGTCGACATGGAGCGCCATGTTCTCGGAGGTGGCCGACAGCCAGCCTTCCTCGGCATGAAACAGCTGCTCGAAATAATGCAGCCGCTTGGCGTCGAAGCCGAGCAGCTGGAACGTCACCCGCACCGGCATCGCCGGCATGCAGTTCGCGCAGATAGCGCACATGCACTTCGGCGGTGAAGGTCGAGTGCCGGCTCGTTTCGACATAGGCCAGGCCCAGCCCCAACAGCTCATAGACCTCGTCGACCGCGCGATCGAACAGCACATTGTAATAGGCCATGTTGAGATGGCCGTTGTAGTCGATCCAGCCGGCCTCGACCCGCATCGGCGCGGAAACAAAGGGAGCGAAGAAGGCGGGTTCGGGATCGGGGCGATCGAGCATGCGCGACAGTGAGGGATTCGGCGGCGAGTCGCGCAAGACCGACATAAGACCGGATTTACTCCGCTTGACCGGGGCGCGCGCCGCCGCCACTTTGCGATTCAAGGACATAAGGAAACGCCGGCCGAGGCAGGACCATGGCGATTGTTGCAACAGTGGAGCGGACGCCGCGCGACCGCCAGGCGGCCGAGGGCGTCATCGCCGCAGCTCGCCGCGCGGTTCGGCAACCGGCTCGTCACCTCGCAGGCGGTGCGCGAGCAGCACGGCCACACCACGACCTGGATCACCAACCAGCCGCCGGACGCGGTGGTGTTCCCGCAGTCGACCGAAGACGTGCAGGAGGTCGTGCGGCTGTGCGCGGCGGCAGCGCGTGCCGGTGATCGCCTTCGGCACCGGCACCTCGCTCGAGGGCCAGGTCAATGCGCCGCGCGGCGGCATCTGCCTCGATTTCCGCGACATGAACCGGGTGCTCGCGGTCCATGCCGAGGATCTCGACTTGCGTCATCGAGCCCGGCATCACGCGCAAGCAGCTCAACGAGCATCTGCGCGACAAGGGCGTGTTCTTCCCGATCGATCCCGGCGCCGATGCCTCGCTCGGCGGCATGGCGGCGACGCGCGCGTCCGGCACCAATGCGGTGCGCTACGGCACCATGAAGGACAATGTGCTGGCGCTCAAAGTGGTGACTCGCCGACGGCGAGGTGATGTCGACCGCGCGCCGGGCCAAGAAATCGTCCGCCGGCTACGACCTCACGCGGCTGATGGTCGGCGCCGAGGGCACGCTCGGCATCATCACCGAATTGACGCTGCGGCTTTCCGGCATTCCGGAGGCGATCGCGTCGGGCATCTGCCCGTTCCCGTCGGTCGAGGCCGCCTGCAACGCCGCGATCCTCACCATCCAGTCCGGCATTCCGGTGGCGCGCATCGAATTGCTCGACGCGCTGCAGGTGAAGGCCTGCAATCTTTATTCGAAGCTGTCGCTGCCGGAAACGCCGATGCTGTTTTTGGAGTTTCACGGCACCGATGCGAGCGTCGCCGAGCAGTCGGAGCGCTTCGGCGATATCGCCAACGAGCTCGGCGGCGGCCCGTTCGACTGGGCGACGCGCGCCGAGGACCGCACCCGGCTGTGGCAGGCGCGGCACGACAGCTATTGGTCGATCCGCCAATTGCGCCCGGGCACCGAAGCGCTGTCGTCCGACGTCTGCGTGCCGATCTCGCGGCTTGGCCGAATGCGTCACCGAGACGCAGCGCGACGCCGAGGCAAGCGGCTTCGTCGCGCCGATGGTCGGCCATGTCGGCGACGGCAATTTCCACATGCTGCTGTTGGTCGACACCAAGGATGCGCGACGAAATCAAGCGCGCCGAGGCTTTGCTCGAACGGCTGGTCGACCGCGCGCTGGCGATGGACGGCACCTGCACCGGCGAACACGGCGTCGGTCAGGGCAAGATGAAATATCTGGCCGCCGAGCACGGCGAACCGGCGCTCGCCGCCATGCGCGCGATCAAGCGGGCGCTCGACCCGCTCGACATCTTCAATCCCGGCAAGATCTTCAGCCTGTAGAAATTGTCGCGCCGTCGTATTCGGCCCGCAACAGCGCAGCAGCCGGCGTTGCCGCTGCGACCGGCGTCAACATCAGCTTGCGCGGCGCATGCAGCGGCCTCGGCCGCTACCGGCATCGGCGTGGCCATTGCTCTGCGCCTGATACTGATTGAGCACGAACAGGCGGATGGCCGACGACAGATTGCCATGGCGGCGCTCCGAATCGATCGCGGCGACCAGATCGGACAGCGTCATGTGCCGGGCGATGGCGATATCCTTCAGGCCCGTCCAGAATGCATCTTCAAGACTGACGCTGGTTTTGTGGCCAGCGATCACGATTGAGCGTTTTACGACCGGCGATTTCATTGCCTGTCTCCCGTTTCGATCCGGTGTCCATTTAAACTCTCGGTGCCTTGTCGCTTTGCGATTTATCAAAAACGCGTTGCGCCTTGGAGCGCCCGTGCGCAGCCGCTTCGCGGCGGCCTCCTGCTCGGCATGGCGCCGTTTTGCCCGCTTTCGTTGGCTACGAAGATTGATGATTTCGGCCATGGCGCGCACAACCTTGGGGACGTCGATTGACCGGATTCTGTTCCAGGGCTCGGCTATCCCTTGTGCATGTAGCATGCCCGGCTATGCAATCCGCGCTCCGGGAAACTACGTAGTAGAACCTACCGCTTATAAACAGCATTTTGGCCGTGATGGCGGAAAAGCCGGGCGTCGCCGCGGTCACGGCCTCAGGGTCCGGATGGGTCATCCGCGCCGGCTGCACCAGGCGGTCGAAATCCTTGGCCGAGACGTAACCGAGGCGGACCGCCTCTTCCCGCAAGGTCGTGCCGTTGGCATGCGCGGTCTTGGCGATCTGTGCCGCCTTGTCGTAGCCGATATGCGGCGCCAGCGCCGTGACCAGCATCAGCGAGTTTTGCAGCAATTCGCGGATGCGCGGCTCGTTGGCGCGGATGCCGACGACGCAGTGATCGGTGAACGAATTCGCCGCGTCGGCCAGAAGCCGGATCGATTGCAGCATGGCGTCGATGATGACCGGCTTGAACACATTGAGCTCGAACTGGCCCTGGCTCGCCGCCACCGCGATCGTGGTGTCGTTGCCGAACACGCGGCAGCACACCATGGTCAGCGCCTCGCACTTGGGTCGGATTGACCTTGCCGGGCATGATCGAGGAGCCCGGCTCGTTCTCCGGCAGGATCAGTTCGCCGAAGCCCGAGCGCGGACCGGAGCCGAGAAAGCGGATGTCGTTGGCGATCTTGAACAGGTCGGCGGCGAGCGCATTGAGCGCGCCATGGGCGAAGACCAGCGCGCCGTGCGAGGCCAGCGCCTCGAATTTATTGGGCGCGCTGACGAAAGGCAGGCCGGTAAGGGCGGCGACCTTTTTGGCGAACACTTTTGGCGAAGGCGCGCTTGGCATTGAGCCCGGTGCCGACCGCGGTGCCGCCTTGCGCCAGCGGGTAAAGCGCCTTCATGCCGAGCTTGACGCGGGCGATGCCGGAGGCGACCTGCGCCGCATAGCCGGAAAATTCCTGGCCGAGCGTCAGCGGGGTCGCGTCCTGGGTGTGGGTGCGGCCGATTTTGACGATGTGAGCGAAACTCCTTGGTTTTGGCGGCGAGCGCCGCATGCAGATGCGTCAGCGCCGGCAGCAGCCGCTGCAGCGATTTCCTGCGACGGCCGCGATATGCATCGCGGTCGGAAAGCTGTCGTTCGACGACTGGCTCATATTGACGTGATCGTTGGGGTGGATCGGCGCTTTGGCGCCGAGCTTGCCGCCGAGCTTTTCGTTGGCGCGGTTGGCGATCACCTCGTTGACGTTCATGTTGGTCTGGGTGCCGGAGCCGGTCTGATACACCGACAGCGGAAATTGCTCGTCGAGCTTGCCGTCGATGATCTCCTGCGCCGCCTGCGACGATGGCCTTGGCGCGCCGCGCATCGAGCGAGCCGAGCTCGCGATTGGTCTCGGCGGCGGCGCGCTTGACCAGCGCCAGCGCCTTGATCAGCGGCCGCGGCATGCGTTCGTCGCCGATGCGGAAATTCTGCCGCGAGCGCTCGGTCTGCGCGCCCCAGTAACGATCGGCCGGGACTTCGATCGGCCCGAACGAGTCGGTTTCGGTGCGCGTGTTCATCGCTGCGCCGGAAGACTATTTCTTCCGAAAGCGGTCGAGCCGCACCACCTCGCCGCCCCCGCCGCCCGCGGGCGTGTCCGGTTTTGTCGCGGCGGGCTCTTGGGCACCGGTTTTGGCCGCTTTCGCAGTCGAGCGCGCGGCGAACACGCCGTCCGTGCCGGCGGGCTTCGCTGCGGAGGTTTTGGTCTCGGGGCTGATCGCCTCAGGGCTGATGGCCGCGGGGGTTTTGGCCTCGGCACTTTTGCCGTCCTCGGCTTCGCCCTCGATGGCCTCGAACTGGAAGCCGAATTGCACCGCCGGATCGAAGAACGCCGTGACGGCGTCGAACGGAACCGCCAGCCGCTCCGTGACGCCGCCGAACGACAGCCCGACCTCGAAGCCCTCGTCGGTGACGGCGAGATCCCAGAATTGATGCTGCAGCACGATGGTCATGGCTTCGGGATATTGCGCGCGCATGCGATCCGACAGCCGCACGCCCGGCGCGGTCGTCGCAAAGGTGATCTTGAAATGATGCTCGCCCGGCAGGCCGTTCTTGGCGGCGTCGGCCAGCACGGTGCGCACCACCCCGCGCAAGCGCCTGCTGCGCCAAGACATCGTAGCGAATGTGATCGACGGCCATTCCTGCCATCCGTGCCCGGTTCAGCTTTCAATCTTCAATCGTCACCCACAGGATAACAGATATAGACTGATTCACGCAGGACCAGATCGCCAAACGCTTCCGAATACCGCCGCTGACCACTGTTTTCCGGAAAGATTAAAGTGGAGGCTTCTGTTGCCAGGTGCCTCCGAACCCCGCCTAACGGAGCTTAACCCGTTAGGACTTTAAATCGGTTTTTCGGACCGCTTACGCGGCCAGAGCAACCGGAGCATAGTTGTCGTTTGCAACTATGAAGTGGCCCGGTAACGGCGGAACCATGCCGAGCAAAAGCACGTCCTTTACGCCCTCGTCGATCCTATTTCGACCCCGTAAGCAGGAATCGGGCGACAGTCTGAAGGACTGAAAGCCCGACTCCTGGAATTGGTGGAGTCGCCGGGTACCGCCCCCGGGTCCGAAAGGTTTATTACGACGCGTGTTTATCGCCATATCCGGCTTGCGCCGGCAAAAAAGAATATAGGCGCAAAAGGTTGCCGAAAAAAGGCCGCTCTTATCCCTTTCCGCGACAGCGGGGAGGATGTCCGCCCTCGTCATTCCGGGGCGCACGAAGTGCGAGCCCGGAATCCATAAGCCCTGCGCAAACAGAACTGTCCCGGCGGTCATTCTCCTGCACCAACTGTGATTATGGCTTCCGGGCTCCTCGCTGCGCTCGGCCCCGGAATGACGGCTGTGGGGCGGATGAGCGCCATCGTTCTCGCGGCGCATGCGCACCCGAGTTTTGCAAAATCCAGCCACGTGAAGCGCGAACCTTGAGCTTACGAACCAAAACAGAGCGGTGGGTCTCTGTTTTGCCGTTCGCCTCACCCCATTCGCCAAATAATCCAAGGAAGCGGAACGCCGACAGACGCGGGTACGGTTGCCACACCCTTCGATGCGGCTCCCCCCTCCGAACGTCCCTCATGGTTCGAGGGAGGCACGGAGGGGGGCTCGCCTGTCGGCGTCCCACCACGGCTCTCGCCAAAGGGAGTTGTCGTCCCTAAGGCTCAGCTCCAGGCCAGGCTTCCTGGGACGCGGTCTGAGTAGGTGTTACCTACCATCGCCTGTCCCAGCCCAGGGGACACTCCCCGCCCCGGTCATAGTGCCGGGGGACTGATGCCCGAAGCTGCCCGAGGGCGAAGTGTATGGCCCCGCCCGCAGGCACCGCACTCGCCCCGACCGCCGAGGAGTACCCTCCCCGACGGCGTCCTTGGTGAGCGAGATTCGGGAGAGAATGTAACCGAACAAGTGACAAACGTCAAGCGAATTATCACTGGAATAGGGACAAACTACCGCCCATAATTAAGCTGTTGATCGTTCTCATTTTGTTCTTGGCAACCCTGCCTAGCGCCGGTTATCCTCGATTGCCCTCGCGTTCGGCTCCCGAATCTCGCAAGGGTAGTTGCGTGCTGAAACCGATGCCGAAAAAGCCGGACCAACCCCCAATCGAACGGATCGCCGCCGAGTCTCCCGATATGCGGGAGCAACTGTGCGAGCAATTGCGCGCGCTTGTCCCGGAAGCGTTCGCCGAAGGCAAGCTGGATGTCGGCAAGCTGAAGGCATTGCTTGGCGAGAACGGCGACGCGGGCCCCGAACGCTACAGCTTCTCATGGGCCGGCAAGCGCGACGCGCTCGCCATGCTGCAACTGCCGACGCGCGCTACGCTCGTGCCCGACCGCGACAACAGCGTGAATTTCGACGAGGCGCAGCACGCCTTCATCGAGGGCGAGAACCTGGAAGTCCTCAAGGTCCTCTACCGCTCCTATTTCGGGCGGGTGAAGATGGTCTATATCGACCCGCCCTACAACACCGGCAACGATTTCGTTTATTCCGACGATTTCGCCGACCCGCTCGATCATTATCTTCGTGTCACTGGGCAGAAAAACGGCAACGGTGACTACACCACTTCGCAGGTGGACAAGAACGGACGCATCCACTCGGCTTGGTTGAGCATGATGTATCCGCGGTTGGCGCTGGCCCGGCAATTCCTACGGGAGGACGGCTACATCGTTATCAGCATTGATGATGTGGAGCTCCAGAACCTTCAACGTTTGATGGATGATCTATTCGGGGAAGAAAATCGAATCGCCGTGCTTGTTTTCGACCGGAACCGAAAGAATGACGCAAAGCTATTCTCAGTCGGCCATGAGTACATGGTGGTGTATGCGCGAAATAAGTCATTCATTCGTGAGTTGGATACGGAACTGAGGTTGCCTAAGGAGGGCGTAGAAGAGATCCGCGCTGAATTCGACCGTCTAAGAAAACTTCACGTGGATAACTGGGAGAAAGTTCGAAAGGAACTCTGGAATTTTACAAAACTTTCTTGGACGACGATCCTCGAAAGCCCTTAGCACGGTATCGTCAGGTCGATGAGAATGGGCCTTATAGAACTGACGGCGATATTAGTTGGCCAGGAGGCGGTGGTCCTCGATATGACGTTCCGCATCCGAAGACCAATAAGCCCTGCAAAGTCCCTAAGCGCGGATGGGTGTATTCTACCTACGAGCGGATGAAAGAAGAGATCAATAAGGGCATGGTCATCTTCGGCGATGATGAAGAGAGTATTCCAAGTCTTCGCAGAAATCTCTTTGAGCGAGATACGCAGGTCATGCGGAGCGTGATCTTTAGCTATGCGCAGGTGGCTTCGCAGCAATTTGATGCAATTTTTGATGGGAAGAAGGTCTTTGAGAATCGAAAAAGCTTCACAGACCTTGAAAGATTGGTCGCCTACTTGACCGATCCTGGCGACGTGGTTTTGGATTTCTTTGCGGGCTCCAATACGACCATGCACGGTGCAGTTCGCGCAAGCCGCGATAACGCGCTTCCGCGTCATGTCATCTCCGTTCAGATGGCCGAATTAATTAAGCCCGGTACCCAGGCGAGCGACAATGCGCTTGCGTTAGGCATGAAAACCATTGCGGAGATAGCAAGGGAGCGTATGCGACGAGTGTTTTCGCAGAACGGCTTTGCAAAGTCGAACAACGGATTTAAGGCTTTCAGGCTGTCGGCATCCAATTTTCGTCCCTGGAAAGGCGTCTCGGAGAGGGAGGCTGATACCGTGGCGGCCCAGATAGAGGCATTCTCCGATTCCCTCGTGCCCGGCTGGAAGCCTGGAGACGTCACGTGGGAGACGGCTCTACGCGAAGGCTATAGCCTCACCTCGCGTATCGAGAAGATTCCCTATGCCGGCAAGCAAAACTTCTGGCGCGTTACCGATCCGGACCGTGACCAGTCGTTCGTCATCTGCCTCGACGACACGCTGACGCTCGACGCGGTGCGCGCGCTCAAGCTCAAGAAAGACTCGCTGTTCATTTGCCGCGACACCGCCCTCGACGACACGCTGTCAGCAAATCTGGCGCTGCAATGCCGGCTCAAGGTGTTGTGATGGACGGCCGACACGCCTTTCCACGTCATGCCCGGCCTTGTGCCGGCCATCCACGTCTTGTTTCGGGTAGCGAAGTAAGACGTGGATGGCCGGGACAAGCCGGGCCATGACGGCTCAAAGATTTGCTCGAGTTCGTTAGATGGAATTCAAATTCGATGCGACCCAAGAATATCAGTTGAGCGCCATCGCGGCGGCGTGTGGGCTGTTCGAGGGTCAGCCTAACATACCGAGCCAACTCGTCGTGCCCAAGGGCGCGTCGTTCCAGGCCATCGCCAACCGGCTCGGACTCGACGAAGGCGCGATTCTCGCCAATCTGAACAAGGTCCAGAAAGAACACGGCATTGCCCCCGACTCCAAGCTGGAGGCGATCGAATCCGAAATCGAGACCGTATCCGGGTTAACGCGGGCGCGGTTTCCGAATTTCTCCGTCGAGATGGAGACGGGAACCGGCAAGACCTACGTCTATCTGCGCACGGCGCAGGAATTGTTCCGCAGCTTCGGCCTACGCAAATTCATCGTTGTGGTACCGTCTATCGCAGTACGCGAAGGCGTGCTGAGCACGCTGCGGCTCACCCATAAGCATTTGAAAGAGCTGTACGGCAACCCGCCCTATCGTTTCAGCGTCTACGATTTGGCGAACCTGTCGCAAGTGCGTAACTTCGCGCTTTCGGACGGGCTGGAATTGATGGTGATGACCATCGATGCCTTCGCCCGCGCCGAGAACGTCATCAAGGCCGCGACCGACCGGCTGCAAGGGGAAAAGCCGATCCACCTCATTCAGGCAGTGAGGCCGGTGCTTATCCTCGACGAGCCGCAGAACATGGAGAGCGAGAATTGGGTGGGGGCGCTTGCCGCGCTCGATCCGTTATTCGCGTTGCGATACAGCGCCACGCACCGCAATCCCTACAACACGATCTATCGCCTCACGCCGTTCGACGCCTATCGGCAAGGTCTGGTGAAACGGATCGAGGTGGCGTCGGTGGTCGAGGAGGACAACGCCAACCTGCCGTTCATCCGTATCGACGACATCATCACCAAGAAGCGCACGCTCACTGCGCGCGTTGCGGTCCACAAGCTGATGGCGACGGGCGCGATTAAAGAGACCGTGCTGACCATCAAGCCGGAGGATGATTTAGAGGAAAGGACCGGGCGGACCGAGTATCAAGGCTTTGTCGTCGATGAGATCAATTGGGGCGCAGGCTTCGTCCGCTTCACCAATAACGTGGAAGTCAAGAAGGGCGGGGCGGTCGGAACCGACAAGGCGGCGATTTTCGAAGCGCAAATCCGCTCCACGATAGAGGAGCATTTTCAGCGCCAAGCGCGCTTGCGCGAACGCGACATCAAGGTGCTGTCGCTGTTCTTCATCGATAAGGTCGATAATTTCGTCGCGGCCGATGGCATGATTTGCACGCTTTACATCAAAGCGTTCAACGAGCTTAAGACGAAATATCCGGAGTGGCGGGATACCGACCCGATGCAGGTTCAGGCGGCCTATTTCGCCAGCAAGACACGAAAGGGCGGCGAGCAGGAGTTTATCGACACGTCGGGCAGGACCAAGGAGGACGAATTGGCGTTCGATCTCATTATGCGCGCCAAGGAGCGACTGCTTTCATTCGACGAGCCCGTGAGCTTTATCTTTTCGCATTCCGCTCTGCGCGAAGGCTGGGACAATCCCAATGTGTTCCAGATTTGCACGATGCGCGAAGTCGGGTCCGAGACCGAGCGGCGCCAACAGGTCGGGCGTGGCATCCGTCTGCCGGTCGATCAGTCCGGCGACCGGGTGCGCGACGAGGCGGTCAACGTGCTGACCGTGGTTGCGAGCGAGAGCTACCAGCGTTTTGTCGAAGGACTGCAAGGCGAGATCGAGCGCGAATACGGGAAGGAGGGCGTGCCGCCACCACCGCCGGATAAGCGCAAGCGCACCAAGATTAAGCTGCGAAAAAGCTACATGTTACGGCCGGAATTCAAGGCGCTGTGGGAGAAGATCAAGCACAAAACGCAATATGCTGTGAAAGTCGATACCGAGAAGTTGATTGCCGACGTCGTGCCAGAATTGGACAACGCGGTAATCCGCAAACCGCGCGTCGCCATCACCAAAGTCGGCCTACGCCTGCAATCTTCGCACGATATTTTCGAGCCGATTGTGCAAAGCGGCGCCAAGACCGCCGTCGATCTCGCTGGGCGCTATCCGTTGCCGAATTTGGTCGAGATCATGGAAAACCTGATGGAAAATACCTCACCGCCGATGCGACTATCGCGCCGAACGCTGCTGGAAATTTTCCGCCGCACGAAAATCCGCGATGCGGCGCTCGACAACCCGCACGAATTCGCGACCGTGGCTGTAGGCATCACGAAGGCGAAACTTGCCGATCAACTTGTCGACGGCATTAAATACGAAAAGATCGACGAATGGTACGATCAGACGCTGTTTGACAAGGATGCGATCATTGATGCGTGGAAGGACTACATTGTTCCGAGCGATGAAATCGGCGGCGTGGGCGGCACCCATCTGTGGGACGGCGTGCAATTCGAAGTCGGAGACAGAGAAGGTGTTCGCGCAAGATCTAGAAAAGCGCGGCGATGTGAAGCTCTACATAAAGCTGCCGCGTTGGTTCGAGGTCGCGACCCCTATCGGTAGCTACAATCCCGACTGGGCAATCGTGATGGCAGACCCGGAGCACGGCGAAGACCGCCTTTATCTCGTGCGGGAAACCAAAAGCACGCTCGATCTCGACGAGCTTCGTCCGGACGAGAAGCGCAAGATTCTATGCGGCCGAAGCCACTTCCGCGGTGCGCTTGAGGTCGACTACAAGTTCGTGACACAAGCGTCGCAGCTACCGGATGGCGGGCTATGAACTTTCCCCGCCAACGCGACCTGTTTGGCCATGACGAGCAGGGTGAACTGCTCGACGGCCAGCCGACGCCGGTCTATCGCGCCGATCCCGACCAGGTGCGCGAAGATTTATATAAGATTCTCGGCGAGGCGCGGGCGGCGCAGAAGATGCCGTGGGAATTCGAGACAAGTGTCGCTCTACCGCACCATATTCCCGCAGATGACCAATTGGCTGCCGGAAGACGAGGGCGCACAATTGCGCTTCGATTTCGAAACGGAATTGGCGCGGCTGGAAGCCGCATAGCCAGCCAAGGCAGGGCAAAGGCGCGAAGCGCCGCGCCCACGTCGGCGTCAGCGCAAGCGGAAAGTCAGCCGTGGGCACGCTTCGCTTTGCCCACCCTACGCTCGCTTGACCTGCCCAGCCGGCGTGACGCTGGGAAGGAAGGCCGCAAACAAGCCGATGGCCGGCAGGAAGGAACAGACGCGGTAGACGAAATCGATGCTGGTGACATCGATCAGCGCGCCCAACACCGCGGCGCCGATGCCGGCCATGCCGAAGGCCAGGCCGAAGAACAGGCCCGAGACCATGCCGACGCGGCCCGGCATCAGTTCCTGGGCGTAAACCACGATCGCCGAGAACGCCGAGGAGAGCACGAGCCCGATCACCATGCTGAGCCCGATGGTCGCTGTCAGGTTCGCATAAGGCAGCACGCAGCGTGAACGGCAGCACGCCGAGGATCGAGCCCCAGATGACTTTCTTGCGGCCGACGCGGTCGCCGATCGGGCCGCCGAGAAAGGTGCCGGCGGCCGACGCGGCCAGGAAGACGAACAGGCAAATTTGCGCCGTCTGGGTCGGCAGGTGGAAGCGATGCATCAGATAAAAGATGTAATAGCTGGTGATGCTCGACAGATAAAAAAACTTCGAGAAGATCAGCACGATCAGCACGGCGATCGCGCGCCGCACCTGCGGCATCGGCAGCGCCGCGGCCGCGGACTTTGCCTTGGTCTTGCGGACATGGCCGGAATTTCTGTGCCAGCGCCCGAGCCTCGCCAGGATCACCATGCCGGCAAACGCTGCCAGCGCAAACCACGCCAGGCTCGTCTGGCCGCGCGGCAGAATGAAGAAGGCCGCCGCCAGCGGGCCGAGCGCATTGCCGAAATTGCCGCCGACCTGAAACAGCGACTGGGCAAAACCATGCGCGCCGCCCGACGCCGCGCGGGCGAGCCGCGAGGATTCCGGATGGAAGATCGACGAGCCGAGGCCCAGCAGCGCGGCGCCTGCAAGGAGCACGAGGAACCCCGGCGCGAAGGCCGCGACGGTGAGCCCAACGAGCGTGCAGGCCATGCCGAACGACAGCGAATAGGCTTGCGGCCGATGATCGGTATAGAGGCCGACGACGGGCTGCAGCAGCGAAGCGATGCCCTGGTAAACGAGCGTGATCAGGCCGATCTGCCCGAAACGTCAGATCGAGGCTATTCTTGAGAATGGGATAGATCGCCGGCAACAGCGACGACGCGAGATCATTCAGCAAATGGCAGAAGCTGATCGCGGCAAGAACCGTAAATGCGGTCGCGCCGGCCTTTTGCCGGCCGATGATGGCCTCGGTCACGCAAAGTCCTTCCTTGGCCCGGCGGAACATTCGGTCCACAACGAGCGCGTTGCTGCGGGTGTTCGGGCCGGCTGTTGCTGCGCGTAATAGATAAAGATGCGATGAATTGGAAGTGTGGCCGCTATCGCAAAGCTGCATTGCACCTATGAGGGATGCCCGACGCACGTGTGCGACGCGGAAAAGATTTGTTTTTCAGCGGGCCGGCGCGAGAATTTTAGCGCAGGAACTTTAGCTATCGTCGGCTAACGGTAAGACTGCGACATCGATGGATGTCTGCGCGTCTTCCGCTCAGACTCCGATCGCAGACATATCACTACAAAATTCGCCGCTGAAACCCGTTGGCAAATATGCCTGCGTTTTGCAACACAATCCCCTCACCGGCGGACGTGAAGGCGCACGCGATATTACGCGGCTTGGCCGATTTCGAGGCGCACCGCGAGCCCGGCAGGCCCGGCGAGGTTGACGAGTGCGTCGAGGCTGAACTTGTCGATCCTGCCCCGCATCAAGTCGTTCAAGCGCGGCTGCGTCAGTCCCAATCGCTTAGCTGCTTCGGACTGGCTGAGCTTCCAGCTCTCGATCTTCTCTCGTACCGCGATCATTATTGCCGAACGCGCGCGCATATTAGCCGCTTCAACCGCGGTATCCTCCAGAGCGTCCCAGACGCTGGTAAATTTCCGCCGTGTCATTCGTTACTCCTTCGACAGCTCACGAAAGCGCTTTGCCGCCAAATCAATATCGCGCTTCGCGGTTCGCTGCGTTTTCTTCTGGAACGCATGCAAGACCGCGACGCGATCCGCGAGCGTCGCCAGATAAATCACCCGAAACGCTCCCGCGCGATCGCGAATACGCAACTCGCGAACGCCTGCGCCGATCACCGGCATTGGCTTCCAATCGTCGGGAGCCAAGCCGCGCTGAACCCGATCGAGCTGATATCCCGCAGCTTGGCGCGCAGTTTTGGGAAATTCGCGCAGCTGTGCGAGGGAGTCACCGATGAACTCGACGGGTTTCAACAGGATAGCACCTTATATCTAAATCGATATAATGTCAATCTGGAGCAAGCTTGGCGCGCTCGCCATGCGGCCTAGCCGATTGGAGTTGCGAGCTCGATATTGGGGTGCAGTGTAAGAAGACAGAAGCATTTGCAGAAAGAAGAATTTTTCTCCCGGATTTCGCAGCCGATCAATCCGGGCCACGGGTCGAAACGATCATGATCCTCCTCTCCGGCGGCCAGACGGGCGTCGACCGTGCCGTGCTCGATGTGGCGATCGAGCGCGGCGTCCTTTATGGCGGCTGGTGCCCGAAGGGCGGCTGGGCCGAGGATTTGCCGGAGCCGCCCGGGCTGTTGGCGAAATATCCGCTGCTGCAAGGAGACGCCGCTGGCCGATCCGGCGCAGCGCACCGAATGGAATGTGCGCGATGCCGATGCCTGCATGATCCTGCTCGATGCCGAAGGTTTGGCGGTTTCCGCGGGCACGGTGCTGGCGGAAGAGCTTGCGCATCGCTATCGCCGGCCGCTCCTTATCGTGACGCTCAGCGATGCGGATCGGCTCCGCCGCGCGCCGCTGTGGCTGCGGGTGCAGCAAGCGCGGCACGGCGACGATCTCAAGCTCGCCATCGGCGGCCCGCGCGAAAGCGAGGCGCCGGGGATTTACGAGCGGGCGGCGGAGTTTTTGCGGGCGCTGCTGGGTTGAGGACTTGTCCGCTTGCACAGCAATGACGAGGCGTGCCAATCGCTGGTTACGCTACGCGGCCCGGACGCGGCCGGTGAAATCCTTGGCGTCGCGGCTGAGCTGCGGCGGCCTGGCCGTTGAGTTCGGCGGCCGCCGCCAACACCTGATCGGCGCCGCGGGCCGACTGGCGCACCAGTTCGCTGACGCCGGAGATGCTGCTCGACACCTGCAGCGTGCGGGCCGCGGCGCCGTCGACGCTTTCGGCGATCTTGCGCGCCGCAAGATTCTGCTGCTCGACCGAATAGGAGATCGCGCGCGAAATCGCTCTTCACCTGGCCCATCGACTGCGCCATGGCATCGTTGGCGTCCTGCACGATCTCGATGACCTTGCCGACCGACAAAGTCTTGTCCTTGATCTCGGCCAAGGCCGCCGTGGTCTGCGCCGCCAGCGCCTTGACCTCCTGCGCCACCACGGCAAAGCCGCGCCCGGCCTCGCCGGCATGGGCCGCCTCGATGGTGGCGTTGAGCGCCAGCAGATTGGTCTTGCCGGCGATCGCGGTGATCATGGAGGCGACCTGGTCGATATCCTTGACGGTCGTCACCAGCGCCGAGGTGTTGGTCACGGCGTTGCCGGCGCAGCGCGTCGCCTCGGCGACGATGCCGGACGCATTGGCGACCTGAGCGCCGATTTCGCCGATCGAGGCCGACAGTTCCTCGATCGCGGCGGCGACGCCGGCCGCGCCGGTCGTGGTTTCGCCGGCGACCGCGGCCGCGGTGCGGGTGTGGCGCTGCGATTCCTCCAACACCGCGGCCATGCCGCGGGCGAAGACTTCGAGCTCGGTCGCCGAATGCGCCGACCGCGCCGGCGATGGCGAGGATGTCGCGCTCGAACGCGACCGCGACGGCTTCGAGCGCCGCGGATTTTTCCGCCTGCCGCCCGTTCGCGCTCGGCGGCGCGCGCCGCCTCGGCTTCGCGCAGCGCGATGGCGTTATCGCGGAATACCGCAACCGCGCGCGCCATGGCGCCGATCTCGTCGCTGCGCCGGCCGCCGTCGATGGGGCGCCGAGGTCGCCCTTGGCCATGCGGCTCATGGTCTGCGCCATGCGCCGCAGCGGCCGGGCGACAATAGAGCTGGCTCAAGCAGCAAGGCGCCGAGGAGCGCCGCCGCCGTGCCGCCGGCGAGGATGCCGGCCGTCATCCGGTAAATCGCGGCGCTGCGCTCGGCCACTTCGGCCTCGGTGGCGCGCGCCTCGCCGCCGAGAATATTGATCAGCCGGTTCATCTGCGAAGTCACGTCGTCGCGCGCCGGGTCGAATTTGAGATCGACGATGCGCTTGGCGCCGTCCCAGTCGCCGCCCTTGACCGCGCTTTTAAGATCGACGGCGATGCCGTGGGCAAGCTCGAGCTTGTCGAGAATGCGGCGGATATCGTCGATTTTGGCCGGGTCGTCGGTCAGCACGTTGTTGAGCGCGGTCTTCGCCGCGTTGTATTCGCCCTCGAGCGCGCCGGCGGATTCCATGGCCTCGTCGGTATCCGATGCGGAATAGGTCTTGTAGGTCGCAATGCCGAACGATTCGATCGCGGCCTTGGCTTCGGCGAGCGCGAGCCGCGCCGGCGCGACGTGCCCGATCACCACCAGATCGAGCCGTTCGAGCTCGACTGAACTGCGCGCAGACAGAACACATTGGCGGCGATCGACAACAGGCCCAGCGCCGCGATCAGCAACACGGCCTTTGCCGCGATCGGCAGATGAAAGAGTTCATTGCGCGTGCCGGAACGGAGGGACGGTCCGTTACGGCTTGTTTATGCGGCAATTGTTTTCGCCGGATTAACGATGGGGTTACACTGACGTAAGCCAACCGTCACAATCGCGAAGCATTTGCATGTCCATGCCGCCAGCGCCGCTCGATGCCGCATCGTCTGTCCCGGATTCCGCGCCGGTACTGCCGCCGCCGCCGCAAAAGGTGCCGCCGACGCTCGGCGAAATCTTCATGGCCTTCGCCAAAATCTCGCTGTCGGGCTTCGGCGGCGTGCTGGCCTGGTCGCGGCGCATGATGGTCGAAGAGCGCCAATGGCTCACGCCCGACGAGTTCAACGAGACTTACGCGCTGTGCTCGTTTCTGCCGGGCGGCAACATTCTGAACTTCTCGGTGGTCGTCGGGTCGCGCTTTCGCGGACCGCTCGGCAGTCTGGTCGCCTTCGCGGGCCTGATGGGCCCGCCGGTGCTGCTGGTCTTGGTGATCGGCGCGATCTACGCCCATTACGGCGATCTGCCGGCGCTGCGCCGGATGCTGGGCGGCGTCGCCGCCGCCGCCGCCGGCCTGATGCTGGCGACCGTCGCCAAGATGGCGCGGCCGTTGTTCCACAATCGCGCCGTGGTCGGGCCGCTGGTGGCGCTTGCGACCTTCGCGGCGATCGGACTGTTGCAGTGGCCGCTGCCCGCCGTGCTGTTGGTCATCATCCCGCTGAGCATCGCCTTGGCGTGGCTGCGTCCGCCGGGCGCTGCGGCATGAAGGACGATCTCGGCTCGACGCTGCTGACGCTCGCGGGCTACTTCGCGCTCTTGTCATTGTTCGCGATCGGCGGCGGCAATTCCGCGGTGCCGGAAATGCACCGCTTCGCCGTCGACGTGCAGCACTGGCTGACCGAGCGTGAATTCGGCGACAGTTTCGCGCTGGCGCAGCTCACGCCGGGACCGAACCTGATCATCGTGACCTTGATCGGCTATCACGTCGCAGGCCTGCCGGGCGGGCTCGTGACCACGGCGGCCATGTGCGGGCCGACGGCGGTGTTCGCCTTCTTTGCGGCGCGCGCATCGGACCATTTCCGGGAATCGGCATGGTACGCCATTCTGAGCCGCGGGCTGGTGCCGGTGACGCTCGGACTGACGGCGGCGAGCGCCGCCGTGGTCGCCACCAGTTCGGGCTACAATTGGATCGCCTTGGCGATTACGCTCGGCACCGCCATGACCGCCTTTTTCGTGCGCGTGCACCCGCTATTGGCCTTTGCGGTCGCGGCGCTGCTCGGGCTCGCCGGGCTGGTTTAGAGCATGATGATGGGAAAACAGCGGCTAGCCTGCGCGATGCTCTTGGGCGCCACGCTGACGCTCGCCGGCTGCGCCAAGCCGATGGTCTATCTGTTGCCGGACGGCCGCGTGCCAAGCTCCGATCCTGTGCTCTCACCGGCAACTCGCCGGCGACATTGCGATCTGCAACGACGAGCGGGCGCGATCGGTCCAGGGCGGCGACCACGGCGACGGCTCGTCGACCCGCGGCGCCGAGGTCAATCAGGTCGGCGACGAATGCATGGCGGACAAGGGCTATGTGCTGGTGCCGCAGGACCAGGTGGCGGACATGCAGCGCAAGCTTGCCGCCGGCGGCCGCGGCGCCGGGACGGAATTAGCGGTAACGCGACAGCCCGCTCTGGCGCGGCTTTCGCCCGGCGCTTATTTGCAGCTAGAGTTGCCGAGCCCGCGAGTCGCCCACAGAGCCCGAACGCCCGATGCGCCAATATCTCGATCTGATGGAACGCGTGCTCGCCGAGGGCGTCGAAAAGCGCGACCGCACCGGCATCGGCACCCGCTCGATCTTCGGCCACCAGATGCGCTTCGACCTGCGCGCAGGGCTTTCCGCTGGTCACCACCAAGAAGCTGCACGTCAAATCGATCGTCTACGAACTGCTCTGGTTCCTGCGCGGCGACACCAACGTCAAATATCTCAACGATCACGGCGTCACGATCTGGGACGAATGGGCCGACGAGAACGGCGATCTCGGCCCGGTCTATGGCAAGCAATGGCGCTCCTGGCCGACGCCGGACGGCGGCACGCATCGACCAGATCGCCAATGTGCGTCGCGCGAAATCCGGCGCAATCCGAATTCGCGCCGGCTCATCGTCACCGCCTGGAATCCGGCGGAGATCGAAGGCATGGCGCTGCCGCCCTGCCATTGCCTGTTTCAGTTCTATGTCGCCGACGGCGCGCTGTCGTGCCAGCTCTATCAGCGCTCGGCCGATGTCTTCCTCGGCGTGCCGTTCAACATCGCCTCCTACGCGCTGCTGACCCTCGCGGTGGCGCAGGTGACCGGGCTGAAGCCCGGCACCTTCATCCACAGCTTCGGCGACGCGCATCTTTATCTCAATCATCTCGACCAGGCGCGGCTGCAACTGACGCGCCAGCCGCGGCCGCTGCCGACGCTGACGATGAATCCGGCAAGCCAAGGATCTGTTCGCGCTGCGCTACGAGGATTTTGTGCTCGAAGGCTACGACCCGCATCCGCACATCAAGGCCGCGGTCGCGGTGTGAGCCTGGACATCGTCCTTCTCGCCGCCATTGCCGAGAACGGCGTCATCGGCCGCGGCAATGCGCTGCCGTGGCGGCTCAAGTCCGACATGCAGCACTTCCGCGCCCTCACCATGGGCAAGCCGGTGGTGATGGGGCGCAAGACCTATCTGTCGATCGGCAAGCCGCTTCACCGGCCGCACCACCATCGTGGTCAGCCGCGACCGCGCCTTCGCGGCGCCGGGCATCGTCGTCGCGCCGAGCCTCGATGCGGCGCTTGGCGGCGGCGCGCGGCGACGCGCTGCGGCGCGGCGCCGACACCATCGTGGTCGCCGGCGGCGCCGAGATTTATGCGCAGGCGCTGCCGGCTCGGCCGACGCGTCTCGCCATCACCGAGGTGCACAAGCGCGTCGACGGCGACGCGCGTTTTCCCGCCATCGATCCGGCGATCTGGCGCGAAGCGAGCCGCGAGCGAGCACCAGCCGGCGGCCGAGGACGAGGCGCCTTTTGCCTTCGTCACCTACGAGCGCGCCAATGCGGCGGCAGTAAGCCCGACCAAACGCGGCTTAACTGCGCGTTGTAAGGGGCCGGGCGCTACCCTATAACCCCCCGCAACCAGCGGTACAGCCGGCGTCGAGGAGACGAATTAATGCCGTGGAGCAACCAACCCGGCGGCCCCTGGGGTTCGGGATCGCGAGGACCGTGGGGCTCGGGGCCGCAATCGCAGGGGCCGAAACCGCCCGATCTCGAGGAATTCCTGCGCCGCAGCCAGGACAAGCTGCGCGGCCTGCTGCCCGGCAATCTCGGCGGCCGCGGCATCGCGCTGATCGCGCTGGCCGCGATCGCGCTGTGGGGCTTTTCCGGCTTCTTCCGCGTCGAGCCCGATGAGCTCGGCGTCGTGCTGCGGTTCGGCCAGTTCGTGCGCGAGGTGCAGCCGGGACTGAATTATCATCTGCCCTATCCGATCGAGACCGCGCTGACGCCGCAGGCGCTGCGCGTCAACAAGATCGACATCGGCTTCGACAAGCGCCGCGGCACGACGATGCGCGACGTGCCGGAAGAAAGCCTGATGCTGACCGGCGACGAAAACATCGTCGATGTCGACTTTTCGGTGTTCTGGATGGTCAAGCCGAACGCAGGTCGGCGATTATCTGTTCAACGTGCAGAATCCCGAAGGCACCGTGAAGGCGGTGGCCGAAAGCGCCATGCGCGCAGGTGATCGGCCACTCCAACATCCAGGCGCATCCTCACCGGCGCGCGGCAGACCATCGAGACCGCGGTCCAGGAGCTGATGCAGAAGACGCTCGACGATTACGGCGCCGGCGTCCTGATGCAGCAGGTCCAGCTGCAGAAAGTCGATCCGCCGACCCAGGTGCATCGACGCCTTCCGCGACGTGCAGGCGGCGCGCTCCGATCTCGAGCGCGCGCAGAACGAGGCGCAGACCTACGCCAATCGCGTGGTGCCGGAAGCGCGCGGCCGCGCCGCCAAGATCACCCAGGACGCCGAGGCCTATCGCGAGCAGACCGTCGCCGACGCCAAGGGCCAGACCTCGCGCTTTCCGCAAGTCTACGAGCAATACAAAAAGGCGCCCGACGTGACCCGCGAGCGCATGTATCTGGAAACCATGGAGCGCGTGCTCGGCGGCACCGACAAGACCATCATCGATACCGGCGCCGCAAAGCGGCGCCGGGCGTCGTGCCGTATCTGCCGCTCGACGATCTGCGCGCCAGCGCCGCACGGCGCCGCGCCGCAGCCGCCGTCGGGAGGCAATCCATGAAGCCGAGTCTCGTTGGCGGCGCCGCCGCCGTCATCCTGCTGATCGCCGTCGATCGTCGGCCTACAGCACCTTCTTCACCGTCTATCAGACCCGGCAGGCGCTGGTGGTGCGGCTCGGCCAGCCGGTGCGCGTCATCACCGAGCCGGGGCTTAACGCGAAAATCCCGTTCATCGACAGCGTGATCTATATCGACAAGCGCATTCTCAACATCGAATCGCCGGCGCAGGAAGTGATCGCTTCGAGCCAGGACAAGTCGAGTGGCCGGCGTCGGCCGAGGCCGGCGAGCGGCTGGTGGTCGACGCCTTTGCGCGCTACCGCATCACCGATCCGCTGAAATTCTATCAGACGGTCGGCACCGGACGGCGCCAATTCGCAGCTCTCCATTCTGCTCAATTCGGCGCTGCGGCGCGTGCTCGGCGCCGCGACGCTTGCCGACGCGGTGCGCAACAAGCGCGAGGAGCTGATGGCGCAGATGCGCGATCAGCTCGATCGCGACGCGCAGCCGTTCGGCATTCACATCGTCGACGTGCGCATCCGCCGCGTCGATCTGCCGGAGCAGAACAGCCAGGCGGTCTATCAGCGCATGCAGACCGAACGGCAGCGCGAAGCGGCCGAGTTCCGCGCCCAGGGCAGCCAGAAGGCCCAGGAAATCCGCGCCAAGGCCGATCGCGACGTCACCGTGCTGTTGGCGGACGCCACCTCGCAAGCCGAGACCGTCCGCGGCGAGGGCGACGCCGACCGCAACCAGATCTTTGCCGACGCCTATGGCCAGGATCCGGATTTCTTCGGCTTCTATCGGTCGATGCAGGCCTACGAGAAGAGCATGCAGCATTCCGATACCCATCTGGTGCTGCGGCCGGATTCGGATTTCTTCCGCTATTTCGGCGATCCGTCGCGGCAAGACGCTGCCGGCGGCGCGGCGGCACCGGCCGCGCCGGCGGCCGCCACTGCGCGCGCCGAACAGCGCGCCGAAATAGCACGCGAGCACAGCGGGCGATGACGGATTTCCTCGCCGCGCTCGGCCTGTTCTTTGCGATCGAAGGGATTCTTCTCGCGGCGTTTCCGGGCGGCGCCAAGCGCACCATGGCGACCGTCCTGGAGATGCCGGACGGCCGTTGCGCATCGCCGGCATCGTCTCGGCATTGGTCGGCGTGCTCATCGTCTGGCTGGTGCGCGGCTGAGCGGCGCGGAATATACGCGTCGAAATCCAGCCGCTTTTCCGCCCCAATCCGGCCGCTAATAGCCAGATTGGCCGGGTTTGAGCCTTGCGTCCCGCACGGGACGCAGGCACTTTGCGCAGCATGGCAGCTTGCGTTCGCCGAGCTGCCAGAGTCGCAAGGTTCGCCTAGTCGCCGTGAGCTTCCGCCATGAGTCGAAGCTGATCGAATGCCAGGAGCGCCGACCTCCATGTCTTCGCCATTCCTCCGTTCGCCGCTTTTCGGACGTGCTGCGGCACGGCGCTGCGATCGCCGCGCTTGACGGCGGCGATCATCGCTCCTGCCGGTCACGGCCGGCGGCGGCGCGCGGTCCCGACGGCATTGCCGACGTTGCCGAACAAGTGATCGACGCCGTCGTCAATGTCTCGACGTCGCAAAAGGTCGATCCGCATGTCGCCGACATGCCCGATCTGCCGCCCGGCTCGCCGATGGAAGAGTTCTTCGACCAATTCTTCAAGAACCACCACGGCCAGGGCGGCGGCGACAATGCCGGACCAGGCGCCGCATCGCATCAACTCGCTCGGTTCCGGCTTCATCATCGATCCGTCCGGCTTCGTCGTGACCAATAATCACGTCATCGCCGACGCCGACGAGATCAACGTCATCCTCAACGACGGCACCAAGCTCACGGCCGAACTCGTCGGCAAGGATTCGAAAAGCGATCTGGCGCTGCTTGCGCGTGCATTCCGACAAGCCGCTCAAGGCGGTGAAGTTCGGCGACAGCGACAAGCTGCGGCTCGGCGAATGGGTGATCGCCATCGGCAATCCGTTCAGCCTCGGCGGCACGGTGACCGCCGGCATCGTCTCGGCGCGCAACCGCGATATCAATTCCGGCCCCTACGACAATTACATCCAGACCGACGCCGCCATCAATCGCGGCAATTCCGGCGGCCCGCTGTTCAACCTCGACGGCGAAGTCATCGGCATCAACACCGCGATCTATCTCGCCGTCCGGCGGCTCGATCGGCATCGGCTTCGCGGTGCCGTCCGACAGCGCGGTCCCGGTGCTCGACCAGCTGCGCCAATTCGGCGAGACGCGGCGCGGCTGGCTCGGCGTGCGCATCCAGCAGGTCACCGACGACATCGCCGACAGCCTCGGCATCAAGCCGCCGCACGGCGCGCTGGTTGCCGGCATCGACGACAAGGGCCCGGCCAAGCCCGCCGGCATCGAGGCGGGCGACGTGGTGGTCACGTTCGACGGCCACGACGTCAAGGAAATGCACGACCTGCCGCGCATCGTCGCCGACACGCCGGTCGGCAAGACCGTCGACGTCGTCGTCATCCGCAAGGGCAAGGAAGAGACCCACAAGGTCACGGTCGGCCGGCTGCAGGACACCGACAAAGTGGCGCTCGCCGACACCAAGAAGGACGACGCGCCGGCGGATAAATCGGTGGTGCAGAAGACGCTCGGGCTCGAACTGTCGAGCCTGTCCGACGACCTGCGCAAGAAGTTCAAGATCAGCGACGACATCAAAGGCGTGCTGGTCACCGGATGTCGACCCGAGCGTGGCGATGGCCGATCCGGACAAACGCCTCGCCGCCGGCGACGTCATCGTCGAGGTGCAGTATCAGAGCGTCGGCAACCCCGCCGACGTGCAGAAGCGCGTCGACCAGCTCAAATCGCAGGGCAAGAAGATCGCCGTGATGCTGGTTTCCAACGCGCTCGGCGAGACGCGCTTCGTGGCGCTGAATTTGCAATAACGGCGTGTTTGTTTGAGCATGATCTTATCCGACCTTCCTTCGCCCGCCGAAGCGGGCTTCGCGAAGGCGGGAAACCGGATTCCATTTTCGGGATCATGCTCTAGCCGCAGCCGACGAACTCCTCGCGCCGATACCCCTGCGCGTACAGAAGCGCGGTGAGATCGCCGTGCTCGATCCACGCGGCGGCGGCTTCTTTGAGCGCCGGCTTGCCGTGAAAGGCGACGCCGAGCCCAGCCGCCTCGACCATCGGAATATCGTTGGCGCCATCGCCGACGGCGAGCGTGTCGTCGGGCCGCAGGCTGCAACCGCTCGCGCAGCGCCACCAGCGTTCGAGCTTGGCCTCGCGGCCGAGGATCGGCTCGGCCACTGCGCCGGTGAGCTTGCCGGCGCCGTCGACCAGCAAGCGTATTGGCGTGATCCTCGTCGAAGCCGATCTTGGCGGCGAGCTTTGTGGTGAAGGCGGTGAAGCCGCCGGACACGAGGCAGGTATGCGCGCCGTTCGCCCGCATGGTGGCGAGCAGCGTTGGCCCGCCCGGCGTCAGCCGGATGCGCTCGGCGATCACCGTGTCGATCACCGCCGCGGGAAGGCCCTTGAGCAGCGCGACGCGCTCGCGCAGCGCCGGCTCGAAAGCGATCTCGCCGCGCATGGCGCGCTCGGTGATCGCCGCGACCCGGCTCTTGAGGCCGGCATAATCGGCGAGTTCGTCGATGCATTCCTGGCCGATCATGGTGGAATCCATGTCGGCGACGAGCAGCTTCTTGCGCCGGCTGTCGTGCGTCGCTTTGGATGACGACGTCGACCGGCTCGTCGCCGATGATGTCGCGCAAGTCCTCGGCGAGATCTTTCAAAAGCGCCGTTGCTCCGGCGACCGGCCTCGACGTCCTCGAGCAGAAACGGCGATATCGATCGCGACACCCGGATCGAGCCAGTCGACCGGCCGGCCGTGCGGCAGATAGCGCGCCGCCTTCCGCGCCAAGCTGTCGGTCACCGCCGGGCCGGTCCGGATGCGAAATCAGCGTTGCCACGTAGAACATGCTGTGCGATCCTGACTGGCGGTCGAATCAGAACGGTCAAAAGCCGTGCCGAAGACGATCCTCATTGCAGGTCCGACGGCGAGCGGCAAGTCGGCGCTGGCGCTCGAGCTTGCCGAACAATGCGGCGGCATCGTCGTCAACGCCGATTCCATGCAGGTCTATCGCGATCTGCGCATCATCACCGCGCGGCCGACGCCGGCGGAGGAAGAACGCGCGCCGCACCGGCTCTACGGCCACGTCGACGCGGCGGAGAATTATTCGGTGGGCCGCTGGTGCGCCGAGATCGCCGATTTGCTCGCGGACAGAGCGCGAGACAATGCGGCCGGCCATCATCGTCGGCGGCACCGGGCTCTACTTCAAGGCGCTGACCCGAGGGCTCGCCGCGGTGCCGCCGATCCCGGCCGAAATTCGCGAGACCGTGCGCGCGCGGCTGGCGAGCGAAGGCGTCGCCGCGCTGCATGCCGAACTCATCCTACGCGATCCCGCTGCGGCGGCGCGATTGCGCCGAACGACCGCGCCCGCGTCACGCGCGCGCTCGAAGTCGTCCTGGCGACCGGCCGCTCGCTGCTCGATTGGCACGACGACCAACAAGCCCGCGATCCTCGATCTCGCCGGCGCCGCAAAGGTCTTTCTGATGCCCGAGCGCGACGAGCTGTTGCGCCGCATCGATGCGCGCTTCGACGCCATGATGGCGGCAGGCGCGCTCGATGAGGTGCGCGCGCTCGCGGCGCGCAAGCTCAATCCCGAGCCTGCCGGCCATGAAGGCGCATGGCGTGCCGTGGCTGATCCGCCACCTCAACGGCGAGATCGCGCTTGAGGAAGCCATCGCGCACGCCAAACTGGAAACGCGGCAATACACCAAGCGGCAGGCGACCTGGTTCCGCAACCAGTTGCCGGAGTTTGAGTGTGTCGCACCGGCAGCCGCGCGCGCGGCGATCGAGGCGCAATGGCAGGCGTTGGCGGATAACGATGACTCAATGCGTCATATATTGCAGGCCCGCCGTATAGGCGGCGCCGCCGAGCACGCAGGGGATGCCGAGTTCGATCTGGCCGGTCGCCGCCGCCACCACGCAGCCCATCGATAGCGCGCCCTGGCCGACCTGGCCCCAGCCCGAGAGTTCGCGTTTCGAGTTCGGGCCTTTCTCCTTCAGCTCCTCGATCGCGGCGAGCGATTCCTTGCGCATATGCACGGTGTCGACGGTCTCGGCCGTCTCGATCACGTCGTCGAGCACCACGGCGACTTCCTTGGGCTGGCTCTTGACCGCCCATTTCAGCATCGCGAGCAGATTCGGTGTCGCGCACGGCGTTGCTGGCGAGCGTGAATTTGGCGGCGCTGCCGGTGGTGAGATTGTCGACATTGTCCTTGTCGTTGGAGAGCGGCAGAAGCTTGATGACGCGCTCGATCGGCTCGATAGCTGCCGGTCGCCAGATAATAGCCCCACAGCACGTCGATCAGTTCCGGGCTCGGCTCGAGCATGACCGCTTTCTTGCGTTCCTGCTCGATGTGCAGCGTCATCTTGATCTTGTCGAGCATGCCGGGCTTCGCCGGTCTGATAGTCGATCTGTTCCAGCGTCGGCAGCTTGCCGTCGAGATATTGGTCGATCATGGCGCGCCGCGTCGGCATGCGGTCGACGAAGGTGGCGAGCACCTCGCTCCAGTTCGGCAGGCCCGAATAGGCGATGGCGCGCACCAGCACCCAATGATCGGCCGGAGCGATCGGCAGCATTTTGGCGATCGAGATTTTCGGCGCGGTCCGGATTGGCGCCGAGCACGCCGGCGATGAAGCCGATATAGGGGCCCGAGGTCTCGGCGTCCTTGAACGCCTGCATGCCGCTCAGTGCACGCACGACGTTGGGCAGGCCTTCGGGATCGGGCTGGTGGCGATAGTCATTGATCCATTTCAGGATCGCTTCGGTCGAATTGAGCGGCGCGTTCTGCGGCGGCACGGCCGCGGCCGGCGCCACGAGCGCGATGACGACCAGCGACGACGGCGGCAACGGCGGCGGCAGCGGCAGTGCCGCACCCGACTGCAGCAACACGATGATCTGCAACCATGTCCCCTCCAGTGGAGAAAACCGGCAGCGCGCGATCGAGAGTTTTCGAACGCGCAACTCCCCCAGCGCGGCAATTGAGCAACAGCGCTGGGAAATTTAATGGCCGCTACCGCGCGGAATCCGGGCTGCGCCGTGGCATTTAAGATTGGTAAACAATTGCGGTTTTGCCCGTCGTTCCGATTTCAAACGCGCGTTTGAAGATCTGCGCGAGCGCCGCAAAGCCGCATTCCGGCCGCATTTGACTTGACCCGGACGGACACAATGCTTATAAACCACGCGCTGAACGAAGAGGGCCCAACGGGCCCGGAAGGTCAAAGACGTGCGGACTTTTGTTTCGCTGATCCTCGTATCGAAGCGCACCGCCGGGGGTGGATGATCCCACCCGCGAACGTGGCGGTGCGCGAACCAGGGGCCTTCGAGGGCCCTTTTTTATTGCCCAAATGGCCCCCTTCCTGAATGCGATCTCACGCGGAGCGGCCGAATGAGCGGAGCGGACGATGACTGAGATGACCGGCGCGGAGATGGTGATAGCGGCGCTTGCCGATCAAGGGGTCGAGCACATTTTCGGCTATCCGGGCGGCGCGGTGCTGCCGATCTACGACGCTTTGTTCCAGCAAGACAAAGTGCAGCACATCCTGGTGCGGCACGAACAGGGCGCGGTGCATGCCGCCGAGGGCTATGCGCGCTCGACCGGCAAGGTCGGCACCGTGCTGGTGACGTCGGGCCCGGGCGCGACCAATGCGGTCACCGGCCTCACCGATGCGCTGTGCGACTCCATTCCGCTCGTCGTCATCACCGGGCAGGTGCCGACCCATCTCATCGGCAACGACGCGTTCCAGGAATGCGACACCGTCGGCATCACGCGGCCCTGCACCAAATACAATTATCTGGTGAAGATCGGTCGACGATCTGCCGCGCGTGCTTGCACGAGGCGTTCCACATCGCCGCGAGCGGCCGGCCGGGACCGGTCGTGGTCGACATCCCCAAGGACGTGCAATTCGCCAAGGGCGACTTACTTCAAGCCGAAGGAATTCCAGCACAAGGGCTATCGGCCGAAGCTCAAGGGCGACCCGGACAAGATCAAGCAGGCCGTCGAGATGATGGCGAGCGCCAAGCGGCCGCTGTTCTATACCGGCGGCGGCGTCATCAATTCCGGCCGCGCCGCGTGCGAACTGTCTGCGCGAACTGGTCAAGCTCACCGGCTTTCCCATCACCTCGACCCTGATGGGGCTCGGCGCGTTTCCGGCCGCCGATCCGCAATGGCTCGGCATGCTCGGCATGCACGGCACCTGGGAGGCGAACTGGGCGATGCACGATTGCGATCTGATGATCTGCATCGGCGCGCGTTTCGACGATCGCATCACCGGCCGGCTCGACGCCTTCTCGCCGGGCTCGAAGAAAATCCATGTCGACATCGATCCGTCCTCGATCAACAAGAACGTCAAGGTCGATCTGCCGATCGTCGGCGACTGCGGCAACGTGCTCGAGGATATGCTGCGCCGCCTGGCGCGCTAGCGGCGCCAAGCCGACAAGAAGGCGCTCGATGGCTGGTGGGCGCAGATCGGCAAATGGCGCGCGAAGAATTCGCTCGGCCTATCGCAACTCCAACGAGATCATCAAGCCGCAATACGCGATCCAGCGCCTCTACGAACTGACCAAGGACCGCGACACCTACATCACGACCGAAGTCGGCCAGCACCAGATGTGGGCGGCGCAGTTCTATCATTTCCAGGAGCCGTCGCGCTGGATGACCTCGGGCGGCCTCGGCACCATGGGTTACGGCCTGCCGGCCTCGGTCGGCGTGCAGCTCGCGCATCCGAATTCGCTCGTCATCGACATCGCCGGCGAGGCCTCGGTGCAGATGACCATGCAGGAAATGTCGACGGCGGTGCAGTACGACCTGCCGATCAAGATCTTCATCCTCAACAACCAGTACATGGGCATGGTGCGGCAATGGCAGGAATTGCTGCATGGCGGCCGCTATTCGCATTCCTACAGCGAGGCGCTGCCCGACTTCGTCAAGCTCGCCGACGCCTATCACGCGCACGGCATCCGCTGCGAGCATCCCGGCCAGCTCGACGAAAAAATCCGCGAAATGATCGAGGTGAAGAAGCCGGTGATTTTCGATTGCGTGGTCGATCCGGCGGAGAACTGCTTCCCGATGATTCCGTCCGGCCGCGCCCACAACGAAATGCTGCTCGGCGACGCCTCGACGCGGGTCGAGGACGCGATCACCGAAGAAGGTAAGATGCTGGTCTAGCGTCGCAGCAAGCAATAGCAAGGAGGATTGCGCCATGAAACTTGCCATCATCGGCGCCGGCAATGTCGGCGGCACGCTCGGCGCCGCCTGGGCGCAAAAAGCCGGTCACGAAATCTGCTTCGGCGTCCGCGATGCCAAGGCCGATAAGACGCAGGCGCTCATCCGCAAGATCGGCGGCAAGGCGCGCGCCGGCAGCGCCGCCGAGGCCGCCGCGTTCGGCGAGATGATCGTGCTGACGACGCCGTGGCCGGCGGCCGAAGCGGCGATCCGCTCGATGGGCGATGTGACCGGCAAGGTCATCCTCGACGCGACCAACCCGCTGGCGATGGGCCCCGATGGGACTCGGCCTCGAAATCGGCCACAGCATTTCGGCGGGCGAGAAAGTGCAGGGCTGGGCCAAGGGCGCCTTGGTATTCAAGACGCTGAACACCACAGGCTTCGGCAACATGGCCGAGCCGGTGTTCCACGGCGTCAAATCGGTGATGTTCGTTGCCGGCGACGACGCCGCCAACAAACCCAAAGTCATGGCGCTGGTCGGAGACCTCGGCTTCGAGGTGATCGATGCCGGGCCGCTTGCGCAATGCGCGTCTTCTCGAAGCGCACGCCATGCTGTGGATCGATCTTGCGCTCAAGCGCGGCCAGGGCCGCGATTGGGCCTTTGCCATCGTCAGACGTTGAGGAGAGCACCCGTGAACACCGCGACGTCGCATTATCCCGGCCGCTTCGACCGCCGAGCGCGTCGAGACCCGCACGCTTTGCGTCTTGGTCGACAACGAGCCGGGCGTGCTCGCGCGCGTCATCGGCTTGTTCGCCGGGCGCGGCTACAATATCGACTCGCTCACCGTCTCGGAGACCGAGCACGAGAAGCATCTGTCGCGCATCACCATCGTCACGCGCGGCACGCCGATGGTGCTGGAGCAGATCAAAAATCAGCTCGATCGCCTGGTGCCGGTGCACCGCGTCATCGACCTGACCACGGCGGGGCCTGCGATCGCGCGCGAGCTCGCCATGGTGAAGGTGCGCGGCAAAGGCGAGCAGCGCATGGAGGCGCTGCGGCTCGCCGACGCCTTCCGCGCCCGCGTCATCGACGCCACCACCGAAAGCTTCGTGTTCGAGATCACCGGCGCCTCCGACAAGATCGAAAGCTTCATCAATCTGATGCTGCCGGTCGGCCTCGTCGAAGTCTCGCGCACCGGCATTGTCGCCATCGGGCGCGGGCCGGAGGGGATGTGACGCCGGCTCGCAGTGCGCTATGCCTTCAGCTTGGCGACCAGCGTGGCGAAGCGGTCGACAAAGTCCTGCAAGAACTTTCGCGTGCCTTCGTCGGTGACGTTGCCCTCATCGTCGATCAGGTTCGGCTTGAATTGCACATAGGATTCGCCGCCGAGCAGCGTCATGCCGAGGCCCAGCATCACGGTGCGCAAATTCGCCTGCACCAGCGCGGTGCCGATCGCGCCCGGCGACGTGCCGGTGATGAAGCCCGGTTTGCCGGGCCAGTCGCTTTTGCCCCACGGCCGCGCGCCCCAATCGATGGCGTTCTTGAGCGCCGTCGGGATCGACCGATTGTGCTCGGGAGTGACGATCAATACGCCGTCGGCCTTGGCGACCTCGTCCTTGAAACGCACGACTTCGGCGGAAAGGTTGCCTTCGTGGTCCTGATTGTACAGCGGCAGGTCGTCGATGCGGACGAATTTGGCGTCGAATTTGCCGGCGCCGAGCTTGATCAGCGCCTGAGCGAGCTTGCGATTGATCGAATCGCGGCGGTTGGAGCCGACGATGACGGCGATCTGGGGCAGTGCGGCCATGGTTGAATACCTCGGTTAGAATTCGTAACTAGGGCTAGATAGGTGACCGGCTCGCAAACCGCACAAGAAGGCACATCGGTGAAACCTAGACACACGCATTTGCCCGAGGATTGCCGCGCCGTCAGCGACGTGCTGGCGCGGATCGGCGACAAATGGTCGGTCCTGGTGGTGACGCGGCTCGGCAACGGGCGCTGCGCTTCAACGAATTGCGGCGCGCCGATCGGCGGCATTTCGCAGCGCATGCTGACGCTGACCTTGCGCGGGCTCGAACGCGACGGGCTGATCACCCGCACGGTATTTCCGACCATTCCGCCGCGGGTCGATTACGCGCTGACCCCGCTCGGCCGCGATCTGCTCGACCCGGTTTCGGCGCTCGGCGCCTGGGCGATCCGCAATCAGGCAAAGATCGCGCGTCGCCCGCGAGCGGTTCGACGGCGTGCGCAGGCCGAGGACAGCCCGCGCAGCGGCAGCGCCCGAGCGGCAGCCCGGCCGGGCTTGTCCAAGCCGCCCGCAGAAACTAGAAGCAGCAACCGGAAACGAACGGCCAAACGGCCTTAGACCTTGGCCCGACTAAGGGTGAGACACCATGCGTGTTTATTACGACCGCGACGCCGACCTGAACCTGATCAAGGGCAAGAAGGTCGCCATCATCGGCTACGGCAGCCAGGGCCATGCCCACGCGCTCAATCTGCGCGATTCCGGCGTCAAGGACGTCGCGGTGGCGCTGCGCAAGAGCTCGGCCGGCGTGAAGAAGGCCGAGGCCGAGAAATTCAAGGTCATGGAAGTCGCCGAAGCCGCCAAATGGGCCGACGTCATGATGATGCTGACGCCCGACGAATTGCAGGGCGACATCTATCGCGAGCATCTCGCACGGCAACATGAAGAACGGCGCGGCGCTGATGTTCGCGCACGGCCTCAACGTGCATTTCAATCTGATCGAGCCGCGCGCCGATCTCGACGTGCTGATGATCGCGCCGAAGGGCCCGGGCCACACCGTGCGCTCCGAATACCAGCGCGGCGCCGGCGTGCCGTGCCTGCGTCGCGATCCACAAGGACGCCTCCGGCAACGCCCACGATCTCGGCCTGTCCTACGCGTCGGCGATCGGCGGCGGCCGCGCCGGCATCATCGAGACCACCTTCAAGGAAGAATGCGAGACCGACCTGTTCGGCGAGCAGACCGTGCTGTGCGGCGGCCTCGTCGAACTGATGAAGGCCGGCTACGAGACGCTGGTCGAAGCCGGCTACGCGCCGGAGATGGCCTATTTCGAATGCGTGCACGAGGTGAAGCTGATCGTCGACCTGATCTATGAAGGCGGCATCGCCAACATGAACTATTCGGTGTCGAACACCGCCGAATACGGCGAATATGTCTCCGGCCCGCGCGTGGTGACCGCCGAGACCAAGGCCGAGATGAAGAAGATGCTCGCCGACATCCAGTCCGGCCGCTTCACCCGCGACTGGATGCTGGAGAACAAGGTCAACCAGACCTCGTTCAAGGCGACCCGCGCCAAGCTCGCCGAGCACCCGATCGAACAGGTCGGCGCCAAGCTGCGCGAAATGATGCCGTGGATCAAGCAGCGGGCGCTGGTCGATCAAGAGTCACGGAACTGATCCGCGACGGCTCACGCAGCGATGACCGGGCGACCGGGCTTTACCTAACCGATCGGCCAGATGGCCGCTCGCAGCCGTCCCTTGTCATGACGATTTAAATACAGTTTTATGACAGCGCGCCGTGCGCTGGGGCTTGTTAGGGTGGGTCATTTCCGGGCACGCGCCTTGTCATGCGTGCCGCCGTTTCGTCTCCTGCAACAGCGTCTGGCCTCCGCGGATCTGTTCGCTCGGCATGGCTATTGGCCGGCCGGCGCTGATCCTCGTCCCGCATCTGATCGCTCTCGCCATCATGGTCGCGACCGAGCGGACCGTCACGGCCATGGCGGCGTTCGCGCTGGCCTGGGGCATTCTCAATTTTCTCTGGCTTGCGCTGACGCGCCGGCCGCTGCTCGCCGGCGACGCTGTCGCTCGTGATGATGGCGCGTGCTCGTGCTGCTGTCGCAGCTGAAATATCACGTGCTGATGATGACGGCGAATTTCGTCGACCTGATGATCGTCGACACCGACACCGTCAGCTTCCTGTTCACGATCTTCCCGGCGCTGCGCTGGATCGTGACGCTGAGCGTCATCGCGCTGCTGCCGATCCTGATCCTGGCCTGGCGGCTCGATCCGTTTCGCGTGCGCCGATTGACGGCGCTGGCATTGCCTGTTCGGCTGCGTCGGCTGGCTCACGATCCTCGAAATGCAATTTCCGCTGCAGCCGTTCGAGGCGTTTTACGGCGGCAACCTCGTATCCTCTTTCGCGCGCTACCGGCGTCGACGCGGTTTCCGAACTGATGACGCACGGCTTGATGCAGTCCGACGCCTATGCGGCCGACCGGCTCAGCCCCGTTCCGACAGACCTGCGAGCCGGCAGCGAAGCCGCCGCACATCATCCTCATCCACGACGAGTCGAGTTTCGACATCCGCATGGCGCCCGGCATCAAGCTGCCGGACGGTTACGGCGCGCATTTCAAATCGTTCGACGGCAAGGAGCGCAATTTCCTGGTCGAGGGCAATGGCGGCCCGAGCTGGTTCACCGAATACAATGTGCTCGAAGGCCTGTCCGCGCGCTCGTTCGGCCGCTTCGCCTATTTCGTGACCCGGATCGCCGCCGGCCGCGTCAATCGCGGGCTGCCGGCGGCGCTGCGCCGCTGCGGCTACTCGCACCTACTCGCTTTATCCGGCGCTCGGCGCCTTCATGAGCGCGCGCAGCTTCCAGGCGACGACCGGCGTAGCAGCGCTTCTACGATCAGCACGATCTCGGCGCGCGCGACATCGAGCCCGACAGCTTCTTCTTCGACACCGCGGCGCGCATGATCGAAGAGCAGCCACGGCCGCGGCCCGATGTTCATCTTCGTCTATCTCGCCGCCAATCATTTTCCGTGGGATTTCCGCTACCGGCCCGATCTGATGCCGCAGTGGAAGGATCTCGGCAACGTCCCGCCGGTCGACGAATATCTGCGCCGGCAAGCGATCAGCGCGCAGCAACTATTCCGATTTCAAGGCGCGGCTGAAGCGGGAATTTCCCGACGATTCGTTCCTCTTGGTGCGGTTCGGCGACCACCAGCCGGATTTCTCGCCGACGCTGCTCGAGCCCGGGCTCGACGACAAGGCGATCGCCGGCCGGCTGATGGCCTACGATCCGCGCTACTTCACGACCTATTACGCCATCGACGCCATCAATTTCACGCCGGTCGACGTTTCCTCCGCGCTCGATACGCTCGAAGGGCCTTATCTGCCCCTCGTCGTGCAGGAGGCCGCGGGTCTGCCGCTCGATCCGTCCTTTGCCGAGCAGAAGAAAATTCTCCTTCGCTGCAAGGGATTGTTCTACGGCTGCGCCGATGGCGCCGAGGCGCGGCATTTCAATCGCATGCTGATCGATGCCGGCCTGATCAAAAATCTCTAGCCGCCTTGATCTGGCGCCCGCGGCCGCTACACTGCCGCGCCTGATGCGATAAAAAACATGGGAGGACAAATTATGCTCGCTAAGCGACATTTCTTTGCGGCCGCGGCCGCTATGCTCACGGTCGGCTTCGCCGCGACGGCGGCCGACGCTGCGGATGCCTTCACGGTGACATCGTCGACGTTCCAGGACGGCAAAATGATGCCGAAGAAGGTTGCCAATAGCAAAGCCAATGCGCCGACCAATCCGAATTGCGTCGGCGATAACGTCTCGCCGCAACTGTCGTGGAGCAACGTCCCGGCCGGCACCAAGAGCTTCGTGCTGCTGATGGTCGATCCGGAAGGGCGCGGCGGCGCCGGCGTCATGCACTGGGTCGCCTATGGCATCCCGGCCTCGGTGACGGGCTTCGCCGAAGGCGAGACCAGCAAGCAGACCGACAAATTTGTCGGCGGCAAAAGCACGCAGGGCGTCGGCATTCTACTCCGGCCCCTGCACGCCCCCCGGCCAGGTTGCGCATCATTATACGTTTACGCTGATCGCCACCGATTTCGAACCGACCGAAATGGCGCCAGGCCTCACCCATGACGAGGTCACCGCGAAGCTCGCGCCTCCCGGTCAGCCGCCCGCCCATACCAAGGGCGTCGCCGGGCTGGTCGGCTTGTTCGTCAATCCGTGGCATCCGTGACGGGCGAAACTTAAGGCCCATAAAACCGGGAAATGATCGAGCGTGTCGGATTCTGAGATCGCCACGCTCGACCGTTTCGAGATAACTTTCGAGCCATGGCGGTGGCCGTTCGCCGCGGATCGACGCGCCGACATCGACGGCTTTTTCGCTTCGCTGCAGCGCGACCGGCCCGGCGTATGGAACGGCCGGGCGCTCCTCCTCCAGCGTTATGCGATAGAGAACGGCGTCCTGCGTGGCCGCTGCTTCGAAACCGATTACGCGAGCCTTTGCGCGTGGCGCGATTGGCAGTTTCCCGATCGAAGCGTCCATAACGTCTTTGCCGCAGCCGCGCTGCAGTCGGCCGACGGCGCCTGGCTTGTCGGTGAAATGGCCCCGGACACCGCCGCGGCGGGGCTTCGCTATTTCCCCTGTGGCACGCCGGAGCCGGACGATATCGATGCGGCGGGCACGCTCGACCTTACCGGCAATCTCGTCCGCGAGTTGCAGCGAGGAGACCGGTCTCGACATCGCCGAGCTTGACGCCGCGCCCGGCTGGAGCTTCGTGCGCGATCGCAGCTATGTCGCGCTGATGAAGCGGCTGACCGCGCGCGAGCCCGCCGACGCGCTTCGCGCCCGCATCATGCAATACATCGCGGCACAGGAGCGGCCCGAATTCGTCGACATTCACATTGTCCGCAGCACGGATGAACTCGATCCGGCGCTGCCGCGTTTCATGACCATGTTCCTCGAACACGCCTTTGGAAACTGACAAAATGGCCAAGGCAGGCGTGGTAAAGATCAATCTCAGTCAAAATCCTTGGTCCCAAGCAGCCAATCATAAATCGCAATCGAGCCCGAAACGCTTCTTAAATTCCTCGACTTCGCTTCTCGGCGCCGACTTGAGCAAGGCGCAGGCGGTGTAATTGCCCTTCATTTTGTCGCCATCGAAATACATCCAATCGACAATATCGGACTGTCCGAATTTAATGGTTTGACCCAATTTGACCGTGTGGACCATGCGCGGCGTGTTATTGACGTCTCCTGAGAACGCGCCGTCCTTGTTGTTGAATGGCGTGATCCAGAAATATTCAGCATCCTTGCCGTCGTGGATGGCAACCTTGACCGCATAATCTTGGGTGTTCGGCTTCGGCGCCGCCGACAGCGCCAAAAACCCCGGCAAGGTCGCGCGTGCCTTTTGCATCGCCGCCGCCATCACAGGATCGGATTGAGCAACGATGGCGATCTCGTCGCGCTCGGCCTGGTCCGTGATGGTCTGGGCGGACAGTGGAGCAAGGCTCGCCGCGACGGCGGCGGCCAGCACCACGGCGTAACCGGCGGAAGGCACTTTTGACCTCAGGATTGGGAACATTGTCGTAATTCGTCGGCGGATGACAACTACTTGGGGTTCGGCCGAACGCCTGTAGCAAGAACCTTGCGGACGGCTACTCTATTCCGCTAAAAAGGCCCCGGTCCGAGCGAAGTTAACGCGGCATTCACTTTATTTCGCGAGCCTTGGACCGGCAAGACTTGTTGGACGACAAGACAAGGACCGCAGCATGTCGACGCGCCGCGATTTCCGCGCGATGACCCGGGAGGCCTTAAAGGCCGGTCCCGCCGCTGTGCTGTCCGGCTGCTGCAAGCTACTTGAGCACAAGACTCTTGGCGGGCTCCTGCTGCTTAGCGCCCCCTGAGCGCCGGCTGGGCCTATGTGCCTGGGCACTCAGGGGATCGCGCGGAAGCCGAGGAACCCACGAGCGCCCCACACTCTCCGTAAGCGAAGAGGTCCGGCGCGAACCGAAAAGGACTTAGCCATGTCTCCCCAAGCCATGAGCACCGAAACCAAATCCGAGAAGGATCACGTCGTCATTTTCGACACCACCTTGCGCGACGGCGAGCAATGTCCCGGCGCCACCATGACGCACGACGAGAAACTCGAAGTCGCCGAACTGCTCGACACCATGGGCGTCGACATCATCGAAGCGGGTTTCCCGATCGCGTCGGATGGCGATTTCGCCGCCGTTCATGAGATCGCCAAGCGCACCAAGCGCGCCGTCGTGTGTGGGCTCTCCCGCGCCGCTTTCAAGGACATCGACCGCTGCGCCGAGGCGATCAAGCCCGCGGAACGAAAGCGCATCCACACCTTTCTCTCCACCTCGCCCGTGCACATGAAATACAAGCTGCAGAAGGAGCCGCACGAGGTTTACGAGATGGTGATCGCGCAGGTGACGCGGGCGCGCAATTACACCGACGACGTCGAGTGGTCGAGCGAGGACGGCACCCGCACCGAATTCGATTTTCTCTGCCGCTGCGTCGAGGCCGCGATCAAAGCCGGCGCCACCACCATCAATATTCCCGATACCGTCGGCTATACGGTGCCGGAGGAGTATTTCTCTTTGTTCCAGCGCGTGCGCGAGCAGGTGCCGAATTCCGATCTGGCGCGCTTCTCGGTGCATTGCCACGACGATCTCGGCATGGCGGTGGCGAATTCGCTCGCCGGCGTGCGCGCCGGCGCCCGGCAGATCGAATGCACCGTCAACGGCATCGGCGAGCGCGCCGGCAATGCCTCGCTCGAAGAAGTCGTGATGGCGATCAAGATCCGCAACGACGTGCTGCCGTTCTGGACCGGGATCGATTCGACCATGCTGACGCGGGCGTCAAAGCTCGTCTCGGCCGCGACCTCGTTCCCGGTGCAATACAACAAGGCCATCGTCGGCCGGAACGCCTTTGCGCATGAGAGCGGCATCCACCAGGACGGCATGCTCAAGCACACCCAGACCTACGAAATCATGGTGCCGGAGACGGTCGGCGTGAAGCAGACTTCGCTGGTCATGGGCAAGCATTCCGGGCGCCACGCCTTCGTGCACAAGCTCGAAGAGCTCGGCTATCACCTCACCGGCAATCAGCTCGAAGACGCCTTCGTCCGCTTCAAGACGCTGGCCGACCGCAAGAAGCACGTCTACGACGAGGATCTCGAGGCGCTGGTCGACGAAGAGATTGCGACCGCGCAGGATCACATCAAGCTCGTCTCGCTGTCGGTCATCGCCGGCACCCGCGGGCCGCAGCGCGCCACCATGAAGCTCGACGTCGACGGCAAGACCGCGATCGAGGAATGCGAGGGCAACGGCCCGGTCGACGCGGTATTCAATTGCATCAAGGCGATCGTGCCGCACGAAGCGGTGCTCGAGCTCTACCAGGTGCATGCCGTGACCGAGGGCACCGACGCCCAGGCCGAAGTCTCGGTGCGGCTCTCCGAACACGGCCGCGCCGTGACCGCAAAAGGCGCCGATCCCGATACGCTGGTCGCCTCGGCGCGGGCCTATCTCTCGGCGCTCAACAAGCTGATGGCGCGGCGGCTGCGCGGCCAGCCCGAAGAGCGGCGGCTGCATTCGACGGATGTGGGGTGATTCCTCGTCATTTCGGGGCGAGGGCCAAAGGCCCGCGCGCCCGGAAGGACAAGCTGGACCGCCGCACTTGGCATCCCTGGCGCAATAGCCTAGATACTGCGCGCGGCCGCCCCAGGGCGGCCCCGCAACACGGTGGCAGTTCCTAACCCCGCACGATTCTCCGGTTAGGGCGCATAGCTCAGTTGGTAGAGCAGCTGACTCTTAATCAGCGGGTCCAAGGTTCGAGTCCTTGTGCGCCCACCATTAAATCAAGTGTCCGACCCGGAGACATGGGTGACAGAACGCACCTAAGACACGGGTGACAATCTCGTGCCTTTACGCGCCCGCCGCCGGCCTGCGCGTCAACACCCCCAGGTTTGTTTGGTTGAACGATTGTAACCTATGTGCCGTTATACGCGCGTCCGTTTTCGGGTCGGGGAAACGATGCGCGGGCTTCTTCATGGTACTGCGATAGCAGTTTTGATGCTGATGGCATTGGGCGTTCAGCCGGCGAAGGCGCACGTCTCCTATTGCGATCTTTCACCCGACAACTGTTACCGCGGCGGCGACGGGCATCGTTATCACTTGGCGCCGGGGTCGCGGCTGGAAAAGGATTACAAGGCCGGGAAAGTCAGCCTTCCCTATCTCGTTGAAAGACGCCGCAAACAGCGCGAGTGCGCCCTGCACGCAGCCAGCGGACATTGTCCGGTCGATCCTGCGCCGCCGTGAACGGAGCGTGACCGGCACGGCGCCGCCTGAATTCTAAATTCCATCTGCGTTGTCCTAAACTTGGGCGGCACCTTCGTCCGCTCGGTTGCCTCCTTCCGATGCCCGGTCGTAAGCCGTCGCAACGCGCCTCTGGCGAATTCGCCGCCGAATGAACAAATGACAGCATGAGCGGGCAAGCCCAGCGCCGGGTTGGAGGCATCATTCGCGTAACGGAGACCCAGCCATGACGGCGAAGACAATCATTCTGGCGCTGGCGCTTCTGGCCAGCGCGGCGACGGTCGCTTTGGCCAATGCCCCGGGCGGAGCCTATATCCAATGCGACCCGCGCAATCCAAACTCGCCCGTCCGCTGCACGACGGACGGCTGGTAGGCGCGAAGCACCGTTGACGAGACATTGAATTACATGCCGCCCGCATCCCTGAGCCTCGAAGCGCGGCCGACCATGGCCGACGCGGCACGAAAGCCGGTAGATCCGCTCGATCTGCGCTATTTTCAGCCTGGCGAGGTGTTCGAGCGCCCGCCGGCCGAGCGGCCGCAACACGACACGCTGGAAGCCATCATCGATTGGCTCGGCGGCCCGGCCGGACAGATCCCGACGCTGATCGAGGAGTTCGACGAGTTCACCTGGCGCATGGTGGCGGCGGGATTCCCGCTGTTGCGGACGACCTTTCACCTGCGCACGCTGCACCCGCAATATCTCGGCGCCACCTTCGTGTGGTGGCGGACCACCGGCCGGACCGTGCAGACCTATGTCACGCACGAAGTGCAGGACCTCTACGGCCATGAGGATAATCCGGTGCGCCGGGTGCTGATTGGCGGCGAGACGCTGCGGCGGCGCGTCGACGTGGCGGACGACCAGCTCGAATTCCCGGTGCTTCACGATCTCAAAGCCGCGGGCGCCACCGACTATTTGGCGCTGCCGCTGAAGAGCTCGTTCGGCACCAATTACATGGCGACCTATGTGACCGACCGGCCCGGCGGCTTTACCGACCACGAAATCGCCGAGCTCACCCGCGTGACGCGGCGATTGCCGCTGTTTGCCGACCTGCGCAACCACCGCCGCATCGCCAGCAATATTCTCACCGCCTATCTCGGACCGAAGACCGGCCCGAAAGTGCTGGCCGGCCAGATCCGGCGCGGCACCGGCGAGGAGATCACCGCGGTGCTGTGGACCTCGGACCTGCGCGGCTTCACCGCATTGTCCGACCGGCTTACCGGCATTCAGGTGATCGCGATGCTCAACGCGCTGTTCGATGCGCAGGCGCAGGCGATCGCGACGCATGGCGGCGAGATATTGAAATTCATCGGTGACGGGTTGTTGGCGATTTTTCCGATCGACGGTCCCGACAAGGCCGCGACTGCCGCGCAGTGCGCGCTCGATGCGGCGACGCAGGCGGTCGAGGCCGCGCGCGGGCTCAACAGGGATCCGTTGCTCGCAGGCGAGCCGCTCGAGATCGTCGTCGCGCTGCATGTCGGCACTGCGATCTACGGCAATATCGGCGCCGCCGACCGGCTCGATTTCACCGTGATCGGCCCCGCCGTCAATCTGGTCAGCCGGATCGAGAGCGTAGCCAAGGCGCTCAACGTGCCGATCATCGTCAGCGACGATTTCGCCAATGCGTACGGCAAGCCGCTCCATCCGCTCGGCCGCCACGCGCTGCGTGGCCTCGCGACACCCCACGATTTGTTTACGCCAATTCTGCCGGCGCCCCCGACAGCGGGCTAACGAAAAACCGCGAATTGAACATCGCTCAGCCACGGATGAGAATTTCTCATTGCGGCTGGCCGGCGAATTCATGATCCGCCACGCGTGGTTCGGCTCCCACCGAGGCGCTACGTTGGCGCATCATCGAGGCCCGCTATAATGCCGGCCGTCGCGTCGATCGGACGAGGAACATGGCCTTTCGGCTGCCGCCATTGAGGCCAAGTTCGAGCCACGGCGCAACCGAAGCCGATGATCAACAACGGTGTGCGCCGAGTTCGAGCCACGGCGCCGACCCCGGCACCGGTTGGTGCGGGAATAGGCCGAGGATTGAGTCTGATCATGGTCGCCTCGATCGCAAAAGGATTGCGAAAAGGGGTGCACCATAGGCGCGGGGTTGGAACGAGCCCTAACGAGAAATTCTAATGCTGCGGATAATCCGGCTCATGCGAGGTTCGCCTCGGCCGCAGCTGCGGTGGACGACGGCAAAAGCCCGTGTCAGCTCGCCTGCACCGACGGCGGCGGCGACAGCGCATGGTGCAGCGCTTCGCGCATGACGCGGCCCAGCGCCGAAATCTGATAGGGCTTGCGCAGCACCGGGAATTCCGGATCGGTATCGAACACCTTGGTGTAGCCGGTGGTCAGCACCACCGGGATCTGCGGATAGCGCTTGGCGACCGCGCGCGCCGAGCGCCAGGCCGTCGATCTGGCCGGGCAGCACCACGTCGCTGAACACGGCGCCGATGTCGTTGCCGGCGGCGAGAATGTCGAGCGCATCGGCCGCCGGTTTCGGCTTCGACGGTGCGATAGCCGAGCTGCTCGAGAAGCGACACCGCGACATAGCGCACATCCGGGTTGTCTTCCACGACCAGAATGGTTTGCCGCTCGGCCGTCGCATAGTTGGCGCGGTCTTCGCGGCAGCGGCGCGGCGATCGCCGCATGACTGCGCGGCAGATAAAGCGTGACCTTGGTGCCGCGGCCGATCTCGCTGTCGATAGCGACCGTGCCGCCGGATCGCCGCGCAAAACCATAGACCTGCGACAGTCCGAGATCCGGTGCCCTTGTCGGGGCCCTTGGTGGTGAAAAACGGCTCGACCACGCGCGGCAGCAGATCGGGCGCGATGCCGCTGCCGGTATCCTCGACAGCGAGCGCCACGAAGTCGCCGCTGAGGCCCTCGGGCAATTCCTTGCCGTTCGAGTTCGGACATTCTCGGCCGCGATCGCGATCCGCCCGCCCTCAGGCATCGCGTCGCGGGCATTGACGGCGAGATTGACCAAAGCGAGTTCGAGCTCGGATTTGTCGACGCGCACCGGCCAGGTCGCCTCCGGCAACGTCGATCCGAAATTCGATATTGACGTGCATCGAGCCGGCCAGCACGTCGCGAATGGCCTGGATCGCTTCGCCGGGATCGATCACGGTCGGCGACAGCGGCAGCGTGCGCGAGAACGACAACAGCTGCCGCGTCAGGCTCTCGCCGCGCGGCGCCGCCATTTCGATGGCCGCGAGCGCGCGCGTGTCCTTGGCGTCGCCGCAGACGCCGCTTCAGGCTCTGCGCGTGACCGCTGACGATCATCAACAGATTGTTGAAGTCATGCGCGATGCCGCCGGTCAGCTGGCCGATCGCGTCCATCTTCTGCAGATGCGCGGCCTGCTGTTGCGCGCGCTCGAGCGCCGCGGCCGCCTCCTTCTCCGCGGTGACGTGGCGGCCGGCGACATAGATCAGACCATGGTGCTCCGGTCATGGTCCATTGCAGCCAGCGCCAGGAGCCGTCCTTGTGACGGAAGCGATTTTCCATGCGCACCGTCGGCACGCCTTGGGCGAGCTGGGCGCGGCCCGCGATCGCATAGGCCGCATCGTCCGGATGGCGCAACTCGTTCACATGCATCGACTTGATCTCGTCCTCGCTCCAGCCGAGCAAGCGAGACCATGCCGGATTCATGCTGACGAAATAGCCCTCGAAATTCGACACCGCGAGCAGATCTTCGGAGACGTTCCAGATGCGATCGCGCTCGAGCGTGCGCCGTTCCACTTCGGCCTCGAGCTTTTCGCTCAACTCTCGAAGCTCCGTTTCGATCGCGCCACGCGCCTGCTCGGCGCGCATGCGTTCGATGCCGAAGCCGAGCTGACGCGCGAGTGTCACCGCAAGATCGACGTCTTCCCGGGCGAACTCCCGCGCCGTCTCGTAATAGGCCATGAACTTGCCGACCAGTTTGCCCTCGGCCATCAGCGGGATGAAGGCGACCGCCCCGATACCCTCATCTTTCACGGCCGAAGCGATGTTGCGGTCGAGATCGGCGGCGCCGATGTCGGACACACACACCGGCTCGGGATTGGCATCGCCCGGCCGCCACGGCGAGTGGCCTTCGACCGCATTGCGGTAGCGCTCCGACAGGCCGCGCCAGGCGACGAAACGCATCACGCCATGGTCATCGCTGCGCAGGATCGAGGCGCGGCCGCAATGCATGCCGGCGATGATGGCATCGAGCCCGGCGTCGTAGATGTCCTGAACCGATGCGGCGCGGTACAGCCGGTCGGTGAAGCGATAGAGCGCGGCCTGTTCGTCGGCGCGCCGCGCCAGAACCGCCTCGGCCCGCTTGCGCGCCGTGACGTCGCGCGCAATTTTTGACGCGCCGAAGATCGAACCGTGCTGGTCCCGCATCGGCGATACGGTCAGCGAAACATTCAGGAGCCGGCCGTCCTTGCACCGGCGAATGGTTTCGTAATGCTCGATGCGTTCGCCGCGCCGGACGCGCTCGAGGATTTTTGGCTCTTCGGCCTGCAGATCGGCCGGAATGAGGATGGTGATCGGTCTACCGATCACCTCTTCGGCCGAATAGCCGAACAAACGCTGCGCGCCCGGATTCCAGCTGACGATGACGCCGTCGAGATTCTTGCTGATGATGGCGTCGTCGGACGACTCGACGATGATGGCGAGCTGACGGCGAGCCTGTTCGCCGCGGCGCTCTTCGGTGATGTCGAGCAGCGAGGCGATCCAGCCCGCGACCTCGCCGTCCGGGCCGAATTCCGGCCGGTAGGCGATGACCAGACGGCGCGTTCCGGCCTTCGGAAAATCGATTTCGCATTCGAAATCCGTGGCCTCGCCGCGCAGCACCTGCTCGGTATGAGGCCGCAGCGTGTCGTAACCCTTTGCGCCGAGCACCTCCTCGATGGTCTTGCCGACAACGTCTTCGCGGCGGCGGCCTATCAGATTCGCGTAGGCGTCGCTGATGAAGCGGTAGCGCAGATCGCGGCTGCACCGCACCAGCATGAACGGCGTGCGATTGATAACCGATTGCAATTCCGCTTCGCTCCTGCGCAGGGCTTCTTCCACGCGCTTGCGCTCGGTCAGTTCCTGAAAGCTGCAGACCGCGCCGTCGACGCCGCCCGAAGCATCCGTCATCGGCTGGACGTTCATCAGTACCGGCACGCGCGATCCGTCCGGCCGCTCGATGATCAATTCGGCGCCGAAGATCGGTTCGCCGCTGCGCATCGCTGTGGCAACGGGGGTGGACTCGAAGTCCAGGCGTTCGCCGTCTGCGCGATAGCGCCGGAATGTCCCGCCATGCTGGTCGCGCGGATCGCCAAGCGGCGGCGCGCGGCCCCACAATTCGACGGCGCGCCGGTTGTAACGGACGAGCCCGCTATCGGCTCGGCAGACGCAAAAGCCCGACGGGATAGCGTCCAATACGCGCTGGTCGATATCCGAAAAGGCATCGAGGCCGAGCGCCGCTGCCGAGACGCTTTTGGGACCCTGGCCGGTCATTCTCGCTCCCTCACGCGACGGAACGCACGCGAACCGAGAAAGTTCCACACACTTCAATCTCTTATACGGCGCCGCCCCGGCGCGAGACCATGGATTTTGCGCGCAAAAGTAAATGGGAAGACACCGTTGCAGCCAGCCCAAATCGCGGTGGCGTCGTTGGGCGATAAGTGCTTAGTCGCTCCGCAAGGTCGCGGCCGAGGCCCAAATTCCTTCCATGGCGGCCCGAAAATTGCATGGAACTTGCATAATCATGCGGCACATCAGGGTGTAACGCGTAGCAGCATGTCGATCCTCGTCGGGCTTCACCACGCCACCCGCTACACCTACGATCGGCCCATCGCACTTGGGCCTCAGATCGTGCGATTGCGGCCGGCACCGCATTCCCGAACGCGCATTCCGAGCTACTCGCTCAAAGTGACGCCGGCGCAGCATTTCGTGAATTGGCAGCAGGACCCGCACGGCAACTGGCAGGCGCGTTTCGTTTTCCCGGAAAAGGCCACCGAGTTTTCCATCACGGTCGATCTCCTCGCCGACATGGAGGTCATCAATCCGTTCGACTTCTTCGTCGAACCCAGTGCGGATAAGTGGCCGTTCAAGTTCGATCCCGAATTGCGCGAGGACCTTTTGGCCTTCGTCGAGCCCGAGCCGGCCGGGCCGCTGCTGCAGAAACTGATCGACTCGATCTCGCGCGAGCCGCGCAACACCGTCGATTTTCTGGTCGAGATCAATCAACGCTTGCAAGGCATGGTGCGCTATCTGATCCGCATGGAGCCCGGCGTGCAGACGCCGGAGGAGACGCTCACGACCGGTGCGGGCTCCTGCCGCGATTCGGCGTGGCTGATGGTGCAGCTCATGCGTCACATCGGCCTGCCGGCGCGCTTCGTATCCGGTTACCTCATTCAATTGCGGCCGGATGTGAAACCGCTCGAAGGCGCCGCCGGCGCCGAACATGATTTCACCGACCTGCATGCCTGGACCGAAGTCTACCTGCCGGGCGCGGGCTGGATCGGTTTGGATCCGACCTCCGGCCTCCTCTGCGGCGAAGGTCACATTCCGCTCGCCGCTACGCCGCATTATCGCTCGGCAGCCCCGATCAGCGGCCTGGTTGAGCCGGCCGAAGTGAGTTTCTCCTTCGACATGAGTGTGACCCGGATCGCGGAACGGCCGCGGGTAACGGCGCCGTTTTCCGAAGAAGCCTGGACCGCGCTCGATGCCCTCGGCGAAAAGATCGACGCCGATCTGAAGAAATTTGACGTGCGGCTGACCATGGGCGGCGAACCGACCTTCGTTTCGGTCGACGACTATCAGGCGGCCGAATGGAATACCGATGCGCTTGGTCCGGTGAAGCGCGAACGCGCCGATGAGTTGATCAGGCGGTTGCGTAACCGCTTCGCCCCCGGCGGCCTCCTCCATTACGGTCAGGGCAAATGGTATCCCGGCGAGCCGTTGCCGCGCTGGTCGTTCGCGCTCTATTGGCGCCGCGACGGCGTGCCGATCTGGCGCGAGCACGAGCTGATCGCGCGCGAGGCCGTCGATCACAAGGTGACGACGGAAGACGCGCAGCGCTTCACCGAAGGCGTCGCGGCGCGCGCCGGACTAAAGGCCGAGTATGTGCAGCCGGCTTATGAAGATCCGGTCGACCGGTTGCTGAAGCAAGGTTTGATCCCGCAGAATATCGATCCCACCGATCCGAAGATCAACGATCCGGCGGAGCGGGCGCGAATCCTCAAATTGCTGGACAGTGAACTCGGCGAGCCCAGAGGTTTCGTGCTGCCGCTGCAACGCTGGACCGCGCAAGCAAAGCCCGGATGGCTCAGCGAAATATGGCGGACGCGCCGCGGCCGCCTGTTCCTGGTCCCGGGCGATTCGCCGCTCGGCTTCCGTCTGCCGCTGCAATCGCTGCCCCATGTTGCCGCAGTCGATAATCCGCAGCCGGTGCCGGCCGACCCGTTCGCCGTGCGCATACCTCTGTCGGATCCGCGCATCACCCACCCGATCCGGCCGCGGGTGTTCCATGGCTCGACCGGCTCCGAAGCACCGTCGCCGCCGCTCGCGCCCGAAACGCTCGTTCTGCAACATTTGCCAGGCGCGGTGGCGGAAGCATCCGGTCCCGTCGTCCGTACCGCGCTCGCGGTCGAGGCCCGTGACGGCCGCGTCTGCGTTTTCATGCCGCCGGTCGAGACGCTCAATGATTACCTCGATCTGGTGGCGACCATCGAAACGACGGCCGACGAGCTCGATCTGCCGATCCATATCGAAGGCTACGCGCCGCCGCCCGACCCGCGGCTGAGCGTCCTCAAGGTGACGCCGGATCCGGGTGTCATCGAGGTCAATATCCATCCGGCCACCTCCTGGCGTGAAGCGATCGAGATCACCCGCGGCGTCTATGAGGACGCCCATCAATCGCGGCTCGGCACCGACAAGTTCATGCTCGACGGCCGCCACACCGGCACCGGCGGCGGCAACCATGTCGTGCTCGGCGGCCTCGAACCTGCCGACAGCCCGTTCCTGCGGCGACCCGATCTGCTCAAGAGCCTGGTGCTCTACACGCTGCGGCGGCCGGCGCTGTCCTATTTGTTCTCGGGTCTGTTCGTCGGGCCGACCAGCCAGGCGCCGCGCATCGACGAGGCGCGCCAGGACCTGCTCTACGAGCTCGAAATCGCGGTCGGCCAAGTGCCGCGGCCGGGCGAGCCCGGATACGTGCCGCCGTGGCTGGTCGATCGGCTGTTCCGCAACATCCTGGTCGATGTGACCGGCAATACGCACCGCACCGAAATCTCAATCGACAAATTGTTTTCGCCGGACGGCCCGACCGGCCGGCTCGGCTTGGTCGAATTCCGCTCCTTCGAAATGCCGCCGGAACCGCGCATGAGCCTCGCCCAGCAATTGCTGCTGCGGGCGCTGATCGCCTGGTTCTGGAAGGCGCCGCACGAAGGCAAGCCGGTGCGGTGGGGCACGGCGCTTGCACGACCGCTTCATGCTCGAGCATTTCGTGTGGCAGGATTTTTTGGAGGTCCTGGAAGACCTCAAATCCGCGGGCTACGTCTTCGATCCCGGCTGGTTCGAAGCGCAGCGCCAGTTCCGCTTTCCGCTGTGCGGCAGCGTGCACCATCGCGGCGTCGATCTCGAGCTGCGGTCCGGCGATCGAACCCTGGTACGTGTTGGGCGAAGAAGGCCAGCCCGGCGGCACCGTGCGCTTCGTCGATTCTTCCGTCGAACGATTGCAGGTCAAAGTCACCGGCATGAACGCGGGCCGTCACGCCGTGACCTGCAACGGCCGGCGCGTGCCGCTTGTCGCCACCGGCCGGTCCGGCGAGTTTGTCGCCGGCGTGCGCTTCAAAGCCTGGGGTTTGCCGGCCTCGTTGCAGCCGACCGTCGGCGTTCACGCGCCGCTGACTTTCGATATCGTCGACACCTGGAATCGGCGATCGCTGGGCGGCTGCGTCTATCATGTGGCGCATCCCGGCGGCCGCAACTACGAGACCTTCCCGGTCAATTCCTATGAGGCGGAAGGGCGCCGGCGCGCCCGCTTCGAGGACATCGGTCACACCGGTGGGATCATCGATGTGCCGCCGCTTGAGACATCGCTTGAATATCCCACGACGCTCGACCTGCGCCGGCCGTCCTAACGAAGGACCTGCTCGCTCCTCGCGCCAAACTTAACGTGCCCCAAACCTAACGTGCCAATGTCCACCCAACTCGACACCGCCGTCGAAACTCCGAATGCCGCGCTCGAGCCGTTTGTCGCCGGCTACCGGCCGCTTCCCGGCATTTTCGACGAGATGATGGATGCCGACGGGCGCGTGCGCGCGCATTGGCAACCGTTCCTCGCCATGCTGGCGGCGCTGGGCGGCGACGAGATCAATCGAAGGTTCGCCGCAGCCGACCGCTATCTGCGCGATTCCGGCGTGTTCTATCGCGTCTATGAGGACGCGGCCGGCATCGAGCGGCCCTGGCCGCTCAGCCATATTCCGCTCATCATCGAACCCGGCGAATGGCGGCAATTGGAAGCGGGCCTCGTGCAGCGCGCCGAGCTGCTCGAGGCGGTGCTGAAGGATTCCTACGGGCCCGGCACGCTGACCCGCGACGGCAGGCTGCCGGCGGCGCTGATCGCCGGCAATCCGGAATTCCTGCGGCCTCTGGTCGGCGTCGATCCGCCGGGCGGCGCGCATTTGCGGTTTTATGCCGTCGATGTCGGCCGCGGCGCCGACGGACGCTGGTGGGTGCTCAACGATCGCGCCCAGGCGCCGTCGGGCGCGGGCTATGCGATCGAGAACCGGCTCGCGCTGTCGCGCGCCATACCCGATATCTATCGCACCGCGCGCGTCGAGCGCGTCGCGCCGTTCTATCAGGCGCTGCAGGCCGAACTGTTCGCGCTCAATCGCCGCGACGATGCCCGCATCGGGCTGCTCACGCCCGGGCCGATGAACGAAACCTATTTCGAGCATGCTTATCTCGCGCGCTATCTCGGCCTGCTGCTGGTCGAAGGCGAAGACCTCGTCGTTCAGGACGACGGCGTCTTCATCCGCACGGTCTCCGGGTCTGCGGCGCACCGGCGTGCTGCTGCGGCGCATCGATGCCGATTTCGCCGATCCGCTCGAGCTCAATGCCGCGTCGCGGCTCGGCGTCGCCGGCCTCCTGCAGGCCGTGCGCGACGGCAAGATCGTCATCATCAACGCGCTCGGCGCCGGCCTTGTCGAGGCGCGCGCCATGCTGGCGTTCCTGCCGGCGCTGGCGCCGATCGTGCTCGGCGCCGATCTGAAAATGCCGAATGTCGCGACCTGGTGGCTCGGCCGCGCCGACATGCGCGAGGAGATGCTCGCAAAAGCTCGACAGCATGGTGATCGCGTCGGCCTTCACCGAAAATCTTCCCGACAGCCGTCACGGCAGCGAAATCCTCGGCGCCAAGCTCGAACCCGCGGAGCGCCGGGCGCTGATGCAATCGATCCGCGACCGCGGCATCGACTATGTGGCGCAGGAAGCGGTGACCCTTTCGAGCATGCCGGTGTGGCGCGACGGGCGCCTGCAGCCGCGGCCGTTCACGCTGCGGCTGTTCCTCGCCAAGGTCGGCGACGGCTGGCAGGTCTTGCCCGGCGGGCTTCGTCCGCATCGCCGACGATATCGATGCCCGCGCCGTGAGCCTGCAGCGCGGCGCCGCGACCGCCGACGCCTGGGTGCTGGCGCACGGTCCGGTCGCCGAAACCACCATGCTGCCGTCGGCGGAGCGAATGCCGGTGCAGCGGACGAGCGGATTATTGCCGAGCCGAGCCGCCGATAATCTGTTCTGGGTCGGGCGCTATGTCGAACGCGCCGAGGCGACGCTGCGGCTCATTCGCGCCATCATCAACCGCGTCGCCGACGAGACCTCCGCGCCGGTCCTTGCCAGCATCGGCTCGCTGCTTGGCGCCTGGAGCGCCATTCCGGGCGACACCCATATGGCGCCCGCGACTTTCATCGCGCGCGCGGTGCTCACGCGCGGCGATCTTGAAGGCGCATTGCCCCGGCTGGTCGGTTCGGCGCGCGCGGCGGCCTCCGTGATTCGCGACCGCTTGTCGCCCGACGCGTGGCGCGCGATCAACGACCTCGCCAAATTGATCGCGTCTCAGCTTGCGATCGGCCCGGCCGAAAGCGCCATCGCCGAACGCATCGAGGCGGCGCTGCGCATCATCGCGGCGCTGTCCGGCCTGGCGCAGGAAAACATGACGCAGCTCGCCGGCTGGCGCTTTCTCGAACTTGGCCGCCGCATCGAGCGGGCGCTGTTGACCTGCCGGCTGATCGCGCGCCTTCGCGGCGCCCGGCGCGCCGGACGGCGGCCTCGACGTGCTGCTCGAACTGGCCGACAGCCAGATCAGCTATCGGCAGCGCTATGTGATGATCGCGGCGCTTGGCGCCCGTCGTCGATCTCGTCATGCTCGATCCCAACAATCCGCGCTCGGTGGTGTTCCAGCTCGATCGCATCGAAACCCATCTCGCCGTCGCTGCCCAAGCAGAACGTCAGCGGGCCGGCTGTCGCCGGTCCAGCAGATCGCAGCCTCGATCGCGACGCGGCTGCGCACCGCCAATGCGACGTCGATCGACGAAACGCTGATTGCCGATATCGAGAATTCGCTGATGAAGCTGTCGGATGCGATCAGTTCGACTTTCCTCACCAGCAACGACCGCACCGAATTGATGTGGGAGGCGCTGGCGTGATCTACGACGTGCGGCAGACGACGACCTGCAGCTACGCGACGCCGGTCGCCCGGGCGCGCCATGTGCTGCGGCTGACGCCGGTGTCGCGCGACGGCGAGCGGGTGCATGTCGCGGCGCTGCAGATCCTGCCCGAGCCGGCGCAGCGGCGCGAAGGCCAGGATTTTTTCGGCAATCGCCTGACCTGGATCGAGGTCGACACGCCGCATGAAACGCTGACCGTAAAACTGTCGGCGCGGGTGGCCGTCGACCCCGCGCCGTTGCCGTCTGCAACGCCGCCTTGGGAGAAAGTCCGCGAAGAGGCCTTCGCGACGAGCGACATCGGCCCGCTGTCGCCTGCGCATTTTTTGTTTCCGAGCCGCATCGTCTCGCTCGATCCGGAGATTCGCGACTATGTGCGGCAGAGCTTTTCGCCCGAACGGCCGCTGCTCGAAGCCGCGACCGAGCTCATCAGCCGCATGAAGGCCGACATCGTCTATGAGATCGGCGCCACCACGGTGACCACGACGCCGCCGATGTCGTTCGCGCTGCGGCGCGGCGTGTGCCAGGATTTCGCCCATATCATGATTTCCGGCCTGCGCGGCCTCGGCCTGCCCGCAGCCTATGTGAGCGGCTATCTGCGCACCGCGCCGCGCAACGGCGAGCCGCGCCTGCAAGGCGCCGATGCCATGCATGCCTGGGTACTGGTGTGGTGCGGCTCGGGCGCCGGCTGGATCGGCTTCGATCCGACCAATGCGGTGCTGGCGTTGGAAGATCACGTCATGCTGGCGGTCGGCCGCGACTACACCGACGTCGCGCCGATCGACGGCGTCATTCTCGGCTCCGGTGGGCAGCGCATCGACGTATCCGTCAATGTGATTCCGGTGCACTGAGCCTCGGGCTCTTCGTCACGCGCCGGCCGCGGCCTTCGCTACGGCAGCAAGCGCCGCGCCCAGTCGCTGTGTTACCTCGGCGACGCCCGGAATGCCGTGGCGCTGCGCGAGCCAGGCCGGCTCGTTATAAGACAGCCAGACCTTGCCGTCGGCGTCCTCCCAGGCAAGCGCCTTCAAGGGCAAATCGATACCGATAGTCTGGCCGGCCTGCATCAGCGGCGTGCCGCCTTTGGCATTGCCGAAGATCAAAACTTCGGTCGGCCGCAGCGCCAGGCCGGCTTGTTCCGCGCCGGCGGCGTGATCGATCCGCGCGAACACCGTCATGCCCTTGGCCTCCACCGCGGCCACGAGCCGGTCGATGGTTTCCTTGGCGCCATGCCGGCTCGGCAGCGTGATCAAGCCATTTTCGGTCATTGTCGAGGCTCCAATCCTGCAGCACAGCGGCGGTATTGACCTGCGAACCCGGCCGCGAGATTAACTCCGCCCGGGAGACTAGAGAATGGCCGACGACGAAAACAAGAAGACCGGCCACACGCTTGCCGACCATCTCTATGGCCGCGATGTCGTGCATAGCCATGCCGACGACACCGACCACGATCACGACCATGATTTCGAGGTCGACGACGGTCCGATCGAAGACAATCCGCTGTGGCGTCAGGACAATGTCTCGCTGACGACGGTCGGTATCGACATCGGCTCCTCCGGCACTCAAGTGATCTTTTCGCGCGTCCATTTGCGCCGTCTGGCCGAGGATCTGACCAGCCGCTATTACGTCGTGGCGCGCGAGACCTTGTTCCAGTCGCCGGTGGCGCTGACGCCCTATCAGAGCGAGGAGCGCATCGACGATGCCAAGCTCGGCGCCATTATCGATGACGCCTATGGCGCGGCCGGTCTGACGCCCGACCAGCATCGATACCGGCGTCGTCATCCTGACCGGCGAAGCCTTGCGGCGCGACAATGCCGCAGGGCATCGCCGCGATCCTTGCCGAGCAAGGCGGCGAATTCGTCACCGCGACCGCCGGCCATCACATGGAGGCGATGCTCGCGGCCTACGGTTCCGGCGCCGCGCGGGTGTCGAGCGACGAGCACAAGCGCATCCTCAATATCGATATCGGCGGCGGCACCACCAAGCTTGGCCTGGTCGACAACGGCAAAGTGATCGCGACCGCGGCCATCCATATCGGCGGCCGCCTGCAGGTCGTCGAGGACGGCAAGATCGTGCGGCTCGATCCAGCCGGAAAGCATCACGCCAAGCGCGCGGGATTTTCCTGGAGCCGCGGCGACACCGATCGATCCGGCGGACCTGCAACAAAGTCGCCGACGGCATGGCCGACGCGCTTGTCGCCGCGATCACCGCGCATCCGTTGCCGCACGACATCGAGCATCTTTATCTCACCGACCCGATTGCCGAGCTTGCTACCGGATCGGCCGCATCGACGGCGTGATGTTTTCCGGCGGCGTCGCCGAATATGTCTATCAGCGCGAGACGCGCGATTTCGGCGATATGGGACCGCGGCTCGGCCGCGCCATCCGCGCGCGCATCGAGGCCGGCGCGTTTCCCGTGGCCGGTGCTGCCGGCCGGCGAATGCATCCGCGCCACCGCGCTCGGCGCCTCCGAATACAGCGTGCAGCTTTCCGGCAATACCAGCTACATTTCGGCGCCGGGAACGTTGCTGCCGCGCCGCAATCTGCAGGTCCTGCTGCCGCCATTTGCCTGCGGCGATACGATCGACCCGGAAAAGCTCGCCGCCGCGATCCGCAGCCATCTGACGGCGTTCGACGTAACCGGCACCGACCGCGACATCGCGCTCGCTTTGCGCTGGACCGGCATGCCGTCCTACGAGCGGCTTGCCGCTTTCGCCGCCGGCATCGCGCGCGGGCTTGCCGAGCGCATCGCCAAAAAGCTGCCGCTCTACATTATGCTCGACGGCGACGTGGCGCAGACGCTCGGCCATATCCTGCGCGACGAATTGCATGTCGAGAGCGAGCTGCTGGTCATCGACGGCGTGGTGCTGTGGGACTTCGACTATATCGATCTCGGCCGCATCCGCATGCCGTCCTACACCGTGCCGGTCACCATCAAATCGCTGGTCTTCAGCGAGGACCCGCGCGGCCCGCGGCCGCGCCAGCGCCTGCATCATCACGACCATGACCATGATCATGTCCATGACCATGCGCATTCGCATGAGCATGGTCATCATCACCACCACCACGACCATGCCCGCAGCCATGACCACGGTCACCACCATGATCACGGGCACGACCATGACGACGACCACCGCTAGACGCGGGACTTTCGACCCTGCGCGGCGGGCGATTTTTCGCTAAGATCGAATTCGAGGACCGGAATTCCAAGGAGAGCCGAATGGCCGTTACCGACAAAAAGAATGCCGTCGTTTCCGAAGATCTCGCCAGCAAGTTCAAGGCCGAGAAGGAAACGCCCTATACGCGCTGGGTGAAGGCCGAAGGCCTCGACATCATCCCGTCGTTCTATGTGAAAAACCTCAATACGGTCGCGCTGAAGCCGTGGGCGCGGCGCGGCGGCAACGCGGTGTTCCTCAATCACGACGCGTCGCGCACCTCGAACGACTGCTACGTGATGGAAATCCCGCCGGGCAAAAGTCTGCCGCCGCACCGGCAGCTCTACGAGGAAATGATTCTGGTGCTGTCGGGCCGCGGCTCGACCACGGTTTGGAACGATGCCGGCGCCCGCATCACCTTCGAGTGGAAGGCAGGCGCGCTGTTCGCCATCCCGCTCAACTGCCATCACCAGCATTTCAACGGCTCGGGGCTCGAGCCGGCGCGCTATGTCGCCGTCACCAACGCGCCGCCGGTGATCAATCTCTACGAGGACCTCGATTTCATCTTCAATACCAAATACGACTTCAAGGACCGCTTCGCCGGCGAGCCGGACTATTTCAGCTCCAAGGGCGAGCAGAAGGGCTTTTTGCTGACCACGAATTTCGTCCCCGACGCGGTCAATATTCCCCTGGTCACGGCGACCGAGCGCGGCGCCGGCGGCGGCCATATCCGCTTCAACATGGCCAAGGGCTCGATGAACAGCCACATCTCGCAATTCCCGATCGGCACCTACAAGAAAGGCCACGCCCACGGGCCCGGCGCCCATGTCATCGTGCTGTCGGGCGAGGGCTTTTCGCTGATGTGGCCGGAGGGCGAGGAACCGCAGCGTTTCGACTGGGAGATCGGCACCATGATCGTGCCGCCCAATATGTGGTTTCACCAGCACTTCAATACCGGCACGACGCCGTCGCGCTATCTCGCCTTCAAGCACGAAGGCGTCGCCATCCGTAACGCGCAGGGCGTGCCGAAGGCCTGGATCACGCAAGCGCGCCGGCGGCGACCAGATCGATTATATCGACGAGAAGCCGGAAATCCGCCGCCATTTCGCTACCGAGCTCGCCAAGCACGGCATCGCGCCGCGCATGGACCAGGCCTACGCCAAGGAAATGGCGGAACTCGGCGTGAAGACGGCGTAGCGCTTCATTCGATCACCTCGTCGGCGGTGGCGAGCCGTCCGGCGGAAACGTCAAGCCGAGCGCCTTCGCGGTCTTGAGGTTGACGATAAATTCGAATTTGGTCGCTTGTAGCACCGGCAGATCGGCCGGCTTCTCGCCATCAAGAATACGCCCGACATAGTGGCCGACTTCGCGGTCCCGGTCAGCGAGATCGGGACCGTAGCTCATCAGTCCACCGGCTCGCGCCTGCTGGCTGAACGGATAGATCGCGGGCAGCTTGTAACCGGCGACTGCGCTGGAGATTTGAGCGCGCTGAACGACAAACAAGGAGTCATTCGAGACCAAAAGAACCTGGACGTGTCTCTCATTCACGAGACGCGCCAGCCCGGTTTCGATCTCCGCGCCGGTGCTGGCAGGGAGAACTTCAGCTGTCAGGCCAATTGCAGTACCGGCTGCCTGCGCATCTCTTACAGTGTCTTTGTGTAGCGGATTTTCCGGGTTGCTGAGAATGCCGAAACGGACAGCCTGCGGCACTAATCTCACGCAAGATGCCGAGTTGCTTACCGATAGCTCGGAACTCAGGAGGTCATTCCGGTAACATTGCCGCCCGGCCGATTGAGGCTGGCGACGAGGCCCAGCTCGACCGGGTCGCCGCCATGCCGAAGACGATCGGAATGGTCGTCGGTCGCAGCCTTGGCGGCGAGCGACCGCGGTGTGCTGCCGATCGGCACGATCACGGCACGCGACGCCGGACCAGATCGGCCGCCAGTTCCGCGAGCCGATCGGATCTGGCCGTTCGGCGAAGCGGTATTCGATCGCCACGTTTCTGGCCTTCGGCATAGCCGGCTTCCTTCAAGCCCTGACGTAATCCCGCGAGATCTCGTGGACCGTCGGGCGGACCGATGCTGCAGTAATCCGATCACCGGCAGCGTCGGCTGCTGCGCACGCGCCGCGAGCGGCCAAACGACGGCCGCGCCTGCGAGCATACCGATGAACTCGCGTCGCCTCATTCGATCACCTCGTCGGCAGTGACCAGCAGCGATGGCGGGACGTCAGCCCAAGCGTCTTCGCGGTCTTAAGGTTGATGATGAGCTCGTACTTGGTCGGATTCTGGACCGGCAAGTCGGCTGGCTTCTCGCCCTTGAGGATACGATCGACATAGCCGGCCGCGAGCCGATATTCCTCGATGATATTGGGCGTGTAGGCGGCGAGGCCGCCGGAGGCGACGAACGGCCGCGCGGGGTAAACCGCAGGCAGCCTGTACCGGGTTGCTAGCGTCACGATCAGGTCGCGATGGGCGAACGCCAATGCGCTTGCGGTGACGACCAGACCATCATTCGGACCGCGCGCGAATGCATCAATGCCGCGCTCGATCTCGGTCGCGTCGCTCACGTTCACCGGGACGACTTCCACGCCCAGCGATGGCGCTACCGACTCGATAACGCCGAACAGCCCGACTCCGGCGGAAACCGCAGGATCCCGGATAACCGCGGCGCGCGTCAAGCCGGGTGCGATCTGTTTGAGCAGTTCAAGCCATTTGCCGCCGACGCCGTATTCGACCGCGGTAAAGCCGGTCACGTTACCGCCGGGATGCGCCAGGCTGCCGACAAAACCGGCACCGACGGGATCGGCTACCAGTACGAAGACAATAGGCACCGTGCGGGTCGCCTCCAGCATTTGCGCCACGCCCGCTGCACCGCTCACCAAAATAACGTCGGGCGCGAGTGCCGCGAGTTCGGCCGCGTAGGTGCGAATGCGGTCGGGAGCGGCAGCATTCCAGCGCGTGTCGATCTGCACATTGCGGCCGTCGATCCAGCCCAAACGCTGCAACGCCTGGCGGAACGCCTCACCTCGCGCCGCCGCATCGGGATCGTTCTGGCCTTGGACCTGAAGCACACCGATGCGGCGGACGCGACCATCCTGCTGCGCGCGGGCCGCGAGCGGCTTGAACAAAGACATGGCCGCGCCGCCGAGCAGGCCGATGACCTCGCGCCGCCTCATTCGACCACCTCGTCGGCGAGGCCAAGCAGCGTCAGCGGCACGGAAAGGCCGAGCGCCTTGGCGGCCTTGAGATTAATGACGAGCTCAATCTTGGTCGATTCCTGCACCGGTAATTCGGCGGGCTTCTCGCCCTTGAGAATCCGCCCGACATAAGTGCCGGCCAGCCGATACGCTTCGGTAATACTGGCGCCATAGCTGAGGAGCCCGCCGGCGGCGGCGAAGTCTCGTGTGTCGCAGGTCGCCGGTAGGCCGGCGGCAGCTGCGAGCGCCGCAAGGGTGCCGGCCTTGGCGGAAAAGAACGGATTGCTCACGATGTGCAGCGCATCACTGCCGCTTTGGACAATATCCTTGAAGGCAGGTGCGAACTCGTCTTCGCTACTGGCCTTCAGGAAGCGTACGCGCAGCCCGAGCGTGTTCGCCGCCGCCTCGATCTGGTGCGTTTCGCTGTCGGCCCGCGCGTTCCCCGAACCGACAAGCACGGCGATCGACACCGCCTTCGGATCGATCTCGTGCAGTAGCTCAATCCGCTTTGCCTCAAGCGAGCTGGCGATGAAGGTGATCCCGGTCACGGTCCCTCCGGGCCGATTGAGGCTTTGCACATAACCGGCCGCCACCGGATCATTGGCGCTGGTGAAAACGATAGGGAGTGTGTTCGTTGCCGCCATCGCGGCCTGCACCGCATTATCGCCGCCGCTGGCGAAGATCAAATCGACGCCACGGTGCGCCAAATCCAGTGCAAGCTCCCGCAGTCGGTCGTAGTGGTATTCGGCAAAATGATAGATCAGCGCTACGTTCTGGCCTTCGGTGTAGCCGGCGTTGTTTAGACCTTGGCGAAACGCCGCAACTCTTGGCGACCAATCGTTTGCCGACGCGCTATTGAGAAAACCGATCGTCGGCAGCTTGCCCGGCTGCTGTGCGCGCGCGGCGCGCGGACCAAAGAGCAATGCCGCCGTACCCGCGAATGTTGCGATGAATGCGCGTCTGCCTACCCTGGTATCCACGCGACCCCCGCCCCGCTAATCGCTTTCCTTGCGCCGGCCAATCTAGCATTCTGCGGCGCATAATGGAGTACCCTGCAGCCATGCCAAACCAGCAGCCGCCGACCGAAACGCCGTTCTGGCGTTTTTCGCTGAAGCTCTACCGGCAAACAGGCGTCTCCGATGCCTGCATCGCGTTACAGGACCGTTTCGGCGTCGACGTCAATTTGCTGTTGTTTTTGTTCTGGCTCGCCTCCGACGACCGGCAATTGTCGGCGGACGAGGTCAAAATGCTCGACGACAATGTGCGCGATTGGCGTACCCTCACCATCGTGCCGATCCGCGATGCACGCCGCAAACTGAAGGGCGCCGTGACGCTGGTCGAGCCCGCCAGGCAGGAGGCCTTCCGCGACAAGGTGAAAGCGGTCGAGCTCGAGGCCGAACGCCTGCAGCAGGAGGCGCTCTACGAATTCAGCCGCTCCGGGCCGCTCGGAACGGCCACGTCGCGGTCTGCTGCCGCCCGGGCCAATGTAGCGGCCTATGAAAACGTGTTGGGCGTGACGTTCCCGAAAGAGCCCACAGGCGTCCTTATCCACGCGTTCGACGCCACCGCAGCGTAGGCCGGGCTCTGAAGCCGGCGCGTCGGCATCGCGTTGCGACGCCCACCCTAACCGTGCCACAACCGGCGCCGAAGGAACGAGGGCGGAAATGGCCAAAAGCGCTGCCAAGACGGCCGATGGAGCTGGCGGGAAGCCCCCTGCCCGGCTGATCGTCGGCATCTCCGGCGCCTCGGGCACGATCTATGGCGTGCGGCTCTTGGAAATGCTGCGCAAGGCCGGCGTCGAGACCCATTTGGTCATGAGCAAATCGGCGGAAATGACGCTGGTCTACGAGACCGATCTCAAACCGAAGGACGTCCGCGCGCTCGCCGCGGTGAACTATCCGGTCGGAGACATCGGCGCCGCGATCTCATCGGGCTCGTTCCCCACCATGGGGATGATCGTCGCGCCGTGCTCGATCCGCACCATGAGCGAGATCGCGACCGGCGTGACCTCGTCGCTGTTGTCGCGCGCCGCCGACGTGGTGCTCAAGGAAAAGCGGCGCCTGGTGCTGGCGCTGCGCGAAACGCCGCTGCACGGTGGGCACCTGCGCAGCCTGACGACGCTTGCCGATATCGGCGCCGTCGTCGCGCCGATCGTGCCGGCATTCTATAATCGGCCGCAAACCGTCGACGACATCATCAATCACACCTGCGGCCGGCTGCTCGACCTGTTCGGCATCGATACCGGCGTAGTCAAACGCTGGAAGGGCGAGCCGGACAAAGACTAATTCAAATCAAACACCAGTGGGGAAACGCCATGGACCAGAAACGCTACGATATCGGTCTCGCCAAGCGCCGCCAGGTTTTGGGCGAAGCCTATGTGGATCGCGCGCTACAGAACGTCGACGATTTCAACCGCGATTTTCAGCGCATCCTCACCGAATACTGCTGGGGCGAGACCTGGGGCGATGAAACGCTCAAACCCCGCGAGCGCTCGATCCTCAATCTCGGCATGATCGCGGTGCTGGGCAAGATGGATGAGTTCCAGACCCATGTGCGCGGCGCGCTCACCAATGGCCTGACCCCGAACGAGATCCGCGCCGTGCTGACGCAAATCATGATCTATTGCGGTGCTCCGGTTGGCGTCGACGCCTTCCGCCACGCCAAGCCGATCATCGCGGACTACGAAAAGAACAAGAAATAAAACATGCTTGACCAGCCCAATCCGCTTGGAAGCAAATCCCAGTCGGGCGGCCCGCCGCTCGATTTCCAGGAGCATCTCGCCCGGCTGGAGGCGGCCGGTCTGCTGCGGCGGATCGATCGGGCGATCAACAAGGACACCGAACTGCATCCGCTGGTACGCTGGCAGTTCCAGGGCGGCTTGCACGAGAAAGACCGGCGCGCCTTTCTGTTCACAAACGTGATCGATTCCTCCGGCCACCGCTATGACGCTCCGGTCGCGGTCGGCGCGCTGGCGGCGTCCGCCGAGATCTATGCGGTCGGCATGGGCCGCCCGGTCGAGGCAATCGGCGACGCTTGGCTCAACGCCATCGCCAATCCGATTCCGCCGGTGCGCGTCACGGCCGCGCCTTGCCAGGAAGTCGTCATCAAGGGCGACGCGCTGCGTGCATCCGGAGGCGGATTAAAGCTCCTGCCGGTGCCGATCTCGACACCGGGCTACGACTCGGCGCCCTACCTCACGGCGACGCTGTGCATCACGAAGGATCCGGGAACCGGCGTCCGCAATATGGGCACCTATCGGGGCGCGCTGAAAGCCACCGACCGCCTCGCCGTACGCATGGCGGCGCGCATCGGCGGCGCCGGCGGTTACGTGCATTGGCAGAAATACCGCAAGCTGAAACAGCCGATGCCGATCGCGATCGTGATCGGCTGCGCGCCGGTGGTGATGTTTACCGGGCCGCAAAAGCTGCCGATCGATTGCGACGAAATGGCCGTGGCCGGCGGCCTCGCCGGCGCCCCGATCCGCATCGTCAAGGCCGCGACTGTCGATCTCGACGTACCGGCGGACGCCGAATTTGTGATCGAGGGACTGATCGACCCGGAACTGCTCGAGCCGGAAGGGCCGTTCGGCGAGAGCCACGGTCATGTGGAGCTCGAAGATTTCAACATGTCGATGCAGGTCACCGCGATCACCCACAAGAAGAAGCCGGTCTGGGTCTCGATCCTGAGCGAGGTGACGCCGAGCGAATCGAGCGTGATGAAGCGGGTGGCTTACGAGCCGCGCTACCTCGCGCATCTGCGCGATACGTTGAACATCAAAGGCGTCACGCGCGTCGTACTGCATGAGCCGCTGACCAATCTGCGCAAAGTGGTCTTCGTTCAGCTCGCGCGTGGCACGCCGCAGAGTGAAATCTGGCGCGCGTTGCAGGGTGCGGCGACGTTGCAGGCCGATATCGGCAAATATGTCATCGCGGTGAGCGAGGACATCATTCCGGAAAATGCCGACGCCGTGCTGTGGTCGCTCGCCTATCGCGCCAATCCGCTCGACGACGTTCTCGTCGTACCGCATCGGGCCGCCGGCCATGGTCCTAAATCGAATCGGCGCGGCGAAGAGTCGACGATGCTGATCGACGCCACCCTGAAACAGCCTGCCCCGCCCATCGCACTGCCGAAGCGCGAATTCATGGAAGGCGCGCGCAAGATCTGGGAAGAACTCGGCCTGCCGGCGCTGACGCCGCAGCCGCCGTGGTACGGCTATTCGCTCGGCGACTGGGATGCGGTGTGGGACACCTATGCGAGCCGTGCGGTCAACGGCCAGTGGGAAATAACCGGCAAGGAAACTCTCGCGCGCCGCCGCGGCGGCTTGACGCCCGAAACGCCGGTAAAGAGCGTGAAGGAGTGATCGATTCCCCTCCCCCTTATGGGCAGGGGTTAGGGGTGGGGGTCGGGAGGCGACGCGCGAGTGTCGACGACTTCCACCTAGCGTCATCTCTGAGAGTCACCTCCCGACCACCCACCCTGCCCTCCCCACAAGGCCCCCACAAGGGGGGGAGGGAAGAACTACCGCGGCCTTACCACCGTATCGACCAGCGCCGGCTTGCCGGCTTTCACTTGCGCGATGGCGCGGCGTAGCGCCGGCACGATGTCGGCGGGGTTTTCAATCGGGCCCTCGGCGTACCAGCCCATGCTTCTTGCCATACTGGCGAAATCCGGATCCGGGCCGGTGATGTCTTGGGCAATATAGGCGCGCTCGACCGGCGTACCGCGGTGATGCGCGACCCGGATCTGATGCTCCCAATCGTTGTAATAGGCGCGGTTGTTGTACATCACGATCAGCATCGGGATGTCGTTCTTGGCCGCGCTCCATAGCGCGCCGGCATCGAACATCAGATCGCCGTCGGGCTGAATGTCGATGACCAGGCGGCCAGTGCCGCGATGCGCCAGCGCGACGCCGAGCGAAACGCCGATCTGGGTGCCGGTGCCGAGCGCCTGGCCGGCATGGCGGTACGGCTTGTCGAAATCCCAGAGCTTGTAGACCCAATCCTGCAGCGTGCAGGCGGTCAGCACCCAATCCTCGTCTTTGATCGCCTCCCACATGTCGCTTGCGAGCCGCGGCAGCGTGATCGGCAGCCCGTCCCACTCCTGCTTTGCCTCGGCGGCCCAGGTCTTGAACATCGCGTCATGTTTGGCCGCGACCAGTTTGGTGCGCGCCGCGATGCTTTTGGCCAGCGCCGGGTCCTTGGCGATGCGCTCGCGGCACAGCCGCGTCAGCTCCGGGATTGCGGTGAGCGTATCGCCGAGGACCCGCAGGCTGCAGGTCGGCATGCGGCCGTAATCCATCGACCATTTGCTCAAATTGATCTCGCCGAAGCCGACCTCGATCATCTCGCAATGCGCCGGATAATGCGGCATGACCTGACGCTTGGTGCGATCGTTGAAATGGGTCGACTTCTCCCAGTCGCGGGTATCGAGCGACAGGATCAGATCGGCGTCGGCAAAAATCTCCTTCTCGCAGCTCAGATTGAGCGGATGGCGGTTGGGGAAATTCAGCCGCGCATGGACGTCGAATACCGCGGCGCCGACGGTCTCGGCCAGCGCGACGAGATTATCGAAGCCGCTTTCGTTGCGCGCGACATATTCGGCCATCAGCACCGGATATCTGGCGGCGAGCAACCGATCGGCGACGGCGGCGAGCGCCATCGGATCCGCCGCCATCGGCACCGGCACTTTGTTGCTCGACGGCGCCGGCAGCGCCACGTCCTTGCTCAAGCGGCTGTTCCTGCAGCCAGGCGTCGTAACACATATAGATCGGGCCCTGCGGCTCCGTCATCATCGTCGCATAGCCGCGCGCGAAAGAATCCGGCACGCCTTCGATGCTCGCCGGCTGATAGTCCCATTTCACGTAATGGCGCAGCTGCTCGCCATTGACGTTCGCGGTATGAATCCAATCGATGAACGGACGGCGGCGGCTTTCGTCCATCGGGCCGGTGGCGCCGATGACGAAGACCGGGCAGCGATCGATATACGCGTAATAGATGCCCATGGTGGCGTGCAGCATGCCGACCACATCGTGCACGATCGCCACCATCGGCCGGCCGGTCGCCTTGGCGTAGCCGTGCGCGATCTGCACCGCGATCTTCTCGTGCTGGCAGAGCAGGATCGGCGGCTGGTTGCCGCCGTAATTGACGAGCGAATCGTGCAGCCCGCGATAACTCGCGCCGGGGTTGAGCGCGATATAGGGGAATCCGTAATGCTTGATCAGATCGACGATGACGTCGGATTGCCAGGCCTTTGCGGCGTAGCTCGTCGGCTGCTGCGACTTCGCGAGATTGTTCTTGGCGACATTGTTCTTGGCGACATCGTTCTTGCCGGCACTGTTGTTGGCGACATCGTTCATCGGTCCGATCCCCGAAAAAATTGGCGACGGACCATACGGGGCCACCGCCGAGCGGGCAATGTCGTCTACGGCCGCACCGCCGGCGTCTCCATCGCCATGCCGCGCGACCGCCACATCAGGTAAAATTCGAGGTCGACGAGCTCGGGCGCGCCATAGTCATAGACCTCGGCCCGGATCGCGCTCATGCAGCCGCGCAACCGCCGCTGCAGCGAACCGACCGCCTGCCACTCGAGCCGATAGATCGGATAGCCGGTGGGATGGGCTTGGGGGATCTGACTCGCGGCGAGGCGCTTGCCCCAATTGTCATCGTGGCATTGCGCGCAGGACAGATTGAGCTGCCCCTCCCGCCGTTCGAAAATTTCGCGGCCGGCATCGATGAAGGGCTTTTCCTGCGCATCGTCCTTCACGTCCACCGGCATGCCGCGCGATTGCCGGGCGACGTAAGCCGTCAGGGCGAGCAGGTTCGCGCTCTCGTAAGGCAGCGGCGCCGACTTCTGATCGTCGACGCGGCTCATATTGATCCGCTGTTCGAGATCGATCGGACGGCCGAGCGCCGCAATGAAGGCTGGATAGCGCGCCGCAACGCCCTTCATGCCGGTCTGCGCATCGCCGTGGCAATCCGCACAGGATTTTTCGCTGGCGCCGGCTTTCTCGTTCCACAACGTCTCGCCGTCGAGCACTGCCAGCATCCCGGGATTTTCGCTGTCGTCGTTTTGCATGGCGCGCGTATCGGCGCCGATGAAGTCGCTGTCGGGGCGCCGCTCGTCGAGCGGCATTGCTGCCGCGACGGCGACCGCGCTGATGAATGCGGCGACAAAAGCAAATGTGCTCAGGCGGCGCACGGCCTGGCTCATGTCACCGTGATCGCCGCGGTCTGCACTTGGGTCTGGCCGTGCTGATCGGTCCAGGAAAATGTCAGCGTGCCGCTTTCGGTCGCGACGGTGAAGAACGAGACGTAAGGATTGGCCGCGATGGCGGGAAAAAACCGGGCGCGAAACACTTCTTCGCCGTTATACAGGCAGACGAAATTCTCGATGATGTCGCGCGGGATCGGCTGACCGGTCACGCCGATCCGGTAGCCGGTCTCCATCACATGCGAGATCAGCGTCTTGATCTCGATGACCTCGCCGCGCTTGGCGGCCGGCGGGATATGAATGAGCGCGCGGGCCATCAGTGCGGCTCCTCAACGCAGGCCGCGAGCGTGACGATGACGTCGGCGGTATCGGACCAGAATGTGCCGTCGGAAAGCTCGGCGATCGCCGTGACGGTCTGTGTATCGGCGAGACGAATGCGGGTCGCGAAGGCCGCGCGTCCGGCGCGCGGGCCGAGCTGGACCGAGATCACATAAGGCTGCGGATTCTTTTCGTTGAAGATGTGGATGGCCTTGACGAAGTCGGCTGCCGTCATCGGGCTGTCGACCGAAACCACGCAAGGGACGGAATTGCCGTTCTCGACCAGCGGCGGCAGATCGAGTTTCACTTTGCCCTTTGTCACGGTCGCTTCGCCGATAAAATCGCGGACAGCATCCTGCATCATGGCGGGCGTGGCCGCTGCGCGGTCCATGGCGAACGGAGCCAAACCGGCGCCGCCGGCGAGCACGCCTGCAGCTTTCAAAACATCACGCCGCGATCGGCCGTTCCCGGACATTGCGTTTAAGACCTCACTTCAACGTCATCAGATAGGCCACCACGTCCTCGATTTCCACCGCTGTGAGCACGGGCTTGTTACGATATTGCTCGGTAACCCGGGTCAAGCCATCGATGCGATAGAATGGCGGCATGATGGTGTTCGGGTTGATTTTGCTCGCATCGACGATCCGCAGCCGCAATTGTCCCTCGCTCCAGCGCGAACCGGCGCCGCTCAGATCCGGCGCGATATTGCCCTGAAACCTGTCCTGCGGAAACGGCCCGGAATGGCAGAGCAGGCAAAGTCCGCGGTTGTGATCGGCGACGATCGCCCGGCCGCGCGCGACATCGCCCTTGGCGCCGGTCAAAGATGCCGGGATGGCGTCACCGACAATCGCATGAGGAACGAGCCCCTCGGCATACGCCGGCCGGACACTGCTCGCGCCCAGCATCAGCAGGCAGGCAAGCGCGCTAGCCGAAAATCGCTGAGGTATTGGTGCGGAACCAGGCATCGGCGAATTTTGCTTCCTCGGCACGGAACGCCGGCGGTGCGTCGAGCGGGCTCACGCCGCCTGTCCCCTCCACTTCAACGTATAGCCCGTCGACCGGCTGATAAACGCCGGCGATCGATATGGCGTAGCCCGGCGCGACGACGCTGTAGCAGTTGCTGACCAGTTTGGGCGTGTCCGGCGCCTCGCCCGAAAGGAGCCGCACGATCGCGGCCGCGCACAGCTTGCCTTCGATCGACGCCGCGAAGGCCGATTTGGGCAGCGCGCCGGCGATCGCCGCGTCGCCGATCACGTGGATATTTTTTTGCAACTGCGATTCGAAAGTCACCGGATCGATCGGACACCATCCGGTGCGATCGGCGACGCCGGCGACGGCTGCGACGCGCCCGGCAATCTGGGGCGGGATCACGTTGGCGACGGCGAAATTGTAGGTATCGAAATCGGTCGCGATCGTCTTCTTCTTAACGTCGACAGAGGCCACGTCGCCGCCCGACGACGGCGAGACCCATTCGATGAGCCCCGGATAAAGCCCCTTCCAGGCACTCTGGAACAACGCCTGCATGCTGAAGCTGTCCTTATCGTCGAGGATGACGAGCTTCGAGCGCGGCTTTTTGGTTTTCAGATAATGGGCGATCATGCTCGCCCGCTCGTAGGGACCGGGCGGACAGCGCGCCGGATTGACGGGGACGACAATCACCACCGTGCCGCCGTCATCCATCGCCTCGATCTGACGGCGCAGCAGTTCGATTTGCTCGCCGTCGGCCGTCCAGGCGTGGGGCAATTGCGCGGCGGTTGATTCGCCGTAGCCGGCAATCGCATCCCAGCGAAAATCGATACCGGGGGCGAGCACGAGCCGGTCGTAAGGCAGGCGATCGCCGGTCGAAAGCGTCACGCTCCGTGTTTGCGGATCGACGCCGGTGGCGCTTGCGATCGCGACCTTGATGCCGGCAGCGGCTATTTTGTCGTAGGTGAATTGCTGATCGCCGAGAGTGCGGATGCCGCCGAGCACGCCGTTGCTCAGCGGCGGCGCCGTATAGATCCGCCGCGCCTCGACCAGCGTAATTGCGATGCGCGGATCGACCTCGCGCAGCGCCCGCGCGCAACTGGCGCCGGCAAAGCCGCCGCCGACGATGACGATGCGGGGCGCAGTTTGCGCGACGACAGGATGCGGCCACGCCGCTGCGGCGGCCGCACTCGCAGCCGCCGCAAGGATTTGCCGGCGATTCCTTCTGACGCCGACCATCGTCGGGCCTTCATCGCTGCGCCGCATACCACGCATAATGTTCCCCTCCCCCACAAGGGGGGAGGAAGAAGTTTGCAGCTAGGCCGCGCTCAGGTCGTTGTCCTTGAGCGGGAAGTTGCGGATGCGTTTGCCGGTCGCCGCCGCGATGGCATTGAGCACCGCCGGCGCCGCCACCGCGATGGTCGGCTCGCCGACGCCGCCCCAGAACTCGCCGTCCGGCATGACGATGGCCTCGACCTTCGGCATCTCGTCGATCCGCATCACCTGATAGGTATCGAAGTTTTTCTGCTCGATGGCGCCGCCGCGGACGGTGCATTCGCCGTACATCATGGCAGAAAGGCCAAAGACGAATGAGCCTTCGACTTGGCGCGCGATCTGTTCCGGATTGACGGCATGGCCCGAATTGGTGCCGCCGACGATGCGGATGCACCTTGACGTGGCCGTCGGTGACCGAGACCTCGGCGCAGGCCGCCACATAGCTGCCGAAACCCATGATCTGCGCCAGGCCGCGATAGACGCCCTGCGGCGCCGGCTTGCCGTAGCCCGCCTTATCGGCGACCGCTTTGAGCACGGCGGCGTGCTTTGGCTTCAAATATTTGAGCCGGAATGCGAGCGGATCTTCGCCGACCTCGTGCGCAAGCTGGTCCATGAAAGTCTCGACATAGATCGCGTTGTGGTTGGTGTTGACGCCGCGCCAGAAGCCCGCCGGCACGGAAGGATTGCGCATCGCGTGGTCGATCAGGAGGTTCGGCACGTTGTAGCCGAACTCGCCTTCCGGCCCCTTCGCGCCGAGGCCCTGGAAGGTGACCGGATCCATGCCGTTGACCATGCGCGACGGGAACACGGTGGCGAGGATCGACTGACCCGAGATGCGCATGTGCAGCGCAATCAGGTTTTTGTCGGCGTCGAAGCCCGCCCGCATCTTGCACTGCGTGATCGGGTGATAGAAGCAATGCGTCATGTCCTCTTCGCGCGACCACAACAGCTTCACCGGCGTGCCCGGCATTTCCTTGGCGATGGTCACGACCTGACGGACATAGTCGCTCTGGCCGCGGCGGCCGAAGCCGCCGCCGAGGAAGGTCTTGTGAACGTCGCATTGCGCGACCGGCAGACCGGAGGCTTCGGCGGTCACCGCCAGCGCCGCCTCGCCGTTTTGCGTCGAGCACCACACCTCGCAGCGATCGGCGGTGTAAATCGCCGTGGCATTCATCGGCTCCATCGGGGCGTGGTTCTGGTACGGGTAGGAATAGACCGCCTCGACCACCTTCGCGGCGCCGGCGAGCGCGCCTTTCGCGTCGCCCGACTTGTTGCCCACGAAAGCTTCCTCGGCGTCGAGGCCTTCCTTGAGGAACTCCGCGATCGAGGCGCTCGAGACCTTGGCGTTGTCGCCGTTGTCCCAGGAGATCGGCATCGCTTCGAGGGCCTTCTTGGCCCGCCACCAAGAATCGGCGACGACCGCTATGGCATTGTCGCCGACCTTCACCACCTTTTTGACGCCCGGCATGTCGGTTACCTTCGCGGCGTCGTAGCTTGCAACTTTGCCGCCGAACACCGGACAGGCGTTGATCGCGGCGTAGACCATTCCGGGCTGCCGGGTATCGATGCCGAAGATCGGCTGGCCGGTAATCTTGGGCATGGTGTCGAGCCGCTTCAGCGGCTTGCCGGCGATGGTCCAGGTTTTCGGATCTTTGAGCGGCACGTCCTTCGGGGCTTCGAGCTTGGCGGCTGCTTCCGCCACCTTGCCGTAGGTGGTCTTCTTGCCCGATGTGTGCGTGATCACGCTGTTCGAAGCGCTGCATTCGGCAACCGGGACATTCCAGGAATTCGCCGCCGCCTGGATCAGCATCATGCGCGCCGTGGCGCCGCCCTTACGGACATATTCGTTAGACTCGCGAATGCCGCGGCTGCCGCCGGTGGAGAAATCGCCCCACACGCGCTTGCGCGCCACATTGGCTCCCGGCGTCGGAAACTCGGTCGTGACCTTCGACCAGTCGCAATCGAGCTCCTCGGCGACGAGTTGCGCCAGGCCCGTCATGGTGCCCTGACCCATTTCGGATCGGGCAATACGGATGACGACGGTATCGTCGGGCCTAATCACCACCCAGGCATCGACTTCCGGCGAGCCGTCGGCGGCGCGGATCACATCATCGGCGTGCGCGGTGAGGGGGCCGAACGGCAGATTGAATCCGAGCGCCAATCCGGCGCCCGCGGCGCTGGATCCGACGACGAAGGAACGACGGTTGAATTTCTGCATCTTTGTCATGATCGTGCGCTCCCTTACGCTTTGCCGGCCGCGGCGTGGATCGCGGCGCGGATACGCTGATAGGTCCCGCAACGACAAATATTGGTCATGGCCGCATCGATATCGTCATCGGTGGGCTTGGGGTTGGTCTTAAGCAGCGACGCGGCCGCCATGATCATGCCGCTCTGGCAATAGCCGCATTGCGGTACGTCGAGATCGAGCCAGGCCTGCTGCACCGGATGGAGCTTGCCGTTTTGCGCCAGCGATTCGATCGTGGTGATGGACTTCGATCCGACGGTGCCGACCGGCACTTGGCACGAGCGGGTGGCAACGCCGTTGATATGCACCGTGCAGGCGCCGCATTGGGCGATGCCGCAACCGTATTTTGTTCCGGTCAATCCGATCGTGTCGCGCAGCACCCACAATAGTGGCGTATCGGACTCGACATCGACAGTGTAGGATTTTCCGTTGATGGAAAGGGCCGTCATACTCGTCCTCCCGCTTTGAATTCGCCCCTAAAGAGCCCGGCGCGTTCATCCCATCGGATCACGCCTCCGGCAGATTTACGCCAAGTTTACACTCTCCCCGTTGGAACGCGATAGCCTTGCTCGGCCTGCGCGACCGAATCAACCCCGGGTGCCACAGTCTTATTTCACCCAAAATCTTATTTCACCCGCGCGAGATAATAAGCCAAGTCCAATATCTGGTCATCGGTAATCGGCGCGATAACATCCGCCATGGTGCCGTCATAACCGCGCCGCGAATTGTCCTTGTAGCCGCGTAACGCCTTGATCAGATAATCCTCGCGCTGATCGGCGATGCGCGGGACGTTCTGCTGCCCGGCGAAATTTGTCAGATGGCAGAAATTGCAGTGATTCTGCTCGACCAAAGTTCTCGCCCGCGTGATCCGCGCTTCGTCGGCCGGGCCGGGCTCAGGCTGCGGCGGCGGCAGCTTCGAAACGATGTCGGCAAAGTCTTGCAGGTCGGCGTCGGTCAGCCCGTTTGCCATATCGTTCATCGGATCGGCGATCCGCATCCGGTCGCGGAACATCAAAAGCTGAACCGTAACGTAATAGGCCTGCTGGGCCCCGAGCGAAGGCACGCCGGTATCGACCGACTGTCCATTCGCGCCGTGACAGGAAAGGCATGTCGGCAGCCGATCCTTGACGCTCTGCGCCGCGGCGGATGTCGCCGCAAAGCACGCAATCGACAGCGCAAGCCCGATCCTGCGCACTTTTTGGACTCCGATAAGGCGACGTGAAAAGTAATGCGACGCAAAAATCCGGGGGCGATGTCCGCCCCCGGCTTTGATAGAATTGCGATCAACGGCTCGCGGTGTGTGTATTGTTGCCGTAGCTCAAACGCCACACGGCGCCGTTCCAGTCGTCGGAGATCAACAACGACCCATCCTTCATCACCAGTACGTCCACCGGACGGCCGACGTAATTATTGTCGGGTTGCAAGAAGCCGGTGACGATCGGCTCGATATCGCCGGCGTTGCCGTCTTTCTTGATCTGCACCATCACGACGTCGCCGCCGAACTTCTTGGTTCTGTTCCAAGAGCCGTGACGGGCGACAATGACGTTGTCCTTATATTTCGCCGGGAACATGCTTCCCGTATAGAACTTCATGCCGAGCGCTGCGGCATGCGGGCCCATCAGCGCGATCGGCGGCACGTAATCCTTGCAGTCGTGGCCCCAGCCGAATGTCGGATCGGGGATGTTGCCTTGATGGCAATACGGCTCGCCAAAATCCTGGCCGAGCTTGGTGATGCGATTGAGTTCGTCGTTCGGCAGATCCTCCGACATCCAATCGCGGCCATTGTCGGTGAAGTAGAGTTCTTTGGTCTTCGGATTCCAGTCGTAGCCGACCGTGTTGCGGATGCCGAACGCGATCTTCTCGACACCGGTGCCGTCGAGATTCATGCGGCGGAGCTGGCCATGCGCGTCGTCATGCAAGACATTGTTGCCAGGCTGGCCGACCTCGAAATAGAGCTTGTTGTCGGGACCGATCGCCAGATATTTCCAGCCATGGGCTTCGTCCTTCGGCAGATCGGAATAGATGACGGTCGGCTTCTGCGGTCCCTTGTCGAGATTGGCCAGCACATTGTCGAGCTTTGAAATCTGCGACAGTTCGGCGATGTAGAGCGTGCCATTCTTGAATGCGACGCCGTTCGGGCGATAGAGCCCCTGGGCGACGATTTTGACGTCGCGTTTTCCGCCCTTGTTGACGATGGCGTAGACTTTGTCGCGCACCCGATTGCCGACGAAAATCACCGAACCGTCGTCGTTCTGCGCCAGCGTTCGGGCGTCGGCGATGCCGCTTGCGTAAACTTCGAGCTTGAAGCCTTTCGGTACTTTAAGCTTGTCGAGCGGCAATTTGTCGGCAGCCACTGCGATTGGCGGCGCCGGCACCGGTGCGAGCTTGCTGGCAGCTTCGCTTCCGGACGGCCGATCGAAGAGTGGCGAGCCCGGCGGCAATGCGGGCGCGGCCGGGGCGGTCGCGGCAGGCGGCGGCGCCATTGCGGGCGCCGCGGCCGGGGCGGCGGGCGATTGCGCTGAATTGTTTTGTTGCTGCGCGACTGCCGTTGCGGCCAATAGACAAAGCGTCCCGGCCAATATCGGGCCGGCCGATATGCGTCGAACCATGACATTCCTCCCGGTATGGAAGTCCGATCGTGCCGGCTTCCTTACCGGTAGTCTCCGCCATTTCGCCCCCTGCGTGCAATGACGATTTGAGGCCCTCTTCGCGGGCGGCCTTAAACGTGAGCGCGTATCTACATGCGCCGGTATCGATAAGGCGCTTCGTTTTGCACCTCCGACAAAGCAACGACCGCCGCATGCGCCGGCGACAGGTGGCAGACCGGATCGGTCGCGCGCGCATCGCCGGTCAGCGCAAAGGCTTGGCAGCGGCAGCCGCCGAAATCGACGTCGCGCCGGGCGCAGCTTTGGCACGGTTCCGGCATCCAGGCGGTGCCGCGGAAGGCGTTGAAGGCCGGCGAGTTTTTCCAGATGTCGGCCAGCGAGTGATCGCGCACCGACCAGAATTCGAGGCCGGAAATCGATTCCGCCGCATGGCACGGCAGCACCCTGCCGGCCGGCGTCACATTGAGCGAGCGCCGCCCCCAGCCGCCGACGCAGGGCTTTGGCAGCCGCGCATGATAATCGGGCACCACCGCATCGATGACGATTTCGCCGTGATGGCGGCGGCGCAGTTCCTCGACCGCCGTCGGTCGCGCGCGCGACTTGCTCGGCGCTCGGCATCAAGGCGGCGCGATTTTCCAGCGCCCAGCCGTAGTACTGGACATGCGCGATCTCGACCCGGCTCGCGCCGAGCCCGACCGCCAAGGCCACCATCTCGTCGATGCGGCCGATATTGGCGCGATGCACGACGACATTCACCGTGAGGGGAATTTTCAGACGCACGACGTCGGCGGCCAACGCGCGCTTTCGTGCAAAGGCGCCGTCATAGCCGGCGATGTGGTCGGCGCTCTTCTGCTCGCTGTCCTGAATCGAAATCTGCACGTGATCGAGACCGGCATCGCTGAGCCGATCTAGTATCTGCGGCGTAATTCCGACCGCAGATGTAATCAGATTGGTGTAAAGGCCAGCCCTATGCGCTGCGGCCGTGATCTCGACCAGATCGCGGCGCGCGCCGGGCTCGCCGCCCGACAAATGGACTTGCAGCACGCCGAGAGCCGCGGCCTCGGTGAAAACGCGTGCCCATGTGGGCGTATCGAGCTCGTCTTCGCGCGCGATCGAGCGCCAGCGGATTGGAGCAATAGGGACAACCCAGCGGGCAGCGATGGGTCAGCTCGGCGAGCAGCCCGAGCGGCGTGTAGGAAGGCACGCCGGCGCGTTCGGTCACGTCACAGCTCCAACAGCTTCTTGTCGGCGAGCGATCGCAGCATCGCCGTCACGTCGGCCAAGACTCGCTCGCGCGGCGCATTAAAAGTTTTTGCCAGATCGTCGACGATCGCTTGAAAACTCGCCTCGCCAGTGCAGCGTTTGACGATCTCGGCGGCGATGGCATCCGCCTTGAACACGCGCTCCGGCGCCAGCAGTACCCAGCCGCCTTGCGCCTCGTTGTGCACGAGCCGAACCCCGCGCGGCAAACGGGGCCGGGCATCGGCCGCAATGGCAGCCGTCGCGTCAGTCATCCGATGCCCCTATCTGCTCTGTTTGCTGGTTCTCGGCATCTTCCGGCACGAAAGCGCCGGGCGGAACGTGACCGGGAGCAACATAGGCATGATAGAGCGCATCCAGCATCGCCCATAACACGTCGCATTTGAATTCGAGCGCGGCGACCACGCTGTGCTTGGGCTTCCGGTGTTCGGGCGTGACGCTTGACGTAATCGAGCGCAAAGCGGGAATCGCGTTCCGCCTGCGGCGGCCGCTTTGAGAAGTAGGCCAGCGTATCGGCGGTGACGAAATCGTAGTTTTTCAGCATGCCCTCGATGCGCTCGCTGATGATCGCGGGCGAGAACAGCTCGGTGAGCGAGGAGGCGATGGCCTCGAGCAAAGACTTTTCGCGGACGAAATGCACATAGGCGTCGACCGCAAACCGCGTCGCCGGCAAGAGCCCGCGCAGCGACATGACATAGGCGCGATCGAGGCCGAAGCCGTCGCAGAGCTTTAGCCAGCGCGCGATGCCGCCCTCGCCGTCGCGCTCGCCGTCATGATCGACCAGCCGGCTGCGCCACTCACGACGGATCGCCTGATCCTCGCACCGCGCGATCAGGCTCGCATCTTTCAGCGGGATCATCGCCTGATAATAATAGCGATTGAGCGCCCAGGCCTGCACCTGGCCTTTGCTGCACTTGCCGCCATGCAACAGCGTGTGAAACGGATGCAGACGGTGATAACGCCGCGCACCGATGTCGCGCAGTTTGGTTTCCAGTTCGTCTGCCGTCAGCAAACTCACAGCACGATCTCCATGCCGTCTTCGGCGACTTCGAAGCCTGCGGCCTCCACCTTGCGGCGCTCGGCGGAGCCTTCGATCAGGATCGGATTGGTGTTGTTGATGTGGGTCAAGATGCGGCGCCCCTTGTAGGTCCCGAGCGCCGCGATGGTGCCACCCTCGCCGTCGAGCGGCATATGACCCATGCGCCGACCGGTCTTGGCACCGGTGCCGCTCGCGATCATCTCGTCATCGGCGAACAGCGTGCCGTCGAACAGCACGGCATCGGCGCGCAACAGCCGCTCGTGCAGCGGCACCGTAACGCCGGCCGCGCCCGGCACGTAAAGGAGCCGGCGCGGCCCGGCGACGATCTCGACGCCGACATTGGCGCCGGTCTCCGCCTTCAGTTCCGGATCGGCGCCTTCGAGATAGAGCGCGACCTTGCCGGGAACGGCAAACAATTCCGCCTGCAGGCCGCCCGGCAGCGTGAAGGCCCTATTCAGCGCTACGCTCTCGCGCCGCACAAGGCCGGCATCGAGCACACCGAAAATCGGATTGGCGGCAACCGCCCCATGGGTCTCGGCGGTGGCGAAAAGCGCAAAGCTCTGGCGTTCGCGCAGCGTCAGCAAGCCTGCGGTCTGGTCGACCTCGGCGCCGGTCAGGACGACGGCTGCGATCGGGCTGCCGCGCACCCCGCCCTTGGGTTGCAAAACCGGCGTTGCCTGGATCTGCGCCCGCAGGTCGGGCGAGGCGTTGAGCAAAGTCCAGTGCTCGCCGTCAGCCGACACGGCGAGACTTGCCTGCGTCCGCGGCTTGGCCCGAGGGTCGCCGGCCCAGGCCAGCCGGCAGGTGGGACAACGACAATTCCATTGCGGAAAGCCACCGCCTGCCGCGGCACCGAGGACGATGGCGACAAGCGGGCTAGCAACGGCGCCCCGCTCAGGGGTCACGAAACTCGGCGGATCAGAATTCGGCCGGCAGATAGCCGTTGATCTCGAGGCCGATGCAAATCTCAACGAGGATGGGGGTCGTCCAAGCCATGGTCGTTCCCTTTCGATCCGCCCGGACATGCCGATTTAATTGCCGGTTCAATTCCGGCTTGCCGTCATCCGGGCAAAAGCACGCTAAAGTAGATCGGGCCGGGCCCGAGTACAAGGACCTAACGGGCCCAAGCCCCCGCAGGATGCACCCCGCGCAATTTGCCACGCTCCCCAACGCTTCTCTTTCCAGGAGCGCTAAACCAGGGCATTCTGCGGCCGACACTGTCGCGTCACGCTCGAAATCGAGCAGCCGCCAGGTACAATGAATAGAAAACCCGTGTTCTGGAGGAACCCCATGAGTCATCGCATAACCCGGCGCGGCGTCAATGCCGGTATCGGCGCCGCCCTGATTTCACCCGCCTTGGCGACCGGGCGGGCCGTTCGCGCAAGGCACAGGCCCGATCAAAATCGGCTTCAGCATGGCGCTGACCGGTCCGCTCGCGGCCAACGGCAAACAGGCGCTGCTCGGCGCCAAAATCTGGCAAGAGGAAGTCAACGCCAAGGGCGGTCTGCTCGGCCGTCAAGTCGATCTGGTCAATTACGACGACCAGTCGAAGCCCGATGACCGTGCCCGGCATCTACACGAAGCTCCTCGACGTCGACAAAGTCGACCTCATCGTCTCCGGCTATGCGACCAACATGGTGGCGCCGGCCATTCCGGTCGCCATGCAAAAGGGCAAGACCCTGATCGGGCTGTTCGCGCTCGCCGCCAACAGCGAATTCCATTATCCGAAATATTTCTCGATGCTGCCGTCCGGCCCGACGCCGAAGGAGTCCTTCACCGAAGGCTTCTTCCAGGTCGCCGCCGCGCAGAACCCGAAGCCGAAAACCATCGCGATCGCGGCCGAGGACGCCGACTTTTCGCGCAACGCCGCGAAGGCGCGCGCAACAACGCGAAAAAATACGGCTTCCAGATCGTCTACGACAAGACCTATCCGCCGAATACGACCGACTTCTCGCCGATCATCCGCGCCATCCAGTCCGCCAATCCGGATCTGGTGGTGTTCTGCTCCTATCCGCTGAGCTCGGTCGGCCTGACGCTGTCGGCCAACGAACTTGGCCTGAAGCCGAAGATGATGGGCGGCGCCATGGTCGGCCTGCAGGCGACCGTGTTCAAGGACAAGCTCAAGTCCAAGCTCAACGGCATCGTCAATTACGAGACCTGGGTGCCGTCGCCGAAATTGATGGCGCCGGCCGCGGACTTCTTCAAGACCTACCAGGGCCGCGCCAAGGCCGAAGGCGTCGATCCGCTCGGCTATTATCTCGGCGGCTGGGGCTACGCCTATTTCCAGGTGCTGCAACAGGCCGTCGAAGGCGCCAAAGAGCATCAACGACGACAAGATCGCCGACTACCTGCGCAGCCACGAGTTCAAAACCATCATGGCCCCGACGGCATCAAATTCGGCAAAGACGGCGAATGGACCAAGTCCGGAATGATGCAGGTGCAATATCACGGCCTCACCGATGCCGCGAACCTCGATACCTGGCGCGGCATGGGCTATCAGACCGTGCTCACGCCCGCCGACGAGAAGACCGGCAGCATGATCTATCCCTACGAGAAGGCTCTGGGATAAGGCGCCGATCGAACATTGCATCCTCCCCCGCCTTGCGGGGGAGGATTTCGTTAGAGAGGGCAACGAATAATTAGATGCTGCTACCCACCTCCCTCGTCGGCTCCTATCCGCAGCCGGAATGGCTGATCGACCGCGACAGGCTGTCGAAGCAGGTGCCGCGGATCCGCGTCGATGATCTCTGGCTGGTCGCTGCCGGACAAGCGCGAAGCGGCGCAGGACGACGCCACCATCCTCGCCATCCGCGACCAGGAGCGCGCCGGGCTCGATATCATCTCCGACGGCGAACAGCGGCGCGAAAGCTACTCCAACCGTTTCGCCACCGCGCTCGACGGTATCGACATCGAACGCCCCGGCACCGTGATCAACCGCACCGGCCGGGCCATTCCGGTGCCGCGCGTGGTCGGCCCGATCCGGCGCACCCGTCCGGTGGAGCTGCGCGACCTGCAAGTGCTGCGCGCCAATACCGACCGCGCCATCAAGGCGACGATCCCGGGTCCGTTCACCATGGGCCGGCAGGCCCAGGACGATTATTACAAAGACGAAGAAGCGGTCGCGCTCGCCTATGCGGATGCGGTGAATGCCGAAATCAAAGACCTGTTTGCCGCCGGCGCCGACGTCGTCCAGATCGACGAGCCGTGGATGCAGCAGCATCCCGACAAGGCGCGGCGCTATGGGCTCAAAGCGCTCGACCGCGCGCTGGCGGGCGTTACCGGCACGGTCGCGGTGCATCTATGTTTCGGCTATGCGGCCGTGGTGCACGACAAGCCGTCGGGCTATTCGTTCCTGGCCGAACTCGAAAGCAGCAAGGCTCAGCAGATTTCCATCGAGGCGGCGCAGCCCAAGCTCGACCTGACAATTCTGCGCGAGCTGCCGTCGAAAACGATCATCCTCGGCGTCATCGACCTGTCCGACATGACGATCGAGACGCCGCAAATTGTCGCCGAACGAATCCGCCGCGCGCTCGATCATGTGCCGGCGGATCGGCTGGTCGTGGCGCCCGATTGCGGCATGAAATATCTGCCGCGCGCGGTCGCTTTCGGCAAAATGAAGGCGATGGCGGAAGGCGCGGCGCTGGTGCGCCGCGAGCTCAACGGGGCGTGATCGCCGCCGTCCGGCCGCGCTCCAGGGCCTTGCGGTCCCAGTGCGCAAGGTCGGCCGCGGCGTCGTAGGTTTCCTGGAAAAAGCCGAGCAACAGCGCATCGGGATCGCGCGTCTCGCGCACCGCGTCATAGGGCAAAATGAATTGCCCGAGCCCCTTGTCGTAGAAAGCGCCCGGCGTGCGCAGCGAAACGTCGCGAAAGCCCGCCGGCTCCGGGTAGGCATAGCAATAGAAGGCGGCGCGGCCGTAGCCGCCATTGCCCGGCCAGAAGCCGCAGCTCGAGACTTCGTGCGAATAGGCCTCCGTCATCACCCAGGGCGCCACATTGGGCGTCACGCTGGTCGGCGGCGGCGCGGTGCGGCCGGAGAACCGCGTCACCGCAAGGTCGAAACTGCCCCAGAAGAAATGCACCGGGCTCGCTTTGCCGATGAAGCGGGCGCGGAATTCATTCATCAGGCGTTGCGCCTGCAGCAGCGCCAGCCAGAATTTTCGCGCATAGGCTGCGTCGTATTGCGCATGCGTGCGATCCTGATCGGAACGGCATGGCACCCGCAATCTCGCAAGGCATGGTCCAGATTTGGACCTCGATATCGAGCCGATGCAGCGCCTGCATCAATGCGGCGTAGAAGTCGGCGACCGTCATCGGCCGAAGCTCGATGCTCTCGCGGCGGCCGTCGCTCGTTTCGATAGCGAGACGGCGCTGGGCGAAGTCGAACACCATGTCGATCATGCGCCCCCGGTAGGGCATCGCGGGCGCCTCGATGCCGCGGGCCGTCACCAAGAGCGTCGCATTCCACCAATGATTGATGAGTGGCGTCAACGCGATGCGGATTTTGCCGACAATCTGAATCCAAAGCTGCAGCGTGTCGCAGGTCTCGTTCCACGCTGCAAACGGCAAATCCGGCCACTGCGCCGCCGGATCGGATATCGCGTGCTGTTCAGCCATTCCCCACCGCCGCGCTCAATCGGACGCTGGAGTATATTACGGCATCCGCGGCTGCGTAAGCGCGCCGTAGGTGGCGCGCAGCTTCGACACCAGCCGCCAGATCGCCGGCGTTTGTTTGATCACACGCTTGAGCCGGCGCCGCATCTGCGACCCGGTATGCGCCGGAATCCCGCGCCAGGTCGCGGCGGCGCCATAGTCGAAAAGCTCGAGCCGGATGTCGCACCATTCCGATTTATAATACTCGTCACCGATGGTGAAATCGAAGCGCTGCAGGCCGCGTCCGATCGCATAGGCCATGAGGTCGCGCAGGTGCAGCGCTCCCGGCCCATAATGCGCCAATTGGCCGTCGCAATAGCTCGACAGCACATGAAAATAGCAATCGCCGAATACGATGGCGAAATTCGCCGCCGCACACGTCGCGCCGATATCCACGCGGCTGACATGGGCGAGTTGACGGCTCCGCGGGTCAGTGGCGAAATCGAGAAAGAACTCGCGATATCCGGGCCGCTCGAAAATGTCGGCAATTCCCTTGCGCGCGAAGATGAGCTTCTTCTGCTCCCACAAGGTTCCCAGCGTCCGCCGAATATCGTCCACGTCCGAAGCAGTCGCGAAGCTGATCTCGCCGTATTCCTCCATGTGCTTGCGCTTGGAGCGATCGCGGCGGCGCGTCGCCGACGAGCGCTTGGCGCGATAGAACGATGGCCACTCGCTGCCCAGACGCGTGATGTGGGCGCTGTTGGCGTTGGGAATAACGCCGAGAAAAGTAAACGGATTGGCCTGAGCCCCGACCGTCTGCGGCATCTTTTCGAACTCGATCCAATCGTACCGCAGCCGCGGATCGAATTGAATTTGTCTCAGGACTTCGTCCCATAGCGCCCGAAAGCCGTCCGCCGTGACGCGGCTGGAAAAATCGCGGGCGAGGAGTGGCGCGTTGTAATCGCACAAATTCTGGCCGAGCCAGCACAGTCGAGACATCAGACGCCGCGGTTCGACGGCGAGCGGAAATATGAAAGCCGTGCGGCCGTCGGCAAAGCGGCCGATCGCCACGGCCGGCACGGTGCCGTCCAGCGTGCCGACCCGGCGCTGCCACGTCGAGAGCCAATCGAACGATTGGAACGGGGTTGCGTCGGCGGTCTGTTCGAACGCACGCCATTCGCTTTCGACGCTCGCCAAATCGGTATGGATGCGGAAGCTGAATGCCGGCGCCAAGTCATGTGGAAAGTCATGCGGCAAGTCGCGTGACAAATCAGTCAAGCGCGGAAACGCAGCATGGCCGGCGTCGACCGCCGCGCTCGCATTCCGAAATGCCGTCAATGGGGTCGCGCGCGTCACTGCATGAACCGGACGGACTGTGAGGCCATTAGAACTTCATAGTAGAGAATCGTTAAGTCTGCATCGCCTGCGGCCGGTTACGTGGAGTTAAGGTAAAGACATAGCGCGGCAGTTTATCGCCGGCGTGTCGCATTGGCGCAGGGCGGCAATCGAGTGGTGCGCGGCGTCACGCGGCACTATTCTGGGCTTAACGATAATGAACGCGCGGCTATTGCGCACATGATCAAGGCGGACCCGGTCAAGGCAGACCTGGTCAAGGCAGACCCCGGAGGAAACGACGTGAGGCAATGTCGCAACGGATTCCACATCGCCTTGCTGTGCCTGATGGCCTTGCCGGCGGCAGGCGCGGCGCAGGCGCAATCGGGCGATTACCCTAACAAGCCGGTAACCGTGATTACGGACACCGCGCCCGGCGCGACGCCCGATATCGATGCCCGCTTTTGCGCCGACGGCCTTTCCAAGCTGTGGGGCCAGCAGGTCGTGGTGATGAACCGACAAGGCGCCTTCGGCAGCCTCGCCGCGCGCGCCGCGAGCGAAGCGGCTCCCGACGGCTATACGCTGTTCATGCCGTCGCTGGCGTCATTCGTCGCCCGCGCGGATGTCGCGCCGAATGTGCCCTTGAAGCTGCCGCGTGATTTTTTGCCGATCGGCTTCACGGCGGAAAACCCGATGTTCGTCGCCGTCAATCCGGCGCTCGGCGTCAATACGCTGCCGGAGCTCATTGCGCTGGCGAAGAAGGACCCCGGCAAGATCTCGATTGCGGTGACCGGCGTCGGCCGGCTCACCCATCTCACCGGCCTCGTGCTGTTGGAACGCGCCGGCATCCAGGTGCTGCCGGTGCCCTATAATGCGGGGCCGGCGGCGGCGCTTGCCGATGTCGGCTCCGGCCGCGTGTCGATGATTATCGAGGGCTATTCTGGGATTGTCGGCTCGGTGAAGGCCGGACAAGTCAAGATCATCGCGGTCGCCGCGCGCGAGCGTCTGCCGGAGTTCCCAGACGTGCCGACGGTCGCGGAAACGATCCCGGATTTCTATGCGACCGGCTGGCAGGTCCTGCTCGCCCCGCTTGGCACGCCGAAGCCGATCGTCGATAAAGTGAGCGTCGATCTGGCCAAAGTGGTGAACGACCCGGAGTTCAAGAAAAAATTGGGCAATGTCGGCAGCTACTCACACGGCATGACGCCGGACCAGGTTCTCGCCTTCGTCGATAAAGAGCAGAAAACCTGGCTGCCGGTGCTGAGCAAGATTTCGGTGAAGTGAACTAGAGTTTATCAAGGAGAAAGTCGAAATGTTGACGCTTTATTATGCGCCCGGCGCCTGCTCGATGGCTTCGCACATTGTTCTGGAGGAAAGCGGCGAGAAATACGAGGCGAAGAAGGTCGACCTCGCCGGCGGCGAGCAGCGCACCGAGGCCTATCTGAAAATCAATCCGCTCGGACGCGTGCCGGCGCTGCGTCTCGACAATGGCGAGCCGCTGACCGAGAACACCGCCATCCTGCCCTATCTCGGCAAGCGCTTCGGCCTGTGGCCGAAAGATGCGATGGCGGATGCGAAGGCCATGTCGCTGATCGGCTTTTTTGCGTCGAGCGTCCATCCGGCGCACGCCCATGTCGGCCGGCCCGAGCGTTATACGGCGGACAGCTCCGCGCTTCCCGGGCATCAAGGAAGCCGGACTGAAGACCTTCCACGGCTATCTGAAACAGATCGACGGCATGCTGGCCGGACGCGAATGGTTCGGCGACAGTTACTCCGTGCTCGATCCCTACGGTTTCGTGTTCTACACCTGGGGTGTGCGGCGCGAACTGCCGATGGCGGAACTGAAAAACTACACCGCGCACAAGGATCGGCTGCTCAAGCGGCCGGCTGCCGCGCGCGTGGTCGCGGATGAGAAGATCAAGGTGTAATTGAGATTATTCCCGGCGCCTTGTTCACGCTGTGTTGAAGGACGAGCCGGCCGGATCGACATCGCGACAGCCGCCTGCCGGGAATAATTCCGGCGGCGGAGCAATCTCTCCTGCGTGCCTGACCAACGGGTCATTTCAGGAGACATGCAATGTTGAAGACGACCAAACTCGCGATCGCCGCAGCGATCGTTCTCGGCGCCACTTTCTCGGCGTCGGCGGCGACCAAGCCACGCGCCGCCGAGCTGAGCCGGTCACAGGCCTACGACGTGATCCCCGGCTACGCCAAGGACGGCCGCACGGTTGCTATTCCGAATCCGGAAAAGTCCGGCAACTGACGGCGACGAAACGGTAAGGCCGCCCGGCTCGGCGGCCTTACTCCTCGTCTAGGCGCCGTCTTCTGCGCCTTCAGTCCCAGCTCGGCGATGGTGCGTTCGCGCATGATGAATTTCTGAATCTTGCCGGTGACCGTCATCGGGAATTCGTCGACGAATTTGACGTAGCGCGGCACTTTGTAATGCGCGATCTGATCGCGGCAGAATGACTTGATCTCTTCGTCGCTGGCAGTCGACGCCGGGCCGCAGCTTGACCCAGGCGCAGATCTCCTCGCCGTAGCGGTCGTCCGGCACGCCGATCACCTGCACGTCCTGGATTTTCGGGTGGCGATAGAGGAATTCCTCGATCTCGCGCGGATAGACGTTTTCGCCGCCGCGGATCACCATGTCCTTGATGCGGCCGACGATGTTGCAATAGCCCTCGGCATCGATGGTGGCGAGATCGCCGGTATGCATCCAGCGCGCCGCATCGATCGCTTCGCGGGTTCGCTCCTCATCGCCCCAATAGCCGAGCATCACCGAATAGCCGCGGGTCAACAATTCGCCGGGCTTGCCGGGCGGCACGATGCGGCCGTCGGTATCGACGATCTTGACTTCGAGATGCGGCTGGATGCGGCCGACCGTCGACACCCGGCGCTCCAAGCGGATCCGTCGTCGAACTTTGGAAGCTCACCGGGCTCGTTTCCGTCATGCCGTAGGCGATCGTGATCTCGGAGAGGTTCATCTTGGCGACGCAGCGTTTCATCACTTCGATCGGGCATGGCGAGCCCGCCATGATGCCGGTGCGCAGCGACGACAAATCGAAGCGGCCGAATTCCGGATGATCGAGTTCGGCGATGAACATCGTCGGCACGCCGTGCAAAGCCGTGCAGCGCTCCTCGGCGACCGTTTCGAGCGTCACCAGCGGATCGAAACCCTCGCCCGGAAACACCATGCAGGCGCCGTGGGTGACCGCCGCCAGATTGCCCAGCACCATGCCGAAGCAGTGGTAGAGCGGCACCGGGATGCACAGGCGATCTTCGGAGGTGAGCCGCATCGCCTCGCCGATGAAGAAGCCGTTGTTGAGAATATTGTGGTGCGACAGCGTCGCGCCTTTGGGAAAACCGGTCGTGCCCGAGGTGAACTGGATGTTGATCGGCTGGTCGAATTGCAGTTGCGGCGCGAGCTCGGCGATGCGTTGCGCTTCTTTCGCGGTGCCGCGCGCGAGAATTTCCGAGAAGCGGAAGGTGCCCGGGTGCCAATTTTCGCCGAGCAATACGACGGAGCGCAGCGCCGGCAGCCGCGCCGATTCGAGCTTGCCGGGCGTGGCGTGGCCGATCTCGGGCGCGAGCTCGCGCAACATGCCGATATAGTCCGAGGTCTTGAAGCGCTCGGCGAGGATCAGCGCCTTGCAGCCGACTTTGTTGAGCGCGTATTCGAGCTCGGCGATGCGATAGGACGGGTTGATGTTGACCAGGATCAGGCCGGCCTTGGCGGTGGCGAATTGGGTGAGCACCCATTCGCTGTTATTGGGCGACCAGATGCCGATGCGGTCGCCGGGCTCGAGCCCGAGCGTCAGGAGCCCGGCGGCGAGCTTGTCGACCTCCTGGCGTAATTCGCCGTAGCTCCAGCGCACTTTCTGATGGCGGACGATCAGCGCCGGCCGCGTCGGCCATTTCTCGCACACCGCGTCGAAGAATTGCCCGATGGTCTCGCCGATCAGCGGCTGATCGCTCGCGCCATGGACGTAACTGAGCTTGAGCCCGGACATCGCGTGTTTCCTCCGTCGCTTTGCGGCGATTATAGAGCATATCGGCTTTGTGTGCGCGGCCCTGCTTGTTAGAGTGGCCGCAATCAGGGGGGCCAAGGAGAGCTGATGTCCGAAGCGCTTTCGGAGCTGTCGGTATCGCTGTGGCGCGGCGGAGCAGACGGCCGTTACGAGAGCTATGCGGTGCCGCGGCGCGAAAATCAGACCGTTCTCGACGTCGTCACCTTCGTGCAGCGCCATATCGACCCGACGCTGTCCTACCGCTTTGCCTGCCGGGTCGGCGTCTGCGGCTCCTGCGCCATGACGGTCAACGGCAAGCCGCGCTGGACCTGCCGCACCCATGTGTCGAAGGTGGTTCCGAATGGAGCCGACCGCGCGCAGCTTGAAATCGGGCCGCTGGAAAACCTGCCGGTGATCAAGGATCTGGCGACCGACATGGCGGCCTTCTTCGCGAAATGGCAGGACGCGCAAAGGCGTGTTCGCGCCGTCGAAAACGCGGCACGACGCCATCGAACAGATCAGCCCGGCGAGCCCGGCCCGGCGCGCCGCCGATGCGGCGATCGAGTGCATCAATTGCGGCGTGTGCTATGCCGGCTGCGATACGGTGCGCTGGAATTCGGACTATCTGGGTCCGGCGGCGCTGACCCGCGCGTTTACGCTGGTCAATGACGTGCGCGACGCCGGCAACACCGCGCGCCTGCAAGCCATTGCGGCGACCGGCGGCTGCCATGCCTGCCACTCGCACCAGTCCTGCCAGGAACTCTGTCCGCAGATCGCTCAATCCGACGGCCGCCATCGCCGCTTTGAAGCGGCGCGCCGCGGCGGCTTATCTGAAGGGCGAGATAAAAGCATGACTGTGCGGCTCTATATCTGGCAGCGGCTGACCGCGGCCCTGATGGCGCCGCTCGTCCTCATCCATATCGCGGTCATTTTCTATGCCACGCGCCAGGGCCTATCGGCGGCCGATATCTTGGCGCGCACGCATGGCAGTTTGGTGTGGGCTACTTTCTACGGAGTTTTTGTTGCGGCGGTCGCGATTCACGCTTCCATCGGCGTGCGCAACATTCTTTCCGAATGGTCGCCGCTCAGGGGGCGCAGCCTCAATGTCTTCGTCATCTTATTCGGCATCGCGCTAGCGATCCTCGGCTTCCGCGCCATCACCGCTTTGGTGCTGATGTGACTGCGCGGCAGATAAGACATCGCGGCAGCGCGCTGTGGGTCGCCGCAATCGTGCATCGGCTGTCCGGTTTGGCGCTCGCGATCTTCCTGCCGCTGCATTTTCTGGCGCTCGGGCTTGCCATCAACGGTGAAGCGCGGCTTGACGGTTTTTTGCGCTGGAGCGAGCAGCCGCTGGTCAAGCTCGCCGAGGGCGGTCTCGTCTTTCTGCTTACGGTGCATCTTCTCGGCGGGCTGCGCGTGCTGGTGATCGAAAACTTTTCCTGGCGCGACGGCCAGAAGCAGCTCGCTACGATCGCGGCCGCGGTCTCGGCGGTCATCGCCTTCATTTTCCTCGTCCGGGCGTTTTGAGCCGCGCATGCAGATCCAGAACATCTCAAGACCGATCTTTTGATCCTCGGCTCCGGCGGCGCCGGGCTGTTCGCGGCGCTGCATGCGCTCAAGGCCAATCCCGACCTCGACATCACGATTGCGACCAAGGGCCTGCTCGGCAAATGCGGCTGCACCCGCATGGTGCAGGGCGGCTACAACGTCGCGCTCAATCCCGGCGACTCGGTCGAGCGCCATTTCATGGACACCATCGAGGGCGGCAAATGGCTGCCGCACCAGGAACTGGCCTGGACGCTGGTGACGACCGCGATCGAGCGCGTGCGCGAGCTCGAAAACGAGATCGGCTGCTTCTTCGACCGCAATGCCGACGGCACGCTGCACGGCAAGGCCTTCGCCGGCCAGACCTTCGACCGCACCGTGCACAAAGGCGATCTCACCGGCATCGAGATCATCAACCGGCTGATGGAACAGGTCTGGGCGCGGCCGATCCGGCGCCTCGAAGAGCACCGCGCGGTGGCGCTGATCCCGGCGCAGGACGGCGCGCTGTCGGGCGTGCTGCTGATCGACGTGCGCAGCGGCGCATTCCGCTTCGTCAGCGCGCAAGCCGTGCTGCTCGCGACCGGCGGCGGCCCGACCATGTACCGCTATCACACGCCGTCGGGCGACAAGACCATGGACGGGCTCGCCATGGCGCTTCGGCTCGGGCTGCCGCTGCGCGACATGGAAATGGTGCAGTTCCATCCGACCGGGCTGCTCGCCGGGCCCCGACACCCGCATGACCGGCACGGTGCTGGAAGAGGGCTTGCGCGGCTCCGGCGGGCATCTGCTCAACGGCGCCATGCACCGCTTCATGGGCGACTACGATCCGAAACTCGAACGCGCCACCCGCGACGTCGTCAGCCGCGCCATCGATGCCGAGATGCGGGCCGGCCGCACCACGCCGAACGGCGGCGTCTATATCAAGATGGGCCATCTCGGCCCGGCCAATGTGGCGCAAACAATTCAAGGGCATGGTCGACCGCTGCCGCGATTGCGGTTTCGATCTCGCCGGCGGCCTGGTCGAGGTGGTGCCGACCGCGCATTATTTCATGGGCGGCGTGATCTGCGAGGTCGACACCTCGACCGATTGCTTCGGGCTGTTCGTCGCCGGCGAGGACGCGAGCGGCATGCACGGCGCCAATCGGCTTGGCGGCAATGGCGTCGCCAATTCGACGGTGTTCGGCGGCATCGCGGGCGACGTGATCCCCGGCTGGATCGCCAAAAATCCCGGCCATCGGCCGCCCGACACGGCCGTGCTCGAAGCCGAATTCGCCCGCGCGCAACATCCGTTCACCCGCAAGCCGGGCGATCTCAACGCTTTGCGCGAAAAGCTCCTCGACACCATGTGGGACGATGTCGGCGTGGTGCGCGACCGCGCCGGCATCGAGCGCGGCCTCGCGGCGGTGGACGCGATCGAAGCGGAACTTCTCTCGATCGGCGTCGCCGACGCCGACCGCCGCTTCAATCTGACCTGGCATGACTGGCTCAATCTGCGCTCGCTGTGCGAAGTGAGCCGTGTTATTGCGCTCGCGGCGCTCCGGCGCGAGAATTCGCGCGGCGCGCATTTCCGGTCCGATTTTCCGGAGCCGGGCGATTTCGCGACGTCGACTTTTACGGTCGCGCGGCAGACGTCCGGCGGAATCGACATGACCGACCGGCCGGTTCTATTCACACATGTGAAGCCCGGCGAGACGGTGTTGCGCGACGCAGCCGAATAGAGGCGATCATGATTCCGCTGTCGCTCCATCCAGCGCACCGCCGAAGATTTGATGGCGAAGGCTGCCATCGAAATTCCGGACGATTATCTCGCCGGCTTGCGCCGCTGCGCCGATACCGAAAAGGGCGATCTGTCGTCGTTCGTCATCAAGGCGATGCTGGAGAATTACGAGGCCGCGAAAGAAGACCGCCGCGCCATGTGCGGCGATACCGGCCTGCCGCGCTGGTATGTCAAGATCGGCAACGAGGCGCGCATCGAAGGCGGCCCGATCGCGCTCGAGGCGGCGCTGCGCCGCGCCACCGCGCGCGCGACCACGGGCGTGCCGCTTCGTCCCAACCGCGTGCATCCGTTGTGGCGCACCGATCACAACAACAATGTCGGCATCGGCGCGCCGGAGATCGAATATTCGTTTCATCCCGACGCCGACTGGATCGAGCTCACCACCGTGCACAAAGGCGGCTTGTTCGGTTCGGATTACCGCATGCTGTTTCCCGGCGACGGCATCGACGGCATCAAGCGGTTTTATCTCGATACGCTGATCGGCTTCGGCAAACGCGGGCTCGCCTGCCAGCCGGCCATCGTCGGCATCGGGCTCGGCGGCTCCAAGGACACCAGCGTGGTGCTCGGCAAGCAGGCGTCGTGCCTGCGCGTCGTCGGCTCGCGCAATCCCGATCCGCGCATTGCCGCGCTCGAAGAAGAATTCAAGGAGCTCGGCAATACGATCGGCATGGGCGCCATGGGCTTTGTCGGCTCGTCGATGGTGATCGATTGCCATATCGAGGTCGGCTATTGCCACACCGGCGGCATGCCGATGTCGGTGCACATGTTTTGTCTGTCGTCGCGCCGCGCCTGCGCCCGGATCGCGACCGACGGCAAAGCCACCTTCCGCACCGATCCGATGTGGTTCACCGATTACATGCGGCGCGAGACCGTCGAATGGGGCGAGCAGGCGGCGGAAGCGGCGGAATAGATCATGCCCGACCTGAAAACCGTTCACCTCGATCTTCCGGCGCGCACCGAAGACCTGCGGAAACTGGAAATCGGCTCGGTCGCCTATCTCAGCGGCCGCGTCTTCACCGCGCGCGAAGGCGTCTACAAGCGCGCGATCGCCGACGGCTTCGGCATGCCGGCCGGCAAGGACGTGCTCGGCATCACCAATTTTCATTGCTCGCCGGCCGCCAGCATCAATCCCGACGGCAGCTATACGGTCGGCGCGGTGACGGCGACCGCGTCGTTCCGTTTCGCGCAATGGCTCGACGGCTGGTTCAAGACTGTCGGGCTGCAACATCATCATCGGCAAAGGCGGAATGACCTCGCAGACCTATCGCGAGCAATTCGTTCCCAACAACGCGGTCTATCTGACCACGGTCGGCTATGGCACCGGCGCGCTGCTCGGCCGCGGCATCAAGCGCGTCGCCGGCGTCTATTGGCTCGAAGAACTGGGCCTGGCGCAGGCGGTGTGGGTGCTCGACGTCGAGAAATTCGGCCCGTTCCTGGTCGAGAGCGATCTTGCCGGCAACTCGCTGTTCGAGCGCGAGAACGCCAAGATCGCACCGGGCTTGGAGGCACTCTACGCCGGCACCAAGTCGGCGACGCTGCGCCGTTATGGCGAGACGGACGATAAAACGAAGGAAGTCATCTGAGGCCGCAAGATCGGGTCATGCTGCTGCGTCGTGCGAGGAAATGGCGATCCGGCATGGCGCGTCCGAACGGTTGCTCCACGCGTGATTGGTGCCGCGCTGCACGACGGTATCGCCGGCCTTGAGAGTGACTTCCTCGGTATCGAGCACCAGCGTGATTTCGCCTTCGAGGATGAGACAGAAGTCGAGCGTCTGCGTCTTTTGCATGTAGGGATGCGGCGCCGCGCTCGAATAGGTCGATGCGGCCGGCGAACCCGCCGCGCGAAAATAATCCGCCACCTCGCGCCGCGCCCACCCGAACGGCGGCGTCCGGCGGAATGGTCACGACCCGGCACGCCGATCCGCCGCGCGGCGGATCGAGGCTGCGCGGATACTGCAAGCACGGCATCGCGATAGGCGCCGATGCGCACCGGCGATGAATCGGTGACCCATATTCGTTCAGCAGAAAACCCCGGGCGCGCCGGATCGGTTTGCACGTCCGGCGTTGCGCCGTCCGCAATTGCGACGGATTTTCCCTCGTCATCATCGATGGTGACGATGCGGCGCACCGGTTTGATCGCGTCTTTGATATCCTGCGTATCGCTCATCGAGCCTTAGACCTTTTGTTCAGTGTCGAACGCGGCGCCCATCATGACGAACGCCATGAGGCTGCCGCTCTTGAGATTGGTCCAACCGTGCCAGTTGCCGAGCTGCACCACGATGTCGCCCGCCTTCATCGTCACATCGCCGCGATCGAGCAGCAGTGTCCGCTCGCCTTGCAGCAGGATGCCGTAGTCGACCGTCGCCGATTTGTGCACCGGCGAGCTGAAAAAGTTCTGACCGCCGCGATCCCACACGCCATCGGGACGAAGCCGCGTCGGCGTCAGCGGCTTGTACGCCGGATCTTTCGCCGGATCGTAACCCGCGGGCTTGCCGTTCGATTGCACGATGCGGAGGTGACCGCCGGAGGCCGGCGGTTCGAAGTGGAACGGCAGATTGCCGTCGTCGCGTGTGCCGGAAATGATCGCGGGCGTGTGCTGATAGACCCAGACGTCGGTCATGCAGGTGCCACGGCTGATCGCGCCCGGATTCACATTGGGCGCCGCGCTGTCGTACAGAACGCACGAGCGTCCCTGAGCATCGTTGCCGGTCACGACGCGCCGGATAGGTTTGGGTTCATCCGCCATCGCTCATCTCCGCGATCAATTCGGCGCGAAACTTAGAGAGATCGAACCGTATTGTCATCCGTCCCGCATGACCTATCATCGCCGCCGCGCCGGCGAGAACAATAAACGCGCGGCTGTGGGAGGACGATTTTGCAACGTATTTGCTACCGATTGCATCGAGCGCCGGTGCTGGCCGGAATGGGTCTCGCGTTGGCACTATTGTGGACCGCGATCGCGGCGGCGCAAGCGCAGGACTTTCCCAATCATCCGATCAGGATCATCGTCGGCCCAAGTCCCGACGTCTTCTCCCGCATCATTGCCGAAGATCTGAAAGAGGCTTGGGGCCAACCGGTCGTGGTCGAGCCGCGTCCGGGCGCGGGCGGAAAGATCGCCGCCAATGACGTCCTTGCGGCGCCCGCGGACGGCCACACCCTGTTGTTCGCCACGCCGAGCTACACGCTCAACACCGCCATGCAGGTTGCCTCTTACGACCTGCTGAAGGACTTTACGCCGGTCGCGATGGCTGGACTGATCTCTTACGCGCTGGTCGTCAATCCGAGCGTGCCGGCAAAGTCGGTGGCGGAGCTCGTGGCCTACGCCAGGCAAAATCCCGGCAAGCTCAATTGCGCCTCCGCGGGTATCGGCACCGTCCCCCATATCGCCTGCGAATATCTCAACAAAGTGGCGGCAACCGAAATCGTCCACGTGCCGTACAAGGACGTCAATTCGGGCATGATGGCGACGGTCAGCAACGTGACGCAGATGTTTTTCGGAGTGGCCACGAACGCCAAGCCGCAGATCGAGACCGGCGCTTTGCGCGGGCTTGCCGTGAGCACGCCGCAGCGCTCGCTGCTCTTGCCCGACCTGCCGACCATGATCGAAGCCGGCTATCCGACATTCAACATGCCCGGCTGGGGCGGCTTCATCGCGCGGGCCGGCACACCGCCTGACATCGTCGCCAAGCTCAACGCCGAGGTGCAGCGCGCCGTTCGCCGGCCGGAAATGAAAGAACGGCTCCTCACCGCCGGACTTGAACCACCGCCTAGCTTAACGCCCGCGGAGTTCGGGAGTTTTATCGCCGCCGATATCGCGCGATGGAAGGAATTCGTTGCCGCCGTCGGCATCGAAAAACTCGACGCCAGTCAGCGTCCCTAAACTCTCACCACCCGGATGAACGGCCGCTCCGCCGTCGGATCGACCTCGACCTCAGCGCCATTCGCGATCGCCGTGGTGATATCGACATCGAAGCCGGAAATCATGGTGAAGTCGGCGAGCGCCGCGCCCTGGACCATGATCGGATTGGCGCGGTTCAAAACCAGCGCCGCCGGCATGATGCCGCGCGCGCTCATCTCGTGCAGCATCCAGGCCGTGGCGACGCCGCCTTTGGCGGCATCGAGCACCAGCACGCGGCCGCGATAGCTTTCGCCGGCGAGCTTGTGCTCGGGGCGCGAGAACACGCCGCGAATGCGATCGAGATCGTAGCGCGCGGAAAAACCGTCGCTCGCGACCAGCGCCTGCGCCTGACCTTCCGGCCCATGCCGGCGGCGGCGTAAAATATTTTCCCGCTCATCGGAGTCTTTCCGCCGGCGCAGGCCGCCGCTACGCATTCTTCCATCGACAGCAGCACCGGCCGATAGCCATAGCCGCCGAGGATGTTGGTGAGCTTGGCCGAATTGGTGGCGAGAGCGCGCCAGCCGTTCGCCTCCGCCATTTCGCGCGCATAGCTCTGATAGAAGCACATGCCGGACGAGCACGGTGCCGCCGGCCGCCTCGATCCGCGCGGTCAGACCCATGCGGTCGGCGTCGGGCTTGACCTGCGGGCTGGTCACGGCAAACAGCGGAATATCGGCGCGGCGGCCGTCGAGCATCGCGGCCAGACTCTGCATCTCCACGAGGCTGAGCTGCGGCGCCGAAAACACCACCACGTCGACCGCGCCGATATCCTTGGCATAACGCGCCTGGCAGCGCGCGGATATCGGCTCTCGCCGATGTCATGCGTGCGCAGCGTGACGCCGGCGGGCACGACGTCGTCGATCCGCATCGCTTCCGGCGTGATACCGGCCATGTGAAACAGCGCGACCGAGCCGAAGCTCGCCAGCGCGGCACCGAAATGTTTCATCTCGTCGGATCTGCGGCACGCGGTCGAGGCCGATCAGTGCCGGCACCTGCGAATAATCGCCGGCCAGCCGGCCGACGATGCCGCCGAGCGCGCCCCAGTCGCTCAGTTCGCGCGGCGTGAACGAAGTTTCGACCAGAAACGTCGCCTGCCGCGCCTCGTCGAGATGAAAGCCGTAACGCGGCGTGCGGCCGGTGAGGCCCGCGCTCAAGGCCGACGGCCCGCCCTCGAAATTCGAGCGCGCGCCGCACACGCTGTTGGAATAGATCACGACGCCGGTGTCGCCATAGGCCATGTGCTCGCCGCGCACCGGCGGCATGATGGTCTGATAATTGATGCAGGTGTCGGTCATCAGCACGCCGAGCGCTTCGAAGGCGGCGATGGCGCGGCGTTCGAGATCGAGCATCCAGGGCTGCTGCTTCAGCCGCGCCGCTTGCGCGAAGTCGGTGCCGCGCGGATCGGTGATGGTCGGGATGCGGACCTGGCGCTGCTCGGCCGGCAGCGCCGCCCAATGTTCGAGCCATTCGACGCCCGCCGCGCCGAGCGATTCCGTGTCGGCCATGATGTGAGCCTGGCCGACCGGGACGAAATCCTCGGCGCCGAGATAGGTCCCGACCTTGATCTGATGCTCGATCGCCCATTGCCGCAGCGGACCGGATTCGCCCGCGCGCATCGCGATCTCTTCGTCGCTGAGTTTCACGGCGGGCCTATTGGGCGACCACGCCGGCGGCCCGGATCAACGGCACCCATTTGTCGACTTCCGCTTTGACGAGGGCACCGAGCGCCTGCGGCGAGCGGTCGGCAGGCGGCGGCAAATCGGCGCCGATCTCGGCAAGCCGCTTTTCGATCGCCGGATCCGCCATGGCTTTTTGCACGGCGCCGTTGATACGCGCGATGATGGCGGCGGGCGTGCCCTTGGGCATGAACAAGGCCGTCCAGGCGACGGTCTGCAGCGCCGGCAGCCCGGCTTCGTTCGCCGACGGCACGTTGGGGATCGCCGGCGCGCGCTGCGGGATGGTCACCACGATGGCGTTTTCCTGATCGCCCAGAATATGCGGCGTCGCCGTGACGACCTGATCGAACAGCAGATCGATCTGGCCGCCGAGCAGATCGTTGATCGCTTCCGACAGGCCGCGATAGGGAACATGCACGACATCGGCGCCGGTCAGATGATTGAACAACAGCAGCGTGAGATGCGAGATCGAGCCGACGCCGGCGCTGCCCATGGTGGTCTTGCCTTTGTGCTCTTTGGCGTAGGCGACGACCTCGTCGAGCGTGTGCAGGGCTAAGCTCTTGCGCGTCACCAGCACCATCGGCGTCGAGGCCACCAGGATGACCGGTTCGAAATCGGTGCGCGGGTCGTAGGGCAAATCCTTGTAGATGCCGAGGCTCGCCGCATGCGTGCCGAGATTGCCCATCACCATGGTGTAGCCGTCGGGCGCGGCGCGCGCGGCCTTGGTGGCGCCGATCGTGCCGCCGGCGCCGGTCACGTCCTCGACCACGACCTGCTGGCCGAGGGCCGGGCTGATCGCTTGGGCGATGACGCGGCCGAGGATGTCGGTCGGCCCGCCCGCCGCAAACGGCACCACCATGGTGATCGGGCGGCTTGGGTATTGGTCTTCGGCGTTGGCGTCGAACGACGCGCCGGCCGACACGAGGAACGCCAAAACTCCTACCGCGACCAGCGGCGAACCGAACGCAATCCGGGCATCATTCCCCCCGACCGACCACGCGGCGCCTGCGCGGGCGCCTTATTGCTAGGCCGACAGTCTACGGGCGGCGTCGCGGCCTGTCAAACGCGGGTCGCAGCGATGGCGGCGATCTGGTACAGCTGGGTGGACTCGAACCACCGACCTCCTGATCCACAGTCAGGCGCTCTAACCAACTGAGCTACAGCTGCACGGGCCCGCGGTCGGCAAGCGCGCGGAACCTAGGAGCAATGGTCGCATTTTGGCAAGCCGGTTAGACGTTCCGGCTGCGAAACAAGCAAAAGCCCGGGCTAGGCCCGGGCTTTCCTCGTCACCGAAGCGCGTAATGCGATCGCTTAAGCGATCAAGCAGCGACCTTGCTCATCGCCTTGTTCATGCCGCTCTTGATCGGCTCGGCGGTCTCGGTCGCGACCTTCTGCGCCAGCGCGCCGAGTTCCTTCGACTGCTCGGTCAGCGTCTCGAACTGCTTGCGCGCGTGCGCGCTCGACAGTTCGATCACTTCCGACAGCGTCTTCGCCGCGAGCAATTCGCCGGCATAGTCGAAGGCCGCATTGGTGTTGATGCGCGCCGCCTCGATCACCTTCATGCCGTAATCGGACGCGCCCTTGCTGGCGGTCGAATAGGTGGTCTCGAGCACGTCGGTCGCCTCTTCGGCGGCGGCCTTCATCTTCTCGTAGGTGTCCTTGCACTGCGCGACGCCGCGCTCGGCGAATTCGCGGAAAGCGGCCGGCATCTCGACCTTCGGAATCTCGAACTTCGGCATTTCGAATTTCGGCATTTCGAATGCGCCGGTCGCGGGCTTGCTGGTCTTCACTTTGGGGGGAGTCAGTGTGGCTTCGGCCATGACACGTGTCCTTGATTTTGATCGTTGCGATTTCGATCGTTGCTCTTGGGCTGTCTCGCTGGAGAGCGTCTTCTCACCGGAGAGATTTTTTCTTCCGCGGCTTCGCCGCCCGTTGCGCGTTGCCTGACATTCCTGATCCCGCGGCTGAACGCCTAAACTTGATCGGAGCCCGGGCTTATCTGAACAAATATATAACAACTCGTTTGGTGCATTGCAATAGAAATTATTGCAACGCACAAAATAATATAACAAGATTGAAACTATTGGCGTTTTTGACCGGCCGAGACGCCGTCGCCGATCAGGTCTTAGTCTTGGCAGCATCCACCACGATCTTGGCAGCACTTTGTCCGAGGTCCTGAACCTGAGACGAAATCGTCTGCATCTGGCGGCTCAAGAATTCCGACTGCAACCCCATGACCTCGCTGCCATCCTTGGCCTGCAACAGCTTCTGGGCGAAATCGAAAGTCGTCGTCACGTTCTGCTCGGCATAGGTCATCGTTTTGTGGGCGATTTCGGTGGCGCCGCTTTGGGCGGCGTGGGCCTGGCCCTGCATCTGCCCCATGGCCTGGTTTGCCGCCTGGATGAAGCCGTCGAACGCCTTGCGCGCCTGCGCCACGCTTTGTTCGGCGAACGCCTTCATCTCGTTCGGAATTTGAAACTGCTCAAATGGATCTTTGGTCATCACACGCTCCTGATATGCCCGGCGCGCCAATCCTAGCGCGAAATCATGCGGTCGCATGCAAGGGAAACAGAGCAGGCCCCGAAGTCGCGGTGCGATTAAGGTTATCTCGGCAAGTCCGGCGCGCGACGGGGCCGCGCCATGGACGCCGCAATTGCCCAGCACTATTAAGAATTCGTTTAGGCAAAGGGTTTCGGCGCCGATGCCGACAGACATGTCGATCACAGACCTGCCGATCACAGACCTGCCGATTGTGGAGCAAGAACCCGCTTTGTTGCGTCATCCGCGTCTTGCGGCGCTTGCGACGAGTGCCTGGCCGGCTTGGCTTTGGAGCGCCGACGGATCGCGCATGCTGTGGGCGAACGCGGTCGGCGCGGCGATGTTCGGCGCCGCGACCGTAGCGGCCGCCACGCAGCGGCGCTTCGATCGGCGCCTCAGCCGCCCAGATCGTCCGGCTGGCCGCGACACTGCCTTCGGGAGGACAGGAGCGGCTCGAAAGGCTGCGCGGCTTCGGCGCAGGCTTCAATCGCGCGCTGACCTGCGCCTGCTCGCGCATCATCGTGGGCGACGGCGCGAGCGCGGTACTTATCGCCGCCACGGAGCCGGCAGGACCGGCGCTATCGCTCGCCGAGCGCGTCCGCCGCCTGTTCGCCGATCAAGCCGAGCCCATGGCGATTTTCCTGCCGAGCGGAACGCTCGCTTACGCCACCGCAGCCGCGCGAACGCTCGTTCCCGCGGCAGCCACGCTCGCGGGACTAGGCCTCGAAGCGCCGGCAGCCGCAGCCAGCGAAACCGGCAGCGCCAGGGCCGCAATACGCTTGGCAGACAGCGATTTCCGCGTCGCCGCCCTGCGCCTTGGCAAAGACGCCGACGCTGTCCTCGCGTTCACTTTCTCGCCGCAGACGAGCGAAGTTCCGCAGCGCCGCGGCCGCACCGCGTCAAGCGGAGCCGCTTCCGGAACAAGCCGTTCCGGCGACCGCCGTCGCGTCGGCATCCGGTTCACCGCCCGCGCCGCCGCCGACAGCACCGCCGGCTACGGCCGCAGAAGCCGTAACCGATCGCCGGCATCCTTTGCGGTTTGTCTGGCAGATCGATGCCGACGGCCGGTTCGGCGTCGGATCGGATGAATTCGCCGAATTGGTGGGGCCGCGCACCATGGCGGTGTTCGGCCGGTTATGGAGCGAGATCGCCGCCGATCTGAAACTCGATCCGGAGAATAGGATCGCGCGCGCGCTCGCGACCCGTGAGACTTGGAGCGGCATCGTCGTCTCCTGGCCCGTGGACGACAGCGACGAACGCTTGCCGGTCGAACTGTCGGGACTGCCGGTGTTCGATCGCGATCGCAGCTTCCGCGGCTATCGCGGTTTCGGCGTCTGCCGCGATATCGACGGCATCAATGCTTTGGCCCGGGCGCGCCACGAACGCCCGACCGGCTTCGTCCCGGCGCCGGACCCGGCGCCCGCCGAAAACGCCGTGCCTGCGCCTCCCGTCCTGCCGCCGATGGCCGCCGCAGCGGCCGAGCCGAGCGAAGCGGTCGAAGCCGCGCCGCCACCGGATCGCCCAGCGACCGGCATCCCTCTGGCCGCGGCCAATGTGGTGCCGTTCCGACAATCGCCTCCTGCCGAGCCAAAACCGGCCGAGACCAAGGCTGCCGAATCCAAACCCGCCGAAACTCGGCCGGCCGAAAACGGTCCTGCGGAACCCAAACCGGCGCCGACTCTGACGCCGGTCGAACGCCGGGCGTTTCGCGAACTGGCGCAGGAGCTCACAGCGCGGTTACGCGCGCCTTTCGAGGCGCCGAGCGCCCAGCCGAGGGTGAAACCGAAACGCCTGAACCTGCCGCGGCGGCGCCCGCCGCCGAGGCGGCCAACGAACATGTGCTGCTCGATCGCGTACCGCTCGGCATTCTGGTGTATCGCCACGATGCGCTGCTCTTTGCCAATCGCCATTTTCTCGAATGGAGCGGCTATGAGGATATCGCCGCGATCGAGGCCGCAGGCGGTCTCGACCGCTGTTCGTCGCGCCCGGCGCCGGCGCGCTCGCGGAAGCCGGCGGCGCGCAGTCGCTTTCGATCCTGACGCGAACTGGCGACGCGCTCGCGGTCGAGGGCCGCCTGTTCACCGTGCCTTGGAACGGATCGCACGGCCTTGGCGCTGATCCTGACCAACGGGCAAAGTGCCGCCAAATCGGCCGCCGCGCAGCGCGCGCTCGAGACTGCCGAGACCGAGAACCGCGACGCTCAAATCGATCCTCGACAGCGGCGCTGACGGCGTCATCACCATCGATGGCCACGGCCGCATAGTCACGGCCAACGCCCGCGCCGCCTCGTGGTTCGGCCGCGCCACGGCCGATTTTGCCGGAGCCGACTTTGTCGAACTGTTCGCTCCGGAAAGCGAGCGTGTCGCGCGTGACTATTTCGACCGCGCCGCGGGTGGCGGCAACACGTTCGGCAGCGGCATTGAGGTGACGGCGCGCGTCTCCGGCGGCCGGCTCATTCCGCTGGCGATGACGCTGTCGCGGCTCGCGAGCGACAAATTCGCGATCGTATTTCGCGACATCACGATCAAGCGGCAGGTCGAGGAGGAATTGCGCAACGCCAAGCGCGAGACGCAGCGCGCCGCGGCGGCGAAAGCCGAATTCCTCGGCAAGGTCAGCCACGAGATCCGTACCCCGCTCAACGCCATGACGGGTTTTGCCGAGGTCATCATGGCCGAGCGTTTCGGCCCGATCGGCAACGAACGCTATCGCGAATACATCAAAGACATTCATAACGCCGGTGCGCATCTGGTTTCGATGCTCAACGATCTGCTAGACCTGTCCAAGATCGAAACGGGCCAGATCGATCTCAAATTCGCCAACATCAATCTCAACGAGCTGACGCAGCAATGCGTCGGCATCATGCAGCCGCAGGCGAGCCGCGCGCGCATCATTATCCGGACCTCGCTGACGCCGAGCCTGCCGCTGGTCGTCGCCGACGAGCGCTCGCTGCGCCAGATCGTGCTCAATCTTTTGTCCAACTCGATCCGGTTCACCGGTCCGGGCGGTCAGGTCATCGTGTCGTCGGCGTTCTCCGACGCCCACGAGGCGGTGTTGCGGGTGCGCGACACCGGCGCCGGCATGACTGAAAAGGACATCCAGACGGCGCTCGAGCCGTTCCAGCATACCGCCACCTCGGGAAGCTTCGGTTCCGGCGGCACCGGTTTCGGCCTGCCCTTGACCAAAGCGCTCGCCGAGGCCAATCGCGCCAATTTCAGCATTAAGAGCGCGCCAAACGCCGGTACTTTGGTCGAAATCGCCTTTCCGCCGAGCCGTCTCGTCGCCGATTGAACTCGCGCCGCAGACGGATTGGGCTAAACTGCCTCCGTCGAGTTTTCGCCCTGTTTCGCGGCGATACTCGGTGAGGGTACGGGCATGCGCCTTTGCAAAATCCTCCTCACATTGTGCCTCGCCGGCATGGCGGTGCATCCGGCGCCGGCGCGCGCCGCCGACGATGTCGATCTGCTGCTGGTTTTGGCTGCTGACGTGTCGCGCAGCATCGATGCCGGCAAATTCCAGCTGCAACGCGAGGGCTACGCGGCCGCGCTTTCCGATACGCGCGTGCTTGATACGATACGCTCAGGCCGCAACGGCCGCATCGGCGTCACCTTTGTCGAATGGTCGGGCGTCGGCGCGCAACACGTGGTGATCGACTGGATGAGCGTCGGCGACGCCGCGTCGGCGAAGGATTTCGGCGACCGCTTGAGCGAAGCGCCGCGCTCGTTCGCGGACCGCACGTCGATCAGCGGCGCGATCGAATTTGCCATGAACGCCTTCCTACAGACGCCATTCATGTCGCTACGCCACACCATCGATATCTCGGGCGACGGCACCAATAACGCCGGCCGCGAGGTCGGCGCCTTGCGCGACGAAGCCGTCGCCAAAGGCATCACCATCAATGGGCTCGTCATTCTGAGCGACAATCCGCTGTCGTGGAATCCGGATCACACCAATCCGCCCGGCGGCCTCGACAATTATTACCGCAACAATGTCGTCGGCGGCCCCGGCGCCTTTGTTATGGTGGCAAAAAACTTCAATTCATTCGGGGAGGCCATCATCAACAAAATGATCGCCGAGGTGGCGCAAGCCCATGAGGCCGTGCCGTGGCGGGCGTCGGCACGCTGAGCAGCGAAGGCGCCGGAAGATGGAAACCGCGGAGTCACGCGTAAGCCTAATGCCAGACGAGACCGAGTTGATCGGTAACTGGATCAAAAACGGTAGTGCCGTCGTTGGTGATCCTACTGAAGTGAGAATTAGCCGATTAATCGCCAATGATCTACAGAAGGTCGCCGTAGGTCGTGAATCTGGTGGCTGGGAAACTCTCTACCGCGATCCTGCAGATGGACGATATTGGGAGTTAACGTATCCGCGTGGCGAAATGCACGGGGGCGGCCCCAAGCGCCTGACCAACCTCCCGGCAGCGGCAGCGACCAAAAAATATCGTCTGATCTTAGACTGATGCACTGTCGCCGCATTCGTCTGTTTGCAGCACTGATCGGGACATGTGCGCGAGGATGGCCGGCCACGAAAGCGACATGATGGCCTGCGAGTTTGAAACCTCGGCTGCCGCCCGGTATACATCCGGCCGGCTCCACAACAATCGGAAACACGCTCTGTGACCGCGGCCATTGGCTTCAAACGCCTCGCGATTGCCGTTGCCGCCATGGTCGCGGCGGCATTCGTCACGCTGGTCGCGCTGTCCTTTCTGATTCCGGCGGCGTCGATCCGCGAGGCGGTGAAAGCCGAAATCCACGCGGTGACCGGTCTCGATCCCTTGCTCGGCGACGATGTCTCGCTGTCGCTGTTTCCCTCCGGCAGCGTGCGCTTTCGCAACGTACTCTTTGGCGACGGCAAGAGCGGCGAACCGGTCGTCGCAGCCGACGAATTGACGGCACGGCTGCGTTATTTTCCGCTGCTGGCCGGCCGCATCGAGATCGCCGACGTCGTATTGGTTCGTCCTACCATCCATGTGACGTTCGCTGCCGACGGCCGATCGAACTGGTCGGGCCTTATCGAAGCGCTTGCGCATGCGCTTGAGCCCAATCCCGATCGCACCGGCTCGTTCTCCGAGATCGGCATTCAGGACGGCACGGTCATCGTGCACGAAGCCGACCGAGACGTCACCGAACGGCTCGAGAATCTCGACTTTCAGGTCGCCTGGCCGTCGATCTCGCGCAGCTTCGGCGCCAACGGCCATTTCGTCTGGCGCAACGAGCCGATCGAAGCGAGCCTCACGCTGAGCGACTTTCTGGCGGCGCTGACGGGCGAACGCTCGGGAGTCAAAGTGCGGCTCTCCAGCGCGCCGTTGCAATTGGCCTTCGACGGCGCGGCAAGCGATCAGCCGACGCTGAAAATCCAAGGCACCCTCGACATTGAATCGCCGTCGTTGCGCGATGCCTTGCGCTGGACCGGCGACAGCAAATTGCCGTTCGGCGGCTTCGGCCATTTTTCGCTCCGGGCGCAGAGCGATATCGGCGGCGGGGTAACGGCGCTTTCCAACGTCAATGTCGAGCTCGACGGCAATAGCGCCGAAGGCGCGCTGTCGCTGTCACGGGATGGCCACCAGCTGGTGCAGGGCACCCTGGCCGCCGACGCGCTCGACCTGACGCCCTATGTGACCGGCGTACAGCTGCGAGCCAGAAACCAGCGCAACTGGAATGAGCTGCCGATCGCGCTTGAGGGTTTTGGCGATCTCAACCTCGATCTGCGGCTTTCCGCCGCCAGCGTGAAGATCGCGAACGCCCGGCTTGGCCGTACCGCCATCGCGGCGACCATGCATGACGGCAAGCTCGATCTCACCATCGGCGAGGCGCAGGCGTTCGGTGGCGTCGCCAAAGGCAGCGTCGGCCTCGCTAGTTCCGACGACGGCGTCGCGGTGACCTCGCACATGCAGTTCCTCGACGTCGATCTGGAAAACTGTCTCGGCCAGGTCTTCGGCGTGCACAGGCTCGAAGGCCGGGGCAACCTCGCGGTGAACCTGGATGGGCAAGGGGGTTCGGTGCTCGCCGTGACCCACACGCTCAACGGCACGGCGTCGCTCACGGCGCAAGCCGGCGCGCTGAACGGGCTCGACGTCGAGCAGTTGCTGCGCCGGCTCGAACGGCGCCCGTTATCCGGCAACGGTGATTTCCGCAGCGGGCGTACGCCGTTCGACCAGCTCGCCATCAGCCTCAAGGCCGAACAGGGCGTGGTGTCGATCGCCGACATGCATATCGACGGGCCGGCCGTGCGGCTCGCGGTCGCCGGTCAGGCCTCGGTGCCGACGCGAGATCTCGATCTCAAGGGGGTAGCGACGCTGGTCTCGACCTCTACGAGCGACGAGTTCGATTTGCCCTTCGTGGTGCAGGGCACGTGGGACGATCCGATCATGCTGCCGGATCCCCAGAGCTTGATCCGGCGTTCCGGAGCGGCCGCGCCGCTCCTCAATTCACCCAAGCCCCGCAATGCCAGCGACGCCGTCCACGCCGTGATCGACCAATTGCTGTCGGCGCCGGCTGCGACGACGGCCGCGACCCATGCCGCCTCGCCGTCCGCGGCGCCGGCTGCGCCCAAATCCCCGGAATAACAGCTTTTAACTTTTTCCGTTATGATTCCCGGCGCCCGAATCAGCGCGGGATTCCCGTTTGCGACCGGGCAGGATGCTCAGCGGATGCTCGGCCGCCTTACGCGCACGATGGTCAAGGTGCTGATCGCGTCGCTGATCGTCGGCACGGTCATGGCGCATTTCGGCATTTCGACCGAACAACTGATCAAGACCGCCGGCATGTCGCCCGAGCGGCTCGAGGAATTGGCGCGCCAAGGCGTCACCTGGGCGCTGCCGAACCTCTTGCTCGGTGCGCTGGTGATCGTGCCGGTCTGGTTCGTCATCTATCTGTTTCGGCCGCCGGGCGAGAGCCGGGATTGATTAAGCCCGAACCGGCGTGCCCCTCGCCGCGCTAAGCTTGGTCAACAGCGAGGCCGCAATCACCGCCAGACCGACGACCAGCACCATGATGCTGCAGACGGCGTTCATCTCCGGGCTGACGCCGAGCCGCACCTCCGAATAGATCCGGATCGGCAGCGTGGTCGCGCCCGGACCGGTGGTGAAGCTCGCGATGACGAGATCGTCGAGCGACAGCGCGAATGCCAGCATGAAGCCTGCGGCGATCGCCGGCAGGATCAGCGGCAAGGTCACCAAAAGAAAGGTCTGCAGCGGCGGGGCGCCGAGATCCATCGCAGCCTCCTCCAGACTGCGATCGAAATCGACCAGCCGCGACTGCACGATCACGGCGACGAAGCACATCGCCATCGTGGTGTGGGCGATGACCACGGTCCAAAAGCCGCGATCGATGGCGACGGCGACGAACAAAAGCAGCATCGACAGGCCGGTGATGACTTCCGGCATGACGAGCGGCGCGTAGATCATGGCGGCGAACAACAGGCGGCCGCGGAAACCGCCGAAACGGACGAGCGCCACGGCGGCGAGCGTTCCCAAGAGTGTCGCCGCGCTCGCCGAAACGAGCGCGATGCGCAGGCTGATGGAGGCGGCCGCCAACAGCGCGGCGTCACCGGCAAGTTGAGCGTACCAGCGCATCGACCAGCCGCCCCACACCGCCACCAGCCGCGAGGCATTGAACGAATAGATGACCAGGATGACGATCGGCAGATAAAGAAACGCCATGCCGAGGCCGAGCGCCGCGAGATTGAAGAACGAAGCCTTGCGCATCATGAGCCGCGCTCCGCGCCGCGCATCGCCTGATATTGGAACACGACGATCGGCGTGACCAACAGACACACCAGAACGACGGCGACCGCCGACGCGGTAGGCCAATCTTTATTGGCGAAGAACTCGGTCCACACCGTCTGGCCGATCATCGAGGTCCGCGAACCACCGAGCAGATCGGGAATGACGAACTCACCGCAGATCGGGATGAAGCACAACAGCGCGCCGGCCAACACGCCCGGCGCCGACAGCGGCAGCGTCACCAGCCAGAACGTCTTCCAGCGCGGGCAGCCGAGATCGGCGGCGGCCTCGAGCAGCGTCTCGTCGAGCTTTTCGAGCGTCGCGTAGAGCGGCAACACCATGAAGGGCAGATAGGAATAGACGATACCGATATAGACCGCCGTGTCGGTCGAAAGCCAGGCCGGCGGCTCACGCACGATGTGGAAGAGCAGCAAGAGCTGATTGAGCGGACCGTCATGCTGCAGGATGTTCATCCAGGCATAAATGCGGATGAGAAACGAGGTCCAGAACGGCAAAATCACCAGCAGCACCAGCACCGCCTGCAGCCGCCGCGGCGTGCGTGTAATCGCATAGGCGATCGGATAGCCGATGAGGAGCAACAACAGCGTCGAGAATGCCGCGATCTCCACGCTCTTCAAATAAGACAAAACGTAAAGCGGATCGGAACCGAGGAAGACGTAATTGTCGAGCGACAGGCCGTCGAGGAAGCTCTGCAACCCATGCCAGCCGGCCGCAAGATCGAACACCGGCAAATAGGGCGGCTGCGCGATGGCGGTCTGCGACAGGCTGATCTTGACGACGATCAGGAACGGCAGGAGGAAAAACACGACCATCCAAGCATACGGAATCCGCACCACGAGCTTGGCGAGCAACGAGCCTTGCCGACGGTCGTTCCTCATCGCGTCAACACGACCGCGGCGTCCGGCTGGAAGCTCAGCCAAACGGTGTCGTTCCAGCCGAGCTTGCGTTCGGAGGGCCGCACCGTATTGGCAAGCGCCGCCTGCAGCTCGGTGCCGTCGAGGGTGCGGAGCTTGTAGATCGACAGATCGCCGAGATAGCCGATCTCGGCCACCGTTGCGGCGATCCGGTTCTCCGGCGGTTCGGCATGTTCGCTCGGCGTAAGCCGTATTTTCTCCGGACGAACCGCGACCCAGACCGTGGCGCCGGCTTCGGCGTCGATCTTCGCGGCAACGCCGATGCGGCCGAGCGCCGTGCCCTCGACGCTCGTGCGGTCGTCGCCGACGCGGCCCTCGAACAGATTGATGTTGCCGATGAAGTCCGCGACCCAGCGCGAATTCGGCTGTTCGTAGATGTCGACGGGCGGCGCCACCTGCATGAGCCCCCCGCGGTCCATCACCGCAATACGGTCGGCGACCGTCATGGCTTCGCTTTGGTCGTGGGTCACGATGATAAAGGTCAGGCCGAGGCGGCGCTGCAGCTCCATCAGCTCGAATTGCGTCTCGCCGCGCAACTTCTTATCGAGCGCCGCCATCGGCTCGTCGAGCAGCAGGATCCGCGGCCGCTTGACCAGCGATCGCGCCAGCGCGACGCGTTGGCGCTGGCCGCCGGACAGTTCCTGCGGCTTGCGCCGGCCGAAATTTTCCAACCGCACCAGCGTCAGCATCTCGCCGACACGCTGGGCGATTTCGGCCTTGGGCAGGCCCTCTTGCTTGAGACCGAAGGCGATATTGGCCTCCACATTGAGGTGCGGGAACAGCGCGTAGCTTTGGAACATCATATTGACCGGACGTCGGTACGGCGGCACCGAACCGATCTCGACGCCGTCGAGCAAGATACGGCCTTCGTTCGGCTCTTCGAAGCCCGCGATGAGCCGCAACAGCGTGGTCTTGCCGCAACCCGAGGGGCCGAGCAGCGCGAAAAATTCGCCCTGATAGATATCGAGCGAAAGCCGATCGACCGCCGCGAAACCGCCGAAGCGTTTGCTCAAAGCTTCGATCCGCAGCAGCGGCTCCAGCGCGCGGTCCGTCCAAGGCGCAAAGCCTGCTTTGGCAAATCCACTCCTTGCGGTGGCGCTGGGCATCGATGCTCCGATAGGACGCTACGCGCCCCGGCGGAGCGCCATCGGACACGCTAAAACATTTTGCCGAGAACAGGAAAGACGGGCGGTTCAGCCGGAGACGGCGGCGTTCACCGCCGATGCCAGCGCCGCATCCTCGTCGTCATCGACCGGCACCATTTTGCGCGGCTCCGGTCCGTAATAATCGCCCAGTTGGACGGTCGGCCGCGGCTGCAGCGTTATCGAGACCAGACGATCGTGCAGCGATTTGGCCGAAACCGGCTTGGTCAGGAATTCGTTGACGCCGAGCTTCACGGCCTCGATGACACGCCAGCGCTCGCAATGACCGGTGAGCATGATGATCGGCACGTCCGGCATCGGAAACACGCCCGGCGAGCGCACGATGCGCACCAGTTCGGGTCCGCTCAACAGCGGCATTTCCCAATCGAGGATCACCGCGTCGGGAGCAACCGTCCGGATCGAATCCAGTGCCGCGATGCCGTCGGCGGCTTCGTACATGTCCTTGACGCCGCAATTGATCAACAGATTGCGGATCATCTTGCGCATGTATTGATTGTCGTCGACGATCAAAATGCAGAGCGATTGGATGATCGCTTCCATCTGCTTTTTGGAACGGATCGATTTCATGCGGGATCTGGGATTTCAGTTGACCAGAAAACTCTGGGGAAAGCCGGGATCGGCATCCGGCCGGTAGGCGGCTTTGATGCGCGGCTCCGGGCCGTAATAATCGCCCTGCTTCTTCATCTTTCGCGGCTTCGACAAAATGGACACGATGCGGGCCAACAACGCCACCGACGAAACCGGCTTGAGCAAATATTCATTAACCCCAAGTCGCATCGCCTCCATCACACGCGAGCGTTCGCTATGCCCGGTGAGCATGATGACCGGCACGTCGGGCAGCGGGAAGTCTCCCGGCGAGCGCACCGCGCGCATGAATTCCGGCCCATTGGGGCTCGGCATCTCCCAATCCAGAATGACGATATCTGGCGCATGGGTGCGGATGGCATCGAGACCGCGGCCGCCGTCGGGCGCTTCATAGATGGTCTTGACGCCGATCGCCTGCAGCAGAGCGCGCGTAACCTTGCGCATGCTCGGCTCGTCATCGACGATGAGCACCTTGATGCTGGCAACCTGCCGGGCAATACTGGTCGCAGCGGTTTCCATGATGTCGTCGCTTGGGCGCCTGTTTCTCTGCCAACATGTCACCACAGACCGCTAAAATTGCCGTGCTGCGAATCGCTAAAATTTTACGGGCGCGCGACGCCGGTCATGAACCGTTCGAGCGCCTCGGCCTCGATCTTGGCAAAGCGTAAACCAAGTTTGGAGCGGCGCCACAGCACGTCGTCGGCGGTCATCGCCCACTCTTTGGCCATCAGGTAGCGAACCTCGACGGCGGTAAGATCGGCGCCGAAACGGGTGCCGAGATCGTCGAGCGCGCTTGCCTGGCCGAGGACCTGGTCGACGCGCGTTCCGTAGGCTCGCACCAGCCGCCGGGCATGATCCGCGGTCAAGAACGGCCAATTCCGCTGCGTGCGTTCGACCAGCGTGTCGAGCCCGTCATAGACGAAATCGCCGCCCGGCAAGGGGCGCGACACGGTCCACGGCCGCGAGCGCGGGAAGAAATGGGCGAGCTGCGCCAAGGCATCTTCGGCGAGCCGCCGATGGGTGGTGATTTTACCGCCATAGACGGTCAGCATCGGCGCCTCGCCGAAACGTTCGTCGAGGATCAGCGCATAATCGCGGCCGACGTCCTGGGCTTTGCGGGCGCCGTCGTCATAGAGCGAGCGTATGCCGGCGTAAGCCCAGACCACATCGGCGGCGCCGATCTCGGTGCGGAAGTATTCGTTGGCGACGCCGCACAGATAATCGATCTCTTCGCCGCTCGGCAGCGCGACCGAAGGATCGCCGGCAAACGGCTTGTCGGTGGTGCCGATCAGGGTGAAGTCGCGCTCGAACGGAATGGCGAAGACCACACGCCGATCGGCGGCCTGCAAGATGTAGGCGCGGTCGTGATCGAACAGCCGCCGCAGCACGATGTGACTGCCCTTGTCGAGAATGAGCCGGCGTTGCGGTTTCGCGCGCAGCGCCGTCTCCGCAAAAATATCGCTCCAGGCGCCGGCGGCGTTGACCAGCACCCGCGCCGTCACCACGTCGCGCTGGCCGCGGGCGTTGAGGACGAGGCGCCACTCCGCGGCGCGTTCGGCGCGCACGCAACGCGTCCGGGTCCGGATCACTGCGCCGCGTTCGGCCGCGTCCAGCGCATTGAGCACGACCAGCCGGGAGTCGTCGGCGAAGCAGTCGGAATATTCGAACGCGTGGTGGAAGCGCGACTTGAGCGGCTGTCCGGCTTCATCGGTGACGAGATCGAGCTCGCGCGTGCCCGGCAAGATTTTGCGCCAGCCGATCCAGTCGTAGAGCATCAGGCCGAGACGAATGACCGCGGCCGAGCGCCGCGCCTCATTGATCGGCAGCACGAAGCGCAAGGGCCGGACCAGATGCGGCGCCGCGCGCAGCAACACCTCGCGTTCGCGCAACGCCGCACGCACCAAACGAAATTCGCCGTGTTCGAGATAACGCAAGCCGCCATGAATGAGCTTCGACGACGCCGACGAGGTGCCGGAGGCGAGATCGTTCTGCTCGATCAGAACGACGCGGTAACCGCGGCCGGCGGCGTCGCGGGCAATGCCCGCGCCGTTGATGCCGCCGCCGATGATCGCGAGATCGAAGTCGGCCACTGATTCTCCCCTTTGGACACGATATCAAATCCGCGACCCGGCCTTGCGACCCACCTTGCCGACAACTTGCCACCGGCCGCCAATCGGCGATGATGGGGCGGGAGAAAGAGTGCTGGGAGGACGAGTCGTGGACCTTCAAGGCCGTCACATCGTCGTTACGGGCGGCGCCGGCGCGCTCGGCACCGCCGTGGTGGCGGCGCTGAGCGAGGCCGGCGCGCTATGCCACGTGGCCTGCTTCGATGAAGCCGAAGCCGCGCGCTTTCGCCCGCGCGCCCCGAAGGGCGTCAGCATTGCGGTCACCGGGAGCCTGGCCGAGGAAGCGGCTGTCGCACGGCTCTATAGCGGCGTCGAGCCGCTGTGGGCATCGATCCATATTGCGGGCGGCTTTGCGGCGGGGGCGCTGCGCGAGACCGGTATCGACGTCATCCGCCAGCAGATCGACATGAACCTGATGAGCTCGATGCTGTGCTGCCGCGCCGCCGTCAATGCGATGAGCGGCAAGGGCGGCCGTATCGTCAATGTCTCGGCCCGTGCCGGTCTCGAATGGCGAAGCGGCGCCGGCATGGTGGCCTATACGGTGAGCAAGGCTGCGGTCGCGGCGCTGACCGCAGCGCTTGCCGAGGAAGTCGCCAAAGACGGCATCCTGGTCAATGCCGTGGCGCCCTCGATCATGGACACGGCGGCGAACCGGCACGCCATGCCCAAAGCCGATTACGCGCTGTGGCCGAAGGTCGAGGAAGTGGCGGCGACCATCGCGTTTCTGGTTTCGCCCGAGAACCGCGTCACCCGCGGCGCCATCGTGTCGGTTTACGGCAAATCCTAGGGATCAACCCGACACCGCAACGACTTCGCGCGCCGGTGTCGTCACCAGCCGCGACACCGCAGTCGAGGCGACGACGGCGCGCTGCTGCGCATAGGCCTCGTGATTGCGCTCGATGTAATCGAGATCGTAGAGGTAGTTCACCATCAGCCCATAGGACTGCTTGAGCGCGCGCTCCGAGGCGTCGGCGAGCCAATCGAGCCGTTCGAGCCGCGCCCCATTGCCGAGATGGAAGCGCGCCACCGCGTCGACCGGCAGGCCGCGGCCGTTGCGCCCGCGCATGTAATACCAGGCGGCTGCACGCAACAGCGGTTCGCGGACCTGTTCGGCAAGGTGCGGCGTGCGCCACCAATTCTCGGTGTCGAGGGCAGCGAGCGCCTCGCGATCGTCGTCGTCGAGCACCGGCGAGGCCGCATTGGCGCGCTCGCGCTTGAGCCAATCGGCGAAATTCGGCGCCGGCGACAGCGTGACGAAGGTCGCGACCCGCGACAATTCCCGGGAAACTTCCTCGACCACCTGCTTGATCAGGAAATGCCCGAAGGTCACGCCGGCAAGACCACGCTGGCAATTGGTGATCGAATAGAACACCGCCGTGGTCGCGCGCTGCGGCTCGACCGGCTCGCGCTTGTCGGACAGGATCGGCGCGATCGCGCCCGGGATTTCGCGGGTGAGCGCCACTTCGACGAAGATCAAAGGCTCGTCGACCAGCGCCGGATGGAAAAACGCGTAGCAGCGGCGGTCCGGCGGATCGATGCGCCGGCGCAGATCGGCCCAGTCCCTGATCTCATGGACCGCCTCGTAACGGATGATCTTCTCCAGGATCGCCGCCGAGGTCGACCAGTCGATGCGGCGCAGCACCAGAAAGCCGCGGTTGAACCAGGACGAGAACAGATGAATGAAATCGTTGTCGACGACGGAAAGCTCGTCGCGATGCGCCATGGCGTCGAGCAATTGCTCGCGCATGCGCACCAGCGCCGCGGTGCCGCCGGGAGCGAGATTGAGCCTGCGGAACAATTCGAGGCGCCGCGGCTCGCTGGCCTGATGCAGCTCGGCGGCATTGTCGGGGGTCGGCGACTGCCGCCAATCCGCGATGGCGCGGTCGATGCGGGCGCGATCGTGACCGAAAACGGTGGCGAGCGCCTCGAAAAAGGCGATGCGCGGCCCGGTGGTCAGGCCGGCATATTCCGCCAAAATCTCCTGCGCCAGCGCGACGCCCGAGGCTTCGCCGCGGCCGGTGAGTAATTCCTCGCATTGTTCGACGATGCTGGCCGAACGCTCGTGCGCCGGCTCGCGGCGCTCGCGCTTGATCAATGCGCGGCTGCGGTCGGCGATGCTTTGCAGCATCTCGCTGAAGAACGTGGTGTTCACGGCTTCATCCCATCCGGCAAGCATCTAACTAATGATCAGCCGGGGGAATGACAAGTTGGCGAAGCTCAAGACCGGTAGACAACCCCGCCTTGGGGACAAACCTGGACAAAACCGCGCTGCTTTGTCACTTACCGCCCGCGCGGCGCCGTGCCGCGAAACGCCGGGAGTGCTGCATGGCAGGACTTTTCAATCAAGCTCCATCCGATTCGCGGCCATTGGCCGGCTTGCGCGTCTTGGAGCTTGCCCGGATCCTGGCCGGCCCGTGGGCCGGACAGATCCTGGCCGATCTCGGCGCCGACGTGATCAAGGTCGAACGCAAGGGCTCGGGCGACGACACCCGCGCCTGGGGCCCGCCTTTCGTGCCGGCAGCCGACGGCGGCCATCTCAGCTCTGCCTATTTTCACAGCGCCAACCGCGGCAAGCGTTCGATCGAGGCGGATTTTACCGAGCCCGACGGCAAGCGCATCGTCGAAAAACTCGCGGCGCGCTCCGACGTGCTGATCGAAAACTTCAAAGTCGGCGGGCTGGCCAAATTCGGCCTCGACTACGAGAGCCTTAAGCCCGCGAATCCGCGGCTCGTCTATTGCTCGGTGACCGGATTCGGGCAGACCGGGCCGGCGGCGGCGCGGGCCGGCTATGACCTGATGGCGCAGGGCATCGGCGGCATGATGGGACTGACCGGCACCGCGGACGGCGAGCCGATGCGAGTCGGCGTCGCGATCTCGGATATTTTCTCCGGCGTTTACGCGGTGGTCGGCATTCTCGCCGCGCTGGTGCGGCGGCAACAGACCGGCAAAGGCGGCTATGTGGATGCGGCGCTGGTCGATTCGACCGTCGGCGTATTGTCGTTCCAGGCGCTCAATTATCTCGTCTCCGGCGAGGTGCCAAAGCGCATCGGCAATACGCATCCCAATCTCGTTCCCTACCAGGTGTTTCCGGTTGCCGATGGCCTCATCATCATCGCCACCGGCAACGACGCGCAGTTCATCAAATTGTGCGGCGTGCTCGGCGCGCCGCAGATCGCCGAGGTGCCCGAATACAATGACAACAAGGGCCGGCTCGCGCATCGCGCCGAGCTCGTCGGCAAGCTCACGGCGCTGACCTCGACCTTCAAGCGCGACGATCTCCTGCCGAAACTGGAAAATGCCGGCATTCCCGCCGGCCCGATCAACGATCTCGAACAGGTCTTTGCCGATCCGCAGGTGGTCCATCGCGGCATGCAGCTCGAATTGAAAAGCGAAGCCGCGCAGGGCGGCATCATCCCGGGCCTGCGCTCACCGATCATGCTCGACAACACGCCGATGGCGTCCGACCGCCCCGCCCCCCGGCTCGGCGAACACACCGCCGAGATTTTGCGCGAGATCGGCGAGGGGTGAGCGCCGTCCCGCCCCGCGGCGGCGGCCTTGTCCGTCATTCCGGGGCGCACGAAGTGCGAGCCCGGAATCCATAGATACTGCACGTGCAAAACGGTTTCAGCAGTCATCCTCCTGCCCGCCCTGTGATTATGGATTCCGAGCTCCTCGCGGAGCTTGTCATCGGGCCGGCCACTTCGGGCCGGACCCGTTGGCTCGGCCCCGGAATGACGGCTGCGGAGCGGATAAGCGCTCCCGTTCCCGCGGCGCATCTGCGCCCGAGTTTTGTCACGCCATTCCCTAAGCCAAGCCCGTCCAAGAGCCTCCCGAGCAAAGAAGGGAGGCGGAGCGCCGACAGGCGCACCATCCATTGGCCGCGCCCAACGGGGCACGGCTGCGGTCTCTGCGGAGACCGCTCGCCTCTCGGCGCTCCACCGCGGCGCTTGCCACGCCAATGAAGGCCATGGCTCAGCCCCAGGCCGCGCTTCGCGCGATCCGCTTCGAGCAGAGGCGTTACCTCCGCCTTGGATCGCGGTCACAGCGATGCACCTCGCACGCCGGTCATAGTGCCGGCTGGTCGATGCCCGGGACCGCCCGGGAGCGGGGTTACAAGCCCCGCCCGCAGGAACCGCACCCGCCCCATCGATCGGCTGTCACCGGTCGACGACCCTTCGAAGGGCGTGATTCGTCATATGTAACTGAAACGGAGACCGAGTGTCAAGCGCCTGTCTCCAGAGCAGAGACAGCCTTGACTTATGTTCCCGTTATGTTCTCATTCGCCCCATGCGGACTCGCGGCGACATGCTCCGGTTTGCCATCGCCTTTGCGCTGCGGGGGGCGCGGAAACTCGTGCGTGGACTGCGGCAAGGACTAAGCGAAGAGGAGCGATTTCGCGTCGCCGACGACGTAGTGCTGCGCCTGCAAGAGCACGGCGATCCATGGCGCCTGAGCGAGGATCTGCCGCCCCTCGTCGGCAAGGGATTTTCGACGCCGCCGAATGAAAAGGCCTGACGGAGCCTATCGGCTTGAGGGCCTTAACGCTTGCGAGTTTTGGCGCTTACCGGTTTGGCGCCCGCCATATTGCTCAAGACCGCAGCTCCGATCAGGACGCCGATGCCGAGTGCGACGCCGAGCGTGATCAGCGGCTGCTGTTCGACCTGGGCGCCGACACGCTGCAGGGCGTCGTTGCCGTAGCTCCGGCCGAGCTTAAGGGCCTGGTTGCCGTACACCGCCGCCTGATCGCCCGCCGCCCGGCCGCGGGCCGTGAAGCGCTCGATCATGTCGCTTACCAACGAGGAAACCGCATCGCCGATCTGCTCGCCCGCCTGCGACGCCGCAGCGGAGCCGCGGCGGCCGGCGATACGGCCGATGGTTTCGAGCTCCTTCTCGACGGCGCCCAAATGCTTCTGAATGGCGTTGACACTCGGACCGAATGTCGAGGAGCGATACTGAAACATGGTGCCTCGCAATCTGGAAATGCGCAGGCGCTCGGAGCCTCGCTCCGCCGCCGTCGCATCAACCTGTCAAAATGCCGTTGGTTCCGTTCAGCGCGTCAAACGCCGCTGATTGGCGCGAACGCGCTTGCTGTAGATGCCGAGAACTTTTTTGCCGATGCCGTGGCTGGAGCCGCCTGCAAGCGCGCCGGACACGGCGGCTGCCTGCGCTTCACCGAAGGCGTCGAACTTTTCCGTCATCATGCGCTCCGCCTCGGCTTGGCCGCGGGCACCGCCTGCCGCCAGACGCATCATGCGGAGCGCAATCACACTCTGCGCCTCGAAGCCAAGCATCGCCGCCTGCGATGACAGCGCAAACCAGGAATTCCACATTTCCATCGGATTCGCTTTCGCCATATCGTGAAAGTCAGTCATGCTCTGAAAGTACCTTCTGATTACAACGGCGTGGGGCACGCCATAGTTCCATTTCACCGATTGCGGCCCACCGCAATGGCTCAAACGGTCAAAGCGCGCGTCGTATCGTCGAACAGCTCGTCGACGGTAAAACGCCGCGGGATCATGCCCTGCTCGAAGGCAAAGCCGATGATGACATCGAGCGTGCGGCGGTTGGGTTCGACGCCGAAGCGCAGCGGATCGAGCGCCGTGCCGGTATCGGGCAGTTTCGCCTCGAGCTTGCTCTCGTGCAGGAGACGGAAAACCTCCTTGGCGACATCGGGCCGCTCACGCACGATCGATTGCCGCATCACCACCAGGTGGTTGATCGGCACGCCGCCATTGTCGAGCGCCCATTCTTTGGCGGCCTGTTCCGGATTCGGAATGAGATGCTTCAGCCGCGGGTCGGGCAACGTATCGCCGACGATGCCGGCATCGATTTCGCCGTCGAGCAGCATCTGCGGCAGCGTCTTGCCGGGCGCGGCGCGCTCGATGCCGGGCGGATCGTGAAATTCGGCGAGATGCGGATCCTCGAACGTCACCCAATGCACCTTCTTCTCGTCGATGCCGTATTGCTGGCGCAGGATGCCGCGCACCCAGACGCCGGTGGTGACCGTATAGGCGCGCACGCCGACACGCTTGCCTTCAAGGTCCGCGGGCTTCAGCGCTCCGCGCTCGGGGTTATAGGCGATGGTGTGATGCTGGCCGCGGCCGACGACGACGGCCGGCAGCAAGACGTAAGGTTTGCCGTAGGCCTTGGCCTGCAGAAAAGTCACGATCGCGAGCTCGCCGAGATCGAACTTGGCGTCGCGCACCAGCGGCTTGAACATTTGATTGGCGACTTTGACGTCGACGAAATCGAAATCGACAACGTCGGATTGCACTTCCCTTTTCTTGAGCGCGGCCAGATTGGCGTAATTGCCCAGCATCGTGTTCAGCGTCAGTTTGCCCTGGCTCATCCCGATCTCTCTTTCTTGGAGCGTTAGTGGATTCTTCTGTCGTGCTTGCGGACCGCAACGAAGTCAAATTTGGCCGGCGGGTTGCGGAGGAGACCCGCACCGCCGGCCGAAATACCGTCGGCGCGGCCTGTCGCAACCCAGATCATGATTTTGCCACGGCGCCGCAAAGTCAATTTAACGCTTTGCTAACCGGGTGAATGTTTCGCTCACGCTCACGGCCCGGATTTTGCATTTGGATGGCGTGGGGCCATTTTGAGGAGAATCGTATGCCCAATCGTGGCGAACTAAGGCGCGCACAGCGAACACCCAGCACCTTGGCAGCCGCAGCGCCGGCCGACGCTTGGCCGATCATCGGTTTCTGCGCACTCGGCTTTCTGATGTCGATTTTTGCTGCGTCTTCCGGCAGCATCGAGCTCATTCACCGGGTCTTCTAGCGCTGACGGGTTGACGGAGCGCACGCCGAGGATACGCGCTCAGCCCGCCGCCTGCTTCGGCGCCAGCGGCGCCTCGTGGGCGGCAGCACTGCGCACCTCGTGCAACGCGCGCTGCAATGCTGCAAGGTCGTAGGGCTTCTGCAACACCTCGAAGCCGCGGCGTACCGCGTCCTGTGCGCTCGAACTGTAACCGGTGGTCAACAGCACCGGGATCCGCGGAAAACGCCGCCTTAGCGTCTCCGCCAATTCCAACCCGTTCATGCCGCCCGGCATCAAAATATCCGAGAACACGACATCGATTTTGTCCTCGCCTTCGATCAGCTCGAGCCCGGCCTGCGCGCTCGCCGCGTGATGCACCTGATAACCGAGCTCCTCGACATAAGCCCGGGCCACCGCGGCCACTTCGATATTGTCTTCGACCACCATTACGGTCCCGGCTGGCGGCGCATGGCCGCTCGACACCATGGTCGGGCGCGGCTTTGCCGCCTCCTCCCAGGTCCGCGGCAGCAATAGCGTTACGGCGGTGCCGCGGCGCGCCGACGTCGTGATGGTGGCTGAGCCGCCCGATTGCCGGGCAAAACCGTAGACCTGACTCAAACCAAGCCCGGTGCCCTTGCCGACTTCCTTGGTGGTGAAGAACGGCTCGAAGACGCGCGGCAGCACGTCGGCCGGGATACCGGTTCCGCTATCGGCGACGCGGATGGCGACGTATTCGCCGTTGAGGCCCTCCTCCGACGCCTGGCCGCGCATCAGCACCGGCTTCGCGGTGATGGTCAGCGTGCCGCCCGACGGCATGGCGTCGCGGGCGTTGAAGGCGAGATTGAGCAGCGCCAATTCGAATTCGTTGGGGTCGACTTTGATCAGGCAGGGCCGCCGCACCACGCCGACCCGGATATCGATGTCGCCGCGCAGCGACCGGCTGAGCATGTCCTTGAGCTCGGGCAACAGCTCGGCAAGATCGATGACGCTCGGCTGCAGCACCTGCCGGCGCGAGAAGGCGAGCAATTGCCGCGTCAGACTTTCGCCGCGCTGCGTCGCCGTGGTGATGGTATCGAGCAATTGGATTTCCTTGTCGCCGCTGACATGGCGGCGCAGCCGTTGCGCCGTGCCGCTCACGATCATCAGAAGATTGTTGAAGTCGTGGGCGACGCCGCCGGTCAATTGGCCGATCGCTTCGAGCCGTTGCGCCTGGCGCAGCGCATCTTCGGCCACTTCGCGGCGCTCGGATTCGTCGTGCAGGCGCTGCGTCCGCCGCAGCGCCACCCACAGCGTAAAGAACAACAAGAGCGTGACCGGCAGGCCGAACAAGAGATGGCCCGTGGTCCGCGACAGCCAGGCGCCGCGGATCACGGCGGTCTCGGTGCCCGCGACAGTGTAAAGGGGATAGCCGGGCAATTTGCGAAAGCCGATGCGCCGGCTGATGCCGTCGCCCTCGGCAACGTTGGTGTGCAAGCCGTGAGTGATGCCGTGGCTGATCGCAACCCGCAGCGGACTCCGCGGGCTCAACTGTCTGAAGCCCGAAGCAGCGGTCGGATAACGCGCCAGCATGACGCCATCGGAGCGCGCCAGATCGTAGAAATTACCGGGTGACTGGTCGATCATGGCGTAGAAGTCGTCGAAGTAGCGCGGCTGCACCGCGACCGCGATGATGCCGCGAAATGCCCCGTCGCCCGACGCCAGGCGGCGCGATACATCGAAAGTGTCGGTGCCGTCGTCCGGCGACGCTGACGGGTGCAGATCGCTGACATATGTGCCGGCATCTTGGGCGCCGGCATCTTGCTCGGCTTGCGCCTTGAAATCGTCGCGACCGGCTGTAATCGGCGGCGAGTTGCGCTTGCGTCACTTCGCTTGACGCCAGCACGCGGCCGTCGCGGCCGATCAACAGAATGGACTGCACTTGCGGCATGACGCCGACGATACGCTGCAAGCGCGGCGTGAGAGCAGATTGCGCCGCCCGGATATCGGCGTCCGACATGCCGCGCACGACCTCGTCGACTTCCGGGAAGATGCGGTCGACGGTCTGGAACACCTTGAGCGCCTGTTCCTGCTGCACGTCGAGCGAGCGATTGATGCGCTCGTCGGCTACGGCATAGACGTCGCGATAGTCGTTATAGGACGCGTAAGCGAACAGCGCCGCCGGAAACAACAGCGACGCGACCATCAGCAATTGCAGCAGGCGGATTGCCGATTCCCGTTCGGTGCGCATCGAGCTCCGATGATTGCGGCCAAATGTCGTGGCACTCGTCGCGGCGCATTGACCCCGAGGCCACCCATGACGGATCGAATCTTGTCACAATTCTGGGCGCGAACGAGGCGGCATCGGCGAAACGCGATTGCAATTTCGTGATTCAATTACCGCGAAGCGTTACTCGATTGTCACGAACCGGCCGCATTTCGTCCGAATTGCACCGCCTCGCCGCTCATTTCCGCACAAGCCGGAACCCGGCGCGACGCGACATCATAAGCAACGAGGATCCGGATACCCGCTTGCGCAGGTATGAGCGGCAGCAAGTCGAGCCGCGCTTAGCGGATCAGGCCGCCGTCGGCGCCAACACGTCGATATCGGTGACGACATCGATGACGACGGGCCGTTCGGCGGCGAGCGCCTGCGCGAGCGCCGCCGGGAATGCGGAAGCCTGTTCGACGCGGATGCCGAGCGCGCCCATATCCTCGGCGATGCGGGCGAAATTCGTATTCCGGAAGGTCCACATTTCGCGCGCCTTGTCGGTCTGCTTGCCGCCATAGACGCGGTCGAAGCCGCGCTTCGACTGGTTGCCGCCGCCATTGTTGTTGACCACCGTCACCGCATTGATGTTCCAGCGCGCCGCGGTTTCAATTTCGGCGATGTGATACCAAAAGCCGGCATCGCCCGTGAAGGTCACGACCGGGCGATCCGGGCAGGCGCATTTGGCGCCGAGCCCCGCCGGGAAGGCCCAGCCGAGATGGCCGGCGCTGCGCATATAGCTCTGGCGCGGCGAGGTGAGATCGTACATGCCGCCCATCCACATGCCGGCATGGCCGGTGTCGACGACCACGATGGCGTTGTCCGGCACATGCCGCGAAAGCTCGTGGCAGAGCCGCTCCGGCCGGATCGGCACCGCGTCGGACTGAAGCGCCTCCTTGTATTTCTCACGCCAGGCCGCGCAGGTGTTTGTCACCTCGGCGATCCAGGCGCGCGCGCTTCGCGGCGCTGGAACGATCGGCAGCGGCGAGCATGCGCGTGAGCGTCGCCTTGGCGTCGCCGTTCACCGCCGCGGCAAGCGGATAATTGCGGCCGAGCGCTTCCGGATCGATATCGATCTGGATCGCCTCGGTGCCGATCTTCGGCACCGCCCAGAAATGCGTGGTCATGCCGCCGGTCTCGCTGCCGATGAAGCAAACAAGATCGGCCGCGTTGACGACGCGGTTCGCGCTTTCGCGCGAATAGGAGCCGACGACGCCGACCGACAGCGGATGATTGCCGGGAATCGAATCCTTGCCGTTGAGCGAGGTCGCGACCGGGATCTGCAAGGCTTCGGCGAGCGCGACGAGCTCGGCGGCCGCGCCCGAAGCGCGCACGCCGCCGCCGGCGACGATCACGGGCTTTCCGGCCGCCTGCAAGATATTGAGCGCCGCCAGAACGCTCGCCGCCTCGGGTTCCGGGCGGAACGCCGGCACGCGGGCATATTGCGGCTCGACAAAGCGGCTCCATCTCGGCCTCCTCGGCGTCGAGCTGGCCCTCGTTGCCGCGAAATTGCAGATGCACCGGGCCCGGACAGCCGGTGACCGCGGTGCGGAACGCCTGCCGGATCATGTCGGGAAGCCGCGCCACGTCGTCGACCGTGGCGTTGAACTTGGTCACCGGCTCGAAGGCCGGCACGTCGTCGACTTCCTGATAGACCTTGCGGAATTTCGTTTTCGGATCGCGGCCGCCCGTAATGGCGATCACCGGCGAATGGGCGAGCCAGGCATCGCGCAGGCCGGCGGCGAGATTGAGCGCGCCGATCACCTGCGCGCCGCAGATGCCGGGCTTGCCGGAAGCGCGCGCATAGCCGTCCGCCATATAGGCCGCGGCCTTCTCGCCATGGACGTGCAGCCGCTTGATCTCGGTGCGCCGTTCCATCTCGGCGAAGGCGCTGCGCATCACCGCCGGGACGTGAAAGACGTGGGTGACGCCGTAGCCCTTGAGCATGTCGGCGATGCATTGGGCGCCGGTCATTTTGCGATTGTGGCCGAGCAGCATCCGGCGTTCCCCCATCGTCAGGCTTTTCCGCCGCAGTCATACCTGCCCGAATCGAAAATGGAAATGTCGGTGCCGCGTTCGCCGACGTGGCGCAGCGCGAGAGCAAAAGCCGGCAAAAGCCGCCCGAAAGCCCGACGTAGCCTAGCCGATGAGCCGACGATATTCCTTTTCGGGCACGCCGTAGGAACTTCCCGCCGCTTGCTCGATGCCTTTGCGGTTCAGCACCCGGATCTGGCCACGGCCGGTATCGATCAATTTCTGGCGCTTGAGATTTTGCAGCGACTCGGTCACGCCGGCGCGGCGCACGCTCAGCATCAGCGCCACGAACTCATGCGACAGCGTCAGCGTGTCGTGGCGCATGCGATCGTGCGCCATCAAGATCCATCGCGCCAATCGCTGGTCGATCTTGAAGCGGGCGTTGGCGATGGCGGTCTGCGCCGTCTGCACCATGAAGACCTGAACGAATTTAAGGAGCAGCGCCCGCAAGGTTTCGCTCGCCTCCATCGCCCGGCGCAACTCGCCTGAGGCGATCCGCATTCCTTCACCCGCGACCTGGATGTAGGTGGCGTGCGGCGTTTGCTTGCCGCCGAGCACCACGGCGGTGCCGGTCATGCCCTCGGGGCCGACGAGACCGACTTCGACGCGGGTCGTATCCTGCTGGACGGCGACCACGGAGGCGATGCCGGCTTCCATGAAATAGACTGCCTCGATCGGCCGGTTGGGACGTTCCATGTCGTGCCGTAACGGCAGCTGGAGCGACTGCAGGCTCGGCTCCAACAGGGCAAAATCCGGTTTCGACATCGCCGCCAGCAATTGATTGCGAAGCGGCGACGATCTGCGCTGGGCGGATGACATTGCTTCCGGCGGGTTTCTAATTATTTTGGGGCGAGCGCCCGTTTTCCAATTCACGGAATCATCACGGCAATCTACGCAGCCGCGGCGAGGGGCACTTGTCCGCTACCGTACAAAGCACCGTTTTTTTCGCGGAAACGCCTTTTTGACTGCCGGCGGTCAGAAGGTCCGAAAGCTGTTGAAACCAGTGAACGATCGAATTATTGATGGGTACGGAACCGTACGTTTATCGGTTCGTTAAGTTTCGTTAGGCGCTTCTCCAGATCGGCATCCGCGGCGCCTTGAAGACCAAAAAAGACGACGACTTGTGGCGCCAGCCTTCGGGCTGGCCAACAAAGGCCGCATTGTGTCCGGACCCGCGGCAAACAGAGCCCTCGTCATTCTCATCGTGGAAGACGAGCTGCTCGTGCGCGACAACGTTGCCACATGCCTGCGCGACGAAGGCTTTGCCGCGATCGAGACGGTGAGCGGTGAAGAGGCGATCGCGCTTTGCCGCTCCGACCGGTTGATCGACATCGTGTTCACCGACATCAATCTCGATGGCGCCGCCACCGGCTGGGGTGTCGGCGATGCGTTTTGGCGCGACCGGCCGAACGTGCCGGTGCTGTACACGTCGGGGAAATCGATCGATCCCGAACGCCGCGTCCCCGGCAGCGTGTTCGTCGCCAAGCCGTACAAAGGCAGCGATGTCGTCCAGGTATGCCAGCAGGTCGCCGCGCGGCGCTAGCTGAACACCGCCACCGCGCGAATCGGCGAGCCGGTGCCTTCACGCCATTTCAACGGCAGGCCGATGAACTGGAATTCGCCCTCTCCGAGCAAAGCCTCCAGATTGCACAGGCTCTCGATATGGGTGATGTCGAGCTCGAGGCAGGCCTTGTGCACGAGCGCATTCACTTTGCCTTCCGGCCCCGGCCGCATCGAGTCGATGCCGAAATGCACGATGCCCTGTTGGGCGAGCCACTCGGTCGCCGCGACATTGACGCCGGAATTATCGGTGGCGTAGGTCGCTTTCGGAAACGTGCGCGCATGGTGGCCGGTGCAGAGCAACACCGTGCCTCCTTTCGGGATCGGCACGCCGGCTTTTTTCACCGCCGCTTCGAGATCCTCGGGTGTAATTTCAGCCCGCGGCGCGATGTGGCGCAGGTCGATGCAGATGCCCTGCACGATGCAGTTCTCCAGCGGGTATTTGTCGATCGGCGTGCCGGTTTTGCCGAAGTGCCGCGGCGCATCGATATGGGTGCCGCCGTGATCGGGCATCGAAAAGAACATCACGCTGTTGCCCTGGACGTTGCCTGAATTGGCGAAGGCCTCCTCGTGCGTCTTCCAGATGCCGTGGATGATCGGCGGCTGGCCCGGATAAGACGGCGTGCGGTGATAAAGCTCCCGGCTCAGATCGACGATGCGCATGCGGCCTGCCTCCCTTTTTTATAACCTCGGCTTTGCTGCCTTGGCTTTCTAGTCCTGGCTTTCCAGCGTGGCCCTGCCGGCACGGCGCGCAGACTATCCGGCGGAAAGAGCGAGGACAATTCCACTGACGCCTCCCTCATGCATAATCAGTCAAGCATGGATCATACTCGGCATGACTTATAGACCGCTCAGAAAGGGCAAATAAATCTCAACGAAACGTTGCATGATTGAGAGATTCACGGAATACTTACCGATGAGGGTAGTTGGACTGGGGGAGAGGTTCTTGAGTCGTTTTGCGAAAATAATTGATTGCCTGCAGAGTGATCCGCGGGGCGTAATCATCATTTGCAACATCGTAGACGGACTGCGGTCGGGCCCATACGACGCGCGCTTCGTTAAAAGCGTGCTAAGAAAGTGGTCGAGATACCACCGAGAACGAGCGAGGTTTGAAAGATTGAGAGCGCGAACTTGGCATTTCGACGAGTTATGGAAGTCCATAGAAGAATACCACAGTACCCGTCCTCGTCCAGCTTGGTGGGCAGGCCCGAACTGCACCGACATAGAGATGAAATGTGTTACACCACATCGTAGGTCTAGGCCGCAACGGTACGGCTGTTCACGCTCTACCGAACAGGTTTTTGAAGCGCTGTCTGACGTATCTAATAGAAACCTAAAAGGGCGTCTTATATTCGCCAGTTCGGCAAGTAGATACTTCGATGATACCGATGTCGTGGATGAAATCCGAGCATTGCCTGACGGCGATAGAGAGTTCACTTTAAAATCAACGGCCTCCGTTCCAAAATATGGTAGGTCACTATGGTTCACACCGGAACGCAAGCTAACGGCCTTGTGTCGCAAACCCAAGCCTGCAGATTCTGTTCGCGATCTTTTGGGTCTGGTTCACTACGAGGATGCTTTCGCGGCCACTGTGATTTTCTTTGGCGACCCTGAATTGGCGCTTGTGACGAGCGCACGACCGACCTTTGGCGACGCCGCCACCCATAGACGATTTATGATGCGCCCGAGATTGGCTAAAAATAGACGTCTCAAAGGCTGGGGGGTTACTGCCGATCTGTCGCGTATCGACCCAATCTCTGTGGACTACGACGGACTCACTGAGAAAATTGCAGTCTCCTTTAACGGAACCACGCATGGCGGCCGTACCTTTGTTTTATTACCATTAGGAAAGACCTCAGGGAGTCGCGGCCGCAGCGCCAATGATAACGACGGCGTCTTTGCGCGATTGCTGCTACGCACGCGAACTATCGCTAGCTTGCGCAAAACGCTCACACGCCAAGGCGTGGCTTAATTATGAAGAGAGCAAGATCCATCAACGCTTCCCTTCGCCATACCGCCCTTGCTCAGCCATTCTTCGATCAGCATTCTCTTGGACAGATTGCTGACTGGATTAGAGTGGGACTTCGAACATCACACCCGAGACGTCGGAAGCTTTAGAGGCTTTTCGCCGCTTGAAGGTTTCTTCAATTCCGACTTACCATTCTGCGAAGGTTTGGCGGCGATCTACGCCGACATCGATGCTGCTGGCAGATCGAAATTACGAAACGCTCTTGCACTGGCATTTGATTACTTGCCGATCTCCGTGGAAACCGCTCCTATTATTAAGGAAATTCTATACGGCGCGCGACGTATCGCAGCGCCCGAGGTGCTTGATTACCTTATAAAGAAAATAAAGGGCTCGCGAGAACCTAAAAGCGGGTTCCTAGAAATCGCGTCCGAAGAGATCGGGGGGCGCACTTTGTTCGATACCGCCTTTCAAGTTATAGTCGATATGCCCGTTGACTCTTCGTTATCTGCGCTAAAAGAACTAATTGGCTCGCGTCACTTTGACGTCTCGCAATGCGGCGTCGCGTTAGATGCTTTGTGTCGAGTCGATCCAGGTCATTTTTCGGAGCATTTCGATCAACTAAGGGACATGCTTCATCAGATGTTTGTAAGTTACAGCACTCCTTCGCGAATAAAACGACTGCTCGCGAAGCGAGTCATAACGTCAATTGGACTTGAACTATTCCGCAAAGAACACACTCGCCTTCGCTTTGAAGCCAGCTCCAGTCGCCCCAATGACAATTGGTTCTACCATTACCTATTTGACGGTGACGACCCACTTCTATCAATATATGACGATAAGATTGGGTGGGCTGACCACAAATCAAAAGCTTGGCACGCGTTAAAGATCGAGTCTCTCTTGCCGCGCGAACCTGCCACAGCGGAAGTCATTCAGGGTTATTTAGGAGACCCCCCGGAAGAAGACGACCCCGCCGCAATTATGCACACCCGCGATTTGCGATTGGGGGCCTCACAAATTGGCGCCACCCTTTAGTATGGCAACCCTTTGATGCAAAAAGTGGACACTCCCAAGCAAACTGAAAACATCAACGAGCTTGCCTCGCAGATTCGCGCCGCCGCGTTGCAACGCCGCCATCTCGAACCTTGGCTGAATGACAGGCGCTTTGCGGAGCAGGACAAAGGGGTGATCCTTTATGCCGCAGACTCTGACGTAGTGAAATTATTTACTGACCCGTATAGCAACGCAACAACTAGGCGCGTGAGAAAACAAACATTTCCCGGTTACGCTGAAATAATTCCCGGGCAAGAACGAGATGTTTCGGAGGCCCTGGGTTGGGTTTTAGCGAACTTCATTTTTTCAAAATTGTCTGATGAGTGGCCCATATTTATATTACCTCCGGCAAACAATGAAATCACTGACATATTTAATGCAGTCGCGCGTGACGCCGAGAAAGAGAGAACGAAAGCGCTTCTTTCAGTGAGGCGACTTGAAGAATGGACCAAATCTCACAAACATGTAGCGATTGACAGAGATTACTTCCAAAATAATCTCCCAGAAGTTTTAACTGTTCTTGCGGGCGAAAGAACCTTCTCGGCTGAACTTGTTAGGTTTAGCAGACTTTTGAATAGCAGAAAACTTTATACTCTTGATCAATTTTTGCTCATATCCAAGCTTCCAAATGAAGAGGCCCGCAAGGCGCTTACGCCTCCTAGTGGCATCAGCCAAATGGTCGAGTTTGGACAGATGATCAAGGATTGGGAAAGGCGGGTCGCAGATCATCGACCGGACCTCAGGCAACACCAGAACATTGATGTAGACGCTCGAATGCTTGCGCGATTGGAGTGGATCAATAGGAGTTTCGCCAACTCGAACTTCAAATTGGTTCTGATCACGGGTTCACAACTGGTTGCCGACGTGTGTCGAAAGTATCGAAGCAATCGATTTCGCTCCGCCAAGAGTTTTGCGGATCTCTTTATTCGTTCGCCTAGGGCATATCTTGGTGATCCGAACGTCGTGTCTCCGATGTTGGAATCGAATCCAATCTCAAATCGAGCGGATTATACAATCGGACGACGCCTGCAGGATTGGCTCAGTACCGTACTAGGCGCGGACGAGCGCAAGGATACAAATAACGAATCATATCTTAACCTGATCGACAGTTGGATTGATGCCGAGGATCAGGAGTTGAGGCAGCTAGCCGCGGAAAAACTCACGGTCAACGCAAGCCTAGCTGATGATATTCGCGACAAATGGAATGCGTTCACAAAGGAGGTATCGGCGGTTGCGGCGCATTCCGAGACACACCGCCGCCTCGCTTATTTGGACGATTGGGCTCGTTCCACTCAAGAGAGGGTTGCAATGCTTCGTAGCGATTTGGAGCAATCCTTGAAGGAATCGTGGGATGAAGCGTACGAGGCAGCGCTGGGCTCCGCGTTGACCGTCACACGAATCGAAAGCGAGACGCCACCACTTTACCCCCCTCGGAATTTGCCACTATTATATCTTGACGGTCATCTTAAAACCAACGCCGCAATTGAGAAATATCTTACCGCATGGCAAGCGGGCCAGTTAACGCCTGCAATCTACGCACAATTGCGCGACGCGCCCAATAGCGATCCTCCTCATAAAACCTACCTGGCATTTGTCGCTCAGGCCTACGTACTCGGCGTGACGAACCGCTGGCAACTTAGCGCCGTAACTGCGGCATTGGCAATATCGGTTGCACGCGATTACCGAGAAAGAGATCCTGATGACGCGAAGAAGAATCGAATTTCGGGGCGAGAAGCTGCGTTTTGGCGCGCTCATTCATTGCGGAGCTCTGCCCGAAGGATGGGCGACCTTGATCCTGCACGAGCAGCTTTGAAACTGGCTCGTGATTACTCCAAGGAAGACCTTGAAGACGCCAAAGGCAACGGCCTCGATACGAAGGACATACGATTTGATGCGGAAGAATTGGCAATAAACGTTACTGCTATGTGTTTTAGGATGTTTTCCGAGGAAAGCGGAAGTCGGCCCACATCGCAGCTTTTGGATAACGCAATGGTGATGCTTTCCTATTCATCCGAGCGGCTAGATTATATTACCGAAAAGACAAACTTGGTCGAACTGTTGAAAGACAATACTCATCGATTTAGTGCATTTGCCTTTCAAAGGATAATCACAAATTTCTTTACCCTAGCGCTTTGTGTTGATGGTCATCGTAAGTTGAATAGTTCCGAGATGAAAAAAAACTCGCACAATTTGAAACCCTAGTCGACTATCTCAAACGCGCCTCCGTGAATAGACTGTCATTTCTCGTACTAATTATTTACGAGGTAGCGATCCTCAGTTTCTCTAAAGACCACGAGCAACGACGGCGAGCACGGACCGAATTCCGTTCGCTATATAAAAATATGGCCCAGAATTGCACAATGCCCTACGACACGGCGCGGTTTTCCTTTCTGGCAGACAAAGTCGCCGCAATCATGCATTGAACTTTTGGCAACCTGCTGGGCGTAAGTTCTTCCAGATGCCGTGGATGATCGGCGGCTGGCCCGGATAAGACGGCGTGCGGTGATAAAGCTCCCGGCTCAGATCGACGATGCGCATGCGGCCTGCCTCCCTTTTTTGTGCTCTGCTTGCCGGCCTTGCCCTGCCGGCGCGGCGCGCACACTATCCTCCGGCCTAAATCGAGGACAATCGCCGCTGCGGCAGAGCAGCCCAGCAGCTGGCCGCACAAGAAAACGCCCGAGGGAGCGCCGCATGAAGACGTCGACCGACCGCATCCTGACCACCCATACCGGCAGCCTGCCGCGGCCGAAGCCGCTGATCGATCTCATCCTGCGGCGCGAGAAGGGCGACGCCATCGCGGCTGAGCTGTTCGAGGCCGAGACCGCGACGGCCGTCGACGACGTCGTGGCGCAGCAGGTCGCGGCCGGCATCGACATCGTCAGCGACGGCGAAATGTCGAAGCCGTCTTACACGACCTATATCCGCCACCGCGTCGACGGCATCGCGCCCGATCCGCGCGCCGCCGAAAAAGGCCACGACATCATGATCGGCCGCGATCTTCTGGCGCATCCGGATTTCGTCCGCAGCCGGCAATTTCGCCGCCGCGCCGTTTCCCGGCTGCGTCGGCGAATTGCGCTACAAGGACCGCTCCGCGCTCGACCGCGACATCGCGCATCTGCAAGGCCGCCGCAGCGAAGGCGAAACCGACCGACGTGTTCATGACGGCGCCGTCGCCCGGTATTCTGACGCGCTTCATCATCAATCTGCATTACCCGACCGAAGACGCCTATGTGGCGGCGCTGGCCGAGATGATGAAAACCGAATACCGCGCCATCGTCGACGCCGGCTTCGTGCTGCAGATCGACGCGCCCGATCTCGGCTCGGCGCGCAACAATCAATACCGGCATCTGACCGACGACGAGTTCCGCGCAAAGATCGCCGAGCGCAACATCGCGGCGCTCAATGCGGCGATCGAAGGACTGCCGGCCGACCGCATGCGGCTGCACATCTGCTGGGGCAATTACGAAGGCCCCCACACCCACGATCTGCCGGTGACGAAGATCATCGACATCGCGTTCAAGGCCAAGGTCCGGGCCATCAGCATCGAGGCCGCCAATCCGCGCCACGACCACGAATGGGAAGATCTCAAGTCCATCAAAATCCCCGATGACAAGATCCTCATTCCGGGCGTGATCGACTCGACGACGAATTTCGTCGAGCACCCGCGCCTCGTGGCGCAACGCATCGAGCGCTATGCCGGAGTGATCGATCGCGAGCGGCTGATCGCCGGCGTCGATTGCGGTTTCGGCACCGCGGTGCGCACCGAGCCGATGGTGGTCGACAGCATCGTCTGGGCGAAATTGCGCGCGCTCGCGGAAGGCGCGGCGATGGCGAGCAAGAAGCTGTGGGGCTCGGCCGCCGCCTGACCCGCCTCGTCGACGCGTCCGATGGCCTGAATCTTGAATGAGATGTCGGGAGACTGCAGCCACGGCCTGCCGCAGGGTCGACGATGGATATGTCCGCGCGTGCACCGGTGACCGCCGGCGCCCCATTGGTCGCCGGCTCCGGCTTGCCTCAGGGGACGGCTGGTCCTGCCAGCCATATTAGCAGTAGCCATATCGCTCACGCCGGCAATCCCTGGTTCCTGGCGCTCACCGCGCTCGGCGTCGTCTACGGCGACATCGGCACCAGCCCGCTGTACGCCTTTCAGGTCGCGCTGACCGGCATCGGCCATCCGGTCCCGACGCCGGCTGACGTTGTCGGCATCGTGTCGCTCATCTTCTGGGCGCTGATGCTGATGGTGTCGCTGAAATATGTCGTCTTCGTCCTGCGCGCCGACAATGACGGCGAGGGCGGCATTCTGGCGCTGTTGTCGCTCGTCGGCGGCGGATCGCATCGCCAATGGCGCCAAGCTTCCCGTTCTGGTGCTGCTCGGGATCGTCGGCGCGGCGCTGCTCTACGGCGATGGCGTCATCACGCCGGCGATTTCGGTGCTCTCCGCCATGGAGGGGCTCAAACTGGTCGCGCCGTCATTCGGCGAATTCATCGTGCCGGTGACGCTCGCCATCCTGATCGGATTGTTCGCGATCCAGCGCTACGGCACCGAGAGCATCGGCCGGCTGTTCGGGCCCGTGATGGTGATCTGGTTCGTCGTCATCGCCGTGCTCGGTGCGATCAACATCGTGGCGGCGCCCGCCATCGTCAAAGCGATCAATCCGGCGGCGGCCGGAGCTTTCCTTGCCGGCGAATCCGGTGATCTGCGTTCGCCGTGATCGGCGCGGTGTTTCTGGCGCTGACCGGCGGCGAGGCGCTCTATGCCGACATGGGCCATGTCGGCCCGGCGGCGATCCGCCGCGCCTGGTTCGGCCTCGTGCTGCCGGCGCTGATCCTCAATTATTTCGGCCAGGGCGCGCTGATCCTTGCCGACCCGTCGGCGGCCGATAATCCGTTCTACCGGCTCACGCCCGCCTGGGCCTTGATCCCGATGGTGGCGCTCGCCGCGCTTGCCACCATCATCGCCTCGCAGTCGCTGATCTCGGGCGTGTTCTCGCTGACCCGGCAGGCGATGCTGATGGGATTATCGCCCGCGCGCGCGCATCGTTCCGACCTCGAACGACGAAGCCGGTCAGATCTACGTGCCGGCCGCCAATTGGCTGCTGATGGCGGGCACGCTGCTGACGGTGCTGATGTTTCGCACCTCGGACAATCTCGCCGCCGCCTACGGCATCGCGGTGTCCGGAACCATGCTGACCACCACGATCCTGCTCTACCGCGTCGCGGTGGCGCGCTGGGCCTGGCCGCCCGCCGCGGCCATTCCGATCATCGCGGCATTCGGCGCCATCGACACGACGTTCCTCGTTTCGAACTCGATGAAATTCGTCGACGGCGGCTGGTTTCCGGTGCTGGTCGGCGGGATGATCGCGGTCATGATGCTGTCGTGGCGCAAAGGCGCGTCCGAAGTCAGGCAGCAACTCGCCGCCATGTCGATGCCGCTCGATCGCTTTCTTGGCTATGCGGACGAGATGGTGATCGGCCGCGCGCCCGGGATGGGGGTCTGGCTCACCAAAGTCGAGCACGGCGCCTCGCCGATGCTGCTGCGCCACATCGAGCACAATCGCGTCTTGCACGAAACCGTGGTGCTGTTGACCTTCGTCGCCGACCGGCGGCCGCGCGTGCCGTTCCACGAGCGCCATTCGGTCAAAAAGCTCGGCCACGGCTTCTACCGCATCGAGGTCAAGCTCGGCTTCATGCAGACGCCCGACATTCCGCTGAGCCTGCTTCATTGCAACACGCTCGGCTTCGACGCCGACCTCGAACACAGAAATTATTATCTGGCGCACGAAACCATCGTGCGGCGCGCCAAGAGCTCGGCGATGGGGCCGGTGACGTTTGCGATCTTCTCGTTTCTCAATCGCATTGCGAGCCGCGCGCCCGACTTTTTCAAAATTCCGCAGGACGCGATTATCGAAGTGGGTTTTCGCGTCGAGATTTGAGGCGGACGATTTATTCGGCTTTAAGATTCGCGAACCTGACGACCTTGCCCCACTTCGCGGTATCGTCGGCGATGAGTTTGCCGAACGCGTCAGGCGGCATCGCCAGCACGCTGACCCCGAGGTCGGCAAGCCGCGCGCCGAACGCCGGATCGGCCTGCATGTCGCGGATCGCAGCGTAAAGCCTGGCGATGATCTCGGGCGGCGTGTTTTTTGGCGCGACGATGCCGCTCCAGCCGCTGGCCTCGAAGCCCGGCACGGTCTCGCCGATGGTCGGCACGCCCGGCAATTCGTCGAGCCGCGATGCCGTCGTCAGCCCGAGCGGGCGCAGCTTGCCGGCGCGGATATGGCCGATGCTGGACGAGATGCCGCCGACCGCGGTCTTGATCTGGCCGCCGAGCAGGTCCGTCACCATCTGGCCTTCGCCCGCAAATGGCACGTGCACGATATCGATGCCGGCCATCATCTTCAGCAGTTCGACCGCCATATAGGGCGGCGTGCCGGTCGCGGGCGACGCGATATCGATCTTGCCGGGATTGGCTTTGGCCTGCGCGATCAGTTCGGCGACGCTGTTCACCGCGAAACCGGGATTCACTTCCAACAGGAGATTGATGCGATTGATGGCCCCGACCGGCGCGAGATCGCGCGCAAAATCGTAGTTGAGATTGCCGATCAGCGAGGCGTTGACCGCATTCGCCGTGGTGCCCTCGAACAGCGTGTAGCCGTCGGGCGCCGCGTTCGCGACCAGTCCCGCAGCGAGCGTCCCGCCGCCGCCGGGACGGTTCTCGATCACCACCGGCTGACCGAGGCGTTCGCCGAGCCCTTGCGCCGCCACACGGGCAACGATGTCGACCTGGCCGCCGGGCGGGAATCCGACCAAAAGGCGTACCGGTCGCGCCGGATAAGCTTCGGCTGTTGCGGCCGAACCGAGCGACGGCAATGCCACGGCTCCCGCTGCCAGATGCAGGACCTTCCGGCGAGCCAGTCTCATGTTTCCTCCCGCCGCAGGTGGAGCGTGCGCCCCTTGCTGCGGCGGAGTGAATTTACTCCGGCTTGAAATTCGTCGCTACGCCGTTGATGCAATAGCGCAGGTGGGTCGGCGGCGGGCCGTCCTCGAAGACATGGCCGAGATGGCTGCCGCAACGGCTGCAATGCACCTCGGTGCGCACCATGCCGTAGGCTGCGGTCGGTCGTGGTCTCGACCGATCCCGGCACCGGATCGTTGAAGCTCGGCCAGCCGGTGCCGCTTTCGAACTTTGTCTTCGAGGCGAACAGCGCCTGCTCGCAGCCGGCGCAATAGAATGTGCCGGCGCGCTTCTCGTAATTGAGCGCGCAAGAACCCGGCCGCTCGGTGCCGTGCTCGCGCATGATGTGGAATTGCTCGGGCGTCAGAATCTTGCGCCACTCGGCGTCGGTGTGGGTGACGGGATAGTGCTTGGTGTCGGTCGTGGTGCTCATGTGATGCTCTTGGGGGGCCGCCGCTCTGCAGTGGAAAGCTACCTAAACGTAGTCCCCGCCGCACAAAGCGCAACCGTAGCCGCGATCACTTCTGTGCCGCGAGGGCTCGATCCATACAAGACTGGAACGCAATCAGAGTGCCGCCGCACCAGCGGCTCGCATACATGCCACCGACGCACCACCAGCCGGTCCGGCGGTTGCAAATGCCGCCGACCTCTACGGCACATCGCCCCTGGGCGCTGGTGCATTTGCCGGGGTCTGACGCTGTCGCCGGCGTCGCCGCTGCGCGCGCCGACGCCGGTTCACGTTGAATGCCGTTGCGCGCCAAGCACGCCTCGAAGGCTGCGTGGTCGCCGCCGCATTTCGGGCCGACGCACCAATGGCTTTTCTGGACGTCGCAATGGCCGCCGGCCTCAATGGCGCATCGCGCCTCAATACTCTCGCAATGGGCGGCAAACGCGGTGTGACAAATGCCGGTGCGACAAGCCAACATGAAGCAATCGCGAATACCAAAATGCAGGCTGCGCGCATCATGATGGCACTCCCTCCGATTGGATTTTAAATCTACCTCCGCGGGAATATGATAAAATGACACCGCGCAGATTGCTACCGGCGGCGGCGTCTAGCCCGCGTGTCGTCACGCAACGCCTCGGCGGCGATGCGATGGGCTTCATTGGCGGCCGGAATGCCGCAATAGAGCGCGAGCAGCAGCAGCACCTCCTGGATTTCTTCGGGCGTGCAGCCGTTCTTCAGCGCGCCCTTGAGATGGACGCCGAGCTCGTTCGGATGCCCGGCCGCGGCCATCATCGCCACCATGACGAGCGACTTGGTCGCCGGAGGCAGCGCCGAGCGTTGCCAGACATCGCCATACGCATAGGCATTGATGATGTGCTGCAGCGGTTTGCCGAATTCGCCGAACGCGTTCATCCGCTTCTCGACCGCCTCGCGGCCGAACATCTCGATGCGCAGCTTGAGGCCGCGATCGTATTGGTCTTTCTCGTCCATCGCCCGCTCCCTTATTGCTTCGCGATGCCGGCGGCCTCGCGGACGGCGTCCCATTTTTTGTACTCGTCGGCCATGAAGACGCCGAACTCGGCTGGCGTCGAGCCTTTGACGACGACGCCGGCCGTCACCATGCGCTCGCTCACTTTTGGGTCGGCGATGATCTCGATGAGCATCGCGTTCAGCTTGGCGATCACCGCGGCCGGCATGCCGGGCGGGCCGAACACGCCGTACCAGGTGGTGACGTCGTAGCCGGGCAAGACGCCGGACTCGGCCGCCGCCGGCACGTCGGGCACGGCGGGAAACCGGTCCTTGCCGGTGACGGCGATCGGTTTCAGCGTGCCGGCCTGAATCTGGCCGAGCAGCGCCGACACGGTCTCGAACAATACGTCGGCGTGGTGGCCGAGCACGGCACTGATGGCTTCGGGCGAATTGCGAAACGACACATGCAAGAGGTTCACGCCGGCAAGCTGCTTGAACAGTTCGCCGGCGAAATGCTGGGTGGCGCCGAAGCCCGGGCTCGCGAATACGATCTTGCCCGGATCGGCCTTGGCGAGCGCCACCAGCTCTTTGACATTGTTGGCCGGGAAATCCGGACGCGCCGCGATCAAGAGACTCGCGCTCGCGACCTGCGCCACCGGCGTCAGCGCCGCCGTGTCGTAAGGCATGTCCTTGCGATTGACCGCGGCGATGATCTGGCCGGCCGTCATGATGCCGAGCGTATAGCCGTCGGGCGTTGCATGGGCGACCAGTTCGTTGCCGAGAATGCCGCCGGCGCCTGGCTTGTTCTCGACGATGACCGGCTTGCCGAGCCGCTGCTGCATCGCGTCGGCGAGGATGCGGCCGATGATGTCGGAGCCGCCGCCGGGCCCGAACGCAACGATGATGATGGATCGGCTGCTGCGGCCAATCCTCGGCCGGCGCCGGACGCGTGGCCGCGATCAGACAGCAAGCCACCGCCAATGCCAGTATCGGCTTGTGCATGCCTTCTCCTCCCTGGCTCACAGGGTGGGGAAATTTCCGTCACCACGCAACTGCGATGAAAATCCGGACTGACGAGCGCGGAGCGCAGCTTTGTTGGGATGAGCGGTGGTGGAGTGGTTTGCGGCGCGCTGGCTTCACGAAAAAAGCCGCCTTGGTTTCCACCAAGGCGGCTTCGAAGGGTTCACGATCGGATGACTTAGTGTCCAGTCCCGGGTTTGGTCGTCTTCGGTGCTTTGCCATCCTCCACGCGACCTTCGTTGCGCAGGTCACGACCTTCCTGGGCCTTGCGCTCGCTCTCGGGGGATTTACCGTGTTCGTGAGCCTCTTCCTTGATAAAGCCAGCGGCTTCCTTGATCTCGCCTTTAACGCTCATTGCAAACTCCTGTATTTCACCGTCGGTAATAAACCTGAAAAGAGGGCCATCGGTTCCATCGGCCAACGGAGCCATGATGTTGCGTTGCGGAAATTCCAACCCGTCTTCCGGTTCACGGCGCGGGTTGCGCGTATTCTTGACCATGCGGCAGCCGAGCGACGTTCCGGCTTATTTGGGGAACGTTTGCGTCCCAGGGTGATCTATACTGTGGCAATGCAAATCCGATGACGGCGAAGAGGCGGGACATTCCAGGAGAAGGCAACGATGGCCAGCACGGAGGACACCGACAAAGGACCCGATCTATCGCTCGGAGTTGCGGTTTCAGATATTCCCGCGAGCGGTTTGCTGAAAGGCCACGTGGGCGACGACGGCGTGCTGCTGGCCCGCGTTGGCAGTGCGTATTTCGCCGTCGGATCGAGTTGCACGCATTATGGTGGGCCATTGGCGGAAGGCGTGCTCGATGGCGATAGGGTGCGCTGCCCGTGGCATCACGCCTGCTTCAGCCTGCGCAGCGGTGAAGCGATCCGCGCACCGGCCTTCGATCCCCTCGTCTGCTGGAATGTGGAACAACGCGGCGACAAGATTTTCGTCACCGGCAAGGCCCCGCCCGCCCGCAAGCCGAGCTCCGGCAAAGTGCCGTCGCAAACGACATCGCGCATCGTGATCGTTGGTGGCGGTGCGGCCGGCTTTGCGGCCGCGGAAGGACTGCGCCGCGACGGCTACCAAGGATCGATCGTCATGCTCAGCGACGACGCGGATCCGCCGGTCGATCGGCCTAATCTGTCGAAGGACTTTCTAGCGGGCACCGCGCAGGAAGCATGGGTGCCGCTGCGCGCACCCGAGTGGTACCGCGACAACGCGATTGAACTTCGGCTCAGCACCAAGGTGTCGAAGATCGACCCCCGGGCCCGGGACGTAGAAATTGCCGACGGCACGCGCATCCCTTACGAAAGATTGCTTCTCGCCACCGGAGCGGAGCCAATCCGGCTCGACATGCCCGGAAGCAACCTCGCCCACGTCCACCTATTACGCACGCTGAAGGATTGCCGCGCCATCGTCGCCGCCGCCGAGCACGCACGCCGCGTCGTGGTCATCGGCGCGAGCTTCATCGGGCTCGAAACCGCCGCCGCCTTGCGCACCCGCAACCTGGAGGTCCATGTCGCCGCCCCGGAAAAGCGGCCGCTCGAAAAAGTGTTCGGCGCCGAGCTCGGCGATTTCGTGCGCGCGCTGCACGAGGAAAAGGGCGTCGTGTTCCATCTGGAAAACGCGGTGACGGCGATCGAGCCCAACAAAGTCAGCTTGAAGAGCGGGCAGACCATCGATGCGGATCTGGTCGTGATGGGCGTCGGCGTGCGTCCGCGCACCCAGCTTGCGGAGCTTGCCGGCCTTAAGCTCGACCACGGCGTCTTGGTGAATGAAGTTCTGGAGACGAGCGCACCGGGCATTTTCGCCGCCGGAGACATCGCGCGCTGGCCCGATCGCCACAGCGGCGAAAGCCTGCGCGTCGAGCACTGGGTGGTGGCCGAGCGGCAGGGCCAGGCGGCCGCACGCGCCATGCTGGGCGGCCGCGAGCCGCTATGACGGCGTGCCGTTCTTCTGGAGCCAGCACTACGACGTCCCGATCAATTACGTCGGGCACGCCAGCGATTGGGACTCACTCGAGATCGAGGGCGACGTCAAGGCTCGCGATTGCGTGGTTCGCTATCGCAAAGCCGGAAAGCTCCGCGCCGTGGCCTCGATCTATCGCGATGTCGACAGCTCTTCGCGCGGAGATCGCGATGGAAAACGCGTGAGACCGCGGTCCTTTGTGCCGATTGAACAACCGGGTGGTGGACTTGGATCCCGGATCGGGTTTCGCCCGTCCGGGATGACGCTTCGCGTCATTTGATCGCCAGCGGATTGGTCGGCGAGCCGACCGCGCCGGTGATCGGAATGGCCGGCGCGACGAACATGAATTCGTAGACGCCGTCGGCGGCGCAATCCTCGGCGAGATCTTTCAGATAAAAAATCTCGCCCATGGTCATGCCCATGATCGGGATGGTGATCCAGTGCCAGGGCTGGTTGATGCCGCCTTCGGTATTGTTCGGCCGCACCTCGCAGCCCCAGGTGTCGCTGGCGAGCGCCGCGAGCTCGGTCTTGGCGACGAATTCCAGCGTCTCGAAGGCAAAGCCCGGCGCGTCGCCGCCCGGATAGCCGTCCCAGCTGCCGGCCTTGAGGCAGCGCTCCATCTGGCCGGTGCGCACGATGATGTAATCGCCGCGCTTGAACGCGATCTTCTGCTTCTTCGCGGTGAGATCGAGATCGTCGCAGGTGATGCCGTAGCCGTCGTCGAGGCAGTCCTTGCCGAGCGCGCGCGCGACGTCGAGGAACACGCCGCGGCCGACCATCTTGCTCTTGGTTTTCTCGATGCCGCATTTCGCGGCGCCGAACGACGACACTTCGCGGCAATCGTAGCCGTTCCACATATTGTCCTCGTAGAACACGTGGCCGAGCCCGTCCCATTGCGTGCCGCATTGCAGCGGCATCACCACCATGTCGTCGGCGGCGCGGATGCCGCGCTTGTCGAGCACGCCCGAATAGGCGTCGGTGCCGGTGCGCAGCATGGTGTGCAGCGGATTGATGCGGCCGAGCACCGGATAATTGGTCTTGCCGCCCTGCGGGCCGTTATTGTCGAAATTGAGCGCGAGCGAGATCACCTTGCCCTTTTTGACGAGCTGCGCGGCGGCGACGATGTCTTCCGGCGAGGTGTAATTGAGCGTGCCGATCTCGTCGTCGGGACCCCATTTGCCCCAGTTCTTGTATTTCTCCGCAGCCTCGCGGAGGTCGTCTCGCGTCACTTTACGCCCAGCCATTGGTTGTCCTCTTCCTTGAGTTCTGGTTTGTCGTGAGGGGCAGCCGAAAACAAATTGTCGCGCATGCTCCCCGGCGCGGCCGCGCGATGATAGCATCGCCGGCAAAATCAGGGAGGGTGTCATGAGGGCCACCAAGGCAAGGGCTCCCAAGATCTGGGCTCGGCTGGCCGCATTTTGCGCCGGTCTCGTCTTGGCCGGATCGTGCTTCGCCGCCGACACCTACCCCGATCACAAGATCCGCATGATCGTGCCGTTCGCGGCCGGCGGCCCGACCGACGTCATCGGGCGGCTGGTGGCGGAGCGGCTCATCCGACGTGCTCGGCCAGCAGGTCTATGTCGAAAATCTGCCCGGCGCCGGCGGCAATCTCGGCGTCGAGACCGCCAAGCGCGCCGATCCCGACGGCTACACGGTGCTCGCGGTCTCGACGGGCTTCATCATCAATCCGAGCATGTATTCGAAGATCGGCTACGACCCGATCAAGGATTTCGCCCCGGTCTCGCTGGTCGCGGCCTCGCCCAATGTGGTGATGGTGCACCCTTCGGTGCCGGCGAAAAACCTGAAAGAGCTGATCGCCCTCGATCAAAGCCAATCCCGGCAAATACAGTTTCGCGCAACCCGCGACCGGTTCGACGCCGCATCTCGCCGGCGAACTGATCAAGCAGAAATTCGATCTCGACATGGTGATGGTGCCGTTCAACGGCGCGCCGCTCGCCGTCAATTCGACGATGGGCAATCACACGCCGATCGCCTTTTCGGCGCTGCCGCCGGCGCTCGGCAATATCAAGGACGGCAGCGTGCGCGGCATCGCGATCTTCGCCAAAGAGCGCGTGGCGTCGCTGCCCGACTTGCCGACCAGCGATGAAGAAGGCGTGCCGGGCCTCGACAGCGACACGCTGACCGGCATCGTGTTTCCGGCCGGCACGCCGCAGGCGATCGTCGACCATTGGCATGATGCCATCGTCAAAATGGCGGCCGACCCTGACGATCAAGCAAAAGCTCGACACGCTCGGCTTCATCCCGGTCGCCAATACGCCCGCCGAATTCGCCGAACGCATCAAGAGCGAAGCTGTGAAATGGGATGCGGTGATCAAGAAGGCCGGCATTCACGTCGATTGAGTGCGCCTGGCCAGCAACAGAAAATTTTGGGGGGACATGATGAAAGCAATGAGAGCCTGGGCCGTTGCGGCGGCTGTGAGCACGAGCCTTGTCGCCGCGGGTCCATGCCGCGCGGGCGCCTATCCGGACCATCCGGTGAAAATGATCGCACCGTTCACGGCCGGCGGCCCGACCGATCTGGTGGCGCGGCTCTTGGCCGACAAGCTTTCGCAAAGCCTCAAGCAGCAATTCTATGTCGAAAACCACCCGGGCGCCGGCGGCAATATCGGCATGACCCAGGTCGCGCGCTCCACGCCCGACGGCTACACGATCCTGGTGGCGAGCTCGAGCTTCGTCGTCAATGCGAGCCTCTACGCCACCAAGCCCTATGACCCGTTCACCGATTTCGCTCCGGTCGCGCTGGCGGCGGCTTCGCCGAATATTCTCGTGGTCAATCCGTCGCTGCCGGCCAAAAGTGTCAAGGAATTGGTGGCGCTGTTGCAGGCCAATCCGGGCAAATATGCCATCGCCAATCCGGGTTTTGGCACGACGCCCCAGCTTGCCGCCGAATTGTTCAAGCTCGACTTCAAGCTCGACCAGCCAAGCGTGCCCTATGCCGGCGGCGCGCCGGCTATTCAGGCAACCGTCGCCGGCCAGACCCAGATCGGCTTTGCCAATTCGACGCCGGCTGAGCCGCAAATTTCCGGGGGCACGCTGCGCGGCCTGGCGCTGACCGCGCTAAAACGTTCGCCGGCGCTGCCGGACGTGCCGACCATGCTGGAAGCCAGGCGTCAAGGGCCAGGAATCCGAAACCATGCAGGGCGTGCTGGTGCCGGCCGGCACACCGAAGGAGATTATCGACTTGCTCAACCGCGAGATCGCCAAAGCGATGCAGCAGCCCGACGTGCAGGAGAAATGCGCCAAGCTCGGCCTCGACATCGTCGCCGATACGCCGGCCGAATTCGCCACCTATATCAAGAACGACGTCGCGAAGTGGCAGAAGGTCATTACCGACGCCAAGATTCCGCAGATCCAGTGAACGCGTAACTCCCCAAATGCGCATCGTCGACATCCGCGAAACCGCGGTCCCGCTGAATTCGACGCTCGCCAATTCGAGCATCGATTTCTCCGAAATGACGACCTCGGTGGTCGCGGTGATCACCGACGTCGTGCGCGACGGCAAGCCGGTCTGCGGCTTCGCCTTCAATTCGACCGGGCGCTATGCCTGCGGCGCGCAGATGCGCGCGCGCTTCATCCCGCGCGTGCTCAAGGCCGATCCGACATCGCTCCTGAACGAAGCCGGCGACAATCTTGCGCCGGAAAAAATTCTCGCCGCGATGATGCGGAACGAGAAATCCGGCGGCCATAGCGAGCGCTCGGTCGGCATCGGCACCATCGAGGTCGCGGTGTGGGACGCGGTCGCCAAGATCGCCGGAGAAGCCGCTGCATCGCCTGCTCGCCGAGCGCTACAACGGCGGCAAGATCGCCGACAAAGTGTTCTGCTATGTCGGCGGCGGCTGGTATGCGCCGGGCAAGACGACGCGCGATCTGCAGGACGAGATGCAGCGCCATCTCGACGCCGGCTACACCATGGTGAAGATGAAGGTCGGCGGCATGCCGCTCAAGGACGACCTGCATCGCGTCGAGGCGGTCAAATCGATCCTGCCGCCGGGCGGCCAGCTTGCGGTCGATGCCAATTCGAAATTTTTTCGCGACGAGGCGCTGGCCTATGCGCGCGGCCTCGAGCCGTTCGGGCTGCGCTGGTTCGAGGAGCCGTGCGATCCGCTCGACTTCGCGCTGTTGGCCGAAATCGCCGAGCGTCTACGACGCGCCGCTCTCCACCGGCGAGAATTTGTTCTCAACGCAGGACGTCGAAAATCTGGTGCGTTTCGGCGGGCTGAAGCCGCAGCGCCACGACGTCATCCAGGTCGATCCGCCGCAAGCCTACGGCATCGTGCAATATGCCCGCACGCTCGACATGCTGGCGCGGCATCAATGGCCGCGCAGTCTGTTGTTCCCGCACGGCGGCAATCAGATGTCGCTTGCGATCGCGGCGGGCTTCGGGCTCGGCGGCGCTGAATCCTATCCGGGCGTGTTCGGCGATTTCGGCGGCTTTGCCGACGATGCCGAATTAGAGAACGGCTATCTGACGCTGTCCGACCGGCCCGGCATCGGCTTCGAAGGCCAGGCGCGGCTTTACCGGATCATGCGCGAGCTGGCGGCGTAATGCCGAGCGCTCACGTTGAAATCGAAGGATAACCCGGCGGCCGCGGCCCGCTATTCAAGCCGCGCCGGATGAGTTCGCGCCACGCATCTTCCGCATCCTCCGCATAGGAGAAAAGATCGAGATCAGCGGGGTCAATCGTGCCTTCCTCGACCAGCGCCGGGAAATTGATAATTTTGGTCCAGTACGATTTCTCGATCAGGACGACGGGTATGGCGGGCATCTTGGCGGTCTGGATCAGCGTCAGCAGTTCGAATAGTTCATCGAGGGTGCCGAAGCCGCCCGGAAAGACCACGAGTGCATTGGCGCGCATGGCGAAATGGAATTTTCGCACCGCGAAATAGTGAAACTGAAACGTCAATTCCGGGGTCGAAAAAGCATTCGGCTGTTGCTCGTGCGGCAGCCCGATATTGAAGCCGATGGTGAAAGCGCCGGCCTCGGCGGCGCCACGGTTGGCCGCCTCCATGATGCCGGGGCCGCCGCCGGTCGCAATGACATTATCGCGCAAGCCGTCGCGCGGCTCGAGCGCGCCACCGCGTTCGGAAGCGATCCGTCCGAAGCGGCGCGCTTCTTGGTATCTGCGCGCCGACCTGCCGCCCGGCTCCGGCGACGCCCGCGCGCTGCCGAACACCACGATGGTCGAGCGCACGCCGCAGGCACGCAACCCTTCCTCGGCCTTTTTGTATTCCATATGCAGCCGCTCGCCGCGCATCGAATCGCCCAGCAGAAAATCGCTGTCGAGGACGGCAAGCCGAAAGGCCGGGGAATTCTTTTGCGCCGTATTATCGTCCATCACGGACTCCCGTTGTTTCCGCTCTACTCGCCCTTTAATCCCTTGTCGCGCACCACGGCGCTCCAATAGGCGATCTGCTTGCGCAGATAATCGCCGAATTCTTCGGGCGAACTCGGCGCCGGCGTGGTGCCGATATCGTGCAGGCGCTCGCGCAATTCCGGATCGTTCAGCGCCGCGACCAATGCTGCGTTGAATTTTTTGATCGCGGACTGCGGCGTTCCGGCCGGCGCCAGCACGCCCGCCCAATTGTCGCCGACGGTGCCGGCGAAGCCCTGCTCGACGAAGGTCGGCACGTTGGGAAAAATATCGGAGCGCTGCTCGGAGATCATGCCGAGCGCCTTGAGCCGGCCGGTCTTCACCTGCGCCATCACGGTCGGCACGTCGCCGACCAGGCCGTCGAGATGGCCGGCCAGCATATCGGTAATCGCCTGCGCGGCGCCCCGATAGGGGATCGATTGCAATTGGATGCCCGCCGAGGCTTCAAATAGTTGCAGGCCGAGGTCCGACATCGCGCCGCGGCCGGTGATGCCGATGGTGATGGCGCCGGGCTTTTTGCGCGCCAGCGCCGCGAGCTCCTGGGCCGAATTGGCTTTCATCTCGGCGCTCACCACCAGCAGGGGCGAATTGATCGCGGCTTTGCCGACCGGCGCAAAATCCTTCAGCGGGTCGTAGGTGAGATCGCTGCGGAAGGCCGGATTGATGGCAAGTGCGCCGACCGTCGAGAAGAACAGCGTGTAGCCGTCGGCTTCGGCCTGCGCCACATATTGGGCGGCGATGGCGCCGTTGGCGCCCGGCTTGTTCTCGATCGCGATCGGCGCGCCGAGGCTCTTCTGCATCCTGTCGGCGATCAGCCGCGCGGTGATGTCGGTGGTGCCGCCGGGCGTGAAGGCAACGATCAGCCGTATCGGCCGGCTCGGATAGTCGTCGGCCCGCGCGGCAGCGACCGCGCCCAGAACAACAGCGACCAAGACGACCAGCGAAACAAACAGAATCCCGACCCGCATGACCGGGACAGCATAGCGGGAGATGCGGCTAGCCCGAAATCCGCTCGATCGCCGCACCGCAGCGGCCGAGCTTTTCTTCCAGCCGCTCGAAGCCGCGGTCGAGATGATAGACGCGATTGACGGTGGTCTCGCCTTCGGCGGCGAGCGCCGCGATGACGAGCGACACCGACGCGCGCAGGTCGGTCGCCATCACGGGCGCGCCTTTGAGCGTCTCGACGCCCTCGATGGTGGCGCGCTCGCCGTCGAGATGGATGCGGGCGCCGAGCCGGGCCAATTCGCTGACATGCATGAAGCGGTTCTCGAAAACCGTTTCGGTGATGTGCGAGGTGCCGCGCGCCCGCGTCATCAGCGCCATCAGCTGCGCCTGCAGATCGGTCGGGAAGGCCGGAAACGGCGCGGTCGTCACCTCGACCGGCAGAAGCCCCGCGCCGTTACGGGCAATGCGGATGCCTTCGTTGGTCGGCGTCACGGTGACGCCGACCTGGGTGAGCACATCGAGCGCCGCCTGCAGCAATTCGGGCCGCGCGTTCTGCAACATGCACGTCGCCGCCCGCCATGGCGGCCGCCATCGCATAGGTGCCGGTCTCGATGCGGTCGGGCAGCACGGCGTGTCGCGCGCCATGAAGTTTGGCGACGCCTTCGACCACGATGCGGCTCGTGCCGGCGCCGGTGATGCGCGCGCCCATTTTGACGAGGCAGTCGGCGAGGTCGACGATTTCGGGCTCGCGCGCGGCGTTCTCGATCACGCTCGTCGCCGTTCGCGAGCGACGCCGCCATCAGCGCCGTATGGGTGCCACCGACCGTGACTTTGGGGAAAACGATTTCGGCGCCATGAAGCCCGTGCGGCGCCCGCGCCACCACATAGCCGGCTTCGATCTCGATCGCCGCGCCAAGCCGCGCGATCGCCATGATCAGAAGATCGACCGGACGCGTGCCGATGGCGCAGCCGCCCGGCATCGACACCCGCGCCTCGCCCATGCGCGCGACCAGCGGCGCCAGCACCCAAAAGCTCGCCCGCATCCGCGAGACGAGCTCATAGGGCGCGGTGGTGTCGACGATGCGGGCGGCGGAGATGTGCATGGTCTGGCCGTGGTCGGCGGTCTCGCCCGGCCGCTTGCCGCTCACCATGATGTCGACGCCGTGATTGTTCAGGATGCGCTCGAGCTGCGCCACATCGGCAAGCCGCGGCACGTTGTCGAGGATCAGCGTCTCGTCGGTCAAAAGACTCGCGATCATCAAGGGGAGCGTGGCGTTTTTCGCCCCGGAGATCGGAATCGTGCCGTTGAGCGGCCGCCCGCCGACAATACGGATTCGGTCCATAATGACTTTTACCCCCCCGCCGCCCGCAGGCAACCTTTAAAGCAGTCCGACCCCTGCGGCCCCGCCCTAATGCGGGCCGCGATTGCGGCGAAAGTCGGGAGCCTCCGTTGCAGCGCCATCTTTGGCGGGAGTTTCCGGCCCCGGCAAGCCCGCGCCTGCCCGGCCGCGCGCCTGTTCCTTCCGGCGCTTGAGGTTTTCGCGCAAAGCAGCCGACAGCCGCTCGCTCCGCGCCGCCGATTTCTGTGCTTTGCCGGGTTTGCTCATGGCCTTGCCGCCGCCTTTGGCGGCAAATTTCTTGCGCCCAAATGCCCGCTATGGCAAGGATCGCCCCGCTTTCCGGCGCACCCCGCGTCGCTGCCGTAGCTCAGTGGTAGAGCACTCCCTTGGTAAGGGAGAGGTCCTCAGTTCAATCCTGAGCGGCAGCACCAGATTTTATTAAGATATCAAAGAGCTTAGGGCCAATGCAGGTAAGGCCCTTGCAACTGCGGGCAAAAAATGAAACGCGAGGACGTAGGGGCGACCAGCAGGAAGTTCGAAAAAAAACTTCATCTACCCGTTTGCAACTGCGAACACGTGCAAACTCTCGGCCGGCGGCTAGTATGGCAGCCGTTGCGAATGCCCCTTCCACCTCAAAGAGGTCTATGCCAAGTGCCGCCTGAGAGCGAACGTTGAACTATTCCCAGCTGTGCGACTAGTTCTACGAGGGGCCGCTCCAGCCTCTTTGCGACGGAATCAATCGAAGTCCCGGATCCACCAAAATGCAGACTAAGCAAGGCAAGCTCGTTCAGATCCGCGTGCTCCGGAAAAAGGGCGGCAAATCCAGCGCTCCCTAACGTTTCAGCAGCTTTCGCGAGTCCATCCTTGTCCCCTCGACGCAGCGCAAGCTGAAGATAGGTGGAGACACAAAATTCTTTCGCTTGATTTATAATGCTGTCATTCGTATCGCGAAAATCGTCCTCTTCCCAGCGTCTCGCGAAAGCACTTTGTCCATACGCTTTGGCAGAAGCCTCGACGTGCTCCAAGGACGGCAGGTCGTCAAACAGTGCGACCATCTCGGTGTCATTCCAATCTTCACCGAATAGGTCACGCACAGCGACAAGCCCGCTCTTACCCAACACGACGAGGGCTGTAATCCGGCCGTCGTAAGAACGGACAATTTCAATCGACCCAGGAAACTCACCAATGTCAGCAAGCCCGACGATCGGACATTGCAACAGCACTTCGTTCGTTTCCGCATCTCGAACCAGTGCAGTTGTTGTGTCCCTAATGGAAGTAATGTTCACGCGGATCATGCCGAGGCGCAAAACCAAACGGTGCTTAAAGAAGCGCGGCACAAAGACGTTGAGACTGTCGGCTGCGGTGCGAATCCCGATCGACAGACCAACCGGACTAAGCGGATTGACTTCCCGCGAGTCACCATTATCGATATCAACGATCAACCTGCGCGCGATCTGGCCAGGACCCTTATAGAGTTCGTCCCACATGTCCTGGAATTGCTCAACGAATTCACCAATTGTATTCTGAACGCTCAACAGGTCAGCGTCTATCGAACCTAACAAGTAGCTCCGTTATTCGAAGATCGGAGAACCAGTATTTGATTATTAACATCAGAAAGATATCGGAATCCGAATAGCCTGAGCTTACGCGCCTCAGAACAAGATAAGCGCGCTTCAATGCCAGATATCCAAGTAGATATGCGGGCCCAGATGCGCCGAAAATAGGTTGTCGCAAGAGCAGAGCTTTTTGCTCGACCCAATACTCCCGAGTGCGCGCGTCCATCAGATAATCATTTATCCAGTCGTCATATATCTGGCGGGCCTTCCCAACGATGGACATCTCGTCATCTTGGCGGGCCTCCCCCTTTATGCCCTCCAATGCAACTCCTCCAGGCCTTTCAGGGCCAGGAATAGCGACCAAAGGTGCAGCATTGGATGGGAGGCGAGAGGAGACTTCCCCCAACGGATATCATGCTCCGCGAATAGGGCCAGTCCTTTGACAAGAGGTTCAATCATCATCTCGAAAAAGCGGAGAACAATATTGTCCCGTTGCGCAAGCCAGAGAGCCGCGCGCCCAGTCGGTGGGACACCGACCCAAGCACGGCCGCAAACGGATGTCGCGAGTGCCGCTCGCGCATTTCCAACACTGTTGGCGAATGACGCGTGATGCGTGACCTCATGCAAAAAGAACCGTAATCCTGGATCTGACAACGGAACATCACTTGGGTCGGCCTTTTTCAACATTCAGCGGATGTCGATGCAACTCAGAGATACCTGGTTTGTCATAGGATCGGTGAAGTTTTGCAATCCGACCAGCACGCGCAAGCGGCACTATGGTTCGTGGCCCTACTCGGTAGATAGCGGCTTTGAACTGCGTCGGTTCCTCGCCGGTCATAGCGTCACAAGCCCTCAATAAGCCAACGTCCGGTCTCGTCCTTAGAAATAAACCCACGGTTTGGTTCGCGCTCGCGTGAAAATGTCGAGAAAATTTGTTCGACCGACTCGGAGGAGATGCCGTCTTGGACGCGCTCCATTAGTTGGGCCGTCGTCGCCGCGCGCAGTTCTCGGAGTGTTGCCACGACCGCAAGCTGATCCTTAGAAAGGACAAAACCCCTCGCGACTACGTCGCCGTAGAACTTATAGAGGCTGTGCAGAGCGTCCGTCACGGATGCGACGCCGGCCAACGTTGTAATCTCCGCAATGCCTACTGCCAACTTGGTCGCATTCTTTAGCAGCGAAAGAAAAGTCTCGATATTGAGCAGTTCGTCGTTTCGGATGGCAAAGCGTCCAATAAGAGCAGGTTGAAGCTGCCGAGGTAGAGCCTCATCCCACGTCTGCTTCTCCTCAATCACGCTCACTTTTTTTCCGAGCATTTTGAGGGCGCCGATGGGAAGATCGCTAACCTTTGCCAATTCTCTGAGTCGACCACTTCAAGAGCCTCGCTCTGCCGAGTTCATATATTGGTTGAGCCATATGCCCTCGAACTGTTCCTATTGAGGCCCTAAAGAATTGCACGAGGAAGTTGAAATCTACCAAACTTGCCATGAAGGGCAAGTCGGAAGGCCGTCAGTTCAATCCTGAGCGGTAGCATCCTGACCCCTAAATTCGATCCTTTCGCCGATCCGCTTGAACCCCCGCCCCATCCCGGCGATGATCCTCGCAAAAGCAAAAAGGGAGAAACGCCGTGCTGGCACCTAGCGCATCGATGAACGACCGCCTTGCCATGTATAACGGCAATGCGCTGAAGATCGGGCTGTTCGGCGCCAATTGCTCGTCGGGCCGCTCGGCCACCAAAGTGCCGGAGCGCTGGTCGGCGAGCTGGCCGGAATGTCTGGCGCTGGCGCGGCTCGCCGACGAGGCCGGGCTCGATTTCATGCTGCCGATCGCGCGCTGGAAGGGCTATGGCGGCGACACCGATTTTCACGGCCATTCGCTCGAGACCATCACCTGGGCGGTGGGCCTCCTCGGCGCGACCAAGCGCATGACGGTGTTCGGCACCGTGCATGCGCCGCTGTTTCATCCCCTGATCGCCGCCAAGGAATTCGTCACCGCCGACCACATCGGCGAGGGCCGCGTCGGCGTCAATATCGTGTGCGGCTGGAACGAAGGCGAGTTCGACATGTTCGGCGTCACGCTGCGCGAGCACGACCAGCGCTACGATTACGCCCAGGAATGGATCGACGTCGTCAAGGCGGCGTGGGAGCGCGACGGCTCGTTCGATTTCGCCGGCGCGTTTTTCAAACTCGACGCGGTGCGGGCCTATCCAAAACCTTATGGCGGCACGCGGCCGATGATGATGAATGCCGGCTCGTCGGGCGCCGGCCAGGCTTTCGCCTTGCGCAATTGCGACGCGTTTTTCGTCGCATCGCCAAGGCACGCGCAAATCGCTCGCCGGCAACGCCGCCAAGGTCAAGGAAGTGAAAGGCGCGGCGCAGGCCATCGGCCGCGACATCGAAGTGTTCACCGTCGGCCAGGTGATCTGCCGGCCGACGCAGAAAGAGGCCGAGGACTATTATCAGCACGTCAATATCGAGAACGCCGACTGGGGCGCGATCGACGGCATGCTGGCGAACAAGTCGCATCACGCCGCAGACCATTCCGCCCGAGGAATACGAGGCGAAGCGCCGCTATTTCGCCGCCACCGTCGGTCGGCGGCTATCCGTTCGTCGGCACGCCCGATCGCATCGCCGAGGAGCTGACCATCATCAGCCAGGCCGGCGTGCGCGGCATCGGCCTGTCCTTTGTCAATTATCTCGCCGAAGTGCCGTATTTCTGCGACGAAGTGCTGCCGCGCCTGCAGCGCGCCGGCGTGCGGGTGAAGAACTGAAGCCGCGCAGCGCCGTCACACCGCGACCTGATTGAGAAAGCCTTCGATCTCGGCGCGCAGATTGCCGACCGATGAATCGACCGAGTTCGAGGCGTTGAGCACGGTCTCGGCGGCGCTGCGCGTGCCGGTCGCGGCCTCGGCGACCTTGCCCAGCACCGACACCACCAGATTGGTGCCGCGCGCCGCGTTCGCGGCGTTGCGGCTGATCTCGGAGGTGGCGGCGTTCTGTTCCACGATCGAGGCGGCGGCGCTCGAGGCCCGGGTGTCGATCTCGTGCATGCCCTCTTCGATGCTCTGCACCGCTTCGACCGCGCCGCCGGTCAGTTTCTGCACGGCAAGGATGTGGCGCGCGATCTCTTCGGTCGCTTTCGCGGTTTCCACCGCGAGCGATTTCACTTCCGCCGCGACGACCGCGAAACCGCGCCCCGCTTCGCCGGCCCGCGCCGCCTCGATGGTGGCGTTGAGCGCCAAAGATTGGTCTGGCCGGCGATGTTGCGGATGAGCTTGACGACATCGCCGATCTGCGCCGCCGCCTGCTCGAGGCCTGAATATTCGCCGCTCGAGGCTTTTGCCTTGGCGACCGCGCTGGCGACGAGGTCGGTGGTCTGCGCCAGCTGCTCGTTGATCGCGGCGATCGAGGCCGAGAGCTGTTCGGCGGAGCCCGCCACCAGCGACACGTTCACCGACGCCTCGTTCAATTCCCGCAACGCGCCTTCGGCATGCTGGGTGGTTTCCTGCGACGACAATATGAGCGCGCCCGCCGTCGACTTCATCGCCTTGGTGCTGCTGGAGACGATGCCGAGCATTTCCTCGACGCGGGCGCGGAACGACACGATGGCGCTCTCGGTCAACAGCCGGCGGCTTTCCTGCGCCCGCATGGTGTCGCGCTCGTTCTCAAGCTGATGCCGCTCGGTGATGTCCTCATGGGTCGCGACCCAGCCGCCGCCCGCCATCGGCTGCCGGGTGACGCGGATCAGGCGGCCGTCGGCCAACTCGTCGATGCGGCTCGAGATCTGCTGCGACGACAGCTTTTCGAGCGCGCCGAGTTTCTTGTCGACCGCGCCGGCGCTTTTTTCGCCCTTGAGGAGACCGTTCATGACGCGATGGGCGATGATCGCTTCATGCGTGGTGCCGGCGCGCAACAAATCCGGCGGCAGCCGATAGAGACCCGCGTAACGGTCATTGCAGATGACCAGGCGCTTTGCGGCGTCGAACATGCACAGACCATGCGTCATGTTCTCGAGCGCGGTGTTGAAGCGAAGATTGGTCTGTTCCAGCGACAATTGCCGGCGGATGCTGGCCAACATGGTCATGAGTTCGAGTGTGGTCAGCAGAATGACGGCGGGAAGAAGGATCGTCTGGCACGCGTCCTGGCCGGCCAGCGGGCCGTGGTGATTGGCGAGCAAGAAACCCAGGCCCAGCCACAGAATGGCGATCGTCGCCATGCCGAGCATCGGCGCTGGCCGCAACAAGGCGCGAAACCATGGAAATAGGCGATGGATGGTCATTTGCAGCCGGTCTCAGCCGGTATTTGTACCTATTGGGGTTTGCTTTCCGTTAACTTTGGTGGCGACCAAATCCAAAAAGCCTCTGTGGAATAATGAGCTAGCCGGCGTCGGCCGCGGCGCTTTGGTGCGCCCTTGCCCGGCGCGCGATGCGACCTGGACACTCGCCATGCCCGGCATAGGATAGCCCGATGGGTAAGGCGCATATGGCGCCGCTCACGGGGAGGAAATCATGGGCAAGTGGAGACGCCGACGCGGCGCGCCATCGCTCGATGACGTCGCGGGAAATGGCCTGATCAATCGCCGAGCCTTGCTGGGAGGAGGCATCGCCATCGCGGGCGCGGTCGGCGCTGCCGGGACGGCAACCGGCGCCGCCGCCGAGCCTCTGAGCGAGGCGCCATGGAGCCTCGCCTTCGGCGAGATCACGCCGCCGCTACAGTCGCCCTCGCCGTTCGAAAAGGATGTGGTGCGGGCGCTGAGCAATCCGAAAGGCGAATTCCGCAATTCGCATGCGCGCACGCCGCACCAACTCATCAACGGGACGGTGACGCCGAACAGTCTGCACTTCTCCATCAATCATTGCGGCATTCCGGACATCGACCCGGCCCAGCATAAGCTCGTGATCCACGGCATGGTGCGGCAGCCGCTGGAATTCACACTGGAGACGCTGTCGCGCTATCCGCTCGTCACCCGCATGGCCTTCGTCGAATGCGCCGGCAATTCGGCGGGCATGTTCGCCAAGGATCCGCTGCAGACGACGGCGGGCCTCTTGCACGGCCTCGTCTCCAATTCGGAATGGACCGGCGTGCCGCTGTCGGTTCTGCTCGACGAAGCCGGCATCGATCCCGCCGCCAAATGGCTGGTCGCCGAAGGCGCCGACGCCCAACACCTCGATCGCAGCGTGCCGGTCAAGAAAGCCTACGACGACGCGCTGGTCGCGATCTATCAGAACGGCGAACACCTGATGCCCGGCAACGGCTATCCGATGCGGCTCCTGTTGCCCGGCTATCAGGGCAACATGAACGTAAAATTCCTGCGCCGGCATCAAAGCGGTCGATCAGCCGGCCTACAGCTACTTCGAGACCAAGAACTATTCGCAGATCCTGCCGGGCGGCAAGACCTGGCGCTTCCACTTCGTCATGGAGGTGAAGAGCTTCATCACCCATCCGTCGTTCGGGCAGAGCATCAAGGAGCCGGGCCTCTATGCCATCTCCGGCGTCGCCTATTCGGGCACCGGACGCATCTCAAAAGTCATGGTCTCGGCCGACGGCGGCAAAAGCTGGGGCGAGGCGGCGCTGCAGGGCCCGATCCACGAGAAGTCCTTCACGCGCTTTGTCATGCCATGGCGCTGGGACGGCCAGCCGGCGGTACTGCAAAGCCGCGCTTACGACGACGGCGGCAATGTGCAGCCGCTGCGCGCCGAATTCGTCGCGATGCGGGGCGAAGCAGTCAATCCGGTGACGACGCCGCTTGCGTTCCCCAATCAGCACTACAACAGCATCACCAGCTGGGCGGTCGACGGCAAAGGGGAGATCAAACATGTCTATGCATAAGCCGCTCGCGACGCTGGTATCGGCGTCTGCGATTGCTGTCGCGCTCTCCGCCGCGCCGGCGTGGGCGCAAAATGCCGGTCTCGGCAAACCGATCGCGGAGACCGATATCAAACAATGGGACATCGCCGTCCTGCCCGACGGCAGCAATCTGCCGGCCGGCAGCGGCACGCCGGCGCAAGGCGCCAAGATCTTCGCGGAAAAGTGCTCGGCGTGTCACGGCGATGCCGCCAAAGGCGGCGTCGCGCCCTACTATCCGGCTTTGGTCGGTGGGCTGCCGCTCACCACCGGCATCGATACGGTCAAGACGATCGCGAATTATTACGCCTATGCGACCACGATCTTCGACTACACGCGCCGCGCCATGCCCTATAACATGCCGCGCTCGCTGACCGACGACGAGGTCTATGCGTTGACCGCCTATATCCTCTCCCAGAACAAGCTGATCGGCGACAACGACGTGATGGACGCCAAGACGCTGCCGCAAGTGAAAATGCCGAACCGCGACAACTTCATCATGCCCTATCCGGACCGGCTCTAGGCGAGGCTATAAGTCCATCACTGCCAACCTGCTGGCCGCACATGATGCCAGCAGGGCTTTTCTTTGCTTCGGTCCAACAATCAGACGTGCAACAGTCCCCGAGGTCCTTCGATGAATACGCAGATCCGCCCGCCGCGCATCGGCCCGCAGCCGTGGGACATCGTCCGCGGCAAGCTCGACCAGTCGCTGCCGTTCGCCAATATGCGCGACACGCCGTATTACCGCGACGCGGTGTGGGAGCAATTCTCCGAAGCCGAATATAGGCGCCGCTACGCGGCGCTGCGCGCAAAGATGCGCGAGCAAAAACTCGACGCCGTGATCGTGCCCGGCGGGCCGAGCCATTGGAGCTTTGGCGGCGGCATGTTGTGGCTGACCGGCCATTGGGAATGGCATGCGCTCGCGAGCTACGTGCTGGTGCCGCTCGATGGCGAACCGACCATGATCTATTCGATGGGCGGCACGCATGCCGAAGCGGTGCGCCGTCAGGTCGAGATCGCCGTCAAGGACGTGCGCCATAGCCGGAGCGGCCGCTATGCCGATGTCATGGTCGAGCGCCTGCGCGAGCTGAAACTCGAACGCGGCCGCATCGGGCTGATGGAGATCGATCCGCGGCACGGCGATTACCTGCCGGTCAATCAATACAACGTGCTGCGCGACAATCTGCCGGGCGCCGAACTCGTTTTCACCCAGGGTTTTCTGCACGAGCTGCTGTCGATCCACAGCGCCGAGGAGCTCGACTGCGTGCGCAAGGCGGGCGTGCTGTGCCAGAACGCCATGGAGGCGATGGTCGCGCGCGCGCAAGCCGGGCGTGAAGGAATACGAATTGCGGGCGGCTGCCGGCGCGGCCATCCTCGAAGGCGGCGGCGATATCGATTTTCTGATCATCGGCTCGACGCCGATGGATAATCCGGCGCTGATCTTCGGCAATCCGCGGCCGTCGGCGCGCGTGTTGCAAAAAGGCGACATCATCAATATGGAGCTCGCCGCCGGCTATCGCGGCTATACGGCGCAGATCGGCTCGCCGATCTGCATCGGCGAGCCGACCGAGATGGTGCGAAAATTCTGGGACGAGATCACGCTCCCCGGCTACAAGCGCATCATCGCCGAGATCGCGCCCGGCCGGCCCGCGGAAGCGATGCGGGAGGCCTCAAAATTCTTCCGCGACAACGGCTATCAGTCGCGGCCGACGCAATGCCACGGCATCGATCTCGTCACCGACAAGCCGCATGTCGTCGCCGAGCACGTCAGCGCGGAGAAATTCGAGGAAGTCTTAAAGCCCGGCATGGTCATCATGGCCGAGCCCAATCCGATCACCATGGACGGCATGTTCGGCATTTTCCTCGGCCACACCTTTATCGTGACCGAGAAGGGCCACGAAGTGGTCGACGATTTTCCGCTGGAGATCGCGGTGGCGCAGGGGTGAGGTAATTTTCGCCTCTCCCGGAACGGGCGAGGAAGATTCACCGCGGCATCAAAAACTTGAAATCGCAGCCCTCGTCGGCGCCGAGGATTTGCTCGGCGAACAGTTTTGCGTAGCCGCGCTCGGGTTGTTCGCGCCGTGGGCCGATTTACTGCCGCGCGCTTCTTCAGTTCGGCGTCGTCGACCAGAAGCGAGATGCGGCGCTCCTTCACCGAGAGCCGGATGCGGTCGCCGATTTTCACGAGCCCCAGCGGTCCGCCGGACGCGGCATCGGGCGTGATATGCAGCACGATGGTGCCGAACGCGGTGCCGCTCATGCGCGCGTCGGAAATGCGCACCATGTCCTTGACGCCGCGCTGCGCGAGCTTTTTCGGGATCGGCAGATAGCCGGCTTCCGGCATGCAGGCCGGCGCATGCGGCCCGGCATTCTGCAGCACCAGAATGTCGGCCGCCTCGACGTCGAGCGCCGGATCGTCGATGCGCGCCGCGAGGTCCGCGAGCGAGGAGAACACCACGGCGCGGCCTTCGTGCTCGAACAGATCTGGCGTCGGCCGCCGAGCGCTTGAGGATCGCGCCCTGCGGCGCGAGATTGCCGAACAGCGCGACGAGGCCGCCCTCCGGTTCGAGCGGCTTTGCGTGCTCGGCGATGATCGAGCGATCGACATAAGCGCCGGCGTCGCCGGCAAGCCGTTCGCCCAGCGTCTCGCCCGTCACCGTCATGCAGTCGAGATGCAACAGCGGCTTTAATTCGCGCAGCAGCGCGCCCATGCCGCCGGCCGAGCAGAAGTCCTCCATATAGCCGTTGCCGACCGGCTTGAGATTGACCAGGACCGGCGTCGTATCCGAAAGCTTGTTGAGCTGTTCGAGCGAGATTTTTACGCCGGCGCGGCCGGCGATCGCGGTCAGGTGGATGACCGCATTGGTCGAGCCGCCGAGCGCCAAGAGCGCGCGCAGCGCATTCTCGACCGATTGTGCGTTGACGAGCCGCGACGGATTGAGCTTCGAGCCGATCAGCTTCACGGCGGCGGCGCCGGTCGCTTCCGCAGCGCGCAGCCGGTCGGCATGCACGGCGGGGATCGCCGCGGTGCCCGGCAGGCAAAGCCCGAGCGCCTCGACGAGGCAGGCCATGGTCGAGGCGGTGCCCATCACCGCGCAGGTGCCTGCGGTCACCGCAAGCTTGCCCTCGACCTCGGAGATTTCTTCGGCGTCGATGCCGCCTGAGCGATAGCGCGCCCAGAACCGCCGGCAATCGGTGCAGGCGCCGAGCCGCTCGCCGCTTATGCCGGCCGGTCATCATCGGTCCGCCAACGAGCGAGATCGCCGGCAGGTCGGCGGAGACCGCGCCCATCAATTGCGCCGGCACGGTCTTGTCGCAACCGCCCATCAGCACCACCGCATCCATCGGCTGCGCGCGGATCATCTCCTCGGTGTCCATCGCCATCAGGTTGCGGTATTTCAGGCTGGTCGGCGTCAGGAAAACTTCGCCGAGCGAGATGGTCGGAAATTCGAGCGGCAGCGCGCCCGCCGCGAGCACGCCGCGCTTCACCGCCGTCAGCAATTCCGGGAAGTGGCGGTGGCAATTGTTGAAGTCCGATCCCGTATAGGCGATGCCGATGACCGGCTTGTCCAGCATCGCGCGCGAATAGCCCATCGATAGCGCGAAGGAGCGGCGCAGATAACGCGAGAAATCGCGATCGCCGTAATCGGTGAGGTCATGATCGAGTCCGACAATGGCTTCCGACATTTTTTTGTTATGTCCTTTCCGGTTTTAATTATGTCGCGACGATCCGCAGCATGACGCTTTGACGATGCGCATAGATTTTAAGCGAGCTGCCGACAATTCATGCGTTGCAGTGCAGCATTAGGAAACGTTTTGGTAATCGAATATGCGCAATTTCTCTCATGTTCTCCAGGATTTTTCCCGTCCGTCGCAACGCCCCGCCGCCAATGGCCGCCGATCCGCACAAGAACCGAATTGCCCGCATGGATCGTGTTGCCGCTGTTGTTCGCCTGCGTCGTCGCGGTGCTGGCCACGTGGGGATCGGGCAGCCTTGCTCTCGGACTGGCCACGGCGCTCGTCGGTACCGCGGCGGCGGCGTGGTGGTGCGAACGGACGCTGCGCGCCGTCGTCACGCCGATCGCCCAGATCGCGGGCGGCGACCGCTATGCGGCGCTGCCGGCACGGACCGGCGGCGGCGCTCTCAGCGCCGCGGCAGCCGCGGCCGAAACCATGCGGCAGGCGCTGATCGACGCCGATGCGCTCGCCGTCGATCATAAAAGCCGCGATGCCGAGACCAGGCTGCGGCATGCCAATCGCGGCTTCTTTACCCAGCGCTTTCGCGGCACCATCGACGAGCTCACCGGCACGTTCCAATCCGCCGGCGAAGAAATCCGCGTCACCACCGCCAATCTCGGCGCCCGCAATAAGGACATGTCGCGGCGCACGACCCAGGCCGTCGATGCCGCATCCGTCGCCAGCCGCGACGTCGGCGCGGTCGCCGAAGCCGCGCGCGGATTGCTGGCGCTGATCGTCAAATGCACGACCGAGGCGACCGCGGCCAAGGACGCGACCGACCGCACCATCGCCGATCTCGGCCATACCGATTTCACGGTGCGCAGTCTTGCCGCCGCGGCCGAACGCATCGGCGCCGTCGTCAAGCTAATCGAAGCGATCGCCTCGCAAACCTCGCTGCTCGCGCTGAACGCCACCATCGAAGCGGCGCGCGCCGGCGCCGCCGGCCGCGGCTTTGCGGTCGTCGCCTCCGAGGTGAAGACGCTGGCGCAGCAGACCGCGAAAGCGACCGGCGAAATCAGCGCCCAGGTCCATGACATTCAGCATGCCGTGAATGAGACGGTCGAAGCCATCGCCAGCGTCTCGTCGAGCGTCTCGATCATGAGCAACGTCAACCGGCAGCTGACCGGAATCCTCGATCACCAGGCCGACGAGATCAATCGCATCGGCAATCGCGCCGAGCAGGTCGCCGGCAAGGTTGCGGGCGTGTTGCCGGAGATTTCGACCATCGCCTCGAGCGTCGAAGAGGCCGGCAATGGCGTCATGGCGACCGCCGAAGACCTGCTCGGGCGCTCGCAATGGCTGGTCGACGCGGTGACGCGTTATTTCTCCGACCTCGAATTCGGCTCGATCCGGGTCGGCATTCTGCATTCGCTGTCGGGCACCATGACGGCGAGCGAACGGCCGCTGCAGGAACTCTTGGTCATGATGATCGAGCAGCAGAACGCGCGCGGCGGCTTGCTCGGCCGTCCGCTCGAGCCGGTGATCGTCAATCCGCACTCCGATCCCAAGGCGACGGCGGAGCTCGCGAAGAAACTCATCACCGAGGACAAGGTCGCGGCGATCTTCGGCTGCTGGAGCTCGGCGTCGCGCAAGGAAGTACTGCCGATCGTCGAACGCGAAAACGCGCTGTTGTTCTATCCGAGCCAATACGAGGGCGAGGAATCCTCGGCCAACATTTTTTACACCGGCGCGACACCGCCGCAGCAGGCGATACCCGCGGTCAATTTTCTGCGCGGTCAGGGCATCGGCCGCTTTTTTCTGGTCGGCACCGATTACATCTACCCGCGCACCACCAATGCGGTGCTCAAGGGCTATCTGGCGAGCCAGGGCGTGACGGCATGCGCGGAACGCTATACCGCGCTCGGCGAGACCGACTGGCGCGACGTCGTCGAGGAAATCCGCCGCTTCGCGCGCGGCGGCCGCACCGCGATTGTCGCCACCATATCGGGCGACGCCAATGTGCATTTCTTCCGTGAGTTGGCGAAAGAGGAAATCCTGCGCGACCGAGATTCCGGTGATGTCGCTGTCGATCAACGAGGCCGAACTGCCGGCGCTCATGCGCTCGAATGTCAGCGGGCATTTCGTGGCCTGGAACTATCTGCACGCCTTCGAGACCCCGGAAAACCGCGCCTTCATTTCCGAATGGCGCCGCTTCACCGGCAATCGCGAGGCCATGACCAACGACCCGATGGAGGCGACCTGGATCGGCTTCAAGCTGTGGGCGGCGCCGTCGAGGCCGCCGGCACGACCGACGTCGACAAAGTACGCTCGGCCCTTGCCGACCGCCGCATCACCGCGCCGAGCGGCTTCTCGGTGCGGATGGATGCCAAGACCCACCACCTCTACAAGCCGGTGATGATCGGCCGCATCGCCGATGACGGCCGCATTCTGCCGGTTTCGGTGACCGAGGGCCTGGTGCCGCCGGAGCCGTGGAGCCCCTGGCTCAAACGGCGCGCCGCCGCCCACATTGCCCGGCTGATGCAGCGTCGCCGAAATTGGCCAAGGCTCTGCAACAAGCAAGGCCCTGTAACAAGGCCGTCTGACCAGGGCTTCCTCGCTAAGCCTACCGGGCGAATAGCGTTTTTCATAAATTTGACCGGGATCAATACCGGGGCACCGCGCCGCGGCTATAGGTCCTCGACAAAGGGGCCGGGACGCTTTTAGAAGTATTCCGGTCTGGTTGCCGTCGCTTCATGCCGGCTTGGCGCCGGGGAGACGCGTGCCGATGACCTATCCGAAGAACTACCCCGCCGACCGATCCTGACATTGATTACGCCGGCTATTTCACCGACGCGCTGGCGCGGCTGCATGACGAGCGGCGCTATCGGGTATTTGCCGATCTCGAGCGCATCGCCGGGCGGTTTCCGCATGCGGTGTGGCATTCGCCGGAGGGGCCGAAGAACGTCGTGATCTGGTGCTCGAACGACTATCTGGGCATGGGCCAGCACCCGAAGGTGATCGGCGCCATGGTCGAGACCGCGACCCGGATGGGCACCGGCGCCGGCGGCACCCGCAATATCGCCGGCAATAATCATCCGCTGGTCGAATTGGAGCGCGAGCTTGCCGATCTGCACGGCAAGGAAGCAGCGCTGGTCTTCACCTCCGGCTATGTGTCGAACGAGACCGGCATCTCGACCTTGGCGAAATTGATGCCGAATTGCCTGTCTGCTGTCGGATGCCTGGAACCACAATTCGATGATCGAGGGCGTGCGCCAGGCCCATTGCGAGAAGACGATCTTCCGCCACAACGACTTGGGCCATCTCGAAGAGCTGTCTGGCGGCAGCCGATCCGGCAGCGGCCGAAGCTCGATCATATTCGAAAGCCTTTATTCGATGGACGGCGACTCTGGCGCCGGTGCGCGAGATCTGCGACCTCGCCGAGCGCTATGGCGCCATGACCTATATCGACGAGGTGCATGCGGTCGGCATGTATGGCCCGCGCGGCGGCGGCATCAGCGAACGCGACAATGTCGCCCATCGCATCGACGTGATCGAGGGCACGCTCGCCAAGGCCTTCGGCTGTCTCGGCGGCTATATCGCCGGCTCTTCGGCGCTGATCGACGCGGTGCGCTCTTATGCGCCGGGTTTCATCTTCACCACCGCACTGCCGCCGTCGGTGTGTGCGGCGGCCACCGCCGCGATCCGGCATCTGAAGACCTCGCAATGGGAGCGCGAGCGCCATCAGGATCGCGCCGCGCGCACCAAGGCGGTGCTCGCCTCGGCGGGGCTGCCGGTGATGACGAGCCCGACCCATATCGTGCCGGTGTTCGTCGGCGATCCGGAATTGTGCAAACAGGCGAGCGATCTCCTCCTCGCCGACCACGGCATCTACATCCAGCCGATCAATTATCCGACGGTGCCGAAGGGCACCGAGCGGCTGCGCATCACGCCGAGCCCCTACCACGACGATGTCCTGATCGATGCGCTGGCCGAAGCCCTGATCGACGTCTGGGCGCGCCTGAAACTGCCGCTCAAGGATCGCGCCCTGGCGGCCGAGTAAGCAGAACTGTTATGTCTGGTCGGGCCAAATCCGCGGGGCAGGTAAAGTGGAGCAATTCTGCACAGTCCAGGGATTGCCGGCGGTCTAGTTTCCCGCCACTCGGATGGGCCCCCTTTCCCCCGCGCCATCAACCTCTCGCACGGAGTATTCGGCATGAAAAAGAAAATCCCGGTTCGCAAAAAGACCGCGAAACCTGCTAAGCTTGCTCATATCGGCATGATGGGTGACGGTACCGAAGAGCAAAGTCTCGGCCAGCGGGGCAACCCCTCGGCGCGCATAAAGAAGAAGGAAGTGACCGCAGCCTTCGGCAAAAAACGCTGAGCAGCTCGGGTGCCGACGAGGCGCTTCCCCGTGCCCAGAGCTCGTTAGGGCCGGCACCTGCCAAATTTCACTTCGCGAGTTGCTCGCGGATCGACAACAGTTCTTTGCGGCGCTTTGCGCTCGTTTTGGGGTAGGTCATTTTTAGTCCCGCGAAGGTGTCGAGGATAATCCGGGACACAATCAGCCGAGCATTCTCCTTGTCGTCGGCGGGAACGACATACCAGGGCGCGTGATGCGTGCTCGTCGCACTGAGACATTCCTCGAACGCCTTCATGTATTGCTTCCAGAATTTCCGCTCCGCGATATCCGCCAGGCTGAATTTCCAGTTCTTCTCCGGCTCATCGATACGCGCCAGAAAGCGCTTTCGTTGTTCTTCCTTTGAAAGATGGAGGTAGAACTTGACGATGCGGGTTCCGTTTTCGTGCAGGTGTTTCTCCAAATTCGTAATCGAGCGATAGCGGTCGCGCCAAATCGTCTTCTCGTCGCGCGGCGTGTCCGGCAACCCTTCGCTGCGCAGAATTTCGGGATGCACGCGGACGATCAGCACTTCCTCGTAATAGGACCGGTTGAAGATGCCGATCCGCCCGCGTTCCGGCAGATCGCGCGTGGTGCGCCAGAGGAAATCGTGAGCCAATTCGGTAGCGCTGGGATGCTTGTAACTGAACACCTGGCAGCCTTGAGGATTGACACCCGACATCACGTGCTTGATGGCGCCGTCCTTTCCCGCCGCATCCATCGCTTGAAAGATCAGAAGCACGGCATGGCGGTTGGACGCGTAGAGCAACTGCTGCTGTGAGCTCAGTTGCGCGACGTGTTCTTCCAGGAGTCCTTTGTATTGCTCCTTCGACTTGTAGACGGGCTTGACCTTCGTCGGCCACTTTTTGAGATCGACGTCGTCGCCCTCCGGCACGCGAAAGTCCTTTGAATCTATTTTCATGGCCGTCTCATTTGGCTTGCAGCGCTGCGAATCGAGGCGGCGTCTCGGCCTTGGCTTTCGGCTTCGGCGCAGCCTTGGTGGGATCGAGTATAAAATACGCGAGTAGCTTCACGGGATCGGTCACAAGGAACCACGCCAGGGCGTAGCCCCAAACGAATGCCGCCCAACCCCAGCCTAGAGGTGTCATGAACAGCCCATAAACCGCAATCAACGTCGCCAGCGTTTGCGTGCCGAGCACGGCCATCCATAAAATGCGTGCCGGGCGAATCGACCAGAATGGGCCGCGCGTGCGCGTTTGAAAAATCGTCAGATGCCCCGCCACAGACAGCATAAGGTACATCATGGTCTGAAGATGCGGATGGTCGAGGTGAAATACGCGGTCGCCAAGGAAAAACAGGCCAAATGCTGCGATCGGGCCGACAACGCCCAGCACCGTGGCGATGCCGAGCACGAGTCGCATGTTCCAGGCCTCCGGCGCGTCCTTGTAATGAACCTTGTCGTAGGCAATGGACAAGATGGCGCCGTCGTTGAGTAACGCCAGCATCACGATCATCACCGCGGTCAACGGATAAAAATTGAAGACCAGGATCGCCGATGTCATGAACAAGAGTACGCGGATCGTCTCGGCGATGCGATACATCGCGTAGCTGTTCATCCGCTGGAAGATTTTCCGGCTCTCCTTGATCGCGTCGATGATCACCGACAGGCCGGGTGTCGTCAGCACGATGGCCGCCGCCGCCCGCGCCGCGTCCGTGGCGCCCGAGACGGCGATGCCGCAGTCGGCCTTCTTCAGCGCCGGGGCGTCGTTCACTCCGTCTCCCGTCATGCCGACGATATGGCCGCATTTTTGCAGGTCATCGACAATGTGGAACTTATGTTCGGGGAAGACTTGCGCGAAACCGTCGGCCTTCTCGATGGCCTTGGCCGCTGCCATCGTCTTTTGCTGCGCTTCGTCCCCCAAGCTGCTGGCATCTAGAATATTGGTGCCCATCCCAAGTTTCTTGGCGGTCTCCTGAGCGATGGCCAGCGCATCGCCGGTTACCATCTTGACCTTCACGCCCATCAGTTCCGCGGTCGCGATAGTGGATTTGGCATCGTCCCGTGGCGGATCGAACAACGGCAGCACACCAAGAAACTGCCATTCGCCGTCGCCATCGGCCCGCGCTACGCCCAAAGAACGAAAGCCGCGCGTGGCGAATGCGTCGACCGCCTTGTCGACGGCGGGCTTGACCTCTGCGGCGTTGGCTGACAGCGCCAAGATCACCTGCGGCGCGCCCTTGGTGACCTTAAAGAACTTCCCGTCCGAGCCCGTGACGGCGGCCTCGGTGCGCTTATGCACCGGGTCGAATGGCTGGAAATGGCCCACCTTGTAACTTTTCAGCGCTCCATCGTTTTTCAGGCCGCCAAGAACGGCCAGATCGATGGTGTCGTTATTGTCGGCGCGTGACGCCAGCGCGGCGCTGAGAATCAATTGCTCGGCCGTGATCTTATTCACGCAGAACGGATCGCCGAGCGTCAGCTTATTCTGAGTCAGGGTGCCGGTCTTGTCGGCGCACAGCACGTCGACGCCGGCCAATTCTTCGATCGCCACCAACCGGGTCACGATCGCCTGTTTCTTGGCCAAGAGCCGCGCGCCGACCGCCATCGTGACCGACAGCACCGTGGGCATGGCGACGGGAATTGCGGCCACCGTCAGCACCAAGGCGAACTGCAAGGTGGTGAGGACTCGGATCGCCGCGGAAGATGGCGACGGCGATGATCGCTGCCACCATAACCACCGCCAGGATGATCAAGTAATTGCCGATCTTCAGCACGGCACGTTGGAAGTGGCTGACGGATTTTTGCCCTTGGACCAGTTCCGCCGTCTTGCCGAAGTAAGTGTTCGCGCCGGTGGCATAGACCAGCGCGCCGACCTCACCCTGACGGATGATCGAGCCCGAAAATATCGCCTCGCCGGATTTGCGGGTGGCAGGCAGCGACTCACCCGTCAGCGCCGACTGATCCACCTCGACCGGATCGCCGTCCAAGAGGCGCGCGTCCGCAGGTACAATGTCGCCGAGACGGACGCGGATGACATCGCCCGGAACCAGGTCACGCGCCGGTGGGGTGACCCACTTGCCATCGCGTTTCACCCTGGCCTTGATCGCCAGCGTGGCCTTCAGGGCGGCGATGGCGTTGCCCGCCTGATGTTCTTCCCAAAACCCGACGACCGCGTTCGCCAAAAGCAAAACAAGGATGATGCCGAAGTCGGGCCAATGCCGGGCCACCGCCGACAGGATCACCGCAACCTCGATCATCCACGGGATCGGACCCCAAAAATAGCCGAGGAATTTCAGAAGCTCATTGGTTTTCTTTTCTTCGATCTCGTTGGGGCCGTATTGGGTCAGCCGCTTCTGCGCCTCGGCCTGCGTAAGTCCATTGGCCGATGATCCCAATCTTTTCTCCACCTCCGCGAGCGGCAGCGATTTCAGATCGTCCTTCGCATTGGGCTTCGATTGCGGGTTTGGTTCGGGAATCTTGGGTTTGGCGGCGTTGGCTGTCATAACGAGTGTTCCTTCTAATCAGCGCAGCGGCAGGCGAACCAGCGCCAACGTGTGCTGCGCAATCATCAGTTCTTCGTCTGTCGGAATGACCCACACCGAGACGCGACTGTCTGCGGTGGAAATACGGGGGCCGTTGGAGGCGTTTGCCTCTTCGTCCAGCTTCACGCCGAGCCAGGACAGCTTGGCGCATAGCGCCGCGCGGACTGGGGCGGAATGCTCGCCGATGCCAGCGGTGAACACGAAAGCGTCGAGCCCGCCGAGCGCCGCCGCGTAGGCGCCGGCATATTTAGTCATCGCGTAGACGAAATACTCCACCGCCGCGATCGCGCGCGGGTCCGTGCTCTCTTGCAACACCCGCATGTCGTCGCTGATGCCGGAAAGGCCGAGCAGGCCGGAGCGCTCGTACAACATCTTCTCCAGCGCCGCGCCGTCGAACAGCTTACGGCGCAGCAGATAGAACAGCGCGTCCGGTGGCACGTCGCCCGAGCGCGTCGCCATGGGTAGTCCTGACACGCCCGCAAAGCCCATCGTGGTGTCGACGCTGCGTCCATCCAGCATGGCGCACATGCTCGCACCACCGCCGAGATGGGCAGCGATGACGCGCCGCGCCTGCGGCGCGAAATTCGGCACCTGCCGACTGATGTAATCGTAGGAAATGCCGTGATAGCCCCAGTGCCGCACGTCGGCATCGCGCACGTCCTTGGGTAGCGCGTAGATTTGCGCCACCTCCGGCATGGTCCGGTGGAACGAACTGTCGAAACACGCCACTTGCGGCAAGCCGGGAAACGCCTCGGCCAGCGCGCGGGCTCCGAGCACGTTATAGGGCTGGTGCGAGGGTTCCATGACTACAAGCGACTCGAGATAGTCCAGCACATCGCCTTCGATCCGTACCGGCGCTTCAAATCGGGCGCCGCCGAGCACGACGCGGTGACCGGCGGCTATAACCTTACTGTTACCCAGATTGGCTTCCAGCCAGGTGATGACGAAGTGCAGCGCGGTTTTGTGGTCGATCGCGCGGTCTTTGCCCCACTTGTGCTGGCCCAATTGCTTGCCGGCCGCATTGGCGACGCCAAAATGCGGATCGGATTCCATACTCTCGATCTCGCCGCGGCAGAGCAGAGGCAACGACCGCGACCCGTCCACCGCATAGGCGGCGAACTTCAGGCTGGTGGAACCAGCATTGACCACGACGATGGCCTCGCTGGCGCTGGCCTCGCTCATCCCCTTCACTCCGCGGTCTCGGGCGACAGGATAGTGGGATCGCGCGCGAGCGCGTCGGCGTACAACACGGCGGCGGCGGCCGAGAAGCGGCGCGCCGCGGCGGTGTCGGCGCGGCTCGTCAGGATTACCGGTACCCGCGCACCGACGACGAGGCCCGCGATCTGCGCATCGGCCATGAACGCCAGATTCTTGTAGACCATGTTGCCGGCCTCGATATTCGGCACGATCAACACATCGGCGAGGCCCGCGATCGGCGATGAGATATGCTTGATCTGCGCGGCTTGCGCATCGACTGCAGCATCGAGATCGAGCGGCCCGTCGACGATGCCGCCGACGATCTGGCCGCGATCGGCCATCTTGGCCAGGATTGCGCCGTCGAGCGTGGCCGGCATTTTGGTCTGCACCATCTCGACCGCGGCCAGCACCGCTACCTTGGGCAGGTCGATGCCGAGTGCGCGCGCGAAACCGATCGCGTTCTGGCAGATGTCGCGCTTCTGGTCGGTGTCGGGTGCGATATTGAGCGCGACATCGCTGATGATGAAGCGGCGCGCATAGGTCGGAACCGAAACCATGACGCAGTGGCTGATCAATCGGCCGGTGCGCAGTTTCGCTTCCTTCTGCATGACGGCGTGCAAGAGCATATCGGTGTGCAGACTGCCCTTCATCAGCGCCGCGACCTCGCCATGGCCCGCGGCGATAGCGGCCTTTTGCGCCGAGTCTTCGGCGCCGTCCGTCGCGACAATCCGGCACTTGGCAATGTCCAGATGCGCGTGATCGGCAATCCGTCGAAGCTCGTCCTCGGGACCGAACAGCACGGGCAGGATCAACCCGGCAGCGGCCGCCTCCACTGCGCCCGCCAAGGCGTCGAGGCTACAGGGATGCACCACGCCGGTCAGCATCGGCTTGAGACCCCGACATCGTTCGATGAGTCCTTCGAGCCGGTGCTCCGGCAGCTGGTGTTGCTGCCGCGTCGTCGGCGCCAAAACTTCCAGCGTCGCGGTGGCGAAAACCCGGCCCGCCGGATCGGTGCACTGGCCATCCAGCACAACGATGCCCTCATTCGGCCGTTTCTCCCGCACGACGAGCCGCGCCGTCATCGCCGCACCGATCGGCAGCGCGCCCTTGATCGCCACCGACGTTGTGCGGATCGCGGTTCCGGGTCCCGGCAGGGCCGAACCTAGCAGCGCGGTCAGGATGGCCGTGACGATGCCGGCGGCTCCCTGGCTCTCACCGGGACCCCCAACCATATCCACTTCGCCGAAAGCCGATGCCCAGGCTCGCACGTCACCGGCTTGCAACACGCGCTGAACCGACGCGGCCTCGCCGACAACGATTTCCTTGAATGTCTTATTCACCATGGTCTGCATGGCTGCGAATCCTCCAACAGACGCGGCGCGATCCCGGCGATTACTGGGCGGTGATCCAGCGCGCGATCCGCGGCCAGTGCTCTTTGAGGGTGTGCGCTCCCATGAACAGGCCGATATGGCCGCCGGGCACGGTTTCCGAGACGATACGGTCCTTCGGCGTCCCGAGATACTTTGCAGCGTCGAGGACCTGTTCGGTCGTCGTGATATCGTCGGCGGCGCCGGCCAAGAGGTAGGCCGGGCAGGTGATGTTGTGGAGGTTGAGTTTGCGCCCGAGACCGACGAACTCGCCCTTGGCGAACCGGTTCTCCTTGAAGAGCTGGGTGATCACCTGGAGATACCAGCGCCCCGGCAGATCGATCGGGTTTTCGTACCAGCTGTTGAACGTCTCTTCCTTGGCGATATAGGCCGGGTCGTCGATGTGCTCGTAAAGATCGATCTGGTCCTGGATGTAATGCTGCTCGGGGTGCATGTTCTTCCAGCCCGCCAGCATGTATTTGCCCAGCATCAGGCCGCCGCCGAGTTCGACCAGCTGCTGATAGAACGAGACGGACGATTTGTGCGCCATGCGTTTGATCGGACCGTCGCCGGCGTCGGTATCGATCGGCGCGCCCGCGAGCACCAGCGAGTTCACCTTGTCGGGAAAGCGCGCTGCGATCATTGCCGACACCCAGCCGCCCTGACAAAGTCCGACGAGATTGACGCGGCCGCCGAGATCGTCAATGGCGACGACGACCTCGGCGAGGTAGTTGTCGATCTCCAAGTCCTTCATATCGGCGGTCGCCGATTTCCAATCGGTCAAGGCGACGTGGCCGATACCATTGGCCAGCAATGTCTCAACCAGGCTCTGGCCTTTACGGTAGTCCGCGATCATCGCGGTATGACCGGCGTGGGGTGCATCGATCAGTGTCGGGATACCGCCGGGCTTGCCGTAATCGCGCAACACCATGGTCCGAAGATCGAGTCGCGCCTGGTTCGGCGTCGCCAGGACGGGTCTCAGTTCGTCATGAATTTTGATCTCTTCGTCGGCGAATTTGAGGTTCTTTGCGTAGAGCTCGCTGCCTTCCTCAAACATCGTCGCCGCAATCTCCATCGGCCAAAATGCCGGGACGCTCAGGAGCGACGGGTTTGCGGGCTTAACTGCGGGCTTAACTGACGTTTTTTCTGACATGATCATATCCGACATGATGCGCCCACCCGCACAATTCAAATCACGACAACGAGACTAGCCGCCGCCGTTTTCGGCGGGAAAATGACCTTTTGCATCACCCGGCCACGGGGCCGGAATGTGCGGGAAACTTATGTCGCGGCGCCGAACCCTGGCTCGGCCCCGCTCGATCGTTCACTGGCCGGAGCTCGGCGGCAGGTTTGGGGCGACTGTGCCGGAGACCGGCGTTTGAGTGCCATCCACCGGCGGCTGCGGCTGACGGCTGGCTACCATCCATTGGGCCACCAGCATGAAGGCTATCAGGACAGCGAACATCCGCACGCCGTTCCGGAACTTGGCCATGTCGTCGGCATTCGGAAGCGTGCCGTGCGACAGTACATTTGCAGGAGCCGGATGCGGCAAAAGTGTAATCAAGCGAGCGGCAAGCGTTCGAAGGTCCAGATGCGCCGATAGCCCGCCGGATAAGGCCGAAATCGATGCGACCAATCTTTGCGTCGCGGTTTCCGGCGGCAACCGGGACAACTCGGCGGCCTCCTGCCAGGGATCGAGCCCCGCACGCGCCAGCGCCGAAAGCACGCTGAGCGGCATGTCATTTTTGTCTTCGCCGATCGGCGCAAATAGGAAGTCGTTGAACTCCGACCCAAGGGCCGAAAGGGAAGCAGTACGGGTCATCTCAACCACCGAATTGCGTCGTCTCTACCGAACCCGCAGAGCCGACAATGGGACTTGACTTGGTACCGTCGCATCAAAACCAAACCAGATTTTACGGCGACGGTTCCAAGACACCTCGGAAAATACCTAGATAGCTCAGGGCGGCGGCCCACGGCCGACGGCGATCTGAGATTTACAACGCGTCCCAATGAGAACTCACCAAAGATAATAATTCGATACCAAGGCGATCGCGATCAGCAAGGCAATGAACGCGATCACCACGTGGTGGGTCCGCAGGCCGAGAAAAGACGGGCCTTGCCGCATGATTCAGACCCGCTCTGGAACAGGTTGAACCGCCGGCGGTGCGGTTTGAGTGCCGGTATGCACATCAAGCTGCGAGGGCTTGATCGTACCGAGGATCGCTTTAGCCCGCGCAACTTCCGACGCCGCGCCGTGTGCCATCACCAGAAAGCTGTCGGCCTTCAGAGCCGTCTCGTATTGCAGCACGCTGTCCTTGGGCACGCCGATGCCGTAGAGCGCCGCACCGAGCGCGCTCATGCCGCCGACGACGATCGCGTTCTCGATGCCGTAGATCGCCATGGAGGCCAGATATCCGAGCACGACGACGTGGCCGATAACGGGAATCGTCAAGAACAGCCCGCCGAAGAACATACCCCAGAGACCGCCCCAGAGCGCGCCGCGCGTGCCCCAGAACTTGACCCGGTCGCCGGTGTTGTAGAAGCCGACGATCTTTTCGTCGGTTTGATATCCCTTGCCGACAATACTGAGATTCTTCATTGCGAAGCCCGCTGCGGCCAGTTTTTTCACGGCTGTTTCCGCCGCACTATGATCGGCGAATACGGCGATGACTGTGTCGGTTTTTTCCATTTGATCTTCCTTCATGGCGATGTCGCCCCATTATGGGGAGTCTTGCTCACGGGCGAGGGCCCGCTCGCCGATTGCGTTCCGGCCTGCTGCCCGGCGAGCGCCAGGGCCACGGCCGGATTCATGCTGTCGACCATCGACGTCGGCATCAGGATGGTGGCGCCGCGCTCCTTGGTGGTCTCATAGATGATGTTCATGGCCCGCAGCTGCAGAGCGGCCGGATGGTCGGCATAGGTCATGGCCGCTTCGACAAACTGGCTTGCGATGGCCGCCTCGGCCGAGCCGAGAATGACGCGGGCCTGCTTTTCGCGCTCCGCCTGGGCTTGCCGCGACATGGCGTCCTGCAAGGCTTCGGGGATCGCGACGTCGCGGATCTCGACGGATTTGACCGAAATGCCCCAATCGGCGGTTTTGCGGCCGATCTCGGCGCGCAACAGATCGTCGGCGGCGGTGCGTTCCGACAACAGCGCCGCCAGCATCGACGAGCCGATCATCTCGCGAAGCGAAGTTTGGGCGACGCGATCGATGGCTTCGCGATAATTGGTGATGTTCAGCGCGGCCTTCTGCGCGTCGTGGACGAACCAGAAGATAATCGCATCGACATTGACCGGCACGGTGTCTTTGGTCAGCGCGGCTTCGGCGGAAAACGCCGTGGTCTGAATGCGCTCGTCGATGACGGCCACGATATTGTCGAGGACCGGGATGATGATGAAGAGTCCCGGCCCTTTGACGCCGTGCAATTTGCCGGCGCGCAGGATGACGAATTTTTCCCAGGTGTTGGCCATCTTCAGCGCGGTGGCGACGATGACCGCAAGGATCGCCATGGCGATGCCGGCATAAAGAAACCCTATCGCTGCCAATCCGGCGCCGACAGCGAGGCAGACGACGGTTACAAATAAAGTAATGGGATTCATTGTGACGGCTCCTTACTCGACCCCGCCGCCCCTCTCCTACATATAGGCATGGCCGACGACATTTGCTTCTGAGCAATATGGCTCACCGGGAGGCGACATCTTTGAGCGTGGCCGTTAGTGCGAAAGCTCGGATCCTTCACAACGGCCCGAGCAAGCGCCGAATAATTTGCTCGGGGCTGGGAATGCCGCGCCGGTACCTGTGGTGGGTCTCGGTGGGCGCAACTTCCAGGGTCTCGCGCCTGGGCCGTCCGCTGCGGACCGATCGCCTCGAACCTCGCCTTCTGCTCGTCGGACAGCGTTCCGTAGAAGTCGTTGAGCGCTCGCGCTGACGATCTTCACCGCCTGCAGCATGCTATCGAGCCGTTTGCCGACCGCCGCGAGCCGCGCCGGCGGCGTCAGCGGATCGTTGCTCGCGCACGAGGTCTTGAGCAAATCCGCCGCCTGGGTGGTGGCGTTCTGCAATGCGGTCAGGCTCGCGCGTTGCGCATCGGTCGGGCGGACCGTCTGATCGATCTCGGCGGCCGGCCATTCCATGACGCCGGCTTGCGCGGCGCCGCAATTCGCGGGGAGCGCGCCGGTGGTATCGGTTCGTCGTGTTGCTCTGCCGCTGATCGTTGCCGAGTGCGGTCAGTTTCGCTTTCTGCTCGTCGCTCAAGAGGCCGTAGAATTTCTCGAGCGGCGGCTGCACCGTCTGCACCGCGGCGATCATCGCCTCGATGCGCTTTTGCATGGCCGCGAGCCGGCTCGGCGCGGTGAGCGCGATATCGCTCGGGCAGGCGGCCTTGATGTCCTGCGCGGCTTTGAAGCGAAGCGTTGGCAAGATCGTCGAGCGCGGCGCTTTGTTCGGCGGTCGGCTGGATCGCTTGCTGGAACTGATCGATCGGCAGGCCGGCGATGTCGCGGCTGTCGGCGCCGCACATTTGCGTCAGCTGATCGGTTGCCGCGGCCGGCGCGTCGGGAGCCGGCGCCGTTTGTCCGACGTCGCCCGGGTTGTTGCTGGCGTATTGCGGCATATAGCCGGTGAGGTCGTCGTAGCCGTAGGGCGCGAATATGCCGGCATAGATGTCGCCATAGCCGTAGCCCCAGAACGAGTTGTCGTAGCCGTTGCCCCACATCGCGTAGCCGTAGAGGTCGTAATAGGCGAACGGCCAGTAGAGCGGGCCGACCCAGCCGTAGCCGCCGTTACCGTGCCGCCACCAGCCATTGCCGCCGTCGCGACCGTTATGCCAGCCCGCCGTCGCGGCAGCCGCGGTGATGCGGGCGCGGTTGCCCGCATTGCGCAAGCCGCCCCTGTTACGCAAGGCGCCGGCGACCGACGCTGAGTTTAGCGTGCTGCGCACGGCGTGAGATTTCAGGTTTGGATTCGCATTGCGCGCAGTACTTCCGGTTGAATGACAGCGTCCTTTGGCCGGCGGAATTAGTTGCAGCCGAGCGTCCGGCCGATCGATTGCCGCGTGCGCCCGGTTCCGCCGCCGAACGGGAAACCGCTGAACGGGAAACCGCTGAATGGGACACGGACGAACGCGACACGGATGAATGCGATATCGCCGGCCCCGCGCTGATGTGCCGCGCGCCACCGCCGCCGCCGAAATGCCCTCCGCCGCCAGCAGCGTGCCCTCCGCCTCCGCCGCCAGCATGGCCGCCGCCTCCGGCAGCATGACCGCCTCCGCCGGCAGCGTGGCCGCCGCCTTTGGCGGGGGCGGCGTTAGCCGTGGTTGACAGCGCTGTTGCAAGAAGAACGACGAAAAATCCAATTTTGAATGTGGACATGACCTGCTCCGGCATATTCAGATTTTGCTGATTGAATAACGTCAGTGTTTAAGATGATGCCGGAACGAACAAAGTTGCTTTGAAGCAAATCAACTATGTCCGATACCGGACATATATTTTATCTCGATCACCTCACGTGAATTGAACAGCGGATCGATGAATCCGCTGCTGCGTCCGCTCGCTGCGGGCAGCGTGCCCGCGCCTTGCAAGGGACGCTCGCGATATAAGCATGAGATCCCACTCGATCGGGGCGCCCCTCAGGTTCTTAATCTTGCGCCTTGCCTGAAAGCATTTCTGAGCAATATTGCTCAGAAATGCACCTCAATGGCTGTTAGCGAATGCGGCCAATAGCGGCGGCTCCGGCGCCAATGCCCGATTGCCGGCGTTGAAGCGCTTTGCGTCGATGCCACCGAGGCAGATCGCGCGGAATGCGAGTTGGAAAATTTTGAGCGACGTTCGGGAGATCATCATGCGTAGATTGGCAGGCGCGCTTGCGGCCGCGGCCGTATTTTCAGCGGGTGTTACAATGACGGCCGGCCGCGCCGACGCGGCTCCAATAGCCGCACCAGCGGCGATCCGCGATGCCGCCAACAGCCTGAACATGGTCGAGCGTGCGCAGTTCATCTGGCTCGGCCGCAATTATTGCTGGTACGACGACGGCTGGAACGGTCCAGGCTGGTACTGGTGCGGCCAATATCTCAGTTCCGGCATCGGCTGGGGCGGCGGCTATGGCTGGCACCATTGGCATGGCGGACATCCCGGCGGCGGCCATGCGGCGGTCATGCGCATGCCGCAGTCGCGCATGCCGGCCACGCGCATGCGGCGGTCAGTCATGCCGGACATGCTCATGCGGCAGTGAGTCATGCAGCAGTCAGTCATGCCGCAGTCAGTCATCGCCGCAGTGAGTCATGGCGGCGGCGGTCATGCGCGTGCGGCGGTCAGTCACGGCGGTGGCGGCGGTCACGGGGGTGGTGGCGGTCACGGCGGCGGCGGCAAACATCACTGACGTCCGTCGCAAGGACGAAGTCGGTCCGCTGGCGCCAAATCGCTGCCCGCGACTGTGCCGGTAGCGCACCATCGTGGCCTGCCTGAAGCAACGCAGCTAGTGTGGGACTCGACTGCCGAGCAGGCGATCGAACTCCTTCTTGGAAACGCCGTAGCACTCGCAGGAGCGGCGCAGCAGGCCGCGGCGATCGATGATCGTGACATTGCCGCGGCTATAGCGGATGAGGCCGGCCCGCTGCAGGGCGCCGGCCGCAGCCGTAACGCCGGTCCGCTGCACGCCGAGCATCATGGCCAGAAACTCCTGCGTCAGCAGAAACTCATCCGACTGCATGCGGTCGTGCGTCATCAACAGCCAGCGGCAGCAGCGCCGATCTATCGAATGAAAGTGATTGCAGGCGGCCGACTGTGCGACCTGGTTGAAGAAGGCGTGGGCATAGCGAAGCATCACGGCCCGCATCGAGGCGCTTCGCGCCAGTCTCCTGCTTGAACAGCGCCGCCTTCATTCGGAGGCCCGCACCGGGAACCTGGACATAAACGCTGGTCGGCGCCCGGTCGTCGCCGAACACGATGGGCAGACCCACCAGCCCCTCGTTGCCGATCGTTCCGACTTCGGCGGCCTGTCCGTTCGCCATGGTGTTCACCAGCGAGCCGACGCCAGTCTCGATGAAATAGACAAATCCGATCGGCTTGTTGGCGCGGTAGAGCGACTGCCGGTAATCCAGCGGAATCCGCTGCAGATGCGGGAGCAGCCGCGCATAATCCCGCGGCGGCAGCAAACCGAGCAATCGGTTGGCGGGCGGCTCGGCAGCCTTGCGGCTGGCCGCCACGTTGCTCGCTTCGCTTCGTCATGATCGAGCCGATTCACGATTGCCGGATTGACGGGTGATCGTCCTCCGGGAGCGGCGCCTCCCAGCCCATTTCCAACTTGAACTTGGCCTCTTCTTCGGCCAGCAGTTCTAAAATCTGCAACCGCTCGGTAGCGTCGGTCGCTTCGTTCGCAAGCCTGCGATATCGATCGATATTTTCCCGATTGACGAACCTGTCCATGGCATCCATTGCCGCCTCCTGAGGGGCTAGCGGATACTGAAAACACGCTGCGCCTATTTGGCAGGCGCGGCAAGCGCAATGTCCGGTATCGGACAATTGACTCGACTTCGACCGATAATAAGAGCAGCCTGATAAGAATGACGGCTCTACGAGTGACGATGCGGCGCGAGATCGCGCTCCGATTCTCGAACTTCTCAGCTTGGTGTCTGTGCCCGGTCGGGATGGCGATTGGGTTCGCTCGGGGACATTTCGAGAAAGCACTAAAGAGCGCAAGGCTGCGTGTGAGGCACGAAATTCGACCCTGCTGGTTCGTTAGCGATGCCAGCGCGGTGTCGGTTCGATGACACGTCGCAAGCTGGCCGCGCAGCGAAATCGCCGAAACCACAAGACCGATCGGAGCTGAGGCGGAGCAGTCGATGAGAACCTACGTCGCCAGCGTTGGCGGAAAAGCGGTCTTGGCATTTCGAGCAGAGGACGGCGATCAAGCGCGTTCGATCATCGATGACGATGAGGGCAGCATGCGATCCGATTTGAAGGCGCTCACCGGCGCGGACGGAAAGCCGCTGTGGGACGGTAAGTCCGCCATCGAGGCGCGAGAGGCGACGCCGGCACAACATGCCGAATGGGAGCAGTCTCGCGACCAAGCTATCACCGACGGAGAAATCGATCTGGATGCCGGCAACGATCCAGATGAGTGGAACGTCTATTTAACGAGCGCTTCGCCAGCGAAGACGGTGCAACGTGACCCCTAGCACGTGGTGCCACCATGCGTCGTCACAAAGCGTGCGTTTAGCGCGATAGGTCAGGTATGGCGACGAAGCGGCGGCCCGCATTCGATCCAAAATCGTTTCTCGCCCGTGTCGGCGACGGCCGCAGCATTGCCAAATACCGCAAAGGCGAGATTCGTCTTTTCACAGGGCGACCCCGCGGATGCGGTCTTTTACGTCCAGAAGGGCAAGGTGAAGCTCACCGTCGTTTCCGAGCAAGGCAAGGAAGCCGTCATCGCCATCCTTGGAGCGGACGAATTCTTCGGCGAGGGATGTCTTGCCGGGCAGACGCAGCGCATCTCGACCGTCACGGTCATGACAGACGCCGTCATCATGCGATTGGAAAAGTCAGCGATCATGCGCGTGATCCATCAGGAACCCGCGTTCTCCGAGATGTTCATTGCCCATCTTCTCGGCCGCAGCATCCGCGTCGAGGCGGACCTTGTCGACCAGTTGTTCAATTCGAGCGAGAAACGGCTTGCCAGAATGCTTCTGCTGCTGGCGAATTTCGGCAAGGAAGGCTTGCCGCAGCCGATCATCGCCAAGATCAGCCAGGAAACCCTTGCCGAAATGATCGGGACGACGCGGTCGCGCGTGAGCTTCTTCATGAACAAATTCAGGAAGCTCGGCTTCATTGCCTACAATGGTGGCATCGAAGGCGGCATCGAAGTTCATAGTTCATTGTTGAACATCGTGCTGCACGATCAGCCGCAAATCAGAATATGAACTTTCATATCTTGAGCGCCGACGCCGGTCGAATTCCCGCTTGGGAACGCGGCCGTCGTGTTTCGACTATGCGGGGCGCGTTCAGTAGGGACCGTAGCCGCCCAACACGCCATTAATCACACCGCCGATCAGCGGGGCGCCGTAGCCGGGGCATCCACCGTAGCCGTAGCCCGGGCCATAGCCGGGGCCGTATCCGTACCCATAGCCGGCGCAGCTGTCGTAGATCGGTCCACCGCCGTAGCCGCCGCCGTAGCGAGCCCCACGGCCGCCGCCGTAACCGTGACCGCCACCCGACCGGGCAAAATGAGCGCCACCGGCGTGGCCAACCGACGCATGTCCGCCGGCGGCATGACCATGGGAGGCAGCCAAGGCATTCGTCGGCAGGCCACCGAGACCGAGCGCGGCAGCGAACGCGCAAGCGACAAGGGTTTTGTGAAGCACGCCTATTTTATGAAGCACTCGGGCCTCCTGATATCACTCCAACAGAAATATGCTGTGAGGACTTCGACAACGCCACGCCGGCGCGAAGGTTGCGACCAACGCGCACACGTTCGCGTGTGCGCCGAGAGCACCGGACGGTTAGATAGTGATAATAAGTCGCTCCATTTTGCTTTGCGTTCGTAATGGACAGATAACCACCGCGGTAGGTTGACCAGGCCGCCGACGCGCAAGCATCCGCCGTCTCGAAATGTGAGCAATATTGCACAGTCTGTGCCGAAGCACGGGCTTACCCTTATGGGCGTGAAGGGATGAATCCTCCATGCGGGCGGGCACGCATTGAACAGTGCGGAGATAGCTTCCGATCGGGACAAAGGCTTGGGCGGCTTTCCGGCGGGGGCTTTCCTAAAGAGTAGAGCATGGCATCGTCAACCTACCGAGAACAGGACCGACCGGCCGGCGCGGCGGCTTTTCCCGACAACCCGCTGTTCGTGGATCTCGATGATGCAAGCGCACTCGCCGAGGCGATCGTGGATACGATCCGCGATCCGCTTTTGGTGCTCGATCGCCATCTGTGCGTCGTCACGGCAAACCGCGCGTTCCATCAGACATTTGGGATGAAGCGCCAGGACATTCACGGCCGCCCGATTTACGGACTGGGCGACGGCGAGTGGGATATTCCCGAGCTTCGGCTGCTGTTGGAAGAGGTCGGCCCCGGGCGCGCCGTGGCGGAGCCCTACGAATTCGAGCGGGACTTCCCCGTTATCGGCCGGCGTTCCATGCAACTCATTGCGCGGGCGGTCTTCAATCAGAAAAAGGATCGCCAGCTCATTCTCCTGGTCATCGAGGACGTCACCGATCGCACCACCGCCCAGCAAAGGATGGCGGAGCTGCTGCACCAGAAGGAAACTTTGCTGCAGGAAATGCAGCACCGCGTCGTCAACAATCTGCAGATCATCGCCAGCATTCTGATGCTGAAGACCCGGAAGGTGCAGTCCGAGGAGAGCCGGAAAGATCTGCGCGATGCCCATGATCGCGTCATGTCCATGGCTATCGTCCAGCAGCAACTCAAAGCCTCGGGACACGGCGAACCGATGGAGATCGGCCCCTATCTGTCCCGGCTCTGCCGCGCGCTGGCGGTTTCCATGATCGGCGAAAATGCCGCGATCACGCTGAAAGTCGAGGCTGACCCCGGCACCGTCTTGTCCGGTGAAGGTACGAGTATCGGGCTGATCGTGACCGAGCTCGTGATGAACGCTTTGAAGCACGCATTCCCGGGCGGCAACGGCGGCCAGATCTTGGTCAGCTACGCTGTCGACGAAGCCAATTGGCGTTTGTCGGTGTGCGACAATGGCATTGGGCTGCAGCCCGGCGGCGGCCATCGCGGGCGTACCGGCTTGGGGGTCGCCATCGTCGAGGCGCTGGCGCGGCAGCTCAAGGCCCACGTCGAAACCACCGCCCAATCGCCCGGCATGGCCGTCTCGATCGTTCACACTGCGTAAATGCGGCGCAGCGACGCGCCGCCCAAACAACCGGAGATAAGATCATGTCACTAGGCCTCATCCTCGTTATCCTCCTGGTCATTTTCCTGCTCGGCGGTTTCAGCGGCCGTTTCGGCGGTTATGGATACGGCTACGGGCACGGCGGCGTCGGCATCATCGGCACCGTCCTGATCATCGTTGTCGTTCTTATGTTGCTGGGACGGATCTGAAATGCATATGAACCAGTATTCGCCCGACAGCTTCACCTCGCTCGCCGATAACAAAGACGACGTTCCGGCGGTGTAATATTTTGCGATCGCAGGCTCCCGCAGGGGTGCCGTTGCGTCTTTGATCTCGGTCCCGCGCTGCGGGTTATTTCCCGATTTCCGGCGGCGCCATCCGCTTTCCATTCGGCGCGTCCGTCGCGTGGCGCGCAATGCGGCGCGCCGCTACGCCGACCGAGATTGTCACCACCAGAAAACGCGCGAGATGATGCGCGCCGACGTAAACCGGGTCGAGGTGGAGCGCGAGCGCCAGCACCATCATGGTGTCTTGGGCGCCGGGCGAAAACGCGATGACGATGTTGGCGATCGAGAACGGCAACAACCACGCCACGATCAGAATAAAGAACGTCGCGACCGCCATTGCAACGGCGAACGAGCCCAGCGCCGCGCCGAGATCGCGGACCAGCATCCGCGGCGTCGTATTGGCGAAACGCGAGCCGACCAGCGCGCCGAGCGTGATAACCGAGGCGCCGCCGATCCACCACGGCAGTACCGCATGAACGAGGCCGGTGCCGTGCAGTACGCCGGATCCCGCCATGGCGCCGAACATCAACCCGCCGGGAAACCGGAAGCGCAGGAACGCAATGGCGCAGGCAGCGGCGACGAGCGTCAGGACAATCATCTGACCCAACACCGCGAGATCGGCCTCCCCGCGCGGCACCGGCATGGCCGGCACGACCAGGCCGAATAGCGCAAGCCCGTTCGGCAGGCCGACGACAAGAAGGAGGACGCGGACGGTTTGCACGACCGCGATACCGCGCAGGTCGCCGCCAAGCTCGGTCGACAGCGCGATGACTTGCGCCAGGGCGCCGGGGCTCGCGCCCATCAGCGCCGAGAACAAATCCCAGCGATGCACGACGTGCAGATAGGCCATGGTCGCGAGCGTCATCGAGATCGACGCCACGACCAGAAGCGCGATGCTGATCGGCCATTGCGTCACCCCGCGCAGCGTCTCAGGCGTCACCACGGCGCCGAGCAGAATGCCGACGATGACGTAACAGATACGTGCCGAGCCCGAGCGGAATCTTGACCGGACGCCCGAAGAAGAGCGCCGCCGTCGCCACGGCGACCACCGAGCCCGACACCAGGGCCGCGGGCAGGCCGAGATAGATGAACGTCAAGCCGCCCGCGAGCGCGATGGCGAGCGTCTCGGCCGTATCGATCAGCGTGCGCTGCGGGAGAAGCTGAAGGGGCATCGATCCGGCGTGAAACGCAGTGTTGGACCCTGCCCCGAGGCGACAGGGTCGGCGACTCACCGCCGCCGGGTTAGGCGCCGAACTTAGCTGGCGGCAGCGATACGTTCACCCCCTCTCGCCCGACGTGTTGATAGACACATTCGCCAAACTGTGGTGACCTTCCTAAAATCGGGGCGATGGGGCGCAAAATCCCGGCGTAGGTGGGGTCATGTTGCAAGGGTGGGTCGTTGTCGCCATTGCGCTTGCCTATATCGGGCTCCTGTTCCTGGTCGCGAGCTATGGCGACCGTATGCGGCTCGCGCGCGGTGCCTCGTCGCGATTGCTGATTTATCCGCTGTCGCTCGCCATCTATTGCACGTCCTGGACGTTCTTCGGTTCGGTCGGGCTCGCCTCGCGCACCGGCTTCGATTTCCTCACCATCTATATCGGACCGATGCTGGTCGTCGGGCTCGCCTACCCGTTCCTGATCCGCGTGGTGCGGCTCGCCAAGGCGCAAAACATCACCTCGATCGCCGACTTCATCGCCGCGCGCTACGGCAAGAGCCAGGCGGTGGCGGCGACGGTAGCCCTGATCGCCATCGTCGGCATGATTCCCTATATCGCGCTGCAGCTCAAAGCCGTGGCGTCTTCGGTGAGCACGATCCTCGCCGAGGCATCGCCCGGCGGCGGCCCCACAGCCGCTGCTCGGCGACGTGGCGCTGTTCGTCGCACTGGCGATGGCGACTTTCGCGGTGCTGTTCGGCACCCGCCATATCGACGCCACCGAGCACCAGGACGGGCTGATGCTGGCGATCGCAGCCGAGTCGATCGTCAAGCTGATGGCGTTTCTGGCGGTCGGTGTGTTTGTCACCTTCGTCATGTTCCACGGACCGTTCGCCTTGTTCGAGCGCGCCCTCGGCGACCCGCGCACCTCGGCCGTGTTGTCGCGCCTGCCGCAATTCGCGCCGTTCTGCGCCATGACGACACTGTCGCTGTTCGCCATCGTGCTGTTGCCGCGGCAATTCCACGTCATGGTGGTCGAGAACCATAGCGAGGCCGAGATCCGCCGCGCCGCCTGGATGTTTCCGGTCTATCTGGTGCTGATCAATCTGTTCGTGCTGCCGATCGCGATGGCGGGGCTCTTGACGTTCCCGGCCGGCCGTCTCGACAGCGATATGTTCGTGGTGGCGCTGCCGCTGGCCGCGCATTCCGAATTGATCACGCTCATAGCCTTCATCGGCGGGCTGTCGGCCGCGACCGCCATGGTGATCATGGAGACGGTCGCGCTCGCCATCATGGTGTCGAACGACATCGTGGTGCCGCTGGTGCTCAAGCGCGGCGCGCGCGCGCGCGGACGAACCGAGCGACGCCGGCGCCCAGCTTCTGACCACGCGGCGGATCGCGATCTTCGTCATCATGCTGCTGGCCTACATTTATTACCGCTCCGCCGGCGAGGCCCAGCTTGCCGCCATCGGGCTTTTATCCTTCGCCGCCGTGGCGCAGTTCGCACCGGCATTTTTGGGCGGGCTGATCTGGCGGCGCGGCACCGCGGCGGGCGCCATTGCCGGCATGAGCGCCGGCATTCTGGTGTGGGGCTATACGCTGCTGCTGCCGAGCATTTCGGACGCCGGCATTGTCGGCGCGCGACATCCTGACCGAAGGGCCGTGGGGCATCGATTACCTTCGCCCGCAAGCGGTGTTCGGTCTCGATCTGCCGCCCTTGGTGCACGGCGTGCTGATGAGCCTTGCCGCCAATATCATCTGCTACATCGGCTTCTCATTACGCAGCCGGCCGACAGCGATCGAACGCGTGCAGGCGGATCTGTTCGTGCCGTCCTCGCTCGCCCCGATGGCGCCGAGCTTTCGGTTGCGTCGCCCCTCGGTCGCCGTCGAGGGGCTGATCTCGACCGTGGCCCGCTATCTCGGCGAGGAGCGCACCCGCGAGGCTTTCGTAAGCTTTGCGCTCACCCGCCGCATCAGCCTGGAGCCAAAGGCCGAGGCCGACTTTCAGCTCTTGCAATACGCCGAATATCTCTTGGCCTCCGCGATCGGAGCGGCGTCATCGCGCCTCGTGCTGTCACTCTTGCTGCGCAAGCGCACGGTGTCCACCAAGGCCGCACTCAAGCTTCTCGACGACGCCAATGCGGCGATCCACTACAACCGCGAAATTCTGCAGACCGCGCTCGATCATGTCGGTCAGGGCATCGCCGTGTTCGACAAGGAACTGACGCTGGTCTGCTGGAACCGGCATTTTGGCGACATCTTCGATCTGCCGCATGAGTTGACGCGCTTTGGCGTCGCGCTCGACGACATTTTGCGCCATATCGCCCGGCACGGCGAAACCGGCGAGGACGTCGACGGCTTCATCGCCGCGCGCATCGCCAAATATAAAGCCGCGGACGAGCCGTTCCTCGAGCGTTTCGCCGAGCGCGGGCTGGTCATCGAAGTGCGATCGAATCCCATGCCGGACGGCTGCCTGGTAACGACGTTTACCGATATCACGCCAAGCGTAAAGTCGGCTGAAGCGCTGGAACGCGCCAATGCGACGCTGGAGCGCCGCGTGCGCGAGCGCACCGGCGAATTGACGCGGCTCAACGCCGAACTCGCGCGCGCCAAGGCCGAAGCCGACGACGCCAATGTCTCAAAGACGCGCTTTATCGCGGCCGCCAGCCACGACATTTTGCAGCCGTTGAACGCGGCGCGGCTCTACGTGACGAGCCTGATCGAACGCCAGCGTCAAAACGAGGGGCAAGACGAAGACGCCGATCTTGTATCCAACATCGACGCCTCGCTCGACGCCGTCGAGGAAATCTTCACCGCGCTGCTCGATATTTCGCGGCTCGATACCGGCGCGATGAAGCCGGAAATCGGCGATTTCCGCATCGACGAGTTGCTGCAGCGGCTCGAGGTCGAATTCGCGCCGCTGGCGCGGGCCAAGAATCTCGACCTCGAATTCATGCCTTGCTCGCTTGCGGTGCGGTCCGACCGGCGGCTGTTGCGAAGGCTCTTGCAAAACCTGATCTCGAACGCGATCAAATATACGCCGTCGGGGCGCGTGCTGGTCGGCTGCCGGCGCCGCGGCGCGAAACTGCGCATCGAGGTCTATGACACCGGCATCGGCATTCCGCAGGGCAAGCGCCGCGCCGTATTCAAGGAATTCCACCGGCTCGATCAAGGCGCCCGGGTGGCGCGCGGGGTGGGCCTTGGTCTGTCGATTGTCGAACGCATCGGGCGCGTGCTCGACTGCGAGGTGGTGCTGAAATCCGCCGTCGGCCGCGGCTCGCGCTTTTCAATCGAGGTCCCGCGCGCGAGCGGCGGCGCCGGCGCGGTGCGGCCGCGCAACGCGACGCGGCTCAATGTCGGCAGGCTCGACGGCACAATCGTTCTTTGCATCGACAACGAGCGCGCCATCCTCGACGGCATGGAGACGCTGCTCGGCGGCTGGGGCTGCCGCACGCTGATCGCCGCCGGCCTCGCCGAAGCGCTGGCGGCGATCGAAGGCAGCGGTCTCGAACCCGACGGTTTTCTGGTCGATTATCACCTCGACGGCGGCAGCGGGATCGCCGCCATCGCCGAACTGCGCCGCAGGCTCGGCCGCCACATCCCGGCGATCCTGATCACCGCCGACCGCTCGCTGCACGTGCGCGACGAAGCCCGCCGCGAAGGCGCGCACCTCCTCAACAAGCCGCTCAAGCCGGCCTCGCTGCGTGCGCTGATCACGCAATGGCGCGTGCAGCGGGTCGCGGCGGAATAGCCGAGCGCTTTTACAAACCGGGCTTTGGCGGCCGAGGTGCGGCGCGGATGTATCCGCGTACCCCCGGCGCCGATCGATATTTATCTGATCGCTGTTCTCTTTTTGACAGGCGGATGGGCGAGGCAGTGCAATATTGCACTCATGCAGTTACGCGTGATCGCGATATCTGAGGGGAGTACGGCTCCGGGTCTTCGTGACTTTCGTCGGCCGCCCGGCCGGGCGCGCGAGCCATGACTGGCTTCGATTCCTCAGCGCAGATCGTCCGGCGACGCGAACAGCCCACGCGCCGCGGACCGGAAACATCCGCCGTAAACCGGCCGATTCTTGAAACCGTTGCGGCGCGCGCGGCGTCCATGGGCGCGAGCCTCGCGCTGCGCGACAGCACGACAGCGCTGACTTATGCGGAATTGATCTCCGGGGCGACGGCGCTGTCCGAGGAAATCAAGGCTCTGCCCGACCCGGAAACGCCGATTGGGATTCTGCTGCCAAGCAGCGTGGCCTATGGGGTGGCGATCGTCGCCCTGCTGATGGCCCGACGCACATTCGTACCGCTGGACGACGGCCATCCGGAGGAGCGCAATCGGCGAATCATCGGCCGCGCCGGTTTGGCGGGGGTCATCGTCGATCCCGAGACCGCACCGTTGCTGCATCGGCTCGCACCCGATCTGCGACAGATCATGGTCACTGCGTCGCCGGCGGCCTTCGCCGCTATACCTTCCGCTCCCGCCGTTGCCTGCCCCGACCGCATCGCCATGATCGCCTTTACGTCGGGCAGCACCGACGAACCGAAAGGTGTTTGCATATCCGAGCGGTCGCTGTCTTTCCGCCTCGACTGTGCGGTGCCGGACTCGGCGCTCAATGCCTGCGATCGCCTCCCGCTTCTTCACTCGTTGAGCGGCGCGGCTCCGGTCAAGTTCCTCCTCGAGGCTTTATTCGTGGGAGCGCAAATCGGCATTTTCGATTTGAGGCGGACGGGTTTGAGCGCGACTCGCAGATTCCTGAGTGAATTTCGTCCGACCGCTTATCTGATGGTGCCGAGCAGTTTTCGCGCGCTGTTCGAATTGGATAATGCCGAAAGCGAGACACTGACCCGAGGCGTTCGTTGGGTGCGTCTCGGCAGCGAGCGAATTCTTTCTTCGGACGTCGAATTATACCGTCGGCACTTCGCTCCGGCCTGCCGTCTGGTGATCGCGGTCGGAACCACCGAAACCAGTACCTATGTGTCGTGGTGCATCAACCATCAGACCAAGATCAATCCAGGCCCGGTCCCGGTCGGGCGTCCGCTCGAGGGCATCACGCTGGAACTGATTGGTGATGATGGCGCGGCGCTCCCGCCTGGCGCGATCGGAGAGATCTGCGTCACCGGTGCGACGCTGGCTGTGGGTTATTGGCGCGACGAAGCCCTGACCCGCGAGCGCTTTTCCCCGGTAGCCGAATGTCCCGGACAAACCCGTTACCGGACCGGCGATTTCGGCCGCTTTCTGCCGAACGGGCTGCTCGATTTCATCGGCCGGCGCGATCGCCAAGTCAAAGTCCGGGGCAATACCATCCATCTTGGCGAGGTCGAGGCCGTTCTGGGCGGCTGCCCCGATGTCGCCGACGTCGCCGTCATCGCGCGCCAGAGCGGCGGCGGCACCGTGCTCGTCGCCTTTTGCACGCCGACAGCCGGTGCCGCGATCGGCGAAGCACAGCTGCGGGAGTGGAGCCGCAACCATTTGGCCGCACCGATGCGGCCGACGCATTTTTTCATGGTGGCGGCATTGCCTCGGCTGCCGACCGGCAAAACCGATTTGGTCGGGCTCGCGGCTCTCGACAAAAGACAGATGACATCCATGGCGCCTGCCTATTCGTCTGGGACGTCGCCCAGCGGGGAGCCGTTAGCTTCGGACCTGTCGCGTATCGTTCGCCAGGCTTGGACCGGTGTCCTGCCGGCGGCGTCTTTCGATACGGATACGGCCTTCGACGCCGCGGGCGGCGATTCGCTCAAAGGGCTCGACCTTTTGCTGCGGCTCGAAGCACGGCTCGGACGGCATATCGCGGTCGGCACGCTCGGTCTGGAAACCCGACCGAGCGAATTGACGGCGCGCCTCGCACGCGGCCCGGAGCCGGAGCCTGCTCCGAGCCGCACCCGCCCCACGATCATTTTGTTTCCCGGCATGTGGGGCGACGACGTCCACACCTCCGATTTCTACCGCGTTCTGTCGCGGCATTTCCGGGTCATCGCCATCGATGGTCGTCTGGGCGGCGACGCGCTGGCGTGCGAATACGACGCGAACCGTTATTTCGCCGCCGTACTGGACATTATCCGTCGCCCGGAGCCGCCACGCCGGCTCTGGCTGGTCGGCTATTCCTACGGCGGCAAGATCGCCGCAGAGGCGGCGCGGCGTCTTCTGGCGTCGGACATCGCGGTCGAGGCCGTCGTGGTGCTCGACGGCGCAGTGGGGAAGTCGTTGCGTGAATTGAACGCGGCGAAGCGTGAGCGTCGCAGTCTCGGGCTGCGGTTGCGATCGGGTTTGACCGATCACGGTGGCGTCGCGCGCTACCTCCTCAATAGCATCGCCATCCGCGCGGCACCGCTTGCCGTGCAGCATCGCGCCTTTCCGGTCGTCCGCATGCTGCTGGCTGCCGTGCACCGTTTCGGATCCGCGCAGAGCTACCGGATGATGTCCCAAGCAATCATCGCGCTGAACCGTCGATGCGCCTTCGGTGAATTGCCGAACGACATTTTACCCATGGCGCTTTGGCTCTTCGTCACCGACGATCCGCTGCACGATCCCCATGCTCCCGATCTCGGTTGGGGCAGGCCGCTGTCTGACGCTGAATCGAGTCCCGGTCGGCGGAATTCATAAAACCATGCTGGCGCCGCCAACTCGCGATGTCGTCATCCAAGAACTTGTTCGACTAGACGGCGCGCTGCTGACCGGCTCCGCGGCGACGGTGAACCGGCAATCGCCATGACGGGTAACGGGGGTGAGGACTTTTCCATGACCATCGTCTCGCGCGCGAACACTCCACTTGAAAGCGGAATCAACGACTGCCTGATGCTCTGTGACCTTAATACCGGCGACATCCTATCGCTGAATGCTTCGGCGCGGGCGATCTGGGAAGCGACCGCGAAGCCTGTCACGATTACGAAAATCTGCGAAACGCTGCAGCACAGATTTGCGGTCGACGCAGCCGAGTGCCTGCGGGATGTGACGGAGGCATTGAACGAGTTCGAGCGGCGCAAATTCATTCAGATGAGGCCTACCTCAGAGCTGACGGATACCCGCTAGCGTGAGCTGCGTTAAAAAAATTCGGAGCAAGCGACGACCCGATCTGGCGGCTGCAACCTACCGATACGACCGCGCCGGACTTGTGATCGAGTCCGAATGGGCTTTACCCGACCTGATGCCGGCAAAAGACAATACCGCACTGCTCGGGCAAGTCTCGATCCGGCGCGGACCAGTGCCGCAGGCGCTTCCGGGAGGCGTACAGGTCGACCCCATCACCCAAGCGGTGCCGGGCGCCTTGTTGCTCAGACATCCGTCCGCCGGCGGTTTTATCGCCCGCGAAGGCCGCGAGATCCTGGTAGAGCCGATCGACGCCGATCTCGGCGATCTTTGTCCCTATGTTTTGAGCTCAGGCTTCGCCGCGATCTGCATCCAGCGCGGACTGGTTCTGTTGCACGCAAGCGCCGTGGCGATCGGGGACGGTGCGGTCGCCTTCGCCGGACCGAAGGGCGCGGGAAAATCGACCTTGCTCGGCGCCTTCGTCGCCGCCGGCCACGCCGCTATTGCGGATGATCTCGCGCTGATCGAAGCCGGAAGAGACCAGCCGCCCCGCCTATGGGCCGCGCCCGGTTGTCTGCGCCTCTGGCCGGATTCGGTGCGAGCTCTCGGCTTCGGGGCTTGGCCGGCGCTCCCGGAGCTGTCGTGGTCGGCCAAATTGCAGCTACCGCTCGACATGACAGCGGCACGCGGCGCCCGGCCGCTCGCGGCTGTTTTTATCCTGACAGCTGGACACTCCGATTTTCCAGCGATTGAGCCGGTCGAAACAGCCACCGCCATGGCCGGACTCGCGCAGCATTTTTTTCGACCGCATTACCTTCATCCGATGGGCAAGCTCGCCGTTCTGCTTCCGCAACTTGGACGCATCGCTGCCGGGACAAAGGTTTTCCGGATCAGACGGCCTGAGCGCTATGCCCACCTCGACGCTGTAATCGCGTCGGTACGACGGATGGTGGAGCAGCCATGAATGAGATCAAAATATTGAGCAGACGATGCCATCGTTGGCGTTGATGTTGGGAGCCGCGCCCGCCTCACTTGATGTCAGATTCACGTGTTCGATGACGGGGCGCCGCCAGGGCAGTTTCGGCTCGCCAGCCTCGATGGCCCCGGGTTCTGGAAATACTCGGACTACATGCACCTCTTTCCTGCACAGAACGTCACGGCCTTGTTGCTCACAGTCACGATATCGAGGAAGTCTCCCCCTCGCCGGGCGAAAAAACGCCTTCCCCTGCTTCGCTCGACGCCAAATTCACGTGCTCGATGATGGGCCGAAGCCATGGCAGTTTTGGCTCATTCGGCTCGACCGTCCGGGACTCCCGAACATATTCGGTGTTCATGCATGCTTCCCCGCCCGAAAAAGTTGATTGTAGCGACTACTGTTTAGGGTCGCAGTCGGTAGAACTACTTATAGCGCGTGAGCCCCGCAGGGTCGGCGTCACTGGTTGCTGCCCTCTGTCCGCAGGATGAAATGTCCGAGATTCAAGGTGCGCAGCAACTGCCCTCCGGCGTGGAGGGCTCGGAGCGAGGCCCATTCGGATTTTGCGAGATCCTCCGACGGCATCGCCGGGTCCGGCAGGGTGGCGACGAGCGCCCGCAGCCGTGCGATATCGAAGGCGCGACTGCCGAGCCGCGATCGCGCGAGACGCTCGATATGTTCCGCAACCTCATTTCGCGCCGCCACGATCCCCTCATACCAATCGGCCGACTGCACGCCGCGATGCCGGTGTTCGAGCAACCACGGCGGCAGTGTGTCTGCCATGGCATCGCGGAACACGGCGGCCTGCCTGCCATCCCGCAGATAATGCTCCTCGGGAATCGCAAGACACACCTCGACGACCCGCCGATCGATGGTGGGGTCGCGGAGATCGACACCAAACCGCGCATTCATCGCGACGCGCGAATGACCGGTCTCCATCCGACCGTGTACTATTCTTCTTTCGCCGGTGGGTGACGCTCTCGGCCGACCCGCATGCAAATCCCAAGCGCTGTCGTCCGCGATCGCTTGAAGTTTCACGGAATCTGCGAATTCGCGCGACAAATCGGTGTCGCGAAAATGTTCGGAAGGGCTGGCGCGGCCGGCCACCCGCATCAAAGACCGATAAAATGCCGCCGGCAGCAATGGACCAATCGACTGCCGCAAACCCCAGCGCACGGAATGGCCTTGGCGCGTCATGCGGAACAGAAGACGCGAAAGGGTGAGCCATCTGCCGCTGCGGAACAGATTTGGCAGAGCGCCGTGGCCGTCATAGCTCGTCGTCAGATTACCGCCGTCGCCGCTCAGCAGCACCCGAATGCCGCGTGACCTTGCCGCGTCCCCGATCCGGCCGATCCAGGCGATGTTCATGGGACCGGTGACGGGCAGGTCCGTGAATCGGCTATGCGCCTCGATCTCGGCAAGGTGCGATCGCGTCGCGGAAGAAACGCGGATGTGGTCCACGTTGGGAAAATCCCGCAATACCTTGGCGGCGATTTCGGACTCGTCGACGAGGCGTCCTTTCAACATCGGAGCCGCAAAGCCGTCGCGCGGTACGGCGGTGAAACTCGTCATCCGGCGGCCCTCTTCGCCAAGCAGCCGAGCCGCGATTGCGGTCACCGAGGAACTGTCCCAGCCGGCGCTGATCATGCTGCCGATGTTGCCCGTGCCACGCAGGCGGCAGCGTACGGCGGTCGTATAGACCTCGCGGAGAGCTTCGGCGCCGGCCCGGGGATCGCGAAATCGGATGTCTCTTTTCGCCTGCGGCATCCAATAGCGCTGCAGGTGTTGGCGGCTGGCCGTGACCGTCAGGTAATGTCCCGGCGGTACGCGACGGATGTCGCGATACATCGTGCCATCGCCGGTTCGCGGCAGCAGCGCGAGTTGCGCCGCGAGGTATCTTTCATTGATGCTGCGCGACACTTCCGGCACCGCGAACAAGCCGCGCGGCATCGTTGCAAAACCGAAGAAACCCTCGCCCCGCGCCCAGAACAGCGGGCGGCGGCCGAGCGCATCGCGCGCCAGGAATAGCGACCGATCGCGGCTGTTCCACACCGCAAATGCAAATTCGCCGATCAGCCGACCGAGACATCCAGGGCCCCATTTTCGATAGGCGGCCATGATGATGGCAGCGTCGGGCACGTCGCGAACAGGAGACAGATCGAGTTCGCCCGCGACTTCATCGATATTGTCGATGCGGCCATCGGCCACCAGCATATGAACGCCGTCGACTGACCGCATCGGCTGGCGATCGAAGATATCTTCCGGCAGCACGGCGAACTGCCGCCAAATCAGCGCGAGCTGCCGATCCGGCGCGGCCCATAATCCCTCGCCATCCGGTCCAAAGACCGACAAGGAATTGGACATGCGTTCGGCGAGCGACGCCAGATCTGCCCTGCCGTCAAAACGCCAAATGCCGGCGATGGCGCTCATGCCGGTGAGACGAGGGGATCGGGGACACCCAACGATCCAGCGGTATCTTGCTCCACTGCGTCGCGCTCCTGGATTGAGACCGGCCGTATTCGCCTGGAGGTTACGCCTCCCGCGCCGCGACCTGCGGCCATTGCCCGGCTTCGATCTTGCCGGCGGCGATCACCGCCTGGGTGCGGCTTTCGACGCCGAGCTTTTGCAGGATCGCGGAGACGTGCGCCTTCACGGTCGCTTCCGACACGCCGAGCTCATAAGCGATCTGCTTGTTGAGCAAGCCGCCCGACAGCATCATCAACACGCGCACCTGTTGCGGCGTCAGTGTCGAGAGCCGCGCGATGGTCGCGGCGCCATCGGCATCGGTGCCACGCGTGAGATCGACGTCGGGCGGCGTCCAGACCTCGCCCTGCAGCACGCGCGCGATGGCCTGGCGCAGCGCCTCGACGCCCAGCGTCTTCGGAATGAAGCCCGAGGCGCCGAATTCCATGCAGCGACGGATCACGGCCGGATCGTCATTGGCGGAGACCACGACGACCGGCAGGCCGGGATATTGCGCACGCAAATACATCAGTCCCGAAAAGCCGCGCACGCCGGGCATGCGCAGATCGAGCAGAACGAGATCGACGTCGCTGCCCTGCTCCAAAAACTCCGTCACCCCCTCGAAGGTGCCGGCCTCACCAATATCGGCGCGCTCGAACACGCCATTGACCGCCTCGCGCAACGCGCCGCGGAATAGCGGATGATCGTCAGCGATCAAAAAACGATGAAGTTCCGCTTCGCTCAAGAAAAATGCCCCGGTCGGTCGCGCCCTGACGCCGCACTGCCGATGTTACCGCCGATCGGCAGGCAGGGTCCACCGCAGCCGCGCCTACGGCGCCGGCTTGTTCCAGTAGCGCACTTTCTCGGCGGCCACGAAAAGCAGCGGAATGAGGAAGATTCCGAACACGGCCGCGGCGATCATGCCGCCGAACACCGGCGTGCCGACGGCTTGGCGGGTGGCGGCACCGGCCCCATGCGCAATCACCAGCGGAAACAGTCCGAAGATGAAAGCGAAGCTCGTCATCATCACCGGGCGAAACCGAAGCGTCGCGGCCTCGATGGCGGCCGCCTCGCTATTTTTGCCGAGCCCCTTCTGCTCGACCGCAAACGCCACGATCAGGATGCCGTTCTTGGCGGCGAGCGCGATCAGGGCGACGAGGCCGATCTGCGCGTAGATGTCGAAACTCATTCCGGCGATCGCTATCGCGACCAGCGCGCCCAATATGCCGACGCTGACCGACAGCAGCGCGGGCACCGGAACGTTCCAGCTTTCGTACAAGGCGACCAGAAACAGATAGGCGAACAGTATGGCTACGCCGAGTACGATCGAGGTGTTGCCGGTGGCGGCTTTTTCCTGAAACGCGGTGCCGGTCCATTCGTAACTGTAGCCGCCCGGCAGCGTGGCGGCGGACATCCGCTGCATCGCGGCGAGCGCCTGGCCGGAACTATAGCCGGGCTTCGCCGCGCCGTTGACGACCGCGCCGCGGTAGCCGTTGTAGCGCACCACGGTCTGCGGGCCCTGCACGAGCTTGACTTCGGCGAGCGCGCGAATGGGCACCGCGCCGCCGGCCGCGTTGCGCACATAGATGCGCTCGATGTCTTCGGTGCGGTCGCGAAACTCCGTTTCGGCTTGCAGATTGACCTGCCAGGTACGGCCGAAAACGTTGAAGTCGTTGATGTAGTAGCTGCCCAGCGTCGATTGCAGCGCGTTGAAAATGTCGCTGATCTTGACGCCGAGGACCTGGGCTTTGTCGCGGTCGATGTCGAGATAGATTTGCGGCGTGTCGGCCGCGTAGGTGCTGAAGACGCCGGCAAGCTCCGGCTGTTGATTGGCCGCGACCAGCACTCCGCGCAGCACCGCCGCGACATCGGTCGGCGCCTGGCCCTGCAGCGCCTCGAGCACATATTGAAAGCCGCCGGTGCTGCCGAGGCCGAGAATAGGCGGCAGATTGAACGGGAACGCGACGGCGCCCTGAATTGCCGCCATTTGCGGACGAAGCCGAGCGATGATCGCGTTCGCGCTCTCGGCCGCGTCACCCCGCTGCTCGTAGGGCTTTAGCCGGATGACGAAGAAGGCCTGGTTCGAGGACGCCACATAGTCGATGAAATTCAAACCGACCACCGACAAGATGCCTTCGACGCCGGGGATCGGCCTGACAATGTCCTCGACCTGTTTGACCACCGCTTCGGTGCGGTTGAGCGAGGCGCCTTCGGGCAGGCGTAGCGCCGCGAAAATGGCGCCCTGGTCCTCGTCCGGCAGAAAGCTCTGCGGCGTATGCCGAAACAACAGATAGGACGATGCCAGTACGCCTGCCACGACCACGACCGCAAGGATAGAAAGACCCACCAGGCGGCGCACCACGCCCACATAGCCGTCGCGGACCTTGTCGATCGCGCCCAGCACATGACGCATCGGGCCGCGGCTGCTCTGTCCGCGCACCAGCAGCACGGCGCACAGCGCCGGACTGAGCGTCAACGCATTGAGCGCCGAAATCAGCATCGAGATCGAGACCGCGACCGCGAATTGCCGGAACAATTGTCCGCTGAGGCCGGGAATGAAGGCGACCGGGACGAAGACCGCCAGCAGCACGAAGGTGATAGCGAGAATCGGGCCGGTAATCTCCGCCATAGCCTTCTTGCAAGCCTCAGGCACACTGAGCTCGGGCTCCTCCTCGATCACCCGCTCGATGTTCTCGACGACGACGATTGCGTCATCGACCACGATGCCGATGGCCAGCACCAACGCCAGCAAAGAAACCGTATTGGCCGAATAGCCGATCAGCAGCAGCACCGCGAAGGTGCCGATGACGGAGACCGGCACGGCGATCAGCGGAATCAGCGTCGTCCGCAGCTTGCCGAGAAACAAGAACACCACCAGACCGACCAGCACGATGGCGATCACGAGCGTTCGGATCACCTCGACGATTGTCGTGGTGACAAAGACGGTCGAGTCGAAGAACACCGTATAGGCGAGGTCGGAGGGAAAGCGCGTCGCCAGCGTGTTCATGGTGTCGCTGACTTGTTTCGCCACCGCAACCGCATTCGATCCCGGCGACTGGTAGATACCGATCGCCGCCGCCGGCGCGCCGTTGAAACGGCTGTAGCGGTCCTGCGTTCGCGCGCCCATTTCGACGCGGGCGACGTCGCCGACGCGAACCGCCGAACCGTCGGAATTGGCGCGCAAGATGATGGCGGCGAATTCCTCGGGCCGCGTCAGCCGGCCCTTGGTCTTGATATTGATCTGGACCTGCTGCTCGCTCGGCGCCGGCGCCGCGCCGATACGCCCGAGCGCGGCCTGAACGTTCTGATTCTGCACCGCCTGAATGACGTCGTTCGGCGTCAGATTGAGCTCGGTCAGGCGGTCCGGATCGAGCCAGATCCGCAACGAATAATCGAGCGGCCCGAACAAAGTGACCTGGCCTACGCCGTTGATCCGCGCCAGGGTGTCGATGATGTTGATGGTCGCGTAATTGCTCAGATAGATGGCATCGTAGGTTTTCTTCGGCGAGTAGATATTGATGACCTGCAGGAGCGCCGCGGATTTCTTGCGCACCGACAGGCCGGCGTGCGACACCTCGTCGGGGAGCTGCGCCGCGGCGAGGCTCGCGCGATTCTGCACGTTGACGGTGTTGATGTCGGGATTGGTGCCAAGCGCGAAAGTCACGTTCAAGGTGTAGCTGCCGTCCGAGCCGCTGGCTGACTGGTAATAGATCGCATTGTCGACGCCGTTGATCTGCTCCTCGATGGGCTGGGCGACCGTGGTCTCGACCGTTTCGGCGTCGGCGCCGGGATAGTTCGCGGTCAGCGTAACCTGCGGCGGCACGATCTCCGGAAATTGCGCGATCGGGATTGCCGAGATGGCGATCGCGCCCGCGAGCGTGATCACGATGGCGATGACGACGGCAAATCGCGGCCGGTCGATGAAAATGCCGGAGAACATCGCCGTCAGTTCTCCGGCACGGTGGTCGCCGTCACGACTTGGCCGGGATGCACCTTCTGGATACCCTCGACGACGACCAGTTCGCCCTCCTTCAGGCCGCTCGCAATGACGATGTCGCGGCCTTGGTCGACGCCGGTCGTCACTCGGCGCTGCTCAACCTTCTTGTCGTCGCCGACCACCATGACGTAATTGCCCGCCTGATCGAGCAGGATCGCGGATTGCGGCACCACCAATGAGGATCGCGGCGCTCCCCGGTCCACCATGACGCCGACGATCCCGCCGGGGATCAGCATGCCCTCCGGATTCGGCAATTGCGCCCGCACCACGACGGTGTCGGTGTCGGCCTCGACCTGCACGTCGAGAAAGTTGGTGATGCCCGGATACGGATAGATGACGCCGTCGGGCAGCTTGATATGCATGGTCACATGCGGGTTCTTGTCAGCCGACGCGGCGATCCTGTGCTTGTACTCGATGATATCGGCTTCGCTCGCCTGAAAAGTAACGTAGATCGGGTCCTGGCTGACGATTGTGGCCAGCCTGCCGGACGAGGGATCGACGAGATTGCCCACGGTGAATTTGGCAAGCCCGATCCGGCCGTCGATCGGCGACCGGATTTCCGTGTAGCCGAGATTGACCTGCGCCTGCTCGAGCAGCGCCTGGGCCTGCAATATATCGGCCTGCGCTGCCTGCTCAGCCGCGGCAAGCTGGTCGACCGTCGCTTGCGGCACATTCTGGTTGACCACCAGCGCCTGGCTGCGCTGCAGCTGCAGATTGGCATTGACCTCGGTCGCTTTTGCCTTGGCGAGATTGGCCTTCTGCTGGTCGACAGCGGCCTTATAGGTATCCGGCTCGATGCGAAACAGCAGGTCGCCTTTCTTGACCAGCTGCCCTTCGGTGAAATTGCGCTCCTCGATGAAACCGGGAACCCGCGCGACGATGTCGACCTTGTCGACCGCCACGACCCGGCCGACAAAATCACCGGTCTCCGTCACCTGCCGACTTACCACAGGGCTCACGGAGACCGCCGGTGGCGCGTTTTGCGCGGCGGCGGCGCTGCAGCCGATGACGCAAATACACAATCCGAGGGCGGCTCTATTACGCGCTCCGTGCATGGCGTTCGTCCTGGATCGAAAACTTATGCGCACTGATGTTCGATAGCCGGCCTCATTATGAGTCAGTCACGCCTCGGTACACAACCCTATGAATTGCAGAACCACTTCGCGCCGGTGCGGACGGGCGCGGTGCTCGGCAACATAGATGCCCTGCCAAGTCCCAAGCATCATGGCGCCGCCGCTCACCGGCACATGCAGCGACACGCCGTTGAGCATGGCTTTGATATGGGCCGGCATGTCGTCGGGACCTTCGACGTCGTGGATCCAGCCGGCGCCGGCCGGCGCCAGACGTTCGAGCGCCGTGACCAGATCGGTCCGCACATCGGCGTCGGCATTTTCCTGGATCACGAGCGAAGCCGAGCTATGCCGGAGAAACAGCAGAATAACGCCGTCGCGCGCTTTGCTCTGTTGCAAAAACTGCGTGACGTCTTGGGTGATTTCATAGAAACCCTCACCCGAGGTGGCGACCGACAAAACTGCGCTCGTCACCGTCTCGATACGGGTCGTCTGAACAGATGAGAGTTTGTTGCTAAAAACTGGCAAGATATTTGAAGTCAGCTCTTGTTCAGAATCTGCTTTTGCGCCCGGGCGACCGCATCGACGAAACGGTGCCAGATCCGGCCGGCAAAATCGACGACGCGATCGATATCGGCGTCGCTGGGCAGACCCACGTTCGGCAGGACACCTTGCGAAGACGCATTTTGCGATCCGCCGTCTTGCGCGAGCGGCATGGTGCCGGGCGGCAACGGCAGGCCGCGGGAAAGCAGATCCTTTTTCAGCTCGGCATTCTCATGCTGCAGCCGCGCGATTTCGTTTTCCAAGACCGCGCGATCTTCGGGCGCGGCTTCGCAGGCGAAGCCCACGGGTTTGCGGCTGCACAGCGCGACTTCGCCGGTTTGCGTGTCGAGCCGGAGATAGCCGGTGCCCTGGGTGTCGGCCTCTTTGCTGAAATTGTAGCGGCCGCCGCCGCTATCCGGCGCCGCATCCTCGGCTACCGCTGGCACCGCCAAGCCAAGCAGGACAAGCCCGGCGGCGAGCGTCTTGATGCTGGTACTTCTCAGGTTCATGACCGGTCTCCACTGCCGATTTTCGCCGAGCCTCAATCATAGACCCTCCGGCGCAACTTCGCAGTGCACAAAATAGCTCCGCGCGCAGCCCCGGCAAAGGCCATATTTGTTGTTGTTTCAACGGATTAGCGCTTACGACGGTTTCTTGACTCGGCGAAACTCAGTCAGTATGGTCCGCGCGGCTTCCAGGTGCGGGTCCTGCCGCGATCGCAAGCCGCGGGTGTCGATATCATGAGCGACGCGCGCGAAAACGGCGACCGCAGCAAGCAACAATCCCACGAGGCCGCTCTCTCCGCGAGACTCCAGCGGCTCAACGAAGGTCTCGGCCAACTCCGCGATCAGGCCGGGCCGCCTTCCGATAGTTCTGGTGCGGATCGGGCAGCGACTGCATCCGGCTACGCCAGGGGCTTTCGGCTCTCGAGCGAACTCGTTGCAGGCGTCGCGGTCGGTGCCGGGCTGGGCTGGCTTATCGACCGCTGGCTCGGCATTTCGCCGTGGGGGCTTATCGTCTTCCTCTTGCTCGGCTTTGCCGCCGGCGTGCTCAATGTGATGCGTACCGCGGGGGTCGTTGCGGGCACCGCGCTTGATGACAGGACCCGGGGCAACCGGGACAATTAATCCGGCGCCCCGGCGCCAAACCGCGGTTGCGGCGAACGGCGATAGGTTCCATGCACGTCGATCCGATCCATCAATTCCAGATCAAGTCCCTGATCCCGCTGGCGGAAATGGGCGCGCATCACCTCAATTTCACCAATTCGGCGCTGGTCATGTTCATCATCGTCGCCGCGGTCTCGACGCTGTTGCTGAGCGCGACCCGGCCCCGCGCGGTCGTGCCCGGCCGGTTTCAATCGGTCGCCGAGATCTCCTACGAATTCGTCGCCAATACGGTGCGCAGCTCGGGCGGCACCGAGGGCATGAAGTTCTTCCCCTTCGTCTTCACGCTGTTCATGTTCGTCCTGTTCGCCAATCTGATCGGGCTCATCCCCTATTCCTTCACGGTGACGAGCCAACTGATCGTGACCGCGACCTTGGCGCTGTTGGTATTCTTCATCGTCGTCGTCTACGGCTTTTGGCGGAACGGCCTGCACTTCCTCAATCTGTTCGTGCCCAAGGGCGTACCGAAGGCGATCCTGCCGGCAATCGTGATCATCGAGGTCTTGTCGTTTCTGTCGCGGCCGGTGTCGCATTCGGTCCGCCTGTTCGCCAATATGCTCGCCGGGCACATCACGCTGCAGGTGTTCGCCGGCTTTATCATCATGCTGGCCAGCGCCGGCATTCTCGGCTGGTTCGGCGCGGCGCTGCCGTTCATCATGGTGGTGATGCTGACCGCGCTCGAGCTTCTGGTGGCTTTCCTGCAAGCCTATGTCTTCGCCATTCTCACCTGCATCTATCTCAACGATGCGATACACCCAGGCCACTGACGGCCATTGCTGCAACCTCGAAAGGAGTTTTGTCATGGATCCGACCGCCGCAAAATACATTGGAGCCGGCATTGCCTGCATCGGCATGGGCGGCGCCGGCGTCGGCGTGGGCATCATCTTCGGTAACTACCTGGCGGCGGCGCTGCGCAATCCGTCGGCCGCGCAAGGCCAGTTCGGCAACCTGATCTTCGGGTTCGCCATCACCGAAGCGCTCGGCATCTTTTCGCTCCTGATCGCGCTCTTGCTGTTGTTCGGGCTCTGAGCTTGTCGTCAACTCGGTAGACCGCGATGGCCGGAACGACTTCCTATACCGAGAAGCCCGAAACCACGGGCGTCTTCCCGCCGTTTCAGTCGGAGCACTACCCGTCACAGCTCGTCTGGCTGACGATCAGCTTCGTCCTCCTCTACGTGCTGATGTCGAAGATCGCCTTGCCGCGCATCGCCGGCATCCTGCACGAGCGCAGCCGCCTGATCGGCGATGACCTTGGTGCGGCGGAAAAGCTGAAAGAGCAGTCGGACGCGGCGCGCACCGCCTACGAAAAGGCGCTCGCCGACGCCCGCGCCCGCGCCCAGAGCATCGCGAGCTCCACGCGCGAGCAGCAAGCCCGTGACGCCGAAGAGGCGAACAAACGGCTCGAGGCGCAGCTGAACGAGCGGCTAAACGCCGCCGAGCGATCGATCGCCGCAAGCCGCACCGTCGCCATGAGTCACGTCCGCGCGATTGCGTCCGATACCGCCTCGGCGATCGTCGAACGCCTGATCGGCAAGACTCCCGACGCAAACGAGCTGGCCGCCGCTCTCGGCGACGGTTCGGGCAAGGTGGGATAACGCCAATGCTCGCAATGCTCGAAACCGAAGATTGGGTTGCAATCGCTTTCCTGTGCTTTCTCGGGCTCCTCGCTTATCTGGGCGCCCATCGCAGGATTCTGGATTTCATCGATCAGCGGCGTGACCGCATCAGGTCCGAGCTCGACCAAGCGCACCGGCTGCGCGAGGAGGCGCAGGCGCTGCTGGCGGAGTTCGAGCGCAAAGGCCGCGAGGCCGAATCCGAGGCCGAGGCGATCATTGCCGGCGCCAAGGCCGAAGCCGAGCGTCTCACCGCCGAGGCCAAGGTAAAGGCCGAAGAGTTCATCGCCCGCCGCAACAAAATGGCCGACGCCAAGATCGCCCAAGCCGAGACGCAGGCGGTCGCCGATGTGCGCTCCGCCGCGTCCGACGCCGCCGTTGCGGCAGCTGAAAAGATTCTCGCCACCACCGCAAAAGGCAAGATTGCCGAGGATCTGTTGGCGCAGGGCATCGAGGACGTCAGAGCAAAATTCAATTAAGACCCGGATTCAATTAAGATCCGGCGCCGGCGCGCCGGCTTGAACGCTCGATTTTATTGTAGTTGCTGTAGGGCCGCTCTATTCACAGGTGCGGCTCGTTATTCGTTGGATGGCTCGGCCCTGCATCATGCACAGCTCGTATCCGATTTCTGTGTATAATTAGGTGTGCGTGCGGTGATTCGCTTTGCAGCCGCATGCTGCCCGGTATTCTTGTAGTCGCAATTCCCCGGAAAGCAGAACGGCGGCCGCGCTTTACGGCCGAGCAACCATCGGAGGGACCCGTGGTCATCTTCGATTGTAACGGTGTGCTTGTCGACAGCGAACCGATCTCGGCAGCCGTGCTTGCCGACGCTTTCGGCCGCATCGGCGTCACCGTGACGATCGAAATGGTGCTGCGGCGATTCCAGGGCCGGCGGCCAGCCGACGTTTTTGCCGCGGTCGAAGCGGCAACGTCAACCAAACTGCCGGCGGACTTTCCGGCGACGGTGGCGGCAGAGACCCTGAAGCGGATGCGCGCGGATTTGCGCGCGGTTTCGCATGCAGCCCACGCGCTGACGTGGATTCGCGGACCCAAGGCGGTGGCCTCGTCGTCGCCGCCCGATCGTGTCCGTTTGAGCCTCGACGTCACCGGGCTCCTGCATTTCTTCGACCAGCGCCTGTTCTCGGCGAGCCAGGTTCGTCACGGCAAGCCTGCGCCGGATCTGTTTTTGCTCGCGGCCGCGCGCTGTCAGGTCGATGCGGCGGACTGCATCGTGGTCGAGGATTCCGCGCCCGGCGTCGCCGCTGCAGCGGCGGCGGGGATGACGCCGATCGGCTTCATCGGCGCGAGCCACACCCCGGGCAGTCTCGCCGACACTCTCCTCGCCGCCGGCGCCCGCACTGTCGTCGCCGACATGCGGCGATTGAAAAACGCCATCACCGATTTGCGTGGATGGTAGATCAGAGCATGTCCCGCAAAAGTGGGAACCGGTTTTGCGAAAAGGACGCGCTCAAATAAAAAGCTAGCCGGTCGGCGCCGCCGGATTCGGCTTGAGCTTTGGCTTCGGCTTTACCACTGGCCTTTTTTGTTGCTCCTCCGCCGCGGCGCCGATCGGATCGAAGCCGATATAGACGATATAGCTCGACAGATCGGCCGAGGACGGCAGCGGGAAGCTCAAGCCTTCTTCGATGTGGGTGAAGGTGGTGCCGTCTTGATTTGGCACCGTCACCGGAATTCTAACCAGCTTGGTCACGACCGTTGCCGAACCGGCCGTCGGCGCCGTCACCACCGCAAAGCGCAAGGGCACCTCGACCTGCCCCGGCCCGCCAGCGGGTCCGACGACGATGCGGCCCTGCACGCCGACATTCATCACCATCTGGCCGTTCGAGCACTTTGCATTCGCGGGCGGCACGGACGAAGGTGCCCTGATAGCGCAACGTCATCGCTTCGTTGGTGCCGTCGGGCGGCGGTGGCGGAATACTGAGCGTCGCCGCGCCCTGTCGGATGTCGATGAACGGACATTCCACATCGGGCTGCGCGTTAGTGACCGGCTGTGGCGTATTCGCCGACTTGTTGGAGAAAAATCCCGAGATCTTGTCCTTCATGGACGGAGCGGGCGACGGGGGTGGCGGCACGGCCGGCGATGTAGCTGCCGCAACCCCGGCTGGCCCCGCAACCGGCTTGTCGGAGTCTGGCGCCACCGGAGGCACCGCGGCGGTCGGCGGCGCCGCCGTGGTCACGGCATTGACGCTGTTGCTGCTACAGCCCGACGCCATCAGCGCGAGCAACAGCAAAGCCGCGACCGGCAAGCGATCGCTCCAACGCATCGGACAAATAGACTGCGGCATTCCCCGCTTCATCGCCCTAAACCGCGATCCCCTCGGTCTTATACCAAGCCAACCGTGGCCTTCCCAAGGCGCCCCACCCTACGCTGCCGTGGCGGACGGGACAGCGACAGGCAAGCGGCATGGTTAACGGCCACATCTTCAGGATTTCGGAACATCCTTCAGCCGGGCGTAGAGCAAATGGTCCTGCCAAGCGCCATTGATACAGAGATATTCCCGCGCATAGCCCTCGCGCATGAAGCCCGTCTTTTCCAAAAGCCGGATCGAGCCGGCATTGGTCGGGATGCAGGCGGCTTCGAGCCGATGCAGCCTCAAGCTGGCAAAAGCGAACGGGATGACGGCGCGCACCGCTGCCGTCATATAGCCCTGACGCACGAAGGGCCGGCCGATCCAATAACCGACACTGCCGGCCTGGGCGACGCCGCGGCGGATATTGGCGAGCGTCAAGCCCGCCGACCAGGGCGCCGTCCGAATAGCCGGCGATCAAAAAGGCGTAGCCGATGGTCAGCGCGCAGATCCTCGGCATAACGCTTGACCCGGCGCCGGAACGCGCCGCGGGTGAGGTCGTCGTCGGGCCAGGTCGGTTCCCAGGGCGTGAGAAACTCGCGGCTCGCCTCGCGCAGCGCCGCCCATTCCTCGAAATCCGTCATCTGCGGCGTGCGCAGCATGACGCCGTCGCCTTCGATGCTCGGCAACGGCTCGGTGAAATTGATGGTGCGGAAAAACGCCATCGCGGCGAAACGTCACCTGCGGATCGTCATGCGGCCCGGCGGGTCAAAGTCTCCGCAATTGCGGCGGCACTTTCAAGCCCGGAGCCGAGGCCGAGAACGGCGGTCGCGAGTTTGCCGCGCGAGATCAGGGCGCGGCCGGCGGCGCGCGCGCTTTCCACCGTCACCGCCTCGACCTTCGCCACCAGTTCGGCAAGCGGGACCGGGCGGCCGCGGGTGATCATCTGCCGCGCCAATTGCTCGATGCGCGCGCCGGAGCTTTCCAGCGCCATCAAGAGGCTCGCCTTCATCTGCGCCTTGGCGCGCGCCACCTCCGGCTCGGAAATGGTGGCGCCGGTCGAGGCGATCTCGTCGACGATCAGCCGCATCAGTTCCGAAGTGTCGGCGGCGTCGGTGCCGGCGTAAAGGCCGAACATGCCGATGTCCGAATAGGGCACGTGGAAGGAGTAGATCGAGTAGCACAAGCCGCGCCGCTCGCGCGCTTCCTGAAACAGCCGCGACGACATCCCGCCGCCGAGCACGCTGGTGAAGACCTGCAGGCTATAGAGCGACGGGTCCGTTATCGAGACGCCGGGCAGCGCCAGCGCCAGATGCACTTGTTCGAGATCGCGCTTCTCGACATGGGTGCCGCCGCCGAAGCGCGCCGGTTCCGGCACCGGGCTCGCCGGACCGTTGAAGCCGCCGAAGCGCTTCTCGACCTCGGCGAGGACCGCCTGATGCTCGACGGCGCCGGCTGCCGCCACCACGATGTCGGGCGCGCGATAGTTTCGCGCCAGATAGTCGCGCAGCTTGCCGTCGTCGAACGATCGCACCGTCTTCGCCGTGCCGAGGATCGAGCGGCCGAGCGGCTGGTCGGGAAACGCGATCACGTTCAGATGCTCGAAGATCAGATCGTCCGGCGTGTCGGCAACGGCGCCGATTTCCTGGACGATCACGTTCTGCTCGCGCAAGACTTCGTCGCGCGTCGAAGGCCGGGTCGGACAAGATGTCGGCGAGCACGTCGAGCGCCAGCGGCACGTCGGCCTTGAGCACGCGCGCGTAATAGGCGGTGGTTTCGGCGCCGGTCGCGGCATTGAGATCGCCGCCGACGGCTTCGATCTCCTCGGCGATCTGCCGCGCGCGTGCGCCGCCGTCGTGCCTTTGAACGCCATGTGTTCGAGGAAATGCGAAATGCCATGCTCGTCGCGGCGTTCGTCGCGGCTGCCGGAATTGACCCATACGCCGAGCGAGGCGCTCTCGAGATGCGGCATCGCGTCGGTCACCACGCTGATGCCGGATTTCAAGGTCGTCACCTCAACACTCATGCTGCCGCTCCTTCCTGCGCGGCACGGCTCGTCTTGAGGACGAAACGCTCGACCGCGGATTGATCTGCCGGCAGCGGCGTGACGCGCTCCGGACGTGTTTCGAGATCGGATAGCCAATCGGGCAGCGGCGGCCGCGACGCCGCAGGCCGCCTCGACGGCTTCGGGAAATTTGGCGGCATGCGCGGTCGACAGCACCACCATCGGCACCGCCGGGTCGCGCGTTTCCTTTTCCGCCACCGCGATGCCGACCGCGGTATGCGGATCGATGAAATTGCCGGTCTCGCGCTTGACCGTGCGGATCGTCGCCGCGACTTCGTCCTCGTCGGCGCGATCGGCCGAAAACAGCGCGCGGATATGCGCCAGCGCATGCGCCGACAGCGCGAAGCGGCGCGACTGCGCGAGCGAGCGCCATCATGGCGCGGATCGCGCCTGCGTCGCGCTGCATAGGCGTCGAACAACAGCCGCTCGAAATTCGACGAGACCTGGATGTCCATCGACGGCGAGGTGGTCGGCACCACGTCGCGCAGCTCATAGGCGCCGGTCGCGAGCGTACGGGCGAGAATGTCGTTGACATTGGTGGCGATCACCAGCCGATCGATCGGCAGGCCGAGACGCTGCGCCACGTAGCCGGCATAGACATCGCCGAAATTTCCGGTCGGCACCGTGAAGGCGATTTTGCGGCCGCGGCGCGCCGAGCGCCACCGCGGCGGTGAAGTAATAGACCGCCTGCGCCACGATCCGCGCCCAGTTGATCGAATTGACGCCGGACAGGCTGACCCGGTCGCGGAAAGCGTGGTGATTGAACATGCCCTTCACGATCGCCTGGCAATCGTCGAAGGTGCCGTCGATGGCGATGGCGCTGACATTGGCGGCCGCGGCCGTCGTCATCATCCGCCGCTGCACGGCGGAGATGCGGCCTTGCGGAAACAGCACGATGAGGTCGACCTGGGCGCGATCGCGGAACGCCTCGACGGCGGCGCCGCCGGTGTCGCCGGATGTCGCCACCACGATGGTGCGGCGTTCGCCGCGCGCGGCCAGCGCGTGATCCATCAGCCGCGCCAACAGCTGCATCGCCAGGTCCTTGAAGGCCAGCGTCGGCCCGTGAAACAGCTCGAGCACGAAAGTATTGACGCCGAGCTGGCTGAGCGGCGCGACCGCGGGGTGGCGAAAATTGCCATAGGCCTCGCGCGCCATGCGGGCGAGGTCGGCGTCGGCGATGCTGTCGCCGGTGAAAAGCCGGATCACCTCGACCGCAACTTCGGCGTAGGACCGGCCGGCAAAGCCCGCGATGGTTTCAGGCTCGAGGCGCGGCCAAGCGTCCGGCACATAGAGGCCGCCGTCGCGGGCAAGACCCGCGAGCATGGCCTCGGTAAAGCCGAGGGAGGGGGCCTCGCCCCTGGTCGAAACATAACGCATCTCACCCGTTCCCCGCGGCGTTTCGGTGTGCGCCGTGAAGCCATAAGCCATTGATTTCCGGATGCTATTTTTCGGCGTCTGGGATGACCGCCGGCCGTCGCAGCGCCGGAATAGCCGTCACACTAGATGGCTTCACGAGGAACGCCAAGCAAGCCCGAATAGTCCCATTGCACGCGCCTAGGATAGCCTGGCGGGTAGCCTCGCCGGCTCGCCTCCGAGCGGTTCCGCGACGTGAACGCCCAGGTGACAAAAACGCCGGCCAGAACAGCCGCCAGGCCGAACCAGGTCACCGCATATTGCAAGTGATTGTCGGGCAGGCTGACGACGAGCCTGCCGGGCTGCGGCAACCCTCCGGGCGGGACCGGCGTCTCTTGCTCGACATAGAACGCAGCGCACCTGCCCCACACCCTTGGCGGCGGCAATCGCCGCCGGATCGCGCGTGAACCACAGGCTATGCGCGGGATCGTCGTTCGGCGTGAACCAATGCCGGGCGTCCGGCCAGCGCAGCGCGCCTGTGATCTCGACCGGACCCGTCATGTTCGCCGTCGGGCCGCGATTTCGGGTCTTGCCGGCCGTCGGGCACAAAGCCGCGATTGACCATGACGGCGCCTGCCGTCGGCGAGCCGCGCCGGGGTAAAGACCCAATAGCCGACGCCCGAGACATCGGGGCGAAACCCCGTCGCCGCCGCAAAGACGAGCGCTTCCTTGCCGTTATCGAATTCGGCACTGAATTTGACGCGACGATATTCGTCGCGCGCCGGATCGAGGCTTTGCCAGGCATTTGCCGCCGGCAAGGCTTGCGGCGGCTGCCGCAACCCGCGCGGTCAGCGTCGCGATCAAGCCTTCCTTCCAGGCCTTGCGCTGGATTTGCCAGATGCCGAGGCCGATCAGGACCGCGAAGGCGAGCAAGGCCGGCACCAATAGGCCAAGCCAGGATCGGCGGCGCGGCTCGGGCTCGGCTTCGAGTGCGCGCCGTCATTCCTGGCCGCTGCCGCCGAAGCGGCTCTCCGCCGCCTTGTGATGGTATTGCAGCGCGATCATCATTCCCTTCATCGGCCGCAGCGGTCCGAGCGTCACGACAAGAATGAGCGGCAGCCACAATACGGCGTGAACCCAATAGGGCGGATGATATTCGATCTCGGTGATGAGGGCTGCGCCGACCACGATAAAGCCGGCGATCAAGATGATGAAAACCGCAGGCCCATCGCCGGAATCGGCAAAGTCGTAGTCGAGGCCGCAGCGATCGCAACGCGAGCGCAGGGTCAAAAAGCCGTCAAACAGCTTGCCCCGGCCGCAGCGCGGACAGGCGCAGGACAATCCGGCGATAATCGAGCCGGATAGCGTCGCGATCGTTTTTTCGGTCATTCCGGCAATGTACGCTTCCGCTCGTCCCCGCGTAAGCGGGGACAAAGCCCTTATTCCCCGCTTGCGCGGCAATGAGCGGAGCGTAATCGCCGACGTCAACCCGCGTGCGCGCCCGCCGCCCCACACATAGATGCAGGCGAACAGGAACAGCCACACCACGTCGACGAAGTGCCAATACCAGGCGGCAAACTCGAAGCCGAGATGCTGTGTCGGCGTGAATTGGCCGGCTTTGGCCCGAAACAAGCAGACGATCAGGAAGATCGAGCCGATGATGACATGGGCGCCGTGAAAGCCGGTCGCCATGAAAAACGTCGCGCCGTAGAGGTTGCCGGAATAGTGGAACAAAGCGTGGGCATATTCCCAGGCCTGCACGCAGGTGAAGCTCAAGCCCGAGCGCGACCGTCAGCGTCAGTCCCCACACCAGGCCCTTGCGGTCGTTCTCGAGCAGCGCGTGATGCGCCCAGGTCACTGTCGTGCCCGAGGTGAGCAGGATGAGCGTGTTCAACAGCGGCAGATGCCAGGGATCGAACGTCTCGACGCCCTTGGGCGGCCAGACGCCGCTGGTATAGGCAATCCGCGCCACGTCGCGGAATTCGTCCGGAAACAGCGCGGTATTGAAGTAGGCCCAGAACCAGGCGACGAAGAACATCACCTCGGAGGCGATGAACAGGATCATGCCGTAGCGGTGCGAGATCTGCACCACGCGGGTGTGATCGCCCTCGAATTCGGCCTCGTGGATGACGTCGCGCCACCAGCTGAACATGGTGTAGGCGATGCCGATCACGCCGACACCGAGGATGAGCGGCGCATAGCCGACCATGTGGTGCATCCACAGGATGGCGCCTACGGCCGCGACGAAAGCCGAAACCGAACCGACCGCCGGCCACGGGCTGGGATTGACCAGGTGGTAATCGTGCTGCGGTTCGGCATGCGCATTAGCCATCATCATCTCCACCTTGACGCGACGGTGTCTCCCGGCGCGCCGTTACGTTGCCCCAATCAGGATTTGTTCGAGTTTACGCTTTCCGCCACCGGCTGTTCCGGGGTCTTCTCCGGATAGAAGGTATAGGAAAGCGTGATGTTGTTGAGAGTGTCCTGTTCCGAATCCTTGGCGAGCTTGGGATCGACATAGAACACGACCGCCATGTCGCGCGTCTCGCCCGGCTTCATGGTCTGTTGGGTAAAGCAGAAGCAGTTGATCTTCTCGAAGTAGATGCCGACGGTCGGCGGCGTCACGTTGTATCCGGCCTGGCCGGTGGTGACGCGGGCGGCTTCGTTGGTCACCTTATAGTACACAGTGACCACCTCGCCGAGCTTGACGTCGACGGTCCGGCGTTCGGGCTCGAAGCTCCAGGGCAAGCCCGGCGCGATATTGGAATCGAAACGGACCGTGACGGTGCGGTCCGGACACCTGCGCGGGCGCGGTATGCGACACTTGCGTGGTGCCGCCGAAACCGGTGGTGCGGCAGAACCAGGAATAAAGCGGCACCGCCGCGTAGGACACGCCGACCATGGTCGCGACAAAGCCGCCGCAGGCGAACGCGATCAGAAGATCGCGGCTGCGTTTTGCGCGGAGAGCTGCGGCTGCGGCGTAGTCATAGCGGCCGGTCCAATCACGCCCGGCCCCTTCACCAGCGTCACGATATAGAACAGCACCACCAGCAAGCCGAGCGACACCGCAATCGCGATCGAGCGGGCGCGGCGCGCGCGCAGCTGCTGCTCCGTGAGCCGGATGCCGGTTTCGCCCTCGGCGAGCCCCGCAATCGAAGGCGGTAACGGCGGTGGCTTTTTGCTGTCGTTCATCGCCAGGCTCTTCTCATGCCTTCCGAGGTTATGCCGCCCAAATGCCGAACAGTCCCGCCGCCATCCTGTCGACCAGCAGCATGGCGAACAGCAGGAACAGATAGAGGATCGAGAAGGCGAACATTTGCTTGCTGGCGCGATGGCCCTGCCGCTCGCGCGCGCACGCGGCACGCCAGCGCGACCATGATGGCGCCGGTCGCAAGCGCCACGATGCCGTAGGACAGCCCGGCATAACCGAGCAGCCACGGCGCCAAGCCGAGCGGCGCCAGCAACAGCGTGTAGAGCAGGATCTGCCGGCGGGTTTCCTCGGCGCCGGCGACCACCGGCAGCATCGGTATTCCGGCGCGCGCATAGTCCTCGGTCCGGTAGAGCGACAGCGCCCAGAAATGCGGCGGCGTCCAGAAGAAGATGATCAGAAACAGCACGACCGGCTCGAGCGATACGCCGCCGGTCGCCGCCGCCCAGCCGATCATCGGCGGCAATGCGCCGGCGGCGCCGCCGATGACGATGTTCTGCGGCGTCCTGCGCTTGAGCCACATCGTATAGACGACGACGTAGAAGGCGATCGTCCCGGCCAGCAAAGCCGCGGCGACGACGTTGACCAGAAGGCCGAGCACGACCACGGAGAAGCCCGCGAGCGTCAGCCCGAACGCCAGCGCCTCACCGGCCAGCAAACGCCCCATGGGAATCGGCCGCCCCGCGGTGCGCGCCATGCGGCCGTCGATGTCGGCGTCGTACCACATATTGAGCGCGCCCGCGGCGCCGGCGCCGACCGCGATGCAGATCAGCGCCGTCAGCCCGATGACCGGATGGATGTGCCCGGGCGCGACGACGAGCCCGACCAGCGCCGTGAACACCACGAGCGACATCACCCGCGGCTTCATCAGCTCGATGTAATCGCCGACGCCCGCAATGCTGGGCTCGACCCTTCGTTCGGCTTGGGCGAGTGTAACGCTCATCGGACCAGCGGCAGCGTCGCGTATTGATGGAACGGCGGCGGCGACGACAGCGTCCATTCCAGCGTCGTGGCGCCCGGTCCCCACGGATTGCCCGCCGCGCGCTCCTTGCGGACGAAGGCGAGCACCATGCCGAACAGGAACACCAGCACGCCGAAGCCGGAAATATACGAGCCGATCGACGAGACGAAGTTCCAGCCGGCGAAGGCGTCCGGATAATCGACATAGCGGCGCGGCATGCCGGCAAGCCCGAGGAAGTGCTGCGGGAAGAACACGATGTTGACGCCGATGAAGGTGATCCAGAAGTGCAGCTTGCCGATGGTCTCGTTGTACATGTAGCCGGTCATCTTCGGGAACCAGTAGTACCAGCCGCCGAAGATGGCGAACACCGCGCCGAGCGACAGCACGTAATGGAAGTGCGCGACCACGTAATAGGTGCCGTGCAGCGTGCGATCGACGCCGGCATTGGCCAGCACCACGCCGGTCACGCCGCCGATGGTGAACAGGAAGATGAAGCCCATCGCCCACAGCATCGGCGTCTTGAACTCGATCGAGCCGCCCCACATCGTGGCGATCCAGGAGAAGATCTTCACGCCGGTCGGCACCGCGATCACCATGGTGGCGGCGATGAAATAGGCCTGCACGCTCGACGACATGCCGACATTGTACATGTGGTGCGCCCAGACCACGAAGCCGATGCGCGCCGATCGACACCATGGCGTAGGCCATGCCGAGATAGCCGAACACCGGCTTCTTCGAGAACGTCGCCACGATCTGGCTGACCATGCCGAAGCCCGGCAGGATGAGGATGTAAACCTCCGGGTGGCCGAAGAACCAGAACAGATGCTGGAACAACAGCGGATCGCCGCCGCCTTCCGGATTGAAGAAGGTGGTGCCGAAATTCCGGTCGGTGAGCAGCATGGTGATGGCGCCGGCAAGCACCGGCAGCGACAGCAGCAACAGGAACACCGTCACCAGGATCGACCACACGAACAGCGGCATCTTGTGCATGGTCATGCCGGGCGCGCGCATGTTGAAGATCGTGGTGATGAAGTTGATGGCGCCGAGGATCGACGAGGCGCCGGCGAGATGGATCGACAGGATGACGAAATCCATCGCCGGGCCGGGATGGCCGTAGGTCGACAGCGGCGCATAGATCGTCCAGCCGGTGCCGGCGCCGTTGGTGCCGGGCTCGCCCTCGACGAACATCGAGGTCAAGAGCAGCGCGAAAGAAGCCGGCAGCAGCCAGAACGAGATGTTGTTCATGCGCGGGAACGCCATGTCCGGCGCGCCGATCATCAGCGGCACGATCCAGTTGCCGAAGCCGCCGATCATCGCCGGCATGACCATGAAGAAGATCATGATCAGCCCGTGCGCGGTGACGACGACGTCGAAGGTGTGGGTCTCGTGGAAGATCTGGATGCCCGGATACATCAGCTCGGCGCGGATCAGGATCGACAGCACGCCGCCGATCAGGCCGGCAAAGATCGCGAACACCAGGTACATCGTGCCGATGTCCTTGTGGTTCGTCGAATAGACGAAGCGGCGCCAGCCGTGCGGTATCTCGTGCCCGCCATGGTCGTCGTGCGCCGCGTGTGCCAGGGTATCCATTGTCAGGTCCTTTGTTACCGACGGTGTTCGTTGTTCAGTTCACTGTTGTTGCGGCGCGGGCGCCTGCGGCCGCGAATGTGTTCGGCGGCACGCTGTCGGCGCCGGCGTATTTCTTCTTGGCGTCGTCGACCCAAGCGGAGAATTCGCTGTCCTTCACCACCCGCACCGCGATCGGCATGAAGGAATGGTCCTTGCCGCACAGTTCCGAGCACTGGCCGTAATAGGTGCCCTCGATGGTCGCCTTGAACCAGGTCTCGTTGATCCGGCCCGGGAACGGCATCGATGCGAACGCCGAAGGACGGCACCGTGAAGGAGTGGATGACGTCGGCGCCGGTCACCAGCACGTGCACGACCTTGTTCACCGGAACGACCATCTCGTTGTCGGCCGTCAACAACCGCGGCTGCCCGGGCTTGAGGTCCTTCTCTTGGACCATCAGCGAATTGAATTCGAAATTGCCGTTATCCGGATAGCTGTAGCTCCAGAACCACTGCTTGCCGGTCGCCTTGATGGTCAGATCCGGCTTCGGCACGTCGAGCTCGAGAAACAAGCAGTTTGAAGGACGGAATTGCGATCGCAAATAAGATCACGACCGGAATGACGGTCCAAAGTACCTCGATCAGGGTGTTGTGCGTGGTGCGCGACGGCGTCGGATTCGCCCGCGCATTGAAGCGCACGATGACGATGACGAGCAGCGCGAGCACAAACAACGAAATAACGCCGATAACCCAGAGCAGGTAATAATGGAACGTGGCGATGTATTCCATCACCGGCGTTGCCGAATCCTGAAGATCCATTTGCCAGGGAACTGGATGCCCGAGCGCGGCCATTGCGGCCCCCGCGCTCGCGAGCAGAGCGCCTGTGGTCACCGCCACGGCGGTCAAGCGTGAGAAAAACTTCATCTGTCGTTCTGCTCCCTGTTTCTGATCTTGACCACGACCGTCCACGATGAGCGCAGACCTTACTTCGGCGCCGACCGCAACAGTTTGACGCCGCCTGCTTCCGGCGGGCTTGCGCCAGAACCTGAGCCGTGCCTCGAGCCGCGACTTGCGGCACGGTACCGGGTCCTTGGCAGGCGTCGGCGGGATAGGGGAATCCCGGTTCCTCCAAACCACAAAACCGGCTCTGCTGCAATGCACTCTTCGCTTGACGCGAACTGGCGGTGCACAGCCCGCATCGGGCGCGGCCGCGCCATACTCCGGGCAAAGCGGGCGAGCCGACGCCGCCCCTCCTCGGCATGGCCACAATGGCTTGTTTTGGATCAACCTTGACACCGTAGGCTCACCATGTACGCAAGCCTCGCGCGGCAACCGGCCGGCGTCGCCGATTCGTGCGGTAGGCCTGTCAGGGGGCGGCTGGGTTTTAGGGAACATGAGCATGGCGATACTCGGTTGCCGTTGGCGGCTGCGGCCACTGGCCCCCGCACTCGCCGCAACCGCCATAATGGTCGCGGCCCTCGTTAGCTCCGGCGGCCCGGTATTCGCCCAAGGCGCGGTCAAATCGGTTCACGGCGACTGGCAAATCCGCTGCGACACGCCTCCCGGCGCGCAAGCCGAGCAATGCGCGCTGATGCAGAGCGTAACGGCGGAAGACCGGCCCAATGTCGGACTGACCGTCATTGTGCTCAAGACCGCCGACCAGAAGAGCCGGCTGATGCGGGTGGTGGCGCCTCTCGGCGTTCTGCTGCCCTCGGGCCTTGGACTGAAAATCGACAACCAGGACGTCGGCCGCGCCGGCTTCGTGCGCTGCCTGCCCAATGGCTGCGTCGCCGAGGTCGTGATGGACGATAAGCTGATCGGTCAAATGCGCACCGGCCAGACCTCGACCTTCATTATTTTTCAGACCCCCGAGGAAGGCATCGGGTTTCCGATGAGTCTCAAGGGCTTTGGCGAGGGCTACGACCTTTTGCCGTAGCCCAAAAGTTTCCGCACACAAGTTTCGAGCCACAACTTCCTCCCGACGCGACCCGGCCGACATTTGACGGCTGTCTTTGACGGGGTACCTTCGCCGCAAAACCGGGAGGGGACGCGCTCATGCCTGTTATTCGCAACGCGGTGGTCTTCGCCGCTATGGTGGCGGCCGTCGCCGCGAGCGCGCGCACCGCGCAGAGCCAAGGACCGGACCACGGCGATTATCCCAATCGTCCGGTGACGCTCTTGGTGCCTTACGGCCCCGGCGGTGTCGCCGATGTCGGCATGCGCATCCTGAGCGACAAGCTATCCTCTCGACTGAAGCAGCAATTCGTCGTCGAGAACCGCCCCGGCGCCGGCGGCATCGTTGCAGCCCAAGCCGGCGCCACGGCCGCACCCGACGGCTATACGCTGTTGATGACCGGCAACAATACCGCCATCGCGGCCGCGCTTTTCAAGTCGCTGCCCTATAATATCCTCAACGACTTCGCTTCGGTCTCGACGGCCGCGTTCTTCGACATGCTGATCGTGACCCGCGCCGGATCGCCGCTGCACACCGTGCAGGACATCGTGGCGGCCGCGAGGGCCAATCCCGGCAAGCTTAATCTCGGCACCATCAATCCGGGCAGCACCCAAAATCTCGCCGCCGAACTTTTCACCAGCACGGCGGGCATCAAGGCGACGATCGTGCCGTTCCGCACCTCGCCCGATATGGCGGGGGCCGTGCTGCGCGGCGACGTCGATGTCGCTTTCGAGTTCTACGCCGCGGTCAGCGGCCTCCTCACCGACAAGAAGCTGGTCGCGCTGGCCTCGGCCGGCCCGACCCGCACCGCCTATCTACCCGACGTGCCGACCGTCGCCGAAAGCGGCCTCAACGGCTACGAAGTCACCAGTTGGAACGGAATTTCCGCCCCTGCCGCGACGCCGGGAAGCATCATCGCGACGCTCAACGCGGCCATGAAGGACGTCATTCCGAGTTCCGACGTTCAGGACAAATCGCGGCAAATGGGCATGGCGATGCGCTGGAGCACGCCCGAGGAGATGGGCGCGCGCATGAAGGCCGACATCCTCAAATGGGGCGCGGTGATCGAGACGGCGGGGATTGCGAAGCGGGATTGACCGCCCCTCGCCGGTCGACCGCGAAACGCTTATGTAAGGGCCGAAGCAGCCTGCAGGATAGATTACATGACCGATGCCCCCATCTCCCTCGTCGACCGCGCCGGCCTCGACCGGCCGCGTCTGGCAAAAATCATTTCACGCGGCCTCGACGGCGCCGACGACGGCGAATTGTTCCTCGAATATCGCCAGGCCGAAGCGCTGACCTTCGACAACGGCCGGCTGAAACAGGCGACCTACGACACCTCGCAGGGCTTCGGCCTGCGCGCCGTCAAGGACGAGGCGGTCGGCTACGCGCATGCCTCCGACGTTTCGGAATCGGCCATCGAGCGCGCCGCCGACGCGGTCCGCGCCGTCAAAGGTGGCTATTCGGGCCATTACGCCGAGCCGCCGCCGCGCACCAATGTGAAGCTTTATGGCGAGGACTCGCCGCTCGCCGCGCCGAGCTTCGAAGCCAAGGCGCAGCTCCTGCAAACCATCGACGCCTATGCGCGCGCCAAGGATCCGCGCGTGCGGCAGGTCACGGCGAGCATCGCCGCCACTTGGCAAGCCATCGAGGTGCTGCGCGGCGACGGCGAAACCTATCGCGACGTGCGGCCGCTGGTGCGGGTCAATGTCTCGGTCGTGGTTGGCGACGGCGACCGCCAGGAAACCGGCAGCGACGGCTATGGCGGCCGCGAGAGCTACGAGCGATTCCTCGCCACCGACGCCTGGCATGGCGCGGTCGACAACGCGATCCGCCAGGCGCTGGTCAATCTCGACGCCGTGCCGGCGCCGGCCGGCGAAATGGATGTCGTGCTCGGCCCGGGCTGGCCCGGTGTGATGCTGCACGAGGCGGTCGGTCACGGCCTCGAAGGCGACTTCAACCGCAAGAAGACCTCGGCCTTTGCCGGGCTGATGGGCCAACAGGTCGCGGCCAAGGGCGTTACCGTGGTCGACGACGGCACCATGGCGATGCGCCGCGGGTCGCTCTCCATCGACGACGAAGGCACGCCGACCAACCGCACCGTACTGATCGAGGACGGCGTTCTGGTCGGCTATATGCAGGACCGCCAGAACGCGCGGCTGATGGGCATGAAGCCGACCGGCAACGGCCGTCGCGAAAGTTTTGCGCATGTCCCGATGCCGCGCATGACCAACACCTACATGCTGGCCGGCTCGCGCGAGCCTAACGAAATCATCGCCTCGGTGAAGGACGGCATTTACGCCACCTATTTCGGCGGCGGCCAGGTCGACATCACCTCGGGGAAATACGTGTTCCAGTGCACCGAGGCTTATCGGATCGAGAACGGCAAAGTAGGCCCCGCGATCAAGGGCGCCATGCTGATCGGCAACGGCCCGACCGACCTGCACCGCATCTCCATGGTCGGCAACGACCTGAAACTCGACAACGGCATTGGCACCTGCGGCAAAAACGGCCAGGGCGTGCCGGTCGGCGTCGGCCAGCCGACGCTGCGGCTCGACCGGATCACGGTCGGCGGGACGGGCTAACTAATTCAGCCCCTAAAATGCTTCGAGAGCTTCAGACCCTGCGCCTGATAGTTCGAGCCTATGCCGGTGCCGTAAAGCCTATCGGGACGCGCCAGCATTTTCTCGTAGACCAGCCGGCCGACGATCTGGCCGTGTTCGAGGATGAAGGGCACTTCGCGCGAGCGCACTTCGAGCACCGCGCGCGAGCCTAAGCCGCCTGCGCCGGCGTAACCGAAACCCGGATCGAAGAAGCCGGCGTAGTGCACGCGGAATTCGCCGACCAGCGGATCGAACGGCACCATTTCGGCGGCGAAGTCGGGTGGCACCTGCACGGCCTCGTTCGACGCCAGGATATAAAACTCGTCGGGATCGAGGATCAGGCTCTTGTCGGCGCGCGCGGCGATCGGCTCCCAGAAGTCGGCGACCTCATAGGCGGCGCGACGCTCGACCTCGATCACCGCGGTGTGGCGCTTGGCGCGATAGCCGACGATGGCCGCTCCCGTTTTCGCGTTTGCGGTGCCCGCCAGATCGATACTGACCGCGACGCCATCGCCCATCACCGCTTCGGAGCGGTCGACCAGCCGTTCGCGGGCGTGCAGCGCGCGGAGCGCGGCGGCGCTCAGCGCGGCATCGCCGCGGCGCAGACGCAATTGCGACAGTCGCGAACCCTCGCGGACCAGCACCGGGAAGGTTTTCGGGCTGATCTCGGCATAGAGCGGGCCGTGATAGCCGCCGGCGACGCGATCGAAGCCGCGCGTCTCGTCGGCGATGACGCGGGTGAAGACGTCGAGCCGGCCGGTCGAGCTTTTCGGATTGGTGACAGCGGCTATGTCCGGCGGCAAAGCAAGACTTTCGAGCAGTGGCACGATGTAGACGCAGTTGGTCTCCAGCACCGCGCCGTCCGCGAGCGAGAACTCGTGCAGTTTCAGTTCAGCGATCCGCTGCGCTACGGTCGTGCCCGGGCCCGGCAGAAAACTCGCGCGCACCCGATAGGCGATGGTGCCGAGGCGGAGATCGAGGCTGGCCGGCTGGATCTGATCGGGCGCAAAGGGATAGCGCGCGCCGATGCCGCCGGCCTCCGCCAGGGCCGCGATCATGCGGTCGGGCAGAATTCCCTGGTCGGATGGCGCGAAAGCCAAAGTCACACGATCACCAAGTTGCTCTCCCCCGCTTGCGGGAGAGAAGGCGAGCGGAGCGAAGCCAGAGGGGGCACGTCTTCGACGCTCTAGCAAGCGTCGCCGCAGAGGCCCCCTCCCTTCCCCGCACGCGGGGGAGGTTTCATTTGAATAACGCTCGCGATCTAACCCGAGGCTTGGTTTGACGCAAAGACAGGTGCGGCGTATAAACCTTGTTATCCCGTGGTCATTTGAGCCGGCCGGCTTGCAAGCCACGTAAAACAAGTTGCTAAAAGGCCGGGGACGCGTGTGCCCGGCCCGAGGATTTTCCTCCTGGCCGGGTTTTGTTTTTTCCGGCCGAGGTTTGCGCCTGGCCAAGGAGGAACCGCATGTCCGCGTCCGCAAAAAAAATCTACCGCCCGGAAACCCGCCTCGTTCAATCAGGCACGCTGCGGTCGCCGTTCGGCGAGACTTCCGAAGCACTATTCCTGACCCAAGGCTACGTTTACGACACCGCCGCCCAAGCCGAGGCCCGCTTCAAAGGCGAGGATCCCGGCTACCAGTATTCGCGCTTTGCCAATCCGACCATCGACATGTTCGAACGCCGCATGGCGGCGTTCGAGGGCGCCGAAGCCGCACGCGCCACCGCCACCGGCATGGCTGCGGTCACTTTATCGTTGGTCGGCCAGCTCAAGGCCGGCGATCATGTCGTCGCCTCGAAGGCGATGTTCGGCTCCTGCCGCTATGTCATCGAGGATTATCTGCCGCGCTTCGGCGTCGCCTCGACGCTGGTGGACGGCTGCGATCTTTCGTCCTGGCGCGACGCGGTGCGGCCGAATACCAAAACCTTCTTCCTCGAAAGCCCGACCAATCCAGCTCTCGAAGTCATCGACATCGCCGAAGTCGCCAAGATCGCGCACGCCGCCGGCGCGACGCTCGTCGTCGACAATGTGTTCGCGACGCCGCTGTTGCAGAGCCCGCTCGCGCTCGGCGCCGACTGCGTCGTCTATTCGGCGACCAAGCATATCGACGGACAGGGCCGCTGCCTCGGTGGCATCGTGCTGGCTTCGCAAAAATTCATCATGGACAACATCCACACGCTGTTGCGCCAGACCGGCCCGTCGATCTCGCCGTTCAACGCCTGGGTCCTGCTCAAGGGGCTCGAAACCTTGGCAGTGCGGGTGCGGCAGCAGACGGCCAGCGCAACGACCCTTGCCGATGCGCTCGCCGGCCACGCCAAGATTACGCGGCTGATCTATCCCGGACGGGCGGACCATCCGCAGGCCGCCGTCGTGAAGAAACAGATGCGTGGCGGCTCGACACTCGTCGCCTTCGAGATCGAAGGCGGCAAAGAGGCGGCCTTCCGGTTTCAGGATGCGCTCAGGCTCGTGCGCATCAGCAACAATCTCGGCGACGCCAAGAGCCTGATCACGCACCCGGCGACGACCACGCATCAGCGGCTGAAGCCCGAGCAGCGCGCCGAGCTCGGCATCAGCGACGGCCTGGTGCGCGTTTCCGTCGGGCTCGAACATCCCGACGACATTATGGAAGACGTGCTCGGCGCGCTCGACGCGGTGTGAAGATGTCATTCCGGAAGCCGCGAAGCGGCTGTCCGAAATCCATAAACCCAGTCAGTGCAGAACCCGCACCATTCGTGACTATGGATTCCGGGCTCGGCCCTTCGGGCCGCCCGGAATGACGAGTGATGGGCTAAATATTCAGCGCCCGGGATGCGCCGCAGCCGAGGCGATCGGCCGGCTCGCGGCTTCGGCGATGGCGCCGCCGAGGAGCTTGGCCATGCAGGCATAGCTCCAGTCGTTCATGTGCAACTGATCCGGCGACACGAACTTGTCGAAGGAAAGATGCTGAACGTCGTGCCAGTCGCGCATCACGGCGAAACGGCGGAACAGATCGACATTCTCGTTCTTGGCGGCGAGCGCGATCTGCTCGACCATGTCGTCCGTTTCGGCCTTGGCGATAACCGCGGGCGAGAATTGCAGGTCGATCAGAACGACATCGGCGTCGGCAGCCTTGAGCTCGTCGATGCCCTCGTAAAGTTCCGCCCGATGACGGTCGAGCGGGCGATCACGCAGCACCGAATTGGTGCCGACCTGCCACAGCACGAGTTGCGGATGCGCGGCGATGACGTCGTTCGAGAACCGCGCCATCATATTGTCGGTCTCTTCGCCGTTGATGCCGCGATTGAGCACCGTGATGTCGTGGCCGGGGAAGCGCTGGCGCAGTTCGAGGGCAAGCCGGCTCGGATAACTCGCGTCGGGCGAACTCGCGCCGGCGCCTGCGGTCGATGACGATCCGATCGCGACGATGGTCAGCGGCTTACCGCTCGCCAGCCGCCGCATGGTCCGCAGCAGCGGACGATCGAAGCGCGAAAATTCGAACGGCGTGTTGCACGCAATCGACGTTGCGGGCGCGGCAGCTGCGCGGCCGGCGGCACGGCGGCGTGCTTGGCCAGCGTCGGCCGGCACCGGGTGCACCACCGCCGGCACGGCGGCCGGCGTGCCGGCGGGCGCGGCAACCGGAATTAACCGAGGTGCGACAAAAAGCGCAGGGGCGCCAGCCGGCGCAATCGTCTGCGCCTGCACTGCAGTGTGCAGCTGCAAGAAGAGTGTGCACTGCAAAAATCGCGGTGAGTACCGCGGCCCGCCCCAGCAGGCTGTTATTTTCTGTTTGTTTGAAGTCATTACCGCGTCGTTTGCATTCTCACGGCGTCAAGATGAGCGGCATTGATGATTTGCGACGCCAAGGCCCGGCCAATGCAGTCATGAACACGACGCGCCATATCATACTTCTTGGTGGCGGCATAGAGGTCGAACGTCCCGTCGATCGTTCCAATAATGCATCAGCGCCAGGCGGTCGAACAATAGCGCGCCGCGCTGCTGCGCAACGACGCGCATGACGTCCGCATAGGCCGATACGTCGAGCATGGATTCGGTGCGCGGGCTGTATTGCATGTTCATCAGAATGACATCGGCATCGGCGCTTTGAATCTGTTCGACGCCCTGATCGAGGCTCGAGCGAAAATCCTCGGGCTCGACGCCGGAGAGCGCGTCGGCCGTGCCGGCCTGCCAGATCACGAGCGCCGGCTTGTCGTCGGACAGGATTTTGCCCATTCCAGAAACCATTGCCGCCGTGGTCTGCTTCGGCTGGACATGCGCCGTGACTTTGATGTCGAGCCCGGCCAGCCGCGCTTTGAGCGCATCGCTCGAGCCGCGCCGGATAGGCGTAACGCGAGCCGTCGGTTCCGGCCAGACCCGAGGAACCGGTACCGATCACACGTAATATCCAACCGGTGCTTGTCTTTGATCTCGGTCAAAGCGCGCGGCAGATCGATTTCGCTTTCGACGAAGGATTGCGGAACGTCGCATTCCTCGGCCGGCGGCGCCGCGCGAGCGCCGCCCGCCAGGTACGCCGTGAAGCACACGGCGCCGAGCGCAAGCGTTGCGGCGGTCCATTTATTCAATGTCATGCCTCGCCCCCCGCGAGGTCGGCGTCTGGTGATTTGACGCGCGAACCGGGACTTCGCCCTTCCATGTGCTTGTACCACGATATCAGGCTCGCTGTGGCGATCATGATCAGGATGCCTAAGAGGCTAATTGCCGCTTGCACCAGCGGCCCGCCGGACCATTCGCCGATGATGAATTGGCCGGCAAAGGCCAGGAATACGCCGAGACAGAAAATTTCCAGTGAATGCTGACCGCACAGAATGGCCGGCCGCAAGAGCGGCGATTTCAAAAGCGGCCAATCGCGCGGCACAAAGCGCACCGTAACCGCCGCTAACGCGAGGAAGTGCGCAAATCGCAACACGTCGAGATTGGTCTTGTCGATCGGATACATCCAATCGCTTAACCAGCCCGGCACGAACCGCTGCAGCGGTTCGATATACCAGGTTAAGGTGATGGCGAAGGCGAACAACAAATAGGCGAGCGCGATGCCGAGCACGACGGGCGAGCGCAGCACCGGCGACAGCCGCTGCGCGCCGCCCAGCGCGCACCATGCGCCGAACACGAACAGCAATTGCCAGGCGAACGGATTGAAGAACCAGACGCCGTTCGGATAGGCGGGCAAATTCCAGTCGAAATTCCAGGCCAGCACATAGACCAAGGCCGAGCCCGCCAAGGCCAAGGCCGGCTGCCACAGCAACAGCCACAGCATCGGCGGGAAAAACAGCAACAGCGCGATGTAGAGCGGCAGCACGTCCATGTTGACGGGCTTGAACTTCAACAACAGCGCCTGAAAGATCGTGATGTCCGGCTGCTTGAGGAAATCGAGAATGTTCATTTCCTCGGCGTAAAGCGGATTGTCGAAAGTCGCCGCCACGTAGGCGATCTCGGCCATGAAGATCGTGAACAGAAAGATGTGCGCCACATAGATCTGCCAAGCGCGCCGCAGCACGCGGGCACTGGCGATGACGATGCCGCGTTCGCGCATGGCGCGACCATAGACGAAGGCCGCGGTGTAGCCGGAGATGAAGATGAAGATCTCGGTCGCGTCACTGAATCCGTAATTGCGGATCGTGAACCAGTTCATGATGTTTTCGGGAATGTGGTCGAGGAAGATCAGCCACAGCGCCACGCCGCGGAACAGATCGAGCCGCAAATCGCGTTCGGTCCCGATCAGGACCGGCGCGGACGCGGCCGCTAATGGCCTTACAAGCATGTGCTTTGCGAACATAGGCCGCGCAACCTGAGCTCCTTGACCGCTTCCGGCCGCCGCCATGCGCCGCACGCCGCAATGGCGTCACGCTTCAATCTAGTCCGGCAAATGTGGCTTGAGAACAAGTGTGGCTTGAGAAAGCTCGTCAGCATAGTTATTGCAACGCACGGCTTGGCGTTATTCACTTCTCCGTGGATATCAGCCTTGCAGGGTGCAGACATGAGCAGCGGCACGCGAGCGCGAGAACGGGACGAGAATGGCGGCAGGAACAGCAACATGTATCGCGCAGTGACCCGTAATATCGAGGTCGTGGTGACCCCGCGCTTTGTCGCCGACCGGTCGTCGCCTGAGAATAATTATTTCTTCTGGGCCTATACGATCTCGATCACCAATAACGGCAGCCGAAACGGTGCAATTGAAAACCCGGCACTGGCGCATCACCGATGCCCACGGCCGCCGCCAGGAAGTGCGCGGCGCCGGCGTCGTCGGCGAGGAACCGGTGCTCAAGTCAGGCGAATCGTTCGAATATACCAGCGGGGTGCCGCTACAGACGCCTTCCGGCTTCATGGCCGGCAGCTACGGGATGGTGAGCGCGTGCCGGCGAGCACTTCGATATCGAGGTGCCGGCTTTCTCGCTCGACAGCGTCGAAAGCAAGCGCACCATCAACTAGGTCTTCGCGAACTAGGTCTTCACGGCTAGGTTTTCATAGCCCGGCTTTTGGCACTCAGTCTTCGCGATCTACGCGCCCGCCGACGAGGTCCGCTCGAACTAGATGGGATTTATCGCCATCACGAGCACGAACCAAAGGGCAGCAGCCGCCGCGCCAAGGAAAATCTTGTCCATCCGCCGTCTCCCGCTTTAACCGGATCTTAACCAAATCGCCGAAACCGGTTCCGGTTCCAGACCCCGAACCCGTGGGGCCCCGCCAAGCGCATTTTGCCGCAATGCAATAAAATTAATATATTCATAAAAACAATGGTTTATACGTATGATTGGCTGCCATGCTCGATCGACATATTGCGTCGCACAAAAAAGGCTAGATTGTACGCCATATTGAGTCGCGATGGAGCGAGGAAGACAGCAGGCCATGATCGAACAAGGGACTTTGCCGGGACTAAGACTCTTACCGGCGGGCTTGGCTTTGTTGGCCGTCGTGATCGGCGCCGAATGCGTACGGGCCGGCGCGGCTCATTATGACCGGTATGAAACGACCGGCAGTATCGCCGTCTCGGCGCCGCACCCGCCGATCTCGTCGCCGCGGAAATGGATCCGGTCTTTATGCAAAAGCTGGCGCAACGTTGGCGCGCGCCCTATGCGCGCGCCCATGCGGCGACTGCGCCTCTGCAGGATCGGGATGAAGCAAGCTAAGCGGCCTTCGGTCGCGACTTCATCCGGGGCGAACACATAAGTCGAGCTGCAAAATTCGCAGGTCACGGTGATCCGGCCGTCCTCGACCATGTCGTCGCGATCCTCCTGCGAAAAGCTCTTCAACATGTTCTCGACATTGCCGCGCGAGCAGGTGCATTGCGCGTTGACGGACACCGCGCGGGAACACGCGGACGCCGCGCTCATGGAACAGGCGGTAAGCCAGCCGCTCGCTCGATAGCTCGGGATCGATCAGTTCGATGGCGTCGACGGTGGCGACCAGCGACCGGCCCTCGACCCAGGCCTCGTCTTCCATGACCACATGCGGCGCCGTGCCGGGCGGTGCGTCGCCGGGTCGATATCGGCCTGACGCTGGCGTTCGACCGAATTCGGCAGGAACTGCAGCAGAATGCCGCCGGCACGCCAGTGCCGGCCGCTGTCTGCCGGCGCGGAACTCTTCGCCGACGGCAAGCCGCACGCGGGTCGGAATCTGCTCCGAACGCAGGAAATATTCGTGTGCGGCGTGTTCGAGATCGCCGCCCTCCAGCGGCACGAGCCCCTGATAGCGGCTCATTTCCGGTCCCTGGTCGATGGTCATGGCAAGATGGCCATGGCCGAGAAGCTTGCCGGGCTCAGCCTCGTTCGCCGCGATGGCGGCGGCTACACGATCGGCATCGAAGCGGGCGCAAGCCCGCACATTGCCGGGCGAGGTGAAGTCGACCACCAGCATGCGCACCGGCCCATCGCTCTGCGTTTGCAGGATGAAACGGCCCTCGAATTTAAGGCTCGAGCCGAGCATGACCGTGAGGACGATAGCCTCGCCGAGGAGCTTCGCCACCGGCACCGGATAATCGTGGCTGCCCAGGATGGCATCGACCGCCGGCGCCGAGCCGCACGATGCGGCCGCGCAGATCGAGCGCCTTGACGGCGAACGGCAGGATCGAGTCATCGAGCCCGGTTTGCGCCGGGCTCGCGAACGGGAATAGCAAAATCGGGTTGGTTCATGGCCAAAGAATATAGGCGACGACGGCCGAATTGTGAGGCCTTGCGGACGTCGCGCGCCGACGCCGGCGGCCGTCAGCCGGCATTGGCGTGCAGGCACCACGCCAAAATGCCCTTTTGCGCGTGCAGCCGGTTCTCGGCTTCGTCGAACACGACCGAATTCGGCCCATCCATCACCTCGTCGGTGACCTCTTCGCCGCGATGCGCCGGCAGGCAATGCATGAAGAGTGCGTCCGGCTTGGCGCGCGCCATCAGCCGGGCATTGACCTGATAACGCTTGAGAAGGTTGTGGCGGCGCGCGCCGTTGCGGTCGCCCATCGACACCCAGGTGTCGGTGACGACGCAATCCGCGCCCTTGACCGCCTCGTCCGGATCGGTGCCGAGCGCTGATCGCGGCGCCGGATGATTTTATCCAGTCGAGCAGCGGTTTCTTCGGTGCAAGTTCCGGCGGCGTCGCTACCCGCAGCTGGAAGGCGAAGCGCTCGGCGGCATGCAGCCACGATGTCAGAACGTTATTGCTGTCGCCGGTCCAGGCCACGGTGCGGCCGCGGATCGGACCGCGATGCTCCTCGAAGGTCATGACGTCGGCCATCACCTGACACGGATGCGATCGCCGGGTGAGGCCATTGATCACCGGCACGCTGGCGTGGCGCGCCAGTTCCGCAACGTCATCGGGATTGAGCGTCCGGATCATGATGGCGTCGATATAGCGCGACAAGACGCGTGCGGTATCGGCGAGCGTCTCGCCGCGGCCGAGCTGCATCTCTTCCGCCGTCAACAGGATGGTGTCGCCGCCAAGCTGCCGCATCGCGACCTCGAACGACACCCGGGTGCGCGTCGAGGGCCGTTCGAAAATCATCGCCAGCGTCTTGCCGGCGAGCGGGCCTTCGGCGCGGATGCCGGGAGCCGTCTTGTGCTTTGCCTTCAGGGCGCGCGCCGCGTCGATCATCCGGCGCAGCTCGGCGCTCGGGATGTCGATGAGATCGAGGAAGTGGCGCACCGCGCTCATCCGGTCCGGCGCCTTTGCGTTCGCGCTCAATCGGCCGCAGGCGCGGTCGAGGCGAGTGACGCCGTCGGCCATTTCCGTCTCGCTGATGATCAGCGGCGGCAGCAAGCGCACGACATTGTCGCCGGCCGCGACCGTCAGCATTTTTTCGGCGCGCAAGGCATCGACCAATTCGCCGGCCGGAACCAGCGCCTTGAGGCCGATCAAGAGCCCTTCGCCGCGCACCTCGGCAATCACCGACGGATAGCGGTCCTTGATTTCGGCCAGCCGCTGCTTGAGCAGGATGGCGACGCGGTTGACGTGATCGAAAAAGCCCGGAGCCAGCATGACGTCGAGCGTGGCGTTCGGCCGCGCTCATCGCCAGCGGATTGCCGCCGAAGGTCGAGCCGTGGGTGCCCGCCGTCATGCCCTTTGCGGCTTCGGTCGTCGCAAGGCACGCGCCGACCGGGAAGCCGCCGCCCAAGGCCTTGGCAAGCGCCATGATGTCCGGCGTGACGCCTGCGCGCTGGTGGGCAAACAATTCGCCGGTGCGGCCCATGCCGCTCTGGACCTCGTCGAAGACGAGGAGGAGACCGTGCTCGTCGCACAGTTCGCGCAAGCGCGCGCAGGAACGGCGGCGGGTTGGTGCGCACGCCGCCCTCGCCCATCAGCGGCTCGATCATGATCGCCGCGGTCTCGCTGCCGATCGCGCGCTTGACGGCCTCGAGGTCGGCGTAGGGCACTTGATCGAAGCCTTCGACCACGGGACCGAAGCCGTCGAGATATTTCTTTTGTCCGCCGGCGGCGAGCGTCGCCAAGGTGCGGCCGTGGAACGCTCCCTCGAAGGTGATGATGCGGTAACGCTCGGGATGACCGTTCACCGCCTGGTATTTGCGCGCGGTCTTGATGGCGCCCTCGACCGCTTCGGCGCCTGAATTGCAAAAGAACACGACGTCGGCAAAGCTCGCGGCGCATAACCGCTCGGCGACCTGTTCGGCTTCCGGAATCTCGTAGAGATTGGAGACGTGCCACAGCTTCTGCGCCTGCGCGGTCAAGGCGGCGACGAGATGCGGATGCGCATGCCCGAGCGCATTGACGGCGACGCCGGAGGTGAAATCGAGATAGCGCTCGCCATCGGTGGCGACGAGCCAAACGCCTTCGCCCCGCTCGAAAGCGAGGGGAACACGCGCAAAGGTCGCCATCAGATGTGATGTCACGGCACTGGCCCGCGAGCGCTGCGCCGCGGAATTCGCGCGGCTAAAACGAAATGTGCCGCCTCTCCGGGCGGCACGGGCGAACATTCTATTTCCGCGCGTCCCCCTGTCAACACACGATAATTAGCCGATGTGCACCGGGTTTGTACCCAGCTCATCCACACGTTTGCAGGAATTTGTGGAATCATTTTCAGCCAACTCTTGCGTCCGACTCCCGCCATATTGTAGCCTTTTGATTGTCAAGTACGACATCTCGTGCGTCGGACAGTCATCTAAAGCGTTGGCGATGGAGTCGTCGGGCGGTTTCGTGCCGCCTGGCCTGGTGGAGGATTCTGAAATGATTCAGCTTTTCGGAGGCGTCGATCGATGACTGACCCACAGCTTCAGGGCGGATTGGGCATGTCGTGGACCGACGAGCGGGTCGAGCTCCTGAAAAAGCTTTGGTCCGACGGCCTGTCGGCGAGCCAGATCGCGGCCGAACTCGGCGGCATTACCCGCAATGCCGTGATCGGCAAGGTGCATAGGCTTGGCCTGTCCGGCCGTGCCAAGAGCACATCGAGTGCCGCCCCGCGCCAACGCAAGGCGCGGGCGCCCTCGCATATGATGCGCATCGGACGGACCGCGATCCGCGGCAATACCGCCTTGGCGCATGCCTATGAGGTCGAGACCGAAGCCGAACCGGAATTGATCGACAACATCATTCCGATCGGCCAGCGCCGCACCATCCTGGAGCTCAACGACCAAACCTGCCACTGGCCGGTCGGCGATCCGGGCTCGATCGATTTCTTTTTCTGCGGCGGCAACAGTCTCGCCGGCCTGCCCTATTGCGCCTATCACTCGCGGGTGGCCTATCAGCCGGCATCCGACCGGCGCCGCGACAAGCGCCCGATCCGATAATAACGCCTCATTGCGGCGCGCCGACGGGTCGGGCTCAGCTCGCCGCCTTGCCGAAGCGATCGTCGAGCGAATAGCCGGCGCCGCGCACCGTGCGGATCGGATCGCTGGCGTGGCCGCGATTGAGCGCCTTGCGCAAGCGGCCGACATGGACGTCGACAGTGCGCTCGTCGATATAGACGTCGCTGCCCCAAACGCCGTCCAGGAGTTGCTCCCGGGAAAACACCCGGCCCGGGCGCTCCATCAGAAATTCCAGCAGGCGGAATTCCGTCGGGCCGAGATCGACCGGACGGGCCGAGCGCGACACCCGCTTTTTCTCGCGGTCGAGCTCGAGATCGCCGATCGTCAATATCATGGCGACGCGTTCCGGGCTCGCCCGGCGCAACAGCGCGCGGACGCGAGCGAGAAGTTCCGGCACCGAGAACGGCTTGACGATGTAATCGTCGGCGCCGGTGGCGAGCCCGCGCACCCGTTCGCTCTCCTCGCCGCGCGCCGTCAGCATGATGATCGGCAGCGTCTGCGTCTGCGGCCGTGCCCGTAAGCGCCGGCACAGCTCGATGCCGGACAAGCCCGGCAGCATCCAGTCGAGCACGATGAGGTCGGGCGCGGTTTCCTTGAGCCGGGTATCGGCATCGTCGCCGCGCGCGACGGCATCGACCTCGTAGCCTTCGGCTTCGAGATTGTAGCGCAACAGCGTCGTCAGCGGCTCTTCGTCTTCCACGATCAGGATGTTGGCGCCCATGCCCGTGTCCTATTTTTGCAGTATGCCTGCCGGAAAACTCGTGGTGTCACCCTTGGGACGCTGGTCGGTAATCGCACGGCCCTCGACCATGTAGTAGACGGTCTCGGCGATGTTGGTGGCATGATCGCCCATGCGCTCGATGTCCTTGGCGCAGAACATCAAATGCATGCAAAAAGTGATGTTGCGCGGATCCTCCATCATATAGGTGAGGAGTTCGCGAAACAGCGACGTGCACATCGCGTCGACTTCTTCGTCGCCGTTCCAGACCGCGAGCGCCGCCTGCAGATCGCGGCTCGCATAGGCGTCCAGCACCTGCTTGAGCTGCGCCAGCACCAGCGACGACATATGTTCGACGCCGCGGATCAGTTTCTGCGGGTAGAAGTCGCCGTCGAGCGCAACGACGCGCTTGCCGATATGTTTGGCGTGATCGCCGATCCGCTCGAGGTCGTTGCAGACCCGCATGGCGCCGACGCATTCGCGCAGATCGACCGCCATCGGCTGCCGCCGCGCGATGGTGAGGATGGCTTTTTCCTCGACTTCGCGCTGCAGGGTGTCGATGGTCGGATCGGTCGCGATCACGCGCTCGCCGAGTTCCATGTCGCGATCGACCAAGGCCTGGACGGAATCGGCGATCTGGCGTTCCACCATGCCGCCCATTTCGGCGACCTTGCGGGTGATCTCCTGCAGGTCGGTGTCGAACGCCTTGGCGGTGTGGTCGACCCTGGTCGTTGTAAATTCGGTCATGGCGATTACCCGAAGCGGCCGGTGATGTAGTCCTGGGTGCGCTGATCTCGCGGCGCTGTGAACATATTGCTGGTGGCGCCGAATTCGATCAGCTCACCGAGGTACATGAAGGCGGTGAACTCCGAGACCCGCGCGGCCTGCTGCATATTGTGGGTGACGATGACGATCGTATAATCGTCGGTCAGTTCGTCGATCAATTCCTCGATCTTGGCCGTCGAGATCGGGTCGAGCGCCGAGCACGGTTCGTCGAACAGGATCACTTCGGGACGCACCGAGACAGTACGGGCGATGCACAGCCGCTGCTGCTGGCCGCCCGACAGGCTCTGGCCGTTGGCATTGAGCTTGTCTTTTACTTCTTCCCATAGCGCGGCGCGGCGCAACGAGGTTTCCACCCGGCCGTCGAGTTCCGACTTCGGCAGCTTCTCATAGAGTCTGATGCCGAACGCGATATTTTCGTAGATCGACATCGGGAATGGCGTCGGCTTCTGAAACACCATGCCGATGCGCGCGCGAAGAAGATTGAGATCCTGTTTCGGCGACAGGATGTTGCCGCCGTCGAACAGAACTTCGCCGGTGGCGTGCTGATGCGGATAGAGGTCGTACATCCGGTTGAGCACGCGCAACAAGGTCGATTTGCCGCAGCCCGACGGGCCGATGAAGGCGGTGGCCTTGTTCTGATAGAGCGGCAGGCTGATCGACTTCAGCGCCCGCGACTCGCCGTAGAAGAAATTGAGATCGCGGATCGTTATTTTCTCCGCCAGGCCGGCGCGGTCGGTCGGCGCGTGGCTGACGCTGGGAACCGTAACGGAAGGGGAACTGGAAGCAGCACTCATGCTCATGACTGTTTTCCCGAGGAGACAAGGGCGCGTGCCGTGACGCTCAAGGCGAGCACGGCAAGTGTTATGATCAGCGCGCCGGTCCAGGCCAGCGCTTGCCAATCGTGATAGGGGCTAAGGGCGAACTGGAAAATGATGACCGGCAGGCTCGAGATCGGCTGGTTGAGGTTCGTGCTCCAGAACTGATTGTTGAGCGAGGTGAAGAGTAGCGGCGCGGTCTCGCCGCTGATCCGGGCGACCGCGAGCAGCACGCCCGTCACCATGCCGGCGCTCGCCGCGCGATAACAGATATGCCGGATTGCAAGAGACCGCGGCAGACCGATCGAGGTCGCGGCTTCGCGCAGCGCATTGGGCACCAATGTCAGCATGTCCTCGGTCGTGCGCACGACTACCGGTATGACGAGCACCGAGAGCGCGACGCCGCCGGCCCAGCCGGAGAAATGCCCCATCGGGGCGACCATGATCTGGTAGATGAACAGCCCGATCACGATCGACGGCGCGCTGAGCAGGATATCGTTGATGAAGCGCACCACGCTGGTCAGTTTATCGTAGCGGCCATATTCGGCCATGTAGGTGCCGGCGAGGATGCCGATCGGCGTGCCGATGGCAACGGCCAGCCCCGTCAGCATCAAACTGCCGAAGATGGGGTTGAGCAGTCCGCCGGCGGAACCCGGCGGCGGCGTCATCTCGGTGAATACCGCAACCGACAACCCGCTGAAGCCCTTCCACAACAGTGCGCCGAGGATAAGCACCAGCCAGCCCAGGCCGACGGCGGTGGCGGCGAATGCCAGCACCGTGGCCACCTCGTTTTTGCGGCGGCGGCCGGAATAGCGAAAGCCTGCGATCATTTCCGGCATGGCGTCACCCGATCCGGCGCTCGATGCGCATCAACATGTAACGCGCAATGGCGAGCACGATGAACGTAATCACGAAAAGGATCAGTCCGAGCGTGATCAGCGCGGACGTGTACAAATCTCCCACCGCCTCTGTGAACTCGTTGGCGATGGTCGCCGAAATGGTGGTGCCGGGCGCAAGCACCGAGGCCGAAATGCGGTGCGCATTGCCGATGACGAAGGTCACCGCCATGGTTTCGCCAAGGGCGCGCCCGAGGCCGAGCATGACGCCGCCGATGACGCCGACCCTGGCGTAGGGCAGCACGACGTTGCGCACGACCTCCCAGGTCGTGCAGCCGAGACCGTAGGCCGCCTCTTTGAGCACCGCCGGCACTGCCTCGAAGACGTCGCGCGTGATCGAAGTGACGAAGGGCAGCACCATGATGGCGAGGATCAATCCCGAGGTCAGCATGCCGATGCCGTAAGGCGGCCCGGCGAACAAAGAGCCGATCCCCGGCACATTGCCGAGCGTATTGATCAGGAATGGCTGCAGCGTCGCCTGCAGGAACGGAGCAAAAATGAAGAGCCCCCAGATGCCGTAAATGATGCTCGGAATGCCGGCGAGGAGCTCGATGGCGATGCCGATCGGCCGCCGCAGCCACTTTGGGCACAGCTCGGTCAGAAAGAATGCGATCAGCAAGCCGACGGGAACGGCGATGAGCATCGCGATGAGCGACGTGAGCACGGTTCCGTAAATCGCGGGCAGCGCACCGTAATTATCGGTCACCGGGTTCCAGCGCGAACTCCACAGGAAGCCCACGCCGAAGGCACGGATCGCGGGAATCGAGCCCTCGATCAGAGAGACGATGACGCCGCTCAGCAACAGCAATACGCCGATTGCCGCGGCGCGAGTCAAATGGCGAAAGAGCGCGTCGCCGAACTGAAACCGAGCCAGCGCCTTCATGCGCGTCACGGCTTCACCCGGCATTGCTACGCGGCCCGGTAACGCAACGTCGACCACTTTCTGTCTCCCCGTAGTTTCCATCAACTCTCCTTTGCCGTCCGCGCCGGAGAGCTCATCAAGCGACCAAGGAAGCGGCAAATATTTAAGCGTCAAACGCGAAAGCACCAAACCCGCAAGCACCACCCGGCAAGTATCAAATGAAAATTTCAGACATCGCGAAGCCAAGGAGAAAACCACCAAAGGCGCAATCGCCCGGGGCGATTGCGCCTTTGTGCTAGTGACGCACGATCCGTTTGGAAAGCTGTTTTCCAGTGCTTCGAATCATGCGCATGCGGTTTTACCCGCGCCTTGCTCAGAACACGGGCTTGCCGTCAGCGCCCTTGATCTTGTCCTTCCAGGTCTGCTCGATCAGTTCCACGACCTTGTCCGGCATCGGAACATAGTCGAGGTCGGATGCCATCTGCTTGCCGTTCTTGTAGCCCCAATCGAAGAATTTGAGGGCGGCAGTGGAATCGGCCGCATTGGTCGGAACCTGCTGCATCAGAATGAAGGTCGAGCCGGCGACCGGCCACGACTTGTCACCCGCCGCATCCGTCATGATGACGTGGAAGTCCGGCGCGCTGGTCCAATCGGCGCCGGCGGCGGCGGCCTGGAACGCCTCCATCGTCGGGGCGACCGTCTTGCCGGCGTGATTGATCATCTTGGCGTAGGTCAGGTTGTTCTGCTTGGCATAGGCGTATTCGACATAGCCGAGCGCGCCTACGGTCTGGCCGACATTGTTGGCAACGCCTTCGCTGCCTTTGGCGCCGATACCGACCGGCCATTCGACCGCGGTATTCTCACCGACCTTGGATTTCCAGTCCGCACTGACCTTGGACAGATAATTGGTCCAGATGAAAGTGGTGCCCGATCCGTCCGAGCGATGCACGACCGCGACGGCGGTGTCGGGCAGATTGACGCCGGGATTGAGCTTGGTGATCGCCGGATCGTTCCACTTGGTGATATTGCCCAGAAAGATCTGGGCAATGGTTGGCCCGTCTAGCGTGACTTCGCCCGGCTTGATGCCCGGGAGATTCAACAGAGGCACGACAGACCCATTGATGACCGGGAACTGCACGAAACCGTTCTTGGCGACGTCTTCCGGAGTCAGTGGCATGTCGGTAGCGCCGAAAGTCACGGTCTTGGCGGTGATTTGTTTGATGCCGCCACCCGAACCGATCGACTGGTAGTTCAGGCCGACGCCGGTGTCCTTCTTGTAGACGTCGGCCCACTTGGCGAGGACCGGATACACGAAGGTCGAGCCGGCGCCAGTGAGATCGGCGGCGGAGGCGGGAAGCACCGCCGCGGCGAGCACGCCGGCGACGGCAATCGATGTGAGATGTTTCACGTGGATGTCTCCTGTGAGTGAAATTTCGGGCGACGTGGTCGCCGACCTAAGTTCCGAGAACTGTCGGTTTAACGTCCCTGTTTGGGCGCTCAGCCTGAGTTGCTGTTTGTCAGAAGCACGCTGATTGGAGTGCCTTAATAGAATAAGGCGTACCGGCAGACGCCGCATCGTTAGGTCCGGCACGTAAATGTTCTATGAGGCCTGTATGACAGTCAGATGACAGACCAAGCTATTGAAGTAGCGACAATTTATCGCGGATGCCCGGCGACCGCGGTGGGCAGGTGGATGGTGAAGGCGGCGCCGGCCCCCGGCTCGCTCTCGATCGTCAGCCGCCCGCGGTGGCGATTGAGGATGTGTTTGACGAGCGCCAGCCCAAGACCGGTGCCGCCCTGGGCGCGGCTCTCGGTGACATCGACGCGATAGAAACGCTCGGTCAAACGCGGCAAATGCTCCGGCGCGATGCCCGGCCCGTAATCGCGCACGCTGACTTGCACCTCGGGCTGGCCGTCGACCGACGCGCCGAGCTTGAAGGTGATGTCGACACGCTTACCGGCCGCGCCATATTTGAGGGCGTTCTCCACCAGATTCTCGAAGATGCGAAGCAACTCGTCGTGATCGCCGAGCACCGTCATGGCGCCCGCCGCCTCGATATTGACCGTCACGCCGCGATCGCGCGCCAGCGTCTCGAGGCCGTCGACCGTCTGCCGGACGATCGGCACCAGATCGACCGGCGTGTCGGGCCGCCGATGCGCATTGAGTTCGATGCGCGACAGCGACAACAGATCGTCGATCAGGCGCGCCATGCGGCGCGCCTGCTCTTGCATGATGGCGAGGAAACGCGCCCGCGCTTTCGGATCTTCGCGGGCCGAGCCTTGCAGGGTTTCGATGAAGCCCAACAGGGCGGCGAGCGGCGTGCGCAATTCGTGGCTGGCATTGGCGACGAAGTCGGCGCGCATTTCCTCGACGCGGCGCAGCGGCGTCAGATCGTGGAATGTCATCAAGATGAGGTCCGGCCGCGCCGCGGTCGGCTCGCGCTTGACCGGCATGACGATGGTCTCGAACCAGCGGTCGAGCGGCACGCGCTCGAAATAGACGACGCGCTTTTCCTCGCCTTCCGCCGCGGCACGGCCGATGGCTTCGATCAGTTCGGGTATCCGCAGCGCGAAGGCGACGGGCTCGCCCTGGCGGAGCGCCGGCGCCAGCGCGCGGGCGCGCTCGTTCAGCGCCAGCACCCGGCCGTCGCGGTCGAGCGCGACCACGGGATCGGGGAGGCCCGCGACGACGGCGCGAAGAAAATCGTCACCGCGTTCGGAAATGGCGACGCGCTCGACCATGCGCGCGCTGTCGTTACCGGCGCGAGCGGCCAAAACGCCGGCCGCGGCCATGATCGCAAAGCCCAGCGCCGCATAGAGAGGAGGAAGCGCGCCGGCGAGCCGCCAGCGCGCCGAAAACCAACAACGCCGCAACAAGGACCAAACGTCCGCCGCGCCAGCGATTTCCGCTTAGAACCAGCCGATCTTCAGCCACGCTCATGACACCCTCGCGCGGGCGCGATTATCGCCGGATCAAGACGCATCCGATTTATTCGAGACTGCAACGTCAGTCGCGAGCGGCGGCGCATCGGCATGCAACCGGCCTTCGGGTCGCTCCGCGCGAGATATTCGACGCGCGTTGCGGCTGAGCAAGAGTTCACGAATACCTAATACGCCGAGCGAGAGGACAAATGGAACGATGTAATAGAGCAGCCGGAACAGCAGCAGCCCGGCCAGCAGATCCTCTTTGTCGAATTGCCATAGCGCGACCATCATGGCGGCGTCGAAAACGCCAAGTCCGCCCGGAGCATGGCTGGCAAAACCAAGCAGCGTCGCGGCGACGAAGATGACCGCGACCGTGACGAAGCCGAGATTGGGCTCGTCGGGCGTCAGCATGTACATGGCGGCGGCGCAGCAGCCGAGATCGAGGATGCCGATACCGATCTGGATGAGCGTCGTCGGACCGCCGGGCAGTGTCACCTGCCAGCCGTCACGGCCGATCACCCGCGGCTTGACCCAGACCCAGGCGATATAGGCCGCCAGCAAGCCGAGGATCACGAGCGCCACCAGGCGGTTGGCCCACAGCGGCAATTGATCGAGCGCGCGCGCCGCTTGCGGCGCATCGAGAACGCCGAGACCCGAGCACGGTGGCGTTGCCGAGCCAGAAGGTCAGCCCGGCGATGAAACAGATCTTGGTGACTTCGATGACGCGAAAGGCCCCAGGCAGAATAGATGCGGTAGCGCACCGCGCCGCCGGAGAACACGCTGGCGCCGACATTGTGGCCGATCGAATAGCTGGTGAAGCCGGCCAGCGCCGCCACGCGATACGGGATCTCAGTGCGGCCGATCGTGCGCAGCGCAAACGTGTCGTAGAGCGTCAGCGTCAGATAGCCGGCGGCGACGAACAGGCCGGCAATGATCAGCGTCCGCCAATCGGTCGCCTCGATGGCATCGACCAGTTCGTCGGTATCGATATCGCGCAGAATGTGGAACAGCACGACCGCCGCGACGGCGATGATCGTCAGGCTGAGCAAGACGCCGATGCGCCGCAGGCCGATGGTGCGGTTAAAATAATGCGCAGTCCCGCGCAGTGACTTCAACATACCGCGCTCCGGACCGGCTGCTTGCGCATCCATCGGCTGTCTCGTTCTGCGCCCGGCAGAAACCGGGCCTCCACCTAGCAGATGTCGTGCGCCGGGGCGAGAGCGGCAACAGGGCGTTCCGCGCGCCGGCCGCCCAACCGACCTGCCCGGCAGGGTCGCGGAATGCTATCCTCTCAGCCAAGATCGGGACCGGCAAAAATTGGCGAGGAAGCACCCCGTTATATAGGAACGACGAGAAAGGCATTGAGAGGGCATCATGAACAAGCACCGCCATCGCACGACGCACGCTGATCCAAAGCGCCGGCCTCGGCATTGGCGCCGGGCTCGGTACCGGCCTCATGGCCGGGCTGACGCCGGCACGTGCGGAAACAGGCGCAGCGCAGGCCGCGACGGCCGCGATCTGGAGCCATGACTATTGGGCCCAGAAGGGCGATGTGAAGCTTTCCATGTACCGCAAGCGCGTCGGCGCGCCCGCGCCGGGCGCGGCGTCGCTTCCGGTTCTGTTTTTGGTGCACGGCTCGTCGATGTCGGCGCGGGCTAGCTACGATCTGCAGGTGCCTGGCGGCGCCGAATATTCGCTGATGGATGTGTTTGCCCGCTATGGTTTCGACGTCTGGACCATGGATCACGAGGGTTACGGCCACTCATCGATCACCACCAGTTCCTCCGGCATCATGAGCGGCGTCGATGACCTCAAGGCGGCGATGGACGTTTTGACGCGCGAAACCGGCCGCGGCAAATTTCATTTCTTCGGCGAGTCCTCGGGCAGCATTCGGGTCGGCGCCTTCGCCCAGGCGATGCCCGAACGGGTCGATCGGCTGGTCCTTGCCGCCTTCACCTACAAGGGCGAAGGCGCGGAAGAAATCGAGCGCCGGCGCAAGAACCTCGAGGTGTTGCGCGCCAGTCCGCGGCGCAAGCGCGACGCCGGCATGATCCGCTCGATCTTCAGCCGCGACGGCCATCCGAGCATTTACGATCCGGCGATGGTCGAGGCGCTGGTCGCCGCCGAGATGCCCAATCGGCGACACCATTCCGGCGGGAACTTACGTCGACATGGCGGCGAACCTGCCGATGGTCGATCCGACCAAGGTAAAATCGCCGGTGCTGATGACGCGCGGCGAATGGGACGGCAATTCGACCGACGCCGACCTGCTCGATTTCTTCCGCCAATTGCCGAACGGCGACCGCCAATATGTCATCCTGCCGAACACCGCGCACAGCCAGGGTTTCAGCAAAAACCGCGAAGTGATGTGGTACGTGATGCGGAATTTTCTCGCCGAGCCGGCGCCGGTGGCGAGCTGAGGCGTGTCGTCGAACACCGCTCATTCCCGCGCAAGCGGGAATCCAGGACTGGGTCGCCGCTTGCGCGGGGACGAGCGGGCCCAAGATCATCGCCTCGGGCCTCACCTCAGGCCTTGAGTTCCGCGTTCACAAAAAATTCCCGCAATTCCTTATAGGTCTCCTCCGGCGCCTCCTCCGAGCAGTAATGCCCGGACGGCAGCGCTACGGCGCGGCGGATGTCGGAGGCGTAGCGCTGCCAGATCTCGGCAGGCCCCGGATCATGATTGCGGCCGACGCCGCCGGTCGCGCCCCAGAGCAAGAGCGTCGGGCAATCGATCTTGCGCCCGGCCTCGAAATCCTTGGTGTCCATGGCGAGATCGACGGTGGCGCAGGCGCGGTAATCCTCGCACATGGCGTGCACGGTCGCCGGATTGCGCATGTAGCGCTTGTATTCGGCGAGCGCCGCCGGATCGAAGAAGCTCAGACCTTGTTTGGTCTTGGCGAGCTTCTTCTCGATGAAGAAATCCGGATCCGCGCTCATCAGATGTTCGGGAAAATTCGCGGGCTGGATCATGAAGAACCAGTGCCAGGAAAAAGTCGCCCAGGATTTGGTGACATTGTTGAACAGATGATGCTGCGGGATGATGTCGATGATCGAGGCGCGGGCGACTTTTTCCGGATGATCGAGGCACATGCGGTGCAGCACGCGGGCGCCGCGATCGTGGCCGGCGGCGTAGAAGCGGTCGTAGCCGAGCGCGCTCATCACCTCGATCTGATCCTGCGCCATGGCGCGGAACGAATAGCCGGCATGATCGTCGCCGCCGGGCGGCTTTTCCGAATCGCCATAGCCGCGCAGATCGGTCGCGACCACGGTGAACTCTTCCGCGAGCTGCGGCGCAAATTTCTGCCACGACAGATGGCTGAACGGATTGCCGTGCATCAGCAATAGCGGCGGCCCTTTGCCGCCGTAGACCGTTACGATACGCGCGCCGGAGGTTTTGATTTCGGTCTTGGTGAAATTTTCGAAGAACATCGGCTCACTCACCCCTTCGGCTTCTCGAACCCCAGTTCGCTCCAGCGCGCCCTCACGGCATCGAGATCGGCCTGCGCCGGCCATACCGTCGGCGGAAAGCGCGCGCCGCCGAGATCGGGATCGGGGTCGTAGTCGAGATTGATGGTGGCGTCGATCAAGACCCGGTTCCATTTGCCGGTGCCGAATTGCGAGACATTGCGGTCGCGCCGCCGCGTCGAGGGATCGAGGCCGGCGCCAAAGGTCGACGGCATGATGACGATATCGTCCTCGCCGGCATTGACCCGGAAGGCGATAGCCCAATCGATCGCGGCGTAATCGTGAATGTCGATATCGTCGTCGACCACGGTGACATGCTTGTAGCGCACATGGGCGGCCGATGAGCCCCACAGCGCATTCGCCACCTGCTTGGCCTGGCCGCGATAGCTTTGTTTGATCTGCACGACCGTATTGACGCCGGTCTGCACCGGCGGACACCACACATCGGTGACGCCGGGAACGCCGGCGCGATCGAGCACGTTCCACGCCGTCGCCGCGCGCATGATCGAGGAGCAGACGCCGTTTTCGGAAAAGCTGCCGGGCATCGAGCCTTCGATGGTGCCGCGCAGGATCGGATCCTTGCGGTGGGTGATGCAGGTGACGCGGATGGTCGGCTTCGGCGAGCGGTCGCCCGCCACATAGCCGGTGAACTCGGCGAACGGGCCTTCCATCGTGTAGCTTTCGGGCTCGATGCCGAGAAAGCCCTCGATGACGATTTCGGCGCTCGCCGGCACGTAGAGATCGTTGGTCTCGCATTTGACAAGCTCGACCGGCGCGCCGCGGATGCCGCCGACCACGTCGTATTCGCAAATGCCTTTCGGCACCGGCGAGCCGCCGACGAAATCGAGCGACGGCTCCCAGCCGATCGCCACCGCGATCGGCATTTCCTTGAATCCCTTCTGCTGCCAGGCGGTGACGTGATGGCCGACATGCTGGGCGCGCCACATCAGGATCGGAATGAGATTTTTGCCGCCCACCATGCCGCGATAGACGCCGACATTCATCACATCGGTGTCGGGATCCTTGGTGACGACGCCGCCATAAGTGAGAATGTAGCGGCCGCCGTCGATCCGATTCCACTGCGGCACCGGAAAATCGTAGAGATCGATATCGTCGCCTTTGACGATGTTCTCCTTGCACGGGTCCGGACGCGACGATTTTCGGCGGAATGCCGGACGACAGCACGGTGCGGCCGAGCTTGACCAATTCGCGCGCATGGGTGTCGGGCGGCAGACCGAGCAGCATGGCGAGCCGGCGATAACTGGCGAGGCCGCCGGTGAAGACGCTGCGGCAGCGCGCATTGGCGCCGTAGTCGCGGATATTGTTGAACAGAAGAGCGGGGCCGTCGGCGGCGCCCTGCGCCAGCCGCGCGATGGTGCCGAGTTCGACATTCCAATCGACCTCGGCATCGACGCGCTGCAATTCGCCGGCGCCATCGAGCGCCTTGAGCCAGCCGCGCAAATCGCCGTACGCCACCGGCTTTCGTTCTGGGGTCATGAGAATTCCTGGTGCGGAAAAGGGGACCTTTCTGGGCATTACGGATGGGTGCTGTCAATCTTGCGCCCTGCGGGACCAGCGGCGCATCCGCGCCTGCCCTCGCCCCTTGCGGGAGAGGGCTGCTCGGCCTCACACCAACCACAGACAGGTGAGGGGTCGGGGCCGCAACTCCTCACCGAACACCTCCCCCTGCAGGGGGGAGGTCGCCGCGCCGAAGGCGCGGCGGGAGGGGACTAGTGCGCGGTACGCGGGCGGCATGTCGAGTTTTTCTTGGGTGCCCATACCCCACGCGCCCTTCGGGTGCGACCCTCCCCCTCCATGGGGGGCGAATAATGCCATCCGTTCTCGCGGCGCCTTTGCGCCCGAGTTCTGCAGTCTCCAGCCAAGTGAAGCGCGAACCTGGGGCTTGCGAACCGAAACAGAGCGGTGGGTCTCTGTTTTCCGTTCGTCTCACCCTCGTTCGCCAAATAAATCAAAGGAAGCGGAACGCCGACAAACGCTGATCCGTATCCTCCGCACCATCGGGTGCGGCTCTGCCCTTGTGGGGCAGCTCGCCTGTCGGCGTCCCACCACGGCTCTCGCCAAAGGGAGTTGTCGTCCCTAAGGCTCAGCTTCAGGCCAGGCTTCCTGGGACGCGGTCTGAACGGGTGTTACCCGCCTTCGCCTGTCCCAGCCCAGGGAACACCCCCCGCCCCGGTCATAGTGCCGGGGGACTGATGCCCGAAGCTCCCCGAGGGCAGGTGTATTGCCCCGCCCGCAGGCACCGCACTCGCCCCAACCGCCGGGGATACCCTCCCCGACGGCGTCCTTGGTGAGCGAGATTTGAATTAATGTAACCGTAATAGGGACGCCGGTCAAGAGCCCGTCTCTATAGTGGTGACAATCGCTGATACGGCAGAGCATGGGAGTAACGGCGTTTGGGTTGGATAGTCTGCCTCAATCAAGAGTATAATCTGATCAACCGGACCGCGAAGTCGAGCGCCGAGCGGCGCTAATTACCGATGGGTTACGTAAGGGCTCAACTCACGCTGCACGCTTATGAGAGTGCTATACCTATTTTTGCGAAATGAAGTCTGAGAACACGGCGACATAGCATGTCTGATGTCGGCGCCGCTCCTGACAAGCTTGCAGATTTCGAAAGAAACGCTGAATACGAACGGCGCGTCGTTATCTTTTATGATGTGCTTGGATGGCGCAGCCACATTGGTTGGGCGGGGGAGACTCCGGAAGGATCGGTGATCTGCGGCGATTGATTCTTCAACACTCGCGAGCCATGCGATTGCGGACACATTTCGGAGCTAGGGTAAGCACGTTCTCGGACAACGTTGTGATCACGCAAGCGCCGAGCGAGAAGTCTTGGATGCTCGTCGCGCTAATGGCGCAGTTCCAGATTGCCTCTGCCATAAACGGCTTTCTTTTACGAGGCGGCATTACAATTGGGTCGGTAGTGCACGACGACGAAGCGGTATTCGGTCCTGAACTTAACCGAGCGTACCAATTGGAAAGCGAGATCGCCAAGTTTCCTCGCTTCGTACTCGACCCAACGTGTATCGCCGAATTTGGAAAGCTTGGTGATTTGCTCATTGAGGAAGACGGCGTTCACTTCCTCGATCCATTTCGGCTGGAATTCATTGAATACATCAAACATGGTAAATTGGCGGTGAGCGGCGAAGCCATACGCGCGGCAGGATTGCCTATTACCGATCCGTCGGCGATAGACTTTGGAAACGAGCAAACCTGAAATTAATGCTTAAGTCGCTGAAGCGACAAATCAGGGTGCCATTGCCTGACAAGGACTGGGAGAAGGTTGCGTGGCTGTACGACCGATTGCAGATCAGCTTGGTGTACCACCAGCGAAATCATATCCTCGTCTGAGACCTAGCGAATAGCTAGGATTGAACGATTTCCGGGCCCGGTATCGCCGGTTTGAATGCAGCACCGGGCTTTCGCGTACCACTTACGCCGAGCGCTCCGGCGGGTGGGTCAACTCATTCGCGCCCGCGCCCCTCACTCCCGCCCCGCTACCACCACGAGCCGCTTCACCTGACCGTTCAAATACGCCTGCAAGAACGCGTCGTAGTCCTTGAACGAGACGCAGCCGTTGGAATCGCCGTTGGGGCCGAGCATGTAGCTGTGGGCGAGGAGGCCGGCGCGGCCGAACACTTTGTCTCGTCGACCGGGTTGAGGCGGAGCGCGCGCACGCCGTGGAACGGCGCTTCGCGTGGTGAGATCGTAGACGTCGGGCGGGGTGACGCCGCGATGCGGATGTCGGCATGGCGCGGATCGTCGAGAAGATCGCCGTAGCCCGAATGCGCTTCGAGCCGCCTGCCGTCCGGCAGGTAAACCGTATGCGCGGAGATGTCATAGACCGCGGTCTGCGCGCCGTAGCGGCCTGCGCCCTGCCGCCGTTGCCGACACCGTCGTCGGGCGAGGCGTAAGCAAGCGACAAGCGGCGACGGGCTTGCCGAACAATATTTCGAACAGGCCCGGCTCGGCCGATGCGGTTTCGGCATGCTCGGCATGGCTGTCGCGCAGGAGCGCGGTACGGACTTGCGATGCCGGCCGCGGCGGCATTCGCGCGCGGCCTGGACGATCTCATGAGCGGCAGGCGGCGGCGCTGCCGCCACCTTCTTTGCGCTTGCGGCGGCGGACTGCCGGCAAACATCCGCTTCACGAAATTTTCCGGCGCGGCGCCGAGCGCGCGCGGATCGAACCAGGCCAGCGTGCTGGCGGAATTCGGCATCGGCCGTGCTGCGTCACCGCGAGCTTGTCGCCGCGCGTCGCGACCCGGTCGAGCCGGTCGCCGCGGCTCGGTGCGATCTCGGTCTGATCGGCGTTTGTTCATTGAAGTCTTGCGCGACATAATCTTCGGCGGCGAGGTTTTGCACCGGCAGATCGCGGCCGGCGAGATTGGTATAGAGCGTCCAGGCGCAAAGCAGCGCGACGCAGCCGAGCGCAGTCGCGCCGAAGAGGCTCTGCGGGCGCGCCCGCGCGATGCAAAAGCCCGGCGATCCCTTGCCAAATTACAGCGCTACGCGTATTCGAACGTCATTCCCCTCACGCCCACCCCGACAATCGCTTTTTCAGGCACGATACGGCCGCCGTGTCCGTGGCATGCCGCAGCGGAAAAGCGCGTAAGACGCCCCTTGATCGACCAGAACTGTCGCGAAGCATCCCCAGATGTCGCGCAGCATTCCTCGGCGATTATTGAGGCGATATTTAGTTAATTTCCGCTAAAAACGGAGGCACTTGCGGGCATGGTTAACCGCCCATGCATGGCCGCATGTTCGCGCAGCGGAACTACGGTAATGTCGCGGCCTGACATGTTCATGGGTCCGGGGAACTTTCGATGAGTACCGACAATTCGCTTTCGCCCGCCGAACTCGATGCGCGCATCGCCATCTTGCGCGACAATATCCGCCAGCTGATCGAGCAGGCCGCGGCCTTCTCCGGCGCCGGCGACGAAGATCGCGCCGCGGACCGCATCGCGCGGCAGAACGAGGAGCTGGAGAAGCTCGTCAAACAAAGAGATGCGTTGATGGGGAAGTAGCGTCTAGCCCTCTCCCGCCTGGAAATATACCTGACGAGTGCAGCAAGATCGCCGTTAAGGGCGTTCGGCCGTCATGACGAGGTTCCGCAAGCAATGGAGAGCCCGGGCATAAGCCATTGCACGAAGGTAGGCTCCGGTCCTGCAGCCCACCAATGGATCAATGACGGTAGCCAAACGAGGGTTCTAACGGCGGCGCCAAACACCGCATATAGCAGCGCCCCAATGACCAAAACGAAAACTCCGCAGTCGGCGTAAGTTGCCAGCGCCCAGACATAACTTAGAACTCCCAGTCCGCCAAAGACGGCACCAAGACCCAAATATATGCGTACCAACCAGATCAGAAATTGCTTCATTTTGGTCTGCGCGGCTCCGGCTTCATCTTGCCCGTGTATAATTCCCTCCCGCTTGCAGCGGGAAGGCGGGATCCGGCCCTGCGGCATCGAGGAGTCGTAAGCATCGAATACTTACCCTCACCCGCTTCGCTGCGCTCGCGATGTCATCCCAGCAAGCGGGAGGGGGTAATTTTTCCTTCACTCCGCCTTCAGTCCCGCGTCCTTGATGACCTTGCCCCACTTGGCCATCTCGGCCTTGAAGAACGCTTCGCACTCTTCGGGCGAATTGCCGATCGGCACATAGGCCATGGCGGCGAGCTTGTCCTTGACGTCGGCTGTCGCGAGGCCGCGACGATCAGATCGTGCAGTTCGGCGACGATGTCCTTCGGCGTGCCGGCGGGCGCCGCGACCGCGGTCCAGGTCGCGCCCTCGACTTCGGGGAAGCCCGCTTCCGCCATGGTCGGAACATCGGGCAGCGTCGGCGCCCGCGTCTTGCCGGTCACCGCGAGCGCGCGCAGCCGCCCGGATTTGATCAGCGGCACCGCGGGCGCCAGCGCGCCGAACGAGATCGGGGTGTGGCCGCCGACGGTCGCTTCGACCGCCGGTGCCGCCGCCGCCGAACGGCACATGCACGAGATCGAGATTCAGCGAATGCTGGAACAGCGCGCCGACAAGCTGCGGCGGCGTGCCGGTGCCGGGCGAGCGTAGCTTTCCTTGCCGGGATTGGCGCGGATCCAGGCCACCAGTTCCTTGACGTTCTTCGCCGGCACCGTCGGATTGATCGCCAGCACCACCGGCGTCGCGGCGCCGACGTGACGGCGTCGAAATCCTTGATCGGATCGAAGCCGGCATCGGCGAAGAGAAACGGATTGTTGGTGAGGTTGCCGCCGGTCACCAGGATCGTATAGCCGTCGGGCGGCGATTGCGCCACTCGCACGGCGCCGACATTGCCGCCGGCGCCGGGAACGTTCTCGACGTAGAAATTCTTTCCGGTCTGCTCGGTAAGGCTTTGCGCAATCAGACGCGCGAACAGATCGGTCGGGCCGCCGGGCGCGAACCCGACGATGACCTTTACCGGCCGCGCCGGCCAGGTTTCGGCGGCGCGACTGCCAAGCGGCGCTTTACGAAACTCGCCCCGGCTAAACACAACGCCAACGCCAGATATTTTTTCATGTCACGTCGACTCCCAGCGGGCCGATGGGCATGACGGCCAGAGGCCGTCGCTCGGCAGCGGCTTCCCGTTGGTCTCCGGCAGGAACAGCACCACGACAAAGCCCAACGCATAGATGCAGGCGATCGTCATCGCGGCGCGGGAGAAGCCGCCGAATTGCACGATCAAGACGCCGGCGAACAACGGCCCCAGGAAGGCGATGAAGCGCGGCGCGTTGAAGGTGAAGGCAAGCCCGGTGGCGCGCGAGCGGGTCGGGAACAATTCCGGCAGCCACACCGCCATCCAGGAATATTGGCCGAGCGTGAAGAACGCGTTCACCGCCGCCGCCACCAACAGCAGCGTCGGATCCTGCGTCCACAGGAACAGCACCGGCGTCATCACGAAGGCCAGCGCGAAATAGAGCATCGTGATCGGCTTCCTGCCGAAAGCTCGGCGAGGAAGCCGAGACTGATATAGCCGCAGATGGCGCCGAAATTGTAGGCCATGCCGGCATAGCTCGCCCATTGCGGGCCGGGCAGCCCGGCCTTGGTCGCAACCGAGGCGATATAGGGCGGCACCCAGGACGAGATGCCCCACCAGGCGAGCGTCGTGGTCAGCGACATCAGGAACACGATGACGCTGCGCCGGCGGGATTCCGGCTCGGCAAAGAGATCGGCGACCGTGAATCGGGTCAGCGCCTTTTCGTCGGCGGTCAGCGTGGCGCCGGAATCCTTGCGCGCGTTCGCCGCGCGCCGCCGCGCGTCGGTCGCCTGCCAGACCGCGGATTCATCGATCGAGGTTCTGATCCACACCGTCAGCAAGGCCGGCACGATGCCGATGACGAACATGTAGCGCCATGCCTCCGGGCCGAAGCCGGAGACGAAGAGCCAGATGAAGGAAGCAAGGAAGAAGCCGATGCCGAGGCCGCATTGCATCAGGCCGGCGCCTTTGCCGCGCGCGTTCTCGGGCCAAAGCTCCGCCATCATCGACGAGCCGGTCGACCATTCCGAGCCGATGGCGATGCCGACCAGGAAGCGCAGCAGCGCGAACGAAATCCAGTTGAACGAGAAGGCAGTGAGCCCGGTCAGCACCGAATAGCCGAGGATGGCGTAGATCATGGTGCGCTTCCTGCCGATATAATCGGCGAGAATGCCGCCGCAGAAGCCGCCGATGCCCCAGCCCAGCAGCGTGATCGCCACCACGGTGCCGGCATAAGCCGGGATTTGCGAATATTGCGAGGCATCGAGCAGCGAATGCATCGCCGGGCCCAGCGTGAGGAACAGCGCATAGGTCTCGTAGCCGTCGAACAGCCAGCCGAGATTGGCGGCAAACAGCGTGCGCCACTGGCTCGCGGTCAGCGAGCGATACCAAGGCGCAGTATCGGCGGTGATGTCCGTCATGTCGTCCCTCCCGTAATCCCGGCGATCGGCAGGTTGATCCTGCTTCGGCGCGGTTTGGCCGCACCGCTGTCGCCCAGTTGTCGCGTCAGAGCCTAGCCGAAAGATCGCGAAGTCACAGCGGAAATCAGGGCGCGGCGGCCGCCGGAGCCGCGAAAGCCGCGGCCAGCCGCGCGGCAAATTGTCGTTCCATTTCCTTGGCCTTGGAGCGCAGCACCGGCTGGCCGAGACTGCCGAGCTTGCCGGTCAGCGCCGTCTCGACCTTGTAGTCGATCTTGGTGCCGTCGCCGTCGACTCGGCTCAGCGTGCGTCAGCGAGGTCGCGGTCAGCCGGCCGACGATGCCGAGCGGGGTGCCTTCGACCTTGGCCTCGATCTCTCTCGGCTCCTCGGCGCGCGTGACCTCGACCGTGACTTTGAACTTGAATTTCATGTAGGCGACCTTGGTCTCGAACACCGCGGCATAAGTATCGGGCGCGGTCTCGTTCAGCTCGCTCACGCCGTCGACGCAGGACGCGAAGAAGCGTGCGTCGCGCACCGCCTTATAGACCTTGTCGCGCGGCGCCTTGACCGTCAGTTCCTCCAGTAAATTTCATTGCAGCTCCTTGAAATACGCCTGATCCTTGCTCGCGGGAACGATGACGATCAGGCGCGCAGCGCCGTGAGCATGTCCTTGATGTATTCGTCGGCGCTGGAGATCACCAGCATCATCGACATGCGGCCGCAACTGCGCGAGCATCTTTGACAGGGTCTCGTCGCTCGACGACGCGCCGCCGAGGATGAGCGCCGTCGTCATCACGTGCTTGACGCTGCAGGCCTCGCCGATGATCGCGGCAGCCGCGGCGCTTTCGCCGGCGGTCGCCACCATGACCACGAGATCGGCCGCGTTGACCTCGTCGATCAGATCCTTGGTGCGGCCGGCAAGATCGTTGAGCCAGCCGCCCATGGAAAACGGCTCGCCCTGCGCGCGGCGCGCCGGAGAACGACGACGCCGTGAGGAAGGTCGCGCGCTGCCACTGCGACTGCGCCAGTTCCTTGACGATGCGCTCGCTCGGCGCGTCGAGCGCGATCACCTTGACGGCGCGCGGCTGCGAATTCGGCCTGTCGATGCGGAATTTTGCCTCCGCCGCCGAGCTCATCCGGGCCGATTCACTGTCCATGCCGTCTCCTCCACTGCCCGCATTATAGCGGCGGCGCGGGATATTTCATTATGCGCCGGGTCTTGTATAACGGCGCTCCCTCTCACCGAGTAACGGCCCGAAACCATGTCGACGTCATGTCCGGAAACCAATCGCCTCGAATTGTGCAGCACCGACGACGTCGCGCCCGGCGCCGCGCTCAAGGTCGAGATCGAGGATCTGGCGCTCGCGGTATTCAATGTCGGCGGCGAATTTTACGTCACCGACGACGCCTGCACCCACGGCCCGGGCTCGCTGTCGGAAGGCTATATCGAAGACGACGTCGTCGAGTGCAATTTCCACAACGGCCAGTTCAATATCCGCACCGGCGAAGTGGTGCTGCCGCCCTGCATGGTGCCGATCAAGACCTATCCGGTCGACGGTCGTCGACGGCAAGGTGACGATCGAGGTGTGAGACGCTCGGCGAAGGCGGGATCCGGACTCATTGGGACGCGGCCCATCGGCAGCGCGCGCTGGCGACGGTTTTGCTAGTTGACGAAAGCGCGCGGCCCCGGCTTGTTGCCGCCAACAAATTTGTGGAGGATCGCCCGATGCCGAGAACCAAACCGCCGTTTCGCGCCGACGTGGTCGGCAGCATTTTGCGCACCGCGCCGCTGAAGGAAGCGCGGGCCAAGCGCGAGAAAGGCGAGATCAGCGCGGCGCAGCTCAAGGAGGTCGAAGACCGCGAGATCGAGAAGATCATCAAGAAGCAGGAAGAGGTCGGGCTCAAGGTCGCGACCGACGGCGAATTCCGCCGCTCGTGGTGGCACTTCGATTTCTACGGCATGCTCGACGGCGTCGAGATCCACGAGCTCGACCACGGCATCCAGTTTCAGGGCGTGCAGACCCGGCAGCGCACGCCGCGCATCACCGGCAAGCTCGGCTTGTCCAATCATCCGATGATGGAGCATTTCAAGTTTCTTAAAGCGCACACGCCGCGTCACGCCGAAAATGTGCATCCCGAGCCCGGCGACGCTGCATTTCCGGCTCGAGCCGAATGCGATCGTCACCAAGGAATATACCGATCGCGATGCCATCTTCGACGATCTGGCGAAGACCTATCGCGCAGGCGATCAGCGGCTTCTACGACGCCGGCTGCCGCTATCTGCAGTTCGACGACACCGCCTGGGCCTATCTGTGCTCGCAGGCCGAGCTGAAAAAGGCGCGCGACCGCGGCCTCAATGCCGATCGTCTGGCGCAGGACTATGCGCGCTCATCAACATGCGCTCGAAGGCAAGCCAGCCGACATGACGATCACCACGCATATCTGCCGCGGCAATTTCCGCTCGACCTGGATTTCCGAAGGCGGCTACGAGCCGGTCGCCGAAATGCTGCTCGGCCAGTTGAACTACGACGGCTATTTCCTCGAATACGACACCTCGCGCGCCGGCGGCTTCGAGCCGCTGCGCTTCCTGCCGAAAGGCAACAAGATCGTCGTGCTCGGTCTCGTCACCACGAAATCCGGCAGCTGGAGAAGAAAGACGACGTCAAGCGCCGCATCGACGAGGCCACCAAATTTGCGCCGCTCGATCAGCTCGCCTGTCGCCGCAATGCGGCTTCGCCTCGACCGAAGAAGGCAACGTGCTTGCCGAGGAAGAGCAATGGGCGAAGCTGCGGATGGTCGTCGAGCTTGCCGACGAGGTGTGGCGCTGAGCACCGCCGTCGTCGGAGCCGAGCCAGCGCGTGCCCTGATTCCGCTTGCGCGGGAATCGAGCGACTAGCGATCTCGCCCTTGCGCGCCGAGCCGCTTGTGCATGTGCACCATCAACGCCATGGCGAACAGCGGCGTCGCCAGATTGACGATCGGGATCGAGACGAAGGCGGCGATGAACAGGCCGCCGATATAGACCGTCGCCGGCGTGGCGCTTGCGCAACAGCTTGGCCTCGGCCGGCGGCCGAAAGCGCATCGCGGCGAGCTCGAAATATTCGCGGCCGAGAATATAGGCGGTGGCGAGGAAGAAGATCACGGCGCCGAAGCCGGCGAACAGCATGAACGGCGCCGCGCACAGATAGATCACGACCGCCAGCAGCGCCGTCTTGCGCGCCTTCCCAGAGCGCAAGCCACAGCGGCAGCGCCTTGCCGGGCGGATCGGCCGGATAATTCTCGCGTTCGACTTCGTCGCCGATCTCGGTCGGCGAAAAAACTGCCGACGACGGCGGTCACCGCCGGCATCAGGAAAACGCTGCCGACGACGATGCCGAGGCCGGCGGCAATCGACAGCAGCCAGGCCAGAGCGCTCGCCGGCAGCATGCGCTTGCGGCCCGAGCGTCGTTTCGAGCGAGGCGCTGCCGGCCCCGACCAGCTGCACGATCAGCCGGTCGAGCGCGATGCCGACGACGACGATCAGCGCGAGCGCCAGCCCGATCGACTTCCACAGCACCGCGCGCAGCGGCGGCGAGAACATCTGGGCAATGCGCTTGGATCGCGTCGTCGAGCATGATCCCTCTGCCCAGGCGGCAGAGGTAAGCGACGGCGATCGGCCAAGCACAAGGGCGAGGCGCGAGGACGATCAGGCCGCGATCGCTTCCGCGTTCGCCGTCCACCGCGCGCTGCGGCACGAGCGGAATCTCCGCCGCTTCGGCGGCGCGCGACGGATCGGCCCATTGCAGCGCCTTGTAGTCGAAGCCGCGCGCGATCGTCGGCTTGACCACGTTGAAATAGGGCGAGATGTCGAAGTCGCGCGGGCAATACAGCGAGGAGTGGCGGATTTCCAGAATCTGCTCGCGCGCCTGCCGGCTGCCGGTCAGCCGTGATCTTCGGCAGGATCGGATAGCGCACGGCGCGGAACGCGTCCGCGATCAGCGCCGAGCAGATCAGCCGCGACGGATCGCCGGAGCCGAGCGCGATCAAGCGCCGGCGCCAGCGTTGCGGCACCGGCAGCGGCAACAGATAGCGCATCAGGTCGATGATGTTCTTCAGATCATAGGCGAAGCCGATGCGCTCGACCGCATAGGCGCACACGACCGCGCAATCGGCCTCGCGTCAATCCGACCGGCCGGCAAATGCGGGTGTGAAATCGGATGTATTTCGACAGCGGCGCCGACACGACGCCTTCGCCGACATTGGCTTCGATCAGCACGTGCGGCTCGCCGTCCGTCGGTGACGCGGCCGGCGATCGGCCCGACATAAAGCGCCGAATGCGACCAGGTCGATTGCGTCAGATATTTGATGACGCCGGCGATGTGGTTGTTGCCTTCGACCAGCAGCACGTCGCCGGGCTGCAGCGATTGGCGCAACGCGTCGGGATCGCTCGGCGTGAACGGCTCGTAGCCGTGAACCGGCTTCTGCAGATAGCGGGCGATCAGCCGCCCAACGCCATCGAGCATCCTGCTCATCGGTCTCGGGCTCCCAGCCGAGTCGCGCGGTTTCGCCGCGTCTTTTCGTTGCCGCATTTTACGCGAAGTCCGTTGCGATTTGGTTCACGCTGGCCGCGGCGCTTGACGGAACTGAACCGTAGCGTTTGCCCGCTATGCGCCGGTTCGGGCAATGTGCGGCGCGCATAAGCGTTTTGGAAACCATGCCGGAAACCATGCCGCGATCGTTGAGCCGACGTTCGTTCCTCGCCGCCTCGGCCGCGCTTGCCGCGCGGCCGGCGCTCGGCGGCTGGCGCGACCGCGCCGCCGTCGGGCCCGCTCGACGTCGTCATTGTCGGCGCCGGCGCGGCCGGCATCGCCGCGGCGCGCAAGCTCGCCGCCGCCGGCCGGCGCTATCGTGGTGATCGAGGCGACCGATCATGTCGGCGGCCGCTGCGTCACCGATACCAAGAGCTTCGGCGTGCCGTTCGATCGCGGCGCGCATTGGATCTATCTGCCCGACCTCAATCCGGTGACCAAGCTGGCGCCGCGCCGCGGCCTCGACGTCTATCCGGCGCCGCGCAGCCAGAAGGTCCGCATCGGCCGCCGCTTCGCGCGCGAAGGCGAGCTCGAGGATTTCCTCACCGCCCAGGTCCGCGCCACGCGCGCCATCGACGATGCCGCGCGCAAGGCCGATATCCCCTGCGAGCAGGCGGTGCCGAACGATCTCGGCGACTGGCGCGCCGACCGTCGAATTCGTGCTCGGCCCGTATGCCTGCGCCAAGGACCTGGCGCAAGTGTCGTCGTTCGATTTCGCGCAATGCCGCCGAGCGCAACGCGGCGGCGTTCTGCAAGCAGGGTTTTGGCGCGCTGCTCGCGCGCTCGCCGCAAGGGCTCGCGGTGCAGCTCTCGACGCCGGCGAAGACCGATCGACAACCGCAGCGGCATCGCGGTGGAGACGCCGAAGGGCACGATCACGGCGCGCACCGCGATCGTCACCGTGCCGACCAACGTCGTCGCGTCCGGCGGACTGCAAGTTCAATCCCGAGCTCGGCCATCACGCAGATCGACGCGTTCGGCCGCATGTCGCTCGGCAGCTACGACCACATCGCGCTCGAACTTGTCGGCAATCCGCTCGGCCTCGAGAGCGACGATCTGGTTTTCGAGAAATCCGCCGACACGCATACCGCGGCGATGCTCGCCAATGTCTCCGGCACGCCGCTGTGCACGATCGATGTCGCCGGCGCGTTCGGCCGCGATCTTGTCGGCGCAGGGCGAGGCCGCGATGGTCGACTTCGCCGCCGAATGGCTCGCGGGCCTGTTACGGCGCCGAAATAAAAAAGTCGATCGGCCGCAAGCACGCGACGCGCTGGAACGCCGACCCCTATGCGCTCGGCGCCTGGTCGGCCGCGGTGCCCGGCAGCCAATTCGCGCGGCGGCAATTGCTCGAGCCGATCGCCGACGACGTCTGGTACGCCGGCGAGGCCGCGCACGAGACGCTATGGGGCACCGTCGGCGGCGCCTGGGAATCCGGCGAGCGCGCCGCCGACGCGGTGTTGCGCCAGCTCGGCCCGCTCAAGCAGACCGCGCCGGCGGAGGCGGAAGCCAAGCCGAAGCGCAGCACCAAACACGCGCGCGAGCGCTACGAAGCCGACGCGCCGCAATATTACGGCACGCCGAACATCATGCGCGAACCGCTGCGCTAGGCCCCCAAATGATCGCTAGTCGGGAATTTGTCTCGGATCGACGGCTGCGCCGCCGCAGGCGGTTGTTGGCGCGCTCGCGGTGCCGGCTGAGCTGCCGGCGCGCCATGCCCTTCCGGCAGCGCAATGACTGGCGTGCCGGCCTCCGGCGTGGGCTTCGAACTATCGGCTCGTTTGCACCGCGCCCTCACCGACGGGTGCCGGTTTAGCGACAGCCGGCGCAGCGCCGCGTGGCCGCCAATGACGGCGAGTACTTCTTCGATCACCCGAGCATGGAGGCGCGGCGATTTGTCGATGGTGGTGTGACTGATCGTCCGATCGGCGCTCAGATCGACATTGCTGAGTGAGCCGCGGAAGCCTGGCCCGGGCCGCATATAGGCATAGTCTCGCTGCGTGAAGTTGATGACGCGTCCGACATTGCCGAGCACCGGGAACGATTGCGTCGCCGTCAAACGGCACGACGAGCGCCACCGGAACTCCTTTGTCACCGAGGTAATCGGCCATTTCCATCACGGCATCGGCGCCCAGCGAATGACCGATGAGGATGATGGGTCCTTCCCGTCCGGCTTCGTAGGCTGCCGCGACTTTGTCGGCGATCGATTTCCAATCGGTATGGCTATGGGCCGTCGCATTGACGCCGCGCGCGTTGAGCTCGCCCGCCAGCGTGTTCATGCCGAGCGAATAAACATCCGCCAAGCCGCGGAACAGATAAACATGCGCGCGCGACTGTGCCGCTCCCGGCGTCGACCCGAGCGTCCACATGATCGCAACCGCCGCCGCCATAAGAACAAGCGCGCTCGATCGGTGACTTTGGACCGTCTTCGCCATTGACAGATACATAGTGATTTTGACATGGCCGAAATTTATCACTCATGGCGCGGCATCTGCGACGCCGACGCTCACGCCCGCAGCACGCCGCCGGTGCGCTTGCCGACTTCGGCGACGATCTTTGCCGCCAGCGCCTCGATCTCGGCGTCGGTCATGGTCTTGTCGCGCGGCTGCAGCGTGACCGCGATGGCGATCGATTTCTTGCCGGGCTCGATGCCCTTGCCTTCATAGACGTCGAACACGCTGACGCCCGCGATCAGCTTGCGATCGGCCGATTGCGCCGCGCGCACGATGTCGGCGGCTTTGACGCTGCGCTCGACCACGAAGGCGAAATCGCGCTCGACCGGCTGGAAGGCGACAGTTCGAGCGCGGGCTTGGCGCGCGTCGGCTTCGCCTTCGGCTCCGGAATGCGCTCGAGAATGACTTCGAAACCGACCAGCGGACCTTCGGCATCGAGCGCTTCGAGCGCGCTCGGATGCAACTCGCCGAAATAGCCGAGCACGTTTTGCGGGCCGATCTGGATGGTGCCGCAGCGGCCGGGATGAAACCAGGCCGGTCCGCCCGGCACCACTTGCAGCGCTTGCGGCGGCGGCGCCGGCCGCGGTGAGCACGGTAAGCGCATCGGCCTTGGCGTCGAACGCATCGACCTCGCCGTCGCGCTTCTGCCAATGGCGGCCGATGCCGGACGGTTTTGCCAGCGCGCGGCGCATGCCGGCGGCGGCGGTGAATTGATCGGCCGGCTGGTCGCCGCGGAAAATCTGGCCGACTTCGAACAGGCCGGCATCGGGAAAGCCGCGGTCGGCGTTCTTCTGCGCCGCCGCCACCAGGCCCGGAATGAGGCTCGGCCGCATGTCGGAAAGATCCGCCGCGATCGGATTGGCGAGCGCCAGCTCCGGCTTGCCGCCGCCGAACAGTTCGGCGTGCTTCTTGGCGATGAAGGACCAGGTCACCGCCTCGATCAGATTGCGCGCCGCGAGCGCGCGCTTGGCCTTGCGGGTGCGGACCTGGATCGGGGTCAGCACCGGCTTGCGCTGCGCCGCGCCGCGCGGAAACGGCGTCAGCGGCACGCGGTCGACGCCGACGATGCGCACGACCTCTTCGACGATATCGGCCTTGCCCTGCACGTCCGGCCGCCATGACGGCACCGCGATCTTCACCCGCTCGCCTTGGCCGGCGACGAAGAAGCCGAGCCGCTCCAGCACGCGGCGCATTTCGGTGAGCGAGCACGTCGATGCCGGCGAGGCGCTCGAGCTCGTTCTGCGGAAAATCGATGATGCATTCGGGCGCTTCGGCACTGCCCGCGACGGCGAGCTCCGACGGCGTGCCGCCGCAAAGCTCGAGCACCATGTGGGTCGCCAATTCCAGGCCCGGCACCATGAAGGCCGGATCGACGCCGCGCTCGAAGCGGTAGCGGGCGTCCGAATTGATGCCGAGCTTGCGCCCGGTCTGGGCGATATTGAGCGGCTCCCACAAGCGCCGACTCGATCAGCACGTCGGTGGTCGCTTCCGAGCAGCCCGAGGCTTCGCCGCCCATGATGCCGGCGAGCGATTCGACGCCTTGGTCGTCGGCGATCACGCAGATCGAATCGTCGAGCGCGTAGGTCTTGCCGTCGAGCGCCAGCAGCGATTCGCCGGCGCGACCGCGCCGCACCGTCAGATTGCCGTGCACTTTCGCGGCGTCGAACACATGCAGCGGCCGGCCGCGGTCGTAGGTCATGAAATTGGTGATATCGACCAGCGCATTGATCGGCCGCAAGCCCGATGGCGATCAGCCGCTTTTGCAGCCAATCCGGCGACGGGCCGTTCTTGACGCCGCGCACCAGGCGGAGCGCGAAACCCGGACACAGCGACGGCGTCGCGCCGAAATCGAGCGACACTTTCACAGGACACGGAAATTCGCCCTTCACCGGCTTGATGCCGGGGTCCTTGAACTTGCCCATGTCGGCCGCGGCGAGGTCGCGGGCGATGCCGTGGACGCCGGTGGCGTCGGCACGGTTCGGCGTCAGATTGATCTCGAGCACCGGGTCGTCGAGGCCGGCATATTTGGCGTAAGGCTCGCCGACCGGCGCGTCGTCGGGCAGATCGATGATGCCCTCGTGATTGTCGGAGATTTGCAGTTCGAATTCCGACACCAGCATGCCGCGGCTTTCGACGTCGCGGATCTTGCCGATGCCGAGCGTGATGTTCTTGCCGGGGATGAAGGCGCCGGGCGGCGCGAACACGCTTTTCATGCCGGTGCGCGCGTTCGGCGCGCCGCACACCACCTGCACCGGATCGCCCGCGCCGGTGTCGACCATGCAGACCCGAAGACGATCCGCATTCGGATGCTGCTTCGCCTCGATGACGCGCGCCACGGTGAAGGGCGCGAACAGTTTTGCCTTGTCCTCGATGCGCTCGACCTCGAGCCCGATCATGGTGAGCTTGTCGGCCAACTCGCCGAGCGGGCGATCGGTATCGAGATGCTCTTTGAGCCAGGCGAGGGTGAATTTCATCATGGCGTTACGCGCTCAAGCCTCCCGCCAGCGTCGGCAGGTCGAGCGGGCGGAAGCCGTAGTGGTTGAGCCAGCGGACGTCGGCCTCGAAGAAGGCGCGCAGGTCCGACATGCCGTATTTCAGCATGGCGATGCGGTCGATCCCCATGCCCCAGGCAAAGCCCTGATATTCGTCGGGATCGAGCCCGCAATTTCGCAGCACGTTGGGATGCACCATGCCGCAGCCGAGGATTTCCATCCAATCCTCGCCCTCGCCGAAGCGGATTTCGCCCTTGTCGCGGCGGCACTGGATGTCGACTTCGAGCGACGGCTCGGTGAAAGGAAAGAACGACGGCCGAAACCGCATGCCGACGCGATCGACCTCGAAGAAGGCTTTGCAGAATTCCTCGAGAATCCATTTCAGATGGCCGAGATGCGATTTCTTGTCGATGACCAGGCCCTCGACCTGATGAAACATCGGCGTGTGGGTCTGATCCGAATCGCAGCGGTAGGTGCGGCCCGGACAGATGACGCGGATCGGCGGCTTCTGCGTCAGCATGGTGCGCACCTGCACCGGCGAGGTGTGGGTGCGCAGCAACAGCCGCGAGCCGTCCGGCTTCGGATTGAAGAAAAACGTGTCGTGCATCAAGCGCGCCGGATGGTCTTCCGGGAAATTGAGCTTGGTGAAATTGTAATCGTCGGTCTCGATGTCCGGACCTTCGGCGACCGCAAAGCCCATATCGGCGAAGATTGCGGTCAATTCGTCGGTCACTTGGGTGATCGGATGGACGCGGCCGATCTCGGCCGGCGCTTCGCGCACCGGCAGCGTGACGTCGATGCTCTCGGAATTAAGCCGCGCCTGCAGCGTCGCGGCCTTGAACTCGTCGCGCCGCGCGGCGAGCGCGGCGTTGACGCGGTCCTTGAGCCCGTTGATCAGCGGGCCTTGTGCCTTGCGCTCATCCGGAGTGAGCGTTCCGAGCGTCTTCAACAGCGCCGTGACTGAGCCGTTCTTGCCGAGCGCCGCGACCCGGACATATTCGAGTGCGCCCTCATCGCCCGCGGCGGTGACGTTCACCAGGATTTCATTTTCCAGCTGCGCAATATCGGTCATGGTCGTTCAATCCGGCATGACGGTTAGATCGGTGTCGGATGGTTTTCCGCCGGCTTGCGTCAGCATGCAATGCACCTGGCCGCGATGATGGGTCTGGTGATTGAACATATGGGTGACCAGCATCCAGCGCGGCCGCGTCCATTCGCGCTTGGTAGCCGCGGAAAAGAAGGTTTGATCGGCGGCGAGCCAGCTATCGTCGATCGCATCCGCCCAAGCGATGATTTTCTGGTCGAATGCGCCGCGTTCCGATTTCAAGCCTGGCCAGTCCGGATAGAGCGTGACCGACTCCGGGATGCCGGCCTGCGGCCGCAGCAGATCGGTGAAGCGGCTCATCCACACTTGGTCGCCCCACAATAAATGGCTCAGCGTTTTGTGGATGGTGCCGAAAAAGGCGCCGCGTTCGCGCTGCCGCTCGGCGTCCGACAGACCGTCGGCAACGCCGTAAAGATTCTCGTTCTGCCAGCGATTATAGCGCGCCATGCGCTGCACATATGCGCGATCAATCATGACACGTCCTGTGCGCGTCATGGCCGAGCATGACGCAAATATCGTTACGCCGGGAGCGCCGACTTGGCCTGGCCGACGATCGCCTCGAAGGCCGCCGGCTCGTGGATGGCGAGGTCGGACAGAACCTTGCGGTCGACCGTGATGCCAGCCTTGTCGAGGCCCGCGATGAAGCGGCTGTAATTGAGCCCGAATGGGCGCACCGCCGCGTTCAGCCGCTGGATCCACAGCGCGCGGAAGGTGCGCTTCTTCCGCTTGCGGTCGCGGAAGGCGTATTGGTTGGCCTTCTCGACCGCCTGCTTGGCGATGCGGATCGTGTTCTTGCGCCGGCCGTAATAGCCCTTGGCGGCTTTGAGAATCTTCTTGTGCTTGGCATGTGAAGTGACGCCGCGTTTGACGCGAGCCATGGCTGATCTCCTTTAAGATTGACGAAGGCTGAACCTCGTTGGCCGCTCAAGGCGGCGCCACGACGGGTCGTCAGCCGTTCGGCAAAAAATATTTCTTGATGTTGTCGCCGTCGGTCTTGAACAGCACGTTGGTGCCGCGGAGTTGGCGGATCTGCTTCTTGCTGCGCTTGATCATGCCGTGACGCTTGCCCGACTGGGCATACATCACCTTTCCGGACCCCGTCACCTTGAAGCGCTTTTTAGCGCCCGACTTGGTCTTGATCTTGGGCATTTGGCTCTCCTTTGGCGGCGAGCCCGCTCCCAACCCTCCCCGGCAAACGGGGGAAGCGAGCGAGTGGGCCCTGCCGAAATGCTCGAAAATGAGCTGATTGTGCCTGAGCACGTCGCGCCGCCACGGCAGCCCTAAATCAGCCGGGCGGCGAGAGGGCGCGGTTATGGCAGAGGTCGCCCATAATGGCAACCGAAAGCGAAGGCCGGCCGGGGGGTTAACGCGGCGCCAGCACCATGACGACCTGACGGCCTTCGAAGCGCGGCTCCTGCTCGACCTTGGCGATCTTCAACGTGTCGCCCTTGACCCGGTCAAGCAGCTTATAGCCCAGCTCCTGGTGCGCCATTTCGCGGCCGCGGAAGCGCAACGTCACCTTGACCTTGTCGCCTTCCTCGAAAAACCGCTCCATCGAGCGCATTTTCACGTCGTAGTCGTGATCGTCGATCATCGGCCGTAGCTTGATCTCCTTGATCTCGACGACCTTCTGTTTCTTGCGCGCCTCGGCGGCTTTCTTCTGCGCCTGGTATTTGTATTTGCCGTAGTCGAGGATTTTGCAGACCGGCGGGACCGAATTGGGCGCGATCTCGACCAGATCGAGGCCGGCCTCCTGCGCCATGGCGATGGCGGCGTTGATCTCGGTGACGCCTTTGTTGGCGCCGTCTTTGTCGATGAGTTGAACCTCGCGAACGCGGATCTCCTCGTTGATACGCGGCCCCTCTTTGGGAGCGGGCTGCGTGGATCTGGCTGGGCGACGAATGGGTATTCTCTCCTCGAGCTGTTGCGGATGGCCGCTCGGCATCGCCCGATACGATGACGAGCAATCGGTCGTGCTGCGCGGTAAACCGGGAAGATCGTGAGTTTTTGCCGGTAAGTCAACGCCAAGCAGCCGGCGAAATGGCCAATAAGGTTGGGGTGATCTATGTTTTGCCGCAGCAAACTATCGGCAATCCCGCTGCCTCTCTGTGCGAAGCACAATGAACGATAACAGTCTGAAATTCCTGCACATTGGCGAAGGCAGCGCGCGGCGCGCCATCGCCGTGCGCGCGCAAAACGGCGCCGGACCGGGCCTGGTGTGGCTCGGCGGCTACAAGTCCGACATGAAAGGCACCAAGGCCCAGGCGCTGGCCGATTGGGCGGCGCAGGCCGGCCGCGCCTGCGTACGGTTCGATTATTCAGGCCACGGCGAATCGGAAGGCGCCTTCGCGGACGGCACCATCGGGCGATGGCTCGCCGAAAGCCTCGCGGTGTTCGACGCGTTCTGCCGCGGGCCGCAAATTCTGATCGGCTCGTCGATGGGGGGCTGGATCGCGTTATTGTTGGTGCAGGCGCTGCGACAGCGGCCCCCACCCTGCCCTCCCCCGCAAGCGGGGGAGGGGGAAGGAAAAGCGACCGCAAGCGCAGCCGGCTTGGTGCTGATCGCGCCGGCTGTCGATTTCACCGAAGAATTGATGTGGAAGCGTTTTACGCCCGCGATCAAGAGCGAACTCGAACAAAAGGGCTTCTGGGCGCGGCCGTCCGACTATTCGCCCGAGCCCTATATCGTCACCAAACAATTGATCGAGGAAGGCCGCAACCATCTCCTCCTCGGCGGCATGATCGAAACCGGCTGCCCGGTGCGCATTCTGCAAGGCGTCGAAGATCCCGATGTGCCCTGGCAGCACGCCAAAGCGCTGGTGGCGAGGCTTGCCCGCGACGACGTGGTGCTCACTTTGATCAAAGACGGCGATCACCGGCTGTCGCGGCCGGAAGACATCGAGCGCATGATCCGCGCGATCGAGGAGTTTTAGCCTCCGTAATTGCGAGCGCAGTTCATGATCCGCTCATTCCCGCGCAAGCGGGAATCCAGCTCTGGATTCCTCGCCTTCGCGGGGACGAGCGGATCAAGGCTTAACTCTTCGCCGCCGCCCGCTCGTCACTCTCGAACGCCACGCCGAGCTGGTCATCGGTGCGCCAGACGACGCGGCAGGGACGGCGGGTGCGGCCAAGCTCGAAGGTGAGCTCAAAACTGTCCGGCACGCCGAATGTGTTGGCGAGCTTCAGGCAGGCGCCGCCGGAGGTGATATTCTGCACCGTGCAATGGATCACCGGCGACCGGCGCGGCACAATGATCTTGGCATTGCGCAGCACGCGCGTGCGCTGCACGTCCCGGCGCTCGCTGCCTTTTTCGGCATCTTCTTTGTCGCGATCTGCGATCATGCCCGTATCCGCTGAAACTCCGGCAGGTTGCTTCCTATCAAGCAAGTGTTACGGATCGTGAAATGGTCAACCGGTTGAGAAGTTAATGGCTGGAAAATAGGCTGCGGTTACGCCGGCACACGCTAAGGCTTTGTTGACCGTGTCGTCGGGTCGGACAAGTGTGCAAATGGCGCGCCCGAAGGGATTCGAACCCCTGACCTCTGCCTTCGGAGGGCAGCGCTCTATCCAGCTGAGCTACGGGCGCGCAAACGAGGCGTAATGCCGTCTAGATAGCGGAACGCCGGTTGAGCGGCAACGGGCGCGGCCTTGCCGCTTACGAGCGCCGCTCCTAAGCTTGCGGCGCAGAGCCTAGGGAGCACCCCGATGTCGCAACTAGCCGAAAAAACCGAGACAAAACCCGAGAAACGCGAGCCGATCGGCGTCAAGATCAAGGACGCGGCGTTCCAGTGGGACGATCCGCTCGGCCTCGAAAGCGAGCTTACCGAGGAAGAGCGCATGGTGCGCGACACCGCGCGCGACTATGCGCAGGAGAAGCTGTTTCCCCGCGTGCTCGCCGCCAATCGCGACGGCACTTTCAATCCCGACATCATCCGCGAAATGGGCGCGCTCGGCCTGATCGGCTCGACCATCCCGGAGGAATACGGCGGCGCCGGGCTGAACTATGTCTGTTACGGGCTGATCGCGCGCGAGATCGAGCGGGTGGATTCCGGTTTCCGCTCGCTGATGTCGGTGCAGTCGTCGCTGGTGATGCACCCGATCTATGCCTATGGCAGCGAGGCGCAGCGCCGCAAATATCTGCCGAAACTCGCGACCGGCGAGATGGTCGGCTGCTTCGGCCTCACCGAGCCCGACCACGGCTCCGATCCGGGCTCGATGGTGACGCGCGCCGAGAAGGTGGCCGGCGGCTATAGCCTGAGCGGCGCCAAGATGTGGATCACCAATGCGCCGGTCGCCGACGTGGCGCTGGTGTGGGCCAAGCTCGACGGCAAGATACGCGGCTTTCTGGTCGAGCGCGGCACCAAGGGTTTTTCGACGCCGAAGATCGACGGCAAGCTTTCCTTGCGCGCCTCGATCACCGGCGAGATCGTGCTCGACGGCGCCGTGGTGCCGGAGGAAAATATCCTGCCCAACATCGCAGGCCTCGCCGGCCCGTTCGGCTGCCTCAATGTGGCGCGCACCGGCATCGCCTGGGGCGCCATCGGGGCGGCGGAATTCTGCTGGCACCGGGCGCGCGACTATGCGCTCAACCGCAAGCAATTCGGCCGGCCGCTCGCCGCCAATCAGCTGGTACAGAAAAAGCTCGCCGACATGCAGACCGAGATCACGCTCGGCCTGCACGCGGCGCTCCGCCTGTCGCGCATGATCGACGAGGGCAAAGCCTCGCCGCCGGCGATCTCCATGCTCAAGCGCAACAATTGCGGCAAGGCGCTCGACGTCGCGCGGCTCGCCCGCGACATCCATGGCGGCAACGGCATCGCCGAGGAATTCCATATCATGCGGGTGATGTGCAATCTCGAAACCGTCAACACCTACGAGGGCACCCACGACATTCACGCGCTGGTGCTCGGCCGCGCGCAGACGGGCATCCAGGCGTTTTTCTGAATCGTGTCACGGCGATAAGTCACACCTTTGTAATCGGCCAAGCGCTCATACTTACGGATCGATATCGATAGCCGTCACACGGTCCCGCGAGTCCTCGATGCCCGCAAGGAGAGCTCCATGCGCCTGCCACTGATCGTCCCCAAAGACCTCAGTCCCGAACAGCGTCCGGTCTACGACGACATGAAGGCCGGCATCGAAAAGAACTTTCAGGGCTTCAAGACGATTGCCGAGGACGGCGCCTTGATGGGGCCGTGGAATCCGTGGCTGCACGAGCCGAAATTCGGCAAGCCGATCTGGGATTTGACGCTGGCGCTCTCGGTGTCGCCATCACTGCCGCGCCCGGTGCGGGAGGTGGCGATCCTGGTCACCGGCGCGGCGTTCCATTCGTCTTACGAGCTCTACGCCCACGTCATCGCCGCGGAGCGGCGCGGCTTGTCGGACGACAAGCTCGCCACCATCGTGTCCGGCGAGCGACCGAACGATCTCACCCATGAAGAAGGCGTCGCTTACGACGTCGCCTCATCGCTGCTGCATCACGGCACTTTGCCTGAGTTGAGCTACCGGGCGGCCGTGCAGGCCTTCGGCGTGCACGGTGCCGCCGAGCTGATCTATCTTGTCGGACTGTATTGTCTCGTTTCGGTAACGTTGAACGGCTTCAATGTCCCGGTGCCGGAATCCGAAGCGGAATAGTCGCGCGGGGCCGGGCGTCACAGCGGCGCCCCAATACAGGCCGGATGGGCGAGGAACGGCGGTTTTCGATCGCCCCAAGCCGCCACATGCGAGCGTCCCTCGACCCACCCTGCACTTTGTGCCACTACCGGCCGACGCCGGGCGGACCTACATAAGGAACGTCCCCCACACAGGAGCACCGAATGGCCTCGCGCCAGATCAAAATGCCGGTAAAGGAAGTTTCCGATAAGGAAAAGGAAGTCGACGACATCTTCTCGCAGCGCAAGCGGCCCGAGCGCGGCCGGTACCTGCTCCAGGTCGACCGGCAAACCAAGGGCTCCTACACCACCTCGGAAGCGGCCCAAAGCATCGCGCTGGGCATCAAGACCGCTTATCCGATCGTTCAGGTTTCGGTCTATGACAGTGTCGACAACACCAGCACGCTTGTGGAATTGCCGGCGGCGGCATCCTGAACGGATTCCATTCTGACAAGCGCCGCCGGGCGCGGTCAAAAGGATAGTTTTCATGGCGGTTCATCGTCACTATCACGCGGTCATCTGGATCGATCACCACGAAGCCCGCGTGTTTCAATTCAGTCCGAACGAGGTCGAGAAGCTGGTGCTGCACCCGGACCATCCGACGCGGCACATCCATCATAAGGCGAACTCGATCGGCAGCGGACACGCTGCGGAAGATCACCATTTCTTTCAGGCCATCGTCGGGGCGATTACGGATTCCGGGGCGGTTCTGATCACCGGCCCGGGCAACGCCAAAAGCGAACTGGTCAAACACATCGACCAGCATGCCCCGCGGCTGATGAAAGTCATCGCCGGCGTCGAAACCGTCGATCACCCGACCGACGCGCAACTGGTCGCCCACGCCCGGCATTATTTCAAGACCGAAGACCGGATGCAGCCGCAAGTCGAATAACGGCAAGTCCCGCTCGCGATCGACAGGCCGAACGACTGCTGCCGGATTTCGCCAGCGTTCGATCCGGGTTACGTTGTTGCATGGACAGTCAGACAACGGCCTCGACGGTGCTCGGCGACAGCATCGTCGAGTGGCTTGCCGAAGAGGCGCTGAACGAAACCGAGCCCGCGGCGCTCTATGGCGAGCTGTGCCAGCGCCTGCGCGGCATCGGTATGCCGATCCTGCGTGGACGGGTCGGCTATCGCGTGCTGCACCCGCTTTATGATGTCAGCGCCATGAGTTGGGGCCCCGAGCAAGGCGTCGAGATCGATCTGTTCCGTCCCGACCAGAGCGCGAGTGAAGAGTTTCAGCGCAGCCCCATCAGCCACGCCTTGACCCATCGCCTGCCGGTGCTGCGGCGAAGGCTCACCGGCGAGACGGCGCTCGTTGATTTCCAGCTGCTCAAGGAGTTTTGCGCCCTTGGCGGCACCGATTACCTGTTGTTCACCGTAAGCTTCGGCCGCATCGGGCAGAACGGCATCATCTGCTCGTGGCTCGCCGACCGGGCCTCCGGCTTCACCGACGGCGAGATCGCGCAGCTGCAGCGCATCAGCCGCGAGCTCGGCATTGCGCTCAAGGCGAAGATCGAGCACAGCGTCACGCAGAACATCGCCGATGCCTATCTGGGGGTCCGCGCCGGCGAAGCCGTGCGCAACGGCCTGATCCGCCGTGGCGACGGCGAAAAGATCACCGCGGCGCTGTGGTACAGCGATCTGCGCCGCTCGACCGAATTGGCCGACCGGCTTTCGGCCGAGGATTTCCTAAAGCTGCTGGGCCGCTATTTCGAGATGACGGCGGCTTCTGTCCTCGACCACGGCGGCGAGGTGGTCTCGCTGATCGGCGACGCGGTGCTCGGCCTGTTCCGGGTCGAGACGACGCCGCAAGACGCTTGCACCCGGGCGCTCGCCGCCGCCCAGGAGGCGCGGCGCCGGCTTGGCGCGGCGCCACCGGCTGAGGATGGCCAAACCATCGAATTCGGCATTGCGCTCCATCTTGGGCGAAGTCATTTACGGCAATGTCGGCGTGCCCGAGCGTTTGCAGTTCACGCTGGTCGGGCCGGCGGTCAATGTGGTGGTGCGGGTGCAGGACCTGACCAAGGTGCTGGGCGCGCCGCTGCTCGCCACCGGTCCTTTTGCGGCAGCGGCGCCGAGCGAATGGCGTCCGCTCGGCGAACACGCGCTGCGCGGCTTCGAGGCGCCGATGCCGATTTTGACGATCTGAATTCGGGTGCCGGCGTGGACCCCGAATTCATCCGCGACCTGTTTGCGCCAATTTCGTCCGGTGACCATGCAGCGGCTGTTCGGCGGCGCCGGACTCTATGCCGACGGCCTCATCTTCGGCCTGGTGTTCGACGGCGCGATCTATCTGAAAGTCGACGACGCCAGCATCCCGGAATTCGAGCGCGAAGGCTCAAAACCTTTCACCTATACGCGCGCCAAGAGCAAAGCCCGCGCCGGCCGCGCCTCGCTATCCTATTGGCGCCTGCCGGAGCGGCTCTACGACGATCCCGAGGAGCTTGCGGTATGGGCCGCCCGGGCGCTCGCGATAGCGGAGCGCAAGAAATTGGCGCCACGGGCGCGGGCGAAGCGGAAGGCGCCGAAAGGCAAATAATCCCTACAACGGCGGCTCCTGGCCGCCCTCCCGCTTGCAGGCGACGCTTGCTTCTTCGAGGTCGAGCTCGCGTTCGATGCGGCGGCGGGCTTCGTCGGTGATTTTGCCGTCCTGCAACAGCCGGTAGATATAGTCGCGCTCGGCGGCAATCAGCTCCATGCGCACTTCCGCCGCCGCCGCAGCGGCGTCGATGCCGTCCGGTGTCGTCGGCGATAGCCGGCCGGCGCGGTATTCCTGACGCGCGTTCAGAATGGCGTGGGCCTCGGGCGTGATGCGGCCGTCGGCCAAAAACTGCTGCAACCGGTCATGCGCGAGGTCAAGCGCGCCTGACCGTGCGGCAAGTTCGGCGGCGTGCTCTTGCTGGCGTTCGCTCATGGCGTGTTCGCCAAGCCTGAGCCAGCGCACCAGAGCCGGCAATAGCGACCCTTGGCCGATCAGCGTGACGACGATGACGCCGAAGGTGACGAACAGAATGAGGTCGCGATCCGGGAATGGCGTTCCGGCATCGGTATACAACGGAATGGCAAGCGCCGCCGCGAGCGAGACGACGCCGCGCACGCCGACGAATCCGAGAAGGAACAGCCAGCGCCAGGGCGGCAGCGGATCGCGGCGCGCCAAAGCCGGATTGAGCCAGCGCGGTAACAGCGCGGCGGGATAGACCCAGATGAAGCGCGTTGCGATCACCACCGCGACGGTCAGCAAAATCGCCAAGGCGAAGTGATGCCACGGCACCCCCTGCAACTGAAGGAATACGGTCCGGGTCTGCATGCCGGTCACCAGAAACACGAAACCTTCGAGCAGATAGACGACGAGGTCCCAGAAGAAGATGCCTTGCAGTCGCGTCGCCGCGGGAATGAGCAGAGGACCGTTCCAGCTCACGAACAATCCGGCCGCCACCGTCGCCAGCACACCCGAGCCGCCCAATTGCTGGGGCAGCAAGAACGCGACGTAGGGCGTCAACAGCGACAGCGTGATCTCGACCCGGGGATCGCGCGCCCAGCGTCGCAGCCGCAGGCTCAGCCAGCCGATGGCGATGCCGTAGGCGATCTCGCCGACGATGATGACGGCGAATTCGCCGGAGGCCGTGCCGAAAGAGAACAGGCCGGTCGACACCGCGGCGACGGCGAAGCGATAGAGGATGAGCGCGGTTGCGTCATTGGCGAGACCTTCGCCTTCGAGAATGACGACGAGCCGGCGCGGTACGCCGAGACGGCGGACGATGGCGAGCGGCGCGACCGCATCCGGCGGCGCCACGATGGCGCCGAGCACGAAGCCGAGGGCGAGCGGCATGCCGAGAAGCCAATGCGCCGCCGCCGCCACCGCGCAGGTGGTGAAGATGACGCAGCCGAAGGCAAACAGCGCGATCGGGCGCAGATTGAAACGGAATTCGCGCCAGCTCATGGCGACGCCCGCGGAATAGATCAGCGGCGGCAGGATGCCGAGCAGCACCAGTTCGGGCGCGAGCTCGATGCGCGGCAGCCCGGGGATCAGCGCCAGCGCAATGCCGGCGACGACCAGAAGAATCGACGGCGCGATATCGAGGCGCCGCGCCACCACGGCGACGACCACCAGCACGGCGAGGAGGAGCAAAATGGTTTCGATGGTCGCCGTCATGGGGCCCCAACGTGCAGAATGGGCATAGCTCGCTCGGCCTTGCGGCACGGCCGCCGCGAAGCCATATCGAAAACTCCTACCCTATCCCGCCGGGAAAATCCCTTTTCCCCATGTTTCGACCGCCATTTCGGCCAACAACGGAAATGCTCCATGCCGCAATCCATGTCGCAAGCCTCGCTGCCGGTCTTCGAGATTACGCTGAACGCGCTCTCCGGCGTACTCGCCAAGGCCGAAGCTTTTGCCGCCGCGAAGAAGATCGATCAGTCGGTGCTGCTGCAATCGCGGCTCGCGCCCGACATGTTCGCGCTGACCCGCCAGGTCCAGGTCGCGACCGACGGCGCCAAGCGCGGCTCGGCGCGGCTCGCCGGCGTCGAGGCGCCGAAATTCGAGGACAACGAGACCACCATCGCGCAATTGAAAGAGCGCATCGCCAAGACCGTGGCGTTTCTCAAGACGCTCGACAAGAAGGCGATCGACGCGTCAGCCGAGCGCGAGATCACCTTCCCGCTCGGCCCCGAAAAGAAGGGCACCATGAAGGGCGACGACTATCTCAACCACTTCATGCTGCCGAATTTCTATTTCCACTGCACCGCCGCCTACGCCATCCTGCGGCATCTCGGCGTGGATGTCGGCAAGCAGGATTTTCTCGGCGCGATACCGATTGAAGGTGAGCTGAGCCTTCCTCCTCGTCACCGCCGGGCTTGACCCGGCGGTCTATGCTGCGCTGAGGTATGCGACGCCTGATCGTCAGCATGGATTGCCGGATCAAGTCCGGCAATGACGTAGTGGAGTGACCCATGTGCCGCAATATCCGCACGCTGTTCAACTTCGAGCCGCCGGCGACGGAAGAGGAAATCCGCGCCTCGGCGCTGCAATTCGTCCGCAAGCTGTCGGGCTTTACGCATCCCTCACGGGCCAACGAGGCGGCGTTCAATCGGGCGGTCGACGAGGTCTCAGGCGTGGCGCGGCGCCTCCTCGATGCGTTGGAAACGGCAAGCCCGGCAAAGAACCGCGAGGAAGAAGCGACGAAGGCGCGCGAGAGGGCCAGGGAGCGGTTCGCGTAGCTACAAGGCGAGTTATCCGTAGGCGTAACGCGTCTATATATCACGTGATAATAAGCTTCGGATCCGGCGCCATTTCTCGATAGGTATTGTCGAAAAGTCTTGCAACCACGCGATCTAGGTCAGCATGTACAACTCTGGGATCATCTGGATTCTTGTCATCCATCACAATAGTCTTTTTGGTTAGAGCGTTCATGACGATGAGTTCTGTTTGCAACCCTGACCTTTCCCATACGGTATAGCTGACCAAAACTCCATTATAAGAAAATCCTATGCTGGCCTTCCACGGATGGTCAGAGCCTTGTTTCGCGAATTTTTCAATTACTTCAACACCTTTATCGCGAAGCGCCTGAGAATTACGCTTCGCCCAAATCGCAAGTTGATCTACGATTGAAGTCACTGTTCTGAAATCACAATATTGGTGGCTAAAAGCAGCTACAGGATACTCTCGGCTGGATCAAATTGCCATTTTGGCCGGACAGGACGAGTAAATACCCTCACAAAAAACTCTGCGGATCGACATCGATATCGAGCTTGATCGAGCCCTTGATCTTCGGCGCCTTGGCGAGCCAGCGGCGCACAGTATGCCGAGAGATCGAAATTCCGCGGCGCCTTGATCAACAAACGCAGGCGATGGCGGCCGCGCACCAGCGCGAGCGGCGCTTCGGCGGGGCCCAGCACGCGCACCTGATCGAGCATCGGGCGCGGCGCGGGCAAGCGCGCGAGCGTGCGCTTCGGCATCGTGCTTGTCGGGGCCGGAGACGACGATCGAGGCGAGGCGGCCGAACGGCGGGTAATGGGTCTTTTCGCGCAGATCGATCTCGGCGGAGTAGAACGCCTCGCGGTCCTGCGCGATGAGTGCGCGCATCACCGGATGATCGGGCTGGTGGGTCTGCAGAAAGCCGCGGCCGACGCCGGCGTCGCGGCCGGCGCGGCCAACCACCTGGTGCAGAAGCTGGAAGGTATGTTCGGCGGCGCGCGGATCGCCGTTCGCTCAAACCCAAATCGGCGTCGACCACGCCGACGAGATTCAGCATCGGGAAGTGATGGCCCTTGGCGACAAGCTGCGTGCCGATGACGATATCGAACAGCCCATTGGCGATATCGGCGAATTCCTCGCGCATGCGCTCGACGGAAGCGACGAGATCGCTCGACAGCACCAGGATGCGGGCTTGCGGAAACAGCGCGCGCACCTCTTCTTCGAGGCGCTCGACGCCCGGCCCGCAGGCGACGAAGGAATTTTCCGCGCTGCATTTCGGGCAATGCGCCGGATGCGGCAACACGAAACCGCAATGGTGGCAGACGAGCGATTTGCGGAAGCGGTGATCGACCAGCCAGGCGTCGCAATTCGGGCAGGAGAAGCGGAAGCCGCAGGCGCGGCACAGCGTCAGCGGCGCGTAGCCGCGGCGATTGAGGAACAACAGCGCCTGCTCGCGGCGCTCGAGCGCGCTCTGCACCGCTTCGGCCAAGAGCGGCGAGATGAAACGGCCGCGCGGCGGCGGCGCCACACGCAGATCGATCGCCTCGACCGCCGGCAGGCGCTGGCCGCCGAAACGCTCCGGCAGCGTCAGATGCCGGTAGCGGCCGCGCCGGGCATTGACCACGGTCTCGACCGAGGGCGTCGCCGAAGCGAGCACCACCGGGATTTTTGCGATGTGGCCGCGCACCACCGCCATGTCGCGGGCGTGATAATGCACGCCGTCTTCCTGTTTGTAGGCCGGGTCGTGCTCTTCATCGACGATGATGAGACCGAGATCGGCATAAGGCAGAAACAGCGCCGAGCGCGCGCCGACGACGACCGAGACGTCGCCTTCGGCGACCGCCTTCCAGGTGCGGGCGCGGCGGCGCTGCGTCAATTGCGAATGCCATTCCGCAGGCCGCACGCCGAAGCGCGCGGCGAAGCGGTCGAGGAATTGCGCGGTGAGCGCGATCTCCGGCATCAGGATCAGGCTTTGCCTGCCGTGGCGGATGGCGTCGGCGACGGCCTCGAAATAGACTTCGGTCTTGCCCGAGCCGGTGACGCCGTCGAGCAGCGTCACCGTGTAGCGGCCCTCGGCCAGCGTCGATTTCAAGGCTGCGGCGGCGGCGCTCTGGTCGGCGGAGAATTCCGGCTGCATGAAATCCGGATCGGGCTTTTCGGCGACCGGCTCCGGCGGCAGCGCAAAAGTTTCGAGCGTGCCCTCGTCGATCAAGCCGTCGATGACGCCGGCGCTGACGCCTGACTTCGCGCGCCGCTTCGCTCTTGGCGCGCAGCATGCCGTCGGCGAGGAGTTCGAGGACGCGGGCGCGCGCGGGCGTCATGCGCTGCGGCGGCTGGCCGGCGAGCCGCACGCCGATGCGCTCGCGCTCGGCGCCGAGATGCTCGCCCATGCGCAGGCACATGCGCAGCACCATGCCGCGCGAGCTCACGGTGTAATTGGCGACCCAGTCGACGAAAGCTGCGCAGCTCGGGCCTGAGCGGCGGCGCATCGAGTTTTTGCTCGATATCCTTGAGCCGGTTGTCGAGCCGGATATCGGGCTGTCGGATTCTCCGCCCACACCACGCCAGTCGCCTCGCGGGCGCCGAGCGGCACGCAGACGACATCGCCCACCGCGAGGTCGAGCTCCTCCGGCACCCGGTACGAATAGGCCCGGTCGAGCGCGACCGGGACCAGGACATCGACGACGCGTCTGGCCATGGGCGGGACTCTGGGCCGATTCCGGGCGGTTTAGGAAGGGTAAAGGGCGGGGGAGCTATCCTCTCCGCTCATTCCCGCGTAAGCGGGAATCTAGTACCGAGCGCGCAGCACAAAAGGCCTGGATCCCCGCTTCCGCGGGGATGAGCGAAGAAATGCGAAAGCTTGAACTGAGCTTCATCGCCCCCAAGGTCGCAGCCGAGATCGAGGCCTGGCTCAAATACCTCGGCGCCGAGCGGCGGCTGTCGCCGAAGACGCTCGAAGCCTATCGGCGCGACGTGCTGCAGTTCCTGGCCTTTCTCGCCGAGCATCTCGGCGGCGCGCCGTCGCTGCAAGAGCTTGCGGCGCTGACGCCGGCCGATGTGCGCGCCTTCCTGGCGGCGCGGCGCGCGGACGATATCGGCAGCCGCTCGCTGATGCGCTCGCTCGCCGGCCTGCGCGCCTTCGGCGCGTTTCCTGGAACGCAGCGGCAAGGGCAAGGTCGGCGCGCTCGCCGCGGTGCGGGCGCCGAAAATCGGCAAGACCTTGCCGCGGCCGCTCGCGGTCGGCTGCGGCCAGAAGCATGGCCGATCCCGACATTGCCGCCGGCGACGGCCGCGAGCCGTGGATCCACGCCCGCGATGCCGCCGTGCTGGCGCTGCTCTATGGCTGCGGCTTGCGCATCTCCGAAGCGCTGGGCCTCAAGCGCGCCGATTTCGGCACCGGCGACACGCTCACGGTGATCGGCAAGGGCCGCAAACAGCGCATGGTGCCGCTGTTGCCGCAGGTCGCAAAGCTGATCGCCGATTACATCGCGCTCTGCCCCTACGATCTTCCCGAACCGGGCCCGCTGTTCGTCGGCGCCAAGGGCGGCGCGCTGTCGCCGCGCCTCGTGCAGCTTGCCATGGCGCGGCTGCGCGGCGCGCTGGGCCTGCCCGAGACCGCGACGCCGCATGCGCTGCGGCATTCCTTCGCCACCCATCTCCTCGCCGGCGGCGGCGATCTGCGCTCGATCCAGGAACTGCTCGGCCACGCCTCGCTGTCGACGACGCAGATCTACACCGCGGTCGACGCCGACCGGCTGATCGAGGCCTATCGCTCGGCCCATCCGCGCGCGTAATTCAATTTCGTGCTAATCCGTCATTCTGGAGCGCCGCGCAGCGGCGAGCCCGGAATCCATAATCCCGGCGCCGGAGATATGGTTTCCGGGCTCTTCGCTTTCGCTCGGCCCTGGAATGACGAATAACGAGGGGCATAAGCATGTCGGAAATCAGCGAAGCGATCGAAAAGGCCGAAGAGGGCGAGCACGGCGAGGGTTTCAACAAAAAGATCGCGCTGGTGATCGCGGTTCTGGCGCTGTTCCTGTCGTTCGCGGAGACGCTCGCCAAAGGCGCGCAGACCGAGACCGTCATCAAGAATATCCAGGCGTCGGACCTGTGGGCCTTCTTTCAGGCCAAGGATGTCCGCCGGACGGTGGTCACCGCGGCTGCGGACCAGACCGCAATCCTCGGCGCCGGCATCGTCGATCCCGCCGCCAAAGCCGCGATCGACAAGCAGATCGACGACTGGCGCAAGACCGCAGAGCGCTACGAGTCGGATCCGAAAACCGGAACGGGCCGCAAGCAGCTCGAGGAGCAGGCCAAGGACGCCGAGCAAGAGCGCGACCTGGCGACGGCGAAATATCACCACTACGAATTGGGATCGGCGGCATTCCAGATCGGCATCGTGCTCGCTTCGGCGGCGGTGATCACCGGCATGGTCGTGCTGGCCTGGCTCGGCGGCGCGCTCGGCGTGATCGGGCTCGTCTTGCTGCTGCTCGGGCTCTACGCGCCGCACGCGGTGCCGTTCATCGCGGCGTTGTAGGTCCCGTCATTCCGGGGCCGCGCAAAGCGCGGAGCCCGGAATCCCATAATCCCAGGCGTCGCAGAACTGGCGCCGAGCCTTATCCGTGCAATTCCGTGGCTATGGATTCCGGGCTCGCGCCTTTGGCGCGCCCCGGAATGACGATCAAAAATTAATCGCGCGCTTCGACACCGCGAGCGCGGCTTCCTTGATCGCCTCGGTCAGCGTCGGATGGGCGTGGCAGGTGCGGGCGATGTCTTCGGACGAGGCGCCGAATTCCATGGCGACGGCGGCCTCGCCGATCATGTTGCCGGCATCGGGCCCGAGAATATGCACGCCGAGCACGCGGTCGGTCTTGGCGTCGGCGAGGATTTTGACGAAGCCGTCGGTGCGTCAGATTCACCTTGGCGCGGGCATTGGCGGTGAACGGAAACTTGCCGATGTTGTAGGCGATGCCGGCCGCTTTCAGCTCTTCCTCGGTTTTGCCGACCGAGGCGATTTCCGGATAGGTGTAAACGACGTTCGGGATGACGTCGTAGTTCACATGGCCGGCCTGGCCGGCGAGGATTTCGGCGACCGCGACGCCTTCCTCCTCGGCCTTGTGCGCCAGCATCGGCCCGGCGATGACGTCGCCGATCGCATAGATGCCGTCGACATTGGTCTTGAAATGCGGGTCGACGACGACCCGGCCGCGATTGTCCTTCTTGACGCCGAGGGCTTCGAGGCCGAGCCCTTCGGTGAACGGCACCCGTCCGATCGCGACCAGCACCACGTCGGCTTCGAGCGTCTCGGCCGCGCCGCCGCCGGCGGCGGGCTCGACCTTGACCTTCAGCGTCTTGCCCGACGTATCGACCGCGGTGACCTTCGATGACAGCTTGAAGGCGAGGCCCTGCTTCTGCAGCATGCGGTGGAATTGCTTGGCGACCTCGCTGTCGATGCCCGGCAAGATGTGATCGAGGAATTCGACGATCGTCACCTCGGCGCCGAGCCGCCGCCACACCGAGCCGAGCTCGAGCCCGATGATGCCGGCGCCGACGATCAGAAGCTTCTGCGGCACTTTGGGCAACTCGAGCGCGCCGGTCGACGACACGATGCGCTTCTCGTCGATGTCGACGCCGGGAAGCCGCGCCACGTCCGAGCCGGTGGCGATGACGATGTTCTTGGTTTCGAGCAGTTGCGTCTTGCCGTCGGCGGCCTTCACCTCGACCTTGCCGGGCGCCGTGATGCGGCCTGAGCCGATAAAAGTCTCGATCTTGTTCTTCTTGAACAGATAGTCGACGCCTTTGACATTGCCGTCGACGCCTTGCTGCTTGTAGGCGAGCATCGTGGCGAGATCGACGCGTAGGCTTGCCGAGCTTGATGCCCATCTCGCCGAATTTGTGCCCGGCTTCCTCGTAGAGCTCGGACGCGTTCAGCATCGCCTTCGACGGGATGCAGCCGATATTGAGACAGGTGCCGCCGAAGGTGGCGCGCTTTTCGATCACGGCCGTCTTCATGCCGAGCTGCGCCGCGCGAATGGCGCAGACATAGCCGCCGGGGCCGGTACCGATGACGATGAGATCGTAGGCCATGGACATAAACTCCGAACTGCTCGATCGTCATTGCCGGGCTTGTCCCGGCAATCCCGATCAACTGGCAACGTGTGCCAATCTAAGCGGGATGGCCGGGTCAAGCCCGGCCATGACGGTCGAAAATCACAAATCCAACACCAGCCGCGCCGGCTCTTCGAGGCTTTCCTTCACCCGCACCAGAAACGTCACCGCCTCGCGGCCGTCGACGATGCGGTGGTCGTAGGACAGCGCCAGATACATCATCGGCCGCACCTCGATCTTGCCGGCGACCACCATCGGCCGGTCCTGGATCTTGTGCATGCCGAGGATGCCGGACTGCGGCGCGTTGAGGATCGGCGTCGACATCAGCGAGCCGTAGATGCCGCCATTGGTGATCGAGAAGGTGCCGCCCTGCAGCTCGTCGATCTTGAGCGCGCCGTCGCGGGCGCGCTTGCCGAAATCCGTGATGGTCTTCTCGATCTCGGCGAGCGATTTGGTGTCGCAGTCGCGCACCACCGGCACCACCAGGCCGCGCTCGGTGCCGACCGCGATGCCGATATGATAATAGTTCTTGTAGATCAGATCGGTGCCGTCGATCTCGGCATTGACGGCGGGGATTTCCTTCAGCGCCTGCACGCAGGCGCGCACGAAGAAGCCCATGAAGCCGAGCTTGACGCCGTGCTTCTTCTCGAACAGGTCGCGGTATTGCGTGCGCAGCGCCATGACATGACCCATGTCGACCTCGTTGAAGGTCGTGAGCATGGCGGCGGTGTTTTGCGCGTCCTTGAGCCGGCGCGCGATGGTCTGGCGCAGCCGGGTCATGCGCACGCGTTCCTCGCGCGCGGCATCGTCGGCCGGCGACGGCGCGCGTACTTGCACCGCGGCGGCGGGCTGCGCCACCGGCACCGGCTGCGCCGCGGCGCGCTCGATGGCGGCGAGCATGTCGCCCTTGGTGACGCGGCCGTCCTTGCCGGTGCCGGGCACGGCTGCGGCATCGACGCCGGATTCGGCTGAGAGCTTGCGCACCGAGGGTGCGAGCGGAGCATCCGCCGGGGCCGGTTTGGCTTCGGCAGGTTTGGCGGCGGGAGCCGCCGCCGCAGGTTTTGCCGCCGGCGCTGCTGCGCGGTGCGGCTTTGGCCGGCGCGCCGGCGCCTTCCTTGATCTGACCCAGCACGGCGCCGACGCCGACGGTCTCGCCGTCTTTGGCGGCGATTTCGCTGAGCACGCCGGCGGCCGGCGCCGGCACCTCGATCGTCACCTTGTCGGTTTCAAGCTCGACCAAGGGCTCGTCGACCGCGACGGCGTCGCCGGCTTTCTTGAACCATTTGCCGATGGTCGCCTCGGTGACCGATTCTCCCAGCGTCGGTACGCGAATCTCTGCCATATCGGTCCCTCTGTAGTGTCCGCGTCATGCCCCGCCTTGTGCCGGGCATCCCGATCACGAGCACAATGTGCCAGCCGGATCGAGGCGGCCGGGACAAGCCCGGCCATGACAATTCATTACGCCAGCGCGTCTTCCAAAAACTGCTTGAGCTGCGCCAGATGCAGCGACATCTGCCCGACCGCGGTCGACGCCGCCGCCGAGCGGCCGGCGTAGCGGGCGCGGCGATGCTTGGCGCCGATCTGATTGAGCACCCATTCCAGGAAAATATCGACGAAGACCCAGCCGCCCATATTGCGCGGCTCTTCCTGGCACCACACGATCTCGGCCTGCTTGAAGCGCGACAGTTCCGTCATCAGCGCCTTGGTGGGGAACGGGTAGAGCTGCTCGATGCGGAGCAAATAGATGTCGTCGATACCGCGCTTCTCACGTTCCTCGTAGAGATCGTAATAGACCTTGCCGGAGGAGATCACGACGCGGCGAATCTTGTCGTCGGCGACGAGCTTGATCTTTTCGCCGGGCTGAGATTGCGCGTCGTCCCAGAGCAGGCGATGGAACGAGGTTTCCGGTCCCATCTCGTCGAGCCGCGACACCGCGCGCTTGTGGCGAAGGATCGATTTCGGCGCCATCAGGATCAGCGGCTTGCGGAAATCGCGCTTGAGCTGGCGGCGCAGGATGTGGAAATAATTCGCCGGCGTCGTGCAATTCGCCACCTGCATATTGTCTTCGGCGCACATTTGCAGGAAGCGCTCGAGCCGTGCCGAGGAGTGCTCCGGTCCCTGGCCTTCGTAGCCGTGCGGCAAGAGACACACGAGGCCCGACATGCGCAGCCATTTGCGTTCGCCCGACGAGATGAACTGATCGAACAGCACCTGCGCGCCGTTGGCGAAATCGCCGAACTGCGCTTCCCACAGTGTCAGCGCATTGGGCTCGGCCAGCGAATAGCCGTACTCGAACCCGAGCACAGCCTCTTCGGACAGCATCGAATTGATGACTTCGTAGCGCGCCTGCCCGTCGCCGAGATGATTGAAGGGCGTGTAGCGGTTTTCGGTCTCCTGATCGGTCAATACCGAGTGCCGCTGCGAGAAGGTGCCGCGCTCGGAATCCTGGCCCGACAGCCGCACCCGATGGCCTTCGAGGAGCAATGAGCAGAAGGCGAGCGCCTCGCCGGTCGACCAGTCGATGCCGTTACCGGTATCGATCGCCTTCTTCCGATTTTCCAGGAAACGGCCAAGCGTGCGGTGCAGATGAAAGCCCTGCGGCAGCGCCGTGATCTTCTCGCCGATTGATTTGAGCGTCGAAAGATCGACGCCGGTCTTGCCGCGGCGCGGATCGTCAGCATCGCCCGCGGATTTGAAGCCCGCCCAACGGCCGTCGAGCCAATCGGCCTTGTTGGCGCGATAGCCGCCCGCGGCGTCGAGCTCGGCATCGAGCCGGTCGCGCCAGTCGGCCTTCATCTTGTCGACTTCGCCTGCCGTGACGACGCCTTCGACGACGAGCTTATTGCCGTAGATCTCGAGCGTCGTCGGATGGGTGGCGATCGCCTTGTACATCAAGGGCTGGGTGAAGGACGGCTCGTCGCCCTCGTTGTGGCCGTGGCGGCGGTAGCAGAACATGTCGATGACGACCGGCTTCTGGAATTTCTGCCGGAACTCGGTCGCGATCTTGGCGGCGAACACTACCGCCTCTGGATCGTCGCCGTTGACGTGGAAGATCGGCGCCTCGATCATCTTGGCGACGTCGGACGGGTACGGCGACGAGCGCGAGAAGCGTGGATTGGTGGTGAAGCCGATCTGATTGTTGACGATGAAATGCACAGAACCGCCGGTGCGGTGGCCGCGCAGTCCGGAGAGCCCGAAGCATTCCGCGATCACTCCCTGGCCGGCGAAGGAGGCATCGCCGTGGATCAACAGCGGCATCACCATGGTGCGGTCTTCCGCCGTCGCGTTGAACTGATCCTGCTTGGCCCGCACTTTGCCGAGCACCACCGGATCGACGATTTCGAGATGCGACGGATTGGCGGTGAGCGACAGATGCACGGTGTTGTGGTCGAACTCGCGGTCCGACGAGGCGCCGAGATGGTATTTGACGTCGCCCGAGCCCTCGACCGCGTCGGGGGTCGATGAGCCGCCCTTGAATTCGTGAAAGATGGCGCGGTGCGGCTTGCCCATGACCTGCGACAAGACGTTGAGCCTGCCGCGATGCGCCATGCCGACGATGATCTCGCGCACGCCGAGCGCGCCGCCGCGTTTGATGATCTGTTCGAGCGCCGGGATCATCGATTCGCCGCCGTCGAGGCCGAAGCGCTTGGTGCCGGTGAATTTCAGATCGCAGAATTTTTCAAAACCTTCGGCCTCGACCAGTTTGTTGAGGATGGCGCGCTTGCCCTCGCGGGTGAACGTGATTTCCTTGTCTTCGCCCTCGATGCGCTCCTGGATCCAGCCCTTCTGCGCCCCGTTGGAAATGTGCAGGAATTCGACGCCGAGCGTCTGGCAATAGGTGCGGCGGAGAATGGCCACGACTTGGCGGATGGTGCCGAATTCGAGGCCCAGCACCTTGTCGAGAAAGATCGGACGGTCGAGGTCGGCGTCGGTAAATCCATAGGTCCGCGGATCGAGCTCTTCCTCGTTGCTCAGCGTGGCGATGCCGAGCGGATCGAGATTGGCGTGAAAATGGCCGCGGGCCCGATAGGCGCGGATCAGCATCAGGGCGCGGATCGAGTCGCGGGTGGCGCGCTCGATATCGGCCGACGAAAGTTCGACGCCGCGGGTCTGCGCTTGCGCCTTGACCTTGCCGCCGATCGTCTTGCCGGCCTCGGCCCATTGGCCGTCGAGTGCGGAGATGAGATCGCTGCGTTCCGGCACCGGCCAGCCCGGCCGATTCCACGACGGACCGTGCGCATTCTTGGCGACGTCGCGGGCATCGTCCTTGAGGCTCGCGAAGAACGACTGCCACTCGGCATCGACGGATTTGGGATCGGTTTCGTAGCGCGCATAGAGATCGTCGATATAAGCGGCATTGCCGCCGTAGAGGAACGAGGTGACGGCGAAGGCTGTGTTCGCATCCTGGCGTGACATGATGTGACCCTTGAGCAATCCCGAGCGAGTGGCGAGAGGACCTAAAGCCCAATACGAAAAAACGTATGACTAGCGGCTCTCCAGCCCGCCCCTGCGGGCGGGGAGAGTGACGGGAGAAGCCCCGGCCCGGCGCTGGGGGATTTCTTGTACCCTATTTAAGCCTTCGACGCGGCAGACAAAAGACGGAAGTAATGAATTATGATTTCAACACTTCCGCCAGTGTCTTACCGAGCCGCGCCGGCGACGGCGAAACTTTGATCCCGGCGGATTCCATGGCGGCGATCTTGGATTCGGCATCACCCTTGCCGCCGGAAATGATCGCGCCGGCATGGCCCATACGGCGGCCGGGCGGCGCGGTGCGGCCGGCGATAAAGCCGACGACCGGCTTCTTGCGGCCGCGCTTGGCCTCATCCTTGAGAAACTGCGCCGCGTCCTCTTCGGCCGAGCCGCCGATTTCGCCGATCATCACGATCGACGTGGTCTTGGCGTCGGCGAGAAACATTTCCAGCACCGCGATGAATTCGGTGCCCTTGACCGGATCGCCGCCGATGCCGACCGCCGTGGTCTGGCCCAAACCCTCGCGCGTCGTCTGGAACACTGCCTCGTAAGTCAGCGTGCCGGAACGCGACACGATGCCGACCGAGCCGGTCTTGAAGATATTGCCCGGCATGATGCCGATCTTGCATTCGCCCGCGGTCATGACGCCGGGGCAGTTCGGCCCGATCAGCCGCGACTTCGAGCCGCACAGCGAGCGCTTCACCTTCACCATGTGGCTCACCGGAATGCCTTCGGTGATGCAGACGATGAGCGGAATTTCCGCCTCGATCGCCTCGGCGATGGCGTCGGCGGCGCCTGGCGGCGGCACATAGATCACGCTCGCATCGGCACCGGTCTTCTCGCGCGCTTCGGCCACCGTATCGAACACCGGCAGACCGAGATGCGTCGCACCGCCTTTGCCGGGCGACACGCCGCCGACCATTTTGGTGCCGTAGGCGATCGCCTGCTCGGAATGAAAGGTGCCGTTCTTGCCGGTAAAGCCCTGGCAGATGACCTTGGTGTTCTTGTCGATGAGGATGGACATTACGCCGCCTCCTTCACCGCTTTGACAATCTTCTGCGCGGCATCGTCGAGATCGTCGGCGGGCAGCACATTGAGCTTCGATTCCGAGATGATCTTCTTGCCGAGATCGACATTGGTGCCTTCGAGCCGCACCACGAGCGGCACCTTCAGCCCGACTTCCTTGACGGCCGCGACCACGCCTTCGGCGATCACGTCGCACTTCATGATGCCGCCGAAGATGTTGACCAGGATGCCCTTCACGTTGGGATCCGAGGTGATGATCTTGAACGCCGCCGAGACGCGATCCTTGGTGGCGCTGCCGCCGACATCGAGAAAATTCGCCGGCGCCATGCCGTAGAGTTTGATGATGTCCATGGTCGCCATGGCGAGGCCGGCGCCATTGACCATGCAGCCGATCGAGCCGTCGAGCGCGATGTAATTGAGATCGAATTTCGAGGCTTCGATCTCCTTGGCGTCTTCCTCGGTCTCGTCGCGCAGCGCCGCGATCTTCGGATGCAGGAACAGCGCGTTGTTGTCGAAGTCGACCTTGGCATCGAGGCAGATCAGCTTCTTGTCCTTGGTGACGACCAGCGGATTGATCTCGAGCAGGCTCATGTCGGTGTCGATGAAAGCCTTGTAGAGACCGCTGAGCACCGGACCCAACTGCTTGCCGAGGTCGGCATCGAGATGCAGCGCATGCGCGACGCTACGTACGTGATGCGGGCAGATGCCGGACACCGGATCGACCGATATGGTTGCGATCTTGTCGGGCGTGTTGTGGGCGACCTCTTCGATGTTCATGCCGCCTTCGGTCGATACCACAAGCGCCACGCGCGAAGTTTCGCGGTCGACCAGCATCGAGAGATAAAATTCGCGGTCGATCGCCGAGCCTTCCTCGATATAGAGCCGGTTGACCTGTTTGCCGTGCGGCCCGGTCTGGTGCGTCACCAGCGTCGAGCCGAGGAGCCGCGCCGATTCGCGGCTCACGTCGGCGACCGATTTGACCACCTTGACGCCGCCGGCCTTGCCGCGGCCGCCGGCATGGATTTGCGCCTTCACCACCCAGACCGGCCCGCCGAGTTCGTTGGCGGCCTTTTCGGCTTCCGCGACCGTGAACGCCGGGATGCCGCGCGGCACCGGCACGCCGAAGTCGCGCAGCACCGCTTTGGCCTGGTATTCGTGGATGTTCATGAGCGGCCCCAGTAATCGGCAATCCGGCCGAGGGAGAGCGGCGAACGAGAAATCGAACGGACAGACTTACTTCCCGAGATCGGGCGCGATCTTCTTGCAGGCGTCGATCAGGGTTTGCACCGATTCCGCCGATTTTTCGAACATGCGCGCGCTCGGCGCTGGTGAACTCGATCTCGACGATGCGCTCGACGCCCTTGGCGCCGATCACGACCGGCACGCCGACATAGAGGTCCTTGACGCCATATTCGCCGTTGAGCCAGGCGGCGCAGGGCAACACCGCGCTTCTTGTCGCGCAGATAGCTTTCCGCCATCGCGATCGCCGAAGCCGCCGGCGCGTAGAAGGCCGAGCCGGTCTTCAGCAGGCTGACGATTTCGCCGCCGCCGTTGCGGGTGCGGTTGACGATCTCGTCGAGCCGGGCCTGCGTGGTCCAGCCCATCTTGACCAGATCGGGCAGCGGAATGCCGGCGACCGCCGAATAGCGCACCAGCGGCACCATGGTGTCGCCATGGCCGCCGAGCACGAAGGCGGTGACATCCTCGACCGAGACATTGAATTCGTCGGCGAGGAAATAGCGGAAACGCGCGGAATTCGAGCACGCCGGCCATGCCGACGACCATGTTCTTCGGCAGGCCGCAGCACTTCTGCAGCGCCCAGACCATGGCGTCGAGCGGATTGGTGATGCAGATGACGAAGGCGTTCGGCGCGTATTTCTTGATGCCGGCGCCGACCTGCTCCATCACCTTGAGGTTGATGCCGAGCAGATCGTCGCGGCTCATGCCGGGCTTGCGCGGCACGCCGGCGGTGACGATGCAGACCGAAGCGCCTTCGATCGCCTCATAGGAATTGGTGCCGGTGAAGCTTGGCATCGAAACCCTCGACCGGCGACGCCTGGACGAGATCGAGCGCCTTGCCCTGGGGAACGCCTTCCATGACGTCGAACATGACGACGTCGCCGAGTTCTTTGAGGCCGATGAGAAGCGCCAGCGTCCCGCCGATTTGCCCCGAGCCTATCAATGCGATCTTGTTTCGCGCCATCAGCAAATATCCTTGATTGGTCAGAGAAGGCCCGGCTGTCGGGTCATTAGCCCTTTCGGATGACGCGTTCAAGTCGGGCGGCACTGCTGGATCGACTGGTCGCAGCGCAAGATCGCCCGAAGCGGCTTGCTCGCAGTCGCGCGCTCACGTCTCGACAATCCCCGCCGACGAGCCCGCCGTCTGCGCATGCGCGGCGCCATGCGGCCGCGCCAGATAGGCCTGCGACCGCATCTCGATCAGGCGCGAGGCGGTGCGCTTGAATTCCTGCGCCTCAAAACCTTCGTCGGCGCGATAGAGCGCGTCGGGCTCGGCTGCGGCCGAGGCGATCAGCTTCACGTTCATGTCGTAGAGCGTGTCGATCAGGATGATGAAGCGCTTGGCGGCGTTGCGGTTGTCGATAGGTCATCACCGGAACGTGGTCGAGGATGACGGTGTGATATTCGTGCGCGATCCGCAGATAGTCGGCGGCCGCGAGCGGCTGCTCGCAGAGATCGTGGAAGGAAAAACGCGCCACGCCCATGGCGGCGCGCGGCACGTGCACGCTGCGGCCCTTGCACGGCAGTTCCTGCGCGCGCGCCGTGATCGTCGCCGGTCAAGCCGCCGCCAGGCATCGTCGAGCGCGGCATCGGCCGCGGCATCGGCCGGCACGTACCACACCGGCAGGCCGGCGAGTTTCTCCAGCCGGAAATCGGTGCGCGCGTCGAGCCGCACCACGTCCATGTGCTGTTCCAGCATCTCGATGAACGGCACGAACAGCGCGCGGTTGAGACCGTCCTTGTAGAGTTCGTCCGGCGCCACGTTCGAGGTCGCGACCACGACGACGCCGCGCTCGAACAGCTGCGTGAACAGCCGGCCGAGGATCATGGCGTCGGCGATGTCGGTGACGTGGAATTCGTCGAAGCAGAGCAGCCAGGCTTCCTGCGCCAGTTGCGTCGCCGACAGCCGGATCGGATCCTCGCCGGCATGCTCGCCGTGCTTTCATCTTCTGCCGGAAGGCATGGATGCGCTCGTGCACGTCGAGCATGAATTCGTGAAAATGCGCGCGGCGCTTGCGCTCACCGGGCTCGCCTCGAAGAACAAATCCATCAGCATGGTCTTGCCGCGGCCGACGTCGCCGTAGATGTAGAGGCCCTGAGCGGCGGCTGCGTCGCTGCTCGCGGCGGCGAACAGCCAGCCCAGCGACGAGGATTTGCGCGCCAGCCGATGCTGCGACGATCCGCGCTTCGAGCCGCGCCAGCCTGTCGACGACGGCGAGCTGCGCGTCGTCGCGCTCGACCCTGCCGGCGGCGACGCCGGCGGCGTATTGCGCTGTGATGGAGCTCGCCATGATGCGTTAAGCGATGCGGATTAACGGGCGGAGAAAGTGGCGAACGCTCGGCGGTCGCAGACGGCGTGCCAAGTCATGCACTGATCGCCGGCGTGTCGGCGATCGTCGCAGTCGTCAAATCGTCGCAAACGCTGTGCAAGCCATGCGTATACGGAATGCGCGCATGTTGCTCAATGCTTCGCCTTGCCAAAGTTTCGCGCCACACAACATGATGGTTTGATTCGACGTGCGCCGAGCATCGTTCGCCGCGCGCGATGCTCCTGGGGAGGAAGCGACGAGGAGGGTCTTATCGACGACAATGTCAGGAGACCCGGAATGCAGGAAGTTCTTCCCGAAGGCGGCGTGATCCGCAAATTGTGGATCGGCGAAACCGACAAATACCGCGACCACTTGCTGCGGCTCGACCGCGACAGCCGGCGCAGCCGGTTCGGCGGCGGCGTATCCGACGACTTCGTCCGCAATTACGTCGATCTGTCGCTGGCGCTCGATGCCGTGGTGCATGGCTTTTTCGTCGACGGCGTGATGCGCGGCGCGGCCGAACTGCGGCCGCTCGGCGCTGCGCTTCCCGCACCAGGCCGAAGCCGCCATCAGCGTCGAGAAGCCCTGGCAGAGCCATGGCGTCGGCTCGGCGCTGCTGCGCCGCACCTTGCTGGCCGCGCGCAACCGCGGCTTCCGGCCTCTGCACATGGCCTGCCTGGCCGAGAACCGCCGCATGCAGCAGCTGGCGCGCAAATTCGACGCCGAACTGTCGTTCGATTTCGGCAGCGTCGTCGGCGAAGTCGAAGTCCTCGCGCCCGACGCCGCTGTCGCTGATGCGCGAGTTCATGGCCGACAGCCACGGCTTCGCCACCGCGATGCTCGACCTGCAGTCGCGGATGCTGCGGCGCGTGATGCGAGCGCAGCCGCGCAGTCAAGCCGGCTGTGCTGTACGCCGCAGCTTCGGCAGCGGCGAGCGGATAGGCTCGCCTCGACGACTATAGGGGCCGCCGCCGACCGAGGCGCGCGACGAAAACAGCACGAAGCGCGACACCTCGAACGACGCCGAGCGGAAATGGCCGCGGGCGCCAGATAATCGGCGACCTGCCTGGCTCGAGGAATCGCGCAGCCGCGCCAGCGTGACATGCGGCGTGTATTTGCGGCCCTCGGGCTCCAGCCCGAGCCGCTGCAACAGCCGTTCGTGCTCGGCCTGCAGCTCCATCAGCGGCGGAACCGGCGACACCGCCGCGACCACGGCGCGCGGCTTGCGGCCGCCGAACGACGTCAAGCCCGTCGAGCCGCAGCTTCGAACGGCGTCGCGCTGCACGCGGCCGAGCAAGCCGGCGATTTCGCGCGCCAGCGCGTCGTCGATATCGCCGATGAAGCGCAGCGTCAGGTGATAATTTTCCGGATCGATCCAGCGCGCGCCCGGCAAGCCGCCGCGCATCATGGCGAGCGACTGGGCGACCGACGGCGGAATTTCGAGACCGGTAAACAGGCGGGGCATGACAACTCTGCGGCTCGTGATTCGCCGAATCGCAGCACGAAGAATGGGGTCGATCGCGACGCAGCGCGCAACCCTTACGACGGACTGCTGTGCTCGGGCACGCGGCGACGAGCTCCTCCACCTTCGGCAAGATGCGCGCGACGATCACGTCGACGCCGGCGGCGTTGGGATGCAGGCCGTCCTGCTGCATCAGCCTGAGATCGGCGGCGACGCCGTCGAGAAAGAACGGATAGAGCAGCGCGCCGTATTTGGCGGCAAGCTCCGGATAGATGCGCTCGAATGCCCGCGCCGTAATCGGCGCCGAGATTCGGCGCGGCGCGCATGCCGCACAGCAGGACGGCGATATGACGCGCGGTCAGCCGGTGCAAAATCGCGTCGAGCGCGGCGCGCGTCGTCTCGCGGCTTGATGCCGCGCAGCATGTCGTTGGCGCCAAGCTCGACGATGACCGCATCGGTGCCGTGCGGCACCGACCAGTCGAGCCGGGCCAGCCCGTCCGAGGCGGTATCGCCGGAGACGCCGGCATTGGCGATCTCGGCGGCGACGCCCTTCGCGGCCAGCGCCGCTTGCAGGCGCGGCACGAAACCGTCCTTCGCCGGCAGGCCCATAGCCCGCGGTCAGCGAATCGCCCAGCGCGACGATATGGACCGGCGTCGATCGGCATGCGCTGCCGGCGCTGCTGTTGCGGCCACGCAGCGCCACGCTACAAAGCGCACGGCGATTTGGCGGAAGCGCCGCCGCCACCCATATGAGCGGAGCGCGTCGACGCTGAGGCCGTCTGAGCCAGTCGCAGCATGAACGACATTCCCGGGCATCCTCTCGCCGGCGACGCCATCGCGCTTGCGCGGCGTCAATCTGTCGCTCGGCCGCGGCGCCGCCCGCGTCCATATCCTGCGCGACATCGACCTCCATATAGGCCGCGGCGAGGCCGTTGGCACTGCTCGGGCCGTCGGGCTCGGGCAAATCGACGCTGCTGATGGTGATGACCGGGCTGGAGCGGCCGGACTCCGGCTCGGTGATGGTCGCCGGCGAGGATCTGCAACGGCTCGACGAAGACCGGCTGGCGCGCTTTCGCGGCAGGAACATCGGCATCGTGTTCCAGGCCTTCCATCTGATCCCGACCATGACGGCGCTGGAAAATGTCGCCGTCCCGCTCGAACTCGCCGGCGCGCGCCGACGCGCTCGCCCGCGCCGAGCGCGAATTGCCGCGGTCGGGCTTGGCGCAGCGCCTGCACCATTATCCGGCCGAGCTTTCCGGCGGCGAGCAGCAGCGCGTCGCGCTCGCCCGCGCGCTCGCGCCCAATCCAGCGATCCTCGTCGCCGACGAGCCGACCGGCAATCTCGACGAAGCGACCGGCAGCGAGATCATCGAACTTCTGTTTCGCGGCCATCGCGAGCGCGGCACCACGCTCGTTCTGGTCACCCACGACACCGCGCTTGCGGCGCGCTGCGATCGCGTGCTGCACATGCATTCGGGGCAGATCGTCGCGCCGCATCGCATCGCGGGACCAGGCCGCATCATGACGCCAACCGCGCGCATCCCGCTTGCGCTGAAACTCGCCTACACCGCGTTTCATGGCGGTGCTCATTCCGGTCTATTGGCATTATTACGGGCCGACCAATTTTCTCTATTTCTGCGACGTCGCGCTGATCTTCACGCTGATCGCGATCTGGTCGGAGAATGCGCTGCTGATCTCGATGTCCGCCGTCGGCATTCTGGTGCCGCAGGCGGTTTGGGTGACCGATTTTCTCGTCAATGCCACCGGCGTTTCGCTGACCGGCATGACCGACTACATGTTCGACGCCGACCGCTCGCTGTTCCTGCGGCTGCTTGTCGCTGTTTCACGGCTGGCTGCCGTTCCTCCTGGTCTATCTGGTCTGGCGGATCGGCTATGACCGGCGCGCCTTGCTGGTCCTGGACCGGCGCTTGCCTGGGTGCTGCTGCTGGTCTGTTTCTTCTTGATGCCGCCGCCGACGCCGCATCCCGGGCTGACGCCGGTCAACATCAACTATGTGTGGGGCCTGAGCGACACTGCGGCGCAAACCTGGATGCCGGCCTATGTCTGGTTCGTCGGCCTGTTGATCGGCCTGCCGCTGCTCGTCGTTCGTGCCGACCCATTTCGTGCTCGCGCGCTCATGCCCGAAGCTCGCCGAGCCTGATGCTGGCGCCCGCCGCTGAGCCCGAGCCAGCACGATCGCGCATGCGCTTCGCGCTGCGTTTTGCCTGGCGCGAATTGCGCGGCGGCTTGCGCGGCTTCGGCGTCTTCATCGCCTGCATCGCGCTCGGCGTCATGGCGATCGCCGGCGTCGGCTCGGTGGCGGCGAGCCTCAACGACGGCATTGCCGGCGCCGGCCGCGTCATCCTCGGCGGCGACCTCGCCTTTTCGCTGATCCAGCGCGAGGCCAGCGACGCCGAGCGCGCTTTCCTCGATGCGCATGGCACGGTCTCGGTCGCCGCCACGCTTGCGCGCCATGGCGCGGACCGCGCGACGGCCGCTCGACGCTGGTCGAGATCAAGGCGGTCGACGCCGACTATCCGCTGTTCGGCGCGGTGGCGACCGATCCCGGCGCTGCCGCTTGCCGCACTGTTCGCGCAAAACGGCGGCGCGTTCGGCGCGGCGGTCGATCCGGCGCTGCTGACGCGGCTCGATCTGAAAACCGGCGACCGCATCACCATCGGCAATGCCACGATCGAGCTGCGCGCGGCGCTGACCGGCGAACCCGACAAGCTCGCCGGCGGCATCGGGCTCGGCCCGCGCGTGCTGATGAGCGAAGCGGCGCTGCGCGCCACCGGGCTGTTGCAGCCCGGCAGCCTGGTGCGCTGGCAATACCGGCTGCGGCTGCCCGCCGCCGACGCGAGCGACGGCGCCGTCGCGGCGCTGCAAAAACAGGCCGCAGACGGCAGTTTCCGGACGCCGGCTGGGAAATCCGCACCCGCAACAAGGCCTCGCCGCAGCTCGAACGCAACGTCGAGCGCTTCACCCAATTCCTGACGCTGGTCGGCCTGACCACGCTCCTGGTCGGCGGCGTCGGCGTCGCCAATGCGGTCGCAAGCCATCTCGCGCGCAAGCGCGACGTCGATCGGCACCATGAAGGCGCTCGGCGCCACCGGCGGCGGCATTTTCGCCATCTATTGCACCGAGATCGATGCTGGTCGCGCTGGTCGCCACCGTGCATCGGCGCGGCGCTCGGCGCCGCGCTGCCGTTCGCGATCGCCTCGGCCTTCGGCGCGATCATTCCGCTGCCGGTCGCGCCGGCGCTGTATCCGGGCGTGCTGGCGCTGTCGATCGCCTATGGCCTGCTCACGGCGCTCGCCTTTGCGCTGTGGCCGCTCGGGCGCGCGCACGACATTTCGGTGTCGATGCTGTTTCGCGATCAGATCGCCGCCGAGCGGTCCTGGCCGCGGCTGCGCTATGTCGTCGCCACGGCGGCGATCGTCGCCGCTCTTCGCGGCGCTGGCGATCTTCACCACCTACGACCGCCGCGTCGCCGCGATCTTTTCGTCGTCGCCGCCGCCGTCGTTTTCCTGCTGCTGCGGCTCGTCGCGATGCTGACGATGTGGATCGCCCGGCGCCTGCCGCGCCAGCGCTCGACGGTGCTGCGGCTCGCCATCGCCAATATCCACCGCGCCGGCGCGCTGACGCCGAGCGTCATGCTGTCGCTCGGGCTTGGGCCTCGCGCTTGCTGGTCACCGTGGTCGAGATCGACGGCAATCTGCATCGCGAATTCGCCGCCGCGCTGCCGGAACACGCGCCGTCGTTCTTCTTCCTCGATATCCCGGCTGCCGACGCCGACCGCTTCGACGCCTTCGTGCACGACGCAGGCGCCGGGCGCGACGCTCGAGCGCGTGCCGATGCTGCGCGGCCGCATCGTCGCGGCGAACGGCATCAAGGCCGACGATCTCAAAGCCCGCCGCCGGATCGCGCTGGGTGCTGCGCGGCGACCGCGGCATCACCTATGCGAACGCGGTGCCGGCCGGCTCGCGCATCGTCGCCGGCCAATGGTGGAGCGCCGATTATTCCGGCGAGCCGCTGGTTTCGCTGGAAAGCCGCACCGCGCACGATCTCGATCTCAAGATCGGCGACACCATCACCGTCAATGTGCTCGGCCGCAACGTCACGGCGCGGATCGCCAATCTGCGCGCCGTCGATTGGGAAAATCTCGGCATCAATTTCGTGCTGGTGTTTTCGCCCGGCACGTTCGACGGCGCGCCGCATACCGACATCGCCACGCTGACCTTCGCCGACGGCGGCACGACGGCCGAGGAAACCGCCGTCATCAAGGCGCTGGCCGATGCTTTTCCGACGGTCACCGCGGTGCGCGTCAAGGACGCGCTCGATGCGGTCGACGCGCTCGTCGGCAAGCTCGTGCTGGCGCTGCGCGGCGCAAGCTCGATCACGCTGATTGCCGCGGCGCTGGTGCTCGGCGGCGCGCTCGCCGCCGGCCAGCGCTTCCGGATCTACGACGCCGTGGTGCTCAAGACCCTGGGCGCGACGCGGGCGCGGCTCACCGCCGCCTATGCGATCGAATATCTCCTGATCGGCCTGGCGACGGTCGTGTTCGGCGTCGCCGCCGGCTCGCTCGCCGCCGACCTGGTGGTGACCCGGGTGATGGATTTTCCCTTCGTCTGGGTGGCCGGCGAGGCCGTCGGCGACCGCCGCGGCTGCGCTCTTCGTCACCGTCGGCGCTCGGGCTTGCCGGCACCTTCTCGGCGCTCGGCCGCAAGCCCGCCGAAGTATTGCGGAATCTCTGATGCGCCGCGCCGGCAGCCGCCGCCGTTAAGCACGCATGAACGGTTTGTAACACTTGCAAAATATGGCGTCGCACCCATCTGGCGCGCGGGGCGCTTTCGCACTAGATTCCTGCCACGCAGTGTTTCGGCGTTCGCCGAACGCCAGCCCCGGCATAGCGCCGGGACAACCCAGGGGTATTTCCATGTCCGACTTCGATCGGAATTTCGCAACCGCCAGGACCGGCTATCGCACGGACCAGGTCGCGATCGATGCGGGTCTGCGCGCGCACATGATCCGCGTCTACAACTATATGGCCGGCGGCGTGGCGCTGACCGGGCTCGTGGCCTGGCTGACCTATCAAGCCGCCGGCGGCGACGCCATCCAAGTCGTCCGGCGGTCAGATCACCGGACTGACGCCCTTCGGCGCACGCCATCTTCAGCGGCCCGCTGATCGATCGTGCTGCTCCTCGGCACGCTCGGCCTGGTGTTCTTCATGAGCTTCCGCATCAACCGGCTGTCGGTCGGGAACGGCGCTGACGCTGTTCTTCGTCTATGCCGGGCTGCTCGGCCTGTCGCTGGCGTCGATCTTCCTCGCCTATACCGGCGCGTCGATCACGCGGGTGTTCTTCATCTCGGCGGCCACGTTCGGCGCGATGAGCCTGTACGGCTACACCACGCAGCGCGATCTGACCGGCGTCGGCTCGTTCCTGTTCATGGGCCTGATCGGCATCATCATCGCCATGCTGGTCAACATGTTCCTGCATTCGAGCGGGCTCGACTGGGCGATCTCGGTGATCGGCGTGCTGATCTTCGCCGGCCTGACCGCCTAGGACACGCAGCGGATCAAGGAAATGTATAGCGCGATGGACGACGGCACCGTCGCCGGCCGCAAGGCGGTGATGGGCGCGCTGTCGCTCTATCTCGACTTCATCAACCTGTTCCTGATGATGCTGCGGCTGTTCGGCGACCGCCGCTGAACTCAAAGCGCATCACTCAAACGACAGCGCCCCGGGCTCAAACCCGGGGCGTTTTGCTTTTTCGATCTGGCGCTCGATGACCGAAGTCAGCATTCGGGCCGCAAGGCCCGCCGATATTCCGGCCATTACGCGCATCTATGCCGACGCCGTCGTCGCACGGCACGGCGTCGTTCGAACTCGAGCCGCCGGACGAAGCCGAGATGGCTGCGGCGCTTTGAGACGCTGCTGACCGGCGGCTATCCCTATCTGGTCGCCGAGATCGCCGGCGCGGTTGCCGGCTATGCCTATGCGGGTCCCTATCGCGCGCGGCCGGCCTACCGATGGACGGTCGAGGATTCGATCTACATCGCGCCGGAATTTCACCGCCGCGGCATCGGCAAGCTCCTGCTCGCGCGGCTGATCGAGGAAAGCGAGCAACGCGGCTTCCGGCAGATGATCGCGGTGATCGGCGATTCGGCGCAGACCGCCTCGATCGCGCTGCATCGCCGCGGCCGGCTTCGCCATGGTCGGTACGCTGCGCTCGGTCGGCTTCAAGCACGGCCAATGGCTCGACACGCCGCTGATGCAGCTTGCGCTCGGCGATGGCGACGCACCCTGCCGTGAGCCAAGCTCTTCAGCGGCATCGAGAATAAAGACCTCTTTGCTGTATTGCGACGGTTCGGTAGCTATGGGGGTGAACGGAGCAGAGCCGCCAAGGTGTCCTACAAAGATCTTCGCGAATTCATCTCCCAGATCGACGCGCTTTCGGCATTGCGGCGCATCGAGGGTGCCGATCCACGCCATGAGATCGGCGGCATTACCGAGGTCGCGGCCGGCACGGCCGGTTGCCCGGCGTTGCTGTTCGATCACATCAAGGGGCATGCGCCCGGGTTTCGCGTCCTCACCAATGCGGTGACAAGCCCGCAACGCGCGGCGCTCGCGCTCGGCATCGACCCCAATCTGCGGCCGCTCGATGCGCTCAAAGCATTGGATGGCAAAGCGGCAGACGCTGACACCGCGTAAGCCGGTCGAAATTGCCAGCGCCGCCTGGCTCGAGATTTCCATGCGTGGCGACGGACGTCGATGTGACGAAATTCCCGGCTCCGCTGTGGCATAAAGCAAGATGGCGGACCTTATATCGGCTCCGGCAGCCTGGTCGTCATGCGCGATCCCGACGACGGCTGGATCAATGCGTCGATCTATCGCGTACAGGTCCATGGGCCAAAGGAACTGACGATCCAATTCGATCACAGCGGCCGGCACGGCGCGATGATCGCGAAGAAATATTGGGAAAAGGGCAGACCATGCCCGGTCGCGATCGTCTGCGGCGAGGACCCGGCGCTGTTCATCGCGGGCTTCGAATATCTGGCCGGCCGGCGTCTCGGAATTCGACTTCGCGGGCGCCATCAAAGACGCGCCGATTGAGATCCATCCCGGCCCGGTTACCGGCCTGCCGATCCCGGCCCATGCCGAGATCATCATCGAAGGCCACCTCAAGCCGTTCCCTGAGGCCTCCTTGCTGGAAGGGCCGTTTGGCGAGTTCACGGGCTATTTCGCCGCCGAGCGGCGTCCGTGCCCGGTGATGGCGGTGACGGCGACCCATCATCGCGCCGATCCGATCCTGCTCGGTTCGCCGCCCATGAAGCCGCCGCGCTTCCACTTCGGGCTGCCGTTCCGGGCCGCCAGCATCTGGAGCAATCTCGAAAGCGCCGGCGTCACCGATGTGGTCGGCGTGTGGCAGCACGTGTCGCAACTGATGACCGTCGTGGCGCTGCGGCAGCGTTATGACGGCCATGCCAAGCGCGCCGCCCTGATCGCCGCGGCCAACAGTTACATGGGACGCGTCGTCGTGGTGGTCGACGACGACATCGATCCGTCCAATCTCGCCGACGTGATGTGGGCGGTGACGACGCGCTGCGAGCCGTCGGAACAGACCGATGTGATCCGGAATGCCTGGAGTTCGGCGCTCGATCCGCGGATTGCGCCCGACGCCAAATTACGCGGCGTCAGTTCGCATTCGAAGCTCATTATCGAGGCGGTTAAGCCATTCGCTTGGATCGACAAGTTTCCGAAGCTTTCCGCTCTCTCCCACGAGGACGCGCTCGCCATCGAGGCAAAATGGGGCGATGCGCTCAAGCGCGGCGCCTGACCTCCGCGCTGGTCGCGCGGCGAACCGGCCGCGGTTCCTATTTATTGCGCGCGGCCGACTCGAAGACCAGATTGACCGCCTTGTTGAGGGCCGGCTTCGCCGCCGAGGTATCGTTACCGATACTGGAAATCTTGGCGACCATCTCGGCCTCTTCCGCTGCCGGGAGGCCGATCAGTTCGCCGCCTTTGTCGGTCCAGGCTTTGCGTTGCGCGGCAAAGAAATCGGTCACGAACGGAACGATGCCCTTGGAAACGGCCGCGGCATCGTCGTGAAGGATCTTTTGCAGATCCGGCGGCAGCGCGTCGACCCATTTTTTGTTCATCACGACGATGACGTTGACGTAAGGCTGCTCGCTTTCGACGGCATACTTCGCCGCATCGACATAATGGAGCGGCCCGAAAACCGGAATGGTGCCGAGTGCGCCGTCGATGGCGCCCTGCTGCAGTGCCGGCAGCACGTCGCCGAGCGACATCGCCACAGGCGATGCCCCCATTCGCTTGATCATCTCGAGCTGAAACGGCGACGCCAGCACGCGTATCTTCATGCCTTCGAATTCGGCGAGATGCCGCACCGGTTTGCGCACCACAATCGCGGACGGGCCGGTGAGCATGATCGCCATCCCGACCAGGCCTTTGTCCGCGCCCAAGCCGAGGATCATGCTGTTGACCGGCGGATCGTCGATCACCCGCAGGTCCTGTTCGCGGCTCGTAAACAATCCGGGCGCGCTCAGCGCCTCGTAGCGCTCATCGACGCCGACGAGGAATTCAGGCGGTCCGATCCAGGCTTGGATCGAGCCGAACTGGGTGCCTTCGATCTGCCGGGGAATGGAGCCGAGCTGGCTTGCCGGATAAATCTCGCTTTTGATCCGGCCACCGGAATCCTTCTCCACCGCCGAGGCAAAACGCTGCAGCCATTCCTGCTGCGTGTCGTTGAGCGTGGCCGTGCTCAGCTTCATGACATAGGGCTTGGCATCGTCGGCCTTGGCCGACGCTGCCGGCGCCAGAACCGCCGTGACCAACGCGACAACAATCACGGCGCCGGCGGCGCCGACCGATTCGTTTCGTCTGACCGTCATGCCGCGCTTCCCTGCATCGAGCCGAAATGGGCTCGCTGAATGCCGTTGCAAATATCGTGCAACGCTCTGCGCAGATGCCACGCGAGCAATCTATGGCAGCTATGACGGCCTGCAGTCTGGAAACGGAAGTCCTAGCCCGCTACCACCCGAAGCGAGCGATCGAGCGCGCTGAGCACGCGGTCGAGCTCGTGGCCGCGGCGCAAGATGTGGCCGGTCGCCGAGATGACGCTATAGGCGCCCTGGCGGCGGCCGAGCCGCGGATTTTTCTCGATGCGGTAGATCGGCATTTCCGAGGCGCGGCGGAATACTGAAAACACCGCGCGGTCTTTCAGAAAATCGATGGCGTAATCGCGCCACTCGCCGTCGGCGACCTTGCGGCCGTAGAGTCTGAGAATGCGGTCGAGCTCGCGCCGGCTGAAAGTCACTTCGCTCGCAGAACTAGAGTTGGCGGGGACTTGCGATCGCTGCTCGCCCCCGCGGTACGCGCTGGGATCGGTTTCGCCGAAATCCATACGGCGCCTCCTTGACTCAGGACTGTGTCATCACGGCTTCATGATCGCGCCAGAACGGCCGGCCGGCAAGCCTTCTTTCGGGCTATTCGGCGCGGCAAACAGGCTGTTGGGGCGCCGGGAGCGATGCCGAAGCGATGGCGCGGTGCGTCATATTTGCACGCCGAATCACGATATTGTTAAGCGAATCATAAAGCGGCCCTATTTCGGCCCACCACACGCCAAGCTAGATTGGGAAACAGTAACCGTTGCCTCAGGGCCCGGTTCGGATCGTGTTCCGGATTCCTCAGCCCCCCAGCCCCCCGGGGCGCGGACGGACCGGGCCAGAGCACGCGTAGTCACAGCGTAGTCACTACGGTTCAATTCCCCAAACCTTTTAGGCCGGCGCAAGCCGGCCTTTTTTGTTGGAGCAGAGGGGAGCCGGGAAGAGCGAGTACGACGAATGGAACAGGCCTTAGTCGCCATTCGCGATTTCGCAGCAGCTATTTGAGTGTCAAATAGGCGGCGCCGAGGATGATGCCGGGCTTATCGTGGCTGCCTTCCTGCACCATCACGGCGGCGGCGTCGACGCCATCGGTCGCGATCTGCGACACCGGCACCTGCCAGTTCGATTTCGCCCCGGTCCAATCGCCGACCTTCACCCAGCCGCGCACCACATTGTGATAGGTGAGGGTGCGGCCGCGGTTCTCGCCGCGGCCGATTTCGACCTCGACGGCCTTGGCGAGCGGACACAGCCAGACCTCGCCCGCGGCGTGCTCGTTTTCCGCCGATTCGACCGCGATGTTCAGACTTTGTCCGCTAGCGCCGGCACCGCCGATGGTGAGTTCTACCGGAAGCGACATCACGCCCGATTTCTGATCGGTCTGTGCGATGGCCCGCTCGACGGCGGCGCGGTCGCTGCCCAGCACGTGGGTAGCGCCGTTGACCACGATCTGCGGCGTGTAGACTTGGCGATCGCCACGCACCCGCGAATAGGCACGTTGCCGTGCCGAATGTGCTGGGCTCGCGAGCGTGTCCTTCCAGCCGAGATAGTCCCAGTAATCGATTGGCACGCTGAGCGCGACCACCGACGGATCGCCGGTCAATTCACCAAGAAGCTTATCGGCGGGAGGACAGGACGAGCAACCCTGGCTGGTGAACAACTCAAGCAAAGCCCGCGGCTCGGCGGCGCGCGCCCGGGTCAAACTCGCAACAGTGAAACTCGCCACGGTGAAACTTGCGAGCAGAAAAACCGCGAGCGCGGAAGCCGCACTGAGCGGTGGGCACGCGAGGCGGCGACGCAGCATTCCAAACCCTCCACCCGCAGCCCCGGGTGACGCTTTTGCGACGGCGCCATCTGTAGCGCCGGCGCCAGTCACCCGCCACTCACTTCGCGGTGAGGGCCAAGAGCTTGAGGCTCGAGTTTATGCCGCAACACTCGCCGAAGCGTTAAGCGGCGAGGTGGCGCAACACGTACTGCAGGATGCCGCCGTTGCGGTAATATTCGAGCTCGTCGCCGGTATCGATGCGGCAGATCAGCGGCACGCGCTTGAGCCCGCCGTCGGACGCGATGATCTCGGCCTGCAGGCGCTGATGCGGCTTGAGGTCGCCGTGCAAGCCGCGAATGGTGACTTGCTCGTCGCCCTTAAGCCCGAGGGTCTGCCACGACGTGCCCTCTTCGAACACCAGCGGCACGACGCCCATTCCCACCAGATTGGAGCGATGGATGCGCTCGAAGCTCTGCGCGACCACGGCGCGGACGCCGAGCAGGACCGAGCCTTTGGCCGCCCAATCGCGCGACGAGCCAGTGCCGTATTCCTTGCCGGCGAAGATGACGAGCGGCACATGCTCCGACTTGTAGCGCATCGCCGCGTCGTAGATCGTCATGCGCTGTTTCGACGGATAGTGGATGGTGAAGCCACCTTCGACACCAGGCACCATCTGGTTCTTGATGCGGATATTGGCGAAGGTGCCGCGCATCATGACCTGGTGATTGCCGCGCCGCGTGCCGTATTGGTTAAAGTCCTTCGGTCGCACCTGATGGTCGCGCAGATATTCGCCGGCCGGGCTTTCTTCCTTGATCGATCCGGCCGGCGAAATGTGGTCGGTCGTGATCGAATCGAGGAACAGCCCGAGGATACGCGCATCGACGATGTCCTCGATCGGCTGGGTGCGCTTTTCCATGCCTTCGAAATAGGGCGGGTTCTGCACATAGGTCGAACGATCGTCCCACTTGAAGGTGAGCCCGCCCGGCACGTTGATCTTGCGCCAATTGGCGTCGCCCTTGAACACGTCGCCATATTTGCGCTGGAACATCTGTTTGCTGATGCTCTTGCGGATGACGGCCGCGATCTCGCGGTTCGTCGGCCAGATGTCGCGCAGATAGACCTTGCGGCCTTTCTGGTCGGTGCCGAGCGGCGCCTTGGCGAGGTCGATCTGCATCGAACCGGCGATCGCATAGGCAACGACCAGCGGCGGCGAAGCGAGATAATTGGCGCGCACGTCGGCATTGACGCGGCCTTCGAAGTTGCGATTGCCGGACAGCACCGCAGCCGCAACAAGGTCGTTCTTGTTGATCGCTTCCGAAATCTCCTCCGGCAGCGGACCCGAATTGCCGATGCAGGTCGTGCAGCCGAAGCCGACCAGATTAAAGCCGAGCGTATCGAGGTATTTCTGCAAGCCCGACTTCTGATAATACTCCTCGACCACTTGCGAGCCGGGCGCCAGCGAGGTCTTGACCCACGGTTTGACCGTAAGACCCTTCTCCACCGCCTTCTTGGCGAGCAAGCCGGCCGCCATCATCACGCTCGGGTTCGACGTATTGGTGCAAGACGTGATCGCGGCGATCACTACGTCGCCGTTGCCGAGCGTATGGTTGCGGCCCTCGACCGGCACCCGCTTGTCCATCTCCGAGGACTTGTTGAATTCCTTGTCCATCGATTGGGCAAAGCCGTTCTTGACGTCTTTCAGCGCGACGCGGTCCTGCGGACGCTTCGGACCGGCGAGCGACGGCTCGATCGAGACCGAGCTCGAGCTTGAGCACCTCGGTGAAGAACGGCTCCGCCGTGCTCTTGGTGCGATACATGCCTTGCGCCTTGGCATAGGCGATGACCAGCGCCACGCGGTCGGCGGCCCGGCCGGTGTCGCGCAGATATTTGACGGTGTCGTCGTCGACCGGAAAGAAGCCGCAGGTCGCGCCATATTCGGGCGACATATTGCCGAGCGTAGCGCGGTCGGCGAGCGACAGGCTGCCGAGGCCCGGGCCGAAATATTCGACGAATTTGCCGACAACGCCGCGCTTGCGCAGCATCTGGGTGACGGTGAGCACGAGGTCGGTCGCGGTGACACCTTCCTTGAGCTTGCCGTTGAAGCGCACGCCGATCACTTCCGGCAGCAGCATCGAATAAGGCTGGCCGAGCATCGCGGCTTCCGCCTCGATGCCGCCGACGCCCCAGCCGAGAACCGCAAGCCCGTTCACCATGGTGGTGTGCGAGTCGGTGCCGACCAGCGTATCCGGATAGGCAAGTTCTGTGGCGACGGTCTTCTTGTCGGGGAAAGTGATCTTTTGCTTCGCGGTCCAGACAGTCTGCGACAGATATTCGAGATTGACCTGGTGGCAGATGCCGGTGCCGGGCGGCACGACGCGGAAATCCTCGAACGAGCGCTGCGCCCATTTCAGGAATTTGTAGCGTTCCTGGTTCTGCTTGTATTCCTCTTCGACATTGCGCTTGAACGAGTCTTTGTGGCCGAAGAAATTCACCGCGACCGAATGATCGATGACCAGATCCACCGGCACCAGCGGGTTGATCTTCTTGGCATCGCCGCCGAGATGATCCATGGCATCGCGCATGGCGGCGAGATCGACCACCGCCGGCACGCCGGTGAAGTCCTGCATCAACACGCGCGCCGGCCGGAACGCGATTTCGCGATCCGAGGTCTTCGACTTGAGCCATTGCGCGACGGCTTGGATGTCCTGCTTGGTGACCGAGCGGCCATCTTCGTTGCGCAGCAGATTTTCCAACAGAACCTTGAGCGAGAACGGCAGCCGTGAAATGCCCTTCAGGCCGTTCTTTTCCGCTACCGGGAGGCTGTAATAGGCGTAGGTCTTGGAGCCGACCTTGAGGGGGCGCAGACACTTGAAGCTATCGAGCGAGGCCATGGACTTTTTTCCCATCCTGCCGGCGGGCGCCGGCGCAATTCGACAGGCAAATAATTGCCGGAACAGGGCTCAAAGGCGTCACCGGCTCGCCCCAGCGCCCGACTTGCGGCTTATAAGGTCTTTTCTTCGCTTGTGCCAGTTCGGCATTGCGTGATCCGCTAATATGATGCGCATAGCGGCGGCAAAAGCGCGGCGATGGCCGTAGCAATCGGGATTGCACGATGCGGCTCACTGCCGTCGACCTTCACTGCCACCGGGGCGGCCGCGATGTATTCTCGGGTGTCGGCTTTGCGGTCGGCCCCGGCGAGGCCTTGATCGTCACCGGACGGAACGGCGCCGGAAAATCCTCGCTTCTGCGCACGGTGGCGGGTTTGGTCCGCCTGACCCGTGGCCGGCTCGACCTCGAGGGTGGCGATCCGGAATTGAGCATCGCCGAGCAGGCCCATTATCTCGGCCATCAGGACGCGCTCAAACCGGCGCTTTCGGTCGGCGAAAATCTTGCCTTTTGGGCGGGCTTTTTCGGCGCCCCGAGCCCGGATTTGCCGCAAGCGCTGGAGGCGGTCGGGCTTGCGGCGCTGATCCGGCTACCGGCGGCCTATCTTTCGGCCGGTCAGCGGCGGCGGCTGTCGATCGCGCGGCTTGTCGCGGTCAAGCGGCCGATCTGGCTCCTCGATGAGCCCACCAGCACCCTCGACGTCTCGGCGCAGGATCGGCTCGCGGGGCTGATGCAGGCGCACCTTGCCGAGGGCGGCCTTATCCTGGCGGCGACCCATGGGCCGGTCGGGCTCGCCAACACCCAGGAGTTGCGGCTCGAGCAAACTTCCGCCTCGCCCGCCCGCGAAGCGGAAGGCATCCGCGCATGAACCCGCTTGCCGCCATTCTCGTGCGCGACATGCGGATCGCCGATCCGCGTCGGCGGCGGCGCGCTGATGGGCGTGCTGTTCTTCCTGGTCGTGGTCACGCTGACGCCGTTCGCGATCGGGCCGGACCTCGCGCTCCTCAAGCGGATCGGACCGGCGATCCTGTGGCTCGCGGCGCTGTTGGCGAGCCTGCTCGCGCTCGACCGGCTGTTCACCGCCGACCACGACGACGGCTCGCTCGATCTGATCCTGATGGGCCGCGCGCCGCTCGAACTCGTGGTCGCCGCAAAGGGACTTGCCCATTGGCTCACCACCGGCCTGCCGCTGGTGATTGCGGCGCCGCTGATCGGGCTGTTCCTCAATCTCGATGCGCCGGCGGAAGGCGCTTTGGTGCTCACGCTCCTCGTCGGCACGCCGGCGCTGAACTTTCTCGGCCTTATCGGCGCTGCGATTGCGGTGACGCTGCGCCGCGGCGGCCTCTTGGTCGCGGTAATCGTGCTTGCCGCTGACGGTTCCGGTGCTGATTTTCGGCGTCGCCGCGGCGAACGCGGCCGTTATCGGTCCGGTGCCGTTCGGGACGCCGTTCACAATTCTCTGCGCGCTGACGCTGATGAGCCTCGTGGTCGGCCCGTTTGCCGCAGCAGCCGCCTTGCGCCAGGAGATGGAATAGGATTGCTGTCATGCAAAGATGACAGAAAGCCTGACAGCTGCGGATTGTACTGCCGCAGGGAAGTGGATTAGAGCATGACCCTGAAAAGTGGGAACCGGTTTTCGGATAAGATCATGCTCAAACAAAAAGAGCCCACGCCCTGAACTGGAAGGTGCCGATGCCTCTCATCGATCTCGCCAACCCGACGCGATTTTTGCGCCTCGCCAATCAAACCCTTCCGTGGCTCAGCGGCGTGACGCTGCTCGTCTTCGCCTTCGGCATCGACCAGGCGATGATCGCTCCGGACGATTACCAGCAGGGCGCCACGGTCAAGATCATGTTCATCCACGTGCCGTCGGCGTGGCTCGGCATGCTGGGCTGGGGGCTGATGAGCGTCGCGGCGCTCGGCACGCTGGTATGGCGGCATCCGCTCGCCGACGTCACCGCCAAGGCCGCGGCCCCGATCGGAGCGGCTTTTACGCTTTTGTGTCTCGTCACCGGATCGCTATGGGGACGGCCCGAATGGGGCACCTATTGGGTGTGGGACGCGCGGCTCACCTCCGAGCTGATCCTGTTTCTGCTCTATCTCGGCGTCATCGCCCTGTGGCGCACGGTCGACGATCCGTCGCGCGCGGCGCGGGCCGCGGCGATCCTGACGCTGGTCGGCGCCGTCGATCTGCCGATCATAAAATTCTCGGTCGACTGGTGGAACACGCTGCACCAGGGCGCGTCGGTGTTCCGCCTCGGCGGCTCGACGATCTATCCGACTATTCTCATTCCGCTCTTCATCATGGCGGTCGCTTTCACTTTGCTGTTCGCAACGCTGGTGCTCGCGGCCATGCGCAATGAAATTCTGCGCCGACGCGTGCGCACGCTTCACCTGATGCAAGCGAACGCCGTAAATTGACCGGGATGACCTGAACAATGGGATCAACCGCTCATATCGATTTCATCGCGGCAGCCTATGCGGCCGCGGCTATTATCATCGGAGCCCTGATCGCGTGGATTGTGGTCGACTACCGGGTGCAAACCCATACTCTTGCCGAACTTGACGAGCAGGGTATCGCCCGCCGCTCGGCGACATCGCGCGCCGATCGGACGATCGAACAGGCCAAGGCAGCGGCCAACGCCCAGGCAAAGGAACGCGCATGAGCGCCGCAGCGGATAATGACAGCGCGACCAAAGGCCCCAGGCTGGGCTGGCGCCGGGCGATCGTGGCGACGCCGCTTGTCGTCTTTCTCGGGCTCGCCTTGCTATTCCTGTTTCGGCTCGGCGACGGCGACGCTTCGTTGATCCCGTCGGCGCTGATCGGCCACCCCGCGCCGCAAACCGCGCTGCCGCCGGTCACCGGCCTTGAGCGTGACGGCACGCCCATTCCGGGCCTCGACCCCTTAAGCTTCAAGGGCGGGGTGACGATCGTCAATGTCTGGGCGTCGTGGTGCGTGCCGTGCCGCGACGAAGCGCCGATGCTCTTGCAATTGGCGCAGGACAATCGGATCCGCCTCGTTGGCATCAATTACAAGGACGAGGCCGACAATGCGCGGCGCTTCCTCGGCCGCTACGGCAACCCCTACGCCGCGGCCGGCGCCGACGTCAGCGGCCGCGCCGGCATCGAATGGGGTGTCTATGGCGTGCCGGAGAATTTTGTCATCGGCCGCGATGCCCGCATCGCCTACAAGCTTGTCGGTCCGATCACGCCGGACAATTACGATGCGGTGCTCAAGCCGGAGATCGACAAGGCGCTGGCTGCGGGGTCGTAACCGTCATTCCGCCGGCTCGACTGCGTATTTCTTCAACAGCGGCATTTGCAGCGCGCCGAAAAGGAAAGTCAGCGGCATCACGCCGAACACCTTGAAGTCGACCCACACATTGGTCGAGGTATTGCGCCAGACGATTTCGTTGAGCACCGCGAGCACAAGAAAAAAGATCGCCCAGCGCAGCGTCAGCTTGCGCCAGCCCTCTTCGGTGAGGTGAAACAGCGAATCGAACACCACGCCCAACAGCGGCTTGTTGAAGACGAGCCCGCCGATCAGCACCGCGCCGAACAGCGCATAGATGATGGTCGGCTTGACCTTGATGAAGGTGGCGTCGTGCAGGATCAAAGTGAGGCCGCCGAATACCACGACGATGATCGCGGTGACGATCGTCATGATCGGAAAGTGCCGCGTCAGCACATACGACACCGCCATTGCGGCCAACACCCCGATCATGAAAGTCGCCGTGGCGACAAAAATTCCGTAATGCGAATTGGCAAAGAAGAACAGGAGCAGCGGCCCGAGATCGAGCGCGAGTTTTAGAAGCGGATTGAGCTGCGGTTTTTTTGTGCCGGTCATTTTGTCTGTCGCGTAATCCCGTTGACCGCTCGTCCCCGCGAAGGCGGGGACCCAGAGTCTGGATTCCCGCTTACGCGGGAATGAGCGAAATAACGTCTAAGCATCAAGTCCCGCAATAGCGCGGCCGAAGTCGCGCGCCGAGAACGGCGCCAGATCGTCGATGCTCTCGCCGACGCCGATGAAATGCACCGGCATGGCAAATTTCGCCGCCAGCGCCACGAGGATGCCGCCACGCGCGGTACCGTCGAGCTTGGTCATTATAAGCCCGGTCACGCCGACCGCTTTTTTGAAAATCTCGACTTGCGACAGCGCGTTTTGCCCGACGGTAGCGTCGAGCACGAGCAGCACCGCATGCGGCGCCGAAGCGTCGACCTTCTTGATGACGCGGACGATCTTTTGCAGTTCCTCCATCAGTTCGGTCCGGTTCTGCAGCCGGCCGGCGGTATCGATCAGCAAAACATCGTTGCCGCGCTCTTTGGCCGCGGCGAGGGCGTCGAACACGAGGCCGGCGGGATCGCTGCCGGCGGCGCGCGCCATGAAGCCCGCGCCGCTGCGCTCGGCCCAGATTTTGAGCTGATCGATGGCGGCGGCGCGAAACGTATCGCCGGCGGCCAGCATCACGCTACGCCCTTCGGCGCGCAATTTCGCCGCAAGCTTGCCGATGGTCGTGGTCTTGCCGGAGCCGTTGACGCCGGCGACGAGGATGACGAAGGGCTTTTGGGCCGGATCGATGACCAGCGGCCGCGCCACCTCGGTCAGTGCTTTCTCGACTTCGGCCGCGACCACGGCCTTGACGCCATCGGGTGTGATCCGGACGTCGTGCCGGCTTTCGCTGAGCGCCTGGGTGATCCGCGCCGCGGTATCGACGCCGAGATCGGCGCGAATCAAGCGCGTCGTGGATTTCCTCGAGCGTCGCTTCGTCGAGCAGCCGCTTGGAGACGAGGTCGGAAATGGCGCCGAGCGCCGAGGAACTGCGTTTGAGCCCGCCGGCGAGACGTTTCCACCAATTGCGGCGCGATTCAGGCGGGCTTTCGGCGCCCGCCGTCGATCGCACTGTCCTGCGCAGTTTCTTGCATGCGGCGCTCGTGATAGCGGTTTCGGCATGATGCCGAAAGAGATGACCCCCGAAGAGATGGTGTCGCGGCTGCTCTACCGCGACGGGCTGATGCTGGTGATCGACAAGCCGGCCGGCCTCGCCGTCCATAACGGCCCCAAAGGCGGCGTTTGCCTGCAGAGTTATTTCGACGCGCTGCGCTTTGGCCTGCCGCGCGAACCGGGTCTCGCCCACCGGCTCGACCGCGACACCTCCGGCTGTCTCGTGCTCGGCCGGCACCGCAAGGCGCTGGCCGAGCTTGGCAAGCTGTTTCGGAACGGCACGGTCGGCAAAACCTACTGGGCGGTGGTCGAAGGCGGTCCCGAGGCGGACGAGGGCCAAATCGATATGCCGCTCGGCCGCCTCGACGACAAGATCGGCTGGTGGATGAAGCACGACCCCGAGGGCCAGCCCTCGGTGACGAATTGGAAGGTGATGGGTAGATTTTCCTCTCCCCCACCCGGGCCGCGCTTGCGCCGCCCGTGCGCTTCGCGAGCTCGGCCGCGACGCTCCCCCCAGGGGAGGGAAATCGACCTGGCTCGCGCTCGAGCCTTTGACCGGGCGCACGCACCAGCTCCGGGTGCATTGCGCCGAGATGGGCTGGCCGGTGCTCGGCGACGGGATTTATGGCAATGCGCCGCGCCACGGCGGGCCGCCGCTGCACCTGCACGCCCGCGACATCGTGGTGCCGCTCTACAAGAATCGCGACCCCATCAAGGTGACGGCGCCGGTGCCGGAGCATATGCGCGAGCAGCTGAGATTATGCGGGTGGCAGAGCGATGAAATCATTCTCCCGCGCGAGGCGGCAGCGGAGAACACTTAATATATCGTCGCCTTGATGCGCTCTGGCGCCGCGCGGTCGTGCTCGGCGCCGCCCAGTCTTGCCGTCGGTCAATTCGGCGAGGATCGAGCCCGGCGTCGGCAAAGTCTTGCGATCGACGACGCTCGCCGGATCCCACAGTTTCGAGCGAATGATCGCCTTGGTGCACTGGAAATAGGCCTTCTCCACCGTCACCACCAAAACGCATTTCGGCGTCTTGCCGTTGACGATGAAGCTTTCGGTGAGCTTTGGATCGGTCGAGATTTTGGCGCGGCCGATGATGCGCATGGTCTCGCCGACGCCCGGAATGAGGAACAACAGTGCGACGCGCGGATCGCGTACCAGATTGCGCAGGCTGTCGATGCGGTTATTGCCGCGGCGATCCGGGATGTGAAGCGTATGTTCGTCGACCACTCGCACGAAACCCGGCGGGTCGCCGCGCGGCGAACAGTCGAGGCCTTCGGGGCCGCAGGTCGCCAGCACCGCAAACGGCGCGGCCTCGATCAGCTTGCGATATTGCGGCGTGATGTAGTCGGCTTCCTTGAAAACGGCGGGACCATAGGGCGCGTCGGCGTAAAGCGCTTCGAGCTCCGCAGTGGTCGTGATCGTGTGGTCCTGCCCGTTGCCGTCCATTGCGCGGTCTCCAGAATGCGACGTGCCCGATCAGGCCGCCAGCAATTGCTTGCCGTCATGCGTCGCCATTTTCAGGTCGAGAAGCGTACCCGGTTCGGTAGGCGCAGCAAGCCTCACCGGAGTGAATTGCTCGGTGCGGCCGAGATCGTTCGATTCGACCAGCACGCGTCGCGTCGCGCCGACTTCGCGGTCGAGATGATGGCTGAGCGCAAGCGCGCCGCGTTCGCGCAGCCGCCGGGCACGGTCTTTGACAACGGTGCGGGGAAGCTGCGGCATCCGCGCGGCCGGTGTGCCCGGCCGCGGCGAGAACGGAAAGACGTGCAGATAAGTCAGCCCGCATTCGTCGACGAGGTCGAGCGAGCGAGCGAACATGTCCTCGGTCTCGGTCGGGAAGCCGGCGATCAGATCGGCGCCGAAGGCCGTATCCGGCCGCAGTCGCCGCACTTGTGCGCAAAACGCAATCGCGTCGGCGCGGAGGTGCCGCCGCTTCATGCGCTTGAGGATGAGATCGTCGCCTGACTGCAGCGACAGATGCAGATGCGGCATCAGCCGCGCATCGTTCGCCAAGGCATCGAGCAGAGTCGCGGTCGGCCTCGACCGAATCGATCGACGACAGCCGCAGCCGCTTCAGCTCCGGCACATGCTTGAGGATCTGCTTCACCAGTGCACCGAGTTTCGGCGCGCCCGGCAGATCACCGCCATAGCTCGTGATGTCGACGCCGGTGAGCACGATCTCGCCATAACCGTTTGCGACCAGCCGGCGGATATCGTCGACCACGGCCCCCATCGGCACCGAGCGCGAATTGCCGCGGCCGTAGGGGATGATGCAGAAGGTGCAGCGGTGATCGCAGCCGTTCTGCACCTGGACGAAAGCGCGGCTGCGGCCGGCGAAGGCCTCGATCAGATGCGCCGCGCTGTCTTTGACCGCCATGATGTCGTTGACGATCGTCCTCGGCGAATCGTGAATTCCGAGACGCGCCCCACCCATCCGCCGATAATTTCTCGGCATTGCCGAGCACGTGGTCGGCCTCGGTCATGGCGACGAATGTCTGCGGCTCGGTCTGCGCGGCGCAGCCGGTGACGACGATCTTCGCCTGCGGCCGGTCGCGGCGCAGCGCGCGGATCGTTTGCCGCGCCTGGCGCACCGCCTCCGCGGTCACCGCGCAGGTATTCACCACCACGGTGTCGGAAAAACCGGCGCGCTCCGCCTCGCGGCGGATCACTTCCGATTCGGCTAAATTGAGCCGGCAGCCGAAGGTGACGACCTCGACGCTCATGTTCGCGCCCGCGCTGGTCATTAGAGCCGCATCGAATCGGCCCTTGTGCTCGTATTCGACCGGCCCGGTCATCAGCACATGATCGTCGCTCTCGCGCCATTCGATGAAGAGATCGCCGCCAGGCAGCGTGACCGTCACCTTGCGGCCGGTGCGCTCGAGCCGCGCCGCGGCGACGGCTGCCGCGCAGGCCGCCGAACCGCAGGCTTTGGTGAGGCCAGCACCGCGTTCCCAGGTGCGGATGACGATGCGATCGCGGGACGGCGTCGCCGCGAGCGTGATATTGGCGCGCTCCGGAAATAGCGGATGGTTTTCCAGAAGCGGCCCGATCTTGCCGAGATCATAGGCTGCGGGATCCTCGACCCAAAAAATCGCGTGCGGATTGCCCATGCTCACGACCGAGGGTGAATGCATGATCGGCGAGCCACGCGGCCCGATTTCGAGCTCGATCCGCCGCGTATCGGCGAATTCTTCGGCGAGCGGAATCTCGTCCCAGCGCAGCCGCGGCTTACCCATATCGACCGTGAAGAGCCCGCCATCGCCGCGCCAGCACGGGATCAGGCCGGCCGAGGTCTCGAAATTGAGCTTGGTGCGGCCGGTCTCTTCGCTGACCAGCGCCGCGACACAACGCATGCCGTTGCCGCAGGCGCCGGCTTCCGAGCCGTCATTGTTGTAGATGCGAACGAACGCGTCGATCGAGGAGTTTTGGCTGCCGCGCGCGGGATAGAGCGCCATCAGCTGATCGTAGGGCTCGCGCTCGGCCGCCGCGCGCGCCTCGGCCTCAGCGATCGGGGCCGGCGCGCGCAGTCGATGCCGCGCAAATCGACGATGACGATCTCGTTGCCGAGGCCGTTCATTTTGACGAAATCGCGGTTGGCGAGCGCACCCATCACAAACCCGCAGCCAAGACTTGAAGGGAAGCTGTGCACCAAGTCTTGCAAAAAAGTCCAAAAGCGAGGGACTTATATGAGGAATTGTCGCCGCCGCGCCAGTAGCCGTGACGGCAATTTGGGCAAGGCGGAACGGCCCGAGCCGTGTTAAAATTCCATCGGGGACGATATCGATACGATCGCGTAGCCGGTTGAGCCGATTCGCCCGGATTCGCCCACTTAAGCAGAAGGTGAGAGCCCGATGTCGTTCCTGTCAGCCCCGCGCAGCGTCAGCGCGGTCGCCGCCGCCATGACCCTGGCACTGTTCCTCATGCCCTGGACACCGCAGCTCTCGTGGGGTCAAACGGCATCGCCACCGGCAGCAACTCAGCCCGCAACACCACCCGCGGCGACGCCGCCGCCGCGGCGCAGCCCACGCCGGACGCACCCCAAGCCGCTCCCGCCCAGCCCGGCGACGCCTTCGGCGAGGACACCGCGCTGACGGCGAAGACCATTATCTACGTGAAGGGCAGCGGAACCTGGGACAAGGCGTTCGATACCATCACCGGCTCGTTCAAGAAGCTCAAAGCCTATCTCGACAAAGAAGGCCTCAAAGCCGACGGCCTGCCGATGACCATTTTCACCGCGACCGACGACACCGGCTTTGATTACGAGGCCGCGATTCCGATCGCCGAAGCGCCCAAGAACCCGCCGCATGGCGACATCAATCTCGGCCAGTCGCCCGAGGGCCAGGCGCTGAAATTCGTCCATCGCGGTTCCTATGGCGATCTCGACAATACCTATGAGGCGATCACCAATTATCTCGACGACAAGCGGATGGAGGCCAAGGACATGTTCATCGAGGAATATGTCACCGATCCGGTCACGGCCGACGCCAACAAGCTCGTCGTCAACGTCTATGTGCTGATCAAGGCCGGGCAGACTTCACCCGGTTAGGTTTTGCTCAATGGACTGAGGGTCATAGTTCCAGCACCTGCCCCGGCCGCAACGCCCGGAATCGCTCAGGCGAAATTCCGGCGGCCTTCAAAGCTGCATCGAGCGCCATAGTCGGCGCATCGATCGCTTCGTCGGTGAGCTGGAACGTGCCGAAATGGTGGGCGAGCGCCGTCTCGGCGCCGCAATCGATGAAGGCCTGCACGGCCTCCGCCGGGTTCATGTGCTGGTCGCGCATGAACCAGCGCGGCTCATAGGCGCCGATCGGCAGGATGGCGAGCCGGAACGGCCCGTGGCGCTCGCGCGCGCGGCGGAAATGCCCGCCGTCGCCATAGGCCGAGTTGCCGACGAAATAGATCCGGCCACCCGGCGCATCGATGACGAACGATGCCCACAGCGACATGTTGCGGTCGGTGAGGTTTCGCGCCGACCAGTGCCGCGTCGGCACCAGCGTCACCGTCACACCCGAGCCGACCTCGACCCGATCGTCCCAATCAAAACCCTCGGCCGCGATGGCTGGATCGTGGTTGCGCATGATGGTGTCGTTGCCGAGCGGGGTAATCACGCAAGGCCGATGCGCCGCCGCGAGCCGCGACAGCGTCGCGACGTCGAGATGATCGTAATGCCCGTGGGTGACCAGGACGACGTCGATCGGCGGCAGGTCCGGCAAAGCCGATGCCCGGATCGTTGACCCGCTTGGGGCCGACGAAGCGAAACGGCGAGGCGCGCGCCGACCAGACCGGGTCGAGCAGGATATTGAGGCCCGCGGTCTGAATGAGAAAGCTCGCATGGCCGACATAGCTGACGCGGCAGGCCGCGCCTTCGACTCGCGCCGGTGGCCGGTCCGCATAGGGCGACGGCGCCCAGGCCGGCCATTTCGCCCGCAGCGCCCGCGACCGGGGGCCGAAGCGCCAGCGCAGCAATTCAAGCCGGCTCTTCGGCGCCGCGCCATGCGGGTCGAAAAACCGCTCACCATCGAAATGATCGGAAACTGGGCCGTCGTAGTAGCGCGACATTCGACCCCAACAATACAGCCTTAAGGGCGTTCCAGCCCGCCCTAACGCCACGGTTGACGGGGGCGGGCCCTACCCCTATTTTCCGCGCGCTCTCGTAAGAGATCGACATTACCGACCGCCGACCGGTCCCGGAGACCGGAGGCAACCGCCCGACAGCGCGATGCGCCCTCGGGCGCTAACTGCCATTTTCGGGCAAAGGACGCCATGTTCGACAGTCTTTCGGAACGGCTGAACGGAATTCTCGACCGGCTGACCCGGCGCGGCGCGCTGTCGGAAGCCGATGTCGATGCGGCGCTGCGCGAAGTGCGCCGCGCGCTGCTCGAAGCCGACGTCGCGCTCGATGTGGCGAAGAGCTTTACGGATCACGTCAAACAGCACGCCGTCGGCGTCGACGTGATCAAGTCGGTCACGCCCGGCCAGATGGTCGTGAAGATCGTGCACGACCAGTTGATCGCCACTCTGGGCTCGGACGCGCAGCCGATCGATCTCAATGCGCCGGCCCCGGTCGTCATCATGATGGTCGGATTGCAGGGCTCCGGCAAAACCACGACCACCGCCAAGATCGCCAAGCGCCTGACCGAGGTGCAGAAGCGCAAGGTGCTGATGGCCTCGCTCGACACCCGCCGGCCGGCCGCCATGGAGCAGCTCGCCATTTTGGGCCAGCAGACCGGCGTCGAGACGCTGCCCATTGTCGCCGGCCAGACGCCGGTGCAGATCGCCAATCGCGCCCAGCAGGCAGCGCGGCTCGGCGGCTATGACGTCGTGTTGCTCGACACCGCGGGCCGCATCACGCTCGACGAGGAGCTGATGGCGGAAGCGGCCGAGGTCCGTCGCGCCGCCAATCCGCATGAAGTCCTGCTGGTCGCCGACGCGCTGACCGGCCAGGACGCCGTCAATCTGGCGAAAAGCTTCAACGAGCGGCTCGACCTTACCGGCATCGTGCTGACCCGGATCGACGGCGACGGCCGTGGCGGCGCCGCGCTGTCGATGCGCGCGGTCACCGGCAAGCCGATCAAGCTGATCGGCACCGGCGAAAAGCTCGACGCCATCGAGGATTTTTATCCGGCCCGCATTGCCGACCGCATTCTCGGCATGGGCGATATCGTCTCGCTGGTCGAGAAGGCCGCCGCCACCATCGACGCCGAAAAGGCGGCGCGCGTCGCCGCCAAGATGCGCAAGGGCTCGTTCGATCTCGCCGATCTGCGCGAACAGCTGACGCAGATGCAGCAGTTGGGCGGCATGAGCGGGCTGATGTCGATGATGCCCGGCATGGCCAAGATCAAGAACCAGCTCGCCGAGCGCAATCTCGACGAAAAAGTGCTCAAGCGGCAGATGGCGATCATCGACTCGATGACGCCGCAGGAGCGCAAAAATCCCGACGTGCTCAAGGCGAGCCGCAAGCGCCGCATCGCCTCGGGCTCCGGCACCAAGCCCGAAGACATCAACAAGCTTCTGAAAATGCACCGCACGATGGCCGACATGATGAAGGCCATGGGCGGCGCCAAGCGCGGCCCGATGGCGGGGCTTGCCAATATGCTGGGCTTCGGCGGCGGCATGCCGAGCCCCGAAGAGATGGCGAAGCTCGCGGAAAAGCTGCCGGGCGGCCTGCCCGGCGCGGGATTGCCGGGCGCGCCGGGTCTGCCACCCGGCTTGCCGCCGAATTTTCCCGGGTTAACCGGACGAGTGCCGGGTGGATTGCCTGGGCTGCCGGGCCTTGGCCCGAAGTTTCCGGGCGGCCTGCCCGGACTGGGCAAGAAGAAGTGATCTGACAAACAACCACAGCAACTGAGCGAAAGGAAACTGAATGTCTCTCGTTATTCGCATGGCCCGCGCCGGCACCAAGAAGCGGCCGTTCTATCACATCGTCGTCGCCGACAGCCGATCGCCCCGCGACGGCCGCTTCATCGAGCGGCTGGGCTATTTCAATCCGCTGTTGCCGAAGGAAAAGACCGAGCGGCTGCACTGGGATCTCGAAAAGGCCAAGGCCTGGATGGCCAAAGGCGCGCAGCCGTCGGATCGCGTCATGCGCTTTCTCGACGCCGCGGGCGTGCTGAAGCGCGAGAAGCGCAACAATCCGGAAAAGGCGATCCCGCGCAAAGAGCGCAAGGCAAAGGCCGAAGCCGCCAAGACCGCGGCGAGGCGGCGACGGCTACCGCTGCGGCAGCGGCCAAGGCCAAGGCGGCAGCGCCGGCGGCGTAAGCGGCGCCACGGCTGACGGGCAACAGAGATGGCGGGCGGCGGACGAGTCTGTCTCGGGCAAATCGGCGCCCCCCACGGCGTGCGCGGCGAGGTGCGGCTGCGCTCCTTCACCGCCGATCCTGCGGCGATCACCAGCTACGGCCCGCTCGAAACCGAGGATGGCCGCGTGCTCGAAATCGAAGCGCTGCGCGCCGCCAAGGAGCATTTCGTGGCGACGCGTCGCCGGCATCGCCGACCGCAACGCGGCAGAGCGGCTCACCAATGTGAAGCTCTACGTGCCGCGCGAACGGCTGCCGAAGCCCGATGAGCCCGACGAATATTATCATGCCGATCTGATCGGGCTTGCGGCGGTCGATCGCGCCGGCAAGCCGCTCGGCAGCGTCGTCGCGGTCCATAATTTCGGCGCCGGCGATCTGATCGAATTGCGGCGGGCCGAAGGCGAAGCGACCGAGCTTCTCCCGTTCGATGCGACGACCGTGCCCGAAGTCGATCTCGGCGCCGGACGGCTTGTGATCGAACTCCCGGCGGGGCTTAAGTGAGATGTGGCGGGCGAGCGTTCTCACCATCTTTCCCGGAGATGTTTCCGGGGCCGCTCGGCCTGAGCCTCGCCGGCAAGGCCTTGGCGGCCGGCGCCTGGGCGCTCGACGCCGTCGATATCCGCGATTTCGCCACCGACAGGCATCGCAGCGTCGACGACACGCCGGCGGGCGGCGGCCCGGGCATGGTGATGAAAGCCGATGTGCTCGCCCGCGCCATCGACGCGGCGGCCGGCGACACGCGTCCGCGGCTTCTGCTATCGCCGCGCGGGGCGCCGCTCGATCAGGGCTGGGTCGAGGAGCTCGCCCGCGGCACGGGCGTCGTCCTGGTCTGCGGCCGCTTCGAAGGCGTCGACGAGCGCATCATCGCGGCGCGCGGCCTCGAAGAAGTTTCGGTCGGCGATTATGTGCTGTCCGGCGGCGAAATCGCCGCCATGGCGGTGCTTGACGCCTGCGTGCGGCTTCTGCCCGGCGTCATGGGCGCCGCGGCCTCGGGCGCCGAGGAGAGCTTTACCGACGGGCTGCTGGAATATCCGCATTTTACCCGGCCTCAGGTCTTTGAGGGCCATGCCGATCCCGGAGGTGCTGACCTCGGGCGACCACGGCAAGATCGCCGCCTGGCGGCGCGCCGAGGCCGAACGGCTGACCAGGGAACGGCGGCCGGATTTGTGGTCGAAACGTCATTCCGAGGCGCGGGTGAGGCCTGCGAACCCCGGTGGGACGTCCCGGAATGACGACAAGTGACCGGAGGGTGACAAAGCCCGCGCGGTGTAATAGAAGCTCGCCCAACCCGCGTAACACCGGTCGGAAAACGGCGCGAGCGAAGCGCGCAGCCGATGGAGAATTCGCCATGAACCTCTTGAAACAACTCGAAACCGAACAGATGGCGAAGCTTTCCGCCAAACGGCCGATCCCTGAATTTCAGCCGGGCGATACGGTCATCGTTAACGTCAAGATCGTCGAGGGCGAGCGCACCCGCGTGCAGGCCTATGAGGGTGTCTGCATCGGCCGCGCCGGCGCCGGGCTGAACGAGAATTTCACCGTGCGCAAGATTTCCTACGGCGAGGGCGTCGAGCGCGTGTTTCCGCTCTATTCGCCGATGATCGACTCGATCGAAGTCGTGCGCCGCGGCAAAGTGCGCCGGGCCAAGCTCTATTACCTGCGCGGCCTGCGCGGAAAATCCGCCCGTATTGTCGAGCGCCAGGACCATGCCGCAGATGCGGCGCGCGCTGCGGAAAAAGCGGCGAAGTAATAGTAATCCACCGCGGCGGCCCTAGATTACGCTCCCGTGGTGGACCGGAGTTTCGTTATGGCCAAGCCCCGCACGCTCTACGACAAAATCTGGGACGACCATCTGATCGAGGAGGAGCCGGACGGCACCGCCCTCATCTATATCGATCGCCACATCGTTCACGAAGTGACGAGCCCGCAGGCCTTCGAGGGCTTGCGGCTCACCGGCCGCAAAGTGCGCGCGCCGGACAAGACCTTGCTGGTGGTCGATCACAACGTGCCGACCACCGACCGGCATCTGCCCAATCCCGATCCGGAAAGCGCCACCCAGATCGCCTACCTCGCCGAGAACGCAAAGTTCTTCAACCTCGAATATTACGACGAGTTCGATAAGCGCCAGGGCATCGTCCACATCATCGGCCCGGAGCAGGGCTTCACGCTGCCGGGCGTGACGCTCGTCTGCGGCGACAGCCATACCGCGACCAATGGCGCGTTCGGCGCGCTCGCCTACGGCATCGGCACCTCGGAAGTCGAGCATGTGCTGGCGACGCAGACGCTGATGCAGCAGAAATCGAAGAACATGCGCGCCGTGGTCGACGGCAAGCTGCCGGACGGCGTCACCGCCAAGGACATCATCCTCGCCATCATCGGCGAGATCGGCACCGCGGGCGGCACCGGCTATGCGCTGGAATATGCCGGCGAGGCGATCCGCGCGCTGTCGATGGAAGGCCGCATGACGGTCTGCAACATGTCGGTCGAGGCCGGCGCCAAGGCCGGCTTCATCGCGCCGGACGAGAAGACCTACGCCTATCTGAAAGACCGCCCCAAGGCGCCGAAGGGCAAGGACTGGGACGCGGCGCTCGCCTACTGGCACACGCTGCAATCCGACGACGGCGCGCATTTCGACCGCGAGATCAGGCTCGATGCCGCAAAGCTGCCGCCGCTCGTGACCTGGGGCACGAGCCCCGAGCAGGTGATCTCGATCACCGGCCGGGTGCCGAGCCTCGACGGCATCACCGACGAAGGCAAGCGCGAGGCGATCGGCCGCGCGCTGTCTTATATGGGCCTGCAAGGCGGCGAGAAGATTTCCGACATCGCCATCGACCGCGTCTTCATCGGCTCCTGCACCAATGCGCGGATCGAGGATTTGCGCGCGGTCGCCAAAGTGGTCGACGGCAAGACCGTCAACGGCAATGTCAACGCCATGATCGTGCCGGGTTCCGGCCTCGTCAAAGAACAGGCCGAGTCGGAAGGGCTCGATAAGATCTTCTCTGAAAGCCGGCTTCGAATGGCGCGAGCCGGGCTGCTCGATGTGCTTGGCGATGAACCCCGACAAGCTCAAGCCGGGCGAGCGCTGCGCCTCGACCTCGAACCGCAATTTCGAAGGCCGCCAAGGCTACAAAGGCCGCACCCATCTGGTGTCGCCCGCCATGGCGGGCGCCGCGGCGATTGCCGGCCATTTCGTCGACGTGCGGGAGTGGCATTGAGCGCTCGTCATTCCGGGCTGCGCCGCTGCAGCGACGAGCTCCGGAATGACGGATTACCCCCTCACCCACCAGCAGCGCATTTGCGGATAAAGCACCTGCCCGCTCGGCCGGTTCTGCAATTCGTACCAATCGGTGCAGCGCCGGTAGAGCAACGGCAGCGGATTGATGACGATACGCCGCGCATGTCGCATGGGCGGCGGGGTCGCTTCGCTGGGTCCCGCGATCGGCGACGCCATGGTCTGGGCCACCGCCGGCGGCGTGGCCAAAAGCGGCAGCGCAAATGCCAGGATCGCGATCAGCGGTTTCGGTATCATCGCTGACGCTCAGCGAAGCAATCCAGTCTAGCGCCGCAGAGCAGTTTCCGCAGCTACATTACGATTATGGCCGATCTCGCATCCGATCCGCTCGCCTGGCGCGGTGTCAAGGCGCCCTCGCTCGCCGAGCTCGAAATCTTAGCCGGCGAAGTGTTCCGCCATTTGCCGGCGCGGTTTCGCGCGCTCTGCACCGATGTGGTCATCCAGGTTGACGATTTCCCGAGCGACGAGGTGATCGAGGAGATGCAGGCCGAGACCGAGTTCGACCTGCTCGGCCTGTTCCAGGGCGTAGGCCTGCCGTTCCGCGCCGAAAGCGCACCCGTGCAGATGCCCAACATGATCTGGCTCTATCGGCGGCCGATCCTCGATTACTGGGCCGAGCACGACGAGTCGCTGGGCGCCATCGTCAAACACGTGCTGGTGCATGAGATCGGCCATCATTTCGGCCTGTCCGATGCCGACATGGAGGCGATCGAGCAGCAAACTTGATGGTCGGCCCGACGTGCTTCTATAGTTCCAGCACGGCTTTATGCGCCGCGCCTGACAGGGACTATTACCATGCTGATCACCGTTTTTCGCTCCCGGCTGAAGCCGGGTGTCCGCGACGAATACGTCGCCTTGGTCGATCAAATGGAAAAACTCGCCAGGACGATGCCGGGCTACATCGCGCACAAGGGCTTTTTTGCCGACGACGGCGAGCGGGTCACCATTGTCGAATTCGAGCACGCGGAGGGTCTGCGCGCCTGGCGGACGAACCCCGAGCACATCGCGGCGCAGAAACTGGCACGGCAGAAATATTACACGGAGTATTCCGTCCAGGTCTGCACGCTCGACCGCGAGTCGAAGTTCAAGGCCCAAGAAACCGAGAAAGAACCCAAGACGGAACCAGCAGCCGCAGAGGCTTGACCGGCGGCCGGGAAGCCGCCATTTAGCCGCCACGATACTCCGTTCTCTGCAGCATCGGGCATCGCAGGATCGACCATGGAAAAATTCACGGTACTCGAAGGCGTCGCCGCGCCCTTGAAAATGATCAATGTCGACACCGACATGATCATCCCGAAGCAATATCTGAAATCGATCAAGCGCACCGGCTTCGGCGCCGGCCTGTTCGCCGAAAAGCGCTATCGCGACGACGGCAGCGAGAACCCGGATTTCGTCCTCAACAAGCCGGCCTATCGCAAGGCGCGTATCCTCGTCGCCGGCGACAATTTCGGCTGCGGCTCCTCGCGCGAGCATGCGCCTTGGGCGCTGATGGATTTCGGCATCACTTGCGTGATCTCGACCTCGTTCGGCGACATTTTCTACAACAACTGCTTCAAGAACGGCGTGCTGCCGATCAAGGTCAAGCCGGAAGATCTGGAAAAGCTGTTCGACGACGCCGACCGCGGCGCCAATGCGACGCTCACCGTCGATCTGGAAAAGCAGGAAATCCGCGGCCCCGACGGCGGCACGGTCAAATTCGACATCGATCCGCACAGAAAGCACGCGCTGCTCAACGGCCTCGACGAAGTCGGGTTGACCATGCGCAAGGGCGACAAGATCGAAAGCTTCGAGGCCAAGGCCAAAGCGGCGCGGCCGTGGGTGTGAGTTGACCTGTCATTCCGGATTGCCGCGCAGCGGCAAGTCCGGAATCCATAACCACCTTCCGTGAATATGGATTCCGGGCTCCTCGCTGCGCTCGGCCCCGGAATGACTAAGTACACCGCATGACCTCCGCCATCTCGGTCTCGCATCTCAACAAGACCTACGCCTCCGGCTTCCAGGCCCTCAAAGACATCAACCTGGACATCCGTCACGGCGAGATCTTTGCGCTGCTCGGGCCGAACGGCGCCGGCAAGACGACGCTGATCAGCATCATTTGCGGCATCGTGCGGCCATCCTCGGGCACGGTCACCGTCGACGGCCACGACATTCTCACCGACTACCGCGCCGCGCGCTCGCTGATCGGGCTCGTGCCGCAGGAACTGACCACCGACGCGTTCGAGACGCCGCCGGCGACCATGCGATTTTCCCGCGGCTTGTTCGGCAAGCCGGCCGATCCGGCCCACATCGAGAAAGTGCTGAAAGATCTGTCGCTATGGGACAAGAAGGACGCCAAGATCAGGATGCTATCGGGCGGCATGAAGCGCCGGCTGTTGATCGCCAAGGCGCTCTCGCACGAGCCGCAGATCCTGTTCCTCGACGAGCCGACCGCCGGCGTCGACGTCGAATTGCGCAAGGACATGTGGCAGCTCGTTCGCGAGCTGCGCGCGGCCGGCGTCACCATCATCCTGACCACGCATTACATCGAAGAAGCCGAGGAGATGGCCGACCGGGTCGGCGTCATCAACCACGGCGAACTGATTTTGGTCGAGGACAAGGCCGAGCTGATGCGCAAGCTCGGCAAGAAGCAATTGACGCTGGAACTGCGCGAACCGCTTGGCGCTGTGCCCGAGGCGCTCGCGGCGTACCAGCTGAGCATCAGTGAGGACGGCACCAAGCTCACCTACAGCTACGACACCAAGAGCGAGCATATCGGCATCACGCCCTTGCTCGACGATCTCGGGCGCGCCGGCATCAAATTCAAGGATCTGCAGACGACACAGACTTCGCTCGAGGATATTTTCGTCGGTCTGGTGAGGCAAAGCTCCGGAGCCTCGCCATGAACCTCTACGCGGTGCGCGCGATCTACATGTACGAAATGGCGCGGACCGGCCGCACGCTGTTCCAGAGCGTGGTGTCGCCGGTGATCTCGACCTCGCTCTACTTCGTCGTGTTCGGCGCCGCGATCGGCTCGCGCATCACCCAGATCGACGGGGTCAGCTACGGCTCCTTCATCGTGCCGGGGCTGATCATGCTGATGCTGCTGACGCAAAGCGTCACCAACGCCTCCTTCGGCATCTATTTCCCGCGCTTTGTCGGCACCATCTATGAGCTGCTGTCGGCGCCTGTATCGTCGTTCGAAATCGTGCTCGGCTATGTGGGCGCGGCGGCGACCAAGTCGATCGCACTCGGCGTCCTCATCCTCGGCACCTCCGCGCTGTTCGTGCCGCTTCATATCGCGCATCCGTTTTGGATGCTGGCCTTCCTGCTCTTGACCGCCGTGAGCTTCAGCCTGTTCGGCTTCATCCTCGGGCTGTGGGCGGACGGCTTTGAGAAACTGCAGATCGTGCCGCTCCTCATCATCACGCCACTGACCTTTCTCGGCGGCACGTTCTATTCGACCAGCGTGTTGCCGCCGTTCTGGCGTACCGTGACGCTGTTCAATCCGCTGGTCTATTTGATCTCGGGATTCCGCTGGAGCTTCTTCGGCGTCGCCGACGTCGACGTCGAGATCAGCGTGGCGATGACGCTGATGTTTCTTGCGGCATGCTTGGCGATCGTCTGGTGGTTCTTCAAGACCGGATATCGGCTGAAAAATTAGAGCCCGCTCTAGGCCGTCGTTTCCTTCGCCGCTTGCCGCTTCGCGATCGCGTCCGCGATCGCCACCGTCTGCCGCGCCATGTCGGCGTGCAGCCGCTCGACCATGCGGCCGTCGATCTGGATCACGCCTTTGTTCTCGTTCTCCGGCAGGTCGAAGGCGGCAATCATCTTGCGCGCCGTCTCGACTTCTTCGGGCGTCGGCGAGAAGGTTTCGTTGCACGGCTCGATCTGGCGCGGATGAATGAGCGTCTTGCCGTCGAAGCCGAGGCTCTGCGCCTGCTTGCATTCCTCGACAAAGCCTTCGGCGTTGCCGAGATCGTTATAGACGCCGTCGAGAATGCTTAAGCCATAGGCGCGCGCGGCGGCGACGCAGGTCATCAGCCAGGGCAGCATCGGCGCCCGGCCCGGCACCAGACGGGCCCGCGTGTCCTTGGCGAGATCGTTGGTGCCCATGACAAAGCCGGCGAGCCGCGTCTCCGAATCGAGGGCGGCGGCGGCGATGTCGCGGGCATTGAGCATGGCAAGCGGCGTTTCCATCATGGCCCAGATCCGCACATGCTGATCGGCGCCCAAATCGACGAGCCGCGACGCCAGGTCCTGCAACTGATCGGGATCGGAGATTTTCGGCACCAGCACCGCATCGGGTCCGCCGCCGATCACCGCGTTGAGGTCGTCGACCCACCAGCGGGTGTCGAGCCCGTTGATGCGCACCATCACCTCGCGGTCGCCGAAGCCGGTCTTGAGCGCCTTGAAGATAGCTTCGCGCGCCTGCGGCTTGGCGTCCGGGGCCACCGCGTCTTCGAGATCGAGGATGAGCCCATCGGCCGGCAATTCGCGCGCCTTTTCCAGCGCGCGGGCATTCGATCCGGGCATGTAAAGCACGCTGCGGCGCGGACGGACGGTCATTGCATGAGCCCCCAATTTCCCGGCGGCCTCAGGCTAGCGGGTTTGCAGGGCTCATGCCAAGGCTACGCCGCCTTCTGTTTCGCCGTGATCAGCTTGCGCTTGATCAGGCATTCGGCGATCTGGATGGCGTTGAGCGCCGCGCCTTTGCGCAGATTGTCGGAGACGATCCACATCGCCAGTCCGTTCTCGACCGTCGCGTCCTCGCGGATGCGGCTGATATAGGTCGCGTCCTCGCCGGCCGCCTCGTAGGGCGTCACGTAGCCGCCCGGCTCCTGCGAATCGATGACCAGACAGCCCGGCGCGGTGCGCAAGATATCGCGCGCCTCGTCGGGCGTGATCGGGTTCTCGAACTCGACATTGACCGCTTCCGAATGGCTGACGAAGACCGGCACCCGCACGCAGGTCGCGGTGAGCTTGATCTTGGGATCGAGAATCTTCTTGGTCTCGACCACCATCTTCCACTCTTCGCGGGTGTAGCCGTCCTCCATGAAGGTATCGATCTGCGGAATGAGATTAAAGGCGATGCGCTTGGGAAATTTCTTCGCCTCGACCTCGTTGATCTGAAATACCGCCTTGGTCTGCGAGAACAATTCGTCCATCGCCTCCTTGCCGGCGCCCGACACCGACTGATAGGTCGAGACCACGACGCGCGTGATCTTGGCGCGGTCGTGCAAGGGCTTGAGCGCGACGACGAGTTGCGCCGTCGAGCAATTCGGGTTGGCGATGATGCCGCGCTTCCGAAAGCCCGCGACGGCGTCGGCATTGACCTCCGGCACGATCAGCGGGACGTCGGAATCGTAGCGCCAAGCCGACGAGTTATCGATCACCACCGCGCCGGCGGCGGCGATTTTCGGCGACCATTCCTTCGACACCGCGCCGCCCGCCGACATCAGGCAGATATCGGTGCCGGAAAAATCGTAATGCTCGAGCGCTTTGACCTTCAGTGTGCGGTCGCCGTAGGACACCTCGGTGCCGACGCTGCGGCGTGAGGCGAGCGCCACCACCTCGTCGGCCGGGAAGGTCCGCTCGTCGAGAATGTCGAGCATTTCCCGGCCCACATTGCCGGTCGCGCCGACGACGGCGACGTTGTAACCCATCGTTAACTCTCCATCGAAAATTCGCGTCCCGCCGAGCGCCGCGGGAACCGGAGCGGAAGCGCTTCTAGGCGAGAAACTCCCCAAAGACAACGTCTTGAGACACCGTCTTGGGGAGCGGCCATGCCGCCGGTCGCGCGTACCGTGCCAGAGGATATCAGCGCCACTTTCGTGCGCCTCCTCGCCTATATGGGCGCGCTCGCGATCCTTGCCATCGCGGCGGCGAGCTTTTTCCGCCCCGCAGCGGTCATTGCCGCGGTCGAGGCCCCGGCGCCCGCCGCCCGAATGGATCAATGTCGAGCGCCCGCATCCGGCCTTCGAGATGGTGATGCCGGAACTCGCCGCGCTCGATTCCGACTACGCGATCCTGCGCCGCACCGCCGATGGCGCCCGCAAGGACGTGATCAGCTACGGCCAGGGCGCCGGCCAGCGAACCGTATGTCACGGTCGAAATCTACCGGCCGGGCGCCGATAGCGAACGATTCATCGACGCGCCGAGCGAGATCGCCGCGCGCATCACGCGCTTTACCGTCACCGACGACGTGAAACCCGCAGGCATGCTCGACAGCAAATTCGGCGCGGTGCCGCTGGTCGATTTCGCCATCGCGGCGCCGCCCTCGCCCAAGCCGCACCGCTGCCTGGGCTTTGCCAAAACCTTCGACGAGCCGGTGATGCAGATCGCCGGCTGGTATTGCAGCGCCGGCGACGAGGTGGTGGACCGCGCGACGCTTGCCTGCGCACTCGACCGGCTCACCATGCTGTCGGCCGGAGGCGACGTCAAAGCTCGCCGGACTGTTCGCCCGCGCCGAGATCAAACGCACCTTCTGCGGCCAGCGCAGCCCTATCCTCGCGGCCACGCCGGAGCGCAATGTGGCGGTCGCCATTCCGCGCAGCGCCAAGCCGGGCGCCGGGCTGCGCGGGCGGCTGCCGCAGCGCTAAAGCCGCTATTTCGGGCCTCTGGCGGCGCTCAGATCGCTGATGACATCCAGCACATCCTCGCAGGCGATCGGATTCTGCGGGGGTGGCCGGAACCGCCCAGGTCCGGCCCTCGTTGCCCAAATACCTGTCGCGGCCGGCGAAAGCGGGCTACACTGGCGTGAGTGAAGAGCGAGGCAGCCCATGGTCCGAGGAAAGCTGCGTTGTGTAGGCCTTGTGGGCGCCCTCATTGCCGTGACGGCGGCAGCTTCCTCTCCGGCCGCCGCCGATCCGCCGAAGAAGCAGCATCGGCCGCCGGTCATGGTGGAACGCTCCGCCAGCGGCACCATCATCCAGCCCACCACGACCATCATCAATCGGCCGAACGGCCAGCGCACCGTCATCGTCATTCCACGGCAGCGGTCCTATCTCGACACCGGCACCGAAGTGTCGGTCGGCGATCGCGGCTACATGGATTACATGCTGCCGCCGGGCGGCGATCCGGGCCGGCCGAACTGGTTCATCGGTCCGGATGTCCAAGGCCGCGGCTCGTACCCGTTGCCTGGGCCGTTCAGCATTCCGGGATTCAATCCCGATACGCCGTTCTAGACCAGGCTTTATTTGATCGCGCGGATCCGGAGCGCCGCTCCATCCGGCGGGTGGGGCAGCATGAATCTTTCGTTCCGGTGGCGGAATAAAGCGCGGCGCCGCTTCTATAAGCCGTTCAACCGGCTCGTTCATCACGGCCATTATTTCGTCTGCAGCTATTTCGGCGCCGACTTCCTGGTGCATTCGGAGAATGTCGGCGGGCTCGAGATTTCCGCGCAAGATCGGCGAATACCGCGAGTTGACGCATTTCGTGCGCGCCTGCCGCGAGCTCAAGCCCGACCTGTTTATCGATATCGGCGCCAATCTCGGGCTCTATACCTGCGTGATGATGAAAAAGCGGCTCGCGCCGCGCGCCATTTTGTTCGAGCCGGACCGCCGCAACCGCGTGCATCTGCGCGCCAATCTCCTGATCAACGATCTGCTCGACGCCGACATCACCATCAACGAAGTGGCGCTCGGCGCCGAACCCGGCAAATTCCGGCTGGTGCCGGGCCCGGAACGCGATATCGGCCTGTCGCAGATCGTCGAGGATGCCAAAGCCGGCGAAGGCTACGAGGTCGATATCGTCAGGCTCGACGATGTCGTGTCGCTGTCCGGCCTGACGCTCGCGATCAAAATCGACATCGAGCGCTATGAGCGCAAGGCGCTCGCCGGCATGGCGCGGACGCTTCGCGATAATCGCGGCATCGTGCAGATCGAAGTGCTCGAAGCGCGCGACGAAACCATCGGCTTGATGGCCGCCGCCGGCTACGCGCTGGCCTGGGAGGTCGCGCCGAATTTGGTGTTTCACAAACCGTAATTTTACGCCGAGAGCTTCTCCAGCTCGCCGACCACCGCTTCACCCATCTCCGCCGTCGAGACGATTTTGGCGCCTTCCGATTTGATATCGGCGGTGCGCAAGCCGCGGGCGAGCACGGCCGCGATCGCGGCATCGAGCTGGTCGGCTTCGCTGCCCATATTGAACGAATAGCGCAGCGCCATGCCGAACGACGCCAGCATGGCGATTGGATTGGCCATGCCTTTGCCGGCGATATCGGGCGCCGAGCCGTGCACCGGTTCGTACATCGCCTTGCGCCGCTTGGTCTTGGCGTCGGCCTCGCCGAGCGAGGCCGACGGCAGCATGCCGAGCGAGCCGGTCAGCATCGCGGCGATGTCGGACAGCATGTCGCCGAACAGATTATCGGTCACGATCACGTCGAACTGCTTCGGCCAGCGCACCAGCTGCATGCCGCCGGAATCGGCCAGCATGTGTTCGAGCTCGACGTCCTTGTATTCGCGCGCATGCACCGCCTCGACCACTTCGTGCCACAGCACGCCGGTCTTCATGACGTTGCGCTTTTCCATCGAGGTGACTTTGTTGCGCCGCTTGCGCGCCAATTCGAAGCCGACCCGAGCGATGCGCTCGATCTCGTAGGTGTCGTAGACCTGGGTATCGATCGCGCGCTTCTGACCGTTGCCGAGATCGGTGATGGTCTTCGGTTCGCCGAAATAGACGCCGCCGGTGAGCTCGCGCAGGATGATGATATCGAGGCCGTCGACCGCCTCGCGCTTGAGACTCGAGGCTTCCGCCAGCGCCGGATAGACGATGGCCGGGCGGATATTGGCGAACAGGGCGAGGTCCTTGCGCAGCCGTAATAGCCCCGCTTCCGGCCGCGCCTCGAACGGCACCTTGTCCCATTTCGGCCCGCCGACGGCGCCGAAGATCACGGCGTCGGCGGCATGCGCCTTCGCCACGGTCTCGTCCGTGATCGCGACTTCATGCGCGTCATAGCAAGCGCCGCCGACCAGGCCTTCCTCGATCTGGAAATCGGCGACGCCCTTCTTGGCGTAGAAGCCGAGCAGCCGTTTCACCTCGGCCATGACTTCCGGGCCGATGCCGTCGCCGGCGAGAAGGAGGAGCTTGAATGTGGGCATGGCAATACGCCTCGTAAATGAGGCGCGATTGCTAAAGGGCCGGGTTTGGCTTGGCAAGGCGCGAAGCCCCGCCGTCATTTTCGAGCAAAAAACGTGCGCCATTTCGGCGGTTGCCGCCTCAAATATGCTGCATTGCACAAAAGGCGAAGCAGAGGCAGGCTGCGTAACCGCGACGTAAACAACCTATTGTGTTTGTGGGGCTATTGGCCTTCGACGGACAATTATCAGGAACGCATTTGTGAATTGTCTGCGGCGTTAAGGGTGGTATTAGTGCACCGCAGCGAAGAAGGGCATGGGGGCGGCGCTGTGACGTCCGTGGCTCCGCGCAAAAGCGCCGGCCATGCCTTGCGTCACCGGGGAGTTCGTTTTGCATGATCGCGCTCGTCCGCATCGCATTGCGGCGCCCCTACACTTTCGTCGTCCTCGCTTTGCTGATCCTGATCATCGGTCCGCTGGCGGCGTTGCGCACGCCGGTCGATATTTTTCCCGACATCCGCATTCCGGTGATCGCGGCGATCTGGCAGTACACCGGCTTGCAGCCGGACCGAGATGGCCGGCCGCATGACGACGCAGTTCGAGCGCGCGCTGACCACGACGGTCAACGACATCGAGCATATCGAGGCCACCTCTTACAACGGCCTCGGCATCGTCAAGATCTTCTTCCAGCCGGGCGCGGATATCCGCACCGCCAATGCGCAGGTCACCGCGGTCTCGCAGACCGTGCTCAAGCAAATGCCGCCCGGCACCACGCCGCCGCTGATCCTGAACTACAACGCGTCGACCGTTCCGATCATCCAGCTTGCGCTGTCGGGTAAGGGTCATGTCCGAGCAGGCGCTGGCCGATCTCGGCCTCAACTTCCTGCGCACCTCGCTCGTCACCGTTCCGGGCGCCGCCATTCCCTACCCTTATGGCGGCAAGCTGCGCCAAGTTCAGATCGACCTCGATCTCGGCGGCGATGCAGGCGCGCGGCCTGTCCGGCCAGGACGTCGCCAACGCGCTCGCCGCGCAAAACCTGATCACGCCGGTCGGCACCGAGAAGATCGGCACCTTCGAATATGCGATCAAGCTCAACGACGCGCCGTCCCTGATCGCCGACGCTCGGCGACCTGCCGATCAAGACCGTCAACGGCGCGATGGTCTACATCCGCGACGTCGCCCATGTGCGCGACGGCAATCCGCCGCAAACCAACATCGTGCACGTCGAAGGCAACCGCTCGGTGCTGATGCATGGTGCTGAAGAACGGCGCGGTATCGACGCTCGCGATCATCGACGGCATCAAGAACAAATTGCAGCGAGATCAAGGCCGACTCTGCCGAACAATCTCAACATCGCGCAGATCGGCGATCAGTCGATTTTCATCAACGCCGCGATCAGCGGCGTCATCCGCGAAGGCGTCATCGCCGCCGCGCTGACCAGCCTGATGATCTTGCTGTTTCTCGGCAGCTGGCGCTCGACCCTGATCATCGCGACCTCGATCCCGCTCTCGGTGCTCGGCTCGATCGCGACGCTTTCGGCGCTGGGCGAAACGCTCAACATCATGACCTTGGGCGGGCTCGCGCTCGCCGTCGGCATTCTCGTCGACGACGCCACGGTGACGATCGAGAACATCAATTGGCATCTCGAACAGGGCAAAGAGGTCGAGACCGCCATCATGGACGGCGCCGACGCAGATCGTGACGCCGGCGTTCGTCTCGCTGCTGTGCATCTGCATCGTGTTCGTGCCGATGTTCTTCCTGACCGGCGTGCCGCGCTTCCTGTTCGTGCCGATGGCCGAAGCGGTCATGTCGGCGATGGTCTGGTCGTTCATCCTGTCGCGCACGCTGGTGCCGACGATGGCGAACTATCTGCTGCGCCAGCATGCCGCCGCACACCGACGTGCACGGCCTCGACGGTCCGCTGCCGCCGATCGCGCAATCCGCTGGTCCGTCTGCAGCGCGGTTTCGAGGCGCGGCTTCGAGCGCTTCCGCGCGGCCTATCGCGAGCTTCTGACGATGGCGCTGCGTCACCGCGCCGTGTTCGTCACCTGCTTTCCTCGCCTTCGTCATTGGCTCGTTCGCGCTGGCGCCCTATCTCGGCCGCGACTTCTTCCCGTCGGTCGATGCCGGCCAGATCCTGATGCATGTGCGCGCGCGCGTCGGCACCCGCGTCGAGGAGAGCGCGCAGCAATTCGCCGAAATCGAAAAGGCGATCCGCCAGATCATTCCGCCGGAAGATCTTGCGACGCTGGTCGACAATATCGGCTTTCCGGTCAGCGGCATCAACATGACCTACAACAACACCGGCACCATCGGCACGCAGGACGGCGAAATCCAGATCAAGCTGAACGAAGACCACCGGCCCACGGCCGAATACGTCCGCGCGCTGCGCGAAGAACTGCCGGCGCGCTTTCCCGGGCACGACGTTCTCGTTCCTGCCGGCCGACATCATCAGCCAAATCCTCAATTTCGGCGCGCCGGCGCCGATCGATCTGCAGATTCGCGGCCCCGATCTCGACGGCCGATTTCGCCTATGCGGCAGGACTTGCTGCGGCAGCTTCGGCACGTTCCGGGCCTTGCCGACGCGCGCATTCAGCAATCGCTCGAGCGGCCCCGAGCTTCGATGTCGATGTCGACCGCACGCGCGCGCAATATGTCGGCATCACCGAACGCGACGTGACCAACAGCATGGTCGTCAATCTCGCCGGCAGCAGCCAGGTCGCGCCGACCTTCTGGCTCAATCCCGACAACGGCGTGAACTACGCGATCGTGATGCAGACGCCGCAATATCAGATCGATTCGCTCAACGCGCTGAGAAATCTCGCCGATCACCGCGCCAGGCGCGCCGTCGCAAACGCTGGGCGCCATCGCCGACATCAAGCGCGTCGACCACGCCCGCGGTCTATTCGCAATACAACATCCAGCCGATGGTCCAGATCTACGGCACCACGCAAGGCCGCGATCTCGGCGCCGTCGCCGCCGACGTTCAGAAGGTCGTCGACGACAGCCGCCAAGGACGCTGCCGAAAGGCGCGCAGGTCGTCATGCTCGGCCAGGTCAAGACCATGAACAGCGCGTTCTCCGGGCTGCTGTTCGGCCTGCTCGGCGCCATCGTGCTGATCTATCTGCTGATCGTGGTCAACTTCCAATCCTGGACCGATCCGTTCGTGATCATCACCGCGCTGCCGGCGGCGCTGGCCGGCATCGTCTGGATGCTGTTCGCCACCGCACACGACGCTGTCGGTGCCGGCGCTGACCGGCGCCATCATGTGCATGGGCGTCGCCACCGCCAACAGCGTTCTTGTCATCAGCTTCGCCCGCGAGCGGCTCGACGAGCTCGGCGATCCGGTCGCCGCCGCGCTCGAAGCCGGATTTGTCCGCTTCCGTCCGGTCCTGATGACGGCGCTTGGCCATGATCATCGGCATGGCGCCGATGGCGCTCGGCCTCGGCGAAGGCGGCGAACAGAATGCGCCGCTCGGCCGCGCCGTCGTCGGCGGCCTGATTTGCGCGACCATCGCGACGCTGATGTTCGTGCCGGTCGTCTTCAGCATCCTTCACGAACGCCGACGGCAAGGCGCCACTCCCGGCGATTGGAGAACCGCATGCCGCCTGATCCCGCTCCGCCAGTCCTGTCGCGCCGCAGGCTTTGCTTTGTCGCCGGCGTCGGCGGCCGCCGTCGCCGCCATCGTCGTCGTCATGGGCATCACGACCCGCAAGATGGCCGACGCCAAGCTGAGCGAATGGACCGAGACGCAGGCGGTGCCTGTCGTCGCCGTCGCGACGCCGGACACGCGCGGCAAGAACAACGACCTTCGATCTCCCGGGCGCGGCTCGAGGCCTACACCCAGGCGCAAATCTATGCGCGGGTCAGCGGCTATCTGAAGGAGTGGAAGGCCGACATCGGCACGCCGGTCAAAGCCGGCGATCTGCTCGCCGAAATCGACGCGCCGGACCTCGACCAGCAGATCATGCAGGCCGAAGCCGACCTCGCCAGCGCGCAGGCCAATTCCAAGCTTTCCGACGCGACGCTGCAACGCGGGCAGCAACTGATCCCTTCCGGCGCCGTATCGAAGCAGGATCTCGACCAGAGGGCCGCCGATGCGGCCAACAAGGCAGGGATTGGTCAAGTCGGCGCAGGCCAATCTCGACCGCCTGCGCGTGCTTGAAAAATACAAACGCATCACCGCGCCGTTCGACGGGCTCGTGACCGCGCGCAACACCGACGTCGGCGCGCTGATCAATGCCGGCGCGGGCGGCGGACCGCCGTTGTTCGTGGTTTCGGACACGAGCAGATTGCGCGTCTACGTCAACGTTCCGCAAAACTACGTGCCGAGCATCCGGATCGGCACCAAGGCGCAGATGTCGGTCCCCGAATATCCGGGCCGGAATTTTCCGGCGACCGTCGAAGCTTCCGCGCAGGTCCGTCGACGTCGCGTCCGGCACGACGCGGATGCTGCTCGTGGTCGATAATGCCAACGGCGAGCTGATGACGGGCGCCTTCGCCAATGTCAGCTTCGAACTGCCGCACCCCGAGGTCGCGATCAACGTGCCGGCGAGCGCGCTGATCTTCGATCAGAGCGGCTTGCACGTCGCGACGGTCGGCGGCGACAATCGCGTCGTGCTCAAGGAAGTCACGATCGCGCGCGATCTCGGCAAGGAGGTCGAGATCGGATCGGGCCTCACCGCCGACGATCGTGTCGTCGAGAATCCGCCGGACGGGCTAGCGTCCGGAGACCTGGTTCGGGTTGCCGGCGTGCCCGGAGCGCCCGGCGAGCCCGAAACCGCCGCCGCCGAGCCGCGGCGAGCCGCTGCACAATAGCGCAACGTTTAGTCCCGCCTTCACCCTGGGCGGCAGATTTTTACAGCCCGCTGAACCAGTTATAGCCGCGGTCTTCCCAGTAGCCGCCGGCGTCGTTGTTCTGCACCCACATGGCGGTGACGTATTTCGGATTCTTGAAGCCGAGCTTGGTCGGGATGCGGATCTTGATCGGAAAGCCATAGGCGGTCGGCAGGGTTTTATTGTCGAATTTCAGCGTCAATTGCGTCTGCGGATGCAGTGCCGTCGGCATGTCGATGGTGGTCGAATAGCCCTCGGCGCATTGAAACCAGACATATTTGGCTGTGGTATCGGCGCCGATCATCTTCAAGAAATCCGACAGTTTTACGCCTTGCCAGGAGCCGATCGCGCTCCAGCCTTCGACGCAGATATGGCGGGTGATCTGGGAGACTTCCGGCAGCGCATTCAATTCCTGCAGTGTCCACGGCTTCTTGTTGGCGACGAGGCCGCCGATCTCGAGCTTCCAGACATCGGCATCGATGTCGGGCGCTTCGTCCTGCGCATAATAAGCATTGAACGGGAACGGCCGGGTAATCGCGCTTTCCGGATATTCCGGCGCCAGCGTCGTGTCGCTGAATAAGAGCGCCTGAACGCGGTCGTTGAACCGCGACATGACGCGCAGCACGTTTTCCGAGGTCGGGCCGTCGATGATGTCGCAGCCGGTCAGCATCGACAGCGCGCCGAGGCTAGCGGCACCGCGCAGGAAGAGCCGCCGTGACTGGCCCGGCAGAAGCTTTGCCGCATCCTTGATCAGGAGCTTGGTATCGACGCCGGGCGGATCCTTGCGGGTGCGGGGCATGTTTTCCTCCTCAGCGTCCCACTATCATCGCGCGCAGGCTCTTCGGCACGATCAGCGCCAGCGCAACATGAACCGTCAGGAACGCCATGATCGAGGACATGGCGAAGAAGTGCACGTAGCGGGCGGTGTCGTAGCCGCCGAACAAATCGGTGAGATATTTGAACTGCACCGGCTTCCAGATCGACAGGCCGGAGAGGACGATCAAGATGCCCGCCAGAATGACGCCCAGATAGAGAAGCCGCTGCACCGCGTTGTAGACGGAGAGATCGTCGTGCGCGAGCCGGCCGCGCAACGCGGCGGCGAGGTCGCCGATCACGTCACGGACACGGATCGGCAACAGCTTCCGGCGAAACCGGCCGGTGAGGATGCCGAGCGTCACATAGACCGCGCCATTGATCACCAGTAGCCACATCGCCGCGAAGTGCCAGAGCAGCGCGCCAGCAAGCCAATCGCCAAGCGCAATCTGCCGCGGAAACTGCAAGAAACGAAACAGCGGCGAGGCATCGTAGATCTGCCAGCCGGAGCCGATCATCATGAACATCGCCAGCGCATTGACCCAATGCGTTATCCGCACCCATAGCGGATGGATGACAGGCTCCATCGCGGTGTCGGTCATGAGCGGGGCGTGGCTTGCGGCTTCGATGGTCATGGGTTCCGTCCGGCAGCCGGCCGATGCGCAGTCCTATAGCAAATAGCGGCGCGGTGGCGCCTCACATTCGTGTCACGAGTGGTAAAAAACGTTAACGTGGGCGTGAAGGACCCCTCCCCGCGCCGCGGGGAGAGGTAGATTACCGATTACGGCAGCATCACGGTATCGATGACGTGAATGACGCCGTTCGACTGCAGCACGTCGGCGATGGTCACGTCGGCGACGTCGCCTTTGGCGTCTGTCACCGTGAGCTTGCCGGGGCCTGACTGTTTGACGATGAGGTCCTCGCCCGCGACGGTCTTGAGGTGCGCCTCGCCCTCGCCTTCCTTGACGGCTTTCATCAGGTTCACCGCGGTCATGCGGCCGGGCACGACGTGATAGGTCAACACCTTGGTCAGCGTCGCCTTGTTCTCCGGCTTCAGCAAGTTGTCGACCGTGCCGGCGGGCAGCTTGGCGAAGGCCGCATTGGTCGGCGCAAACACCGTGAACGGGCCCGGCCCGGAGAGCGTATCGACGAGGCCGGCGGCCTTCACGGCGGCGACCAGCGTGGTGTGGTCCTTGGAATTCACCGCGTTCTGGATGATGTTTTTCGACGGATACATCGGCGCACCGCCGACGGTGACGGTCTTTTCCGACATCTGGTCGGCATAGACCGGGACGGCAGAGATCGCCACGATGGCGAGAGCGGCTGCGCTGGCAAAGAGAGCGAAACGCTTGGACATTACAGTCTCCATTTTGATTGGGTTGCGGCGGCTGTCCGCCGGCGGCGCGAGTTTCTTTCGCGTCGTCGGCTCTAGATACGGGGGGTTGCGGATGCGGTTTCAGCGCCACGCTCACGGCTGCGTGAACACTTCCCCTGAAGCGCTCGGTGAGCTATGAAGCGCGCGCGAAATACCGGGTTTCGCTGCACGAATTCTGCTTAAAGGCGTTACAAAATGTCGAAAAACAGCCCCGGCAATTATTTCGAAGATTTCCGCATCGGCCAGGTCATCCGGCACGCCACGCCGCGCACCGTCACCACCGGCGATGTCGCACTCTATACCGGCCTGTTCGGCGGCCGCTTCGCGGTGCAATCCTCGGACGCCTTCGCCAAGGCGATCGGCTATCCGCGCTCGCCGATCGACGATCTTCTCGTCTTTCACATCGTGTTCGGCAAGACCGTGCCCGATGTGTCGCTGAACGCGGTCGCCAATCTGGGCTATGCCAATTGCTGCTTCCGCAGTCCGGTCTATCCCGGCGATACCTTGAACGCGCAGTCTGAAGTCATCGGCTTGAAGGAAAATTCCAGCCGCAAGACCGGCATCGTCTATGTGCGGACCACCGGCTACAATCAGGATTCAAAGCCGGTGCTCGAATATGTGCGCTGGGTGATGGTGCGCAAACGCGACGAGTCGGCGCCCGCGCCGGGCGATCACGTACCGCGGCTGCCGACCGCGCTCGAGCCGAAAGTTCTCGGCGAGGCCTGTCCGGCGATCAACACCGCGGCCTACGATCTGGCACTCGCCGGCAGCGCTTACAAATTCGGCGATTACGCCGTCGGCGAGAAGATCGACCATGTCGACGGCATCACCGTCGAGGAAGCCGAACATATGACGGCGACGCGGCTCTATCAGAACACCGCGCGCATCCATTTCGACCTGTTCGCCGCAAAACAAGGCCGCTTCGGCCGCCGCCTGATCTATGGCGGGCACGTTATTTCGCTGGCGCGGGCGCTGTCCTTCAACGGGCTCGCCAACGCGTTCCACGTCGCCGCCATCAATGGCGGCCGGCATGTGGCGCCGCTGTTCGCCGGCGGCACCGTCTATGCGTGGTCGGAAGTCTTGGCCAAAGCCGAATTGCCGGGCCGCACCGACATGGCGGCGCTGCGGCTGCGCACCGTCGCCACCTGCGACAAAGCCTGCGGCGATTTCCCGTACAAAGCCGGCGAGGAGTACGATCCCGCCGTGCTGCTTGATCTCGATTACTGGGTGCTGATGCCGCGGTGACAGGAGGCAGATGCCGATGATCGGTAATCGAGGCGACGTTGCTTGTCTGATTTCCGGTTACTGATTCCCGGCTCCTGACCGCAAATGCTCCACCAGCTGCCGCGCATAGGCAGGCAATTCAGCGCGGCTTTTCACGCAGATCGTGAGATCGCGCACCGCCCAGGCATCGGACAGGTTCACCGCCTTGATCGCCATGGTCTTCGCCACGCGGCGCGCGGTGGTGTCCGGCACGATGCCGATGCCGACCTTGCATTCGACCAGGCGGCACACCGCGTCGAAGCTGCGCAACTGCACGCGAAGCCGCAACGGCCGGCCGATGCGCACCGCTTTGGTGGCGAGAAAGCGCTGGAGAGCGCTGGCGCGGTCGAGGCCGACGAAATCGTGCTCGAGGACGTCCTCGAAGGCGATCTTGGCACGCTTAGCCAACGGATGATCCTGCGCGACCACCAGCACGAAGCGATCGCGGCGGAACGGATAGGTTTCGAGGCCGCCGGAATCGACCGTGCCGGCGACGATGCCGAGGTCGGCAACGCCTTCGGCGATGAGGCCCACGATCTCGTCGCTCAACCGCTCTTCGAGATCGACGCTGACATTGGGATGCGCGGCGAGAAACGAGCTCAGCGCTTCGGGCAGGAATTCGGTCAGCGCATTGGTGTTCGACAGCACCCTGATCTGGCCGGCGAGCCCGCCCCCATAGGCGCCGAGATCCTCATGCAAACGCTCGGCCTGGCGCAAAATCGCGCGGGCATGCTGCAACAGCGTGCGGCCCGCCTGGGTCGGCGTCACGCCTTGGCGTCCGCGCGTCAAGAGCGGCACGCCGAGCACGTCTTCCATGTTGCGGATGCGCGTTGAGGCTGCGGCGAGCGCAAGATGCGCGCGTTCGGCGCCATGGGTGATGCTGCCGGCGTCGACGACGTGGCGGAACAGGCTCAAATCGGCAAGATCGAATCGCATCGGATTACCTCTGCCTTCGTGTTTGGCGAAGTCAGATTTAATATATTGCCGATTGCGATTGGATAATTCAACGCTATTGTTTCGCGAGGCGCGAAGTTGTCCGTAGCTATGCCTACATGATCGGCAGTGCGTTGCATTGCAGCAAGCGAGCGGATTGGCTAGGAACATTGGCTAGGAATAAGCGTCTTGCGTTTTGCTTCGCGCGCCCGCGTCGAGCGTACTTCGGATGATGTCACTTTTCGGATAACCACAATGGCCGAAACCAGTTCGCCCAATCGACGGGTCCGCGCCGAACGCCCGCTCTCGCCGCACCTGCAGATTTATCGTCTGCCGCTGACGATGCTGATGTCGGGCTTCCACCGCGTCACCGGGCTTCGGCCTCTATTTCGGCACGCTGCTTCTGGCCTGGTGGCTTCTTGCCGCCGCATCGGGGCCGAATGCTTATGCCAAGTTCGAATGGTTCATCGGCTCGATCATCGGGCAACTCCTCCTGCTCGGCTATACCTGGGCGCTGATCCACCACATGCTGGGCGGCGTGCGCCATTTGATCTGGGATACCGGCCGCGGCTTCGGCCCGCAGGAGCGCGAATGGCTGGCGCGGGCCACCATCATCGGTTCGCTGTCGCTCACTCTGATCGTGGCGCTGGTCAGCTATCTCTTCATGGGAGGCGTCGCGATGAGCGGCGGCGCGTCGAAGAATTTTCGTACCCCCTTGGGGATCGTTCGCGGCCGCGGCGCGGCGAAATCCGGAACCGAGGATTTCTGGCTGCAGCGGGTAACCTCGGTCGCCGGCATTCCGCTCACCATCATGGCGATTGTCATCGGCATGCTCCTGCTCGGCCGCAATCAGGCCGCGGTGGCGCAGATTCTCGGCTCGCCGTTCGTCGCCGTTATCATGCTCGGCTTCATCGTCTGCACCATGTTGCACATGAAGATCGGCGTGCAGGAGATCATCGTCGATTATGTCCCCGACGAATCGATGAAGCTCACGCTGTTGCTGGCCAATACGTTCTATTGCTGGGCGATCGGCCTCGTCTGCGTCTACGCAATTCTCAAAATGTCGTTCGGAGTCTGAGCATGGCGGAGAATGGAGCGAACGGAGGCGCGACGGCGGCTGTCAACGGCCGCGCCTATCCGATCGAAGACCATGCCTATGACGTCGTCGTCATCGGCGCCGGCGGCGCGGGACTGCGCGCCACGGTCGGCTGCAGCGAAGCGGGGCTGCGCACCGCCTGCATCACAAAGGTGTTTCCGACCCGCTCGCACACCGTCGCGGCGCAAGGCGGCATCGCAGCTTCGCTGGGCAATATGGGCGAGGACGATTGGCGCTGGCACATGTACGACACCGTCAAAGGGTCGGACTGGCTCGGCGACCAGGACGCCATCGAATATATGTGCCGCAGCGCGCCCGAGGCGGTCTACGAATTGGAGCATTGGGGCCTGCCGTTCTCGCGGCGGGAAGACGGCAAGATCTACCAACGCCCGTTCGGCGGCATGACCACGCATTACGGCAAAGGCACCGCGCAGCGGACTTGCGCCGCAGCCGACCGCACCGGTCACGCCATGCTGCACACGATGTACGGCCAGGCGCTGCGCCATTCGACCGAATTCTTCATCGAGTATTTCGCCATCGATCTGATCATGGACGAGGACGGCCGCTGCCGCGGCGTCATCGCCATCAATCTTGATGACGGCTCGATCCATCGCTTCTCGGCGCAGATGACCATTCTCGCCACCGGCGGCTATGGTCGCGCCTATGCGTCCTGCACCGGCGCGCATACCCAGACCGGCGACGGCAACGCCATGGTGCTGCGCGCCGGCTTGCCGCTTCAGGACATGGAGTTCGTGCAATTCCATCCGACCGGCATTTACGGCGCCGGCGTTCTGATCACCGAGGGCGCGCGCGGCGAAGGCGCCTATCTGGTCAATTCGGCCGGCGAGCGTTTCATGGAGCGCTACGCGCCGTCAGCGAAGGATCTGGCCTCGCGCGATGTCGTGTCACGCGCCATGACCATCGAAATCCGCGAAGGCCGCGGCGTCGGACCGAAGAAAGATCATATCTTCCTCCACCTCGACCACCTCGATCCGGCGATTCTCGCCGAACGGCTGCCGGGCATCACCGAATCCGCGCATATTTTCGCCGGCGTCGACCTCACTCGCGAGCCGGTGCCAATCGTGCCGACGGTGCATTACAATATGGGCGGCATCGCCACCAATTATCACGGCGAAGTGCTGATCAAGAAAGACGGCAATCCCGACTACGTGGTGCCCGGCATGATGGCGCTCGGCGAGGCGGCCTGCGTCTCGGTCCACGGCGCCAACCGGCTCGGCTCGAATTCGCTGATCGATCTCGTGGTGTTCGGCCGCGCCGCGGCGCACCGCTGCGCCGAAATCCTCACCCCGGGCGACAAGCAACCTGACCTGCCGAAGGATTCGGCCGAGCGCGCGCTGTCGCGGCTCGACAAATACCGCCACGCCTCCGGCGGCACGCCGACCGCGCATATGCGCACCAAGATGCAGCAGGTGATGCAGAGCAATTGCGCCGTGTTCCGCACCGGCGAGATCCTGCAAGAAGGCTCAAAGCTCATCCACGAAGTCTTCGACGGCGTCGGCGACGTGCGCGTCTCCGACCGTTCGCTGATCTGGAATTCCGACCTGATCGAGACGCTCGAATTCACCAATCTGATCGAGCAGGCCGTGGTAACCATGGACTGCGCGGTCAACCGCACCGAAAGCCGCGGCGCGCATGCGCGCGAAGACTTCCCTGACCGCGACGATCAAAACTGGATGAAGCACTCCCAGTGCTGGCTCGATGTCGCCACCGGCAAAGTGACGATCGACTATCGGCCGGTGCACACCTACACGCTGACCAACGACGTCGCCTATATCGAGCCCAAGAAGCGGGTGTATTGAGACGATCATGGCCGACGAGCCAGAAAACCTGACCCTGCGGATGATGCGGTCGGTCGACGACAAGCTGAATAAGCTTCTGGAGCGAATTCTCGAGCTAACAGCGCGGGTCGGTTCGGTTGGGGATCAAATCTCTGGAGTCAAAAGCGAACTTTCGGGCCTGCGTGCCGATTTTGTCCGCCTCGAACATCGGATGGATCGCTTGGACGATGGCCTACTGAGGATCGAGCGTCGGCTTGATCTGATCGAAGCATAGGGTAAAACAAATGGTCGAATTCACGCTGCCGAAGAACTCCAAGGTCGGCGAAGGCAAGACCTGGCCGCATCCCGCCAAGGCGAAGGCGGAGCGCGAATATCGCGTCTATCGCTGGAATCCCGACGACGGCGGCAATCCGCGCATCGACACTTATTACGTCGATACCGGCGATTGCGGGCCGATGGTTCTCGACGCCCTGATCTGGATCAAGAACAACGTCGATCCGACGCTGACCTTCCGCCGCTCCTGCCGCGAAGGCATTTGCGGCTCCTGCTCGATGAATATCGACGGCACCAATACGCTCGCCTGCACCAAGGCGGCGAGCGAGATCGGCGGCGTGGTGCGCATCTATCCGCTGCCGCATATGGCGGTGGTGAAGGATCTCATTCCCGACCTCACCAATTTCTACGCCCAGCACGCCTCGATCGAGCCGTGGCTGAAGACCGTCTCGCCGACGCCGCCCAAGGAATGGAAGCAGAGCCACGAAGATCGCGGCAAGCTCGACGGCCTCTACGAATGTATCCTGTGCGCCTGCTGCTCGACCTCGTGCCCGAGCTATTGGTGGAATCCGGAACGCTATCTCGGGCCGGCCGCGCTCCTGCAGGCGCAGCGCTGGATCGTCGATTCGCGCGACGAGGCGACCGGCGAGCGGCTCGACTATCTGGAAGACCCGTTCCGGGTCTATCGCTGCCACACGATTCTGAATTGCGCCAAGGCCTGCCCGAAGCACTTGAACCCGGCGAAGGCGATCGCCGACATCAAACGGGCGCTGGTGGAGCGGCAGGTCTGATTGTCGTTTCGGATTGCCGCGCAGCGGCAAGTCCGGATTCCATAACCGCAGACGGCGCAGAACAATTTCCGATCGTGACCATGGACTCCGGGCTCGCGCCTATGGCGCGCCCCGGAATGACGCATTGGAACGACCTCCCTGCTCCTTACGTTATCCCTCCGATACAAGTTCCATTGTCTGTGAGGTAAGCCATGGCCGAGAGCGATCGCGTTTGGGAACTGATGAAAAAGATTTCGATCTGCATGCTGGCCAACTGGGATGGCAGCGAGTTGCACGCACGCCCGATGGGCGCCTATGTGCGGCCCGAGGACAACGCGGTGTATTTCTTGAGCGATGCGCGGCGGCATAAGGACGACGAGATCAGGCAATACGGCAAGGTCTGCCTCGCTTTCGCCGACACCGGCGGGCAGAACTACGTGTCGCTCGCCGGCCATGCCGAGGTGACGAACGACCGCATTAAGATCCGCGAATTGTGGGGGACGCCGGCCAAAGCCTGGTGGGATTCGCCCGATGATCCGAACATCCGCGTGCTGAAAGTGACGCCCGCCGAAGCGGAATATTGGGATGCGCCGGGGAAGACGGTCGCCTATATTAAAATGGCCACGGCCGCGATGACCGGACATCGCGCCCGACATGGGCGAGAACCGCAAGGTAGCGATGCGATGAGCGCCCCGCCGAACAAACCCGAACCGCCCAAGCGACCCGAGCCGGAGATCCCGCGTAAACCCGCTCCCGTGGAAGAGCCGCCGGGCGCCGGATCGGAACCGGATTATTTTCCAGGCAACCCTGAAGGCGGCGATCCGCCGCCCGAGATGTAGCCTAGAGTTTGAGTTTCTTCTTCCGCTGCCCTAGCGTCCGCAACCGCAGTGCATTGAGCCGGATGAACCCTTCGGCGTCGCGCTGATCGTAGGCTACCTTGCCGTCCTCGAAGGTCACCAGGTCCTGGTCGTAGAGCGAGTATGGGCTTTCGCGCCCGATCACGCCCACATTGCCTTTGTAGAGTTTCAGCCGCACCCGGCCGGTAACGAATTCCTGGCTCTTGTCGATCGCGGCTTGCAGCATCTCGCGCTCCGGCGCGAACCAGAAGCCGTTATAGATCAGTTCGGCATATTTCGGCATCAGCTCGTCTTTGAGATGCGCCGCGCCGCGGTCGAGCGTGATCGATTCGATGCCGCGATGCGCGGCAAGCAGAATGGTACCGCCCGGCGTCTCGTACATGCCGCGCGATTTCATGCCGACGAAGCGGTTCTCGACGAGATCGAGCCGGCCGATGCCGTGCTTCTTGCCGAGCGCGTTGAGCGCGGTCAGCAAGGCCGCCGGCGTAAGTTTCTTGCCGTCGATTGCGGCTGCATCGCCGCGCTCGAAATCGATCGTGACGTAGCTCGGCGCATCGGGCGCGCTCGCGGGATCGTCGGTGCGCGAATAGACGTAATCCGGCACCTCGCCCGCGGGATCCTCCAGCACTTTGCCTTCGGATGAGGTGTGCAGCAGATTGGCGTCGGTCGAGAACGGCGCCTCGCCGCGCTTGTCCTTGGCGATCGGGATCTGGTTCTGCTCGGCGAAAGCCAGCAGCGCCTCGCGCGACTTGAAATCCCATTCGCGCCACGGCGCGATCACTTTCACGTCGGGCTTGAGCGCGTAATAGGCGAGCTCGAACCGCACCTGATCGTTGCCCTTGCCGGTCGCGCCATGCGCCACCGCATCGGCGCCGACCTTCTCGGCGATCTCGATCTGCTTCTTGGCGATCAGCGGCCGCGCGATCGAGGTGCCGAGCAGATATTGGCCCTCATAGACCGCGTTGGCCCGGAACATCGGAAACACGTAGTCGCGGACGAATTCCTCGCGCAGGTCCTCGATGAAAATGTTCTCCGGCTTGATGCCGAGCGTCAGCGCCTTGGCGCGCGCCGGCTCGAGCTCCTCGCCCTGGCCGAGATCGGCCGTAAAGGTGACGACCTCGCAGCCATAGGTCGTCTGCAGCCATTTCAGAATGATCGAGGTATCGAGGCCGCCGGAATAGGCCAGCACGACTTTTTTCACGTCTTTGGTAGCCGTCTTTGGGCATCGAGAAATCCTGACAAGGGCGCCGGTCGAAAGGCGCCGGGACTATAGGGGGGCGGGTAGCCGACGCAAGCCGGAAGGCCGGTGAAAAGGGATTGCTCTCACGCTAAAGCGAAAAGCATCGGAGGCTTGAGCCGGCGCGGACCGGTATCTGCGGAGTAATCGGGCCACCCTATGTCGCCGCAAAAAACGGGATCCCCGCTACTCGGTCTTCTTGCCGCTGCGATCCGGCAGCCGCCGCGACAAAGCGGAAAACGAAGCACGTAGCGATCGGCTCGCCCGGGTCAAAAAATCCTCGATCCGGCTTTCATCGAGGCGAGTCGCGGACCAGCGATAAATCAGGCCGTGGCCGAGCCATACGACAAGAAACATGAACACGCCGGCAAAAGCGACGTCGCTGAAGAAATGCGCGCCGGCGGCGATGCGCAGCACGCCGACGGCGGTGCCGAAGACGAGCGCCGCCCCATAGGCGAGCGCGCGCAGTTCCGGCGGCGCCAGCGCGGCGGGCGCGAGCGTCCAGAATGCGCCCGAGGGTTCGCCGGCGATGAACGAACAATTGGTCGGACAATCGCCGTGCGGATCCCACCACGGCGTGAAGTGTTCGGTGCCGCCGAATTGCTGCACGTCGATCGGGCGAGCGCGGCCCCAGTGATCTTTCAGAATGAGATTGGTCACGAGGCCGGGGCCGATCGCCAGCGTTGCGATCAGAAACAAGGCGGCGCGGCCTTCGATCGCCATGCGGCGGCGCGGCCAGATCAGCTTGCCGAGGAACGCGACAAATGCCGGCAGCACCAAGAGCGTGATGACGAGGCGCGCCGCGTTGCGGGCGTGCTGCACCCACATCTGGGCATTGACCTCGAACATCTGGACCTTCGAATCAAAGCTCAAGCCCGACAGATCGAGATCGAGCTGCGGGTCGATGGCGCAGATAAGGCCGACCGCAAAGCCGATGAGGAGCGCAATTTTGAGTCCGGTCCGATTCATGCGGTCGGGTCCAGGCGCAGTCTTTCCGAGCGCCAACTCATTTCCAGGCGCCCGCCCGGCGGCCGGCGAACAGCCAATAGACCAATCCGCCGGCGATCCCGGCCGCGGCGAACACTTCGCGCTCGTGCGCCAGATCGGCGCCGGGCGGAGGCGATGTAGCCCGCGAAATCGAGGCCGTAGGCCCCTGCCAGCGCCAATAGCCCGCCGATGACGCCGTAAATCACCGCCGAGCGCAGCGCCAAACCCTCCGCGATTATCATGACCAGCAGCGTCGGCAAGAAGCCGACCGCGAAAATCACGACGGTGCCCAGCGCCACCACCGTCCACAGCGCCGCCGATTGCACGGCCGGCGACGGGACGCCGAATGAATTCATCACGTCGTTCCATTCCGGCGTGAGCGTGCCGATGGTGAGGACGAGGGACGCGGCGATGCAGGCCGCCGTATAGCCGGCGAACATCATCATGATACGGAATAAAGCGGCCATTGTACGCGTGCGTCGCCTAGTCGGTCATCGCCATGGCGCGCAGTGTCAGGCGCTCGCGGGCGGAGAGCTTTTCGGTCGCACTCTTGAGCTGGCCGCAGGCGGCGAGGATATCGCGGCCGCGCGGCGTGCGCACCGGCGACGAATACCCGGCATTGAAGACGATCTCGGAAAATTTTTCGATCTGTTCCCAGTCGGAGCATTCATACTGAGTGCCGGGCCAGGGATTGAACGGAATGAGATTGATCTTGGCCGGGATGCCTTTGAGGAGGCGCACCAGCGCCTTGGCGTCGGCAAGCGAGTCGTTGATGCCTTTGAGCATGACATATTCGAAGGTGATGCGCCGGGCGTTGGAGACGCCCGGGTAGTTGCGGCAGGCGTCCAGCAGTTCGCGAAGCGGATATTTGCGATTGAGCGGCACCAATCGGTCGCGCAATTCGTCGGTGACGGCGTGCAGCGACACCGCAAGCATCGAGCCGATCTCGGCGCCGGCGCGCGCGATATTGGGCACCACGCCCGAGGTCGACAGCGTGATGCGGCGCTTCGAGATGCTCAGGCCTTCGCCGTCGGCGATGACGGCGAGCCCGTCGCGCACCGCCTCGAAATTGTAGAGCGGCTCGCCCATTCCCATCATGACGATATTGGAGACGAGGCGCTTTGCGATTTTCCGCGTCGCCGTCATTGGCGAGCGTCCAGTCGTTGAGCCGGTCGCGCGCCAGCACCACCTGGCCGGCGATTTCGCCGGCGGTGAGATTGCGCACCAGCCGCTGCGTGCCGGTGTGGCAGAACGCTGCAATTGAGCGTGCAGCCGACCTGGCTCGAGATGCACAAAGTGCCGCGGTCGGTTTCCGGAATGTAGACGCATTCGACATCATGCGGCGCGCCGTCGATATCGCCCGGCAGGCGCAGCAGCCACTTGCGCGTGCCGTCGACCGAAATCTGCTCGGCGACCATTTCCGGACGCGCCAGAGTGAAGCGTTGCGCCAGCGCCGCGCGCAGCTCCTTCGACAGCGTCGTCATCTCGTCGAAATCTTGCGCCCCGCGCACATAGAGCCACTGCCAAATCTGCTGCACCCGCATGCGGCGTTGCCGCTCCGGTACGTCGATTGAGCCGAGCGCCTGCGCCAAGGCCTCGCGCGACAGGCCGACCAGCGACGGCTGCGCCGGCGCGCGATATTGCTCGAGCGGCCGCTTCTCGATGAGATCGGCGAGCCCGGCAGGTGCGGCGTCAGTCGCGGCTAACGAAGCAGTCATCGTCGATCCAAACCCAAATCGGAACAGGCAGAGCGCCGACCCTAGATGGGGCGCCCATGGTGTTTCGGGACAGTTCAAGCGTCGCAACAGAATGCCGTTTACTTGCATTCCTGCGCGACGCGGTCGAGGGCCTGGGAGATACCCTTGAGCGTATAGCTATCGGTCGATTGGGTTCCCTTCGCCGATACGCCCTTCACCACCGCCGTGTCGCCGGACCGCATGGCGGCGACCATATTGGCTTCATCGGCGGCGTTTTTGATCCAGGCGCCGTCCTGCTGGGTGTAGAGCGCAAACGAGGTCGAGCCGACCGTCGCGCTCGCCTCGGTACCCGGCTTGAACGGATAGCCGACGATGATGGAAACCTCGTTGGTCACTTTGTCGGCCGGGCGCGTTGAAATGAACATGTAGACGGCATTTCGCGGCCGATTCGGCGGCGTGGTCTGCGCCGATGTCGGCTTGGAAATCGCAAAGCAGACCTTCTTGCCGCCCGGCGCAGCCGTATAGGCGCCCCATTCGCCGTATTGGCCGAGCAGCCGCGCGCCCGCCGTGGGCGATGCTGCGGGCTTCGCCGGCGCAGCCGCGGTACCGGGTTTGGCCTCAGGCTTCGGTGCGGGTTTGGGAGCCGGTTTCGGCTTGGCAGGACGTTGCGGCAGGTGGCGTCGTCGCCGGGGCTGGCGGTTGTTGGGCGGCCGCCGGAATGGCGAAAGACGCCGCAAGAAGCAGCGCTAAGGCAAGCCGCCAGTGTCGATCGACCTGCATCGGGCCTCGCGGGAATGCCCCCAGGATTGATAACAAAGCAACGAAGCTTAATCCAATTCGGCAGAAAAAGGAATGACATAGGTCGGCGAGAGCGAATTGCCGGTGCCCGACAATGTGGAATTTTGCATAATCCCGCCGAAGCGTGATCGCATCGCTCAGGCCTGCTATGACCTCCCCATGAAAGCTGTTCTCTGCAGACGTTTCTGCACGCCCGACGAACTCGAACTGGCCGATCTGCCGGAGCCAGAAGCCGGGCCGGGCCAAGCGTTCGTACGGATCAAGGCTGCGGCGCTTAACTTCTTCGACACGCTTATTATTGCCGGCAAATACCAGCACAAGCCGCCATTTCCGTTCTCGCCCGCAGCCGAGTTTTCCGGGGTCGTGGAAAGGGTCGGTCCGGACGTGACGGCTGTCGCGCCTGGCGACCGGGTAATGGGCAATATCGGCTGGGGCGCAGCGCGCGAGGCCGTGACGGTGCCGGCGAATGAACTTGTCAAAATCCCCGCCGGGCTCGATTTCGAGCATGCGGCCGGTCTCACCGTCACCTACGGCACGACGCTTTATGCGCTCCGCGAACGCGCAGCGCTGCAGCCGGGCGAGACACTGGTCGTGCTTGGCGCCTCCGGCGGCACCGGACTTGCCGCGATCGAGATCGGCAAGATCATGGGCGCGCGAGTCGTTGCCTGCGCTTCGTCGGACGACAAGCTCGATTTTGCCCGCGCCCACGGCGCCGACGCCACGGTAAATTATGCGGCCGAGGATCTGCGCGGCGCGCTGAAGACAATCGGCGGCGAGCGCGGCATCGACGTGGTCTACGATCCGGTCGGCGGGCCTTATGCCGAGCCCGCGGTGCGCTCGCTGGGCTGGGAAGGCCGTTATCTCGTGGTCGGTTTCGCGGCAGGCGAAATCCCGAAACTGCCGCTCAATCTGGTGCTGTTAAAGAGCTGCGATATCCGCGGCGTGCTGTGGGGCGCCTGGGTGCGGCGCGAGCCGCAAGCGCAGCGCACCTTGATGACCGATATCGTGGGCTGGTGCGCGGAAGGCAAACTCAGCGCCCATGTGCACGCGGTCTACCCGCTCGCGCAAACCGCGGAAGCACTCAAAGCGATCGCCGACCGCAAAGTGATGGGTAAGATCCTGCTGCGTCCATAATCCTATTACGCCCATGACGGCTGTTGCTGGCGCATGCGCTCGAGCGTGCGCCGCGCCGCCTCGCGATGCTCGGGCTTGATATGCGATGAAAAAATCTTCAGCGCCCCGGCCAATACCGCCGCATCGTCCACATAGCCGAACACCGGAATTGAGTCGGGGATCAAATCGTCCGGCACGATGAAATAAACCACCGCTCCGACCAGCGCGGCTTTCACATAGAACGGCGTCTGGCGATCGAAGGCGCAATAATGCGCCGTAAGCGCGTCTTCGACGAACGGAATGTGCGCTGCCTCGCGCTTGATCGCGCGCCACAATTTGCGCCGCAGCTCGGCTTCGTTGCCGGCCAGGCGGCGAGAGCGCGCCGCGAAATCCTGCCAGAGTCTTTCCAGATCCTTCCAGAGTCCTTCCAAGAGTCCCTCCAGCTATCCTGCCAGGTGGTGGCTTGTTGCCGAAACCACATTGAGCCCTCCCGCGGACGCTCGACGGCCGTGATTTGCTATAAGCCCAGCCGGCAAAACATGCCGGCGAAAGGCGGCAGCCGCAAGGCAACCTAAGCCCCGGACTTATCCCCAAGCAGGCCAGTGCGGGCTTAGCCCGCCAATTTATCCATCTTCTCGGCGAGCTTGACGTCCAGCTCGGTCAGCCCGCCGGCATCGTGGGTCGATAGCGTCACTTCCACGGTCTTGTAGACGTTGAACCATTCAGGATGGTGGTCGAGCTTTTCCGCCGCCAGAGCGACGCGGGTCATGAAGCCGAAGGCTTCATTGAAATCGGCGAAAATGAACTTCTTGGCGATCGCGTCGCGGCCTGCGACTTCGCTCCAACCCTTCAACCGGGAGAGAGCGGATTTGCGCGCCGCGCCGGTGAGTTTCTCCGTCATCAAATCTGCTCCCGTGCCGCCGGCGGCTCATTTCGCAAAAATCCGGTCCCTCACTAGCAAACGACGGCTCTGGGCGCGAGGTTCCACAAACCGGATAGGCGTCCGGCGGGGCCTAAAGAGCCGCCGTCCAGCCTCAACAAGTTCAAAATCGGTCCGTAAAGCGAACTTGGCGTCACGGCCGCGATTAACCAAGGCCGCGGTTTCACCCTGGAACGGGGTGCTCGGCCGGGGCCAAACCGGGCCGCAGCCGTGCTAGGATTAACCATGCCCGCGCCTCTTGCCATGAGATTTTGGCTGTCACGACGCGGTCGCCAGGACAACGCTAAGGCGGCGGCCGGACCTGGCCGCGTCTCGGGTAAGGTCATGAGTATCGAGTTGATGGAGCACATGGTGCGAAGCCGCGTGCGCATGTTTCTGCGCCATACTTGGCTCGTCGCCATTCTCGGCACCGTCGTGCTCGCCGGCGCAATCGCAAGCGGGATTTATTACTGGAGGGAAATGGACCGGATGCGGATCGCCGCCGGGCCGCTCGATGTCCAGTTCGTACGGACGCTGTCCGACCAGATCACCAAACAAAACCCCACTTTGCATCTGCAACTCATAGCCACCGCGGCGCCCAAGGACGCCGCCGAGGCCATGAGCAAGGGCCAGGCCGATTTTGCCATCCTGCCGAGCAATCTCGACGACCGGCTCAATTGGCCCGTGGTCGGCATTCTTCGGCAGAACGTGATGGCGTTCATCGTGCCTGCCGCAGCAACCGCGAGCAAGCCCAAAACTGGCGAAAAGACCGGCGAAAAGACGGCTGAGATTCCCGCGAGCACCAAGACCGCCAAGGGCGCGAAGGGCAGCAAAAAGACGAAGGGCGCAAAAGCCGCTAAGGCCGACAAAACCGATGATAGCGACGACAGCGACGACAGTAGCGACAGCGGCGATAGCAGTAAATTCGGCAAGGTGACCGATCTCGTCGGCAAGCGGATCGGCATCGTCACCGGCAGCGAGGCGACCGCGGGCCTGCTCGAACTCGTGCTGGGTCACTACGGCGTTCCACTCGACAAACTGACCGTGACGGAAATCGCTCCGGACAAGGTCGGCGCCGCCGTCAAGGACAATCAGATCGATGCGCTGTTTGTCGCCGGTCCGGCGATCGGGAAGGCCATTTCGAACGCCGTCATGGCCGCTAGCCGAAACGGCCAGCCCCCGAGTTTCATCGCTATCGATCAGGCCGACGGCATCGCCAATCGCAATCCCACTTTCGCTTCGACCGAGATCGATGCCGGCACTTTCGGGGGCAGCCCTCCCGCTCCTGACGACAAGCTCACGAGCTTAAGCTTTGCCGAATATCTGGTGGCGCACCGGTCGGTCCATGAGAGCCTGGTCGCTACGCTGGCGAAAGTGCTCTATTCGTCGCGCCAGGCGCTCGCGGTTGCCGAGCCGGGCCAGATCAAGATCGAGGCGCCGTCGACCGACAAGGATGCCGATATCGTCCTGCACCCCGGTGCGCTGGCTTATTTGTCGGACAGCCAGCAATCCTTCTTCGACAAATATGGCGACGATATATTTTACGGGCTGCTGATCTTTCCTGTATTCGGTTCCGGCATCGCCGCCGTGGCCAGCTATTTTCTCCGCGACACACGCACCAAACGGCTGCGTCTGTTGCAGCGGGTGCTCGACCTGGTGCGTAAGGCGCATGCCGCCCAAACTGCGCAGGAGCTCGATCAGCTTCAGATCGACGCGGACAATCTGGTGATTGCCATCATCCATCAAAGCGAACACGAGGAATTCGACGAGACGGCGCGGATGTCGTTTTCCTTCGCGCTCGATCAATTGCGCTTTGCCGTCGCCACGCGCCGCGCGGCTATAATCGAGCATTCTGGCGCCGGCACAGAGGCGGCTACGGGCGCCAAAGCCGCGGCCGCCTAGCACCGCCTCCATCCGAGTAATCCCGCCCCCGCGCAAGCTTCGACGTTTCGACCGCCAGCCTTACGGTCACGGCGAGGGACGCCGCCGATCAAGCCTTGTAGGTGACGACCCCGGATCCGGCGTCACCGTCACCGTCAGCACAAGTGACCATGAGTTTATGACGCTTTGGATTGCTTCCGCGGCGAAACCGACTATATACCGGCCGCAGTGGCGGGCCCTTCGGGGCCCGTAGCGGTTTAACGGCCTTGACGCCGGAAACCCAAGAAATCAAACCCAAAAAATCGAACCCAAGAAATCGAACCCATGAATTTGCGAAATATCGCCATCATCGCCCACGTCGACCATGGCAAAACCACGCTGGTCGATCGGCTTTTGCAGCAGTCGGGCTCGTTCCGCGACAATCAGCGGGTGGCCGAGCGGCGCGCTCGATTCGAACGACCTCGAGCGCGAGCGCGGCATTACCATCCTGGCCAAGGCGACGTCGCTGGTCTGGAAGGACACCCGGATCAATATCGTCGATACCCCCGGCCATGCCGATTTCGGCGGCGAGGTCGAACGCATCCTCAACATGGTTGACGGCGCGCTGGTGCTGGTCGACGCCGCCGAGGGGCCTCTGCCGCAGACCAAATTCGTGGTCACCAAGGCGCTGAAGATGGGGCTAAAGCCCATCGTCGTCATCAACAAGGTCGATCGCTCCGACGCCCGGCCGACCGAAGTCGCCAATGCGGTGTTCGATCTGTTCGCGGCGCTCGACGCCACCGAGGAACAGCTCGATTTCCCGATCCTCTACGGCTCCGCCAAGCAGGGCTGGATGGCGTCCTCCGCCGAGGGTCCGAAGGACCAGGGCATGGCGCCCCTGTTCGATCTCGTCATCCGCCATGTTGCGCCGCCGACCGTCGAGGAAGGCCCGTTCCGCATGCTGGGCACCATTCTCGAAGCCAATCCCTATCTCGGCCGCATCGTCACCGGCCGCATTTTTTCCGGCTCGGTGAAGCCGAACCAGGTCGTGAAAGTGCTCGATCGCAACGGCGAATTGGTCGAGGAAGGCCGCGTTACCAAAGTGCTCGCCTTCCGAGGCTTGGAGCGCACGCCGATCGAGGAGGGCCTTGCCGGCGACATCATCGCCATCGCGGGCCTGCCGGAGGCCTTCGTCTCGCATACGTTATGCGCGCCCGAGGTCACCGAGCCGCTGCCGGCGCAGCCGATCGATCCGCCGACCCTGACCATGACGTTCCACATCAACGATTCGCCGCTCGCCGGCACCGAGGGCGACAAAGTGCAAAGCCGGGTCATTCGCGATCGCCTGCTGCGCGAGGGCGAGGGCAATGTCACGCTGCGAATTTCCGAATCGGCCGAAAAGGATTCGATGGAAGTCGCCGGGCGCGGCGAATTACAGCTCGGCATCCTGATCGAAACCATGCGGCGGGAAGGTTTTGAACTCGCGGTATCGCGGCCCAAGGTGCTGTTTCAGTACGGCGCGGCGGGCGAGTTGCTCGAACCGATCGAGGAAGTCGTCATCGACGTCGACGAAGAACACTCCGGCATCGTCGTGCAAAAGCTCGCCGAGCGTAAAGCCGAGATGGTCGAGATGCGCCCGTCGGGCGGCGGCCGCGTCCGGCTGATCTTCTATGCTCCGACGCGCGGTTTGATCGGCTATCAGGGCGAGCTTCTCACCGATACGCGCGGCACCGCGGTGATGAACCGGCTGTTTCATGCCTACGGCCCGCATCGCGGCGATATCGCCGGGCGGAGAAACGGCGTCTTGATCTCGACCGATCTGGGCGAGGCCGTCGCCTACGCGATGTGGAATTTGGAAGACCGCGGCCCGATGATGATCGAGCCGGGCTGGAAGGTCTATCGCGGCATGATCATCGGCGAGCACACACGCGGCAACGACCTTGAAGTCAATGTACTCAAGGGCAAGAAACTCACCAATATCCGCACCCATTCCAAGGACGAGGCGATCCGGCTCACGCCGCCGATCCGCATGACGCTGGAAAAGGCGCTCGCTTACATCCAGGATGATGAGCTGGTCGAAGTGACGCCGAAATCGATCCGGCTGCGCAAGAAGCTGCTCGATCCAAACGATCGCAAGCGCGACGAACGGCGCAAAGAAGCCGAGCGCGTATAGGCGCTGCCGGAACGGCGCGCAGAGCGCCCCGTCGGTTGCACCGGGAGAGCCCCATCCTGTCACAAATGCTGCCGGCCGCGCAGCGCCCGGATAAACATTTCCGGGAACCGTGACGCTATTGCAACAGCCCATGCAGATCGCGAATGGGCCCTGCATTTTCCTGTGCGCAGTTGTGGCGAGCGCTTCGTATTTCCGCCTATACTCGGCATCGTTAACTGAAGGTGAATCTAGACCCTTGAAGGCGATCGATCCGCTTGCTTTGATTGCGTCATGAGATGCGCAGCATGGGCTTGATGTCGTGAGCACAGTTCTGATCGAAATCCGCCGGGCCCGCGCCTGCGATGCTGGCGCCGTTGCGGACACCCACGACGAAGCCTGGCGCACCGCCTATCAGGGCATCATTCCAGGTTCCGAACTCGAACGCCTGATCAACCGCCGCGGCCCGGCGTGGTGGGAAAGCGCCATCCGCAAAGGCAGCCGCATCGCGCTCCTGCAATTCGGCGATAAGATCGCCGGTTACGCCAATTACGGCCGCAACCGCGCGCGCAGTCTCTATTATGACGGCGAGATCTACGAGCTTTATCTGCGGCCGGAATTCCAAGGACTAGGCTTCGGCCGCCGCCTGTTCACTGCCGCTCGGCGCGATCTGGCGCAGAGCGCGCTGAAGTCGCTGATCGTGTGGGCCCTGTCGGAGAACGACAACGCGGTAGAATTCTACCGTGCGCTCGGCGGCAAAGCGGTCGCGCGCAGCTCCGAAAAGTTTGGGACCCGCGTGCTCGATAAAGTCGCCTACGGCTGGCACAGCTGAGCGGCCAAGAAATCCTGCCGCCGAATCGTACCGCCCAATCAAACCGCCGGCGCCGGCAGCCCAGCCTGCATGCAGGCCGCGCGCAGCGTGTTGACCAACAGGCAGACGATGGTCATCGGGCCGACCCCGCCGGGCACCGGCGTAATGGCGCCCGCGACCTGGGCGGCCTCCGCATACTTCACATCGCCGACGATACGGGAGTTGCCGCCGTGATTGACGCGGTTGATGCCGACGTCGATCACGGTCGCGCCCGGCCTGATCCAGTCGCCACGAATGAATTCGGCGCAGCCGATCGCCACGCACAATATCTCGGCATGCCGGCACAGCTCCGGCAGGTGCCTTGTATGCGTATGTGCCACCGTGACGGTGGCGTTTTCGCTGAGTAGCATTTGCGCCAGCGGATTGCCGACGATATGGGAGCGGCCGACCATCAGCGCGTTCAAGCCGAGCAGTGTCGGGTGCACCGTCTTGATCAACTTGATGCAGGCGATCGGCGTGCATGGCACCAGCGCCGGCAGCCCCGTCATCAGCCGGCCGGCATTGAGCGGATGGAAACCGTCGACGTCCTTGTCCGGATTGATGGCGGCAGTGATGCGGACCGGATCGATCTGCGGCGGCAACGGCAATTGCACCAGAATGCCCTGTACCGCCGGATCGTCATTGAGCTTTTGCACGAGCGCGAGAAGTTCGGCCTCACTGGTATCCGCAGGCCAATGATAATCGAACGGCCGCATGCCGACCTCGACCACGGCGCGCGTTTTACTGCTGACATAGCTTTTGCTCGCCGCGTTGTCGCCGACGAGGACGACCGCGAGTCCCGGCACGAGACCGTGCGCGGTGGTCAGCCGGTGGGTCTCGGCCTTAACCGCGGTGCGCAAATCGGCGGCGATCGCCTTGCCGTCGATTACCTTCGCACTCATGTGCTTCCTTTCATCAGCCGTTCCAGCATAACGTCGAGCGCACGCGTATCGCCAGTAATTCGCAGCCGCTTAACGCGCGTCGCGGCGCCCGTCGCTATATCGATTTGGCGGGGAGCAACACCGAGTGCCTTGGCGATGAGGCGCCGCAGCGCCTCATTGGCCTCGCCGTCGGCCGGTGCGGCCCGGACCCGGGCCTTCAGCACCGACCGTCCGTCGGGCCGGAGTTCGACGCCTTCGATCGCATCGCGGGCGCTGCGCGGGGTGACGCGCACGTCGAGGATTCGGACTGCCATCGGCCTGTCCCGCAAAATGTGGCGTGACGCTCTAAATGAACAGTTTCGCGATGTTCGGAATGATGACCGATTGAATGAACAGGATGATGAGGAAAAGTATGATCGGCGAAATGTCGATGCCGCCTAGATTAGGCAGGAAGTTCCGAATAGGCCGCAGTACCGGCTCCGTGAGACGGTAGAGAATATCGGCAATCATGTGGACGACCGGGTTTCGTGTATTCACGACGTTGAACGCAATCAGCCAACTCAATATCGCCATGGCGATGACGACATAGACGTAAAGCGTAAGCACGTATGAGATAAACCCGAGGAGCTCTATCATTCTCGTGACCCGGATGGGCTGCCAGCGTGCGCAGGTTTACCGGTGTTGCCGCTGCGGAACAAGCCGAAGCTCGTCCGCACCGCCGGGCCCCCCAAGGCGCGCCAGGTCAGTCGCCCAGGGCTCGGCCGAGCAACGCGTTTGGGCCGGCAGCACCCCATCCTTGACAGCCTGAAGCGGCGGTCCTAAATGGCGCCCACTCGCCAAAACCGGCGCCTATGCGGCACGGTCGCGCCCGCGGTCGCGGTGCAACGTTCTTAGCGTCATGGCGGGGCCGTAGCTCAGTTGGGAGAGCGCCTCGTTCGCAATGAGGAGGTCAGGGGTTCAACTCCCCTCGGCTCCACCAGCCTTCGCTCGCTTCGCGAGCGACGGCTCGGCGGGCCAGACTTATTCCGCGAAGGTTGCCCGCCGTAGCTGGAGCAGCGCAGGCGGGCTTTTCATTTCGTCTCGGTCAAGATGAATCCTCAATCCACGACGGTTCCGCTGCTCCGCCACCCGGCTTTTATCCGCTTCCTGTATGTGCGGGTCGCCGCCACGGTCGCGTTGCAGATGCAGGTCGTCGCCGTCGGCTGGCAGATGTATGCGTTGACCGGCAGCCCGTTCCGGCTCGGGCTGATCGGCCTTGTCCAATTCGTTCCGGTGGCCAGTTTTTTCCTCCTTACCGGGCATGTCGCCGACCGTTATGACCGGCGAATTGTCACCTTCTTCGGTGAAATAATCGAAGCGCTGGCGGTCGGGGTGCTCGCCATTGCGAGCGCGATGGGGCTCCTTTCACCCGATCTTCTCCTTGCCATGGCCTTTGTGGTCGGCACCGGCCGCGCCTTCGAACAACCCAGCGTGCAAGCCGTATTGCCGAATATCGTGTCGGCCGAGATGCTGCCGCGCGCGGTCGCCGGCTCGACCTCGGCGTCGCAGGCCGCGATCGTCGCCGGGCCGGCGCTCGGCGGCATTCTGGTCGCGTTCAGTCCGACCCTGATCTTCAGCGTCTGCGCGGCGATCTGGCTGTCCGCCGGACTGGTCATGCTCAGCATCGCCGTGGAGCGCATTATCAAGCCGCGCGCGCCGGTCGATCTCAAAACGCTGTTCAGCGGCCTAAGCTTCATTGCCCGTCACAAGATCCTGCTCGGGGCCGTCCTGCTCGACCTGTTCGCGGTATTGCTCGGCAACGCTACCGCGGTATTGCCGATCTTCGCCCACGACATTTTCGCTACCGGGCCGCTCGGCTTCGGACTGTTGCGCGCGGCCCCTGCGGCCGGCGCGATCCTGACAGCGCTGACGATGACGCGATGGCCGATTTCGGCCCGGCTCGGCCACGTGATGTTCACGGCGGTCGCGATCTTTGGCACCGGCACCATTGTGTTGGCGCTGTCGCCGAACTTCGTCCTGGCCCTGGCGGCGTTGTTCGTGATGGGCGCCTCCGACTCGATCAGCGTCGTGATCCGTCATGACCATGGTGCAGATCCGCACCCCCGACGAGATGCGCGGCCGCGTCTATGCGGTGAATTCGATGGTCACCATTACCTCAAATCAGCTCGGCGATTTCCGCGCCGGCGCCGCCGCCTCGCTGTTCGGCACCATACCTTCGGTGCTGATCGGCGGCGGCTGCATCCTCGCCATCGTCCTGATTTCGACCAAGATTTTCCGCGAATTGTTCAGCGAGGCTACAGGCTACCGTACGTAACCTGGGCGGAGTTCTGTGATACGGCACATGATCGACCATGCCGGGAAAACCAGGACCATCGCTGCGATTGGGCTCGTCCTGACGCTGTTCCTGATAAGCCCGCAGGCCCACGCGGACACCGCGCCTTGCGGCGGCGATTTCGGCGCCTGGCTCCAAGGCGTCAAGCAGGAGGCCGCGGCACAAGGCATTTCCCAGCGCACGATCCAATCGGCGCTCGCCGGCGTCACCTACGATCCGACCATCATCGCCCGCGACCATGCGCAGGGCGTGTTTCGGCAGAGTTTTGAGCAATTCTCCGGCCGCATGGTGCCGCCGCGACTGGCGCGTGCCAAGCTGCTGCTGCTGCAATACGCCTCGATCATCAGCCGCATCGAGCAGCAATTCGGCGTGCCCGGACCGGTGATCGTCGCCATCTGGGGACTGGAAACCGATTTCGGCGCCAATTCCGGCAAATTCCCGACCATCCGCTCGCTGGCGAGCCTGGCCTATGACTGCCGCCGGCCGGACAAATTCCGCGGCGAATTGATCGCCGCACTGCAGATCGTCGACCGCGGCGACATGGCGCCCGCCGATATGCGCGGCGCCTGGGCCGGCGAAATCGGCCAGACCCAGTTTTTGCCGTCGTCCTATCTGAAATATGCCGTCGATTACGACGGCAACGGCCGCCGCGATCTTATTCGCAGCGTCCCCGACGTGCTCGCCTCGACGGCGAATTATCTGAAAGGCTACGGCTGGCAGCGCGGTCAGCCCTGGGGCGAAGGCACCGCCAATTTCCAGGTGCTGCTGCAATGGAATGCGTCGCAGGTCTACACCAAGACGGTGGCCTATTTCGCGCAGCAACTCGCCGGCCAGTAGCGGCCTTAACATTCAATTCCCGATCCAGCGGCCAGAAAAACGGAAAGCCACGCCCGCGCCGAGTAGTCGTAGACGGCGCAGTCGGCGAAATGTTCGTGGCGCGGCTTTGCGCCCGGCAGCGCCATGCGGTCGTGACCCCGCGTCGTCCATTTGTGCATCATGGCGTGGGTGACGTCGGGATGGAATTGCAGCGCGAAGGCGCGGCCGGCGCGGATCGCCTGGACTTCGAACGTGTCGCCCTCGGCGAGGAGCTCGGCGCCCGCCGGCAGATCAAAACCTTCGCGGTGCCATTGATAGACGCATTCCGGCCAGGTCTCGACCACGGCGAGGCCCGCCGTGGTCGGCCGGATCGGGTAATAGCCGATCTCGGCGTGGCCGTGCGGATGCTTGAAGACTTTGCCGCCGAGATGCCGCGCCAGCATCTGCGCGCCGAGGCAGATGCCGAGAAACGGCTTGTCCTCCTTGCAGCGGCACGCCGATCCAATCGATCTCGCGGCGGATGAAATCGTCCTCGTCATTGGCGCTCATCGGGCCGCCGAAGATGATGGCGCCGGCATGCGCCGCCATGGTCGGCGGCAATTGCATCGCCGAATCGCGGCCGCCGTATATCGAGCGCGAAGCCCAAGTCCAAAAGGGCGTTGCCGATGCGGCCGGGCGTGGAATTTTCCTGGTGCAGGACGATCAGGATCGGCTGTTGCATCGGCTGGCATCGGCTCTGCATGTCGCCGGCAATTCGCGCGCGTACTTCGAAAGTCCTAATCCGTTCGTCCTCCGAATGCAAACCGCGCGCCAAATGGTCAGGTGTCGCGCGCGCCTTGGGTGCGCTGATCGACGGCCCATAACAGCAGCGCATTGGGGACGAAACGCATCAGAAACACGGCGATTTTATTGCCGGTGCCGGCGACGACGACGCGCTGTGCCGCGCATGAACGCCTCATAGCCAATCTGCGCCACGCGCTCGGCCGAAAGCTCGAGAATGCGGGCTGCGGCGTTGAGCTGCATGCCCGAGCGCGCCTGGAATTCGGTCGGTACCGGCCCGGGGCACAGCGCCGTGACCCTGATGCCGCGGCCCGCCAATTCGTGATGCAGAGCCTCGCTGAACGACAGCACGTAGGCCTTGCTGGCGTAATAGACCGCCATGCCGGGCCCGGGCAGGAAGGCCGCCACCGAGGCGAGGTTGAGAATGCCGCCGCGATGCCGCGCCAGGCTGTCGACGAAGGTGAGCGAAAGCTCGGTGAGCGCCCGCACATTGAGATCGATCATGCCGAGCTGCTCGTAGAGGCTGAGCCAAGCCGCGGCGCCGCTCAGCCCGAAGCCGGCATTATTGACGAGGTTCGCTGGCTCAAGCCCGCGCGCCGACAATTCGGCGGCAATCGACGCCACGGCATCGCGGCGTTCGAGGTCCGCCACCAGCACCACAGGCCGCGCCTGGCCCTTGGCCGCAATCTCATCGGCCAGCGCGTTGAGCCTGTCCTCGCGCCGCGCCACCAGCACCAGTTCGTGACCATGCGCGGCGAAGATGCGCGCCAGCTCGGCGCCGATGCCGGCCGAAGCGCCGGTGATGAGCGTGATCGGCGTCACGCCGCGCCGCCCTGCGGGACGTCTTCGCCGCCGATGCGGCTGCCGCAACGCGATGCGCTCCTGCGGCGAGACGCCGAGCAGGTCGGCGGCGCGCCACAACAAATTGTCCTCGAGCTCGTCGCGCTGGCCGTCCGCATAGACGATCTGCCACATCATCTCGATGATGCGGGCGCGGCCCTCGTCATTGAGCGCGCGATTGAGCAAATGGGTGAAATGAAAGAGATCGACCGATTCATGTTCGGCGGCGGTCGCCTTTTCGATCAATTCGTCGGTCGCCGCATCGTCGAGCTCGAAGCGCTGCTTGAGCACGCCGTGCAGTTTTTTGCGCTCGTCCGCCGTCATCTCGCCGTCGATGGTGGCGGCATGGACCAGAAGCGCCGCCGCGGCGAGGCGATAATCGTCCTCGCCGAATTGGCTCGGATGTTTTCCGCCGTCGACGAAATCGGCAATGAAGCTTTTGAACGAATTCGAACATGAAACCTTCCGGTCTGTGGCGGCCGATCAGCCCGACGTTCATATCGCGACATAGTGCGCGCCGTTCAAGCCTTCGGGCGCTGCGGCGATTGGACCGAAACGCGGCCTGCCAAGGCGCCGCGATTGAGCCCCTCCTCCTAAAGCGATACTGACAGGATCGATGACCAAGACCACGCGCACCCAGGTGGCGATCATCGGCGGCGGCCCGGCGGGCCTGCTGCTGTCCCACATCCTGCACCGCAACGGCATCGACAGCATCGTGCTGGAGCGGCAGAGCCGCGGCCTATGTGCTGGAGCGCATCCGCGCCGGCGTGCTGGAGAGCCGGCACGCGTCGCGCTGTTGCGCGAGGTCGGCCTCGGCGCGCGCATGGATCGCGACGGCCATCCGCATGACGGCTCGGCGCATCGCCTGGGAAGGCCGCGCCGCGTTTCTTCATCGACACCAAGAAATATACCGGCAAGCAGATGATGGCCTACGGCCAGACCGCGATCACCGAAGACCTTTATGCGGCGCGCGACGCCGCCGGCGGCACGATCATCGATCGAGGCCGCCGATGTGCAGCTGCACGACCTCACCGTCAGACGCGGCCTTATGTCACCTACGAGAAGGACGGCGCGACCGCACCGGATCGATTGCGACTACATCGCCGGCTGCGACGGCTATCACGGCGTCAGCCGGCCCTCGATCCCGGCCGACGTGCTGAAGACCTACGAGAAGAGCTATCCGTTCGGCTGGCTCGGCATCATGTCGGAGACGCCGCCTTATCCCGACATGTGTCTATTGCTATCACCAGCCGCGGCTTCGCGCTCGCCTCGATGCGCAATCCGATGCTGAGCCGCTACTACATCCAGTGCGATCTCGACGCCGATCTGAGAGACTGGCCGGACGACCGCTTCTGGGAGGAATTCAAGGCGCGCTGTCCGCACGACATGGCGGACGAGATCGTCACCGGGCCGTCGATCGAAAAATCGATCGCGCCGCTGCGCAGCTTCGTCGCCGCGCCGATGCGCTACGGCAGACTGTTCCTCGCCGGCGACGCCGCCCATATCGTGCCGCCGACGGGAGCCAAGGGACTCAATCTCGCGGTCTCCGACGTGTTTTATCTGTCGCGCGCGCTGACCGAATTCTATCGCAGCGGCAAGACGCATTATCTCGACTGCTATTCCGACATGGCGCTGCGCCGGGTGTGGAGCTCGGCGCGGGTGTCGTGGTGGCTGACCATGCTGCTGCATCGCTTTCCCGACGAAACGCCGTTCGACGAACAGATGCGGCTCAATCAATTCGACTATCTGCAAAGCTCCGAGCACGCCCAGGCGTCGCTCGCCGAGCAATATGTCGGGCTGCCGTTCGAGGAGTGAAGATTCATCCCGCCCCGCGCAGCGGGGAGGGGGCATCCGAGCTCGCAAGCGAGCGAAGTGCGGTGGGAGGGGCGTCTGACTCGACGCCTCGTTGCCGTCGCAAGGCAGTACAAACATCGTCGCTGTGACCTTCTTGAACACCTGTGGCGCGTTGACCGCCCGTCGCCCCCTCCACCACCCTTCGGGTGGTCCCCCTCCCCCGCTATCGCGGGTGCGGATGAGATCTACCGCCGCGGCCGGTAATAGACGCCGCCGTCGCGATATACCGTCTCGTATTCCACGCCCGGCATCGGCTCGGGCAGCTCGTTGCCCGCGATCGAGGCCGCGATCGCGGCGGCGGCGTCTTTTGCCGAGATGGCGAAACGGGGCTGCTCGGTCGCGACAGGCTGCGCCGCCCACGGCGCGCGCTTCGATCGACGAGGGCTGATTGGCGTTAGGCTGTGGCCGCGACCTTTGGCCGGGCGGGATGCTCGCAACGGAACGGATCGCCGGCGCATGCCTCGGCGCGGCGGCAGCGCCGCACCGGACAGCGGCGCCAGCGCCCGAGCCCATCGTTGCGGGCGCGCGCCTGCGCCTCGGTGGTCGCGATGTGCCGCGTTTTCCATTTTTCCCATTCGAAGCGCTTTTCATGCGGCCGCCAGCCGGAGGATTTTTTCTTCTTACCGTTGCTCATGAGCGTGATCCCGTTGTTCGCGAGAGATTAGTTCGCGCGCGGCGCGCTCCTTCGCGCCGCGGGCGGGGAGAGGTGGCAATGCAACTCCGTTCTCGCGGCGCCCATGCGCCCGAGTTTTGCCACGCCATTCCTAAGCCAAGCCCGTCCAAGAGCCTCCCGAGCAAAGAAGGGAGGCGGAGCGCCGACAGGCGCACCATCCATTGGCCGCGCCCAACGGGGCACGGCTGCGGTCTCTGCGGAGACCGCTCGCCTCTCGGCGCTCCACCGCGGCGCTTGCCACGCCAATGAAGGCCATGGCTCAGCCCCAGGCCGCGCTTCGCGCGATCCACGCCGAGCAGAGGCGTTACCTCCGCCTTGGATCGCGGTCACAGCGATGCACCTCGCGCGCCGGTCATAGTGCCGGCTGGTCGATGCCCGGGACCGCCCGGGAGCGGGGTTACAAGCCCCGCCCGCAGGAACCGCACCCGCCCCATCGATCGGCTGTCACCGGTCGACGACCCTTCGAAGGGCGTGATTCGTCATATGTAACTGAAATGGTGACATATGTCAAGCGCTGTCTCATAAAATGAGACAATCAAGCCGCGGACGCAGTGACCCGTACTTCCAGGCGAACCCCGGTCTTCTTTTGCAGTGCTTTGAGAACGCCCGAGAGATTGGCCGCGGTCGGATTGCCGTTCGGTCCGAACATACGCATCAGGCTCTTCGGCGGCGTTCCAGTGGCCTTGGCCAAGGCCGCGAAGCCGATGGTTGCATTGATGTAGTCGCGCTCTAGCCCGGCCATAGCGGTATCCGCGTCGCCGGCGAGGAACTCATTGATGGCTTCCTCGATCAGCGCAAGCCGGAAGCCAGGATTGCGGGCGGCATGCGCCCGTAAGGCTTCGTTGAAACTGCGGGTCAGGGGCATTTTCTATCCTTTTCGCAGTGCTGCTTTCCGCGCCTTGTAAGCGTGCTAAGAAATCAGGGTTGCACCGACTATGACATAGTACACGGACAACCCGTGTTCTCCGGTTCCGCTGCTTCCAAACAAGCGAACAGACTGCATAATCAACCTTATCCGACCGAATGTGATCGTGCTTCTCTGGACCATGTGCATTTGATCGGATCGCAAGCCCGTAGGATGGGTAGAGCGCAGCGAAACCCATCATCTTCGCCGAAGCCGCGACCACTGTCGGTCTGATCGCCCGCCCAATCTTCGGGATAAATCCCAAGCCTGACCATGCGATGGAAGGATGAATACGGCCACTCTTTCACGCGTTTAACGTGGCCATGCTTCACCGGATTGAAATGAATGTAATCCGCATGGCGCACGAAATCCTGCTCGTCGCGCAGCGTGTGCTCCCAATACCGCCGCTGCCAGATGCCCCGTTCGCCTTTCTCGGCACGACTCGATGTGACGCGCTCGCCGCCGGGTACTCCGCGCGCGAAGGCCGATTTGATCTGCCGCCAACGCAACGCGAAATCGGCATCGCCTTCGGGCAGAGTCCAGATTGCATGGAGGTGTTCGGGAAGAACGACGATCGCCTCGATCGTGAAGGGATGCCGCCGTCGCACGTCCCTGAACGCCGCACGAAGCAGATCAACGCGATCGATCAGCAGACGCTGGCGTCGATCCGCGAGATTGACCGTGAAAAAGAAGCTCGCTCCGGCGAGGAAATTGCGGCGGTAGTTGGTCATGGCGGAGAGCGGCGTAGACTCAGAATGATGGGTTTCGCTTCGCTCTACCCATCCTACAGCACTGCTACTGCACCGCCTTATGCTGCCGGATGCTGTCATCCAGCAGCTGCAAATTGGCCTGGACGTAGCGGTTGGTCGGGTCCCGGATAACGCCTGCTGCAAGAGTTTGCGGGCGCGGGCGTAGTCGCCGCGCAGCATGTAGGAGAAGCCCTCGTCGTTGAGGAGTTCGGTGGTCGGGCCGATGAGGCGGAAGGCTTCCGCATCGGCGCGGTCGGCGAGATCGAAGCGGCGCAGCCGGTCGCAAGCTCGGCGGCTCTTTATTCACGCTCTTTCAATTCTAGCCTGAAACCAGTCCGAAGAGAGTCTTCATAGGAGTGGCGTTACTCGAAGCTGCCACGATGATATCTTCCAATGATTGCTCTATGTCTTCGTTGTCCAAGGCCTTGAGACGATAGCCGCTATTGCGGATCAACGTGTGAAGTAAAATCAGTGTGGTGCGTTTGTTGCCGTCAGCAAAGCCATGATTGCCCGCCATAGATTGAGCTAGAGCGGCGGCTTTTTGCCAAATTCGCGGGTAATAGCCGCTATAGGGACGACAGACCGCCGATTCCACCGAACCCGGATTAGGCACGCCTTCGCGCCCGCCCGTTCTGAGCGCACGATCATGTGCGCTCAAGGCGTCGGCCAGTTTTAATCGGTAGTGCTTCTTAGCGATTGGCGAGCCGTCGTAGAGCTTGACCGTAGAGCTGCGTGGCTTCATCCATGGCTTTAATGGAAGTCCGCCGAGTGGTCAGAACCCTGACCCTACCGTCAGCCGTTATGCGCCAGACCTCGCCAGCCTTTCGTGCCGCTTTTTTGCCGGCCACCTTGATGACGGTCTCTTTGAATTTGGCCATAGGTCGCTACGCCTCGGATTTCATATAACCTAACATATATGGGTCAAATCGTCTAAATTCCCAGGATGCTTGCGCTCCGCGGAACGGCAGGATTTGCCAATTTTGTGAAGCTAAGAGGAACGCGCTGCGCCGTGCCCTACTGCACCGCCTTATGCTGCCGGATGCTGTCATCCAGCAGCTGCATATTCGCCAGCACGTAGCGGTTGGTCGGGTCCTTGGCCTGGGCCTGCTGCAGGAGCTTGCGGGCGCGGGCGTAGTCGCCGCGCAGCATGTAGGAGAAGCCTTCGTCGTTGAGGAGTTCGGTGGTCGGGCCGATCAGGCGGAAGGCTTCCGCATAGGCGCGGTCGGCGAGGTCGAAGCGGCGCAGCCGGTCGTAGCTCGCGGCGAGCCCGACCCAGGCCTCGGCGTCGCGCGGATGCTTTTCGACGGCGCTGCGGAAGCTTTTTTCGGCGAGGCCGAAATCGTTGCTGCGGAAATATTTCTTGCCGAGCGGCGACGTCGTCGTTGGGATCGTCGCCGGTGAGCCCGGGCGTCGACAGATCGGCGGCGGCGGCTCGAGGCCCGGCGCCATTGTCGGTTCGGCGGGCTGGGTGACGATGCGAGCCCGTGGTGTCGGGAGAGGACGCGCCGCCGGTGGTCGCCGACGCGCTGTCGCCGAGTTTTGGGGCGGTCGAACAGCCGGCGAGGAGGCCCGCCGCCACAAGGATCAGGACCCGAATGTCTCGCATACGCATGAACGCGCCCCAGCACATGCCGCGCCCGGCCGATACCGCACGCTGCGGATCGCAGTCCGACCCAAGGGAGGCAGCCTGAGGAGGCACCCCACAAGGCGATGGGCGGACAGCAGCAGCCCGACCAAGCTAGGCGAGGAGGGTTAAGGAATTCCTCGCCTGGCGGGCGAGCCGCCGTTCAGTAGCCGACGCCGAGCAGGATGACGGCGCGGCGGCGGCAGGCGGCGGAAATTGCTGCCTGGGCGGCGGCTGGCCGGAGCCGGCCGCAGCGGGATCGAGCCGGTGACATCGGAGCTTGCCGCGGCCTGGGCCGGTCTGTCCGGGCGCCGCCGCATCGTCGAATTCGGGGGAGGCCGCGCAGCCGGCGAGAACGCTCAAGACCGCCGCGACAAGGATCAACAAACGCGCTGTCTGGATACGCATGGCAACACCCGCGCCTGAGCGGAATCCCCGGACGAGGCAGGCTAGCGCGAGGGCGGTTAAGGAATTGCTGGCGGTTTGCCCTTCGCCCCTGCGAAGCGGGGGTAGGGGGCCGTGCGCTCTCCGCGCGCGTGGAGGGGGTTCGGACTGAGGGCTCGTGTCGGCGCGGGAGATTGCGTCGAGGCGCGACAGCACCTTCCCGCCACCCGGCACGCGTTGCGTGCCTCCCTTCCCCGCAATGCGGGGGAGGAAGGGCGAAGTCTCACCAATTCCCGGTCGCCAGCCGCACGATGACGGGGCAGAGAATGACGATGAACAGCACCGGGAAGATGCAGATCATCATCGGCACCGCGAGCTTGGCGGGCAGGCTGTAGGCCTTCTCCTCGGCGCGCGACAGCCGCTTGTGCCGCATGTCGTCGGAATAGACCCGCAGCGCATCGCCGATCGAGGAGCCGAGCTCGTCGGATTGCTGGATCAGGGTGGCGAAGGACCGCGCTTCGTCGAGGCCGAGCCGGTCGCCGAGATGTTCGAGCGCTTCCGTCATGGTGCGGCCGGCGCGGATTTCGAGATTGGCCATGTGGATATTGGCGGCGAGCGATGGGTACGACACGCCGAGCTCGCGGCCGACGCGGTCGAGCGCTGCCTCCATGCTGAGCCCCGCGTCGGCGCAGACCACCAACAGATCCATGAAATCCGGAAAGCCGGCCTGATGCTCGAGCCGGCGGCCTTTGATGCGGCGGTCGAGATAGAGGCTCGGCAACAGATACCCGAGCACGCCGCCGCTCATGACGAAGAGCCAGAGCGAGATTTTGACGTTGAGCCCCGCAAGCGGCAGCCCGGCATAGACGGCGGCGGCAAGGCCGAGCGCCAGCGTGACGCGGGCGAGGAAGAAGTAGGCGGCGCCGTGCGGATCGTAGATGCCGGCCTCGATCAGGCGGCGGCGCAATTGTTTGACGTCGCTGCTTTCGACCGTGGAGTAATGCTTGGTCGTATAGTCGACGAGCTTTTGCGCGGCCTTGAGGCCCGAATAGCGCATGGCCCGGCGGCCGCCGGGCGCGCCGTCCTCGACGCCGACGGTGGCGGCGCGGCGGCGCACCGCCTCGCGCGCCCGCACGCCGAGCATGATGGCGAAGGCGAGCGTGCCGGCGGCGAGGAAAATCACCACGCTCAGCATCATGGCCGAGTTGTCGCCGAACAGGCTCAAGGGGGTGGCGGGGTCCATGGTCTCCCTCACCTGTCATTCCGGATTGCCGCGCAGCGGCAAGTCCGGAATCCATACCCACAGGTCAGCGAATATGGATTCCGGGCTCCTCGCTGCGCTCGGCCCCGGAATGACGATTGAGCTTTCGGTGTCGTCGCCATCACATCAAATCTTGAAGTTGACCATCTTGAACATCACCAGATTGCCGACCGACATCCAGCCGGCGGCGGCGAACAACAGTTCCTTGGTCAGCGGCTCGCTCCACACCGAGGCGTAGAAATCCGGCGCGATGAACTGGATGACCAGGAACATGCCGATCGGCAGCGCCGAGAGGATCATCGCCGAGGCGCGGCCTTCGGCGGCGAGCGCGCGGATCTTGCGCCGCATCTTGAAGCGCTGGCGGATGACGCCGGAGAGGTTTTCCAGAATCTCGCCGAGATTGCCGCCGGTCGAGCCCTGGATGGCGACCGCGGTGACGAACAACGGCAGGTCGTCGGAACCGATGCGGGAGTAGAGATTGCGCATCGCGCCTTCGAGCTCGGCGCCGTAGGTGATCTCGTCCGACACGATGCCGAATTCGGAGCCGATCGGGTCCTTCATTTCGCGCCCCACCATGGTGATGGCGATCGGCACCGGATGGCCGGCGCGGAGGCTCCTCACGATGATGTCGAGCGCGTCGGGGAACTGGGCGGCGAATTTTTTTTGCCGCCGGCTGCGCAGCATTTTGAGGATGAAGACCGGCAACACCGTGCCGGCGAACAACGCCGCCACGCCCGCTTCGAGGATGCCGCCGCCGAACATCATCACGGCCGCGAAGGCGACGACGACGAGGACAACGACGACGATGACGAGGCGGGTGATGCCGGTGGTGACGCCGGATTGCAGGATCAGCCGGTTCAGCGCGACGAGATTGAGCTGATAGTCGCCGCCCGCGGTGAGCCCGCGTTCGCGGCGCAATTCGGACAGCACGCTTTCGCGATCGGTGCGGTCCTTCGAAATCATCAGCCGGCGGTTGATCTTGCTGCGATAGGACGCCGCCTGGAAGCAGGTCAGATAGACCGCCTCGACCGCGAGCACGGCCGAGATCGCGACGAACAGCCAGACCAGATAGATCGGATCGATGTCGAACATGGCTGTCAGCGGTTCCGGGCCACCGTCATTGCGAGGAGCGAAGCGACGAAGCAATCCAGGGCCGCTTGTTCAGAGGACTGGATTGCTTCGCGGAGCCCGTCATCGGGCCGGCCACTTTGGGCCGGACCCGTTGGCTCGCAATGACGAATCGTTTCCATGATCGAACTTCGCCCTACAACGGCTGCGACGGGTCGAAATAAGCGCCGGGAATCTTTATGCCGAGCGCCGCGAGCTCGCCCAAGAAGCGCGGCCGCACGCCGGTGGCGACGAAATTTCCCAGCACGGTGCCGTCCGGGGCCGTGCCGGTGCGGACATATTTGTAGATCTCCTGCATCTGGATGATGTCGCCTTCGAGGCCCGTGATCTCGGCGATGCTCATGACCTTGCGCTTGCCGTCGGAAAGCCGCGACAGCTGCACGATGACCCGGATGGCGGCGGCGATCTGACCGCGGATCGAGCCGACCGTCATCGGCAGGCCGGCCATGCCGATCATCTGTTCGAGGCGCGAGATCGCGTCGCGCGGCGTATTGGCGTGGACCGTCGCCATCGAGCCTTCGTGGCCGGTGTTCATGGCCTGCAACATGTCGAAGGCTTCCTCGCCGCGGCACTCGCCCAAGATGATGCGGTCAGGCCGCATGCGGAGCGCATTCTTGACCAGGTCCCGCTGGCGGATTTCGCCCTTGCCCTCGATCGACGGCGGCCGCGTCTCCATGCGGCCGACATGGGGCTGCTGCAATTGCAATTCGGCGGCGTCCTCGATGGTGAGGAGGCGCTCCTTCTCGGAGATGAAGGCCGACAGCGCATTGAGCATCGTGGTCTTGCCGGAGCCGGTGCCGCCGGAAATGATCAGCGTGATGCGCGCCTTCACGGACGCCGCGAGGAGCTCGGCCATCTGCGGGCGCAACGCGCCGACGTCGACCAGTTTGTTGAGGTTGAACGGCTTCTTGGAGAATTTGCGGATCGACATCAAGGGGCCGTCGATCGCCACCGGGCGCACCGCGACGTTGACGCGCGAACCGTCCAAGAGCCGCGCGTCGCACATCGGATGCGATTCATCGACGCGGCGGCCGACCGCGGAGACGATCTTGTTGATGATGCGCAGAAGATGCGCCTCGTCCTTGAAGCGCACCAGCGTCGGCTCGAGCATGCCGAGCCGCTCGACATAGACGCATTCGTGGCCGTTGATCAGAATATCGTTGACGCTCGGGTCCTTGAGCAGCGGCTCAAGCGGGCCGAGCCCGGTCATCTCGTCGAGGATTTCCGAGACGAAGTCGTTGAGCTCCTGCGTATTCAAGGCGAGCCGTTCGGTCAGCACATATTGCGACACGAGCTGCTGGACGTGGCCGCGCATCTCCTCTTCGGGCAGCTTTTCGAGCGCCGAGAGATTGATCTCCTCGATCAGCCGGCGGTGCAGCCGCACTTTGGCGTCGAGGAGCTTTTCGGTGAGCAGCGGATTGGCGGCGACCGGCGCTGTGGGCTCGTGCGGGGCCTCGGTCAACAGCGACGACGGCGCGTCGTCGCCCGCGAGCGCGTCCGCCGGCAAGGCTTGCGCCGCAACATCCTCGGCCGCCGGCACCATGGCCGGAGCGGCAACGCGGCGTAGGGAGAAGCGACCCGCCATGGTGCATTCCTAGTATTACGAACTTCTGTCCCGCTCGTCCCCGCGAAAGCGGGGAACCGAGCCGGATTCCCGCTTGCGCGGGAATGAGCGGAAGGTATGCGAGCGCACGAGCCACGATCGACCTCAAGACCTCGCCCAAGACATCGGTGAAGGCAGCGCGAGTTTCTTGGCCGGGGACACCTTTCCGGCCTTGCCGCCGATATGCGGCAAAACGAGCTTCTTCAGTTCGAGCGTGATCTTGTTGCCCTTGCGGACTTCGTCGAGCGGAACGCCGCGATCGATCGCCTCGCGGACGAGACCGTAATCGTTCGGGATGCAGGCGAGGAACGTGTCGCCGATCGCCTGCTCGATGTCGCTGCGGCGCAAGCCGGCGGAAAACATTTTCTGCACGAAGCGATTGATGATGACCTGCGGCTTCGGGCCTTCGCCCAAGCGTTCGCGGATGGCGTCGACCAGTTGCTTGGCCTGGCGCAGCCCCGGCACCGTGGTTTCGCTGACGACGAACAATTTGTTGGAGCCGAGCAGCACGCTGTCGGTCCAGGAGAACCAGGTGCGCGGCATGTCGAACACGACGTAGTCATAGTGCGACGAGACGAGATCGAGGAGGCGCGTGACGACGTCGGGATCGAACAGCCGCATTTCCGCCGGCCGGTTCGGCGCCGCCACCACGGCGAGGCCGGAGGGATGCTGCGAGATCATGACTTCGAGCAGCTGCCGGTCGAGCCGCTCCGGGCGCGGCTCGATTTCGCTCAAGTTCAGCCGCGGCTCGATGTCGAGATAGTCGGCGCAGGCGCCGTGCTGGAAGTCGAGATCGACCAGGCAGGTCGCGGTCTTGCCGCGCGCGCCGCTGTTGAGAAGCAGCATCGCGGTCTGGATCGCGAGCGTGGTGACGCCCGAGCCGCCGACGGCGGGCAGGAAGGTGAAAATCTGCGCCTCGGTCGCGGCCTCGGCATGGGCCGCGGTGTGTTGCGACGCCGCGGTTTTCGCCGCGTTGACGACGCGCGCGCAGGCGCGCACCAGGTCGACCGGCAGCACCGGCTTCACCAGAAAGTCGGCGACCCGCATCTGCATCAGCCGCCGCGCCAGATGGGTGTCGAAGCCTTGGCCGTGGAAACCTTGGACATCGGAGCTTGGCGTAACCGCGATGACGGGCGGTCCATTCGACGATTCATGACCGATGCGGACCATCAGGTCGTCGAGCGCCTGCAGTTCGGCTTCGTCGCCGCTGTCGAGGTCGGCGATGACCACGGCCGCGCCGTCGAGGGTCAGCGCCGCGCCGCAGTCGGCAAGCCGCGCCGGCACGAGATCGAGGCCGATCTGCGTGCTGGTGCCGAAGGTCGAGCGGATCGAATCCTCGAACACCGCATCGGCGGTGACGACGATGACCTTCGCTTGCGCCTTGGCCTGGACTGCCGGATCCGCGACGTCGCTGCTGCGCATGATGTCACGCTCGCTTCGCTTGGCCCGGCATCATTGCGCCGCCGTGGTCGCTGCCGGCGTGCCGGACGCCGCGTTCTGCGTGGCCGCGCCCGCTGCCGGCAGCGCCGGCGCTGCGGCCTGCGACTGGATGACCGCATCCGAGGTGACGGCGCTGACCGGCGGGATCACGGTGCCGGTGCGGTAACGCTCGACCGCGACCTGCATCTTCTGGCCGTTATAGGGGATGTTCTTGTTGCCGCTGTTCGGCGGCCAGGGATCGACCATCTGGGTGATCTCGTTGGCCGCAACCGCATCGCCGCCGGAGAGATGCGACGGTCTCGCGGTGATCCCAATAGATGTCGGAACAACCGCCGAGGAAGGCCGCAAGTCCAAGCAGAGCCGCCGCCTTCGCGATCGGGCGCCCCGCGCGCTTAGTCTTTGACCGACACATAGGCGTCTCCAATTTTCGGCAGATCGAGGATGTGGCCGACATAGGGCCGGGTCATCGCACCGGCGGCGAGCCGGGCCAGCTTGCGGGTCGATCTCGGTCTTGCCCATCAGGAACAGATCGGCATCGTTCGGCGGCAAGCTGTTGTCGACCGGCGTGTGGATCGCGTCGGTCGGCGCCATCGGCCGCACCAGATGCGGCGTCACGATGATGACGAGATCGGTCTCGTTCTTCTGATACTCGGTGCTGCGGAACAGCGCGCCGAGCACCGGCACGTCGCCGAGCCATGGCAACTGGTCGAGGTCGTTGGTGCCGTCGTTCTGCAACAGTCCGGCGAGCATGAAGCTCTGGCCGTCGCGCAGCTCGAGCGTGGTCGCGGCGCGGCGCACGATCAGAGGCGGGATCGAGATGCCGGCGACCTGGACCGGATGGCTGGTATCGAGCGTCGACACCTCCGGCTCGATCTTCAGATTGATCAGGCCGCCATTGAGCACGGTCGGCGTGAAGGCAAGCCCGACGCCGTATTTCTTGTAATCGATGGTGACGGTGCCGAGCGAGCCCGGAACCGGCACCGGAAACTCGCCGCCGGCGAGGAAGCTTGCGGTGTCGCCCGACAGCGCGACCAGATTCGGTTCGGCGAGGCTGCGCGCCACGCCCTGGGTCTCGAGCGCGTTGACCGCGACCTGCAGCCGGTTCGACAATTGGCCGAGCAGGAAGCCGTAAGGCGTCGCGCCCGACAGCACGCCGCCGGCGACGACCGGCGAAATCGGCAGCTGCGCCGGCAGCACGTTGGCGCCGCCGAGATTGGAGGTGCCGGGCTGCTGGAACGCGCCGTTCGGCTGGGTGATCGGCAGTTGCGAGGCCGGCAGGCCGGAGCCCACATTGGCGATCGTCGAATTGCCGAACATGTTCCATTGCACGCCGAGTTCGCGGCTCGCCTGCCGGTTGACCTCGACGAAGCGCACTTCGAGCATGATCTGCTGCGGCTGCGACACCTGGACCGCATTGATCGGGTCAGGACCGAACTGGCGCGCGATCTCGACCGCCTTGTCGAGCGTGACGGCGTCGGGCGAGCTGCCGCTCAGCATGATGCGGCCGTTGATCGACGACACCTGGATGCCGCCGCCGGTGAAGCGGCCGATTTCGGCCGCCAAGCCGCGAAATGTCGTAGGACACTTCGACGTCGAACACGCCGACCGGCTTCTTGTCGGGGCCGTAGGCGGTGACGCGCGTGGTGCCGATCTTCTTGCCGAGAATGGACAGCGCGTGATCGGTGAGCGGATTGACGTCGGCCACGTCCGGATCGCCGACCGTGATGTCGGCGAGATTCTGGTCGGTGCGCACGTCCTCGGTCTTGCCGACCGTCACCCTCACCGTGGAGGTATGCACCCCGTTGGCCCAGGCGACCCGCTGATCGGCGCGCGCCGCCGCAGGCGCGATCGCCAGAACCGTCGCGGCAACGAACGCCGCCCGGATCCAGCCGCTGCGCAACAGCGCCGCGATCTTGATGTCCCGGCGCGGATTGCTCCCGCGCCGGCCGACCTTGTGCTCACGTCCTTCGTTCATCCACTGGCTTTTCACGTCGGCCTCCCCGCCGCTCGTTGTGATCCCCAGAACTTCGACCTTCACGTCGCTCCGTTCGACATCCTTCGCATCCGCATCAGTCGCGCGCCGGCGCCGGATGCGACAGCGCCGCCGATTGTCCTTCGCCGCGCTCGGTCGGCACGGTGTATTCGGTGCGCAAATTCTTCGACGGCCGCGTTACGCCAATCGTGACGAAGCGCGAATTCGCCGGCGGCTCGGCCGGCTTGCCGAGATCGGCCGTCGACACCCGATGCGTGTTGCTGTCCGCCGCGTCGCCCGCCTTGCTGAGCAGGAGCGACAGCGTGCCGACCGTCGCCGCGAGCGCGATCTTCTCGCCGTCATTGACATTGACCTCGAGCGTGACCGCCTTGACCACCGAAGGCTTTTCGCTGCGCTGGTCGGCGAGCTGATCGATGGCGAGCACCGGCACATTCGACACCACGACATCGGTGACCGAGAGATTTTTCTCGCCCTGCCGCGTCAACAGCACGTCGACATGATCGCCCGGCAACACGAAACCGGCGACGCCTTCGACATCGTTGACGCGCACCGTGACGGCCTTCATGCCCTCGCCGAGCATCGCCGACAGCGTCGCGCGCTCGCCGGGTCCGGTGACCTTGGTGGCGAGGATCGCTTCGTTCACCTCGATCGGCAGCAGCACGATGCGCTTGCCCGACGTCAGATCGGCAATCTTGCCGAAGGCGCCTGACGGCAGCGCGTCCTGCGGCCACGGCATTTCGCGCAAAGCCTGCGCGTTAAGCTCGTCGCCGAACCGCAACGGGCGGGTGGCGACCACGATCGTGCGTTCCGGCACCGGCGCTTTTCGCTGCGCTTCGATGCTCTTCAAGCGTGCATCGGCCTGGTTGTTGAGCCAGGTCTGCGCCAGGAAGACAGCAAGCAGTCCGAACAGGACCGCGAAGCCGATCATGACGATGGTGCTGCTTACGCAACTTCAGTCCCCTGCAGACGCCTCAAATCAGTCGAACGATGAATGCCGCATTTGCATTCAATTCGTTCGCGGCGATTATTGAGCCGCGGCGGGTGTGCAATTGGTGAAGTTACAGACGCTTCTCGGCCTATGCTGAAGATTGCTTGAAGCGGTATTCTTTACGGCGTGTGTATCGCTTAATTTCAATCCAACAGATAAGCTTTACGAAGTTTGAGCGGTGCGCCGCGGAGCGGCGGCGCGCGTGCGGATAAGCCCGATGGCGATTGATGATTTGGGTGTCTGGCGCGACGCGGGCGACACGGTGAACAAAGCGTGCCGCATTTGCAAAAACCCGGTAGTACACTATTAAGGACGCGCCACGCCTGAGCGCGCAGCGTTTGGTTACTTACGTCGCAACGCCTGTGGCAGAGTGTTTTCTTAGCTCCGAAGCAGTGCACCAGCTTCGATTTCCGGGAGAGTTCGAGCCATGCCGGCGTCTCTGATCGATTCCGCCGTTTTCCGCGACATTTTCTCGACCGAGGCGATGCGGCGGATTTTTTCCGACGAGAACCGCGTGCAGAAATATCTCGACTTCGAGGCGGGCTGGCGCGGGCGCAAGCCCGGCTCGGCATTATCCCGAAGGAAGCCGGCGAGGAAATCTGCCGGCATTGCAACGTCGCCGAGATCGATTTTGCCAAGCTCAAGGCCCAGACCGAGCGCATCGGCTATCCGGTGCTGCCGGTGGTGCAGCAGCTCGTGGCGCTGTGCCGCGACGGGCTCGGCGAATGGTGCCATTGGGGCGCGACCACGCAAGACATCACCGACAGCGCCACCGTGATGCAGATCCGCGAGGCGCTGATCGTGATCGAGGCGCATCTCGACGCCATCACGGACGCGCTCGCAGGCCTCGCGCGCAAATATCGCGACACGCCGATGGCCGGGCGCAGCAATCTGCAGCAGGCGGTACCGATCACCTTCGGCTACAAAATGGCGACGGTGCTGGCGGGTTTCGAACGGCACAAAGAGCGACTAAAGGAATTGCGCAAGCGCGTGCTGGTCGGCGAATTCGGCGGCGCCGCCGGCACGCTGTCGTCGCTCGGCGGGCGCGGCTTGGAAACCCAGGCGGAGCTGATGAAGGAGCTGAAGCTCGGCCAGCCGGCGATCGCCTGGCACACGGTGCGCGACACCATCGCCGAAGTCGGCTGCTTCCTCGGCCTCGTCACCGGCAGCTGCGGCAAGATCGCCTTCGACGTGAAGCTCCTGATGCAGACCGAGGTGGAAGAGCTTTACGAGCCGTTCCACGAAGGCCGCGGCTCGTCCTCAACCATGCCGCAGAAGCGCAACCCGATCTCATCGGTCTACATCACGGCGCTGACCTCGGTGGTGCGCCAGCAGGTCGGCGCGCTGCTCGACGCCATGGTGGAGGATCACGAGCGCGCCACCGGTCCTTGGGAAATCGAGTGGATCGTGCTGCCGGAAATCTTTTGCTACACCGCCGGCGCCTTGGCGCAGACCGAATTCGTGTTGACCGGCTTGCAGGTCGACGAGAAGAAGATGCGCTCGAACCTCGACCTGACCAAAGGCCTGATCGTATCGGAAGCGGTGATGATGGGGCTCGGCCCCTATCTCGGCCGCCAATATGCCCACGACCTCGTCTACGATGTCTGCCGCAAAGTGGTCGCCACCGGCCGGCCGCTGCTCGATTTGTTGGCCGAAAATGCGGAAATCACCAAACACCTCGACCGCGCCGCACTGGCGAAGCTCTGCGATCCGGCGAATTATCTCGGCGAAGCCGGCGCGATGGTGGATCGGGTGTTGGCGATGCGGGGGAAGTAGGCTTATCCACCGTGCCTTTTAGGACGCGGGCCTATAAGCGGCCGGCCGCGCTAGCCCAAGCCCGCGCGGCGGAAGCCTTCCAGATAGTGCTCCCGGTCCGCTTCCAGTTTGATCGGCATTTGGCCCGCAATCCAGGCAAGCGAAATATTGGGCTGCGCGCGGCGAAGTTCCCGCAATGCAATGCTCGCAATATCAGTCTTGCCGGCCATGCCGGCGGCGGACGTCAGCACGCGGTGGGCGCCGACGAAATCGCTGCGTTGGCGGAGGCCCTCGCGCGAAAGGCGTATCGCCTCGTCGTAATTGCGCCCGACAAAGTAAGCGTAGGCGGCGATGCCGTAATAGACCGCCGAAAACGGATCGCGCGGGCTAAGCCGCAATGCACGGCGCGCGGCCACATTGGCTTCTTCCCAGCGCCCGCAATAGGACAGTGCCAAACCATAATAACCTTGAGCGAGTGAGAAGTTCGGATTGAGCCTGAGAGCGAGCTCGAACTCGGCTAGCGAGTTGTCGAAACGCCGCGTGAACAGATAGACGCAACCCAACGCATGGTGCGCCCAGGGGTCCTCGCTGTCGGCCAGGATCGCCGCCTGCGCCGCACGCTCAGCGACCGGCATTGCGGTCGCCATGTCCTCCCAACCCATGTGGGCGCTGAAAGTGTGGCTTGTGGCAAGCACGCCGAGCGCTTGGCCGTAGCTCGGATCGATGGCGGTCGCCTTCTCGAGCAGCGCCTGCGCGACAACATTATCCTGCCGCGTCACCCGCCAATAATGCGACAACGCCCGCATCACGAGATCCCATGCGTCCATGCTGTCCGGCGACTTGCGCTTGGCGCGAAAACTTTCCGCGGCATAAACCTGCGGCTCGATGGCCGCGACGATGGCCTCGGTGATCTCGTCCTGTACGTCAAACACATGATCGATACTGCGGTCGTAGCGCTCGGCCCAGATGTGGCTGCCGGTAGCGACGTCGTTGAGCTGCGCCGTGATGCGCACGCGGTTGCCGGCTTTGCGGACGCTGCCCTCGACCACGTAGCCGACGCCGAGCTCGTCGGCGACCTGCTTCATATGGACGGCTTTGCCCTTGTAGATGAACGAAGAATTGCGCGCGATAACGAAGAACCAGCGCAACTTGGATAGCGCGGTGATGATGTCCTCGCTGATGCCGTCGGAGAAATACTCCTGCTCCGGATCGCCACTCATGTTGATGAAGGGAAGGACCGCGATGGCGGGCCGATCGGGCAGCGGCAAGGCCACGCGCGATTGTTCCTGGATTTCATTTGGCGGCGGAATGGTGACATGCGCCGGCTCGTCGCCGCTCGGTTGCATGTGCACCGCGCCAACAAAGCGGAAGCCCTTGCGCGCAATGGTGCGGATCAGTTTCTTGTCCTCGCCGGTGTCCCCGACCGCGTTTCGCGCGGCATTGATGCGGCTAGTCAGGGTCGAATCCGACACGATCCGGCCACCCCAGACCGAAGCGATGAGATCGTCCTTGCTGACGACGCGGTCGCGGTTCTTTACCAGATAAACCAGCAAGTCGAAGACTTGCGGTTCTACGTGGATCGGGGTTTTGGCGCGCCTGAGTTCGCGCCGTTCGACGTCGATATCATAGTCACCAAAGCTGAGGGTCATACGTGGCCAGGACGATTATCTCAAGAGTATCTGGAGACTAAATCATTACTTTCTGAAAGTCTTGATCGGCAACGATGTGCATACTGTCGCCAGTGTCCTCGCTTCGGGCGAGGCCAAGACGGAGGAACCCGACAATGCCACTGATCGAAGTACATTTGATTGAGAAGGTGTTCAGCCCCGAGCAAAAGCGGCAAATCATCCAGAAATTGACCGATGCCATGGTCTCGATCGAAGGCGAGAACATGCGCGGCGTGACCTGGGTGAAGATTTCGGAAGTAACGAGCGGCGAATGGGGCATTGGCGGCAAGCCACTGACCACCGAAGCCGTCAAGGAACTCGCCGCTGGCCGCCACGCGGCATAGCCCGCGCGGAGCGGGCATCGTTAGCGGGGTTGCCTTGCCGATGATGCTCGCTCATGCGCAGCAGTCTTTTCCATTTTCGGACCGCAGATCTCATGTCCGATCATGGACCTTCGGCTGCCGGGCCGGTCGGCGGCTGCCGCGATGAGGGGGAGTCCTACTACGCGATCGGCTCTTTGCTGTCGCCCGCGAGCAATAATTGCGGCACCTGGGTGAAGCGCCAGCCCTTGGCCGATTTTCGACGATCCAGGACCCACACCAGGTCGAATCGCTTGTCCGGCCATTTTTGCGGACACGTGGTGTCGTCACCGACGATGGCGTTGACGATCTTGGGAATGACCTCATGTTCCCAGGCGATGAGCACCGGGCCGTCAGCGCCGAGCGCCGCTTTGACCAGTTCGCTCTCATCGCCCTTCGTGAAAGACAGATCGGGCTGAAGCTTAAGCTTGGCCGAAAGCGCCAGGACGGTATGTTGCGGCCGCAAACTCTTGCTTTGAGGGCCGGCGGCGGACGCGAAGATGGTCTTCGGTTCGGCGAGCCGCGGCTCGGTGAATTTGCCGCCGCGGGGCTTGAAGAAGCGCACCAGCGCGCCGCTGCGCTGCCAGCCGCGGACGATAAGCTCTTCCGCGTTCTGTTCCCCGGCGGCGGTAACGCCGTGCGTCTTGCCGCTCGGCTTTTCGGCGGGCCGGATGATCATGATCTTGCTTGTGGGCACAGGCTCACCTTCGGACCGTCAGGCCCGGCATAGAATAACCGCATTAGTTGCAGAAATACACTCTTCGCGCCTGCACTGCGCCAGGGAACATCACTCCGCCGCCGCCGCCTTCGCGGCGGCCTGCTCGCGGACGAATTTGTCGATCGCCAGTTGATCGACCTTGCCGGAGCCGAGCATCGGCATTTTGTCGAGCACGACGACTTCGGCGGGGAACATCAATTCGGAGGCGTGCTTGGAGCGGGCATAGGCGATGAAGTCCGAACGCGTCGCGGCATGCTTGTCGGTCACCATGATAAGCCGCTCGCCCTTCCTGGCATCCGGCACAGCGGAGACAGCCGTGACGTAGTTCGGCCACAGCTCGGCCGCCAGCATTTCGACCGCGGCGAGCGAAATCATCTCGCCGCCGACCTTGGCGAAGCGCTTGGCGCGGCCTTTGATGGCGACAAAACCCTGGCTGTCGATGCCGACGATATCGCCGGTGTCGTGCCAGCCCTCGGGCGGCGCTTCGAGCACGCCGGGCTTTTCGGCACGCAGATAGCCGAGCATGACGTTCGGCCCCTTGACGAAGAGCCTTCCGCCTTCGTCGACGCCCTCGACCTTTTCGAGCCTCGCTTCCATGCCGGGCAGTAACCGCCCGACGGTGCCGAACTTGTTGAACATCGGCGTGTTGAGCGCCATCACGGGCGAGCATTCGGTGACGCCGTAACCTTCCAGGATGCGCAACCCGAATTTCTCCAGATAGACCCGGCGCGTCGATTCTTTCACCGGCTCGGCGCCGGCCAGCACATAGCGCAGCGAGCGGAAGTCGTACGGATTGGCCATGCGCGCATAGCCGTTGAGAAACGTATCGGTGCCGAAAATCGCGGTGGCGCAGACGCCGTAGACCAGTTCCGGCACCGTGCGATAATGCAGCGGCGACGGATAAAGATAAGTCGAGACGCCGGAAACGAGCGGCAGCACGGTGCCGGCCGTGAGCCCGAAGGAGTGGAATACCGGCAATACGTTGAACAGAGTATCCTCGCGGCCGAAGTCGATGCGCGCCGCCGCCTGCGCCACATTCGCCAGCATATTGCGGTGCGACAGCACCACGCCTTTCGGCAAGCCTTCCGAACCCGATGTGAACAGCACTGCCGCCCAGTCGTCGGGCTTGCGCGCGACGAGCGGCTTCTTCCAGGAGAGCGCGCCGCGCAGCTTGTCCATGGTGCCGACGGTCTGGCGGATGTCCTCCAGATAGACGATGCGCAGCTGCGTCTGCAATTGCGCGACGACATGATCGAGCCGGCCTTTCTCGACGAAGGTGCGCGAGGTCAGGATGGTGTCGAGGTCGGCGGCGCGGCAGGCCGACAGGATATTGGCGGCGCCGGAGGTGAAGTTGATCATGGCCGGAACGCGGCCGGCCGACATCGCCGCGAACAGAGTGACGACCGCGCCGTTCGAGGTCGGCAGCATGACGCCGATGGGACGGCCTTCGAGCGCCAGCGGCATGAGCTTGCGGCCGAGCACCGCCACGGCCGTGAGCAGCCGCTTATAGGTCAGCTTGCCGCTGACCGGATCTTCCACCGCGAGCCAGTTCGGGCCGTGGGTTTTCGCCGCTTCGATCAACGCCTCGATGACGGTGCGATCGATCGGCGTGGTGCGGAAGATCATGTCCGACATGATGGTGTAGAGCGCGGCGCCGGCGGCCTGGCGGCGCTTGCGGCCCTTGAGCTCCGGGTCGACTACGAATTTCACCGGCTCGAGCACCGTGACGGTGATCTTGGGGAACAAACGACGCCGCACTTGCGTGTTTTTCAGGCGGCTGAAGAAGGTCGCCTCGCAGCCCTCGATGCGGACCGGCACCACCATCGCATCCGACTTGTCGGCGATCATGGCGGCGCCGTCGTAAACCTTCATCAGGCTGCCGGTGACGGTGATGCGGCCTTCCGGAAAGATCACCATCATGTTGCCGTCGCGCACCGCATTGATGAGGTCGCGCACCGAGAACGGCCGCAACGGATCGAGCGCCATGGTGCGGACGAATTTGAGGAACGGCTGGATCCACCAATGCTTCGACATCGCGACATCGATGGCGAAGACCGGCCGCTTCGGCAGGATCGACACCGCGAGCGGCGCATCGAGGAAGCTCGTGTGATTGAGCGCGATGATGGCGTTGTGGCCGGCCTTTTCGATGTTCTCGATGCCTTTGACCTCGAGCCGGAAGAAGGCACGGAAAACGATCGAGAGGAAATCGTTCAGCCAGTTCGTCGGCATGGTGCGGCCGATGGCGACGGCAACCGCAAGGGTCGCGATACCCAGCACCACGAAGCTCATCGGCACGCTGAGCCCCGCCGCCTTCTGCAGGGCGGCAAACACCACCGCGCCGACGGTCATGAAGGCGGCGTTGAGGACGTTGACGGCCGCAACGACGCGGGCGCGGCGGTCGGCGCCGGCCCAGGCCTGCACGGCCGCAAAGGTCGGCACGATGAAAAGGCCGCCGGCGATGGCAAGGCCGGCGAGATCGATCACGATGTGAATCCCGCCCGGCGCGGCGAGGAAATCGGCGATGCCCAGCGGCAACGCCGGATGTGCAAACCCGTGCGCCGTCCAGCCGAGATCGATCGAAAACAGGCCGAGCAGCACGGCGCCGACCAATGTCGGCAGGAGGACGATTCGTCCGGCCGCAAGCCAGGCGGCAAGACCGGAGCCGACGGCGACAGCAACCGAGAAAATCGTCAGGAAAACGGTGACGACGGCCTCGGTGCCGCCAAGGCTCGCTTGCACCAGCGGCAACAGCAACGACATGACGACGGCGCCAACGAGCCAGAACCAGCTCGCCACCAGCCCGCCCCACCACAGCCGGCGATCGGCGCGCAGTTCCTTGATGAGATCCCTGGTCGAGACCAGGATGTTGCGATTGATCGCAAGCCCGGGCGCGCCCTCACCGGTCTTCGGGATCAAGAGGCTCGAAAGCCAGCTCACCAGCGCGGTGACGAGCATCAGCCAGGCGAAATGGATGGGACTGCTGTTGCCGTTGGCCGCGATGCCGGCGACGATGGTGCCGATCAGAATGGCCAGAAAGGTGCCGCCTTCGATCAAGGCGTTGCCGGACGGCAATTCCTCGCGCTTGAGCTGATCGGGCAGCATGCCGTATTTGACCGGGCCGAACAGCGCGCCGAGCGTTCCAAACATGAACAGCGCGACGAAAAGAATAGCCACCGAGTGAAACGCAAAGCCGGCGATGGCAACCGCGGCGGCGCCGATCTCGGTGAGCTTGACGCGCTGCGCCACCAAGGCCTTGTCGTAGCGGTCGGCCAATTCGCCGCCGAGACCGGACAGGAAGAAATACGGCGCGATGAAAATGGCGCTGGCGAGCTGGACCAGAGCCGCGGAATTATCCTCGGAAATCTGGAACACGATCAGGAAGCCGAGCGCGGTTTTCAGAAAATTGTCGCCGAACGCCGCAAAGAACTGGCACCAGAACAAGGGCGCGAACCGCCGCGACGTCATCAAGGATATGGACATGCTGTTCCCGATCAAGCGCCACGTGGCGGCATTCGCGCCCGGCCGGGGGTATGGCGGGCGCTGGCTATCTTAGCGGCCGGCGGCCGCCTTGGCGACGCGGTTATCCGGCCCCTCCGGCGCTCGCCCGTGGTGTGCCTGCCGACCCAAAGCGGGATGGATTATTAAGCAAGATCAATGACAAATCGCATGCCCCATGCGGCAATTATGCCGCCGCGACGGCTTCGGCATCATGTTAATGAAGCCCGACGCGAAATAGAGGAACCCGCAATGTTGCATCGCTCGGCCACCCGGCGTGGCTTGATCTTGTCGGCGGCCGCACTCGGCGGCGCCATGCTCGGCCGAAGCGCCGCGTGGGCGGACAGCTATCCGAGCCGGCCGGTGCGCCTCATTCTGCCGCTTGGGCCCGGCGGCGTCGGCGATATCTCGGCGCGGATCATCGCCGACAAGCTCAGCGACAAATTCGGCCAGCGCTTTTTCATCGAGAACATGCCGAGCCCGGACGGGCTCGTCGCCGGACGCAACGTTCTCAATGCGTCGCCCGACGGCTACACGCTGCTGCTGGTAACCGGCGGCATTGCCAGTTCGGTGCCGCAATACAAAGAGTTCCCGCTCGACATCAAGGCCCTGGTGCCGATCTCGTCGCTCGGCTATTTCGATTGCCTGATGGTGGTCAATGCCAAATCATCGTACCAAAACCTCGGCGATTTCCTGAGCGCCGCACGCGCCAAGCCGGGCGCGCTCAATGTCGGCACTATCAGCGCCGGCGGCGTGCAGAACCTCACCGCCAATTATTTCAAGCAGGCGAGCGGCATCGACTTCGTCATCATCCCGTTCAAGACCACGCCCGACACCGTGGTGGCGCTGCTGCGCGACGACGTGCAGATGGTCATCGATTTCTACGCGGCGCTGAAGTCGGGGCTCGACAGCGGCCAGTTGCGCGCCGTCGCCTGGGCCGGCCCGAAGCCGTCGCCGGCGCTGCCCAATGTGGCGACCGCGAGCGACCAGGGCGTCAAAGGCTTTCACGCCGCGTCGTGGAATTCGCTCTATGCCAAAGCCGGAACGCCGCAGAACGTCATCGATACGCTGAACAAGGCCTTGTACGAGGTGCTGGCCGATCCGGACGTCAAACAAAAGCTGCTTGCGCTCGGCATCGATTCCCGCGCCAGCACGCCGGCAGAGATGGATCAGCAATTCAACGACGACGTCAAACAATGGGCCGCGGTGATCGACCGCGCCGGCATCGAGAAAAAATAAACCCGCCACGCCTTGCGGCGGTCGAACGGATCAGCCGTTCTTGCTCCCGGCACTCTTGTCGAGCACGTCGCGGATCTTGGCGGCGAGGCTCGCTTGGGTCAGCGGCTTCTGGATGAGCTGCACGCCCTCGTCGAGCCGGCCTTGGTGCACGATGGCATTGCGCGAATATCCGGTCATGAACAGCACTTTCAGTCCCGGCCGCTTGACCGCGGCCGCATTGGCCAATTCGCGGCCATTCGGCCCCGGCAGGATCACGTCGGTCAACAGCAGGTCGATATGACCGCCGCCGTCGAGCACTGCGAGCGCCGACCGGGCGTCGCTCGCCTGCAACACGTGATAGTTCAGATCGTGCAGGGCGGCGCAGATGAAGGCCCGCACGTCGCCGTCGTCTTCGACCACCAGAATGGTTTCCTGGCCGTAGGCTGAGGGTGCTGCGCTCTCACTCTGCACGGCAGGCTCCGCGGCTTTGCCGAAAGCGCGCGGCAGATAAATATGCACGGTCGTGCCCTGGCCGGGCTCACTGTATATTTTGACGTTACCGCCCGATTGTTTGACGAAGCCGTAGACCTGGCTGAGCCCAAGGCCTGTGCCCTGGCCGGTTTCTTTGGTGGTGAAGAACGGTTCGAAGGCGCGCGCCAGCACGTCCTTGCTCATTCCCGCGCCATCGTCGGTGACCGAGATCTGAACATATTGGCCGGGTCTTACCTCGGCGTTCCTGGCGCAATAATCCTCGTCGAGCAGCACATTCGCCGCCTCGATGGTCAATTTGCCGCCGTCCGGCATGGCATCGCGGGCGTTCACGGCGAGGTTCAGGATCGCCGTCTCCAACTGCGCCGCATCGGCCTCGACCTGCCAGACGCCGGCCGCACCGACGGTCTCGAGCTGCACCGCCTCACCCAGCGTAGGCTTGAGAAAGACCGAAAGCTGGGTGAGAAGCCTGTTCACGTCCAGGAGCTTCGGTTCGAGCGGCTGCCGGCGCGAGAACGCGAGCAGGTGTCCGGTCAAAACCGCCGCGCGCTCGGCGCCGGCCAGCGCATGCTCGACCGACCGGCCAAGACGCGCCTGCGCGCCCTCTTTCCACGTCGCCAGCGTCCGCTTGGCGTTATCCAGATTGCCGATGATGATGGTGAGGAGATTGTTGAAGTCGTGCGCCACCCCGCCGGTGAGTTGCCCGACCGCGTCCATTTTTTGCGATTGATAAAGCTGCTCGCGCGCCGCTTCGAGGCGCTGCTGTGCCTCGCGCCGCTCGGTGATATCGCGGGTGATCTTGGCCAAGCCGATCAATTCGCCGTTGGAATCCTCGATGCGATCGATGACGACGCTGGCCCAGAACCGGCTGCCGTCCTTGCGGACGCGCCAACCCTCGGCTTCGAACTTACCCTCGTTGATCGCGGTCAAGAGCGCGCGCGCCGGAGCGCCGTCGGCGCGGTCTTCCGGGGTGTAGAAACGAGAGAAATTCTGGCCGACGATTTCATCCGCCATATAGCCGTGAATCCGCCTCGCGCCGGAATTCCAGTTCGTCACCTTGCCGTCCGGGTCGAGCATGAAAAGCGCATAGTCGCTGACACCCTCGACCAGAATCTCGAAGCGCCGCTCGCTGTCCCGGGTGGCGCGCTCTACCAATTGGCGTTCGAGCTCGCTGCGCCGGGCACTCGCGGCAACGAGCTCACGGCCGACATCGTTGAGCTCGCGTACCGGAATCGCGGCCTCCGGCACCGTGTCGCCGCGGCCGAGCGCGCCGGCCTGCGCGGCGAGCGACCGGCTCGCACCCGCAAGCCTCTCGGCGAGCAAATACGCCACACCGAAGGCGAGGACCGCCAGCGCCAAGCCGAGCATGCTGAGACGCCATAACGTCGCGCGCAGCGCGCCACGCACGACGTCATCAGGCACCCCGACCCAGACCAGCCAGCCGGCGAGCTTGGAATGCGCATAACCCACCCGGATGGTCTGACCCTGGATATTGGTGCCAAGCCAGTTGCCGCCCGCACCTTTGGCCTGGACGACGAACCGCTCCGACGCGGGCTTGCCGACGCGATTCTCGAAATCCTCGGTCCGCGCCATGACCCTGTCGTCGCGGTCGAGGATGCCCGCGACTTGGCCGGGATCGATATTTTCATCGAGGATGCCGACGAGACGCCGGAGATCGAGACTCAAATGAAGGAAATATCTTACCTCGTTGTCGGCCAGGATCGGGACCGTGATGAAATAGATCGGCCGCCGCGCGACGGTGCCGACGATGACATTGCTGACATAGGGCTTCCTGGTCGCCACCACCTGATCGTCGCCCTCCGCGACGTCGCTTGGCAGCGGCGTGCCCCACGGCACACGGGTATTCATCAGTTGCTGGCCCGAGCGGTCGCGCAGCAGCACATCGACGCCGGCGAGATCGTGGATCTTCATGGCGCTGGCATAGAGGCCCGCATAGTCGCTTTTCGCCACCGATCCGGCCGTCGCCAGCGTCTCGAGCGTGACGATCTGGCTTTGCAGGTCACGGTCGACGTCCTGCGCCAATTGATGGGCGTCGTTGTCGAGATTCTGCTCGATGCGCCGCAACTCGGCGTCGTAATAGCGCCAGAACAAAATCGCAGCGAACAGCATCACCGGCAGCAGGATCGCGCTGCTCATGATGAACAGATAGCCGCGCATCGACAGACCGCGGCGCGGCCGGCCGGATGGGTTGCGGGTGCTGGGCTCGTCGGGAGATAGCGAAACCATTGCCGCCGGCTCGTCCGCCTCCGCTATTTTCCCGACGTCGCCTACGTCAAAATCCCGGCGCACGCTCGACCTGATCGTACCAGTCGAAACCCATGTCTTTGACGATGCGGTTGCTCATCACGATGATGCGGCACTCCTGCCCGGCATTGGCGAAGTGCTGATGCATGGTGAACGGCGGGATGTAGACATAATCGCCGCGCGTCCATTCGTATTTCTTCGGCGTCTCGGACCATTTCCACTCGAAGGCTTCGAGGCAATCCCAATTCAGGTCCCAGTGCAGATCGTAGCCGGAACCCTCGACCACGAAGAACAGCTCCTCCCACATATGACGGTGCTTGCCGGAGCGTTCGCCGTCATTGAGGAATTGCATATAGGCTTCGATGCAGCATTCGCGCGTCTGCATCTTCTTGTTGACCAGGTGCTTGATCAGGCCGTCGGGCGAGCGCTCCCACGGCATGTCCTTCGCCTTGATGACGTTCGGCAAGGTCGCGTATTCGGCGCGGAATTTTTCCGATTCGGCGACGGCCTCCTCCAGGAAGCGGCTCGAATTCGAGCCGGAGAGCGCGGCTTGTTTTTCTTCCAATGCGGTCATGGCGCTTTCAAAAACACGATGTTTTCACAGATCCGTCGGCGGATGGAATTCTTCGACACCTGGCGGCAGCTTGTCGGTCGGCCACTCCACCATTTTCTGGAACAACAGGTGCATGAACAGGAACAAAGGCTTGGCCTTGAACACCAAGAGGATGCAGGATTCCTTTTCGTCGTCGTTGAAATGCTGATGCACGCAGCCGTTCTCGACCAGCATGACGTCGCCGGCCTCCCATTTCATGTAGCGGCCGTCATGGACGTCGTGACCGTGGCCCTTGAGAACGTAGAACACAGCGCTGTTGAGGTGGCCGTGCTTCTGGCCGGCATTGAGCGGCGCATAGCATTCGATATGCGATTCGATCGACTGCACGATGCTGACGGCTTGCGGCGAGATGACATGCTTGCCGTACATCGCCGGGCCCCCTTTCCAGGGATGGTCCTTCGAGGAATAGACCCGCGGCTCTTCGAGCAGTTTTTTATAGAGATGGCTGTAGGTGCCTTCGAGCGCGCGCACGAAAGTGCGCTTCTTCGCCCAGCGGTCCCATTTGCCGTGTTTGATCTCGTCGGCGTCTTCGGCGGACGGCTTGTTGTGACCGAGCCCGGGCGTATCGTGCTCCAACATTCCGGTCATCGCGCTTCCTTGATGGTTGGCTGTCGCTCAGGCTTTGGCCCGGTCATTACGGGATTTCCCGAACCCGTGCAATGCGCTGCGTGCGCCACGCGGCCGCGTTGGGCACAAGCCCTGCGCGCGTTATCATGATGCCCATGCGGTAAAAGCCGGCCTAGAATGCCGCGCCGCCAGGGAGGAACCGAGTGACCGCGAGCCCGACTACAATGATCGCGCGCCTAGCCGCCGCGGTCGTCGCCGTCACGGCCTCGGCCGTTGTGGCGAGCGCGGAGAGCCCAGCCGAATTCTATTCGGGCAAAACCCTCGATCTCGAGATCGGCTACAGCGTCGGCGGCGGCTACGACCTCTATGGGCGGCTTTTGGCGCGCCATCTCGGCGCGCATATTCCCGGCAATCCGACCGTCGTGCCGAGAAACATGGAGGGCGCCGGCAGCCTGCGTCTCGCCAATTATCTCTATACGGCCGCGCCGCGCGACGGCAGCGTGATCGGCGCGACGAGCCGCGGGGCAGCCTTCGATCCGCTGCTCGATGAGCCCGGAGCGAAATATGATGCCTCGAAGTTTTCCTGGATCGGCAGCGCCAATAACGAGGTCAGCGTCTGTGTCGCGCTGCAATCGTCCGGAATCACAAAATTCGATGATTTGCTGTCGAAGCCGCTGACCGTCGGCTCGACCGGCGCCGCCGACGATACCTACCAGCTTCCCGCCATGGTCAATGCGGTGCTCGGCACCAAATTCAAGATCGTGACCGGCTATCCGGGCGGCAATGACGTCAGCCTCGCGCTGGAACGCGGCGAGGTCCAGGGCCGCTGCGGCTGGTCGTGGTCGAGCATCAAGGCGACGCGGCCGGACTGGATTGCCAATAAGAAGATCGTCGTCCTGGTGCAGATGTCGCTGTCGAAGCATCCCGACCTGCCCGACGTGCCGCTGATCATGGATCTGGCCCAGAACGACGAAGAGCGCCAGATCTTCAAACTGTTCTGCGCGCGCCAGGTGATGGGGCGGCCGTTCCTCGGCCCGCCCGGCGTGCCGGCGGATCGTGTCGCGGCACTGCGCCAAGCCTTCGACGAAACGGTGACCGACAGAGCTTATCTGGACGATGCCGCAGTCGGGAAATTCGAGATCAATCCGGTCAGCGGCAAAGATCTCGAAGCGCTGGTCAAGGATGTCTATCAGACGCCGCCGGAGATCATCAAGAAAGCCGCGGCGATTCTAAAGCCGTAGCGTCACACCATATGGGTCGCCGCGCGCAGCGCCGGGAATAGATCGCCCAGGAGTGACTGCGGCCAGGCGACCTGCAGCGCCCAGTGAAACACGACGGTGCAGAGGAGCGTCGTCGCCGCCGCAAATCCGAGCGACGACCCCGCGGGCTCGCCGAAGCCGAAACGCATATAGGTGAAGACGAACAGCGCGATCGCCGGAATGAATCCGATCAGCGCCACGAGCGCGATGAAGCCCGCCATCCAGGCGAAGAAAATGGTGGCCCGCGCGGCGTACGACCGCATCGGCGACGCCCAGCGGCCCGGACGGCAGGCCGACTTGCAGACCTGAATCCGCATGGGCGGCGACTTGTTGGGGGCCGAACAATTCCGTGACAAGGTTCAGCACGGCGGCGACCAGCGCCATGCCGCAGGCGGTGAGCGGCACAAGCTTGGCGTCGCGCGGCCAGGCGCCCGACGACAGCGATCGCGGCAACGATCAGCACGATAACGGCGAGTGAGAAAGCGGGAGCGGCGCCAAAGCGCGCCTGGTGGCCGCCGACATTGCGGAACTCAGCGACGAGCGTCCCTACGATTTGCGAGATCGGCCGATACAGCGCCCAGACCACGCAAGCAAGAATCGCCAAGACGGCCGGCCGCAGCAGCCATTCCCAGCCGTAAAGCTGGGTCGAGATGAACAGATAACGCTCGAAGATCGCGCCGACCACGATACCGAGCACCATCGGCGGCCGCGGCCAGCCCAGCCGTTTCATGATCCAGCCGATGACGCCGAAAAAGACGAGCGAGTAAAGATCACCCCAGTCGTGCTCGCCCTCGAAGGCGGCGACGAACACCAGCGCGATGATCACCGGCAACAAGATCTCGGGCCGGATGCGCGACACTTGCGCCAGATAGCGGCTGCAGGAGAGACAGATCACGGCCCCGATGACATGCGCCAGCGTCAGGCTCCAGACGATCATATAGGTCAAATCGAGATGCTTGGTCAGCATCTCGGGTCCGGGCGTCAGCCCGTGCATCAGAAAGGCGCCGAGCAAGATTGCCATCGAGGCGCCGGCCGGCACGCCAAAGGCGATGGTCGGCACCAGATGGCCGCCTTCCTTCGCATTATTGGACGCTTCGGGCGCGATGACGCCGCGGACGTCGCCGGTGCCGAATGTCTCGGCGTTCTTTTCGGTACGCTGCGCATAACCGTAGGCGATCCAATCGATCACCGCCGAGCCGATGCCCGGAATGGCGCCGAGCCCGGTGCCGAGCACAGCGCAGCGCAGCACCAGCCACCAGTTCCGCGCCACGTCGCGCACGCCTTCCCATTGGCTCGACAGATCGATGTTCTGAGCGTGCTCGCCGGCGATGCGCCGCCGCGATACTGCAAGTTCGGCGAGCTCCGGCAGCGCAAACAGGCCGAGCGTCGCCGGAATGAGGGGCACGCCGTCCCAAAGATAAAGCCAGTCGAAGGTCCAGCGCAGCGTGCCGCTCGGCGCGCGCGAGCCCACCATGGCGATCATCAGACCGAGGCCGGCGGCGGTGAGGCCCTTGAGCGGCGCGCGACCGGACAGCGTCGCCACCATCGACATGCCGAACAGCGTAAAGGCCAAGAGTTCCGGCGAGCCGATGGCGAGCAGGATCGGCCGCAAGATCGGAATGCTGACCGCAAGCACGATGGCGCCGACGACGCCGCCGGCGAGCGAGGCGGCAAAGCCAGCACCGAAGGCGCGGCCGGCCTCGCCCTTTTTCGCCATGGCGTGGCCGTCGATGACGGTTGCGGCGGCGCCGACATGGCCCGGCACGCCGAACAGGACCGCGGTGATGAAATCCGACGACGTGACCACCGCCGCCATGCCGAGCAAGAGCGCGAATGCGGTATATTCGTCGAGGTTGTAGGTGAACGGAATGAGCATCGCCATGCCGACGATGCCGTTCAAGCCCGGCAGCACGCCGATGGCGAGCCCGATGACCACGCCGATGCAGAGGAACAGTAGCCGGGCCGGCTCGAGCAAGAGCTGCAGCGCGTGCAACGCGCTGCCCAACATGTCCGGCTGCATGCAGCAGTTCCTCCCTGATATCCGGCATCGCCCGAAACCTGCAAAGCCGTCAAGCCCATGCTAGGCTTACGCAGCAACGTCGCCGGAAGCCTTTTGCCGCACCGGCGCGGAAGGAAACGGGCCCGGAACGAGGAGACGCATGATCAGTCGACAGGTGAGATTTGTCCGCGTCGCCGTCGCATTGGCGCTCGCGCTTCTGGTGCCGGCGGCGGTCGCGCTCGCGGACAGCGCCGCTGATTTCTACAAAGGCCGCGCCATCGATTTTTACATCGGCTACTCGACCGGAGGCGCCTACGACCTTTACGCACGCGTGATCGGCCGCCATATGGGAGCGCATATCCCCGGCGATCCGACGCTGGTGCCGAAAAACCTCGAAGGCGCCGGCAGCCTGCGGCTCGCCAATTTTCTCTACCGCGTTGCGCCGCAGGACGGCTCGGCGTTCGGCACCATCGGCCGCGGCATTGCGTTTGATCCGCTGTTGATCGGCCAGGGCGACGCCTTCGACGCGCAAAAATTTTCCTGGATCGGCAGCGCCAATAACGAGGTCTCGGTGTGCGTGGCGATGAAGGATTCCGGCATCACCCGCTTCGAGGACCTGTTCACCAAGGAACTCACCGTCGGCGGCACCGGCACCAGCGCCGACACCGATCAGTTCCCGCGCGTGCTCAACAGCGTGCTCGGCACTCATTTCAAGATCGTCGAGGGCTACCCGGGCGGCAACGACGTGGTGCTGGCGATGGAGCGCGGCGAGGTCAAAGGCCGCTGCGGCTGGTCGTGGTCGAGCGTGAAGTCGACGCATCAATCCTGGATCGACGAGAAGAAAATGACCGTGCTGGTGCAGCTGTCGCTCAACAAACACCCCGAACTGCCCGACGTGCCGCTGGTCACCGATTTCGCCAAGACCGACGAACAGCGGCAAATCTTGAAAATGGTGTTCGCCCGGCAGGTGATGGGACGGCCTTATCTGGCGCCGCCCAATCTGCCGCCGGACCGGCTTTCGACGTTGCGCCAGGCCTTCATGGACACGATGCACGACAAGGAGTTTGCCGACGAGGCCCAGAAGCTCGATCTCGAGATCAACCCGGTGTCGGGCGCGGACGTAGAGAGCCTGGTGAAAGAAGTCTACGCCACGCCGCCGGACATCGTCGCCAAGGCAAAGGCGGCGGCGGGGGCCAAGTAACCTGCGGAGCGTCGAGCATAGGTATGCGAGCCTCGCATCACGGGCGATTCCAAATCACCCCCGATCCCACGGCGGCTCCGGCGTAAACCGCTCGACCAAAAAATCGATGAAGGCGCGGACCTTGGCGGCCGGATGCGGCTCCGGCAGGTAGACACCGTAGATGCCGCCGATCTCGACGGTCGCATGATCGAGCGCGATGCGCACAAGCGTCTCGGCTTTCAGATCGTCGGCGACGACAAAACTCGGCTGGTAGATCAGGCCCTGTCCGGCGATCGCCGCGGCGCGTAGCGCGTCGCCGTTATTGGCGCGCAGATTGCCCGATACCGCCACGACGACATCGCCCCGCGTGCCGAACATCCAGCGTTCGGCGCCGTTGACCTGCGACAGCGTGTAGCCGAGGCAATTATGCTGCTTTCAGATCCGCGACGCGGCGCGGCGTGCCGCGCGCGGCGAGGTAAGAGGGCGCGGCGCACAACACGGTGCGGCACGGCGCGATGCGCCGCGCGATCAGGCTCGAGTCGGCGAGGTTGCCGATGCGGATGGCGAGATCCCAGCCCTCCTCGGCGAGATCGACCAGGCGATCGTTGAGCCCGAGATCGACGGTCACGTGGGGATGCCGGCAGGCGAACTCCGGGAGCAAAGGCGCGATCTGCCGCGCGCCGAACGATACCGGCGCGTTGAGCCGCAGCACGCCGCGCGGCTCGAAGCGATCGGCAGCGACCGCGCTGTCGGCCGATTCGAGATCGGCGAGAACGCGGGCGGAGGCTTCGAGATAATTGCGGCCGGGTTCGGTGATCGACAGCCGCCGCGTGGTGCGGTGGAAGAGTTTTATGCCGAGGCGGGCTTCGAGCGCCGCGATGTGCTTCGTCACCATGGTCTGCGACAGGCCCATGGCGCGCCCGGCCGCCGAAAAGCTGCCGGACGAGGCGACCTTGGCGAAAACCTCAAGGCTGGTGAGGCGGTCGAGCATCTCACACCATTAGTGCTAAATGTCATTCCATATTACCATATTATCACACTGAAAGGAATTTATCACATTGGGGGTATCGGAAACCGGAGATGCCCCATGGTCGATTCCAGAACCGCCCCCTATGCCGCTTTCCTTCTTCGCGTCACCCTCGGCGCGCTTTTTCTCGCGCATGCCGCGCTGAAATTGTTCGTCTTCACCCCAGCCGGAACGGCGGGATTTTTCTCAAGCGTCGGACTGCCGCCGGCTTTGGCCTATGTGACCATCGTGGCGGAAGTTGTTGGCGGCTTTGCTCTGATCGCTGGCCTGTGGACCCGAGTCGTCGCCATCGCGCTGACGCCGATCCTCTTAGGCGCGATCTTCGCCGTCCATGGCGCGGCCGGTTTCTTCTTCAACAACCCGAACGGCGGCTGGGAATATCCGGCGTTCTGGATCGCCGCTCTCGTGGTCCAAGCCTTGCTTGGTGACGGCGCCTATGCGGTTCGCATCGGCAGCACGCCCACTGCCACGGCCCGGCTCGCGGACGCCTATCCGCGCTGAATCGTCTCGCAACAATCGCAACCCAACGGTGACCGCCATGAACCAACCCATCATCGCTCAAAAATCGCCCTATGCCGTCGCCGTCGAAGCGGGCAAGACCTATTACTGGTGCGCCTGCGGAGCGAGCAAAAACCAGCCGTTCTGCGACGGCTCGCACAAAGGGACCGCCTTCACGCCGGTCGCCCATGTTCCGGCCGAGCTCGGGACAGGCCTATTTGTGCGGCTGCAAGCACACCAAGAACCAGCCGCTTATGCGACGGCAGTCACAAGGCGCTGTGATCCGGCCGGGCCGAACTCGCGTAACGACCCGAGGCACCATCATGTCGCTCCCAAGCCTGTTTGTTTCGCACGGCGCGCCGACGCTGCCGCTCACCGACACGCCGGCGCGAGCCTTCCTCAAGGAGCTCGGCGGCATGATCGCGCGGCCGAAGGCCATTCTCGTCATCTCGGCGCATTGGGAGACCGATGGTGCCGACGGTGAGCGCCGTCAAGTGGAACGAGACCATCCATGATTTCTACGGTTTTCCGCGGCCGCTTTACGACTTGCGTTACCCGGCGCCCGGCTCGCCGGAGCTCGCCGCACGCGTCGCCGACCTGATCAAAACGGCGGGCTTTGCCTGCGACATCGATCCGCGCCGCGGCCTCGATCACGGCGCCTGGGTGCCGCTATTGATGATCTATCCGCAAGCCGACATTCCGGTGCTGCAGTTGTCGATCCAGCCGCATCTCGGGCCGGAGCACCATCTTCGCATTGGGCAGGCCTTGGCGGCCTTGCATGACGAAGGCGTCTTGGTCGTCGGCAGCGGCAGCTTCACCCACGATCTGTCGGAATTCCGCGGCCACGGTCCGAACGATCCGGCGCCGCCCTGGGTCAATAAATTCGCCGATTGGTTCGAGGCGGCGCTGACCGAGCAGCGTTCGCAAGACCTGCTCGATTATCGCCGGCTGGCGCCTTTTGCGGTAAAGAACCACCCGACCGAGGAGCACCTTTTGCCGCTCTATGCGGCGCTCGGCGCCGGCGGCGCGAATGTGCGTTCGGAACACCTGCACGCCAGCGCGACCTACAGCGTGCTGCGCATGGACGTTTTTGCCTTCGCGAACGGCACTCCCCGCCCGCAATAAAACGCGACGCGCCAGCCGCTCTCGCTTCTAGGCTCAGCGGCCGAGCAGTAACCGATCCGAATCGTCCTTGAGCTGCACGCCGGAGAGTTGCCGCGTGCGCATGGCGCGCAAGCAGGTGCGCGATCTTGAACGCGGCGACATCGTAGCCGGTGCCTTCGCGGACGGATGTTGGAGATGCAATTGCGCTCGGCGTCGCTCGTCCCCGCATGCGGGTGCCAGGTCAGGTAAGCGCCCATGCTGTCGGGGGCGGAGAGGCCCGGCCGTTCGCCGATCAGCACCGCGACGCTTGCCGCGCCCAGCGCATTGGCGATGGCGTCGCCGATCGCGACCCGGCCCTGCAGAGCCACGACCAGCGGCGCGATCTTAAAATCCTCGGCCCGCAGCGCCTCGATCGCAAGCGCCAGCACCGGCTGCGCATGTACCGCGACTGCGCGCGCCGACAGGCCGTCGGCAACGACGAACACGACATCGTAATTCGCCGCTGTGTTCCGCCAAGGCCGCCGTAGCATCGCTGGCAAGACGGCGGCCGAGATCGGGGCGCATCAGATAAGTCTGCCGATCTTCCGCGGCGCTTGCGACCATAACAACAGAGCCGCCGAGACCCGCCAGTTCGGCGGTCAAGCGCACCGCATCGAGCGGCTCATGCACGGCGTCGCGGGCGCGCGCATGCGCCAGCCGGAAGTCGAGCAGCGGCGCAGTCGCAAGCGCGGCGCCGGAGCGCTGGAGCCCGATGCGTGCCGCCGTCAGCCGCCGCAGCGCGGCCCAGATCTCGTCTTCGCCCGTCATGGCAATTCCGTCATGGCAACAGCGCCCGGAATTTGCCCGGCAGTGCGCGCGGGCGAATGCGCTCGGCGGCATCGAGCAGACCCTGGCGCGCCAGCCAGGCTTCGAATTCCGGCGCCGGGCGGCGGCCGAACAGATCGCGCATCGCGAGCGCGTCGTGAAACGAGGTCGACTGATAGCCGAGCATGATGTCGTCGGCGCCCGGCACGCCCATGACGAAATTGACGCCGGCCGCGACCAGCAGCGCCAACAGCGCGTCCATGTCGTCCTGATCGGCTTCGGCGTGGTTGGTGTAGCAAACATCGACGCCCATCGGCACGCCCATGAGCTTGGCGCAAAAATGATCCTCCAGGCCGGCGCGCGTGATCTGTTTGCCGTCGAACAGATATTCCGGGCCGATGAAGCCGACCACGCTGTTGACCAGAAGCGGCCTGAATGCCCGCGCCACCGCATAGGCGCGCGCCTCGAGCGTCTGCTGGTCGGCGCCGTGATGCGCATTGGCGGACAGCGCCGAGCCCTGCCCGGTCTCGAAATACATGACGTTGTCGCCGATGGTGCCGCGGCGGAGCGACAGCGCGGCGTCGCGCGCCTCGCCGAGCAGCGCGAGATCGATGCCGAAGCTCTTGTTGGCCGCCTCGGTGCCGGCGATCGACTGGAACACCAGATCGACCGGCGCGCCCTTGCCGATCAGATCGAGCGTCGTCGTCACATGCGCCAGCACGCAGCTTTGCGTCGGGATGTCGAGCTTGACGCGCATCTCGTCGAGCATCGTGAGCAAAGTGTGCGCGCTTTGCGGGCTGTCGGTCGCGGGGTTGATGCCGATCACGGCGTCGCCCGCGCCGAGCAGCAGCCCGTCGAGTATGCTCGCCGCGATGCCGCGCGCGTCGTCGGTCGGATGATTGGGCTGCAACCGCACCGACAAGCCGGCCGGGCAGACCGAGCGTGTTGCGGAACGCCGTCACCACGCTGCACTTCGCCGCGATCGCGATCAGATCCTGCAGCCGGCAGAGCTTGCTCACCGCGGCCGCCATTTCCGGCGTGACGCCGGGCGCGAGCGCCGCGAGCACCGCCAGTGGTGGTCTCGTCGGCGAGAAGCCAGTCGCGAAAGCCGCCGACGGTCAGATGCGCAACGGGCGCAAAGGCCGCTCGGTCATGGCTGTCGATGATGAGCCGGGTGACCTCGTCGCTTTCGTAAGCGACGACGGTCTCGTTGAGGAACGTCGCGAGCGGCAGGTCGGCGAGCGCATATTGCGCGGCGACGCGCTCCTCGCCGGTCTCCGCCGCGATCCCGGCGAGCTGATCGCCGCTGCGCAGCGGCGAGGCCTTGGCCAACAGCGTTTTGAGATCGGCGAACGCATAGCGGCGGGTGCCGATCGTCGCGCTATACATCGGGAGGTCCTGACGTGAGCCGGCTTGCGAGTTATAGCGCCGCGCCGCCTGCCGATTAAGAGCCGCAGTGCAGCGAACGGCCGGCCAGGCGGCAGCGATTGAGCGGCTTGCCGTCGATATCGAACAGCGTGCCGCTCCATTCGTCGCCGCCGACGCGGTCCCAGACCATATAGGCAAAACCCGAATAGGTGACGGCATCGAGCGCCTTGAGGCCGTTGATATCCTCGCCGGTCACCGGCGCCTTCGGCATGTCTTCGAGATTATCGCCGCCGGTGCCGACGACGAGCTGCGGCGGCCGGGCGCCGCCGAAATCCACTGCCTGGAAGAAATGGATATGACCGGCGACATACATGCGGACGCTCGCCGGCATGTCGGCGCCGAGCGCCGCCTGCAGCACCTTGTTGGAGGCGATGTTGACCTGCGGCTCGCCGGGATTCGCCAGCATGGCGTTGACCGGCTTGTGGGTCACGAGCCACGTATAGGCGGGGATCTTGGCGAGCACGTCGCCAAATTGCCGGCGCAGGACCGGGACCTGGTCGCTATCAGGGCCGGCGCGTGTCCTTGACCTTGGCGCTGTCGACGACGACGACGCCGAAATCGCCGAGCCGCACCACATAATCGCCGGTCAGATCGGCGCAGGCAGTCGGCATCGGCGCCGGATCGAGAAAGCGGAACCAGCCTTCGCCGGCGCGGCTGCAATCCTCGTGATTGCCGCGGGCCATGATCCAGGGCGCGGCGGCAAAGAGCGGCGCCGCCGGCTGGAAAAAATCCGCGTTCCAGGCGTCCCAGCCATAACCGAAGGGACTGCCGGCGCAGCCGGCATTGCCGGCCGGGCAGGCGTCTTCGCGATATTCGTAATCGCCGACATGGATCATCAGATCGGGATGGGCGGCCGCCGCCATGGCGGCGACTTTCGGAAACGGCCAGGCCTTCGCGTCATTGCAGGCCTGCGTCGGATCGCCGGTTTTGAGCCGGCAGCCGGTATCGCCGAAGATCACGATGCGCTGCGGATTGGGTCGCGGCAGCGGCAGCGCCTTGCCGTCGAGGATCGCGGCGATCGCCCCGCGCCGGCACCGCCACCTCGCAGCCGCGGACCGCGAACTGCCCCGGCTTCGCACCGCCGAATGCTCTGGCCGGGCTCGGAGCGGACGTTCATGGCGCATCGGCGGTGCCGTCGAAAGCTCACCGACGGGCAGGCCTCGTCGGTGATGGCGCGGACGCTCGAACTGCCGTCCGGCCCGAGCTCGACCCATTGCGCCAGGATCTTGGCTTGCGCCTGCGGCAGCGCCAGCAAGAGCGCCGCGGCCGTGAAAATGAATGGTGCTTAAGATACGCGCTCGCAGTGTCATGTCGTTCTCCCCAGCCCGGTCGATCCGGATTAGGCGCTTCAGCTAACGGCAATAAGACAAGCCGATTTAGCCCGGGACGCGTGCCGGCAAAAGCCGCCGAGCGGTCCGTCAGGAATCGCTGTTTCGCCCGCCCGATCCGCCGCGGCCCGTGATCGGTGACGCCGAGATGGGTTTCGAGCGCCGCGGGATCGGCGGCGAGCGTCGCACTGTCGGCCGCATGAACCACGCTGCCGCGCTCGAGGATGATGGCGCGGTGGGTGACGCCGAGGATTTTCTTGGCGTTCTGCTCGACCAGGATCGCTGAGATGCCTTCGTCGCGGATGATGCGGCGCAGCGCCGCCAGCAACTCCTCGACGATGATCGGCGCGAGGCCTTCGAGCGGCTCGTCGAGCAGCATGACGCGCGGATTGAGCACCAGCGCCCGGCCGACGGCCAGCATCTGCTGTTCGCCGCCCGACAGCTGATTGCCGAGATTTTGCCGCCGTTCTTCGAGCCGCGGAAACATGGCGTAGACCTTCTCGGGCGTCCAACGACCCGGCTGCGCCACCGCGGTGAGGTTTTCATGCACGGTGAGCGATTTGAAAATATTGCGCTCCTGCGGCACCCAGCCGATGCCCAGATGGGCGCGCTGATCGGGGCGAAGCCGCGTGATATCGGTGCCGTCGATCGCGATGTTGCCGGCGAAATACCGGGTCACGCCGACGATCGAATTGATCAGCGTGGTCTTGCCCATGCCGTTGCGGCCGAGCAGCGCCAGCGCCTCGCCCTCGGCGAGCGACAGCGAGACGTTCGGCAGCACCACGGCCTCGCCATAGCCGGCCGACAAGCGCTCGATGGTCAGAAGATCAGGCATCGAGCTCCTCGCCGAGATAGACCGCCTTCACCCGCGGATCGCGCGCCACTTCTTCGGGCGCGCCGTCGACGAACAGCCCGCCATTGACCAGCACCGAGATACGGTCGGCAAACGAGAACACCAGATCCATGTCGTGCTCGATCAACAGCACGGTGACCTCGGCCGGCAGCGCTTCGATGGTGGCAAGAAGCTCGTGGCGCTCGGCCTCCGGCACGCCGGCGGCCGGCTCGTCGAGCAGCAGCACATGCGGCCGGCAGGCAAAGGCGAGCGCGATTTCCAGCAGCCGCTGCTTGCCATAGGGCAGCGTCGCGGTGCGCTCCATGCATCACGTCGCTGAGCCGAAAGCGCTCGACGACCTCGACGATCTCGTCGGTGACCGACGCCTTGGTGCCGACCACACGCCACCAATCGGCGCCGGTGCCGAGCCGCTCGGACACCACGAGGCCTATCGATTCGAGCGGCGTCAGATCGAGAAACAATTGATTGATCTGGAACGTGCGCGCCATGCCGAGCCGCACCCGCTCATGCGGCAGCGACGTCGGTGATGTCGCGGCCTTCGAGCATGATGCGGCCGGCGCTCGGCTTGAGCACGCCGGTGAGCATGTTGATCAAGGTGGTCTTGCCGGCGCCGTTCGGCCCGATCAGAGCGTGGCGCGCGCCCTTCTCGACCGCGAGATTGACGTCGTGATTGGCGGTGATGCCGCCGAAGCGCTTTTCGAGCCCGATGGTTTCGAGGATCGGCATGCTCAGCGCTCCGCGCCGCCGTCGGACCCGGCACCGCCGAGCGCTGCGGATCGCGGCAGAAGCCGCATGCCGAACCGGCCGGCCGAGACCCGCACCGTCGTCGATCCAGCTCTGCATCCGGTCGCGGCCGATCAAGCACCATGCGCAACGAGCACGAGTCCGATCCAGAACTGCCAATATTGCGGCGTCAGATTGGCGATCCAATCCTGCAGAAATTTGTAGATCACGGCGCCGATCAGACCGCCGTAGAGATAACCGGTGCCGCCGATGATCAGCACCAGCAGCAAATCAGCCGAGCGTTCCAGCGAAAACACGTCGAGCGAGCAGAACGCGGTGGTTTGCGTCAACAGTCCGCCGGCGATGCCGGCAAAGCCCGCCGAGACGGTGTAGATCGCAACCAGCCGCCATTTGACCGGAATGCCGATCGCGGACGCGCGCAACGGATTGCCCTTTACGGCGCGCAGCGACAGTCCGAACGGCGAATAGACGATGCGGCGCGCGAGGACGAAGCAGACGAACAGGACGATCAGGCAATAGACATAGCCGTTGTGGCCGTAGAGATCGAAGCGGAAGCGGCCGAAGATCGGCTGGATATCGACGCCCTGCAGCCCGTCGGCGCCGCCGGTGATGATCGGAATAGCGGTTGGCGATCTCGCCCAGCATCAACGACACGCCGAGCGTCACCATCAGCCGCGTCAGGTCGGAGCCGCGCAGCACCAGGAAGCTCGTAACGAAGCCGAGCGCGGCCGCGGCCAGGCCGGACAGGATCAGCGCGAGCACCGGCTCGTTGACGATGCCGTATTTGGCGATGAGGCCCGCGAAATATCCGGCGAAGCCGAAAAACGCCGCCTGGCCGAGCGAGATGATGCCCGCATAGCCGAGGATCAGATCGAGCGACAGCGCGAACAAAGCCAGGATCGCGGTGTCTTTCAGGATCAGATATTTGCCGGGAAACAGCCAGATCGTGGCGAAGGCGAAGACCCAGAAGGCGATCTCGAGCGGCGACCAGCGGGCGCGGCTTTTCAGATAGGCGGAGACATCGGTCGGCGGGCCGCCGTCATCGCGATCACCGCGCCGCCGAACGGGCGAACAGACCCTGCGGCCGCCAGATCAGGACCACGATCATGATGGCGTAAATGACGAAGGCGCCGAGCTTCGGCACGTAATATTTGCCGGCAACGTCGGCGACGCCGAGCAGGATCGAGGCCAGGAACGGGCCGGTGATGCTCGAAGTGCCGCCGACCGTCACCACGATCAGAAAATAGATCATGTATTTGAGCGGAAAGGTCGGATCGAGGCCGAGGATTTCGGCGCCAAGCGCGCCGCCGAGACCGGCGAGCCCCGAACCGAAGGCGAAAGTCACGGTGAAGACCGCGCCGACATTGATGCCGAGCCCGCGCGCCACCCGTGCGTCGTCGACCGCGGCGCGCAACCGGCTGCCGAACCTGGTGTGGGTCAGGATCATTTGCAGCGCGACGGTCAAGAGCCCGCAGACCGCGATGATCAACAGCCGGTACTTGCCCATGCCGATGCCGAACACATTGAACTGCCCTTGCAGCGCCTCCGGTATCTGCACGAATTGCTGCGACGACCCCATCGTGTAGTCGATCGCCGCCACCGACATGAAGACAAGCCCGATGGTGAACAGCACCTGGTCGAGATGGCTGCGGGCATAGACATGCGCATAGAGCGTGCGCTCGAACAGCGCGCCGATCAGACCCGTGACCAGAAACGCGATCGGCAGGCCGAGCGCGAACGGCACGCCCATGCGGTTGACCACGATGACGGTGCAATAGCCGCCCGCCATGGCGAAGGCGCCATGGGCCAGATTGATGAAATTCATCAGACCGAGCGTGACCGACAGCCCGCAGGCCAGCACGAACAGGAGCATGCCGTAGGCGACGCCGTCGAACAGGATTGTCAGCATGATCGGCTCAACATCTCCGCCGCGTCATACCGGTAGCCGTAAGGCGGCTGTCCGGAATCCATAATCACCGCCCTCACCATACGATCGCGGTTAGGATTCCGGGCTCGCGGACTTACGTCCGCGCCCCGGAATAACGACTGACCGGTATTACTTCGCCGCCGCCTTGATCGGATCCTTGACGTTCGGGAAGGTGGCGAATTCGACATTGTAGAGCTCGCCGTTCTTCTTCTCGACTTTGCGGATATAGACGTTCTGGATGATGTCGCGGGTGTCCGGATCGATCGAGATCGGGCCGCGCGGGCTTTCCCAGGCCATGCCCTTCATGGCGGCGATCAGCGAATCGCCGTCGGTCTTGCCGCCGGTCTTCTTCAGCGCCTCGTACATCAGATGCATGCCGTCATAGGCGCCGACCGCCATGAAGTTCGGCCGCATGCCGCCGTTGGCCTTTTTGAACGCCTCGACGAAGGCCTTGTTGGCCGCCGAATTGTGATCGGCCGAATAGATATGCGCGGTGATGGTGCCGATGATGGCGTCGCCCATGCCGTTGAGAAGGTCGTCGTCGGTGACGTCGCCCGGACCGATGATCTTGATGCCGGCCTTGTCGAGACCCTTCTCGGCGAACTGTTTGACGAAGGCGCCGCCCTGTCCGGAGGGAACGAAGACGAAGATTGCGTCCGGCTTGGCGTCGGCCGCGCGTTGCAGGAATGGCGCGAAGTCCGGGTTGGCAAGCGGGAACGTGATCTTGTCGACGACCTGGCCGCCCTTAGCGATGAACTCATTGACGAAGGAACCCTCGGCGTCATGACCGGGCGCGTAGTCGGACACCATGGTCACGACTTTCTTGATGCCATTCTGCGATGCCCAATCCGCCATGGGGACTGACGACTGCGCCAGCGTGAAGCTGGTGCGGGCGATGTAGTCCGACTTTTGGGTGATGATCGAGGTGCCGGCGGCGGTGACGATCTCCGGCGTCTTGGATTCGGTAGCCAGCGGAGCGACCGCGAGCGCCGCCGGTGTGATGCCGAAGCCGGCGAGGAAGTTCACCTTGTCGTTGACGATGAGGTCCTGCGCGATGCGCTTGGTATTGTCGGGAACCGCGGCGTCGTCCTTGACGATGAGCTCGATTTTCTTGCCCGCCACCGTGTCGCCGTTCTGCGACAGGAAAAGTTTGGCGCCTGCCGCTTCCTGTTTGCCGGTCGACTGCTGCTGGCCCGTCATCGGCAAGATGAAACCGATTTTGACGCTGTCCTCGGCTTGCGCCCGGCCGCCCGCTGCGACCGTGAGTGCGGCGCAAGTCGCCAAGCATGTCGCGGCCAGGAAATAGCGGCGTTTCATGCTGTTATTGTTGGCATTTTTCATGAGGTCCCTCCCTTGATGCGGCGTTCGATTGGGCCGCATACCAACATTCCAAAGCGGCCTTGTCCAGCTAGCGGTTTGTCTCACCCGGCGCTTTGGACGCACAAACTTTAGTCTACCTTGATGCCCGCGGCTTTGATGATCGGACCCCATTTGTCGTAGTCGTCGCGGATGAGCTTGGCGAACGCCTCGGACGACGAGCCGACCGGCGTTGCGCCGAGTTGCAGGAGCTTTGCACGCACCGCGGGTGCAAGGGCTGCCTCGGCACAATCCTTGGCGAGTTTTGTTTGCACCGCAGGCGGCAGACCGGCCGGTCCCAAAAATCCCCACCACACCCCGGTGTCGTAACCGGGCAACGCAGCTTCCGCCATGGTCGGGACAGCCGGCAGCACCGGCGACCGCGCCGCGGTGGTGACGCCGAGCGGGCGCACCGCGCCGGCTTGGATCTGGCCCGAGCGATTCCGGGATATTGTTGAACGTCAGCGGAATGTGGCCGCCGATCAGGTCGGTCAGCGCCGGCGCGCCGCCTTTGTAGGGCACGCCGGTAATGTCGATCTTCGCCATGAATTTGAACAGCTCGGCGGAGAGATACGGCGAGGTGCCGTTGCCGGCGTGTCCGTAGGACAATTGCCCGGGTTTCGCGCGCGCTTGCGCAATCACGTCACCGACCGATTTGAACGGCGAATCGGCGCGCACCAACAGCATGTTGGGCGACGAGCCGATCAGCGAGATCGGGGTGAAATCCCTGAACGTGTCGTAGGGCAAGTTGGGATAGAAATGCCCAAGCAGCGCATGGCCCGAGGCGACGACGATCAGCGTGTATCCGTCCGGCGGCGACTGCACCAAAGCCTGCTCGGCGATGATGCCGCCGGCGCCGGGCCGGTTGTCGATCACGACGGTCTGGCCCCAGCGCTTCGACAATTCATCGCCGAGTGTGCGCGACACGATGTCGACCGCGCCGCCCGGCGGGTAGGGCACGATGATATGGACGGGGCGGGAGGGGTAGGCGTCTTGGGCGAGGGCAGCGGTTACGCCGAGTGTCGCGAGCGCGATGGCGAATAAGAGCGCACGAAGATCAACAACCACGTATTCCTCCCGCAAATATCGCTTGTTGGGGAGGATTATAGCCGAATACGGCTCGGCGTACGCGGCTGGGCTGCTCCCTTCCCCCTTGTGGGGAAGGGGAACCTACGCGTGCGCCTTGCGCTCGGGGTCGATGATCTGTTCCAGCTTGCCGAGCACATGCATGCAAGGCAGAAGCTGTTGCAGGCTCGCGTTGGGTTCGCGCTTTTCCTTGATGGCTGAGATGAATTCGCGGTCCTCGAGTTCGATGCCGTCCATCGACACGTCGACCTTGGAGACGTCGATCTTGTTGTCCTTGCCGTCGGACAGATCGTCGTAGAACGCCTTGAAGGTGCCGTTGTCGCAGATGTAGCGGAAGAACGAGCCGAGCGGCCCGTCATTGTTGAACGACAGCGACAGCGTGAGAATCGAGCCGGACGGCGTCCGCGCCACGATGCCCATGTCCATCGCGATATTGAGCTGCGGATGGATCGGCCCCTGCACCGCGTAGCAATCCGAAATGGTCTCGCCGGCCTGATATTGGAACAGGTCGACGGTGTGGGCGGCATGATGCCAGAGCAGATGATCGGTCCAGCTGCGCGCATTGCCGGCGGCATTGATGTTCTTCCTGCGGAAGAAATAAGTCTGCACGTCCATCTGCTGGATTTTCAGCTCGCCCTTTACGATCTTCTTGTGGATGTATTGATGGCTCGGATTGAAGCGCCGCACATGGCCGCCCATGGCGACGACGCCGGTCTCCTTGGCGATCTTCACCAGATTTTCCGCATCCTCGACGCTGTCGGTGACGGGAATCTCGACCAGCACATGCTTGCCGGCGCGCATCACCTGCTCGCCCTGGCTGAAATGCATCTTGGTCGGCGTGGTGAGGATCACCGCGTCGGCACGCTTGATGCCCTCGGACAATTCGCCGGTGAAATGCGGGATGCCGTATTTCTTCGCGACCTGCGCGGTGGAATCCTGATTGCCGCCGACCAGCGACGTGATCTCCACATCGGGAATGCGCTTGAGCGCATCGAGATGTTTCTGGCCGAACGCGCCCTGCCCCGCTACGCAAATTTTCATGATGAGCCTCTTCGATTATTTCAACGTCATTGCGAGGAGCGAAGCGACGAAGCAATCCAGACCTTGGCGCCGCACTGGATTGCTTCGCTTCGCTCGCAATGACGAATCAGCCGCGGATACGATCGACCTTGGCGCGCGCGGCAGCGCGCTTGTGCTTGGCCGTTGGCTTGTGTTTGGCGACCGGCTTGCGCTTCGCCGTGGTCTTGCCGGCCTTCGCCCTGTTTTCCAGGATGATATGGCCGACCGCGGTGTTCGACGCCGGCACGGTGTAGAAGCGATAGACCTCGTCGACCTTGTCGTCGAGGGCGCCGCGCATGATGAGCCACATCACCATCTCGATGCCTTCGGCGCCGGCCTCGCGCATATAATCGAGGTGCGGAATCTTGACGAGCTTCTGCGGATCCTTCGACAGATTGTCGAGGAAGGCTTTGTCCCACTTGCTGTTGATGAGCCCCGCGCGCGGACCTGAAATCTGATGCGACAGCCCGCCGGTGCCGAAGATCACCACTTTGAGGTCTTCCGGGTAGGATTCCACCGCCTTGCGGATCGCCTTGCCGAGCATGAAGCAGCGGTGCCCGGTCGGCGGCGGATACATCACCACATTAACGGCGAGCGGGATCACCGGGCAGGGCCAGTGGCCGCCTTTCTCGATCTTGCCGAACAACAGATTCATCGGCACCGTCATGCCGTGATCGATTTCCATCTTGTTGCAGATGGTGAGATCGAACTCGTCGAGGATGCAGGACTGCGCAATATGCGAGGCGAGCGCCGGATAGCCCTGCGCGACGGGCACCGGCCGCGGGCCCCAGCCTTCGTCGGCCGGTGGGAACTCCGCCGCGCAGCCGAGCGCGAAAGTCGGGATCATTTCGACCGAGAACGCCGAGGCGTGATCGTTATAAACCACGATCGCGACATCGGGCTTGGTCTCGCGCATCCATTCCTGGGATTTTTCAAAACCCGAAAACACCCGCTTCCAATAGGGCTCTTCGGTCTTGTTGTTATCGAGCGCCGCGCCGATGGCGGGCACATGCGACGAACCTATTCCTGCGACGATCCTGGCCACGGCTTCACTTCCGTTTCGCTGATTTGGATTTGACTTTGGCTTTGGTGGATTTGGCTTTGGCTTTCGGCTTCGCGGCCGATGCCTTCTTTGTCGCCGACGCTTTCTTGGCCGGTGCGGCCGCGATAAATTTGGACGGCGCGTTCTTGCCGGTGCGCGAGCGATTGCCCTCGACCGAGCGGCCGCCGCCGAGCATCATGGCGGCGTAATCCGGCTGCGTGGCGCCGGTCATCACGGCGGCGAGATGCTGGAACGAATGGCCGTCGGTGGCGCCGAGCTTCGCGGTGAAATAGATATTGCCGCCGAGTTCCAGCATGCGGTTGTAATCGCGCTTGAGGACGGCGTCGGTCTGTTCCGGCGTCAGATTGAATTTCTTGACATATTCCGCCTCGTTCGCCTTGAAGGCCTTGCGGTTCTCGTCCTTCATCAGCGACATGCAGAACATATTGATGCCGAAACCCTGGCGCGAGCGTTCGGCATCGAACACGAACGTCCCCGGGATGTCGTCGTAATCGTGTTGTTCGCGGGCCATCAATGTCTCCCGATCGGGCGTCTCTTGCCGTTGACATATATAGCGTAGGCGCGCTTGGCAACGTAAGCATTTACGCCATCCGCTCGTCCCCGCGAAAGCGGTGACCCAGCTTAGAATCTTTTCAAGCTGGCTGGATTCCCGCTTGCGCGGGAATGAGCGGAACTGCGTCCGCTACGCCCAATAAAGCCGCATCGGATTATCGACCAAGAGCGCCTGTTGGGCCGCCGCGGTGGGCGCGATTTTAGGCACGTAATCGACCAGCACGCCGTCGTCCGGCGCCTCTTTTTTCATGTTGGGGTGAGGCCAGTCGGTGCCCCAGATCACCCGATCGGGGAAACGCTCGACGAGCGCCCGGCCGAACGGCACCACGTCGTCATAGGGCGGCCCGGCGAGGCTCATGCGCTCCGGGCAGGTGACCTTCACCCAGAAATTCTTGTGCTTGTCCATCAGCCGGTGGAAGCGCTGGTTCTCCGGGTCGTCGACGCCCTTTTTCACGGTCGGCGTGCCCATGTGATCGACCACCACGGTGGTGGGCAGCGAGGTGAAGAAATCCTCGAGCTCGGGCAGATCCGGCATTTCGAAATAGATGACGATATGCCAGCCGAGCTTTTCGACCCGCGCGGCGATCCGTTGCAGCACGTCGCGCGGCGTGAAATCGACCAGCCGCTTGAGGAAATTAAAGCGCACGCCGCGGACGCCCGCTTTGTCCATCCATTTCAGTTCGTCGTCGGTGACTTCCTCGCCCACAAAGGCCACGCCCTTGGCGCGGCCGTTCGCGGCGTCGAGCGCATCCACCATGGCGCGGTTGTCTTTGGAGTGGCACGAGGCCTGGACGATGACGTTTTTGTCGAGGCCGAGATAGTCGCGCAGCGCGAACAGCTTTTCCTTCGGCGCATCGCAGGGCGTGTATTTGCGTTCCGGCGCATAGGGAAACACCGCCTCCGGCCCGAACACATGGCAATGTGCATCGACAGCACCGGGCGGAGCTTTAAATTTCGGTTTCGATGGGTTGGGATGGAACGGGATGTAACCCGGTGACATCGGCACGAGACGCTCTCCTTTTCGTCATTCCGGGGCGCGCCAAAGGCGCGAGCCCGAAATCTATAACCACAGTCTTTCTATGCTTGCACCGTCCGAGCACATCTTGAAATACAGGGACTATGGATTCCGGGCCCGGCGCTACGCGCCGTCCCGGAATGACGGCTAAACTCGCTCCAACGCCAGCGACACGCCCTGGCCGACGCCGACGCACATGGTGGCGAGCGCGCGCTTGCCGCCGTTCTTCTCGAGGCCATGCACCGCGGTGAGCGTCAGCCGCGCGCCCGACATGCCGAGCGGATGGCCGAGCGCGATGGCGCCGCCGTGCGGATTGACGTGCTCGGCATCCTCAGGCACGCCGAGCTGGCGCAGACAGGCGATGCCCTGCGCGGCAAAAGCCTCGTTGATCTCGATCAGATCGAAATCGGAAATTTTTAAGCCCAGCCGCTCCAGCAATTTGCGGGTCGACGGCACCGGGCCGATGCCCATGATGCGCGGCGGCACCGCGGCCGAGGCCATGCCGAGCACGCGGGCGCGGGGCGTCAGCCCATGTTCCTTGGCGGCGTCCGCGCTGGCGAGAATGATGGCGGCGGCACCGTCATTGATGCCAGACGCATTGCCGGCCGTGACGGTACCGGGATTGCGCACGATCGGTTTGAGCTTCTGCAGATTCTCGATCGTGGTGTCGGGGCGCGGATGCTCGTCTTCGCTGACGGTGATCGGGCCGGCCTTGCCGCCCGGCGCCGCGACCGGGACGATCTCCTTGGCGAAGTAGCCGGTGGCGATGGCTTTCGCGGCGCGCTGCTGCGAGCGCAGCGCGAAAGCGTCCTGGTCCTTGCGCGCGACCTGGAATTCCTCGGCGACGTTCTCAGCCGTTTCGGCCATCGAATCGACGCCGTATTGCGCTTTCAACAGCGGATTGATGAAGCGCCAGCCGAGCGTCGTGTCGTAGATCTTCGGCCGCGCGCGAAAACGCTTCGCCGGCCTTGGCCATCACGAACGGCGCCCGCGTCATCGATTCGACGCCGCCCGCGATGGCGAATTCCATCTCGCCCGAGCGGATCGCACGCGCCGCGTCGCCGACGGCGTTGAGGCCCGAGGCGCATAGCCGGTTGACGGTGATGCCGGGAACGGAATCCGGCAGCCCTGCCAGCAACAGCGCCATGCGGGCGACATTGCGATTGTCCTCGCCGGCCTGATTGGCGCAGCCGAAAAACACCTCGTCGAGCCGCGTCCAATCGGCCTTGGGATTGCGGGCGACGAGCGCCTTGATAGGGACCGCGGCGAGGTCGTCGGTGCGGACCTTGGCGAGCGCGCCGCCGTAGCGGCCGATCGGCGTGCGCGCGGCATCGCAAATAAAGACATCCCGCATCGCCGGCTCCTGTGCTGCTCGCCTTGATAGCGTTGTCGCAGGCTATTTACGGGCCGCGGCATACAGGGTCAAATGGCCCGACAAAAGAATTGACCGGGGCAGGATGACCGCCGTTCCAGCCGAATTTGCCGATCTGCCGCCGACGCTTCGCGCCGAACGGCGCGGCGCGGTCGGCGTGCTGACGCTGACGCGCACGGAAAAGCGCAACGCGCTCAACGATCCGACCGTGCGCGGCATCGAGACCTTCTTCACCGCGCTGCCGAGCGATATCCGCGCCGTGGTGCTCGCCGGCGACGGCGATCATTTCAGCTCGGGCCTCGATCTCGGCGAACTGACCGAGCGCGATACCTTTGCGGGGATCGAGCACTCGCGCTCCTGGCATCGCGCCTTCGAACGCATCGAGTTCGGACCGGTGCCGGTCGTCGCGGTGCTGCATGGCGCGGTCATCGGCGGCGGCCTCGAACTCGCGGCGGCAGCCCATATCCGCGTCGCCGAAAAGAACGCCTTCTACGCGCTGCCGGAGACCAGCCGGGGCATTTACCTCGGCGGCGGCGGTTCGGTCCGGCTACCGCCGTTGATCGGAACCGCGCGCATGATGGATATGATGCTGACCGGGCGCACGCTCTCCGCCGAGGAAGGCCAGGCCGTCGGCCTCACCCAATATCTGGTCGACGACGGCGCGGGCTTCGCCAAGGGTCTCGAACTCGCCGAACGAATCGCCGGCAATGCGCCATTCACCAATTTCGCCGTGACCCACATGTTGCCGCGCATCGCCCGCAGCGATCCAGCCACCGGCTTTGCGACCGAGGCGCTCACGGCTGCGATCGCGCAAGGCGAAGACGAAGCGAAAGCGCGCCTCAAGGCGTTTCTGGAAAAACGCGGTCCCAAAGTGACGCCGAGCTGAGATGTCGAGCGCGCCGGCGAAAACGCATCCCGTGCACCACCCGGCGCCACTGCGGCCGGTCAAACTCGCGGCGGCGCAGGTCGCGGTCGAGCGGCACAGCGACGGGACGATCCTGATGCGCTCGCCGCAGCCGCTGCCGCCGCACCCGCGGAAATTGACCGAGCGGCTTGTCTATTGGGCCGATCAGGCGCCGGAGCGCATTTTTCTGGCGCAACGCGACGCCTTGGGCGGCTGGCGCACGCTGACTTATGCGGCGACGCTTGCGGCGGTGCGCGCAATCGCGACGGCACTGCTCGACCGCGACTTGTCGGCCGAGCGTCCGGTGGCGATCCTCTCCGGCAACGACCTTGAGCACGCGTTGCTCGGGCTTGCCGCCATGCATGTCGGCATTCCCTACGCGCCGATCTCGGTGCCGTACTCGCTGATGTCGAAGGATTTCGGCAAGCTCAAAGCCATCGTCGAAATCCTGACGCCCGGCCTCGTCTTCGCCGCGAACGGCACGGCCTTCGCTCCCGCTATTGCCGCAGCCGTTCCGCCGGGCGTGGAGATCGTGGTCGCGACAACACCCGCGGCCGACCGGCGCAGCATCGCCTTCGCCGAACTCATGGCGGCCAAGCCTACAGCGGCGGTCGACGCCGCCCACGCCAAAACCGGGCCCGATACGATCGCAAAATTCCTCTTCACCTCGGGCTCGACCGGGCAGCCGAAGGGCGTCATCAATAACGCAGCGTATGTTGTGCTCCAACCAGGCGATGATCCGCGCCGGCTTGGCCTTTATCGAGGACGAGCCGCCGGTACTCGTCGACTGGCTGCCGTGGAATCATACCTATCGGCGGCAACCACAATTTCGGTTTGGCGCTCGACAACGGCGGCACGCTCTATATCGACGAGGGCAAGCCGCTGCCCGGCGCGATCGCTGCGACCGTGCGCAATCTGCGTGACGTCGCGCCCACCGTCTACTTCAACGTGCCGAAGGGTTTTGAGATGTTGTTGCCGTTTCTCGAAGCCGATCGGACCTTGCGCGAGACGTTTTTCAGCCGGCTGAAGGCGATGTTCTATGCCGGCGCCGGCCTGGCGCAGCACGTGCTCGATGCCTATCACGATCTCGCCGCGGACACCGTGGGCCAGCGCATCATGTTCATGTCGAGCCTCGGCTCGACCGAAACGGCGCCGGCGGCGCTCGCTTGTAGCTGGCAGTCGGAGCGTGCCGGAAACATCGGTCTGCCGCTGCCCGGCGTCGAACTGAAACTCGCGCCGCGCGACGGCAAGCTCGAAGCGCGGCTGCGAGGCCCGAATATCACACCCGGCTACTGGCGCGCCCCGGCGCTGACCGCCGCGGCATTCGATGAGGAAGGCTATTACAAAATCGGCGACGCGTTAAAATTCTACGACCCGGCCGATCCGATGCAGGGCCTCCTGTTCGACGGCCGCCTCGCGGAAGATTTCAAGCTTGCGACCGGCACCTGGGTCAGCGTCGGTCCGTTGCGCGCCGCCTTGATCGCGCATTTCGCGCCACTGGTGCGCGATGTCGTTCTCGCCGGCGCCGATCGCGACGAGGTCACGGGTTTGGTCTTTCCGGATCTCGACGCTTGCCGGAAACTTGCGCCCGACCTCGCTCAGGAGACCCCGGCCGAGGCGGTGCTTGCCGATCCCCGCGTGAGGAGCGGCTTCCGCCGCTTGCTCGACAGCTTCGTCGCGGCGGCGAGCGGCACCTCGGCTCGCGTCACCCGGGCGATTCTGCTGGCCGATCCGCCGTCGCTTGATATAGGCGAGATGACCGACAAAGGATCGATCAATCAGCGCGCGGTGCTGGCCCATCGCGCGATCCTGATCGAAGACCTTTACGCCGAGGCGCCGCCGCCGCATGTACTTGTCGCCGCCGGCCAAAAAATAGGGGGTAGTTGATCATGGATATTCGCGGACACGCAGCAATCGTGACCGGCGGCGCCTCCGGGCTCGGCGCCGCCACCGCCGAAATGCTGGCCGGCGCCGGCGCCCGGGTGGCGATCTTGGACGTCAACAATGACGGCGCCCGCGCCATCGCGCAGAAACTCGGCGGCATCGCCATCCATTGCGATGTGACCAAGTCGGACGAGACGGTGGCGGCCATCTCGGCGGTCAAGAAGCTGCACGGCCCGGCGCGGATCCTGATCAATTGCGCCGGCGTCGGGCCGGCCAAACGCATCGTCGGCCGCGACGGCCCGCAGCCGCTCGCCGAATTCGCGCGCGTCGTCGAGATCAATCTGATCGGCACCTTCAACGCCATGCGGCTCCTCGCCGCCGACATGCAGGGGCTCGAACCGCTGCAGGACGGCGAGCGCGGCGTCATCATCTGCACCGCGTCGGTCGCGGGCTATGAGGGCCAGATCGGCCAGGCCGCCTATGCGGCGTCGAAAGGCGGCGTCGTCGCGCTGGTGCTGCCGGCGGCGCGCGAATTCGCCCAGTTCGGCATAAGGGTTAACGGCGTCGCGCCGGGCATCTTCTCGACCCCGATGCTGCATGCGCTGCCGCAGGACGCTCAGAAGAGTCTTGCGGCCTCGGTGCCGTTTCCAAAACTGCTCGGCCAGCCGCCCCAATATGCGGCGCTGGTTCGCCACATCATCGAGAACCGCTACCTCAACGGCGAAGTCATCCGGATCGACGGCGCGCTGCGCATGGCGCCAAGGTAAATTCTTCTTCCCCTCCCCCTTGTGGGGAGGGGAAGGGGTGGGGGTCGGCAGGCGACGCGCAAGCGTCTTCGTCGTGCACCACCTCACGACCCCCCTCCCTCCCCTCCCCCACAAGGGGGGAGGGATAAATTGTCGCCGAGGATTCAAAAACAATGTTCAGCAATACCCGCACGCTGCGCATCGAATGGGGCGACTGCGACCCCGCCGGCATTGTGTTCTATCCGCGCTATTTCGCGATGTTCGACACCTCGACGACCTACATGATGGAATCAGCCATCGGCATGGCGAAGTTCGACTATCTGAAAGCTTATGGCTTTCTCGGCCATCCGATCGTCGAGACCCGCGCGATTTTCCGCGTGCCCACCCGCTATGGCGATGAGGTGTCGATCGAGACCGCGGCCGTCGCCTGCGGCCGCTCCAGCATCAAAATCGAGCACCGGCTGTTCAAATCGGGCGTGCTCGCGGTAGAAGGTTTCGAGACCCGCGTTTTCGTCGCCCGCGATCCGGCCGACCCCGAGCGCATCAAGTCGCAGCCAATCCCGCCCGACATTGCCGCGCGGCTGACGCAGGGCGCCGCGTGACAGCCATGCCGCGCGGCCATGCCTCATAGCCATGGCTCGCTTCATTTCCCCCGGCCGATGCTTTAGAAGCCTAGCCACCAAAAAGGAGAGAAACGCCCATGCGCATCGACGCATATACCCATTTTTTCCCGGAACGCTTCTTCACCAAGCTCAATGAGGTCGCGGGCGATTACAAGGACATGGGCAAGCGCATCCGCTCGCTGCCAGCGCTGTTCGATCTCAACGTCCGCAAGAAGATCGTCGACGGCCACAAGGACTATCAGCAGATCCTCTCCTATCCGCAGCCGCCGATCGAGAAATTCGCCAAAACACCGGCGGACATCGACGAGTTCTGCAAGATCATCAATGACGGCTTTGCCGAACTGATCGCCAAGGAAAAGGATCACTTCCCCGGCTGGGTAGCGCAGGTATCGCTCGCCGCATCCGACGCCGGCGTCGCCGAGGCCGAACGTGCGCTGAAGAACGGCGCGCTCGGCGTGCAGATCTACACCAATGTCGCCGGCAAGCCGATCGACCGGCCCGAATACCTGCCGTTCTGGAAGAAGATGAACGAGCTTGGCGCGCCGATCTGGATTCATCCGGCGCGCGGCGCCGACACGCCGGATTATGTCGACGAGCAGCGCTCGCTCTACGAGATCTGGTGGACCATCGGCTGGTCCTACGAGACCGCCTGCGCCATGCTGCGGCTCGTCTATTCCAAGATCATGGACAACAACCCGAACCTGAAGATCATCACCCACCATTTCGCCGGCATCGTGCCGATGCTGGAAGGAAGGCTCGGCCCGGGCAACGACGTGATGGGCAACCGCACCACCGACGAGGACTATGTCGGACTGCGCAAGAGCCTGAAGAAACGCCCGCTCGACTATTTCAAGCAGGATTTCTTTGCCGATACCGCGGCCTTCACCGCGGAGCCGGCCACCAAATGCGGCATGGAGTTCTTTCCGATCGACAAGCTCGTGTTCGCCTCCGACTGCCCGTTCGATCCGGAAGGCGGCACCATGTTCCCGCGCGAGACCTTGCGGATTCTTGAAAAGCTCAATCTCGACAAAACGAGCCACGACAAGGTGTTCTACAAGAACCTCGAGACGATCACCGGCAAGAAGCTGGTCAAGTAACGCCTCAGCAAGCCGCAGATGATCGAAGCCATCGATCTCGACAAGTGCACCGGCTGCGGCATCTGCGACGTCGTTTGCCCGGCCGATGTCATCCACATGGAGCCCGCGCCTCCACGCGGCGGCATCGCCGGCCTGCACTCGACCTTCCGGCTTCCCGGTCATCAAATACCGGGAGCATTGCATCACCTGCTTCAGCTGCGAAATCTTCTGCCCTGAGCAGATCGTCGACGTGCATCCCTCGGTCAAGAATCGGCCGCGGCCATGGTGAGCCCGCTCAAAAGATTTGACGGCGTACTCACCGAAACCGACGTTCTGGTTGTCGGCGGCGGCGCCGGCGGCATGCTCGCGGCATTAAGCGCCAAGCGCCACGGCAAGGCCGGCACGCGGGTGACGCTGGTGGATTCCTGGACCATCGGCCGCACCGGCCACACCGCCTTCTCCAATGCCTGGATGATCGTGGCGTTTCCCGAGGACGATATCGACGGGATCTTGCGCGAGATCGTCGCCGGCAATGACGGCATCGCCGATCAGGTTCTGGTTCGCGAGGTTCTCGGCGATTCCTTCGCGCGGTTGAAGGATTTCGAGACGATGGGCATGAAGTTTCATCGCTCAGCCGACGGCAGTTACGCGCGCCGGCCGACGCGCGGCCTCGATCTTGCCCGCGTCATGTATCCGGACGGCGGCGGCCTCGAGTTCTGCTGGCTGCTGCGCCGGGCGCTCGAGCCGATCGGCGTCGAACTGATTGACCGCCTGTTCATCACCGGACTGCTGCGTGACGGCGAGCGCGTCGTCGGCGCCGTGGGCATCGACAGCCGCAGCGGACAATTTCACGTCGTCAAGGCGCGTACGACCATCATCTGCACCAACGCGATTACGTTCCGCTCCGGCTTCGTGCGCGACATCACCGGCACCGGAACGCTGCTCGCCTATCGGGCCGGAGCGACGCTGCGCAACGCCGAGTTCAGCTATGTGCGGCCGGGAACGCCGAAATTCTATTTCGAGGGCATCACCTTTGCGATCCAGGAGGGCGCGCGGTGGGTGAACGCCGACGGCACCGCCTTCATGAAACATTACGAGCCCGACTGGGCGGATGAGGCCGATGTTCCTCGCATTGCGCGTGCCATGGCGGCCGAGAAGCAGAAGGGTCACGACCCGATGTATCTCGACATGTCGGGGATACCCGAGCCCATGCGGGACACGTTCATCGGCAGCAAAGTGAAGTGGATGGACTACTTCTTCCGCAAACTCGGCAGCGAAGCCAAGACCGACATGTTCGGCAAGACGCCCTATTACGCGCTCAACCAGATGACCAAGATGGGCGTGCGCACCGGTGCGGACTGCCGGTCGGATGTTCCAGGCCTCCTGGCCGCCGGTCTGGCGCAGGCCGGCTGCGCCAACCACTTCGCGGGATTCCATATCGGGCTTTGCGTCGGCAACGGCTGGATCGCGGGCCGCAGCGCTATCGAGGATCTCGACCGGCTGCCCGCCCCCGCGGCGGACGCCGCCGCAATCCAGATGCTCTATGCGGAGACCATGAAACCGCTCGCGCCCGCTGCCGAAGCGCAGTCCGATCGTATTCTGCGCGATTTGCAGCAGATCATGTTCGCCTACGACGTCGGCATTCTGAAACGGGCCGACCGGCTCGAAGAGGCGCAGTCAAAGATCGAAGCGCTGTCGCGTGAGTTCGAAGACATCGCCGCGCCGCACGTCCACGAGCTCGTGCGCCTGAAGGAAACCGAGGCCATGCTGCTTGCCGCGCGGATGATCCTCCGCGCGTCGCTGGAGCGAACCGAATCCCGGCTCAGCCATTTCCGCGAAGACTACGAGGCGCGGGACGATCAAAACTGGCTCGCCTGGGTCGATATCACCGACCGCAACGGCGAGCTTGGTCTCGAACGGACGCCGATCCCGACGCCATTATGCTCGGTCGAGCCGGTGCGCCGGCCAGCGCGTCTCAAGAAGCAGCTCGCGGTCGGCGGCGTCGACTAAAAGCAACGACAAGAAAGCCACGGGGATCGCGATCATGACGAGAAACAGTCTGGCCCGGCTGTTTGCCGCGCTGATCGTTCTGGCGCTGAGCGGCGTCGCCGCGAAAGCGCAAGACAAGCTCACGCTCGCGCTCGGCCAGCGCGGCAACTGGGACACGGCGGTCGCCGAGCTCGGGCAGGAAGCCGGCATTTTCCAGAGGCACGGATTGTCCCTCGACATTCTTTGGACCCAGGGAGCGGGCGAGAGTCAGCAGGCGTTGCTGTCCGGCAGCGCCGATATCGGGCTCCTTGGCACGCAGAGCGCGTTTGCGATCCGGGCGCGCGGCGCGCCGCTGCGTATCATCGCCGCCGAAGCGACCGGCGCCGCCGATTACTGGTATGTGCGCGCCGAATCGCCGATCAAATCGTTCAAGGATACGACCGACAAGACCGTCGCCTATTCGACCGCAGGCGCGTCGACCAACACCATGGCGCTGGCTTTCACCAACGAGGCCGGAGCGAAGGCGAAACTGGTTGCGACCGGGGGACCGAGCGCCACGCTGGTGCAGGTCATGACCGATCAGATCGACGTCGGCTGGTCGGCGCCGCCATTCGGGCTCGCGCAAATCAACAATAAGGAGATCCGCGTCATCGGCTACGGCAAGGATTTGCAGTCGGTGCGCGGCCAGACCATCCGGGTCTTGGTGACGGTCGCCGACAAGCAAGATGCGCGGCCGGCTGTATACGCCCGGTTCCTGCAAGCCTATCGCGAGACACTGGACTGGATGTATGCGGGCGACGACGCGATGAAACCCTATGCGACGTTCGCCAATATCCCGCTCGCGACCGCAAAGCAGGTACGAGACGAGTTCTTCCCCAAGGACATTCTCCAGCCCGAACACGTGATGGGGCTCGACGCGCTGATGGCGGACGCCGTCGCGTTCAAATATATCACGGCGCCGTTGAGCAAGGACCAGATCGCGGACCTGATCCGGATCCCGACGCCGGAGAAATAGGGCGCCTCGACTGCGGCTCGCCCTTTTGCCTGCTTACCCGTGTGATTCGCGCCGAGAATCTAGTCGTGGATGTCCGGCGCAAGGCCGGGCATGACGGCCGGATTTTTGCTAGCGTCGCGCCATGGAAGCCGCACGCACCATTATGCCTGAGCCGCCCGAGACGCCGGCTGAAGCGCCGCAGCCCGTCGCGCCCAAAGCGACGGAAGACGTCGCTCGCGTAACCCCCATGATGGAGCAATATATCGAGATCAAGGCCGCCAACCCGGATTGCCTGTTGTTCTACCGGATGGGCGATTTCTACGAAATGTTCTTCGACGATGCCGAAGTGGCTTCGCGCGCGCTCGGCATCATGCTGACCAAGCGCGGCAAGCATCAAGGCCTCGATATCCCGATGTGCGGCGTGCCGATCGAGCGCGCCGACGAATATCTGCATCGCTTGATCGCGCTCGGCCATCGCGTCGCCGTCTGCGACCAGCTCGAGGACCCGGCGGAGGCGCGAAAGCGCGGCGCCAAAAGCGTGGTGCGCCGCGATGTGGTGCGGCTCGTGACGTCGGGAACGCTGACCGAAGATTCGCTCCTCGACGCCAAGCGCAACAATTACCTGTTGGCGCTGGCGCGGAGCCGCGCCTCGGCGGGCGACGATCGTTTTGCGCTGGCCTGGATCGACATCTCGACCGGCGAATTCGTCGTCGCCGAATGCGACCGCGCGGCACTCGCGGCCGAGATCGCCCGCATCGAACCCGGCGAGATCATCGTCTCCGATGCGATGTATTCCGATACCGAGCTGTCGCCGTTGCTGCGCTCGCTGCCTTCCGTGACGCCGCTCACGCGCGACGTGTTCGACGGCGCCACCGCCGAGCGCCGCCTCTCGACTTTCTTCGATGTGGCCACGACGGCGTCGTTCGGCGCCTTCTCGCGGCTTGAACTGACGGCGGCGGCCGCGGCGACGACCTATGTGGAGCGCACGCAACTCGGCAAACGCCCGCCGCTGTCGGTGCCGGCGCGCGAGGCGGCCGGCGCCACCATGGCGATCGATCAGTCGACCCGCAGCAATCTCGAACTCACCCGGACGCTCGCGGGCGAACGCCGCGGCTCGCTTCTCGCCGCGATCGACCGCACCGTAACGGCGGCGGGCTCGCGGCTCCTGGCGCAGCGGATCGCCGCGCCCCTGACCGATCCGGCCGCGATCGCGCAGCGCCTCGATACTGTCGCTGCCTTCGTCCTCGATAGCGCCGCCCGCGGCGATCTGCGCCTCGGCCTCAAAGCGGTGCCGGATCTTGCGCGCGCGCTGTCGCGCATCGTGGTCGGCCGCGCCGGGCCGCGCGACCTTGCCGCAATTCGCGACGGCATTATCGCCGCGACCGAGTTCGCGGCGCGGCTCTCGGCGCTCGCGGAGATACCGCGCGATATCGCGCGGGCGATCGCGGCGCTGCGTCGCCCTAATGCCGCCGTCGCGACCGAGCTTGGGCGGGCACTTGCCGATGAGCTACCGGCCTTGCGACGCGATGGCGGGTTCGTTCGGACGGGCTACGAACCGGCGCTCGACGAGGCCCGCGCACTGCGCGACGAATCGCGCCGCGTCGTTGCGGCGCTTCAGTTGAGCTATGTCGAGGCGACCGGAATCCGCACGCTGAAGATCAAGCACAATAATGTGCTCGGCTATTTCGTCGACGTCTCGGCGCAGCACGGCGAGAAGCTCCTCGGCACGCCGCTCAATGCGACTTTCATCCATCGCCAGACCACAGCCGGCCAGGTGCGCTTTACCACCACCGAGCTCGGCGAGCTCGAAGCCAAGATCGCCAATGCGGCCGATCGGGCGCTGGCGCTTGAGCTTGAGATTTTCGAGCGTCTGGCCGCGGCGGTTACCGCCGACAGCCCGGCGATCAAAGAGGCGGCTGCCGCACTCGCCGCGATCGACGTCGCGACGGCGCTTGCGGCGCTTGCGGCCGAGCGCGACTATGTGCGTCCCGAGGTCGACAGCAGTCTTGCTTTCGCCATCACGGGTGGCCGCCATCCGGTTGTCGAACAGGCGCTGATCGGGGACGGCGGCCCCTTCGTCGCCAATGATTGCGACCTGTCGCCGCCTCCCGCTCCATTGCCTACGCATCAATCGGCCGAGGATGCCGGCCGCATCTGGCTGATCACCGGCCCTAACATGGCCGGCAAGTCCACCTTCCTGCGCCAGAACGCGCTGATTGCGGTGCTGGCCCAGATGGGCAGCTATGTGCCGGCGCGTTCGGCCCATATCGGCGTGGTCGACCGCCTGTTCTCGCGTGTCGGCGCCGCCGACGATCTGGCGCGCGGCCATTCCACCTTCATGGTCGAGATGGTCGAGACGGCCGCGATCCTCAATCAAGCAGGCTTGCGGGCGCTGGTCATTCTGGACGAGATCGGCCGCGGCACCGCGACCTTCGACGGCCTGTCCATCGCCTGGGCGACGATCGAGCACCTGCACGAGAGCAATCGCTGCCGCGCGCTGTTTGCCACGCATTTCCATGAGATGACCGCGCTCGCCGCCAAACTGCCGCGGCTCTACAACGCCACCATGCGGGTGAAGGAGTGGCAGGGCGACGTGGTGTTCCTGCACGAAGTCGTGGCCGGCGCGGCCGACCGCTCCTACGGCATCCAGGTCGCAAAGCTCGCCGGCCTGCCGGTAAGCGTCATCGAGCGCGCCAAAGTGGTGCTTGCCCAAATCGAAGCCGAGGATCGCACCTCGCCGACGCGCCGACTGATCGATGATCTGCCGCTGTTCGCCGCGGTCCGCCCCACCGCACCGCCGCCACGCGATGCGGCACTCGATGCCGTGGTGAAAGCGCTCGCAGCGCTTCACCCCGATGAAATGTCGCCGCGCCAGGCCATCGAGGCGCTTTACGCGTTGAAGGCAGAGCTGGCGAAAAGCCGTGGCCCGGGTTGAACGGAGTGAACCCGGGCATATTGCTCCCGACAATGGAATCGTAGGCTGTCGAAATTCCTGCGCGGCTTAGAATTCTTGCCAGGCCGGCTCTTCTTTCAGTGCGGTGGCGAGCTTCGTCTGCATGCGCCCGACCGGTCCGCCCTGCACGACCGCGTTGGGTCGCTTGGAAGCTCGCGCCGCCGGAGCCGCTCCGGCTGTCGCGGCGGCCGGCTGTGCGGCCGGCGTGGCCGGACGACCGGGTGTCGCGCCCGCCCGGCCGGTCGAATGCGAGCCCGCCGCATCCCCCGTCTGGAAAAACTCCACCCGTTCGCCCATGGCCTGCGCCTGGCTCTCGAGCGCCTTGGCGGTCGCGGCGTTTTCCTCGACCAACGCTGAGTTCTGCTGCGTCGCCTCGTCCATCTGAGCTAGCGCCTTGTTGACTTGTTCGATGCCGGTCGCCTGCTCGGTGCTGGCGGCCGCGATGTCGCCGACAATGTCGGCAACGCTTTTGATCGAGCCGACGATCTCGGCGAGCGCTTCGCCAGCCTTGTTGACGAGATCGACGCCCTCCCGCACCTGGCTGTTCGAGTTGGTGATGAGGTCCTTGATGTCTTTGGCCGCCTGCGACGAGCGTTGGGCGAGACTGCGGACTTCAGTCGCCACCACCGCGAAGCCGCGGCCGGCGTCGCCGGCGCGCGCCGCCTCGACGGCCGCATTCAGCGCCAAGAGGTTGGTCTGCCGCGCGATCTCGTCGATCACTCCGATGATGTCGGAAATCTTGCGCGAGGATCCTTCGATGTGCCCCATCGCCTCGACCGCCTTGGCGACGATCTGGCCGCCCCGATCGGCAACCTGCCGCGCGCTGGTCGCCGATTGATTGGCGGATTGCGCGTTCTCGGCATTCTTCTTCACGGTCGCGGAGATTTCCTCCATCGAGGCTGAGGTCTGCTCCAGACTCGCGGCCTGCTCTTCGGTGCGCTGGGAGAGATCGGTGGTGCTGGTGGAGATTTCCGCCGACGCGTTGGTTACCTCGCGCGTCGACGACTTGATGTCGGCGATGGTCGAGCCGATCTGCTCGGCCGTCTTGTTGGCGTTGTCCTTCAGCGTCGCGAAATTGCCCTGGTATTGCGCCGTAATGCGCTTGGTCAGATCGCCGCCGGCGAGCGCATTGAGCATGGCGATGAGATCGTCCAGCGCCTTGGCCACGTTCTCGCACAGCGAATTGATCGCGGTGCCGACATTGAGCACGAGCCCGGTCTTGCCCTGAAGCTCGACGCGCTGGGAGAAATCACCCGACACCGCGGCTTGAACGATGCCGCCCACGGCCGCCTCGAACTCGTCGGCCATTTTCTGCGCGGCGACCTCGCGTTCGGCGGCAGTTCTCTTGTCCTGCTCGATCCTTTGCTCGGCTTCGATCTTGGCCTTCTCGGCGAGCATCGTCTTGATGGCGTTGACGGCGTTTGCGGTGTCGCCGATCTCGTCCTTGCGCTCGGTGCCGGTAATCTCGACCTCCTCGCCCTGCGCCATGCGCGCGAGCAAGCCGGTCAGCCGGCGCAGCGGCCTCGCGATCGTCATGGCGCCGAATACCGCCGAGCCGATCAGGACAACGACCACCGCGGAGCCGATGCCGATGCCGAGCATCTCGGACGAGGCCATTTGCTGATCGGATTCTTCGGCCTTTTGCGCAGCCAGAGCAGCCGTCGCCTTTTGCATCTCTCCCAGCGCAACGATACCTTTGTCGGCGCCCGGATCGAGATCCTCATGCTGGATGCGTTGCGTTTCGGCATAGAGGGCGACGACACGCGCGCTGTCCTTGGGGTCGAGATTGAGCGCTTCGATTTTGGTCGGCACCGTCTCCTTCAAAGCCGTGGCGATATATTGCCGCATTGCCGCCTGAACCTTTGCGGCCCGGTCGCGGTTTTCCTGCGACTGCATATTTCCGATGACCGTTTCAAACAGCTTGTCGGCATCCTTCTGCCGAGCCTCCAAATTATTGACAGCCTTCAATTCGTCCATGGTTGTTGCCAGGCGGATATTGCGCACAGCCAGCCGGGTATTGACGAAGGCCAATTCAATCTGCGCCACGCCGCGCACGATCTCCTGCCGCTTCTCAGCCGCCGCATTGGCGCTTTTGACCAGAGAATTGCTGTACATCGAGGCTGCGATCATACCGACCACCAGCAAAATGCCGATGCCCGACATCAGCGCAAGCTTGGTGCCGATGCGAATATTGGAAAGCCGAAACATGGTTTAACTCCTCAGGGTATTAAGGTTTTTTGCCGTTGCGAGATGCGCGTCTTTTCGACGACGCAGGGCGGGGTTTGGTGGACTGAGCGCCTTTCCATCTGCCATTACTGGACCGCGGCTTCCGCCGGCGCCTCGAAATCGATCGGCACCGCAAGCAGATTCGGCAGATCGATCAGCGCCAGCATGGCGTCTTCGATGGTGATGAGGCCGGCGAGAAAGTTGACACGCGCGCTGTTGGCGATGCGCGGCACCGGCTGCACTTGCGAGGGCTCGAACGACACGATGTCGAGGACCCGGTCGGCCAAGAGACCGACCTGGCGTCCGTCGATCTGCACGATGATGACGATGTGCATCGGCGTCGCTTCGGTATGGCCCTGGCCGAAGCGGCAGCGCAGATCGACGATCGGCACCATCACGCCGCGCAGATTGAGCACGCCGCGCACATAGTCGGGTTGCTTCGGCAGGTGCGTGGCGGTCGACCAGCCCTTGATTTCACGCACCGCCATGATGTCGACGCCGTATTGCTCGGCGCCGATGGCGAAGCTGATGAATTCGCTGCGGTTCACGCGGGCGGCTTCGGCGGCATTCGTAGTTTTGTGGTTCGTTGCCGGTGCGGCTTCAATATTCACGGGCCGATGATCCTCCGGCTTTTTAGCAATTGAACCGGCGGCGCGGCGCCGTCCGATACAAACAACTGTGCGATCGAGTGCGGTACGTTTCGATCGTGAAAATGGATCAATCGGCTTTCGAAAGGATTATTGCGAGTGATGAATTCCGGTTTCTCCACGTATTGTACTTATTGATCGAGATTAAGCGGCCTGCTTGATTCAGATTAGAAGGCGCCTCCGACGTATCGCGGATATTTGATGGTGTTGATTTGGTGCATCAGGCCGCGACGATGCGCCTCGGTGCCGTCCCAAGCTTCAAGATAATTTCGAGTGGCGCGATGGCGCATTGGGGCGGCTCCCAGCTATGCTTTCGCCGCGATCCGTTTCATGGCTCGCCGGCGCAGCAACAGAAGAAGGCCGCTCCAGGCGATCGCCACGAGCCCTCCGACCGCAAGCGCCCACCACGAGCCGAGCGGGCCGGCCGCATAGTGCACGCCGAGAAAGCTCAGCGTCAGACCGATCAGTGCGACCTGTGCATGCGCCAGCATGCTGGCCGTCGCCTGGCCGCCGACGCGCGGATGCAGGATCACGACCGAGCTGCACATGACAATCGGAAACACCGCGAACATGCCGGACGCGAACGACCCGATGCTATAGCTCGCGCTGGTGACGACCGCGACCGTGACAGCCGCGGCGAGCGCGCGCAGGGGAATGTCGAACGGCGTGCGCAGGAATTTCCGCATCGGCCCGGTCGCGCGATACCGCCAGCTCAGCGGGATAGTGATGCCGAACACCACGGCATTGAGCACGAGCGCGCCGAGCGGTGTCCACTCGATGAGGCGCAATATGGCGGCGGCCGCGAACCAGACCAGGAGCGACACGGAGAGGCACAATAGCAGCCCCCGGCGCTGCGCCAGCGCCGCATAGGTCAAGCAGTAGATGGACACCGCGGCGCTGGTGGTCATGCTGCCGATCGCGCTCGCGGCGATGAAGCTCGGCGGATGCTGGATGGCAAGGATCGTGTAGGCGGCGCCCGCCGCAGTCGGCAGCGCGGCGATGAGCGCGCCGACGAACGGCCCCGAACGCTCGACCGCAATCGAGGTGATGACGACGACGACCGCGGTCGACGCCATTTTCAGGGCGAGGCCGTACCAGAAGAGAAGTTCGGAGGAGATCGATTGCATCACCGGCCTCAGCTTTTCCCGCACGCGGGAGAAGCTGATAGCCCGCGAGCGGCAAAAAGAATTTATGATTTCCGGGTGAGCCGGACTTCAACCGGCGGACCGCTTTTGATCGTCTGGTAGACGACGCAATAGCGCTCGGTGAGTTTGAGGAGTTGGTCGAGCTTGTCCTGCGCCGCGTCGGTGTCGACGTCGAACGACAACCGGATCTGCGCGAAGCCGACCGGCGCGTCCTTGGCGACCCCGAGCGTGCCGCGGAAATCGAGGTCGCCTTCGGCCGAGACCGTGGCGGATTTCAGCGCAATGTCGATTGCGGTCGCGACCGCTTTGAGCGTCACGCCGGCGCAGGCGACCAGAGCTTCGAGCAGCATGTCGCCCGAGCACAATTCCAGGCCGGAGCCGCCGGTGGCGGGATGAAGGCCCGCGACCGCGAGCGCGCGGCCGGTCTCGACCTTGCAGGCGATATTGGCGTCGTCGACCGCGCCCTTGGCTTTCAAGGTAATGAAACCGGCCTTGGGATCGGCCTTGTAGCGTTCCTTGATCGGCGCCTGCAGCGCGCGCAAGCCGGCGGCGTCCATGGGCAATCCCCCGTCGTTTGTCCACGAAGTTCGACGCCGATCTCTATAAAGGCGTGGCTGCGCAGCACAAGGCCGCCCCTGGCGGCCAGGGAGCGTGCCGAAGACCCTGATCGCGGCATCAGTTACGGTCGAATCATCCGGTTGCGAAGCGCGATCGCGACGGCTTGCACGCCGTTCACCGCGTTGAGCTTGCGCCGCGCGCTCGTGACATGGGCGTGAATGGTGCGCTTCGTGAGTTTGAGAATTTCGCCAATTTCCCAGGCGGACTTGCCGAGCGCAATCCAGGTCAAAACCTCGGACTCACGCGGCGTGAGTTTCGGCGCGGCATTCTCAACCTTCAAATCCAGCCTCTGCACCCGTTCGAACGCGTAGAGCGCCATGAGATGGAGCGACGGCAGATTACGGGCCGGCAAATCGAGCGATTTACCGCCGATCCAAACGTGCCCCAACCGGCTATCCAGCGAGGCGACCGGAATAACGACGCCGTCAGCCAAGCCGAAGTCCAAGGCGCGCTGCACCACCTCGACCGCTTCTGGCTCGTGCTCGGGATCGTAGGGCGCTTCCTTGAACCAGCGGTAGGGCCGCAGCATCTGCCTGCAGTGGCGGATCGACGGATCGGCGTGCAAATAATTTCGTTCACTGTACAGTTCGAGCCACCCCGCCGGCAGGTTGTTGGCCAGCAAGATATCCGCCAAATTCTGCGTCGGGCTTGGCAGAAAATTGAAGCAAAAATATTCGGCGCCAAAACGACCGAGCATTCTCTGCATCTCACTTATTATCGCGTCGGTCGTAGCAAGCGCTTGCACCCTCTCGATGAAATCGAACGTCTCGGAATTGATGTCGAGGGAGCGTCTAGGCATTGATCGGCCCCTGCAACGGTCTTGGTCCTGATTCCCCGTGCCGTCGATGCAAGCAGATCAACCCATCGTTGAAGCCAGCCTTCATATTATCGTATTACGCGATGCGAGGGCCGCCGTCAGCCCGCCGCGAGATCACGACTACGCGATCTCCGTCACCACCATAGAGCTGCGCCGGCCTCAGCTTTCGGCTCGTCGCCGGCGGCAGCCGCGGCCCGCTCGAGCGAGCGGTCGAGCGCTGAGAGCACGCGGCGCTTGGCGAAATCGAAGGCCGCCGATTGGCGGTCGCGCGGCCGCGGCAGATCGACCCCGATCTCGTCGAAGATGCGGCCCGGCCGCGGCCGCATCACCAAGACGCGGTCGGCCAGCACGATGGCCTCGTCGACGTCGTGGGTGACCAGGATCAAAGTCGGCTTGGCGTCGGCCCACAGATCGAGCAGATGATCCTGCAGATCGGTGCGGGTGAAAGCGTCGAGCGCCGAGAACGGCTCGTCGAGCAACAGCACTTCCGGTCGCGGCACCAGCGCCCGCGCGATGGCGACGCGTTGCGCCTGGCCGCCGGACAGTTCGCGCGGCCACATGGCGGCCTTGTCGGCGAGCCCGACCCGCTGCAGCGCCGCGGCGACGCGCTGCGCGCGCTCGGACTTCGGCCGCTCGCCGAGACCGAAGCCGACATTGTCGGCGACCTTGAGCCAGGGCAGAAGCCGCGGCTCCTGGAAAATGATGCCGATCTTCTCGTGCGGCGCGGTGATCCGCTCGCCGTCGAGCACGATGGTGCCCTCGCTCGGCGGATCGAGGCCGCCGATGGCGCGCAGCAGCGTCGATTTTCCGCAGCCCGAGCCGCCGATCACGGCGACGATTTCGCCGAGCGCGACGGTCACCGACACGCCGCCGAGCGCATGCACGCCGTTGGGATAGGTCTTGCCGACGCGGTCGAGCACAGAGCATCGCGTTCTATCCTGCGCACCACGTCTTCCCAGCGCAGGAACGGCGCGGCGACGAGCGCGATCAGCCAGTCGGTCGCCTTGCCGACGATGGCGAAGGCGACGATGGCGGCGACGATCTCGGCCGGCTTGCCGAGCTGCTGGCCGTCGATCAGCAAATAGCCGAGGCCTTCCGAAGCGCCCATCAGTTCGGCGGCGACGACGAACATCCAGCCGAGGCCGAGGCCCGAGCGCAGCGAAATCACATAGGCCGGCAGCACCGCCGGCAGCAAAATCCGCCGCACCATCGCGACATCGGACAGCCGGAAGGCGCGGCCGACCTCGACCAGCTTGCGATCGACCGATTGGATCGCGCCCATCAGCCCGAGATAGACCGGAAAGAACACGCCGACCGCGATCAGCGTGACTTTCGAGGCTTCGAAAATGCCGAGCCAGAGGATGAACAGCGGCACCCAGGCGATCGACGGAATGGCGCGCAGCGCCTGCAGCGTCGGATCGAGCAGCCGGCGCACCAGCGGCGAATAGCCGGCGGCGGCGCCGAGCACGGTTGCGGCGGCGACGCCGATGCCGAAGCCGGCCGCCGACCCGCGCCAAGGTCACCAGCGTATTGCGCTGCAGTTCGCCGGTGCGCGCCAGATCGACGAAGGTCGCGAAGATGACCGATGGCGGCGGCGCCAGCCGGCCGCTCGCCCAGCCCATGCGCACGACGAATTCCCAGGCCAGCGCCAGCGGCGACCGGCAGCACGAGCCCGAGCGCCGGCCGCGCCAGCCGCGCCCAGCGGCTTCCCGGTGCGCGTCGCGCGCCGGCGTGCCTTGGTCGGAAGCGCTCTGCGGCGGCAATGGTCATGCCGACAGCAGACATGGTGACACGCAGCAAATGCAATGCGGCGCGAAGGACCGCGACGAGCGCGTCTACGCCGCCGTCACGAAGCGGTCGTCGACCAGATCGTCGAGCGCCTTCTTCACGTCGACGTTGGCCGCGATCACGCCGGCCTGCTGCAAGGCCAGGCCGGCCTGCAGGATGGTGTCGCGCTGCGGCGGCCCGATGCGGCTGTAGGTCAGATCGGTGCGCTCCTTGAGCTGGATGTCGACCACCTCGTCGGGCAGCTTGGTGACGTCCATGAAGACGCGCTTCTCGTCGTCGTAGTTGGCGAGGCAATATTTGCGCGCCTCTTCGTAGACCGCGAGCACGCGCTTGGTCAGATCGGGATATTTGTTGAGGAACTCCTCGCTCGCATTGAGGATGCCGTAGGTATTGGCGTCCTTGTTGCGATAGAACAGCCGCGCGCCGTCCTCGACCTGCGCCTGCGCCATCATCGGATCGAGGCCGGCCCAGGCGTCGACGTCGCCGCGGATCAGCGCGGTCTTGCCGTCGGGATGCTGCAGCAGCACCGGCACGATGTCCTTTTCGCTCAAGCCCACCGATTGCAGCGCGCGCACCAGGAAGATGTGCGGGTCGGTGCCGCGCGTCACCGCGACGCGCTTGCCCTTGAGATCGTCGATCTTGTTGATCGCCGTGTCCTTGCGCGTCACCAGCGCGGTCCATTCCGGGCGCGAATAGACGTAGATCGACTTGATCGGATTGCCGTTGATCTTGCCGAGCAACGCGGCGGAGCCGGCGGTCGAGCCGAAATCGATCGAGCCGGCATTGAGGAATTCGAGCGCCTTGTTGGAGCCGAGCGACTGCACCCAGCGCATGCCGATGCCGTCCTTGGCGAATTCGTTTTCCAGCAGGCCCTTGCCCTTCAGCACCATCGAGACCGGATTGTAGGTCGCCCAGTCGATGCGGATTTCGCTCGGGCTTGTCGGCGGCGCGGGCGCCGCGGGCAAGGCCGAGCGGCACGAGGCCCGCGCCAACGGCGCTCGCCAGCAATCTTCGACGTGACAGCATGACCGACCCTCCGGATTACACAAACTGCAAGAGATTATTCTTTAAGAGAGCAAAACACGCCCGTCAATTGGAAATAAATACTACAATTGCTGACAATTGTAGAATATTATCGGCATCGACGCACGTAGCCACTGGTCGCATCCTGTTTTACCCAATACGTGCATCATCGGGCGATGACTCGGCGGTTGCGCTCCGCTATGGCGTAGCGATGATGTTGGACAGCCACCGTTCCCCGCGCCCGCCGGTCGAACTCATCGACACCGATGTCGATCGTCGCCGACCTCAAGGATCTGGCGCGGACGCATGCCGGACGCGAGCGCGAACTGCGCACCGCGGTGGCGCTGCGGCTCAAGACGGCGCTGACGCAGGCCCGCACGCAGGCCGAAGCTCTCCTTCTCAAGGACCGCCACGGCCGGCGCTGCGCCGAGCGGCTGTGCCAGTTGCAGGACGAGATCATCCGCATCCTGTTCGAATTCGCCGGCTCGGAGCTCTACCGCTCGCCGGTGCCGTCGGAAGCCGAGAGCATGACGGTGGTGGCGACCGGCGGCTACGGCCGCGGCTTGCTGGCGCCCGGCTCCGACATCGATCTGTTGTTTCTGCTGCCCTACAAACAAACCGCCTGGGGCGAGTCGGTCGCCGAAGCGCTGCTCTATTGCCTGTGGGACATGGGGCTGAAGGTCGGCCACGCCACGCGGACGGTCAGCGAATGCATCCGCCAGGCCAAGGCCGACATGACGATCCGCACCGCGATGCTGGAGTCGCGGTATCTGTTCGGCGACGTCAAGCTCTACAACGAGCTGACGACGCGGTTCGACAAAGAGGTGGCGCAAGGCACCGCGCCGGAATTCGTCGCCGCCAAGCTCGCCGAGCGCGAGGAGCGCCACCGCCGCGCCGGCCAGTCGCGCTATCTGGTCGAGCCCAACGTCAAGGACGGCAAGGGCGGCTTGCGCGACCTGCATACGCTGTTCTGGATCGCCAAATACGTCTACCGCGTGCGCGAGCCCGAAGGTCTGATCGAGCGCGGCGTGTTCGACCGCGACGAATTCAACATGTTCCGCCGCTGCGAGGATTTTCTCTGGTCGGTCCGCTGCAACATGCATTTCCTCGCCGGCCGCGCCGAAGAGCGGCTGTCGTTCGACATCCAGCGCGATATCGCGATGCGGCTCGGCTACACCGCGCATCCCGGCTTGCGCGATGTCGAGCGCTTCATGAAGCACTACTTCCTCACCGCGAAGCATGTCGGCGACCTCACCGCTATTCTGTGCGCGGGCCTCGAGGACATGCAGGCGAAGCCCGCGCCGGTCTTGAGCCGCATGATCGCGCCGTGGCGATCGACGCGCAGCCCGAAGAAGCTCGGCGACACCGACTTCGTGGTCGACAATAACCGCATCAACATCGCCCGCGCCGACGTCTTCAAGCGCGATCCGGTCAATCTGATCCGGATGTTCTGGCTGTCGCAAAAGCACAATCTGGTGCTGCATCCGGAAGCGATGCGCCTGGCGACCCGCTCGCTCCGGCTCGTCGACAAGAGTCTCCGCGACAACAAGGAAGCGAACCGCCTGTTTCTGGAAATCCTGACCTCGAAAAACGCCGCCGAAATCGTACTGCGGCGTATGAACGAGGTCGGCGTGCTCGGCGCCTTCGTGCAATCCTTCGGCCGCATCGTCGCGCTGATGCAGTTCAACATGTATCACCACTATACGGTGGACGAGCATCTGTTACGCTGCATCGGCGTGCTCAACGAGATCGAGCGCGGCGGCAGGCCCGAATTCGCGCTGTCGAGCGACTTGGTCAAAACCATCCAGCCGGAGCACCGCACCGTGCTCTGCATCGCGCTGTTCCTGCACGATATCGCCAAGGGCCGGATCGAGGACCACTCGATCGCGGGTGCGCGTATCGCGCGCCGGCTGTGCCCGCGGCTTGGGCTGAATGCCGCCGATACCGAGCTCGTCACCTGGCTGGTCGAAGTGCATCTCGTGATGTCGACGGTGGCGCAATCGCGCGACCTGTCCGACCGCAAAACAATCGAGAATTTCGCCGCGGTAGCCCAATCGCTGGAACGGCTGAAGCTCCTCACCATCCTCACCACCGCCGACATCCAGGCCGTGGGGCCCGGCGTCTGGAACGGCTGGAAGGCGCAGCTGTTGCGCACGCTCTATTACGAGACCGAGCCGGTGCTGACGGGAGGCTTCTCCGAGGTCAACCGCGCCCAGCGGGTCGCTGCAGCCCAGGCGGAATTCCGCGCCGAAATTCGCGATTGGCCGCAAAAGCAGATCGACACCTATGTGGACCGGCTCTATCCGGCCTATTGGCTCAAGGTCGACCTGCAGCACAAGCTGGCGCATGCGCGTTTCGTGCGCGAGGTCGAGGCGGCCGGCAAAACCTTGGCGACTGCGGTCGGCTTTGACGCGGCGCGCGGCGTCACCGAGCTTACCGTCTTCGCGCCGGACCATCCGTGGCTATTGTCGATCATCGCCGGCGCCTGCGCGCTCGCCGGCGCCAATATCGTCGACGCCCAGATCTACACCACGACCGACGGACTCGCGCTCGACACCATCTCGGTATCGCGCGAGTTCGATCATGACGAGGACGAAGGCCGGCGCGCGGCGCGGATCGGCGACGCCATCGAAAAGGCGCTGCGCGGCGAGCTCAAACTGCCCGACGTGGTGGCCAAACGCGGGCCGCCCAAGGGCCGGCTCAAAGCCTTTGCGATCGAGCCCGAGGTCACCATCAATAACCAGTGGTCGAGCCGCTACACCGTGGTCGAAGTCACCGGCCTCGACCGGCCCGGGTTGCTCTATGAGCTGACGACGACGTTGTCGAAGCTCAACCTCAACATCGCATCGGCGCATGTCGCGACCTTCGGCGAACGCGTCGTCGACGTGTTCTATGTCACCGATCTCCTCGGCGCCCAGATTGCGACACCGACCCGGCAGGCCGCGATCAAACGGCCGCTGTTGGCGCTGTTCTCGGCGCCGAGTGAAGGAAAGCCGGCGAAAGAGGCTGCGGCGGAGTAGCGTATTCTCCGCTTAATCCTGCCAGTAACCGGCCCTTAAACCGCCCAATCTACGGTGTTTTCAGCGCCCGCTTGGCGCTGGGGACCGGCTATGGCTTGGCGGGAGGGACGCAAGGGGACGGGAGGCTCGAGCCTCGACCTCCGTATGCGGCCGGAAGACCGCAGCGGCGGCCCGCCGCAGTCTCGCTCCAGCGGCCCTCGCCGCGGGAGCCACAGCCCCCCGCCGCGCCAGACCAAGAAGCGCAAGCGCTCCGGGAAACGCCGCTCCGTTTTCGGCCGCCTGATCTATTGGGGTTTGGTGCTCTCCCTCTGGGCGCTGATCGCCGGCATCGGCACGCTCATCTGGATCGGCATCCACCTGCCGCCGATCCAGTCTTTGGAAATTCCGAAACGCCCGCCCTCGGTCCTGATCCTCGGCGCCAACGGCGCGACGCTTGCGACCCGCGGCGACATGGGCGGGGCCGCGGTGCCGCTCCGCGAATTGCCGGACTATGTACCCAAGGCGTTCATCGCGATCGAGGACCGCCGCTTCTACTCGCATCACGGCGTCGATCCTTTAGGCATCGCGCGCGCGATCATCACTGACGTGTTGCGCCGCGGCGCCTCGCAGGGCGGCTCGACCATCACCCAGCAGCTCGCCAAGAACCTGTTCCTCACCCAGGAACGCACCTTGTCGCGCAAGCTGCAGGAGATCGCGCTCGCGCTCTGGCTCGAACACAAATATTCGAAAGCGGAAATTCTCGAGCTTTATCTCAACCGCGTCTATTTCGGCTCCGGCGCCTATGGGGTCGAAGGCGCGGCGCAGCGCTATTTCGGCAAGTCGGCGCGGCAATTGACGCTCGCCGAAGCCGCGATGCTGGCCGGACTCGTGCAATCGCCGTCGCGGCTCGCCCCGAGCCACAACCCGGACGGCGCCGAACGCCGCGCCGCGATAGTGGTTGCCGACATGGCCGAGCAGAAGATGATCACGCCGGACGCAGGCGAAACTGGCGCTCGCCAATCCGGCGCGCGCCATCCATCCGTCGGGCGGCGGCTCGGTCAATTATGTCGCCGACTGGGTGATGGATGCGGTCGACGACCTCATCGGCAAATTCGACGAGGACATCGTCGTGCAGACGACGATCGATCCGGCGCTGCAAGGCGCCGCCGAGCAGGCCTTGGACGATACGCTCAACGCCAAAGGCGACAAGTTCAATATCGGACAGGGCGCGCTGGTGGCGATGACGCCTGACGGCGTGGTGCGGGCGCTGGTCGGCGGCCGCAATTACGGCGACAGCCAGTTCAACCGCGCCATCGATGCCAAGCGCCAGCCCGGCTCCTCCTTCAAGCCCTTCGTCTATCTCACCGCGTTGGAGCACGGGCTGACGCCCGACAGCGTGCGCGAAGATGCGCCGATTTCGGTGAAAGGCTGGAAGCCGGAAAATTTCGAGCATGAATACGCCGGGCCGGTGACGCTCACCCAGGCGCTCGCCAATTCGCTCAACACGGTGTCGGTGCGGCTCACGCTTGAATTCGGGCCGGAGGCCGTCGTCCGCACCGCCTATCGGCTCGGCATTACCTCGATGCTCGAACCCAATGCCTCGATCGCGCTCGGCACCTCGGAAGTCTCGCCGCTCGAAATGGTGTCGGCCTATGCGACATTCGCCAATGGCGGATTGGCGCTAACGCCGCATGTGATCGAGCGCATCCGCACCGCTGACGGCAAGACGGCGCTCTACGACCGCACCGCAGCCGCCGCTCGGCCGCATCGTCGACGCCCGCTACGTCGGCATGATGAACACCATGATGCACGAGACGCTGGTGTCCGGCACCGCCCGCGGCGCAAGCCTCCCTGGCTGGGCCGCCGCCGGCAAAACCGGCACCAGCCAGGATTTCCGCGATGCCTGGTTCATCGGCTACACCGCCGCACCTCGTCACCGGCGTCTGGCTCGGCAATGACGACAATTCGCCGACCAAAAAAGCCGTCGGCGGCGGTCTGCCGGTCGAAGTCTGGAGCCGCTTCATGCGAGTAGCCCACCAGGGTGTGGCGCCGGCACCGTTGCCAGGGCTCGGCTCCTCCTGGCTCAATCCCGCACCGCCGCCGGTTGCCGCTCCCGTTGCCGGTGACCGCAGCAACCAACAGCCTAGTTCGGGCGGTCTCGATTTCTGGCTGCTCGACAAGCTGTTTGGCCGACGCTGAGGCTGAGCCGGCGGCGCCGGGGCCTCGCCTACATTTGAACGGGTTGCAATGCCCGCGGATCTTGCGCGGGAAGTGGTTTGCAGGCACTTTCGCGGTCAGGCCGGTCGCTGCTATGATCGTCAACGGATTCGGAAACAGGGGGCTGTGATGTCGCGATCACCTGGAATGCTTGCTCTGGGCATGGTGTTCTTTCTGGCAGTGTCGCCGTTTGCGATCTCCAAGGCGAAAGCCGAAGACAAGGATGCATCGGCCAAGCCCGTCCACGTGGCGCCGCGGGTGATTTACCAGGCCGGCTCCTGTCATAATTTCGGTTATAAATGGCCGGGATTTTCCTTCCCGATGCCGGTGCTTTGGGCTCCCGACCAGACCGTGACGGCATGGATCTGCACGCACGATTTTAAGCTCGCGCCGCATGATTGGCCCTGAGCGGATCTGAGCCGACTTCGCGTTATTCGACTGGTCCGGAGCGCACCGGGCTGTTGTCGCCCCGATATTCAATTGCCCTGCATGTAACTCGCGCGCGGCGGAAAGCTCGCGAGCAGGACACCTTCGATCGCCACGAAGATGCCGTTGATCACGAAACCGATCAGCCCGACAACGACCAACAGCCCATAGACCTCGGCGGAATGGAATTGCCGCTGGCTGATGACGATCAGGCTGCCGATACCGGGCAGGCTCGTGAGCATTTCGACCAGCAGTGTGATGATAATCGCGAGCGGGATCGCGCCGCGGACGCCGACCAGAAACGCCGGCACCGCCGACGGCACCACGATCTTGCCGAGCGTGGCCAAGCGGCCAAGCCGCATGGTGTGTGAAACTTCGACCAGAAGGTCGGACAAGCCCGCGGTCGCCGACGCGGTGTTGAGCAGGATCGGCCAGACCGCGACCAGAACGACGATCACGAGTTTCAGGCTCTGCACGTAACCGAGGAGGAGCACACCGACCGGCACGATCACCGGCGGCGGCAGGCCGCGGCAGAATTCAAAGAGCGGCCCGAGCGCCCGGCGCGCCGCACGCGAGCGCCCGACCAAAACGCCCAACATCCCGCCGATCACGCATGCCAGCGCAATCGCGAGTGTGAACGTCGTCAGCGTCGCATTCAGCGCCGTCAGCAACCTGCCGTTCCTCGCCAACCCCGCAAGCCCCATCCACCAGGCGCTGGGCGGCGGGAAATAAGGCGAGCCGTGCGGGTCGATGACCTGCCAGAGGGCGAGCAACCCGAACAGCGGCAACAAGCCACGCAGCGGCGGCATGCCGACGCGCAGCGCGGTGATCCATGGCGCGCCCTTAGACATTGCAGCCGTCAGACATCAGACATGGCCTCACGGCCGTAGACCGGCAGCAGCAGCCGCGCGGCGATAAGGAGGAAGCCGTTCAACACAATCGCCAGCACGCCGATGAACAGCACATAGGCAAACATCTGATCGGGCTGGATCGCCACAAGCGCGCTGACAACCGCGTAGCCGAGGCCGTGTGGATTGCCGATCATCTCGGCGATGATCGCCAGCACCAGCGTGGTGCCGAGACAAAGCCGCGCGCCGACCAGAATGGCCGGCGCCGCCGCGGGCAAGAGGACCTTCATGAGCGCCTGCGAAGGCGTCAGCTTGAGCGTCAGGCTCACGTCATGCAAGCGCGACGCCACGTTGGCGATGCCCCCCATGGTGTTGGTGAACATCGGCCAGATGCTGGCATAGACCATGACCACGAGCTCAGTGGTCAGCGAGAAATTAAACAGCAGCAAAGCCACCGGCAGGAATGCGATAGCGGGCAGCGGCCGCAGCACTTCGAGAGAAGCGAGAAACCAGCGGCGGGCGAAACCGGACAGGCCGAACACCACGCCGAGCACACCGCCGATCAGGCAAGCGAGCGCCCAGCCGATCAGAATCGAGCGCAGCGTATGCACTGTGGCGCTGAACAGTTCGCCGGAGCGTACAATGCCGACGAATGCCAGTGCGATGGCGGATGGCGCCGGCAAATAATCGAAGGTTACGACGCCGCTGCGCACCGCAACCTCCCAGAGGCCGATCGCGGCTATGAAGGTGACTGCGCCGGGGAGATTGAAGGAGTAGCCGCGCATGGCGTCTCAATGTCCGCCGGCGCCGAGCACCGCGTCATGGATTTCGGCCCGGTATTGCAGGAACTCGGGCGATTGCCGGGTGCGAATCTGGTCGCGCGGCCGCGGCAGCGCTATCTCGACGGTCTTGTGGATGCGCCCCGGAGGACCTGCGAGCACAACGGCACGGTCGCCGAGATAGACCGCCTCCTCGATATCATGGGTGATGAAGACGAAGCTCGTGCCGGTCTGCTGGTGCACCTTCAGGACTTCGTCCTGGAGCGTCGCCTTGGTCATGGCATCGAGCGCGCCGAACGGCTCATCCATCAGCATGACCTGCGGCTTGAGAGCCAGGGCGCGGGCGATCTGCACCCGCTGCTGCATGCCGCCGGATAGCTGCCAGGGATGATCCGAGGCGTTCTTCTCCAGCCCGACGAGCTTCAGCGCCTGCCGGACTCGCGCCTCGACCTCGGCGCGATCGAGCTTGCCCTCGACGCCGAGCGCGACATTGCGCGCAACGCTGCGCCATTGCAAAAGCGCGTTGGAATAATCCTGGAACACGACGACGACGCCCAACGGCGCGCCGGTGACGATCGAGTCGCGGAAGCGGATCGTACCGCTCGATGCCGGGACGAGCCCGCCGAGAAGCCGCAGCAGCGTCGATTTGCCGGTGCCGGACGAGCCGACGATGGTCAAAAATTCGCCGGCACGGACATTGAGCGACAGCCGGTCGATGATCAGCCGGCGCTGACCATGCGGAAATAGTTCGAGGCTGACGGCATCGCATTCGTAGATATTGCGGGCGGCGGGCAGCGCGGCTTCGGGCTTCCGGTCGCCTGCTGTCTCCGCTGTCAAGCTCGCCGCCATAAAACCTCGCTCATTGCGGCGCGACCACGATGCGCTTGATATCGAGATCCTTCAGTGGCGCGCCTTGCGATACCATCACGTTGCGCCAGACATCGAGCTCGGCCGGCGTGATGTGGAAGTCGTAATGCGGCAGAGGGATGCGGGCAACGACGGCGTCCGGCAGACCGGAATAATTCGCCAGCACTTTGCGCGCCTTGGCTTCGTCGTTTTGGATCGCCTGTAAGCCGCCTTCGAGCGAGGCCACCCAACGCTTGAGCACATCGCCATGCGCGCGCGCCCAGTCGGCGTCGGCGATCCAGAATGGAAACAAGACCGGATCGGCCACCGCCAACAGCGGATCGCCGATCGATTTGAAGCCCTGTCCGAGCATCTGGCCGACGAACGGCTCGAGCGGCTCGACCGCGTCGACCCTGCCGGATTTCAATTGATCGAGCATCGCGGTGAAGGGCGCTTCGAGACCGATGACGGTCGACGGATCGGCGCCTTCCTTCGCTACCCAATAGAGCAGCGCCACATGCATCACCGAACCGACGCCGGGACCGGCGACGCGTTTGCCGGCAAGGTCCTTGACCGAATTGATGCCGCTGTCGGCCTTGACGATCACTTGAAAGGATTTATTGGCCGAGGTTTCGAGCGTCTCGCCGGCTACCGCGGCGATGTTCAAGCCGCTCGACACCGCGTTGAGAAGATCGGGCGCCGTCGACGGTGCAAGATCGAACTGCTTGCCGAGCGTACCCGGCAGATTGATCAGGTTGGGAAATTTGGTGAAGGTCACGTCGAGACCGTTTTTCTCGAAAATACCCTCCTCTTTGGCGACCAGCGCCGGCAGCCAAGTGATGACTGGAATGTAGGCGACGCGCAGTGGCGTCATCTGCTGCGCTTGCGCGACGGCGGACGGGGAGATGAACCAGACTGCCGTCGCGGCCATCGCCGCCGTCAATCGCAGCGCGGCCGTAATCGCCCGGTTCGGCATGGTCTTGACCATCGTTCGTTTCCCCCGTTGTCGGCGCGGTCGATGACCCTTGCCGCTATTGTGGCGCGAAGCGTGCCGCAGCATACAGATGCGAGGAAGGTGGTCCAGTGCCGCATGGCGGGATGTGCGGCCCAGGCCGGGGGAGACGAAACGTGCAGCAGAACGTGAGATTTGCGTCGGACGAGGTCGAGCTTTCGGGTGTGGTCCACATCCCCGTCGGACTGAAGGCCGGCGAGCGCCGCCCCGCCATCATCATGATGCACGGCTTCGGCGCCAACAAAAGCGGCGGACCGGAATGGATCTGCGAGCAATTCGAGAGCTGGGGCTATGTGGCGCTGCGCTTCGACTATCGCGGTTGCGGCGATTCGGGCGGTGAGCGCGGCCGCGTCGTTCCGCTCGAAGAAGTCGCCGATGCACGCAACGCTCTCAGCTATATGGCGATGCGACCTGAAGTCGATCCGGCGCGCATTGCGCTGTGCGGATCAAGCCTTGGCGCCGGCGTCGCCGTCTATGCGGCCGGCGTCGACCAAAGGGTCGCCGCCGTGATCCTGGAAAACGGCCTCGGCAATGGCGAGCGCATCATCCGGGGCATGCACACGCCGCAGTCCTGGGCGAAATTTCTGCAATTGATGGCGGACGGCATCCGCCATCGCGAAACCACCGGCACTTCGATGATGGTGCACCGCTTCGATATCTTCGAAATGCCGAAGGCGTTGCAGAAGAACCTCACCTCGAACAATTCGCTGATGCAGTTCACCGCCGAAACCGCGGTCGGCTTTTTCATGTTCCAGCCGGAGGAGATGATCGCCAAGATCGCGCCACGGCCGATCCTGATCCTGCACAGCGCCCGCGACCGGGTGTGTAATTTCGAGGAGGCGTTCAGCCTGATGCGCTTGGCCAAGCCGCCCGTGGAGCTGCATCTCATCGACGGCGTCGATCATTTCATGTTCGTCGATCCCGACCCGCGCGTGGCGTTTATTCTGAAGAACTGGCTCGACAAGTTCTTCCCGGTTGCATCCTGAAGCCGCGCGGTCATTGCGGCTCGACGTTCAGCTCCTTGCCGAAGGCGCGCCATTGATCCTGTTCGAAACGAACGATTTGCGCGGCGCTGTCCGGCGGGCCTCCGTCGCCGGCGACGAGACCAAGCGAAATGAGCCGCTGTTGAACATCGGGGCTTTTCAGATAATGCGCGATGGCGCGGTTGAGGGCGGCAACGGCCTCAGCCGGCGTCCCCGCGGGAGCCACGATGGCGAAAAACCCGTTCATGACTACGCCCGGGACTATTTCCTGCAAAGCCGGCAGATCGGGCAGCCCCGGAAACCGCTTCTCGGAGGTGATGGCAAGCTCGCGCACTTTACCTGATTGAACGATGGCGGTCGCGGCGGCAATCGAGCTCATCAAGACCTGATTAACGCCGCTTGCGACATCCTGAGTCATTTGCCCGCTGGACCGATACGGCACTTCGACGAGGCCGAGACCAGCGCGTTTGTTAAATAATTTTGCCGCGAACGCCGCGGCTCCGGCCGTATTGTCGAAAGCAATCGACAGCTTGCCGGGATTAGCCTTGGCATAAGCGATGAGACCGCCGACCGTCGTGACCGGCAGGTCTGCATTGGCCGAAAGCATCTGCGGCGCGGGATCGCAGACCATGGCGACTGGCGTGAAATCCTTCGTAGGATCGTAAGGCAGCTGCTTGAATGAGATCAGATTGATGGCCATGCCCGAAGTATTGGTGAACAATAGCGTGTAGCCGTCAGGGGCGGCGTGCGCGGCAGTTTCATGCGCCAGGATGCCGGCCGCGCCCGGCATATTCTCGACGTATACCGATTGGCCGATGCTGCGTGATACATCATCGGCAATCAGCCGCGCCATGACGTCGGTGGCGGCGCCAGGGCCGGTCGGGACGATCAGCTTGATAGGGCGGCTCGGCCAATTCTGTGCAATGCCCGTTTGTGCATTTGCCTGAGGTGCCACCGCCTGTGCGGTCAGCAGCATGACGGCGCCATACAGCACCGCGGATAAAGCGCGTTTCAAATTGTCCACCTCGTTTCCTCCTTTTGCGGCAAGTGTATAGTGGTGCGGAGGGCTGGCAAGCGAGGGGGCGTGCGTGAGTGGTGAGCTTCTCTTGGTGGGCAGTATTCCGTTCGACACGCCGCAAGAAGTCTTCGAGTCGTTCGGTGGACCGCTCGGGAAATATTTATCGGCGATGCCGGACGGCGAAGTTGGCCCGCGGCGGCACTGGATCAGCCGCGTACATTATCAAGTCCTGGCGGCGCATCCCGAGCTTGAGATCGTGCAGCGCCCGGCGCCGGACGAGAATGGGGTCGAGCGCCAGCATCCGCGCAACGCCGCCGACGCCTGGTGGTTCAAGGTCAAAGACGGCGTGAGCCAAGTGCGGTTCGGCGATCCCGGCTGGCGGCTCGGTTATGCGCGCGACGCCGTCAATTCGTATTTCGTCTTCAAGACGCTGAAGGACAAAGGCGTGCTGCCTCAGCACCTGCGCTTCCAGGTGTCGATACCGATGGTCAATAGCGTCTTGCCGCCGCGGATATTCCCAAACCGGGAAGACCTCGATCGAATCAGACCGGGTTACGAAGCGGCGACGCGCGCCGAGATCGCGATGATCGTGAGCAAGATTCCAGCCACGGAGCTCGCGATCCAGTGGGATTGCTCGACCGAAATCCAGGATTCCTATGGCGCCATTGCGGGCTTTCCGCTCGAAGGCTCAATCGAGCGAAATCTCTCTGAAGTGCGCAATCTTGCGCCGCACATTCCGCGCGAGGTCGCGCTGGGCTATCACTTCTGCTTCGGCACGCTGGGCGGCTGGCCGCGTTTCCAGCCCGACGATCTTGGGCAGGCGGTGAAGCTTGCCAATGCCTTTATCGAGGCGTCGGGCCGGCCGGTGGACTGGATTCACATCCCAGTGCTCGATCGCAGTGACGATGCCTTTTACGCGCCGCTTGCCGCGCTAAAGCCGCAAGGCGCGCGCGTCTATCTCGGCGCCATCCATAACATGTCGCGATTCAAGGAACGGATCGCGGTCGCGCGCAAATATCTCGCCGATTTCGGACTTGGCGCCTATTGCGGCTTCGGCCGGCAGCCGCCATCCGAGCTTCCGAATATCCTCCAGGATCACCTACAAGCGGTTGCGATCGCGGCCGCCTGACGACCGCTTTTTCCGATTAACACGCGTCAGCATCACGGCGCGATATGAAACTCGTTCGGCAGATCGGCCGTGTCGAAATCGCGTTTATTGGTGTCAAGATTTTCCAGATTGAAAAACAGGCATTCGTCGTGGACGAAGTGCGGGCCGGCATGCCAGGTCGCGACGTGAAGCTTGATCACGCGATCGCCTGGAATGCGGAACGCCGCGAGGCGCGATAGATCGGGCCTGGTGCCGTCGGCAAGATCGTTCGGCGGCGCCACCGCGATGAACCATTCCTTGCCTTGCATCGCGCCGAGGCATTGGCTGACGCGGCGATGCCGCGCCAGTTGCGTGAAGACGAGACCGCGTTTTCGCTGCGCCATGATCCACAGTCGCGGCGTGCCGTTCGTCAGCGTCAGTTGTGGCTCGTCGCGGCTGGTCTCCGGATCGTAGGGATGGCTGGCAAACTGCATGCCGATAGGGCGCGGCGCGATGATCTCGCCATAGGGCGCGAACGCCGCCGGCTCCAGCGCTTGCGCGGGAACTTTGACCGCGGCGAGTGTGGTCATGGCGATGGCCTTTCGTCGTTATGACGGCTTAAGCCCGAACAGGCCCGCCGCATTGCCGCCGAGGATTGCGGCTTTGTCGGCCGCCGAAATCGGCAGCTGCGTCACGTGTGAAGTGTCGGAGCCGATGAAGGGATCGTCGGTGCCGAACAGGATTTGGCTGACGCCGACCGCGTCGATCGCGAACATCAGCGCCTTCTCGCCGAAGGCGCAGGAATCGTAAAAGAGCCGCTTGGCGTATTCGCTCGGCAGTCTGTCGATATATTTGCGGCAGTCGGGAAACAGCCGAAAACCGTTATCGAGCCGCTCCATCAGCATGATCAGCGCCGCGCCGGTATGCGCCAAGACGAAAGGGAAATCCGGATAGCGTTCGAAGATGCCGGCATAGATCATGCGCGCCGCCATCAGCGTGGTGTCAAACATCAACCCGACCCGTAGCGGCAATTCGAATTCGCCCATGTCGGAGGTGTCGCGCGGGAACACCGGATGCTCGACCACCGGCAGCTTCAAGGCATTGATCTTCGCCCATAGCGGCTCAAAGCGCGCGTCGTTGAGCGCTACACCGCCGATATTGGAGCCGATGGCGACGCCGGAGAGGCCGAGTTCGTTGACCGCGCGATCAAGCTCGCGCAGCGAGGCCGCGACATCGGCGAGCGGCAGGCTGGCAAGCCCGATGAATTTTTTCGGCGCCGCGCCGCAATAGCGCGCCAGCGCATCGTTGACATGGCGGGCGATCTCGACCTGCTCGGCGGGTGGAAACGGATAGACGTTCGGCGCGCTGACCGAGAGCACGCGCATATCGATCGACTTTTGCGCCATGTCGGCGAGGCGGTGTTCAACGGAAAACATGTCCGGCCGGGTCCAAGCCAGCGTGGCGCCGCGTTCGCGCAACAAGGTCTTGCCGTCCGCCGTCGTCTCGACGTCGAGCCGCATGACGCGGGTGAGATCGTCGAGATAACGGCGATCGACGAAATGGGCATGGATGTCGATGGTGGGCATGGAATGGATCGCGCCACGGAGGAGAAAGGTGGCGCAAACTAGACACGATCCGACGAAATGAAAAGCCGCGCCCGATGCGGCTCAGATCGCGTTGCGCAGATCGTGATTCCTCAGCGGCAGCGAGCGGAGACGCTTGCCGGTGGCGGCGAAAATGGCATTGCACAGCGCCGGCGCGAGCGGCGGAACCGGCGGCTCGCCGACACCTCCCCAAAATCCGCCGCTCGGCACGATCACAGTCTCGACCTGCGGCACCTCGCCAAGGCGCAGCATTTCGTAGTCGTCGAAATTCGACTGCGCGGCGCCTCCATCCTTGATGGTGATCTCGCCGTAGAGCGCCGCGGTCAGCGCGTAAACCACGGCTCCTTGGGTCTGCATCTCGATCGACAGCGGGTTGACGGCGTAACCCATATCCAAGGCCGAAACGACGCGATGCACGCGCACCCGCCCGTCGCTGACCGAAAGCTCGACCACTTGCGCGCAATAGCTGCCGCAGGCCGCGTTGAGTGCGATGCCGCGGAACACGCCGTGCGGCAGCGGACCGCCCCAATTCGCCTTCTTGGCCGCGGCATCGAGGACGGCGAGATTGCGTGCATCCTTGGCCAATAATTTGCGCCGATAAAGATAGGGATCGATACCCGCGGCCTGCGCCATCTCGTCGACGAAGCTCTCTTTGTAAAAAGCGTTCTGGGTGTAGTTGATCGCGCGCCACACGCCGAGCGGCACCGGGGTCGGGCGGATTACGTAGTCGACCAGATAGTTCGGCACGTCGTAGGGCATTTCGTCGGTCAGGCCGCTGACAAAGGTGCGGTCGGCAAGCGTGGGGCCGAACGCGGGCACCAGCGACGCGACGAAGGACGGTCCGGTAAGCCTGATCGTCCAGGCAATCGGCATCCCTTCGCCATCGAGGCCTGCGACCAGACGCGCCATGCCGCAGGGCCGATAGAGATCGTGAGCGACGTCCTGCTCGCGCGACCAGACCAGCTTGACCGGTTCCTTGAATTCCTTGGCGATGACGACCGCTTGGCGGACGTATTCCTGGATCGGGCCGCGCCGCCCGAAGCCGCCGCCGAGCAGCATCCGGTGCACCGTAACTTTGTCGTTCGGCACCCCGGCGGCGATCGCGGCGGTCGCGAGCGCGGTGGCGGGATCTTGCGTCGGCGCCCAGATTTCGACTCCGGCCGCCGTCACGTGCGCGGTGCAGGTCTGCGGCTCCATGGTGGCATGGGCGAGAAACGGCACCCCGTATTCCGCCTCGACGCGCCGCGAGGCGCCGGCAAGTGCCGCCGCGGCATCGCCATCGGCACGTCCGATCTGGGCCGGCGCGGCATCGAGCCCGCCGCGGACCAGTTCGGCGATCGCCGCGCTCGACAGCCCGCCATTGCCGCCATCGTCCCAGGTTACTTTCAGCGCACCCACGGCGCGCTGCGCGCGCCACCAGCGAATCCGCCACCACCGCGACGGCGTCCGGCATGCGGACGATACCGCGTATGCCGGGCAGCCCCGCAATCGAATTGTCGTCGACCGATTTCAGCGTGCCTTGGAATACCGGACACTGAAGGATGGCGGCGTAGAGCATGCCGGGAAGGCGCACGTCCATCGCATAGACGGGTTGTCGCCGTAACCTTGGCCAAGACGTCGAGGCGCTTGCGGGGCGTGCCGGCGAGCCGCCAGGTGCCGGGCGGCTTCAGCGCCACGTCCGTCGGCGGCTCGACCGTCGCGGCGTCCTCGGCAACGGCGCCGAAAGTGACGCTGCGGCCGGTCGGTCCATGGATGATCGTGCTGTTGCGCGCGCTGCACTCCGCCGCCCTAACCTGCCAACGCGCGCGCTGCCGCCGCGATCAGCATCTCGCGAGCCATGGCGCCGGCCCGGCGCAAATAGGCCTGCGACGAAGCGACCGAGCGGCTGGCGCCGGTCGCGGTATCGCCAAAGGCGCGGCTGCGCCGCAAATTCTCCTCCTGGGAAACGATCTCGGTGCGGACCCTGGCCCAGTCGCATTCGAGCTCTTCGGCGACCAGCATGGCGAGGCCGGTCATCGCGCCCTGCCCCATCTCGTCGCGGGCCACACGGATGGTCACCGTATCGTCGGGAGCGATCACTACCCAGCAGGTGATTTCGGAAACGCCTTCGGCGCCGCGCGCCCGATCCGGCATCGCGAAGGGAATAGCAAAACTCAGCGCCACCCCGCCAGCTGTGGCGGTGGCGCCAATAAGGAATGAACGGCGATGGAATTCGCCGGCCAGCGTCATGAATCGAACCTCATAACTCTATAACGATGCCAGATTCCGGCGTTCCGCGCAGCGCAAAAAACGGCCCGGCCGTGGTGATAATGTAGGCTGAATCGCGAGTACGGAATCGTACGGCAACCGCAATTTGGGGACTGGTATGGGCAATGATCCCTCTATAATTGAACGTCGCCTCCGCGCGATAGAAGATCGGTTGGAAATCTACAATCTGATTGCGAGCCACCCGCCGAGCGCCGATACCGGCGCCGCAGCCTATGCTGAATTCGTCTATGCGGAGGACGGGGTTTTCGACCGCGGTCCCGATCTGTCCGGCGCCGTCGGCAACAAGGCGATCGCCGCAAGCCTCAAGAGTGACGGCCACCAGGCGGCCATCGCCGGCGGCATCGCGCATTTCACCGGGCTACCGCACATCGCACTCGACGGCGATACCGCCGTCGTCACCTCTTATCTGCAGATCCTGACGCCGAATAAATCCGGCGAGCCGGTCGAGGTTCCCAATCATGGCACCTCGCGGGGCTATCATATCCATCGTGTCGTCACCAACCGCTGGGAGCTTGCGCGCACGCCGTCGGGCTGGAAGATCAAGCGCCGAACGCTGCGGCTCGTCGACGGCACGGAGCCGGCGCGGGAGATTTTGCGCGGCGCGTTGACCGCCCACTCTAGCCGGTCGCTGCCTAACGGCTAAAAGCCGGCCACCGCCTCGAGGGTCTTGCCGGCTTGCGTCTGCGCGCGCCGCGTCGCTTCGATCCGCGCCTCGGCCTCCGGGGGCATCGCAATCTCCTTGGCGAATTCCGCACGCGCCGATAGCCTCGCGGCCCAGGCGCCCAGGCGCGGATGTAGCCGCGCCAACGGATAGCCGGCAAGCGACAGCCGGTTCGCGTAGATGAACCACGCGATGTCGAGCACGCTCACGGCCTCGCCCATCAGAAAAGGCTGGTGCGCCAGCCGTTCGTCGAGCGCAGCGAACGCGGCACGGAATTTTTGCGCCGAGGCGCGCGCTTTGTCGTCGGGAAAACCTTCGCGGGCAGCGCGCTCCCAGAATTCGATCTGGATTTCCCTGTCGCGATCCTTCCTGCCACGCACGGTGCCTGAGCCGTTCGCCGCGTAGCGCTTGAGCGATTCTGCGGGCTTCGGCGGGCCGGACGGCGCAAACACGAAGCGGAAGCTCAACGTGCGCAAATCGAGATGCAGATCATCCTCGTGCTTGAGCAAGCCTGCAACTTCGTTCTCGTGGCCCTCCGGAATGAGTTTCGGTTCCGGAAAAGTCTTTTCCAGATATTCGATGATGTCGTTACTCTCGATGTGGACGGCGCCGTCATGCACTAGCACCGGAACAAGGCCCCGCGGATTAATGCCGAGAAACCAAGGCGTGAAATTCTCATTGCCGTGCAGATCGACGTGGTGCGATTGCCACGGAATGCCCTTGAGGTTGAGAAAGATGCGAAGCTTCTGCGAGCATGACGAGCCCATGAAGTGCAGAACGTGGATGCCCTTCCAGCCGAGCACTTCCCGAGTCTCGATGTCGCTATCGACAAGCTGAACCATGTTTCCTCCTCAAGGCAGCCTAGCGCTGCGCATTGAAATCCTGATTGGCGAAGGCTGATGCATCGGGCGGTTTGATGACGACGAAAGGATGATCGAGCGTGGCGTGGCAGCCGTTGCAGCCTTGGGTGAGCTGATCGTAAGCGGCGGCAAATTTTTGCGGATCCTGCTGCTTGATAGCGGCCTCAACGGCGCCGAACGGCGCTTTCAGCGCCGCATCCACCAGTTCGCCGACCGGAAGGCCCGCGAAGCGCGGTTGCGCCCTGACGATACCGACGAAGGTCTGGCGGATCTCCGCAAGCGCATAGGCAGCGAGCGGCCAGTTTGCTGCACGACCGGCAAGGCCGAGCTTGGCGTGGCGCGGCTGCACAAAGGTATTCATCATATCGCCCATCGACATCGTATAGGGGACGGCGGCCACCGCGGCCGGCGGCGCAACCGGCTGCATGGTCTGCGACAGAGCCGCGGTCACTGTAGCTGTGAACACTTCCGCCGCGACCAAGGCTGCAAGAATCGAACCGCGTTTCATCGCGCGACCTCCCTTTGCTGCGAGCTAATCGAGCGGTTCGAGCCGCACGATTTCGGCGCCATGATTGTTGCCCGCCCAGAACGTCACCGGCATGGTCGAGGTGTCGACAAAGACGCGGCGGATATTGGTCGGCTGAGGCAACAGGTATTCGACCGAACCCCCGGTTTTCGGATCGAAGCGCAACACCCGATCGCTCGCCATGCCGCCGCTCCATAATTCGCCGTTCGGGGTCACTGAACACGTCGTAGGGAAAAGTGTAGGGCGTCGGCACGTCCCACTCCTTGAATTCCTCCGCCTTGATATCGAACATCGCAAGCTTATTGGCGGCGAATTCGGTGAACCACAGCCGTCCTTGATCATCGAGCATGCAGCGGCGGGGGCGAGATTTCGCCGTCGGCGTCGGATAGATCGTGGCCGCACCGCTTGCGGCGTCGACCCGGCCGATATTCTGGTCGGCGAAATCCATGAAATAGAGATTGTTGCCGGCATCGGCCGTCATGCCGTACGGCGCGTGCAGCCGCCCTTTCGGCAAAAGGGTGAAGGGATCGATGCGCTGATATTTTCCGCTCGCAAGATCGAGCCGCATGATCGACTGCCGCGCCACGTCGTTGGTCCATACTTTGCCGTCGACCCCTGCTGCGCGCGGCATCACCATCGACAATTGCATGGCGTCGTCGTTCAGATCGGCGTCGACCGGGAAAATGCGAAATGTCTTGGTCTTCATGTCGAAACGGGCGAGGCCCCCTGAAACATCATGGCGAGCCACAGATTGCCGTCGGCGTCGGCTTCGAGGTCGAGCGAACCGGTCGGCGATCCCGGCTTGAGCACCGGAATCGGATAGTCCCGGGTCTCGCCGGTTTTCGGATCGAGCTCGCCGAGATCGTTCTCGACGAAATTCGAATACCAGACATGCCCTGCGGCGTCGGTGCGTACGTCATGCGGCGCGATGGTCGGGCGTGGCATTGCGTATTCGGTGATGATGACGTGCGTAGCGCGACCTTTCGGGCGCGGCAGGGTTTGCAATTCGTAGTTCCAACCCTCGTTGCCGCGTTCTTGGCCATGTTCTTGTGCGCGGCTCAGATTGATCGTCGCCAGATAGGCGGCAAGCTTGTGCACGGAGGCATCGCTGACGTCGCGCCGGGCGAGGCGCGATTGCACCCGCGCCGGTATCGAGTTGTTGGCATATTGCGCCATGCGCTCGAGGACCGGAACGAACTCATCCGCCGTGTAGGTCGAGCGCACGATACGCTGGAAACTGTGGCAGCTCATGCATTCGATCAGCGGGCGTTTGTCGTCCGCCGTGCCGGGCATGCTCATCAGCCATTCGGTGTTGGTGAGCTGCGCCGCGAGATCGGAGGTTTTGCGCAAGCTGATCGCGACATCGGCCGGTGCATGCCCGATGTCGACCTGTTGCGGACCGCCAAGCTCGTAACCGACGGCGCGGATGCGCAGCGTGTAGTGGCCGGCCGTCAGCCGGCCATCGGGAAAGCGGAAGCGGCCTTTATCGTCGCTGACGACAGTAATGGTGATCGGCGAGCCCGATTTTTGCGCGCCGACCAGCACGCCTTCCATCGCGCCTTCCTCGGCGGACATCACCGAGCCGGCCAGCGAGCCGGCACAGCAGACATCGGCCCCGATCAGGCTTAAGACAAACGCGATCGCCGCGGCAAGGCCAAGCGTCCGCTTCATCGCCGCGCTACTCTTTCTTCAGCGTGCACTCGACCTCGACCGGATCAGCACTGTCGCCGGCGGCATGCGGGCGGCGCAGCACGGTGTCCTGCTTGTAGCCTTCCTTGGCGCAGGAAATGTCGATGCTGTCGGGATCGACGTTCTTGCCGAAGCCTGGAATCTTATAGACGCCCATGCCGTTGGTCCGCGTCACAAGCGCACCGCCCGCCTTCACGGTCGCCGTCACCTTGGCGTCGGGCACGGACGAGCCTGAGTCGTCGCGGACGAAGCCGAAAAAATATGGTCCCTGGTCGGCATTGTTGTCGTTGTCGTCGCCGAAATTCACGCCGCCGGCGTGCGCCGGCGCCAGCCCGGCGAGCGCCGATGCCAGAGCCAATGCGAGATACAGACCCGGGCGATCGATTGCCATACGCCGCCTCAATGCGTGAAATATCCGCTCAACAGATGCGCGATCGCCGCGAGCGAACACAGCGGCACAAGCCACGCCAGACCGGACCAGAGCCGGCGGCCGATATTTCCAGGCAAATAGCACATGATGAGTGCGGCGATGGCGGCCACAATCGCCGAGGTTGCGATCCAACCATACCAATACATCGTCGGACCGGCCGACGCCGCATGGTTGAACAGGGTCCATTCGCCAACCGCCGGACCATAGGAAAACAGCGGCCAATTATTGGTCAGCACGGCATAATAGACCGCCGCATAGACCGCCGCGAAGGTGATGGCGAAAACGCCGAACCGGTTGTTCGTGCTCATGTCCCCAAGCCGCGTATATTGTTGACGACGTGTCCGGCAAGAAACGCCCACCAGACGATGAAGGCGATCAGCGTGGTCAGGAGTTTGCGCGTGAGCGCATCCTTGGCATCGAGCGGCTGCCGCCAGAACCACCAATAGGCCGGCAGCATCGCAAGCCCAATGGCGATGAAATGTTCCTTGAGCTCGAAGGCGCCGAACGATTTCCAGTAGTGACCCTGCTCGAGCGTCAGCCGGGCCGTGATGCGGTAATTGGTGTAGATCACGCTGCCGAGCGAGGCGGTGGCGCAGTAAAGCACGATAATGGCATTGACATAATTGGCTGAGCCGACGGCGCGGAAGCGAGCGACGAAATTACCCGCAGCCGCTCGCACCGGCGCCCAGACGCTCACGACCTGGTGGGTGATGGCGCCCAGCAAAAGAAACGCCAACAACCCATGGGTGATGACCAGCGCGATCCACATTTTGCCTCCCCGACTTACCGTTATGGCGTCCTCTGCGGGACGCTTCTCTCATGCGTAATTCTAGCGCAGACGCCGGCGCCCGACAATTTCAGTTCGCGAGTTTCCGGAACGCCGCAGCCGCGGCGATGGCGTCAAACATAGACGCTCTTCATTTGCGCTTCGGGATAGCGCAGACCCGCGGCAGCGCCGACCGGGATTGCGGCGGAAATCTGCGCGAGTTCGTCCTTGGTCAGATCGACGGCAAGCGCGCCGATATTCTCCAATAGTCTTTCTTTGTGCTTGGTCCCGGGAATTGGCACGATGTCGTCGCCTTGCGCCAATACCCAGGCCAGCGCGAGCTGCCCGGGCGTGCATTTCTTCTGGCGCGATAGTTCGCCGACGCGGTCAACGAGCGTCATGTTGCGGTCGATATTTTCCGGCGCAAAGCGTGGATGGCGGCGACGGGCATCGTTGTCCGCAAGTTCAATACCCCCGGTAAGGAGACCGCGGCCGAGCGGCGAATAGGCGACGAAGGCGATGTTCAATTCGCGCGTGGTGCGAAAGGTCTCCTCGGCATCGGACCGGTAGAGCAGCGAGAATTCGTTCTGCACGGCGGCGATCGGGTGCACGGCGTGACCGCGGCGGACGGTCTTGGGGCTCGCCTCGCTCAAGCCGAGGGCGCGCACTTTGCCGTCCTTGACGAGCTTCGCCATGGCGCCGACCGTGTCCTCGATCGGCACGCTGGGATCGATGCGGTGCTGATAATAGAGGTCGATTACCTCGACGCCCAAGCGCTTGAGGCTCGCCTCGCACGAACTGATGACGAACTCGGGGCGGCCGTCGGCAAATCTACCGTCACGGCCGCCGAGATTGCCGAACTTTGTCGCCAGCACGACCCCGGAACGGCGACCCTTGAGGGCCTTGCCGACCAGCGTCTCGTTATGGCCGGCCCCATAGGCGTCCGACGTATCGAGCAGGGTGATGCCGCGATCCAACGCTTCGTGAATGAGCGCGATGCCTTCAGCATCGCCGACCGCGCCGTAAATTCCGGATAGCGACATGCAGCCGAGCCCGATGGCGGAAACCGCGAAGCCGGATGAACCGAGGATGCGCGTCGGAAGATTATTGGCTTTCGTCATTGTGCTGCTCTCATTGCGGGGTTCTACAGCGCCTTGCTACGGCCAGGGTTATAGCCGATGGCAATTGGCGTGTCGGCAGCAATAACGCGGAGCCAGCCGACGACATGCGCCGGCCCGATTGCAAGACGGTGGTGGACTTATTTGCCCGGCGTCAGGCGGCGCGGTCGAACTCGCGGTCGAACCGGGCTTCGGTCAAGTCGCTCGGCTTATCGCGACGTGCGGTGAGCATACAGCCGAAGCTTATGAATGCGAATATGACCGCAATATCGAGCCAGAGTACGGCATCAACAGCCATGACGTCCTCATCGTGTCGTCACATGGCCGCCCCTGTCTAGTTAACCGCGTCCTGCCGCCAAGGCTCCCGGATCGGATGTCGCAGGAATAATATGTCGCAGGGCGACCCCAAGAGGGTCCGAAATGCCCGACACCGGTCGAATTGTTGCCTTCGAGGCGATAGATTGGGTAGAGGGGAGCCGGCGGGGATCCCTTGCGCCGCTTCCCGCGCGCTTCGCCGTCAAATCTGGGCCAGTCGAAAACCGCTGCGCAGTCACGATCAGGAAGGCCGATGGTTACCGACAAGAAGAAAGCGAAAGCCGACCCCGCGCCAAAAAGCGATGGCGTCGCGAAGGACAAGAGCGCTGCGGCCGTGGATGGCGCCAAAACAGAGACCAAGGCCACGGAGACGAAGGCCGAGACCAAGCCCGATGCCGGCGAGCCGGCCGCCCCGCCTTCCAGTTACAGTCGTGGCGAGGGCCAGAAACCCGTCACTGCCGCCTATAAGGAAAACTGGAACGCCATCTTCGGGAAGAAGGGCAAGAAGAAAAAGCGGTAGGTCCCGCGAGCGCTCCGAGGCGGAACTACCGTCACCACTCCGCCGCGCGCACCCGCCGCGTCAGTGCCCAGACGGCGAATGCGGTGCAGCCCATAGTCGAAACCACGGCGGCGACCGGCCAGGCGGAATGGCCGAGATAAAGGCCGATGCAGCCTGCGGCGATGGCGGCGCTCGATTGCTGAGCGAACCCCATCAGCGACGACGCCGTGCCGGCGCGATCCGGAAACGGCGTCAGCGCGCCCGCCATCGACGTCGGCAGCGCGAAACCAAGGCCTGCGAGATAGATCGTCATCGCGCCGACAAACCACAGCACATTCGTCAATCCGAGCGCGACCACCGCCGCCATGGTCAAGCCGCCGATCGCGAGCGTCGCGCAACCGATGCCCATGGTGCGGTCGAGGCCGAGACGGATGACGATGCGTGCCGAGATATAGGCGCCGACCATGTAGCCGGCAGCCCCGATGGCGAAGGTCACGCCAAAGACGAGCGGCGACAGGCCATAGACCGAGCCCTGCATCACGATCGGCGCGCCCGACACCCAGGCGAACAGCCCGACAAAGGTCGTGGTCAGAATGCCGAGATTGGCGAGAAAGCCGCGATGCACCAGCACCGAGCGATAAAGCTCGGCCATGCCGGCGAACGAGAATCGCCCCGCCGGGCTCTCCTTCAGCGTCTCCGGAAGTAGGAACGCGGCGGCGGCGCCCGACACTCCGGCGAATACCACCAGCAGAACGAAAATCGCGCGCCAGCCGAACACGGTCTGCAACACGCCGCCGATCACCGGCGCGACGATCGGCGCAAACGCCGTGATCGACCCCATCAGCGACAATTCGCGCCCGGCGCGTGCGCCGGAATAAATATCGCGCACCACGGCGCGCGCCAGCACGATCGAGCCGGCACCGCCGAGCGCCTGGATGAAACGCGCGGCGATCAGCTCGTGGATCGATTGCGCCGATGCGCAGGCGACGGTTGCAGCGGCATAGAGCACGAGCGCGACCAACAAGACCGGTTTGCGGCCCAAGCGGTCGGAGATCGGGCCGTAAAAAATCTGGCCGACCGCGAAGCCGAACAGGTAACTGGAAATGGTCAGCTGCACATTCAGGACCGGCGCCTGCAGCGAGCGGGCGATATCCGGCAGCGACGGCAGATACATGTCCATCGACAGCGGACCAAGCGCAGTCAGAAACGACAGCAATAAAGTCAGCGCGAAGGTCCCGGGAGTGAGCATTGGCAATTTTTGCTAAGAATTTCGCCAGCGGCCGCAAGCACCACGCTTGCGATGAAGGGGCGTTCCTACTCTTCAGTGGCCGGCCCGCATAGGGACTTCCATTGCCCGCAGGAGAGCCATGCCGGAAAATTCACAGATTGGGGTATCGGCAAACCCGCCGGCACGCCAATCGCCCCGCGGCTTCACTCGGAGGACGGGCGCCAACCCTGCTTGGCGAGCTGGATTTGCGAATAAATGTGCTTGCGCAACTCGCCGAACCGAGGCATCGACCGGGTTTCCAGCTGCGTGCGCTCATCCGGCAGGTCGATGGTCACGTCTTCCATGATGACCGTCGGCGCATGCGACATCACCAGGACGCGCTCGCCGAGATAGACCGACTCGTCGATGTCGTGGGTGACAAACAGCACCGTCACCCGCAGCCGCTGCCATAACACCCGAATCAGATCCTCGAGGTCGGCACGCGTCTGCGCGTCGACCGCCGCGAATGGCTCGTCCATCAACAGCACATGCGGCTCGTAGGCGACCGCCCGAGCAATGGCAACGCGCTGCTGCATACCGCCCGAGAGCTGCCAAGGATAGGCGCCGTCGGCCCCCGAAAGATCGACGGCGGACAATGCATCGCGTACCAGTTCTTCGCGCCGCTCCGCGGAAAGCCTCTTCTGCTTCAACGGCAGCGCCACATTGTCATGCACCGTCATCCACGGAAACAGGCTGCGTCCGTATTCCTGGAACACAACCGCCATGGCCGCCGGCGGACCGATAACCGGCGTTCCTTCCACGACGACCGCGCCGGCCGTCGGCGCCAATAGTCCGGCAATGCATTTGAGCAGCGTGGTCTTGCCGGCACCCGACGGGCCGACGATGCAAACGAGCTCGCCTTGGCCGACGCTGAAGCTGACGTCACGGATCGCCTCGACCGTGCGGCTCGCATCCTCGTAAACTTTGCGCAGCCCCTTCACTTCGAGCATGGATTTGACTGCTCGATCCATCGATCCCTCAAAAGCTCGCTTATCCGGCCCGCTGCGATTGCCGCAGGCCGTGATACCAGCCAAGCAGCCAAGCCTCAATCGCACGAAAGATCAGCGACAGCACGATGCCGATGATGCCAAGAAGGATAATGCCGCTCCACATCTCGGGAATCGCGAAGGTTCGCTGATATTGCACCAGAACGAAACCGATGCCGTCTCTGGCTGCGAACATTTCGCTGATGACCATGAGGATGATGCCGATCGACAGCGATTGCCGCAGGCCGGTGAAAATCTGCGGACTGGCGCCCGGGAGTACGAAATGCCACAGCCGGGAGAGCCCACCGATCCGATAACTGCGCACCGTTTCCGCCAGGACCTCGTCGAGCGCGCGGACGCCGGCGACCGTATTGAGCAGGACCGGCCAGATGCAGCCGAACAGGATCACCAGCGCCTTCATCTCGTTGCCGAGGCCGGTGAACAGGATCAGCACCGGCACCAGCACCGGGGGCGGAATGGCGCGCAAAAATTCCAGCACCGGTTCGAGCACGTTGCGCAAGTTGCGCGAGGATCCGACCGGAATACCAATGACGATGCCGAGGAACGCTGCGGCAAGATAGCCTACCGAGAAGCGCCACAGGCTCGGCCCCACGTCGGACAGGGCATGCGGCGAAAACCACAGTTTGACGAAGGTCTGCAAAATCGTCTGCAGCGGCGGGAAATAAAAGCTCTGGCTGTCCGCGCTGGTGATCCACCAGGCGGCGATCAGCGTCACCGGAAGCGCAAGCGTAACAGCAAGACGGCGCGGCAGCGATGGCATGAGATCCTTCATGCGCCGGCCTCCGCGGCGTCCAAACGTACCGACGGATGCCAAGCCAGAACCCGTCGCTCCAGCGCCCGGGCCCCCAGGTTGACGATGACGCCGATAATTCCGGCAACGATGACATAGGCATACATGATGGCGACAGCGCCGCCGGACTCGGTATCGCTGATCTCCTTGCCGAGACCCTGGGTGTCGATCGCGACTTCGCTGGTGATGGCCAGAATGAGCGCCACCGCGGCGGCGAGCCGGATGCCGGTCATCAGATAAGGCAGCGTGGTCGGCCAGGTGACGTATCGGATTTGCGCCCAGGTTCCCAGTCCATATGAGCGCGCGGTCTCCCGCGCCACCGGATCGACATCCTGTACGCCATACAGCACCTGGATGAGCACCGGCCAGAACGAGGCGTAGACCACGAGCACCAGCGTCGACTGGATCTGCGAGCCGAACAGCAGCACCGCGAGCGGGATCAGCGCGACCGACGGAATCGGACGCAGGAACTCGATAGTCGAATGGGTCAAGCTACGCAGCAAATGCGAGCTGCCGATGGCGATGCCGATCGCTACGCCGGCAACTACCGATATGACGAGCCCGATTGCCCAGGCTTCCAAAGTGTCGCCGAGCGCCGTCCAGAACTCGGCGGTCGTCATCTCCTTGAACAGCGCAACCATGATGGCGGAAAACGGCGGCAGATAATCCGGCGAGACGATGCCGACGCGCGGCAAGATCTCAAGCAGGAGAGCGAAGCCGACAAGGCCCGCGAGGCCTTGCAGCCAAATAAAAGCGCGGGCCGCAAGCCTGGCCCGCATTCTGGTCGTTTGTGCCGCCGGCATGGGCTACTGCGGCAACAGCGCCGCAACGTCCGCCTGCTTGGTGATCAGTCCGCTCTTGAACATGTCATCGGCCATCGCCTGGGCCGAGGCGCGGTTAAATTTAGGCGGCCATATCGGCAGAATGATCTTGGCGGCGATTTCGGGCGAGATACGCGTATAGGTCGGAATGATCTGGCGAACTTCATCGGAGTGGGAATCGGCATACGCGAGCGACTCGGTGATCGCGGCCTGGAAACGTTTGACCATGTCGGGGTTCGCATTGGTATATTGCACTGAGGCGAAATAAACCGCGATCTCTGCTTTCGGCGCGATAGCGACAAACGGCCAATCGACGACCCTGTCGCCGCGTGACTGGGCGATGGTGACGAATGGTTCCACCATCCAGCCGGCCTCGATGCGATGGTCGGCCAGCGCCGCCGGCATGTCGGGAAACGGCACCTCGATGTACTTTAGGCTGTCAGGGTCGCCGCCCGCGGCCTTCACCCCGGCGCGCACCGCAACCTGGCCGATATTGTTCAGGTTATTGACCGCGACGGTCTTGCCGGTGAGGTCCTTGGCGCTTTTAATCGGGCTGTCGCCAGGCACCAGGACCGCGCAAAAGTCGTGACCGCTGACGCCGGTCGAGGCGACGCCCGGCGCGGTGCCGACGAATTTCAGTCCCTTGCTCTGTGCGATCAACAGCGACGGCACGTTGCTGAAGCCGAACTGCAGTTGCCCCGATAGCACGCCAGGGATGATGGCCGCGCCCCCGCCCTGGGTCGACAGCTCGACGTCGATATTCTGCTTGGCGAAGAAGCCCTTGGCCTTGCCCAGATAGATCGGCGCGCAGTCGGCGATGGGGATCACCGCAACCGAAATCTTGTCGAGGGCGGCCCGGGCGCGCCGCATCGGCGCCAGCACGGCCGCTGAACCGGCTGCCGCGGCTGTGGAAATCAATTGCCTTTTGGTCAGTGCCATGATGCGTGGCCTCCGCTACACTTTCTGTGGGCTTTGGCCCAACTTACTGGGCGGTGGAGATTATGGTGTCAAGCTGCCGCCCATTATGACGCGGGCGCCGCGTAACGGTCCGTATGTTACCGCTCGGCGAGCGGCTTTACTCTGAGCTCGCGCGCCATTTTGTCGAGCTGGGCGATCAGTGCCGGCGCGAGCGGCACGCCGTCGCGCAGCCGTTCGGTGCGGCATTCGGCGCGGCGGTCGCCCGGCAGACGAATTTCATCGACGCCGGGCAGACGTTTCGATTGGCGCAAGTCGCGCACGTGGCGGTCGACTTCGGCGGTAAATATGTTGAGCGGCAAGAAGCGCGCAATATCGACCACAATGAGGAAGTGGCCGGTATTGGTCTCGCTGTTGTCGTCGGCATTGAAATCGACGACGTCGCGGCCGAAGGCGGCGCCGTTGAGTACGCCGGCGATCAGCCCGATCATCAACGCAAGCCCGCTGCCTTTATATTCGCCCATCGGCAGCAGCATGCCTTCGCCGGAACGATTGGGATCGGTGATCGCCGCCCCGGTATCGGGATTGACGAACCAGCCTTCCGGCATGGTGAGCCCTCGCAGGGCGTATTTCTTCACCGTGCCGTAGGCGACAATCGAGGTCGCCATGTCGAACACCAGCGCGCCAGTTCCCGACGGCACGCCGATGGCGAGCGGATTGGTGCCGAGCAGATGATCGGCGCCGCCCCAGGTCGCCATGTGATTGGCATTGGCCACCGCCGCATAGATGCCGATCATGCCGGCGGCCGCCGGCATTTCGGCATAGAGCCCGGCCGGGCCTGCGTGATTGGAGCGCCGAACGCCGACGAAGCCGGTGCCCTGCTCGCGCGCGATCGCAATCGCTTCCTCCGTCGCGCGCGACATCACCAGATGCCCCATGCCGTTGTCGCCGTCGACCAGCGCGGTCGCCGGCGCGGTCTTCTTCACGGTGATGTTGGGAACTTTGTTAAAGCCGCCGGCCTTGAGGCGCCGGATATATTGCGGCAGCCGGAAAATGCCGTGGCCGTCGGCGCCGGTCAGATCGGCTTCGGTCATCAGTTCGGCACAGCGCGCGGCATCGTCATACGGCAAACCCGCGGCAACGAATGCGTCGGCAATCAGCGCCTTGGTGGCGCGCCCCGGCACGCGGATGAGAGCAGCTTCGTTCATCAGAGCCGCCGCTTCTTGCCGATGATTTCGGCGGCATGCCCGCCGAGAATCCGCTCGCGATCGCCGGCACTGATGCCGAGCGCTTTGACCTGCCGGGCGCATTCCAGCGTTCCCATGTCGTAGGGATAATCGCTGCCGAGGAAGATGCGCTCGGCACCGGCCGAGGATACCAAGAACTCACAGCGCCGCCTTGTTATGCGTGATGGTGTCGTAAAAGAAGCGGTCGAGATAACGCTGCGGCGAATGTTTCAGATGCAGTTTCGGCTCAGGCCGCACTTCCCAGCCATGGACCCAGCGGCCGCCCTGATAGGGAATAAAGCCGCCGCCGTGCACCATCATGAAATTGAGATTGGGATAGCGCTCCATCACGCCGCCGAAAATCAGGCACGCCGCCGCGATGGTGGTGTCGAGCGGATTGCCGATCAGATTGCCGAGATAATAGGACTTCAGCCGGTCGGCGCCGGCGACATTGCCGGGATGGATCACCATGAAGGCGTCGAGCTCGGCGGCGGTGGCCCATAGCGGTTCAAAACTCGGATCGTCGAGATTCTTGCCGCCGATATTGGAGCCGATCATGGCGCCATGCAGGCCGAGCTTGGTGATGGCGCGGCGCAATTCTTCGGCAGCCTTGTCCGGCGCCTGCATCGGCAACGTGGCGATGCCGGAAAAGCGCTCAGGATATTCTTTGACGAGGCGCGCGATCTCGTCGTTCTGGATCACGGCGCCGGCGATGCCGACCGCGGCCTCCTGGCCATAGAGCCAGGTCTGCGGCGATACCGAGAGCACGTGCACATCGACCTCGGCGGCGTCCATGTCGGCGAACCGGCTCTCGATATTATGCCCGCCGCGCGGAAATGGCCGGTACGGCACGCCCGCCACCTCGACCACGGAATTCTCGCCGTCGATACGGGGTGAGCTTGAGACCGAGCTTCGGGATCTCCTGTTGCAGGAGTTTTATCGTTGAATCTGCAAGGATATGGCTGTGGGTATCGATGGTCTTGGTCTTTTGGCCCGCTGTCATAAGTTCCTCCCCGGGATGGCGCGGCATGTTCTGCGCATAAGCCGCCAAAGATGCAAGAAAGCCATGCGATGGGTGGGGCGTGCACGCGGGCCATGCGGCCTGCCGTGGGCCTTTAGCAATCGGCGGTTTCCGCTATAAAGAGCCCCGAAAACTCTCCGCCAATTCCTCCCCTATCTAAGCCCTCCGGAAACCCAGCATGGACGCCAGCACGGACAACGCTCAGCCACATTGCCTATCATCCCCGCGTCGAAGACGACGTTCTGGTTCGCGGCCACGGCCGTTATGCCGCCGATGCGCCGCAGCCGAACCAGGCCTATGCGTATTTCGTGCGCTCGCCGCATGCCTTCGCCCGCATCGTCTCGATCGACGTCAGCGGCGCCGCCAATGCGCCGGGCGTGATCGGCGTCTTGACCGCCAAAGACATGGAAGGCGTCGGCAATCTCGGCCGCCATCCGCCGGTCCCCGGCCGCGGCGGCAAGGGCCTGGTCCTGCCGCACCGGCCGGCGCTCGCCACCGATCGTGTCGTCCATATCGGCGAGCCGGTGGCGATGGTGGTCGCCGAGACCGCGGCCGCGGCGCAGGACGCCGCCGAATTCGTCTCGGTCGAATACGACGAATTGACGCCGGTGATCGACGCGCGCGCAGCGCTGCGCCGACGGCGCGCCGCAAGTCTGGCCGCAGGCGCCCGGCAATATCGCGGTCGATTGGCCGGGACCGAATCCCGATCCGGACGCCAATGCGAAAAAGGTCGAGGAGATTTTCGCCGCGGCGAAATACACCGCCCGCGTCGCGCTGATGAACCAGCGCATGGTCGGCAATCCGATGGAGCCGCGCGGCGCCACCGCGAGCTACGACGCGGCGAGCGACAGCTACACCGTGCGCGCCTGCTCGCAGGGCGCCGGCGCCATGCGCGACAGCATCATGGCGATCATGAGCCTGCCCAAGGAGCGCATCCGCGTCATCACCGAAGATGTCGGCGGCGCCTTCGGCATCAAGACCGGCGCCTATCCGGAAAACATCGCGCTGATGGTCGGCGCCAAGAAATTCGGCCGCCCGATCCATTGGATGTCGACGCGCTCGGAAGTGTTTCTGACCGACAATCAGGCGCGCGATATCCACTCGGAAGTCGAATTGGCGCTCGACGACAAGGGAAATTTCCTGGCGCTGCGGCTGCGCAATGTCGCCAATCTCGGCGCCTATGTGGGTCCGGTCGGCGCCAATATCCCGACCGCGAATTTCACCCGCTGCCTGCCCGGCATGTACGACATCAAATACATCGATGTCGCGACCAAATGCATGTTCACCAACACCATCCCGACCGCGCCCTATCGCGGCGCCGGGCGGCCGGAAGCGAGCTACGCCATCGAGCGGGTGGTCGACGAAGCGGCGCGCATGACCGGCATCGATCCGGTCAAGCTGCGCCGGCGCAATCTGATCAAAAAATCGGCGATGCCGTACAAGACCGCGGTCGGCACCACCTACGATTCCGGCGATTTCGAGCCGATGCTCGAAAAGGCGCTCAAGCTCGCCGACTACGACGGCTTCAAGGCGCGGCGCCGCGAGGCCGCAAAAGCGCGGCCTCTATCGCGGCATCGGCATCTGCTGCATGCTGGAGCATTCCGGCGGCTCGCCGATCGAAAGCGCGCTGCTTTCCTTCCCGGGCGACGGTACGCTGCAGCTCACGCTCAACGTGCAGAGCACCGGCCAAAGCCACGCCACGGTGTTCCCGCGCGTCATCGCCGAACGGCTCGGCATTCCGACCGACAAGATCACGCATCGCCACGGCGATTCGTCGAACGAATTGCCGGGCTATGCCTCGGTCGGCTCGCGCTCGGCGATGACGGCGGGCCATTCTATCGCCAAGGCGATCGATCTCATCGTGCAGAAGGGCAAGCCGATTGCCGCCGCGATGCTCGAAACGGGCGAAGGCGATATCGCCTACAAGGGCGGTAATTTCGAAGTCGTCGGCACCGACCGCCGCGTCATCTTTGTTCGAGGTCGCGGCACGCGCCGCGGAGATGAAGAAGCGCGGCGAGATCGCCGACGATCTCGACACCAAGACCACGACGGAGACGCCGCTGACCTACCCGAACGGCGTCCATATCGCCGAAGTCGAGATCGATCCCGACACCGGCCATCTGGCGGTCGTGACCTATAGCGCGGTCGACGATTGCGGCAACGCGCTCGATGCCATGGTGGTGGAAGGCCAGCTGCACGGCTCGGTCGCCGCGGGCCTCGGCCAGGCGCTGATGGAGAACACGGTCTACGATGCGGACTCCGGCCAGCTCGTCACCGGCTCGTTCATGGACTACGCCATGCCGCGCGCCGAAGACATGCCGCCGATGCGCGACGCCATGCACAACGTGCCGGCGACCACCAATCCGCTCGGCGTCAAAGGCGTCGGCGAGGCCGGCACGACGGCCGCGATTTCAGCGGTCATGAATGCGGTCGCCGACGCCATTCCGAACGGCGCCGGCAACCATCTCGACATGCCGGTCACGGCGCAGTCCTTGTGGCAGGCGTGTCAGCGGGCGAAGGGGTAGCGCCCGTCATTCCGGGGCGCTGGCGGGGCCTGCGAGCCCGGAATGACGAAAGCGGATCCCGATGGCCACAGCAAAAGCATCCCGCGAGACGCCGCTGCCGCTCTCGGTTCCCGTCCTGCTCAGCTTTGTCGCCGGCTATGTCGACAGCTACACTTATCTGGCGCTGTTCGGATTGTTTGCGGCGCAAGTGACCGGCAGCTTCGTCATCGCCGGCAGCGAGGTGATCACGCACGAGTTCGGCGTCGTCGGCAAAGTCCTTGCCGTGGTCGCCTTTGTGCTCGCAGCGGCACTGACCGCGGGCCTTGTGGTGCTGGCGCGCGAGCATAGCCGCGCACCATTGTCGTGGATGCTGGCGTTGGAAACGGCGCTGCTCGCGATCTTCGTCGCACTGATCCTGTTCGTCCCTTCGATCCAGGACGCGCGCGACTGGCACGGCATCATGGCCGGCCTGTTCGCCGCCATGGCGATGGGCGCGCAAAGCGTGCTGGTGAGGCTTTTAATGAAGGGCATCCCGCAGACCAACGTCATGACCGGCAACATGACGCAGCTCGGCATCGCTACGACCGAGCTCATGCTGGCGTGGCGGCGGCTTCGCCATAGCCGGCATAGCCGAGCGGACCTGCGCGAATTCGCCGACGTCCGCCGGCAGTTGCTGACGGTGCTCTTCATCGCGCTCGGCTTTCTAGCGGGCGCGGCGGCCGGCGCCACGGCGTTCGCCTTTACCGGCCTGCGCGGGGCGCTCCTCGCCGTCGCCATCGTTGGCGCACTTGCGCTTTGGGCGCTGTTTCGCGAGCGGGACCGGCGGAGCGCGTGAGCGGCGCCGTTGCCGTGGTTCGCGACGGCGCCCGGCTGCGCTCATTGTTGAGATGCACGAGATGCTTGAGCATCTGCATGAAGGCAAGGCGCTCGCCGGGTTTCAGCGGTGCGAGGATCAGCCGCTGCGTCGACAGCACTGCGGGCTCGATGTCGCGGATCAGCCGCCGGCCCAACGGCGTGATGGACAGTGATTTGGTCCGCCGATCGACCGGACCGTTGAGACGCAGGATCAGCTTCTTTTTTTCGAGCCGGACCATCACGTCGCCGATGGTGGAGCGATCAAGCGCGATGAGTTGGCACAGCGCCGTCTGGTCTATTCCCGGATGATTGTTGATTGCGACCAGCGCCGCATACTGCACCGGCGTGATGTCGAACTCCTTCGCCTGATCGAGGAACAGCGCAAACGAAATTTGCTGCAGCCGGCGGATCAGATGGCCCGGCATGTCGAGCAGGCGATCGTCGCTGTCTGAGGGCTGCATGTCGCGGCGCCGCGTCCGGCAATGGGTGACGGCCGAGGATTTGACGCCCGGGCCGGATTATCGCTACACTGACCGAAATCATCAGTATACTGACGAAATCGAGCGTAGCAGGACGATAACCCAAAGCCAAGCTGCGCGACCAGCGAGCGTAATGATGGAACTCGCGGGTTTGGACATCAGGGAGTGAGCGATGCCAGAGCGTCCCGAAGCGATCATCGAAGGCAAGAAGCGGCCCTTTACGGGCGCCGAATTCTTGGAGACGCTGCGCGACGGCCGCGAGGTCTATATTTACGGCGAGCGGGTCGAGGACGTCACCACGCATCCGGCGTTCCGCAATTCGGCGGCTTCGGTGGCGATTCTCTACGACGCGCTGCACGACAAGGCGCAGCAGGACGTGCTCTGCGCGCCGACCGATACCGGCTCCGGCGGCTTTACCCACAAGTACTTCAAGGTGGCGCACTCGCGCGAAGAGGTAATCGCGCAACGCGACGCCATCGCCGCCTGGGCACGGCTCTCCTACGGCTGGATGGGGCGCAGCCCAGACTACAAGGCGGCCTTCCTCAACACGCTCGGCGCCAATGCCGAATTTTACGGCAAGTTCGCCGACAATGCCCGCGCCTGGCACAAGCGCGGCCAGGAGGCCGTGCTCTATCTCAACCACGCACTGGTCAACCCGCCGATCGACCGTGCCAAGCCGGTCGATCAGGTCAAGGATGTCTACATCACCGTGCAGAAGGAGACCGACGCCGGCATCTATGTGTCCGGCGCCAAAGTGGTCGCCACCAATTCGGCGCTGACGCAATACAATTTCCTCGGTCAGAACATGGGCCAGGAAATCACCGATCCGGCCATGGTGATCATGTTCATCGCGCCGATGAACACGCCCGGCATCAAACTGATCTGCCGGCCGTCCTATGAATTCGCGGCGGCCGCGACCGGCTCGCCGTGGGATTACCCGTTGACGTCGCGCTTCGACGAGAACGACGCGATCTTCATCTTCGACAATGCGTTCATCCCCTGGGAGAACGTGATCATCCATCGCGATTTCGATAAACTTAAGAATTTCTATCCGCAGTCGGGTTTCTTCAACGGTTTCACGCTGCAGGGCTGCACCCGGCTCGCCGTCAAACTCGATTTCATCATCGGGCTGCTGATGAAGGCCGCGCGCGCCACTGGCGTCGACAGCTTCCGCGGCGTTCAGGTCCAGATCGGCGAAGTGATCGGCTGGCGTAATCTGTTCTGGTCGCTGACCGACGCCATGGCGTGCAATCCGGTGCCCTGGGTCAACGGCGCGGTACTGCCCAATCCGCGCGGCTCGGCGTCCTATCGGCTGTTCATGACCGAAGCCTATCCGGCGATCCGGCGGATCATCGAGCAGGTGATCGCGTCGGGCCTGATCTACCTTCCCTCGCATTCGCGCGATTTCAAGAACCCCGATATCGACAAATATCTGGCGCGCTATGTGCGCGGCTCGAACGGCATCGATTACAAGGAGCGCATCAAGATCATGAAGCTCCTCTGGGACGCCATCGGCACCGAATTCGGCGCCCGCCACGAGCTTTACGAGATGAACTACTCGGGCAGCAATGAACTGATCCGCGTCTTCCAGATGCAGCAAGCGCAAGGCAACGGCTCGCTGAAGGAGATGGAAGCGCTCGCCGACAAATGCATGGCCGATTACGACGAGAACGGCTGGATACATTCGGCCTATAAGGACGGGCGGGATATCTCGCTGGTAGAGAAATAAATGGGAGCGAAACCCGGCGCGGCTAATGCGCGAAATCGAAGCCGACCGTGATCCGCACGTGCAACGTATCTTCGCCGGCTGAAATCGGCATGGCCATGCCCGGAGCGGCGGCGCGCATCATCGACATTGGCATCGGTGGGGCATAGCCGGAATCCTCGGTGATCCAGGTCACGCCGCCGAGGTTTTGGCCCGCGGCGTGCGCATAGAGATCGGCCTTGCGGCGGGCATCGGCGATTGCCGCTTCGCGGGCTTGATCGAGCAGCTTTGCGGTGTCGGCATGCAAGAATTCCACGCTGCCCACATCCGTCGCCCCGCTTTCGATCAGACGATCGAGAATGTCGCCGACTTTGTCGATCTGCCGGATTTTCACCCTGACCTGATTGGAGACCGAAAAGCCGGTCAGCCTTTGCTCGGTGCCGGGCTGCGGCGAGGCATAGACCGGCTGCACGGAAAACCGCGAGGTCTGGATATCCTTTTGCTCGATGCCCGAATTCGATAGCGCAGTCGCGACCGCCGCCATCGCCTTGGCATTGGCGTCGGCCGCCTCCTTCGCGGTCTTGCCTCGCGTCGTCACCCCGCTGCCGATTTCGGCGAGATCGGGCGCGGCCGTGACGCTGCCCTCGCCGATCACGACGATGCGGGCCTGCGGGACCGCCGGCGGCTGCTGCGCCCGCGCCGGAGCGGCCACGCCGAGCATCGCGCTCGCGACGAAGACAAATAGGAAAGCCCGTGAAGCGCCCATGACGTTCTCCCTCGACTCTTCGCTTGCCATTGAGTTTTCCTATCTGTTCATTGCGGGACGATTACGGCGACAGCCAAGTAAAATGACGGTGTATGGGCAAGGCGCGGGCCGCGATTGACGGTTTCGGTAATTCCGACCATTGATCCTCGCGTCTTAGCCAGCGAGAGCCGGTCGCCATGGCATTCCTGCATTCCTTCACCGTCCCCGATTTTCTCGATTCGCTGGTCAGCCTGTTCGCGGCCTTCGTGCTCGGCGGCCTGATCGGGGCGGAGCGGCAATACCGCCAGCGCGGCGGCGGCTTGCGCACCCATGTGCTGGTCGCCGTGGGGGCTTCGACCTTCGTCGACATCGGCATGCATCTCAACGGCAATGTCGGCGCCACCCAGATCATCGCCTATGTGGTGTCGGGCGTCGGCTTTCTCGGCGCCGGTGTGATCATGAAACAGGGCAACAATGTCTGGGGGCTCAATACCGCGGCGACGCTGTGGTGCTCGGCGGCGGTCGGCGCCTGTGCCGGCGCCGACCTCGCTTTCGAGGCCATCGCGCTCACCGGTTTCGTGCTCGCCGGCAATACGCTGCTGCGGCCGCTGGTCAACGCCATCAACCGCGCGCCGCTCGACCAGGCCGCGACCGAAGCGATCTACGAAGTGCGCATGACGACGAACGGCGACGATCTCGACGATGCCCGCGAATTGCTGCGCAGCGCATTGGAGGCTGCCGACTATCCCCTGCGGGACATCGAGGTCGTCGAGCGCGAGCAGGGCGGCACCGAACTGGTGGCGACTTTGCTTGGCACCAGCGCCAACCCGGAGGAACTGGACGCGATCGTCACGCGGCTCGAGGGCAATCCGCTGGTGCAAAACGCTGGCTGGAGTTTGCGGACCACCGATTAGCACTCACGGATCGCAGAAGATGCCGATTTATGTTCTCGAACCGCCGCTGCGCTACGATCACGCTTATGCCGGGCCGGTAATCGAGCGCGTATTGCCGCTCAACGAGGCGCGGCAGGCCTGCGCGCATATGGGCGTGAGCGCGGATGCCTGCTCCTGGGTCATCAAGAACCGATGCTACCTCGTGATCCCCCGCGGCGGGCCGGTGAAGGACCTCAATGCCTACCGCCGCCACGAGCGCGCCCATTGCAACGGCTGGGCCGAAGACCATCCGGAATAGAGGCCGGAAACCACCGCGAGCCGCCGAGTTATCCGCTCCGGTATTGATGGCCGTCGAGCCCAACGCCGGTGAGATGGCCGAACAAGGCCGCGAGTTTTTCCCGATCGGCCTCCGGCAGCGGCGGCTTCAGCAGCGACGCCACATTGGTCCGCAGATGCGCGGCGTCGCCGGTGCCGAACAGCACCACATCGACACCTGGCTCGTGGCGCGCGAAGCGATAGGCCGCCTCGATCATGTTGGCGGCACCGCCCTCATGAACGAGAAAGCCGAGCGGATCGTCGGTCTCGCCCAGCGATTTGTCGACCAGGCCCTTGGCGACAAGCTCGCGCATCTCGCGGGCGACACGCGGCGGGTCAGTGAAGATACTGCGCACCGCGAACATCAACAGCGTGCCGACGCCCTTTTGGCGGGTGAGCGGGAACACGTTCCGGCGCGCGCCCTGGTGCATCATGTGGAAGCCCACCATGAAGACCTCCCAGACCGGGTCCTCAAGCGCGCGCTTGAGCGTCTCGTTGGTGAAATCGACGATCGGGTTCTCGGTGAGGCCGATATGCCGGATCTTGCCCTTTTGCTTCTGCTCGATCAGCGCGGGCGCAAGCGTGTTCAGCGCATAATCGTAGTGCTGCGGCTCGACGCCATGCAGATTGAATACGTCGATAAAATCGGTGCCCATGAGGCGCAACGAATTATCGAGGCTCGCGACCATGCGCTCGGGCGACCACCATTCGCCGTTGCGCCGTACCGAGGATTTGGTCGCGACCACGACGTTATCGCGCGGCACCGATTGCAGCGCCCGGCCGACCACGCCTTCGGTGCCGTAGGCCGGCGCGGTGTCGATGAAATTGATGCCGAGCTCGATCGCCTCGAGGATGAGCCGCGCGGACTGCTCCTCGGTCTTGCCGGACTTGAGCCCCATCCGCGAAAAGCCGCCGGTGCCGAGCCCGGCGACGCTAACGCGCAGGCCGGTGCGGCCGAGGGTGGTGTATTGCATGTAGGGGTTTCCTTATCGGCGGCCGATGACGGGCGCTGTGGCCTCAAGCCGTTGACCCACCGCGGGCTTTCGTGTCACGTCCGGCGACCGTAAAAGACACCCGGCATAATCGCAAATCTAATGGCCATCGAACGCTACAACGCCCGCGACGCCGAGGCGCGCTGGCAGAAAATCTGGGACGAGCGCGGCATCTTCGCGACCAAGAACGACGATCCGCGCCCGAAATACTACGTCTTGGAAATGTTCCCCTATCCGTCGGGGCGCATCCATATGGGGCACGTGCGCAATTACACCATGGGCGACGTGGTGGCGCGCTTCAAACGGGCGATGGGGCTGAACGTGCTGCATCCGATGGGCTGGGACGCCTTCGGCATGCCGGCCGAGAACGCCGCGATGGAGCGCAAGGTCCATCCCAAGGCGTGGACCTACGACAATATCGCGGCGATGAAGAAGCAGCTCAAATCGATGGGGCTGTCGCTCGACTGGAGCCGCGAGATCGCGACCTGCGACCCGGCCTATTACAAGCACCAGCAGAAGATGTTTCTCGATTTTATGGGCGCCGGTCTCGTCGAGCGCGAGAAACGCAAGGTGAACTGGGATCCGGTGGACCAGACCGTGCTCGCCAATGAACAAGTGATCGACGGCCGCGGCTGGCGCTCCGGCGCCGTGGTCGAACAGCGCGAGATGAGCCAGTGGGTCTTCAAGATCACAAAGTATTCGCAAGAGCTGCTCGACGCGCTCGATACGCTCGAGCGCTGGCCGGAAAAAGTCCGGCTGATGCAGAAAAACTGGATCGGCCGCTCGGAAGGCTTGCTGGTCCGCTTCGCGCTCGACCGCGCAACGACGCCGGGCGGCGAGAGCGAGCTTGAGATTTTCACCACGCGGCCCGACACGCTGTTCGGCGCGAAATTCATGGCGATCGCGCCGGATCATCCGCTCGCCGCCGCAGCGGCTAAGAAAAATCCCGCGCTCGCCGCGTTCATCGCCGAGTGCAAGAAGATCGGCACCGCGCAGGCCGAGATCGATACGGCCGAGAAGCTCGGCTTCGACACCGGCATCAAGGCCGTGCATCCGTTCGATCCGTCATGGAAACTTCCGGTCTATGTCGCGAACTTCATTTTGATGGACTACGGCACCGGCGCCATTTTCGGCTGCCCGGCGCACGACCAGCGCGACCTCGACTTCGTCAACAAATACGGCCTCGGCAATGTGCCGGTGGTCTGCCCGCCCGGCCAGGACCCCAAGACCTTCGTCATCACCGACACCGCCTATGACGGCGACGGCCGCATGATCAATTCGCGCTTTCTCGACGGCATGACGATTGCGGAAGCGAAGGAGGAAGTGGCGCGGCGGCTGGAGAAGGAGAGCGCGGGCAATCGCCCCGTGGCGCAGCGGCAGGTCAATTTCCGCCTGCGCGATTGGGGCATTTCGCGGCAGCGCTATTGGGGCTGCCCGATCCCGATCATTCACTGCGACGCCTGCGGCGTGGTGCCGGTGCCGGAGAAGGATCTGCCGGTGACGCTGCCGGAGGACGTCACTTTCGACCGGCCGGGCAATCCGCTCGACCATCATCCGACCTGGAAGAACGTCATTTGCCCGCAATGCGGCGGCGCCGCGCGGCGCGAGACCGATACGATGGATACCTTCGTCGAATTCGTCGTGGTATTTCGAGCGCTTCACCGATCCGTGGATCACGACCGCGCCGACCGATCGGCCGATGGTCGATGCCTGGATGCCGGTCGATCAATATATCGGCGGCATCGAGCACGCGATTTTGCACTTGCTCTATTCGCGCTTCTTCACCCGCGCCATGAAGGCCACCGGCCATGTCGGCTTGGACGAGCCGTTCGCGGGTCTCTTCACCCAAGGCATGGTCGTGCACGAGACCTATCGCGGCAAGAGCGGCGACTGGGTGGCGCCGGCGGAAGTGAAGATCGAGGGCGACGGCAATGCCCGGCGCGCGACTTTGCTGACAAGCGGCGAAGAGGTCGCGATCGGCGCCATCGAGAAGATGTCGAAGTCGAAGCGCAACACGGTCGATCCGGACGAGATCATCGCCGGCTATGGCGCCGACGTCGCGCGCTGGTTCATGCTGTCGGATTCACCGCCCGACCGCGACGTCGAATGGACCGAGCGCGGCGTCCAGGGCGCCTGGCGGTTTTCGCAGCGGCTGTGGCGGCTGGTCGGCGAAGCGGCCGAAATCGCCCAATCGGCGCCGGCCGAACGCCCCGAGCAGTTCGCACCGGCGGCGCTTGCGCTGCGCAAGGCCGCCCACCGCGCGCTGGCCGGGGTTACCGCCGACATCGAAAAGCTACACTTCAATGTTTGCGTGGCGGAGATTTACGAGTTTGCCAATAGTCTCAATGAGTTCATTGGCAACATCGACACCCAGGAGGGGGGCGTCGCGCCGGATCTGTGCTGGGCGATGCGCGAGGCCGTTAACATTCTTGTGCAACTGTTTCACCCGATGATGCCGCATCTTGCCGAGGAATGCTGGGCTGCGCTCGGCCATGACGGACTGGTCGCGCAAGCCGCATGGCCCGCGGTCGAGCCCGCGCTGCTGATCGAGAACACGGTGACGCTGCCGGTCCAGATCAACGGCAAGAAGCGCGCCGAAGTTACCGTTGCGCGCGACGCGTCCAATGCCGAAATCGAGGCTGCGGTTCTGGCGCTCGATGCGGTCAAACAGGCGCTCCAAGGCAAGCCGCCGAAAAAGGTGATCATCGTGCCGCAACGGATCGTCAATGTGGTGGTGTGAGCCCCGCGTCATGGCGCGCGTCGCGCGGCTCGCCGTCGGTACTCGCCGCGGCGAGCCTGACGGCCGGCTGTTTCGAGCCGCTCTACGGCTCGCGCCCCTCGGTCAATGCCGAGAGCGTCCACGACAAACTTGCCGACATCGACATCCCGCCGATACCGGCGCGCGAAGGCACCACCGGGACCCGCCTCGCCGTCGCCATGCACAATGCACTGCAATACGATCTCAACGGCGCCGCCGGCGCGAGCGCACCCACGCACCGCCTCATGGTTTCGATCGCGGAAACCCAAACCACGGTGATGATCGACATCGCCAGCGGACGGCCGACCGCGCAAGTCGACGGCATTCGGGCGGTTTATCAGCTCGTCGAAATCGCGACCGGCAAAGTGGTCCTGAAGGACTCGACTTACGCCCGTGTCGACACCGACGCGCCGGGCTCGCAGCAGCGCTTTGCCCAGCAGCGCGCGCAGCGCGACGCCGAAGACCGCGCCATCCAACTCGCCGCCGAAGCCATTCGCAACCGGCTCGCCTCGTATTTCGTCGCCGGCACCTAGCGGCTACGATCGTCCCATGGTCGCGGTCAAAGCTGCGGAAGTCGACGGCTTCGTCGCCCGCCCCGATCCGGGGCGCCCGGTGGTGCTGGTGTTCGGTCCCGACGCCGGCCTCGTCAGCGAGCGCGTCAACGCTCTCATCAAAGCTTCGGTCGACGATCCGGGCGATCCGTTCGCGCTGGCGCGGCTCGAAGGCGAGGAAGTCAGCTGCCGATCCGTCGCGGCTCGTCGAGGAGGCGCTGACCATTCCGCTGTTCGGCGGGCGCCGCGCGGTATGGCTGAAGGCCGGCGGCCGCAACATCGCGCCCGCGGTCGAAGCGCTGCTGGGCGCAGCCGTCGCCGAATGCCGCGTGGTGATCGAAGCCGGCGATTTGCGCCGCAATGCGCCGCTGCGCAATCTCTGCGAACGCGCCAAGAATGCCGCGGCGCTACCGTGCTATGCCGACAACGAGAAAGATCGCGCCCGGCTTGATCGACGACGAGATGCGCGCGGCCGGGTTGACGCTGGCGCCCGACGCGCGCGCTTTGTTGATCCCGCTGCTCGGCGGCGACCGCGCCGCCTCGCGCAACGAGATCAACAAGCTCACGCTCTATGCCCGCGGCCGCGGCGAGGTCAGCGTCGACGACGTCATCGCCGTGGTGTCCGATGCCTCGGCGCTGGCGCTCGAAGACATCGTCGATGCGGCCTTTGCCGGCCGTCCCGCAGAACTCGAAGCTCAGCTCGCCAAGGCGCGGACCGCGGGATCCAGCGCCGGATCGATCCTGTTCAACGCTCAGCGCCAGGTCGCGCAACTGCACAAATGGCGTCTCGCCATCGAGGACGGCGCGATCGTTCTCGCTCGACGCCGTGCAGCCGCCGCTGCATTTTCGCCGCAAGACGCCGGTCGAAGCCGCGCTGCGGCTGTGGAGCGCGGCGCGGCTTGCTCAGCGCGATGGCCGAACTTGCCGACGCGGTGCTGGAATCGCGGCGCAACTCGGCGCTCGCCGACACCATCGCCGAGCGCGCGCTGCTCGGCGATCGCCGCCAATGCGCGGCGCAGCGCCGCTTGAACTGCGGACCGTATTGCCGGAGCGATCGCGCGCCGTCGCGTCCGTCCGATCCATCCGCGAGCTTGGTGCGCCCGACCACCGACATTTTGGCGGCCGCCGCCGCGATCGTGTCGTGAACCACCAGATCGAAGTTGTCGTGGGCGGCGCGGTTTGCCGCCATGGCGGAGCGCATCGCATCGACATCGAACGGCTCGGCGCGCAGGCTCTTGCGCACCGCGTCCTGCGACAGCCGCAGATCGGCCTGGGCGGCCGCGACTTTTTCGGCGTCGCGCCGCAATTGCGCGCGCATGATTTCCGAGTCGGCCGGCGGCAAGCTGCTCGCGATACGATCCAGCCGGCTCGCCAGATTGTGATCGATCCGCGCCACCGTCGCCAATGGCACCGGACTGGTATAGCGGAACGCCACGGCGCCCGCCGCGCCGACGAAAAACAGGTTAAGCGCCAACGAACCCAGCAGCAGCCACTGCATGCGGACGCCGCCTTCGATCTTCGGTAAGATAGACATCATCGCCCTCGCTTTGTCTAACGACCCATTCGTCCAACGAATATGCGTTATCGGCCGGGAAAGGCCGTTGCAAGCGGCTTCTGACACCGCCGCGCCCGCCCTGCGGGGCGATTTTGGGCGAAATTTATGTCGGATTTTCGAGGCTGAACGTGCCGGAATCGTCGTCGTAGGCGAAGGCTTCGGCGTAGCGGCCCCAGGCGGTCACCGCGCGCAGCGTGTGCTCGGCGTCCTCCGTGGTCATGTGATCTTCCAGCTCGTCGAAAAAGCGGCTCTTCGGCGCGACGTGATTGGCGCGTTCCTGCAGCACATGGCGGATGTGCGCGGCGAGCGGCACGTAGGCCAGCAGCTGGCGCTGGAACAGCTTCTTGCGGTCGTCGGTCCCCAATTCGGCGAACTGCTTGCCGATATCGGTGAGCTTGATGTCGCCGCCTTCGATCTCGGCAAAGCGCAACATCTGCAGCGCCTCGGCGACCGGGAACAGTTCGTCCACTTCCATGTGCAGTCTCGTCGGCGAGCACCGGCAAATCGGCTTTGCCGTTGAAGGGCGCTGCCGCGAGCGTCTCGATCAGCCCCGAGAGAACAGTTGGCCGATACGCGCGGCAACACAGTATTGATCGTCATCGTGGGGACGCGTTCGGCGACGGCTCCGATCTGCGCCGGCGCCGGCTTGCGCGCGGTCATCGCCACGTAGATCTTTTCGACCATGTCGCGGAACTGCGGATCGAGGCGGTTGCGCGGCTGTTTCAGATCGACGGCGATTTCGCTGATGATGCGCCCGGGATTGGTGGAGAACAAAAGGATGCGGTCGCACATCAGCACCGCTTCCTCGATATTGTGCGTCACCAGGATCACGCCCTTGATCGGCAGCTTGCCTTCGCCCCAGAGCTCGAGGAAGTCGGTGCGCAGCGTCTCCGCGGTCAGCACGTCGAGCGCGGAGAACGGCTCGTCCATCAGCAGAATATTGGGATGCACGACGAGCGCGCGGGCAAAGCCGACGCGCTGGCGCATGCCGCCGGACAACTCGCGCGGATAGGCGAACTCATAGCCGTCGAGACCGATCAGATCGATCGCCGCCAGCGCGCGCTTGCGGATTTCCGGCTCGGGCAGGCCGAGCGCTTCGAGGCCGAGTTGCACGTTCTCCAGCACCGTCAGCCAGGGAAACAGCGCGAAGGACTGAAACACCATGGCGATGCCGGGCGCGGGACCGTTCACCGGCTGGCCAAGATAGGTGACGGTCCCGCCCGACGGCGGCGCCAGGCCCGCGATCAGGCGCAGCAATGTCGATTTGCCCGATCCGGTGCGGCCCAAGAGGCCGACGATCTGGCCCTGCACCAAGGACAGTTCGACGTCGTCGAGCACCAGATGCTCGCCGCCGTCGGCGCGCGGAAACGAGTGGCGCAGCGCATGAATGTCGAGCAGAGCGGCCGTCATAGTGATCCTCATCACAGCCGGAATTTGCGCTCGGCGTAAGCATAGAGCGGCCGCCAGAACACGCGATTGATGACGACCACGAACAAGCTCATCACCGCGATGCCCAGCACGATGCGATGGAAATCGCCGGCATCGGTCTGCTGCGCAATATAGGCGCCAAGCCCTTTCGGCCTGCAGGTGCTCGTCGCCCCAGGACGCCACCTCCGCGACGATGCTCGCGTTCCACGACCCGCCCGAGGCGGTGATCGCGCCGGTGACGTAATAGGGCAACACCGCCGGCAGCGCGATCCGGCGCCACCACAGCCAGCCGCGCACGCGCAGATTCACGCCGACGGCGCGCAATTCCGCCGGGATGGCGGCGGCGCCGGCGATGACATTGAACAGAATGTACCATTGCGTGCCGAGGATCATCAGCGGGACTGAGCCAGATATCCGGACTGAGCTTCCAGGCCACGATGACCGACACGACGATCGGAAACAGCAGATTGGCCGGAAAGGCGGCGAGGAACTGCGCGACCGGCTGCACGATCACCGCGGCGCTCGGCCGCGTGCCGACCCAGACGCCGATCGGCACCCAGATGACGCTGGCGATCGCGATCAGCACGATGACGCGGGCGAGCGTCGCCAGGCCCAGCAAGAAGACGAGTGCCGACGTCGGCAAGCGTCATGCCTTCGACGGCGAAACTGAGCGACGTACCACAAGGCCGACCGCCGCCAGCGCGCCGACGATCACGCTCAGTTGGAATGTGATCCAGCCGGTCCTTGCCGGCGGCGCGCCCGCTGGCGGCGCGGGCTTGACCGACGCGGCGCGGACGCAACGAGCGCCGCCACAAGCGCCGCGAACGGCGCCGTCAGCCGTTCGATGATGCGAGACCGGCGCAGCACGTCGAACACCCAGGATCCCGGCGGCACGCCGCCCGGCTCCTGCTCGAAGCGGAAGCGGTCGGCCCAGGCCACCAACGGCCGGAACAGCATCTGGTCGTAGATGAAGATCACGATCAGCATGGCGCCGATCGCCCAGCAGACCGCCACGAGATCGCGGCGCTCGATGGCGAGCGCGATATAGGAGCCGATGCCGGGCAAGGTGACCGTGGTATTGCCGACGCTGATCGCCTCGGAGGCGACGACGAAGAACCAGCTGCCCGACATCGACATCATCATGTTCCAGATCAGCTGCGGCATGGCGAAGGGCACGTCGAGGCGCCAGAAACTCATCCACGGACTGACAGCCGGAAATTGCGCGACGCCTCTTCGAGTTCGGTCGGGACGGTGCGCAGCGATTGGTAGAAGCTGAAGGCCATGTTCCAGGCCTGGCTGGTGAAAATCGCGAAGATCGCGGCGAATTCGGCGCCCAGCACGCGGCCCGGCGCCAAGGCCATGAAGAACACGACCGTGACCGAGATGAAGCCGAGGATCGGCACCGATTGCAGAATGTCGAGCAGCGGAACGAGCAGCCGCTCGGCCTGCTTGTTCTTGGCCGCAAGCGTCGCATAGGTGAAGGTGAAGAGGAGCGACAGCACCATCGCGATCAGCATGCGCAGCGTGGTGCGCGCGGCATATTCCGGCAGATTGCGCGGATCGAGCGACGGCGGCTGCTGCTGCAGATCGGTCAGCGGCTCGAACAGATGGCGGCTCGCCTCGCCCAAAAACACCAAGATCCGAGGATCAAGAGAACCGCGACCGCGTCCCAGCGGGTGAATAATCGGGCGAACCCCCCGGCGGAAATTGGGACGATAACTCGCATGTTTTCGCGCCCAGATCATCGCGGAATTGTTGTCATGGAATTGTCGTGAAAATCGCGGCCCTGAAACCCCCGAACAGCGCCCCGAAGGTACCCAAGGACCACGAAACGACGTGAACTCGTCGCGATCCCATATCATCAGCGGTACGGTGTTCAAACCTTTTTGCAAACCTCTCTTCCGCCGGCGGCGCTTTTTTCGCGACGCACGTATCGTCGGCCATCACACCCGATGCAAAGACCGCCACCGCTACGATGTCGCCATTGCGCGCGGCGTCGCGCCGATAAGCCGCGCGCCAATCGGCAGGCGCTGGACCGCCGCGGTGGTGACAAGGCTTAGCAATAGCGTGCCGCCAAAGACGATCGCGGCCTTGACCACGGCGAACAGCGGCAAAGCGAGGAGCGCGTATTGCAGCCACACGACAAAAACGTAGTGCACCAGGTAAACGCCATAGGCATTGGCGGCGAAATAGCCGAGCATCCGCGACGGCCCGGTCGCAAACCGCAAACAGACCGCGATGAGAAAAAGCAGCCGGCGGCACAAGCCAGCACGTAGCTGAGCGCCGGTGACGATCGTCGGCGCCCAGCGAGTCATAGCCGTACATCGTCAAACCGGTCAGTCCCATCCAGACGAACAGCGAGACGAGCGCCGCCGCGAGCAGTTGGGCCAATGCCGCGGCAGGACGCCGTCGGCGGCGAGAAGGCCCCGCTCGATTCCCGTCGCACCGAGACCGACGCCGGCGAAGAAGTAAATCGCGTACTGCAGGGACGGCAAAATTGCAGACCGAAGTATCCGGTGTCGGCCCATGCCCATGGCGTGAACATGACCGCGAGCGGCACGTAGGCCAATGCCGAGGCGACCAGAAGGATGCCGAAATAGCGCACAGGATCTTTGCCGGCCGCAGCCGACCAACGGCCGAGTGCCGGTATCGCGCGCGGTGCGACGATGTTCAGGCCGGCCGCCAGGACATTCAGCGCCAGGAGCTGCCAGACGAACCACAGTGGGCCGTTGGGCCAATACGGCAGCGCGATCAGGCTGCGCCAATAGGCCGCCACGCTCGGATCGGCCGCCATCATGCGGTAGGACGGATAGATTGCGAGCGGAATGAGAATGGCGATCCCAAACAGCGTAGGGAATACCGAGCCGCAACGCGCGGTCGCGCAGGAATGCCGGCGTTTTCTTGCGGTTCAGGCTTGGCCAGACGAACAGTCCGGACAGAAAGAACAACAGCGCCATCAGGTAAATGTCCTGCCAGGCGCAAAACAGATCGAAGCCGAAGAAGCGGTGGCTATCGACGATCGGGAGCGAACGCCAATTGTAGGGCGGCTGGTCGAAATCGGACCCGCGGGCAGGCGTCGATTGCAGATAAGCCAGCGTCGAGTGGACGGCGAGCACAATCAGGATGACGATGCCGCGCAGATTATCGAGCGCCACGCTGGTGCGCGACAGCGTGCCTGTCAGGGAACGCGGCACGGAACCCGGTGACCGCATGAGCTCATGGTCCAATCTTTTGCGATGAAGCGTCTTCGATAGACCGATCATGCGGAGATCGGGCGGGCGAGGCAAGCATACGAGGTCCTTAAATCACCGCATTGTGGAAGGAGGGTTCCGCGCCATCACGACGCCCATTCTTTATGACCTTTGGGAACGGAGAACCCCGGTGCCGGAGCAAGCGAAAAAATTGGCGATCGCCGGACTGATCGGCATTTTGGCGACAGCGCTGATGACGGGCCTGCCTGCGCCGGCCGCCGCTCAATCGGCGACAGCATCGAGTGCCCCGCAGCCCGCCGTGACGGGCCTGTGGCAAAAAATCGACGAAGAGACGGGCAACCCGGTCGGCTGGTTTCTCTTTGTCACACATGGCGACGACTACGAGGGCGTCATTGCAAAAATGTTTCCGCGGCCCAACGATGATAAAGACCCGCTCTGTTCGAGTTGTCGCGACGATCGCAAAAACGCGCCGCTGCTCGGCCTGCCACTGATCAGAGATATGAAGCGCGATGGCCTCATCTATCAGGGCGGCAACATCCTCGATCCGCGCGACGGCAATATTTACAGCGCGATGATGACGGTGAGCCCGGATGGCGAGACCCTGACGGTGCGCGGCTATCTGGGAATTGCTTTGTTCGGCCGCGACGAAACCTGGCATCGGCTGCCCGACACCGCGGTCAAAGAACTCGATCCGATCGTGGTCGCCACCTATTTGCCGGATGCGGTCAAGAACGGCGCCGCCAAATCGAACGCACGGCATCCGGAAAAGACCGCGAAGTCGGGCAGCACGATACGCTAAAAGGCGCGGCCGATTTATTCGATAACGCCGAACTCGCAACCGCGCTCGGTATATTGGTAGCGGGGTACGCCGAAACGGTCTTGCGCGATGACCGGCCGGCAGCGCGTTTCCCATTTTTTATCGCGCTGCGCGGAACGAGCCCGTTCGGCGTCGTCGGCCGGTTCCGGCACCTTCCTGACATAGGGATCGCCCGCCTCACCCCAGCGGGCGACGCAGTTCAGCCCACTCCGGCCGCCGACACAGCCGCCGACGATAATTCCATCCGCGTAGGCCGCGCTCCAAATCAAAGCCAATGTCATGACCGACAACGCCGCCGCGCCAAATCGCGCAGCCGGTCGCGTCGCCAATGCCATTCCGACACAGCGAAAAGTTAACACCGCTCTCTCCCTTAAGCGCGCAGCCGATCGGATGAGATCGGTCGGCGCTCCGCTTCGCCCATTTGCGCATGTGGCCGGGAGACGGATGTCGTTCCGGAACATGCGCACACCTCGGGCGAGGAATGAGCAAGGGCGGTGCCAGCGGATTTGCCCTGTTTTGGGACAAGCGAGACTTGGGGAGGCTATGGCAGCGCGCCGTCAGCGCCGGATGATGATCGACGACGGCAGGCGGCGTTGCTCCCAGCCGGCCTGCTCGAGCTCGGGGACGGTGTCGTCGGCCTGCGGGTAACCGAGACAGAAATAGCCGATGAATTTCCACTCTGCCGGGACGTCAAGGATTGCGGCGACAACCGCGGGGTCGAGGATCGATACCCAGCCCATGCCGATGCCTTGGGCGCGCGCCACCAGCCAAATCGTATGCACCGCCGTCACCGCGGAATAGTCGATCATTTCCGGCATGGTGTGACGGCCAAGGCCATGACCCTGCGCGGTCGAGCGATCGGCGAAAACCGCAAAATGCGACGGCGCTTCATCGAGGCCCGCGAGCTTGAGCCGCGCATAAAGGCTCGCGCGCTGCGGCGACTGCGCGGCCAGCGCTTCGGCGTTGCAAGCTTCGAAGTTTTTGCTGATCGCTGAGCGCATGCGCAACGTTCTCGACGACGACGAAGCGCCACGGCTGGCTCAGCCCGACCGACGGCGCCAGGCATGCCAGTTCGATCAGAGCCTCCAAGGCTCCGGCGGGCAACGGCATCGCGCCGAAAACGCCGTACATCCCGCCGCCAGACCAGAAGATCGCGCAAGCGCGCGCGGAACGCGCGATCGAATTTGATCGCTTGCGCCGCGGCCGGCGCCAAGATTTCCGCCCGCCTAACCTGCGGGCTAAAATTCCGGTCGCGCCAGCGACGACAGCGCGCCCTCGAGGCGCTGCCACTCCGGCTCCGCCCGCCGGCAGGCCGAAGCGCAGCCATGTCGGCTCCTCGGCAAACACGCGCGCCAGGATTCCGGCCCGTCCGAGCATGGCGAAACAATTCAGCCGCGGCGGGGCTGCGCACGAGCCGGAACAGTGCCGTGCCGCCCAGAATTTCCAGACCGGATTCACGCAGCAGCGCATCGAGCCGCGCCGACGCCTGCGCCAGCCGGCGCCTTGTCGTTTCGATCCAGCCGGCATCCGCAAGCGCCGGCGTGGCGGCCGCGATCGCGGGGCCGGAAACGGCCCACGGTCCGAGCCACTCGGCGAGCCGCGCGGCGAGCGGCGGCGCCGCAAGCGCAAAGCCGAGCCGCAAACCGGCCAGGCCGAAGAACTTACCGAACGAGCGCAGCACGACGATATTGCCGCATGAAACTTCGCCCGCAAGGCTCGCTTCAGCCGGCCCGACATCCATGAAGGCCTCGTCGACCACCAGCATGCCGCCGCGCGCGTGCAATTGCCTAGCGACGGCGAGCAAGTCGAGCTTGGCGAACAGCCGGCCATCCGGATTGTTCGGGTTGGTGACGACAACAAGCCCGGCATCCGCGACGGCGCCGATGTCGCCGACTTCGGTAACCGTGTGGCCGGCGAGCGAAGCCGCCCGCCGGTGCTCCGAATAAGTCGGCGCCACGACGGCGGCGCGGCCCGGCCGGACGAGGCCGGCAACGAGCGGCAGCAAAATCTGGGTGCCGGGCGCCGCCACCACATGGGCAGCCGAGGGCGCGCCGTAGGCCTTCGCGGCAGCGGCTCGGAGCGCAGCCACCGCATCCGCCTCCGGCAGGCGCGCGAAGGATTCCGCCGTGAAATCGGCTAGCGGATAGGGATTGGGATTGATCCCGGTCGAAAGGTCGATGAAAGGTTCCGGCGCGCCGGGAAACAGACGCCGGGCGGCGGCGAGATCGCCGCCGTGAAGCGGCGCTTCGTCGCCAGCTCCGAAGGGGATCATGTCCGCCGCATTAGCGCTTGTCGCCATGGTGATCGAACTTTGCCTCGGTTATCCGCAGCCGCTGGTGCGCGCCATTGGCCACCCAGTGACCTGGATCGGCGCCCTGATCGCCACGCTCGACCGCACGCTCAATCTCCCATCCTACTCCCCCGTGCAAGCCAGGGAGGGTAGTGTTGGGGCGCGGCTTGCGGGCATTATCGCAGTTCTGATCCTTCTTGGCATCGTCGGATCAATCGCCTTTTTGGTCGAGCGCACGCTGTCTCGCTTTCCCTTCGGGTTCGTTGTGACCGCGGTCCTCGCCAGCACCTTGATTGCGCAACGGAGCCTGTACCGGCACGTGGCCGATGTCGCGACCGCGCTCGAAACAAACAGCCTCGACGCCGGCCGCATCGCAGTATCACATATCGTCGGCCGCGATACCGCGGCGCTCGACGAAGCCGGCATCGCCCGCGCGGCGATCGAAAGCCTCGCCGAGAATTTTTCCGATGCGGTCGTGGCGCCGGTATTGTGGCTCGCTGTCGCCGGACTGCCCGGCGCCGCGCTCTACAAAGCGATCAACACCGCCGACAGCATGATCGGCCACCGCACGCCGCGCTACGAGGCGTTCGGCTGGGCGGCGGCGCGGCTCGACGATCTCGTCAACCTGCCGGCGTCGCGGCTGGCGGCGCTGCTGCTCATCGCTGCGGCATGGCGCCGGGAATCCGCGGCGCAGTCGGCATGGCGACGCGGTGCGGCGCGATGCCCCGCGTCACCGTTCGCCCAATGCCGGTTATCCGGAAGCCGCCATGGCGGGCGCGCTTGGGCTTTCGCTCGCGGGGCCGCGCAGCTACGGCGGCGTGCTGGTCGACGACGCCACGATGGGCGACGGCCGTCGCGACGCCACGGCCGCCGATATCCGCCGGGCGCTTTCGCTTTACCGCACTGCCGACGCCCTGCTGATCGCATCGATCGCCATTTTGGCGGCGGTCCTCAGCGCGCCAATGTGAGCAGCCGATCGAGATCGAGATGTGCGGCGAGATGAGCCGCGAGCGCGTCGAGCGTCCGCTCGACCAAATCCTCGTAAGCGATCTTCACCGGGCCGGCCCCCAGGCGCGACAGCCACGCCGCGCGCTGGCGATCGTCGGCAAATAGCCCGTGGATGTAGCTGCCGATCGCGCGGCCGTCGGCAGAAACCGCGCCCTCCGCCGAACCGTCGGCAAGGCGCGCGAATGGCCGCGCCCGATCGGGCCCTTCGGTCACGCCCATATGCATTTCGTAGCCGGAAAACGGCACGCCATCCGCGGTCGTGCCCTGCACGGCTTCGAGACGTTTGTCGCCCGACAGCACGGTTTCGACGTCGATGAGGCCGAGGCCTTCGACTGTCTCAGGCGGACCTTCGATGCCCGTCGGGGTCGGCAATCATGCGTCCCAGCATCTGATAGCCGCCGCACAGCCCCAGCACCCTGCCGCCGCGGCGCCGATGCGCGGCGATGTCGATGTCGAATCCTGCCGCGCGCAACGCGCCGAGATCGGCGATCGTCGCCTTCGAGCCGGGCAGCAGGATGAGATCGGCATCGCCGGGCAGCGCCGCTGCCGGGCCGCACGCGAATAAGATCGACCGCGGGCTCCGCATCGAGCGGATCGAGATCGTCGAAATTGGCGATGTGCGGCAGGATCGGCACCGCGATGCGAAGCCGCGCATGTGGCTTTGTGGGCCGGGCGTGCTCGAGCGCCAGCGCATCCTCCGCCGGCAACAAACGCGCCTCGGCAAAGAACGGCACGAGGCCGAGCGCCTGCCAGCCGGTCATGTGCGCGATGCGCTCCATGCCGGCGGCAAACAGCGCCGGATCGCCGCGAAACTTGTTGACGATGAAGCCGCAGATCAGCGCCGCGTCTTCCGGCGCGATCACGGCTTTGGTGCCGACCAGGCTCGCGATGACGCCGCCGCGATCGATGTCGCCGATCAGCACGACCGGCACATCGGCCGCGCGGGCAAAGCCCATATTGGCGATATCGTTGGCGCGCAGATTGACTTCGGCGGCGCTGCCGGCGCCTTCGACCAGCACGATATCGGCCTCGCGCTGCAGCCGTTCAAAGCTGTCCAGCACCGCCGGCAAGAGATCGCGTTTCATCTCTTGATAGGCCGCGGCCTTGGCGCTGCCGTAGACGCGGCCCTGCACCACGACCTGCGCGCCGATGTCGCTCTGCGGCTTGAGCAGCACCGGATTCATGTGCACGCTCGGCGGCATCCGCGCGGCGCGCGCCTGCAGCGCCTGGGCGCGCCCGATCTCGCCGCCGTCCGCCGTCACCGCGGCATTGTTCGACATGTTCTGCGGCTTGAACGGGCGCACGCTGAGGCCGCGCAGCGTCAGGGCGCGCGCCAGGCCGGCGACGATCAGCGACTTGCCGACGTCCGAGCCGGTGCCCTGGAACATCAGCGCGCGCGCCGGCATGTTTCAGAACTCGATGCCGGGCTGCGCCTTCACGCCGGCGGCGAAATGGTGCTTCACCAGCGTCATCTCGGTGACGAGATCGGCGGCGGCGATCAATTCCGGCTTGGCGTTGCGGCCGGTGACGACGACATGCAGGCCGGGCCGGCGCGCCGTCAGCGCCGCGATCACGGCGTTCGAGATCGAGATAATCGTAGCGCAGCGCGATATTGAGCTCGTCGAGAACCACCATCGCGAAGCTCGGGATCGGCCATCAGTTCGCGCGCCTTGGCCCAGGCGCGTTCGGCCGCGGCGACATCGCGGGCGCGATCCTGCGTCTCCCAGGTAAAGCCTTCGCCCATCGTGTGCCAGACGACCTGATCGCCGAATTTCTCCAGCGCGTCGCGCTCCGCCGAATGCCAGGCGCCTTTGATGAATTGCACGACGCCGACGCGATGGCCGCGGCCGAGCATGCGCAGCGCCAGCCCGAAAGCCGGCGTCGATTTTCCCTTGCCGGTGCCGGTGTGGACGATCAGCAGGCCCTTCTCGATGGTCTTGCCGGCGACTTCGGCGTCCTGCACCGCCTTGCGCTTCGCCATCTTGGCGCGGTGCCGTTCGGCTTCGGCGTTGTCGATCGTTTCGTCATCGCATCACCTTACAGCACGCCCTTTCACCGCGAGCGGCAAGCCGGCGACCATCAGCACGACGCGATCGGCGCGCGCGGCGATGCGCTGGTTGAGCACGCCCTGCAGATCGCGAAATCGCCGGCCGAGCGGATAATCCGGCACGATGCCGTAGCCGACTTCGTTGGCGACCAGGACCGACGGGCGCCGTCACCGCGGCAAGCGCCTGTTCCAGCTGCACGATTTCCGCCTCGATATCGGCCTCGGCCAGCATCAGATTCGACAGCCACAGCGTCAGGCAATCGACCAGCACCGGGCCGCTGTCGCCCGAATTCGAGCGCCGCGGCGAGATCGCGCGGCGCCTCGACGGTCCGCCAATCGGTCCGCGCCGCGCCCGATGCGCGGCGATGCGCTCCGCCATTTCCGCATCGCCCGCTTCCGCCGTCGCCACATAAGCCCAAGGCGGCGGCAGCGCGGCGATCAAGCTTTCGGCATAGCGGCTCTTGCCCGAGCGGGCGCCGCCGAGGACGAAAGTCAGTTTTGCCACGCTCGACATCAGCTTAACTGGATTGTGGCCGGAACCGCGATCGAAGCTCGGCCGGCCAGATTGACAGGCCGGCCCGGCGAAATCTATCACTAGCGCACCGATGGTCCCTCGCGCTGAGGGTGAAAAGGGAATGCGGTGCGGCCACGCGTAAGCGCCGGCCAAATCCGCAGCTGCCCCCGCAACTGTGAGCGGGAAGTCTCGTCCGGTTAAGCCACTGGCGTCGCACTTGCGCCGGGAAGGCAGGGCGAGGCGCCGATCCGCGAGCCAGGAGACCTGCCGTCGGCCGAGTCGACGCGACAAACACGGGTCGGGGTGTACCTGTGGATGATCCGAAAGACGACTAGTCTTTTGGTCCTCGCTCGCGCCGACGGCTAGGTCACGCGAGGATCGTTCGTGCTCAGTTTCCTGAAGTCTGCGGTCGATGACGCATCGGCCGATCAGCGCGCCAAGGTCGGCACGCTCTATGTCTTGCTGCTCGCCGCCAATGCCCTGGTCTGGATCTGGGCGGTGATCGCGCTCGCCGATCGGCCCGACGCTGCTCGGCACCGCGTTCCTCGCCTATGTGCTCGGGCTGCGCCACGCCGTCGACGCCGATCACATCGCGGCGATCGACAATGTCGTGCGCAAGCTGATGCAGGAAGGCAAGCGGCCGGTCTCGGTCGGCCTGTTCTTCTCGCTCGGCCATTCGCTGGCCGTCGCGATCGCGGTCGCGGTGATCGCGGAACGGCTTTCGCGCTGCAGGGCCGGCTTCGACCCACTTCAAGATCGATCGGCAGCGTCATCGGCACCGGCGCGTCGGCATTTTTCCTGCTCGCCATTGCGGCCATCAATCTCGTCATCCTGCGCGGCGTCTGGCGGAGTTTTCGGCGCGCGCGGCGCGGCGAGCCGGTCGCCGAGCAAGAGCTTAATCATCTCCTCTCCGGCCGCGGTTTTCTTGCCCGCATCTTCCGGCCGCTGTTCCGCATGGTGTCGCGCAGCTGGCAGATGTTTCCGATCGGCTTTCTGTTCGGACTCGGCTTCGACACCGCGACCGAGATCACGCTGTTCACCGTCGCCGCAAGCCAGGCCTCCGGCGGCATGACGCTTCGGCACCGTCATGATCTTCCCGGCGCTGTTCACCGCCGGCATGACGCTCGTCGACACCACCGACAGTGTGCTGATGGTCGGCGCCTATGGCTGGGCGTTCCTCAATCCGATCCGCAAGATTTGGTACAATCTCACCATCACGGCGATTTCGGTCCTGGTCGCGCTCTTGATCGGCGGCATCGAGGCGCTCGGCCTGATCGCCGACAAGCTCGGCCTTGAAGGCGGCTTCTGGGACACCATCGGCAATCTCAACGAGCGGCCTCGCCAATTTCGGCTATCTGGTCGTCGGCATTTTCGTCGCCAGCTGGGCCATCTCCTATCTGATCTACCGCTGGCAGGGCCTTGACCGGCCGGTCGTCGAGCGCGTGAGGCGGCGTGATGGACGATCCGCAACCAGCAAAGCCCTGTCGATCTATGTCTGCATCACCTGCAAGCGCGCCGGCGAGCCGGACGACGCGATCCGCGGCCCGGGCGCGCTTCTCGCCGACGCAACCGAACGCGCGGCCGCCGGAACCGAAGTCACAGTGCGGCGGCTGCGCTGTCTCGCCAATTGCACGCGCGGCCCGAGCGCCGCGATGCGCTGCAACGGCTCGTGGACCTACGTGTTCGGCGGCCTCGACGCAACGGATGCGCCGATGCGCTTGGTCGAAGGCGCGCGCCTTCTTGCCGGCGCCGCCGACGGCATCCTGCCGTGGCGCGGCCGGCCGGAAATTCTCAAGCGCGGACTGATCGCCCGCGTTCCCCCCATCGGTTTTGAAGAGGTCGACCTATGACCGGTTCGCTCGCGCGCGTTCCCTGCACCATCGTCACCGGCTTTCTCGGCGCCGGCAAAACGACGCTGATCCGCCACTGCTCGCCAATGCGCAGGGCCGCCGCCTCGCCGTCATCGTCAACGAGTTCGGCGATGTCGGCATCGACGGCGAGATTCTCAAAGGCTGCGGCAACGCCGCCTGCCCCGAGGAGAACATCGTCGAACTGGCCAATGGCTGCCTGTGCTGCACGGTCGCCGACGAATTCGTGCCGGCGCTCGACGCCATTCTGGCGAAAGGCGGCATCGAGCACATCGTGATCGAAACCTCGGGCCTCGCGCTGCCGAAGCCGCTGGTGCAGGCGTTCCATTGGCCGGCGATCAAGAGCCGCGTCACCGTCGACGGCGTCGTGGTCGTGGTCGACGGCGCGGCGCTCGCCGACGGCCGCGTCGCGCACGATCTCGATGCGCTCAAGCAGCAGCGCGCAGCCGACATTGGCGCTCGACCATGACGATCCGATCGAGGAAGTTTTCGAGGATCAGATCGCCTGCGCCGATCTTGTCGTGCTCAACAAGCGCGACCTCCTCGACGAGGCCGGCATCAACAGCGCGCTGGCGGCGATCGCCGAGCGCGCTGCCGCGCAGCGTGAAAGTCCTCACCGTTACCGACGGCAAGGTCGACGAGGCATTGCTGCTCGGGCTCGGCGTCGGCACCGAGGACGACATCGAAAACCGCCGCACCCGGCACGATGCCGAGGCTGGAGCACGACCACGACGATTTCGATTCCTTCGTCGTGCCGCTTGGCGAGATCGCCGACCCGGCGCTGCTGGCCGCGCGCGTCGCCGCGCTCGCCGAAGATATTCGACGTGCTGCGCGTCAAAGGCTTTGCCGCCGTCGCCGACAAGCCGCTGCGCCTGTCTGGTGCAGGCGGTCGGGCCCGCGGGTGACGCATCAATACGACCGGCCGTGGACGCGCCGCCGAAACGCGCGCAGGGCCAGCTTGTGGTGATCGGACTGAAGGGACTCGATCGCGCCGCCGTCACGCAGCGCGCTGCCAGCTGATCGCTGGACTGAGCGATGCATCTGCTGACGACGAGTTCGACCAACCTCGACGAGATCGTCGAAGCGGTCGATCTCGGCCAGACGCCGGGCGACATCGCCGTGCTGTCGTTCGCCGACAGCGATCTCTCCGGCGCTCGCCGCCGCCTGGGAAGCCGAGCGCGACGCGCTGCCGAGCGTGCGGCTCGCGCATCTGCGCGACCTGCGCCATCCGATGTCGGTCGATCTGTGGATCGATCGCGTCGGCGCGCACGCCAAGGTGATCGTGGTTCGCCTGCTCGGCGGCTTCGATTGGTGGAAATACGGCATCGAGCGGCTTTCGCGCTGGCGCGCCAGCGCGGCATCGCGCTCGCGGTGCTGCCCGGCGAAGATCGCGACGATGCGCGGCTCGCAGCGGCCTCGACGCTTGCCGCCGACGAACTCGACGACGCTGCTGCGTTTCTTCCGCGAAGGCGGCCGGGACAATCTGCGCGCGCTGCTGCGCCGGCTTGCGCGCCATGCCGGCCGTGATCATTGCGCCACGCGAACCCGCAGCCGGTGCCGCGCTTTGCCGGCTATCTGCCGGGCGAAGGCGCGGTCGAGCTCGATCGCCTGATGGCCGCACTCGGCCCCGGCAAGCCGGTCGTGCCGATCATCTTCTATCGCGCCATGCTGCTTGCGGCCGATACCGCGCCGGTCGACGCGCTGTGCGCGGCGCTCACGGCGCGCGGCCTGGCGCCGGCGGCGCTGGTCGTCACCAGCCTGAAGGACCGCGCCGCGGCGACGTTTCTGCGAGCACGCCTTTGCGCGGCTCGACCCCGCTCTGATCGTCACCATGACGGCATTCGCCGCCGGCGGCAATGCGGACGAACCGACGCCGCTCGACGCGCCGGACGTGCCGGTGCTGCAGGTGATCAGCGCCACGACCAAGCGCGCGGCTTGGCGCGACAGTCCGCGCGGCCTCGGCGCCGCCGACCTCGCGATGCACATCGTGCTGCCGGAGCTCGACGGCCGCGTGCTCGCCGGCGTGGTCGCGTTCAAGGACCCGTTGCCGCCGCAGGAGGGCCTTGCCTTCACCGCGCTGGCGAGCCGCCCCGAAGCGGATCGCATCGCGATGGTCGCCGATCGCATCGCCGCGCTGGTGCGCTTGCGCGCCTTGCCGCGCGGCGAGCGCCGCGTCGCGATCCTGATGCCGGATTATCCCGGCGCCAAGGGCCGCACCGGCTATGCGGTCGGGCTCGACGTGCCGGCGAGCGTGATCGCGGCGCTCGACGACCTTGCCGCCGCCGGCTATGCCGTGACCGACGCGCCGCAGAACGCCGCGCGATTTGCTCGATGCGCTGGCGCGTGGGTCGGGCGATGCGACGCTTTCGATCGAAGCAGTACGAAGATTTGCTGGCGCGGCTGCCGAGCGCGGTCGTGCGCGCGCTTGCACGAAGCGTGGGGCGAGCCGGCCGACGATCCGGACGTTCGTGACGGCGCCTTCCATTTTCGCGCCAAATATTTCGGCAAGCTTTTGGTCGCGCTGCCGCCGGATCGCGGCCGCGCCGCCGAACGGCGCGCCGATTATCACGATCCGGCTATTGCCGCCGCGCCATGCGCTGGTCGCGTTCGGGCTGTGGCTGCAACACGTGCGCCAAGGCCGATGCGCTCGTTCACATGGGCGCGCACGGCACGCTGGAATGGCTGCCGGGCAAAGCGGTCGCGCTGACCGCGGAATGCTTTCCCGAAATCGTCACCGGCGCGCTGCCGGTGATCTATCCCTTCATCGTCAGCAATCCGGGCGAAGCGGCGCAGGCCAAGCGCCGCATTGCCGGGCTGACCATCGGCCATCTGCCGCCGCCGCTCGTCGCCGGCGGCCCGAGCGGCGACGCGCACGAGCTTGAACTTCTGCTCGACGAATATGCCCAAGCCGACGGCCTCGACCGCCGCCGCCGCGAGCGGCTCGCGACGCTGATCGTCGAGACGGCGCAGCGCACCGGATTGGCGCGAGAAGCCGGCGTCGGCTGGCGCGGCACGCTGTCGCGCCCGACGAAGCGCTGCGCCGCATCGATGCCTGGCTGTGCGATCTGAAGGATCTTGCCGTCAAAGACGGCCAGCACATTTACGGCCGCGTGCCGCCGGATGTCGACGATCCGGCGTGGCGCGGCGAGCGCCGAAGCCGAGCGTACCGCGCTGATCGCGGCGCTCGACGGACGCCGCATCGCGCCGGGTCCGGCAGGCGCGCCGGCGCGCGGACGGCGCGACGTGCTGCCGACCGGCCGCAATCTCTTCACCGCCGATCCGCGCACGCTGCCGACACCGACCGCGATGGAGCTTGGCCGGCTCGCCGCCGACGAAGTGGTGCGCGCGCATCTGCAAACCCACGGCGAGATGCCGCGCGCGGTGGTGATCGATCTCTGGGGCAGCGCCACGTTGCGCACCGGCGGCGAGGAGATCGCGCAAGGATTTGCGCTGATGGGCTGCCGGCCGATCTGGGACCATGCCAGCGGCCGCGTCACCGGCGTCGAAGTGCTGCCGACCGCCGCGATCGGACGCGCCGCGCGTCGATGTGACCTGGCGCATTTCCGGACTGTTCCGCGATCTGTTTCCGGCGCAGATCGCGCTGATCGATGCCGCGGTGCAGGCGGTCGCGGCGCGCGACGAGCCGGACGACGAAAATCCGCTCGCGGCGCGGCGCACCGCGAACGGCAAGGCGACGCGGCTCGCCCGCATCTTCGGCACCGCGCCGGGCAGCTATGGCTCCGGCGTCGAGGATTTGCTCGGCCGCGACGCCGACAGCGAAGCGATCGGCGCGGCCTATCTCGCCGCGGCCTCGCATGCCTATGGCGGCGCCGACGGCGAAGGCGGCGCGGCGCCCGGCGTTTTCGCGCAGCGCGTCGCCGAAGCCGACATGCTCGTCCACACCAGCGACGATCCGGGCCGCGATCTGCTCGAAGGCGCCGAGGACGCCGCCTTCGTCGGCGGCTTTGCCGCGGCGGCAAAGCTGCTCGGCCGCTCCGCCGATCTGGTCATGCTCGATATGACCGATCCGCAGCGGCCGCGCGCGCGCGCGCTGTCGGCGGCGCTGGCGCGCATCGTGCGGGCGCGCGCCGTCAATCCGCGTTTCATCGCCGGCCAGATGCGCCACGGCCCGCGCGGCGCCGCCGAACTTGCCGAAACCGTCGACCGGCTGTTCGACTTCGCCGAGACGACCGACGCGGTCGCGAGCGAATTGTTCGATCTGCTGCACGAAGCCTATGTCGCCGATGCCGCCGTGAGCGCCTTTCTGCTGCGCGAAAATCCCGAAGCCGCCGCAGCGATTGCCGAACGGCTCGATGCCGCGCGGCGCCGCGGCTTTTGGCATCCGCGGCGCAACGACGTCGATGCCGGTCTTGCTGCCCTGCGAGCGGAGGTCGCCGCATGACGCCTTCGTGCGATCGCAATGCCGCAGCGCCGCGGCGCCTGTCCCGGCCTGTCGGCGCCGATGCCGACCGGCGACGGCTTGCTGGTGCGGCTGCTGCCGATCGGCACTATCCCGCTTGGCGGCCTTCACGGCGCTGTGCGCGGCGGCGCGGGCATACGGCAATGGCGTTATCGAAGTCACCTCGCGCGGCAGCATCCAGGTGCGCGGCTTGAACGCAAGCACGGCGCCGCAATTCGGCGACGCCGTCGCTGCTCTCGACATTGCGGCCAGGACGGGATCGCGGTTCATTGCAATCCGCTAGCCGGCCTCGATGCCGAGGAAATTTTCGACGCCGGCGCGCTCGCCGCCGCTTTGCGCGACGCTGTCGCGCAGCGCCCGCTGGCGGCGAAGCTTTCACCAAAATCTCGGTCGCTATCGACGGCGGCGGCGCGCTCGATCTCGCAAAGCTCGCCGCCGACATTCGGCTTGGCGCGCAACCCATAGACGGCGACATCGTGCTTTGTCTCGGCGTCGGCGGCGACGCCGTGCGAGCGCCGCCGACCTCGGCGCTGTCGCACCCGAGCATGGCGTCGAGGCCGTCACTCGATTGCTCGATGTCATGGCGAAGCGCGGCCGAGGCACACGCGCGCGTGACGTCATTGCGGCCGAGGGCGCGGATATTTTCCGGAGCGCCCTTGCTGGCCTGCTGCTGCCTCGATCGCGATCAGTCCGCGGCAAGCCTCCGAAGCGAGCCCGTCGGCCTGCACCGCTTGCGCGACGGATCGCTGGCCTGCGGCATCGGGCTAGCTTTCGGCCACGCCGAGGCAAGCCGCCTCGAACGCCTGGCCGACGCTGCGCTCGCGGCCGGAGCGACCGGATTCCGCGCCGCGCCGGGTCGCGCTCTGCTGACGATTGGACTGACGGAAAGATCGGCCAGCCGCGTTCGCCGCTGCCGCAGACAGGCTCGGCTTCATCGTCCGCGCCGACGATCCGCGCCGGCATGTCATCGCTTGCGCCGGCGCGCCGATTTGCGCTTCGGCGCATATCGCATCGCGCACGCTGGCGCCGCTGATCGCCGAAAATGCGGCGCCGCTATCTCCATGACGCGCTTACGATCCACGTCTCCGGCTGCGCCAAAGGCTGCGCGCATGCCACGCCGGCTGATCTGACCATCGTCGGCACGCCCGATGGTGCCGCGTTGATCGCCCACGGCACGACGCAGCGACACGCCGTTCGCGGTCGTAGCGGCGAACCAACTTGCCAGCGGCAATCGCCGAACATCTGCGCGAGCAGAACCACGAGGCGGTGCATGTCTGAGCGCACCGCCTATTTGCGCGACGGCCCGGCGATCTACGAGCGCTCGTTCGCGATCATTCGCGCCGAGGCCGATCTCGCGCGCTTCTCGGCTGACGAAGCCGAGGTAGCGGTGCGCATGATCCACGCCTGCGGCCAAGTCGACGTCGCGCAGCACATCGTCTTCGGCGGCGATTTCGTCGCGGCGGCGCGCGGCGCGCTCGCGGCCGGCGCGCCGATCCTGTGCGACGCCGAGATGGTGGCGCACGGTATTACGCGGGCGCGCCTGCCGGCGGGTAACGAAGTGATCTGCACGCTCAACGACCCGCGCACGGCGGCACTGGCCAAAAGTCATGCGACGACCCGCTCGGCGGCGGCGCTCGATCTGTGGCGCGATCGTCTTGCCGGCGCCGTCGTTGCCATCGGCAATGCGCCGACCGCCTTGTTCCGGCTGCTCGATATGATCGACCAAGGCGCGCCGAAGCCTGCGGCCATTCTCGGCATCCCGGTCGGCTTTGTCGGTGCCGCGGAATCGAAGGAAGCGCTGGCCGAAAATTCGCGCGGGCTGCCTTTCCTCATCGTGCGCGGCCGCATCGGCGGCAGCGCCATGACGGCGGCCGCCGTCAATGCGTTGGCGAGGGCGGGCCTATGAGCGGAGGACGACCGGTGAGTACAGGAAGGCTTTTGGGCGTCGGCGTCGGGCCCGGCGATCCGGAATTGTTGACGCTGAAGGCGGTGCGCGCGCTGGGCGAGGCCGATGTGGTCGCGCATTTCGCCAAGGCCGGCAATGCCAGCCAATCGCGCGCGATCGTGGCGCAGCATCTGCGCCCAGGAGTCATCGAACTGCCGCTCCTTTATCCGGTCACGACCGAACTGCCGTCCTGCAGCGACGCCTATCGCGACGCGATTGCTGACTTCTACGACGGCGCCGCCGCGAAAATCGCGGCGCATCTCGAAGCGGGCTGCGTGGTCGCCGTCATCGCCGAGGGCGATCCGCTGTTCTACGGCTCCTACATGCATCTGCACACGCGGCTCGCGCCGCGCTTCCGGACCGAGATCGTTGCCGGCGTCACCGGCATGTCGGGCTGCTGGTCGGCGGCCGGAACGCCGATCGCGCAAGGCGACGACGTTTTCACCGTACTGCCGGCGACCTTGCCGGAGGCCGAACTGGAACGGCGGCTCGCCGAGGCCGATGCCGCGGTGGTGATGAAAGTCGGGCGGCATCTGCCGAAACTGCGCCGCGCGCTGGAACGCAGCGGCCGCCTGGCGCGCGCCATCTATGTCGAGCGCGGCACCATGGCGGCGGAGAAAATGATTCCGCTGACGGCAAAGCCCGACGACGAGGCGCCTTATTTCGCCGTGGTGCTGGTGCCGGGTTGGGAGGAACGGCCATGAGCGGCCGCCTCGCCGTCGTCGGTCTGGGACCGGGCGAGCCGCGCTATCTGACGCCCGAAGCCGCCGATGCGCTGTCGGCCGCAGATGCGCTCTATGGTTATGGGCCCTATCTCGACCGCGTGCCGGCGCGAACAGGCCAGAGCCGGCATCCGTCCGACAATCGCGAAGAAGGCGCGCGCGCCGCCGCCGCGCTGCGTCATGCTGCCCAGGGCGCCCATGTCGCGGTCGTCTCCGGCGGCGATCCCGGCGTCTTCGCCATGGCGGCGGCGATCTGCGAGCAGATCGAGAGCGGGCCGCAGGCTTGGCGCACGCTCGACGTGATCTTTGTCCCCGGCATTACCGCGATGCTCGCGGTCGCGGCGAAGATCGGTGCGCCGCTCGGCCATGATTTTTGCGCGCTATCGCTCTCCGACAATCTGAAGCCTTGGGAACTGATCGAGCGCCGGCTCGACGCGGCGGCGGGCGCGGGTTTTGCGATCGCACTCTATAATCCGATGTCGCGGGCGCGGCCCTGGCAGCTCGGCCAGGCGCTCGAACGGTTGCGCCGGCATCTGCCGGATGCGACGCCGGTCGTGTTCGGCCGCGCCGTCGGGCGGCCGGATGAACGGGTGAGCATCACGACGCTTGCGGAAGCCGATCCCGCCGCGGCCGATATGGCCACATTGATCATCGTCGGTACGCGCGAGACGAGGATCGTCACGCGGCCGGGACGTTCGCCGCTTGTCTATACGCCGCGCGCGGCGGCGGAGGTGAGCGCATGATCGAGCCATGCCAACGCTTCATCGACGCTCTCCACTGCGGGCCCGGACGGCGCCGGCGGCCGGCGCACCAGAATGACCTCGATACCGAGCGCTCGGGCCGCGGCGATCTTGCCATAGGCCGCGGGACCGCCGCTGTTCTTGGCGATCACGACGTCGATGCCGTGCGCCGTCATCAGCGCGCGATCGTCCGCTTCGCTGAAGGGTCCGCGCGCGGTAACGTATGCCACAGAAGGCAGCGACAGCGGCGGAACGACCGGATCGACGCTGCGGATCAGATAACGATGCTGCGGCGCGTCGCCAAACGGCGCGAGTTCGTTGCGGCCGAGCGCGACAAAGACGCATCGGCCTTCCATGCCGATAGCACTCACTGCGGCGCTTGTGTCATTCACTTCGATCCAGCGATCGCCTTCGACTGCGGTCCAGGACGGCCGGCGCAGCGCCACAAAGCGCACGCCGGTTTGGCGCGCGGCGGCCGCGGCGTTCGCCGAAATGACGGTCGCATAGGGATGCGTCGCGTCGATCAAAGCGTCGATACGTTCCCCAGCGAGATAGTCGGTCAGGCCCGCCGCGCCGCCGAAGCCTCCGACCCGGATCGGCACGGCATGAGGAACCGGCGAAGCGGTGCGGCCGGCGAGCGACAGCGTGACGTCGAGATCATCGCGCTTGGCAAGGCGCTCGCCCAGCATGCGGGCTTCGGTGGTGCCGCCGAGAATGAGGATGCGTGGCATGCAAAATCCTGAGCCGCTTCGGGTCGACACTGCCGCATCGCCGCGCTGGCTGTCCATTGTCGGGATTGGCGAGGACGGCGTTGACGGTCTGACGCCGGTTGCCCGTGGACTCGTCTCCGCAGCCGAAATCGTGTTCGGCGGCAGGCGGCATCTGGGGCTCGCCGCGCCGCTCATTCGCGGCGCGACACGGCCGTGGCCGAGCCCGTTCGACAGCGCACCCGAAGAGGTCATGCGCCATCGCGGCCGCCCGGTCTGCGTGCTCGCGTCGGGCGATCCGTTCCATTACGGGGTCGGCATCGTGCTGGCGCGCCACATCGACGCCTGCGAGATGAACGTCGTGCCGGCGCCGTCTGCCTTTTCGCTTGCTGCGGCGCGGCTCGGGTGGTCGCTGGAGCGGACCGTGCTGCTGTCGCTGCACGGTCGCTCGCTCGATCTGATCCGCCCGCATTTGCAGTCCGGCGCCGATATTCTCGCACTGACGTCGGACGGCGACGGACCGGCAGCGCTGGCGAAACTTTTGGCCGAGAGCGGCTTCGGCGAATCGCGTCTGACCGTGCTCGAAGCGCTCGGTGGCCCGCGCGAACGCATTCGCAGCACAATCGCCGCGGGCTTTAAGTTCGGCACCACGGATGCGCTCAATATCGTTGCCGTCGAAGTGACGGCGGCGCCGGAGGCGCGCGTGTTGGCGCGCACGTCCGGTCTTGCCGACAATCTGTTCGAGCACGACGGCCAGATCACCAAGCGCGAAGTCCGCGCGTTGACGCTGTCGGCGCTCGGCCCGCGCCGCGGCGAACTGCTTTGGGACATCGGCTCCGGGTCGGGTTCGGTCGCAATCGAATGGCTGCTGGCCGACCCGGCGATGCGCGCGATCGCCGTCGAGCAGCGCGCCGACCGCGCGGCGCGTATCCGCCGCAATGCCGCGGCGTTCGGCGTGCCGCAGCTCGATATCGTCGAAGGCGCCGCGCCGGCTGTTTTGTCGGGCCTGACGACGCCCCACGCCGTTTTCGTTGGCGGCGGCTGCGATGCCGCCGTTCTTGACGCCGCGACGCGAGCGCTACACCCCGGCGGCCGGCTCGTGGTCAACGCCGTGACGCTCGAGACCGAAGCGTTGCTGCTCGCCCGTCATGCCGCCTTGGGCGGCGAATTGATCCGCATCGCCATTTCGCGCGCCGAACCTGTCGGCGGGAAAACCGGTTGGCGCACCGCGATGCCGGTGACGCAATGGACATGGATCAAGCCATGACCGTGCACTTCATCGGCGCCGGGCCGGGCGCGGCGGACCTCATCACCGTACGCGGGCGCGACCTGATCGCGCGCTGTCCGGTCTGCCTTTATGCCGGATCGATCGTGCCGCGTGAATTGCTCGACTTTTGCCCGCCCGGCGCGCGCATCGTCGACACGGCGCCGTTGTCGCTCGACGAGATCGACGCCGAATTCGCCGACGCGCATGCTTCGGGCCACGACGTGGCGCGGCTGCATTCGGGCGATCTTTCGATCTACTCGGCGCTCGCCGAGCAACTGCGCCGGCTGGAACGGCGCGGCATTGCCTATACGCTGACGCCGGGTGTGCCGGCCTTCGCCGCAGCGGCGGCGGCGCTTGCATTGCGAATTGACCATTCCGGAAGTGGCGCAGAGCGTCGTGCTGACGCGGGTCTCCGGCCGCGCCTCGCGCATGCCGGAGGGCGAAAAGCTCGCGAATTTTGCCAGGAGCGGCGCGACGCTGGTCATTCATCTCGCTATTCACGCCATCGACGCGATTGTGCAGGAGTTGACGCCATTCTATGGCGCCGATTGTCCGGCCGCGGTCGTGGTGCAGGCGAGTACCGAGGCGCAGCAAATCATTCGCGGCACGCTCGGCGACATCGCCGGGCAAGTCGAGCAAGCCCGGATCGAGCGCACCGCGCTCATCCTGGTCGGACCGGCGCTCGCGGCGGCGGATTTCCGCGACAGCGCGCTCTACGACGCCGATTATCGCCGCCGTTTTCGCGGAGGCGCGGCATGATCCTAAACCTAAGCCTTGAAGGGCGCGCGCCCGACCAGATTTTGCTCGCGATCGAAGATCGCGATCTCGATGGCGATATCGCTGCCCGCGACCACATCCGCCGCGGTTTGCTGCGCGGCGCGGGCGACTTCGTCGCCGAGCGCGATACCCTCGGCTTGCGCCAGCGCAAAGGCTTCCGCCGCGGTATTAGCAACAAGAATGCCTTCGCACAACGAAGTCGAACCGCTCGCCTTCGCGGCGTGCGTGGCGAGCTCTTCCAGATCGACAACGCCGCGCTTGGAATGCAGATCGGTCAGGCCTTGGGCGAGCTTTGCCATCTTGGCGACCCCGCCCGCGATGGTGACGCGCGGCACCGGATGACGGCGCAGATATTTCAGCATGCCGCCGACGAAATCGCCCATGTCGATCAGCGCGATATCGGGCATGCCATAAAGCTTCTGCACGCTCGCTTCCGAATTGGCCCCGGTCGAGCCGGCGATATGCGTAAGACCCGCGGCGCGCGCGACGTCGATGCCGGAATGAATCGAATGGATCCAGGCCGAGCACGAATAGGGCATGACGATGCCGGTGGTGCCGAGGATCGACAACCCGCCGACAATGCCGAGACGGCCGTTGAGCGTTTTCGCCGCCAGCGCCCCGCCGCCCGGAATGGAAATCTCCACGTCAGCATCGGGCGCACGGCCAGCCGCGGCGGCGACCTCGGCGATACTGTCGCTGATCATGCGGCGCGGCACCGGATTGATCGCGGGCTCGCCCGGCGCAATCGGCAGGCCGGCGCGCGTCACCGTGCCGACGCCCTCGCCGGCGCGAAAAGTCACGCCGGCGCCGCGCGCGCCGAGGCGCACCGTCGCGCAGATCAGCGCGCCATGGGTGACGTCGGGATCGTCGCCGGCATCCTTGACGATGCCGGCCGTGGCCGAGCCTTCGTCTTTTCGCGTCATGGCGAGCGCAAAACTCGGCCGTTCGCCGCGCGGCAGCGTGACCTCGACCGGATCGGGGAACTCGCCCGTCACCAGCGCCGCATAGGCGGCCTTGGCCGCCGCCGCGGCGCAGGTGCCGGTGGTCCAACCCCGGCGCAGTGGAGGGCCTGCTTGGCCATTACGCTTCCTTTGCGCAAAGCTTTAGTCCGGCGCGGCCGACGCGTCACCACGGGAGCGCAGTCATGACGGCCTGGGATGCCTTGGCGGCACGACGCGCCGGCGTTCCGGTGTTCGCGCCGGGCCATGTCTGGCTGGCTGGCGCCGGGCCGGGCGATCCAGGGCTGCTCACGCTCGATGCGCTTGCCGGCCTCGCCCAAGCCGACGTCGTCGTGCACGACGCGCTGGTCGATCGAGCGCGTGCTGGCGCTCGCCGGCCCGCAGGCGCGGCTCGAATTCGCCGGCAAGCGCGGCGGCAAGCCGTCGGCAAGCCAGGCCGATATCAGCGACCGCCTCGTTGAGCTGGCCCGCGCCGGACAGCGCGTGTCTTGCGGCTCAAGGGCGGCGATCCTTTCGTGTTCGGGCGCGGCGGCGAGGAGGCCATGACGCTCGCGGCGGCGGGCGTGCCGTTTCGTGTCATCCCCGGCGTCACCGCGGGGCTCGCGGCGCTCGCGGCGGCCGCGATCCCGGCGACGCTGCGCGGCACCAATCGCGCCGTCATTTTCGCGGCGGGCCATGGCGCCGATGAGGAATTCGACTGGGCGCCGCTCGCCCGCACCGGCCAGCCGATCGTGCTCTATATGGTGATGCATCATCTGGAGCGGATCGCGGCTGCTTTGATGCAAGCCGGACTCTCCGGCGCAACACCCGCCGCGGTGATCGCTTCGGCGACGACGCCGAAACAGCGCGTCTTGGTCTCGACGCTGGCCGAGCTTGCCGCCGCCGCGCAGGCGCAGAAATTCGAGCCGCCGGCAATCGTCGTCATCGGCGAGATCGTCAATATGCGCGGCGAGTTGCTCGGCGCGGCGGCCGCCGCCGCAAAGGACACGCCGTGACCGCGCGCGGGCTGATCATCGCGGCGCCGCATTCCGGCGCCGGCAAGACGACGGTGACGCTTGCCTTGCTGGCGGCGCTGGTCCGGCGCGGCATCAAAATTCGCGCGGCGAAAGCCGGCCCCGACTACATCGATCCGGCGTTCCACGCCGCCGCCATCGGCCGGCCGAGCGTCAATCTCGATTCCTGGGCGATGCCAGGATCGCTGCTCGACGCGCTCGCGGCGCAAGCCGCCGAGCGGCGCCGATATTTTGATGATCGAAGGCGTCATGGGCCTGTTCGATGGCGCACCCGGCACATGCGGCCGCAGCGGCGCGACCGCCGAACTCGCGGCGCATTTCGATTTGCCGGTCGTGCTGGTGCTCGACGTGTCGCGGCAGGCGCAATCGGCCGCCGCCTTGGTGCGCGGTTTTGCGACGCACGATCCCGCCGTGCGGATCGCCGGCGTCATCCTCAATCGCGTCGCCAGCGAACGCCACCGCGCGCTGGTCGCCGACGCGATCGCGGCGCTGGGCATTCCTGTTTTCGGCGCCGTGCCGCGCGAGGCGGCGCTGGCGATGCCGGAGCGGCATCTCGGGCTGGTGCAGGCCGGCGAACATGCCGATCTCGCGGCGCTGATGGCTCGGCTTGCCGCGATGGCCAACGCAACATATCGATCTCGATGCCTTGCTGATTGCGGCCGAGCCGCTGGCGATTACGCGACGAGTTCGAGCCGCGCGCCGGCGCTGCCGCCGCCCGGCCAGCGCATTGCGCTCGCCAGCGATCGGGCCTTCAGCTTTCGTCTACCCGCATCTCGTCAATGCCTGGCGCGGCGCCGGCGCCGAAATCATTCCGTTCTCGCCGCTCGCCGACGAGACGCCGCCTGAACGCGCCGATAGTTGCTGGCTGCCCGGCGGCTATCCCGAGCTGCACGCCGACGCGCTCGCGGCGGCGGGGCATTTCGCCGATGGTCTGCGGCGCTTTGCCGAGACGCGGCCGGTGCATGGCGAGTGCGGCGGCTACATGGTGCTGGGCGAAAGCCTCGAAGATGCCGCCGGTAAGCGTCACGCCATGACCGGACTGCTCGGCCATGCGACGAGTTTCGCCAAGCGCAAATTGCATCTTGGCTACCGCGCGGCGCGATTGCTTGTCTGACGGCGTTCTCGGCGTCAAAGGCGCGATCGTGCGCGGCCATGAATTTCATTATGCCTCGCTGATCGACGCCGGCGGCGACGAACCGTTTGCCGAACTGAGCGACGCCGAAGGCCGCGCGCTGGGCACATCCGGCGGCCGGCGCGGCCACGTCACCGGCACGTTCTTTCACGCCATAGCGGCCGCGGGAAGTTTAGCCCGCGGCTTTCGGCTCGGCTTCGTCGGCCGGCTTATCCGACACGCCGGCCTCGGCAAAGGTCGCCATGCCGGTGTGGCAGGCGAGCGCGGCGCGCAGCAGCAGCATCGCCACCGCGGCGCCCGAGGCTTCGCCGAGCCGCATATTGAGATCGACCAGCGGATCGAGGTGAAGCTCTTCGAGCAGGAGGCGATGCCCGGCTTCGGCCGAGACATGGCCGGCCATGGCATGCGCCAGCGTGTCGGTCCGCAATTTCGCGAGCGGCGCCACGGCGGCGGTGCAGACAAAGCCGTCGAGCAGCACCGGAATGCGCTGCCGCCGCGCCGCAAGCGTGGCGCCCAGAATGGCGGCGAGTTCGCGGCCGCCGAACGCCGCCGCAACCGCAAGCGGATCGTGCAGCAGCCCGGCATGGCGGGCGAGCGCCGCATCGATGACGGCGCGCTTTCGCGCCAAGCCGTCCTCGTCGACGCCGGTGCCGCGGCCGGCCCAGCGCGCGCCGCCGCCGCCGAACAAAGCCGCCGCGATGGCCGAGGCCGCCGTGGTATTGCCGATGCCCATTTCGCCGAGGCAGATGAGATCGCTCTGCGGCGATACCGCCTCGTAGCCGGTCTTCACCGCGGCGATGAATTCGCTTTCGGTCAGCGCCGGCTGCTGGGTGAAATCGGCGGTCGGGGTTTCGAGCGACAGCGGAATGACCCGCAATTGGGCGCCGGCGGTGCGCGCCAGCTGATTGATCGCGGCGCCGCCCGAGGCGAAATTCGCCACCATCTGCACCGTCACTTCGGCCGGATAGGCCGAGACGCCGAGGCTCGGTCACGCCGTGATTGCCGGCGAAGACCAGAATTTCGACCCGGTCGAGCCGCGGCGGCGCGTGGCCCTGCCAATGGGCGAGCCAGGCGACCAGATCTTCGAGCCGGCCGAGGCTTTTCGGCGGCTTGGTCAGCATCGCTTCGCGCTGGGCGACCGCAAGGCTTGCCGCCGGATGCCCGCTCGGCAGGTCGAGACAGACGGCGCGCAGGTCGGAAAATGAGGTAAAATCGGTCATGAGGATTTGCCTTCTCCCCGGCGAGAGCCCTGCCAAGCTTTAGCAAATCCGGCTTGGCCCGGCCACCGCCTGCGTGTCTGATGGAACCATGAATATTTCCGCCGATTGGTTCGCCGAGCGCGCCGCGGAGCTCAGGGCCAGCATCGGTTTCTGCACGCGCCTGCCGCTTCTGCGGCGCGACGCCGAGCGTCGGCAGCGCATCGCCAAGGCGGCGTGGGCGTTTCCGATCGCAGGCTCGTCGTCGGCCTGATCGGGGCGGTCGTATACGTGCTCGCGCATCGCGCCGGATTGCCGGCCTGGCCGGCCGCGGCACTGAGCGTTGCGGCGACGCTCTTCGCCACCGGCTGCCTGCACGAGGACGGGCTCGCCGATACCGCCGACGGCTTTGGCGGCGGCAAGACCCGCGAACAGAAACTCGACATCATGCGCGACAGCCGCATCGGCACGTATGGCGTCTGCGCGCTGGCATTGTCGCTCCTCATCCGCGTCAGCGCGCTGGCGAGCTTGCTTCGATACGCGCATCGGTGGTGTGGGCGCTGATCGCCTCGCATGCTGCCGCCCGCGCGGCCATGCCGGCGCTTGATGTTTCTCCTGCAAGCCGGCGCGCAGCGACGGCCTGTCGTTCGGCGCCGGCCAGCCGGACGGCCTCGGCGTCTTGGCCGCGCTGGCGATCGGCTTTGTTGCTCTGGTGTTTTGTCTGCATCCGGGCCGCGGCTTCGTCGCGCTGATCTGCCTCGCCGTCGTCGTCGCGCTGATGGCGGGGCTGAGCAGCAGCCAGATCGACGGCCAGACCGGCGACGTCGTCGGCGCGCTCGAACAGGTGAGCGAGATCGTCGTCTCCTTGTCGCGTTGGGCTGAATGATTCGAGCCACGCATATCCTGATCACCTCGCTCCTCGCTCGTGGCTTCCCGCCGTAAACGGCTGGAATGACGGGTGCTATGCCGCGCGAGTCCTCGCCGGGCTCGAGCGGCAGTTTCACCGGCTGCTTGAGCTTGGCCGAGAGATCGAGCGCCTTGGTCAGCATCAGCCGGTTATGCGCCTCGGCGGCGGTCGCGGCCTGGGTCGGCAGGCCGAGCGAGACGCGGTTGAGGAACGACACGGTCTCCTCCGCCATCGGCCCGCGCAATTCGCCGAGCACCATGTCGCCGGGCGGATAGGAGCCCATGAAATCGACCAGGCGGCTCGCGTCCGGCGCATAGCCCTCGCTTTGCGGCGCGGAGACCGCGAGCACCATGTCGCGATGGGTGTCGTCGATGGTGAGCACGCCGTGGGTGCCGTTGATGCCGACCTCGAGGCTGTAGACCGCGCCCGGCCAGGTCACCGGCAGCGCCCAGGAGATGCTGAGATTGATGCACCGTGCCGTCGGAGAACATGATCATGCCGGCGGTGGCGTCGATGCCCTGATAGAGCGGGCCGAGCACCGTGTCGACCGAGCGCGCATAGCATTCGACCGGCGTTTTCTTTTCCAGGTACCACATGCACGATGTCGAGCGCGTGGGTGCCGGAAATCACCATCGGCGAGATCGTCGTCGGATCGTTGGTGCGCTTGTAATTGTCGATGGCGACGAGCCGGTTCATGAACGCGCGCGACGTCACCAGCGTCACGTCGCCGAGCGCGCCGCTCCGCACCTTCTCCTTGGCGCCGAGCCATTTGCGGCGGAAGCGCTGGGTGTAGCCGACGACGGCGTCGAGCTTGGCGTCGGTGATGGCTTTGAGCACGCGGGCCGACTGGGCGAGATCGGTGGCGAGCGGCTTTTCGATCAGCATCGGCACGCCGCGCTCGACCGTGGCGAGCACCGGATCGACGTGCAGATGCTCGTCGGTGGCGATGATGGCGCAGGTGACTTCCGGCCGCGCCAGCAATTCGCGATGGCTGGTGGTGATGAAATCGGCGCCGATGCGGGCGCCGACGTCGCCGCCGCGATTGTGATTGAGCTCGGCGATGCCGATCCATTCCACCGCCGGATGGCGCGCCGCCACTTCGCCGCGAAACAGCCCGACCCGGCCGGCGCCGATAATGGCGAGGCCGATGCCCTTTGCGGATTTTTTCACGTGGAAACTCGCAGATGAAAGCCGCTCATTCCCGCGTAAGCGGGAATCCAGAATTGGGAAGCACTGGGTCCCCGCTTTCGCGGGGACGAGCGGAAATTGAGGCGAACATCCTTGTTCCACTTCATACGTTCAACCCCGCGCGGTTCTTTTGTTTGAGTTCGGCGATGCCGGAGATCGTCTCGTTGGTGAGCGGCAGATCGACCGGCTCGTTGCGGTCGGCCGACAGATCGGCCGCGCTATAGGTTTCCATCACCCGCCGCGCGCTTTCCGGCGTCACCATCACGGCGGTGTCGCGGATGCAGGCTTCGAGGAAATGGATGGTTTCGGGCCCGATGCCGCCGGCGAAGACATGATCGACCCATTCGCCCGGCATGGTCGACATCGGAAATTCCTGGCCGCGCTTTTCGGTATTGAGCCAGTTGTCGCGCTGGGTGTCGTCGAGCGTCAGCGCGCCGTCGGTGCCGGTGATCTCGATCCAGGTCGAGCAGTAATTCGGATAGCTCGGCGGGAAATTCCAGCCGCCGCCGATCATCACCACGACGCCGTTGTCCATGGTCACGGTGGTGAACATGATGTCGTGCGAGCCGTTGACCGGCTTCATATAGCCATAGGCGCCTTGGCTGTAGACGCGCACCGGCTTCGCCGGCTCCAAGCAGCCAGAACACGAAATCGAGATCGTGGGTCGATTCCATCACCACCGGCGACAGCCGCACCCGGCTTGCGATCTTCTTGCCGAGTTCGCGCGACAGATGCCGGCTGACCAGCACCGAAACGACATTGCCGAGCGTGCCGTCGGTGATCTTCTTCTTGGCGTAGGCGATCTTCGGATTGAAGCGCTGCGAATAGCCGATGGTGAATTTCAGATTGTTGCGGCTCGACAATTGGATCAGCTCGTCGGCCTCCCACAATTCGAGCGCGATCGGCTTTTCCAGCATCACGTTCTTGCCGGCGCGCAGACAGTCGCGCGCGATCGGATAATGGTTCGCCTCGGGCGTGGTCGAGACATAGACGACGCGGATATTGTCGTTCTTGATGAGGTCCTGATAGTCGAGCGTCGCGCTCGCCGGCTTGTAGCGCGCCTTCACCTCGGCGAGCCGGTCCGGCTTGATGTCGCAGAGGTGCAATTTGTCGACCAGCGCCGTGCGCGACAGCGTCTCCGCCCGCAAGCCGCCGATCCACCCGACGCCGATGACGCCCGCTTCCACTGTCTTCACTGAGTATTTTCCTCTTTGTTGCGGGCGCATAACAACCATGACATGGCGGGAGGCGCAATCCGTCATGCCGGGGCGCGCCATCCCGCCCCGCGATAGCGGGGGCGGATGAGCGCCATCGTTCCCGCGGCGCATCCGCGCCCGAGTTTTGCAAAATCCAGCCACGTGAAGCGCGAACCTTGGGCTTACGAACCAAAACAGAGCGGTGGGTCTCTGCTTTTTCGTTCGCCTCACCCCCTTCGCCAAATAAATCAAGGAAGCGGAACGCCGACAAACGCTGATTCGTATCCTCCGCACCATCGGGTGCGGCTCTGCCCTTTGTGGGGCAGCTCGCCTGTCGGCGTCCCACCACGGCTCTCGCCAAAGGGAGTTGTCGTCCCTAAGGCTCAGCTCCAGGCCAGGCTTCCTGGGACGCGGTCTGAGCAGGTGTTACCTGCCATCGCCTGTCCCAGCCCAGGGGACACTCCCCGCCCCGGTCATAGTGCCGGGGGACTGATGCCCGAAGCTCGCCCGAGGGCAGGGTGTATGGCCCCGCCCGCAGGCACCGCACTCGCCCCGACCGCCGGGGAGTACCCTCCCCGGCGGCGTCCTTGGTGAGCGAGATACGGAGCATGTGTATCTGTATCAGCGACATTGTCAAGAGGTTTGTCACACAAAATGTGACAGGCTCTAGGCTCGCACACCGCCCACATCGCGGGCGGCGCCAGCACTTGTGCTTTTGTGGCATAGCGCACAGCGCTGGACCTGCTGCTGGATCAACCCGCGTAGCAAATTTCCCATATCGGCCGCCGCGAGAGGGGCCTATCGGAGAGCTTCGTCATTCCGGAAGCCGCGAAGCGGCTGTCCGGAATCCATAACCACAGTTGGTGCGGGAGTTTCTCAGGCGGTAGTTATGGATTCCGGGCTCGGCCCTTCGGGCCGCCCCGGAATGACGGCGCCAAATACATTCTTCGCAAATTGCGGATAGACCTCGGCCAGCAGCGGCGCCACCACGGTGCGCATCAGGCGCAGCGTCTCGGCCGATGGCGCGGGCGTCACCGGCACCTCGGCCGGCCGATCGAAATCGAAGCCGGTATTGTCGAGCACGTCTTCGACGCTGTGTCCCGGGATGCACGCTGGCGAGGCGAAAGCGGCGGCGGGCGCGGTCGAAATCGAACAGGCAGCGGTTGGTGACGAGCGCGATCGGGCCGCCGGGGCGGAAGACATTGTCGGCGCTGCCGCCGGGCGCGCTGATGAAATCGACTTTGGGCACCAGCGTGCGGCGCGAATGCTCGACGCGGAACAGGATCACCTTCGGCACCACGTAATAGAGATAGGCCGAGCCGAACGAGCCGGGAAAGCGCGCCTTCGGATGATCGTAATCGCCGACGCTGACCAGATTGATATTGCCCTGCGCCGTCGATCTGGCCGCCGGACAGAAAGAACACGTCGATGCGGCCCTGGCCGGCGCAGTCGAACAATTCGCGCGCGCCGTCGGTGAAGAAGGTGTGCTCGCGGCTGCCGAGCAGCGAGACGTAGGGCCGTCCCGCCGCCGCGCTCGCGCGCCAGCAAGCGCCGCGGTCGCCGGGATCGGCGAAGCGGCGCCGACCGCGACGTGGCGCACATCGCCGATCAGCCGGCAGATCACGTCGGCGAGCAGTTCTTCGTCGCGGAAGATCTAGCGCGATTGCTCCGCCATGCGCGGGCTTGTCCGCGCATCCCGTCATCGGCAGTGCTTGAAAGCGGGATGGCCGGACAAGCCCGGCCATGACGGTGAAGCGCATCAAGCCGCGACTTTTCATACACATAGCGATCGAGATATTGCGCAAAGCCTTCCGCCGTCGCGGCGAGCCGCGCATATTCGGCCATGTGCGCGGCGTCGATGCCGTAATGATCCGGCAGCGGCAGCGGCCAGGCGCCGCGCGGCTCGACCGCGACGGCCTCGACGTAGAAGCCCGGCAGCGTGCCGGCGGCGAGCACCGGATCGCGCAACAGATCGCCGTCGTGCAATTTTTCCACGGTGACGATGGTCTTCGCCGCCGCATGCGCCATGGTGACGAGTTCGCGCTGGGTGCCGATGAAGACATTGCCGAAACGGTCGGCCAGCGGCGCGTGGAACAAAGCGACATCGGGCTTGAGCGCCGGCAGCAGCACGATCGGATCGTCGTTGCCGAACGGATTGTCGACGACCTTCCAGTCCGGCCGATGCGCCAGCACGTCGGAGCCGATCAGCCCGCGCAGCGGCATGAACGGCACGCCCTTTTCGGCGGCCTGGAATTGCGCGTGCAGCGCCGGGCAGGTGGCGTCGCGCATGCGGATCGCGCCGGCAAGGATCGCCGCGGTGAAGCGCGGCGCCGGGCCGAATTCGCCGAGGCTGACGGCGGAGGTTTCCAGCGTCTCGACGCAGCCGGCGCCGATCAAGCAGATCCGCCTGCAGGGTCGAGGTCGGCAGCGTGACGAGATGCAGCCGCTTGACGCCGCGCCGGATCAGCGCCCGCGTCGCCGCCATCGGCACGCCGGAAGACTTCGCGCGGCACCGCCAGCATGCAGCCGTCGGTGATCGGCGCGAGGGCTTCGTCGAGGGAGCGGACGATCACGGACATGACGGGAGGATACGCTCTTTCTTGCCCGCTCGCCTCCTTCTCCCCGCGCGGGGAGAAGGTTGGGATGAGAGGGCCTATCCGCTGGGCTCAAACCGCGAGGCTCAGAATCGCTCAGAGGCCCCCTCTCACCCTCGCTTCGCTCGACCTCTGCCCGCGCGGCGGGGAGAGGTAAGTTACGACAGCGCCGACTTCACATTCTCCGGCGAGAACGGCACGCGGCGGATGCGCACGCCGGTGGCGTCGAAGACCGCGTTGGCGATCGCGGCCGCGACCGGGCGGCTCGACGGTTCGCCGGCGCCGGACGGCGCGATCTCCGGATGGTTGATCAGCACCACGTCGATCTCGTCCGGCGTCTCGGTGATGTCGAGGATCGGATAGGTCAGCCAATCGACGCTGGTGACGTTCTTGTCGTCGAACTTGACCTCTTCCCACAGCGTGCGGCTGATGCCTTGCACGATATTGCCTTCGACCGCCATGCGGACGCCGTCCGGATTGATGATCTGGCCGCAATCGTGCGCGACGGTGAATTTGCGGACCCAGATCTTGCCGCTCCTGCGATCGATATCGACCTCGGCGATCATCGCCACGCGGGTGCCGTTGCGCTGCGCATAGGCGATGCCGCGGCCGGAGACCTTTTCGCCGGTCTGGTCCTTGCGCGGCGACGGCCGCGTCTGCCAGCCGGCTTTTTCGGCCGCCGCCTTGATGACGGCGACGTCGCGCGGCGTCCTTCACGTAGCGCAGCCGGAACTCGATCGGGTCGACGTTAAGCGCCGCCGCCACTTCGTCCATGAAGGATTCGCTGGCGAAATGGATTTGCGGCCCGACCGGATCGCGCAGATGCGAGGTGCGCAGCGGCGAGGCGCGATCGAGCAGCGGCGGGATCACCTCCCAGGCCGTGCGCTTGTTGGCGAAGCCGTAGGATTCCGCCGGGATGCCGAAGCCGTCGCCCGATTTCAGCTCGACGCCGAGCGTCTGGCCGGCGAGCGTATCGTTGGGCTTGCTGCCATTGGTGTCGACGTCGACGCGCGAAAACGCCTTGCTGAGAAAGTCGTAGGCGACGACGTTGCCCGACGCATCGAGCGCGGTGCGCGCCTTGTGGATCGAGGCCGGTCCCTTCGGGATCCCAGCCGGTCCCCTGGTCGCGCATATATTGCACGCGCACCGGCTTGCCGACCGCCTTGGCGAGCACGGCGGCATCCATCGCCGCATCGTCGGCGTCGTTGCGGCCATAGGAGCCCGGGCCCGGCGTCCAGATCACGTGGACGCTGTCCTCCGGCATCTGCAGAATGGCGGCGAGCCCCGCGCGCACGAAATGCGATTTCTGCGTGCCGCTCCAGCAGGTGACGTGGCCGTCCTTGATCTCGACCAGCGCGCAGGCCGGCCCCATGCTGGCGTGCGACTGGAACGGCCATTCGTATTCGGCCTCGATCACTTTCGCCGCCGACTTGAACGCGTCGTCGACATTGCCGGCTTGTTTGCCTTCGACCTCGCGCTTGCGCGGCGCCGTGCTGCGGATGTGATCGTAAAGCGCCGCCTGTTGCGGGGAACGGCGGCGCCGCATTCGACCATTCGACCTTGAGCGCGTTGGCGGCCCTGATCGCGTCCCACTCCTTGTCGGCGACGACGCCGAGGAAGCCGTTGTTCCACACCACCTTGGCGGTCGGAATGTCCTTGATCGAGGCTTCGTCGACCTTGACCGGCACGGCGCCGGCGATGGCGGGCCGGATCATCCGGCCATGCACCATGCCGGGCACTTTGACGTCGGTGCAGAAATCCTGCTGGGCGAACACTTTTGGGGCGATGTCCTCGCGCTTGATCGGCTGGCCGACGATCTTGTGATCCTTGGGATCTTTCGGCTGCGCCTTGCCGGGCGCGTAGAGCGGATTGCCGTATTTGCCGTTCCAGTCGAGATGGACGTTGAAGATACTTGCCGCCGACGAGTTCGGCGTAGCTCACCTTCTTCGCCGCATCGGCGGTCGCGTGCACGACGCCGTCCGTGACCGTCAGTTGATCGGCCGGCACGGCGAGCTTGTCGGACGCCATCTGCACCAGCACGCGGCGCGCTTCGGCGGCGGCAACGCGCATCTGCTTGCCGCCTTCCTGCAGCCCGGTCGAGCCCGAGGCGCCGCCTTGATTGACGCTGGTGGCGGTGTCGCCCATGTAGACGGTGACGGATTTGAACGGCACGTCGAGCTCTTCGGCCACGATCTGGCCGACGGCGACGAACAGGCCGTGGCCCATATCCATCTTGCCGAAAAACGCCGCGACCGTGCCGTCGGCATTGACGGCGATGTAGGACGACAATTGATCGGGCGTCAGCGGCGGCTTCGCCGCGGCGATCATCGCGTCGTCGGCCTGGGCGCGATCGAAGCCGGCCGGGACGCCGAAGGAAACGACGAGCGCGCCACCGGCCTTGAGCATGGCGCGGCGCGAAAAACTGGCGGGCGAAAAGCTTGCGGATTTTTCGTGTCTGGTCATGTCGGCCTCCCTCAACCCATCATCGCGGCGGCGCGCTTGACGGCGCGCAGAATGGCGACGTGCGTGCCGCAGCGGCACTTCAGCCCTTCGAGCGCGCTTTTGATTTCGGCGTCGCTCGGCTTCTTCTTGTCGCGCAGGAAGGCGGCCGCCGTCATGATCCAGCCGTTGATGCAGTAGCCGCATTGCGGCACTTGTTCCTCGACGTAGGCCGTCTGCAGCGGATGCGGCTTTTCGGGCGTGCCGAGGCCGGCAAGCGTGACGATCTTGCTGTCGCCGACCGCCGACATCGGCGTGATGCAGGAGCGGATCGGCTTGCCGTCGAGATGCACCGTGCAGGCGCCGCATTGCGCCAGGCCGCAGCCGAAATGCGGATTATTGAGGCCGAGATCGTTGCGCAGCGCGTAGAGCAGCGGCATGTCCTCGTCGGCCTCGACGCGTATGGACCGTGCCGTTGACGTTGAGTGAGAATTTTTGGTTCATGGCGGGGCATCCTCCGTGCGCGTTGCGGCTTTTGGTCGGGCTAACCGCATGTGCCGGTGTGACCCGATGCCGCTATGGTCGCTGCGCCAAAACTATTCCCAAAACGGCAGGTTGGGAACACGGTTTTCGGGAATTGTTGCGGCCGTCGTGCCCTATAGTCATGCCCTATAATCGTCTCCGGGAGGTCCCGCCTATGAAGTCGCCACGCAGTCTTTTTGCGGCTCTGGCCGATGCCGTGACCGGCGCGTTTTTGGTCGCCTCGGTGTTGATCGTCGTCGGCAACGGGCAGGCCTCCGCGCAATCCAAGGCTCAGTCCACACCGTGGCGGCATGCGCTCATTCAGCCGAAAAGCGATGCCGGCATTCTGACGATGCCGGCGCAGGGCGGCTTCTTCAAGAAAGTCGGCCTCGACGTCGATGTCACCAACGTCAAGGACGACGAAATCCTGCTCCATGCGCTGATCGCCGGCGATCTCGACAGCTTCGAGGGCGGCCCGGGCGCGGCCCTGATCGCCGATGCCCATGGCGCCGACGTCAAGATCGTCGGCTGCAGCTGGCTGATGGTGCCGCATGGCGCTCTTCGTCCACGACGACATCACCGCCATGGATCAGCTCAAGGGCAAGACCATCGCGATCTCGTCGCCGGGCGCCTTTCCCGATCTCTTCGCCAAGGGCGCGCTCGATCACTTCAACGTCCCGGAGGACAGCGTGAAATTCGCCAGCCTCGGCGGCGATCTCGATCGCTACAAGGCGCTGGTGGCGAAGGTGGTCGATGCCGCGGTGGTGTCGGGCGAATACATCCCGATCGCCGAGAAGGAGCACATCAAGATGCTGGTGTCGGCCAAGGACGCGCTGCCGCATTTCATTCGCATGTGCCTGCAGACGACCGGCGCGACGCTGAAGGCGCGGCCCGACGATGCCGCGAAATTCCTGGCCGGCGAAATGCTCGGCCTGCGCTATGCCGCGGACCACAAGGACGAGGTCGTCAAAGCTCACCCAAGAGGTGACCGGCGCCAAGCCCGACGATCCGCGGCCGGCTTTCATCTACGATCTCGCCATGCAGCAGCACTCCATCGGCACCGATGTGCCGATCCCGACCGAGGATCTGGCCTGGATGAACGACGAGTTGGCGAAGGTCGGCAATATTCCAAAGCCCGACGACCTCGCCAAGGTGCTCGATCCGAAGCCGCGCGAGGATGCGCTGAAGTTGATCGCGCAGATGCATTGAGGCATCACCGGCACAGGGGTCCGGCCCATGGGTGAAGTCAGCCTGCTCGACGTTTCGAAAACGTTCACGCTGCGCATCGACGGCGAAGTCGCACATCGTGCGGGCGCTCGACCGGCTGAGCTTCACGGTCGCCGACGGCGAAGTCGTGGCGCTGATCGGCCCGTCCGGCTGCGGCAAGACCACGGCCTTGCGCATCGCCATGGGGCTCGAGGCGGCGACGAGCGGCGCGGTCACGGTCGACGGCGTCATGGTGACCGGCTGCGGCTACGACCGCGGCATCGTGTTCCAGCACGCCGAATTGCTGCCCTGGCTGACGGCGCTGCAGAACGTCGCGTTCGGCCTCGAAATGAAAGGCATGCGCGGCGCCGAGCTGCACGACACCGCGATGAAATATCTGACGCTGGTCGGGCTCGAAAGACAGCGTCAGGCGGCGGCCCTATCAGCTCTCCGGCGGCATGCAGCAGCGCGTCGGCATCGCGCGCGCGCTCGCCATCGACCCGAAAGTGCTGCTGATGGACGAGCCGTTCGGCGCGCTCGACGCGCAGACGCGCGAGACGCTGCAGAGCGAGCTGTTGGAAATCCACGCCCGCACCAGAAAGACCATCCTGTTCGTCACCCACGATCTCGACGAGGCGGTGCTGCTCGCCGACCGCGTCGTCGTCATGCAGCACGGCCGGCTGCAGGAGATCGTCGAGCGTGCCGCTCAAGCGGCCGCGCGACGATCTCGCCAAAATCCGCGGCTCCGACGAATTCGCGCAGACCCGCTATCACATCTGGAGAGCGCTGCACGACGTCGCGCAGCCGGTGCATTGAGGACCGCCATGGCCGATCTCGCAGATCGCCAGCCGGCGAGCGATGAAGCCGCCCGATGCCGCGCCAGCGCAGCACGCGGCGTGCCGCGCTGGGTCGTCACCTGCGTGTCGATCGTCGTTCCTCTTGGCGTTCTGGGAATATTTCGGCCGCGACGTCAATCCGATCTTCGGCTCCTATCCGAGCGCGATCTTTGCGGCCTTTGTCGATCTGATCCGCAACGGCAAGCTCGGGGCGGCGCTGTTGCAGAGCGTGCAGCCGTTCCTGGTCGGCTACGGCGTCGCGATCGTGATCGGCGTGCCGCTCGGGCTGGTGCTCGGACGATTCTGGATCGCCGAGGCTGCGTTCGGAATTCTGGTCACCGGCGGTTACGCCATGCCGCTGGTCGCGCTGGTGCCGCTTTTGGAACTGTGGTTCGGCCTCGGCTTCACGGTGAAGGCCGCCGTGATTTTCCTGATGTCGATCTTTCCGATCTGCATCAATACCTGGCTCGGCGTGAAGTCGGTGCCGAAGACGCTGATCGACGTCGGCAAGTCATTCGTGGCGCTCGGACGCCGTCATCCTGCGCCGCATCGTGCTGCCGGCGACGCTGCCCTACATCATGGCGGGCATCCGGCTCGCGGTCGGCCGCGCCGTGGTCGGCATGGTGATCGCCGAGTTCTTCACCTCGATCTCAGGCCTCGGCGCCATCATCATCAACTCGGCCAATAATTTCGACACCGCCACCATGTTCGTGCCGATCATCGTGTTGATGGTGCTGGCCGTGGGCCTCAACGCGCTGATCGGCCGGTTCGAGCGCATCGTCGCGCCCTGGCAGGAAGAGATCGCGGGACGCGGTTAGGGCTGCGCAATCAAGCCCACAGCGCTTTGCTCGCCAGCCGCGCGCCTTCGACCAGGCTTGCGAATTTGGCCCAGACGATCTCGTCCTCGATCTCCGGCGGCTTGTTGGTGTAAAGCGTCGAGGCGAAGCCGCAATCGGCGCTGGCGATGACCCGCTCGCGGCCGACGATTTTAGCGAGACGCACGATCCGCTGCGCGACAAGCTCGGGATGCTCGACGAGAATAGACGCCTGCGTGATGCAGCCGGGCAGCAGCACTTTGTCGTCGGGAAGTTTCACGCTCTGCCAGATTGCCCATTCGTGTTCGTGGCGCGGATTGGCCATCTCGAACGAATAATAATTGGCGCGGATGGTCACGATCAGGTCGGCGAGATATTTCATTTCGAAATCGCTCGCCCGCGGCCCGATATTGATGCCGTAACAGGTGTGATGGCGGATGCGGTCCGGCGGGATGTTGCGCAGCGCGTGATTGAGAATCTCGATGCGATGCCGCGCCCATTGGCGCGCGTCATCCGCTGTCTCCTCGGGCGCCAGCATGTAGTGCATCGCCAGCCGCGGATCGTCGATCTGGACGGCGAAACCGGCATTGACGATACCCTCGTATTCCTCGCGCAATGCCTCGGCGACCGCGAGCAGATGCTCCTCTTCGCTGTTGTAGAACCGGTTCTCCATGGTGCCGGCGCAGCTTGACGGCGACACCGACGGAATGAATGTGCCGACCGACATGGCGCCCTGCAGCGCGGCCTTGAAATTGGCGATGTCTTCGGCCAATTGCCGCTGGCCGACATAACGGATCGGGCCCGTGCAGGCCATCCTCGGCTGCTGCGATCCGGAATGCGCGCCGTCTTTGTAAAAGCTCGGAAAGGCCGTGTTTTCGCGGGTACGCCGCTCGCCCGCCTTCGGCGTGATCGGCTCCAGCCCCGAGAGACGGTCGGCGATATAGTTCTGGAAGCTCGACTTCGATTGCTCGCCGTCGCTGACGATATCGATGCCAAGTTCGATCTGTTTGTTCACGACTTCGGCGACGGCTTCCGTGGTCTCACGCGTCAGCGCATTCGGGTCGTAAGGCTTCTTGGACAGGCGCGCGAGCAGCAAATCCGACAGCGAATGCCGCCGTGGCAGGCTGCCAACGCCGGTCGTAAGGATGCGGCGGCGGCTCTCCTCGATGATGCTCATGGCGATTCCTCATTCTAATTTTCTTTTGCGAGACTTGTGACGGCGGCGAACAAGGCTCTGACGTCAGCTTCCGCGATGTTTCGCGTGATGAAGACCACGCGGCTCGTCCGATCGGCGTCCGGCCAGGCCTGCAGTTCGACCGGCGGATGCGCCAGATGCTGGACGTATTGCACCACGACCGGGCCGCGGCAGCCGGCGACATTGAGAATGCCTTTGACGCGCAAGCAGATCGGCGCCGCGCAGCGCCAGCAGCGTTTCCATGGCGCGCGAAAATGCCGGCCATTCGATCGGCTCCTCCTGCGCGATGACGAAGCTCGACAATGCCGTCGCCATGCTCGGCTTCGGCGAGGAAGCCGCTGCGCTCGCCGGTCGCGGGCTCGATGATGCGGCTCGGGATCGAGCGCGCCTGACAACCGCGATATCGATCGCGGCGCGCGGGTTGAGCTGTTGCAGGCGCAGCGTCAATGCGCTCGACCGCGGCCGGCGTCGCGAGGTCGGTTTTCGAGATCACGAGGCGGTCGGCGAGGATCACCTGCTTGCGCGCTTCGGGCGGCGCTGTCGAGCGCCGTTCGCCGTTGACGGCGTCGACCACGGCCAGCACCACATCGATATGAAATTCGCCGCCGAGCGCGCGGTCGGTCGAAAACGTTTGCAGGATCGGCGCCGGATCGGCGAGGCCCGAGGTTTCGATGACGACGCGAGCGAACGGCGGCACCGTGCCGCGCTCGCGATCGAACACCAGGCGGCGCAGCGCGACCTGCAGATCGGTGCGGGTGATGCAGCAGACGCAGCCGTTGCCGAGCAGCACGGTCTCTTCGGCGCTGTCGCGCAGCAGCGCATCGTCGATGCCGACCGCGCCGAACTCGTTGACGATCACCGCCGTGCCCTGCCCTTCCGGCGAACCCAGAAAGCGGCGGATCAGCGTCGTCTTGCCGGCGCCGAGAAATCCGGTGACGACCGTCACCGGAATCCGCGCGCCGCGCTCGCGTTTCAACCGCCGCCCGAACGGGCTTGCGTCGCGCGAGGGGAAGAGATCGAGCATGTGAATCGCCTGGCCGCGTCATGGCCGGGCTTGTCCCGGCCATCCCGCTTATAAGGCCTCAGTGCCGTATCGAAGCGAGATGCCCGGCATAAAGCCGGGCATGACGATAGAGCAGCATCAAAAATCCATCTCGAGGATGTACAGCCCGCCGACATGGCGGTCGACCGCATAGACGATGGCGCGCTCGTCGACGAAGACGTCGTTCATCTGGATGGTGCCGGTCGGCGCGCCGGGAGGCGCCGGCGGCATGAACACGCCGACTTCCTTGGGCTGATACGGATTGGAGATGTCGTAGGCACGCAAGCCGCCGTTGAAGAAGGTGCCGAGCACGATCTGATCGGAATGCCACGACGTCGGCAGCGGCACGTTCTCATGGATGTTGTGAGCGCCGAACCGGCCGGCGGCCGCGTAGATGGTGTGATCGGGCAGCGGACAGGTCGAGATCGACACCAGATTGGTTTCGTCGCGCGCGTCGAGCACCCAGATCAGCTTCGGCCAGTCCTTGGCGTTGTTCTCGGTCGATTCGTCGGTCACCAGCATCAGCCCGCGATCGAACAGCGGCACGATGGTGTGCATGAAGCCGGTATAGGGCGGCGAATTGGTCCAATGCGAAATTTTCTTCGGATTGGCCTTGTCGGAAATGTCGAGGACGAACATGCCGCCGTCGATGTAAGCGAGATAGCAGCGGTCCGGCCGTTGCGGATAGACATTGCTGTTGTGGGCGCGAAAGCCCTTGTCGATCGGATGGCGCGACGGCGGCATGACGTTGTCGCCCTGGCGCGTGCCCGGCATCCACCAGCGGCCGACTTCGACCGGCTTTGACGGATTGCGCACGTCGACGCAGCGATAGAACTGGTCGTCGAGCGCATTGGTCGGCGTGAAGTCGCGCGAGCCCGAGGCGCAATGGACGTATTCGCCGTCGCAGAACCAGAGCTGATGCACGCCGCGCGAATGCGGCCCGGAGCAGTCGAAGAAGCCGATCGATTTCGGATTCTCCGGCTTCGAAATATCGAACAGCTCGAAGCCTGCCGGCTGCAAATCCTTCTTCGAGGTCTGATAGGCCACCGCCATCATGTTGCCGCAGGTCTCGAGCGAATTCGAGCGCATATTGGCGTGCGGCAGATCGGTCTGGCACACCACCTTGGGCTTGCGCGGATCGCTGACGTCGACCGCGGTGAAATTCTTCGGCGCGCTTTCATGCGCCAGCCAGATGATGCGGCGGCCGTCGGGCGCGATCTGCACCGACATGCCTTCGCCCATGCCGCCGAAGCCGCCGAGCATGTCATGCGCCAGCAGCTTGAAATTCCAGGTGACGGGTTGATAGCTCTTGGTAAGCGGGCTTTCTTCAGTAACGGACATACTTTCAGTCTCCTGTTGAAAAATTTCTCGTCGCGCCAAGCACTCAATTACGCTTTGGCGCGCGCGCGTTCCATGAAATCCGGACGCAGCGCCTTGCTCCAATCCGGAATGGCGTTGATCATCTTGCTCTGCAACAGAATCTCCGCCTGTTGCTGCATATAGGGCTTGAGGTCGTCGGGGAAGCCGGGATCGACCTCGACGCGCGCCATCGCCGTATCGAAGGTGTCGAGCGACATGGTGTAGCCCTTGCTGGTGTAGAAGCCATAGATGACGTCGGCGACTTTCTTCGGATTGTTCTTGAAATCGGCGGCGACGTCGAGCCAGGCCTTGAGATAGGCGACCACGTATCGGGCTTCTGGGCGACGAAATCCGGCGTCGCCGCCATGAACACCGGCATCGGATCGACGCCGGAGAAATCCATCAGGTCGGTGCCGATGCCCTGGTCGACCGCGATGGCGTTATAGGGCTCGACATTGACCATGGCGTCGACCGTCTTGGCGGCGAGCGCCGCCACCATATTGTTGACGTCCATGCGCACTTCCTCGTAATCGCCCTTCTTCATGCCGTGCTGCGGCATGATGGTGTCGACGAAAACATTGCCGACCGAGGAGCCGGTCTGGTTGGCGATCTTCTTGCCGCGCAACTCCTCGATCTTGGTGATGTTGAGATCCTTGCGGGCGACGATGCGCGCGGTCTTGCCGACATGCTCGATCAGCGCGATGGCGATCAATCCGCCTTTGGCATTGCCGATGATGAAGGATTGACCCGCATAGGTGCCGAGATCGACCTGGCGCGCCGACCATCTGCTGCATGGTGAGATTGCCGGACGGCACGGCGAAATCTTCGACCGCGAGGCCGTGCTTTTCGAGATAGCCGGATTTCATCAGATAATAGGTCGGCATGCCCCAGATATTGGTCTGATAGCCCTGCCGGATGGTTTCCGCCGCCGCTGACGGGCGCGGCAAGCCGAGGCCGATCGCCAGAGCGCCGGCGCCGCCCGCCACGAGGCATTGCCGTCGCGTGAGTATCGGATGTCGCCATCATCGATCGTGCTCCCGAGCGGTTCGCCAGACTAGCCATTCACTGGTCCTGCTGCATGCCGAATTCTTTGACGCTCGCGGCCGTGTCGTCGAGCGTCTTGGTCATGATCGCGCCGAGCTCTGCCGGCGTCGACGAAACCGCGATCGTGCCGGCGGTGTCGACCAGCGCGCGATAGTCGGCGCCGGCGACGATCGGCGCAATGCGCTCGTTCAGCTTCTTGACGATCGGCTCGGGTGTGCCGGCGGCGAGCACAGACGCCGAGCCAGCCGAAGCGGTCGAAATTGATGCCGAATTCCTTCAACGCGGGTACTTCAGGCAGGCTCGCCAGCCGCTCCGGACTGGTCATCGCCAGTATTTTGAGCTGCTTGCTCTGATATTGCGGCAGGATCGCGAGCGTCGGCGATATATAAAAGCCGACCCGGCCGGCGAGCAGTTCCTGCACCACCTGAATGCCGCCGCGAAACGGAATCCGGTTCATGGTGATGCCGGTGACCTGTTCGAGCTCGCGGGCGATGATTTCCTGCGCCGAGCCGGAGCCGACGGTGGCATAGGTCACTTCGCCGGGATGCGCCTTCGCGTAGGCGATGAAAGATTTGAAGTCCGCAGCCGGCACCGCGTTCGACAGCGCCAGCGCATAATAATATTTGGCGATCAGCGAGACCGGCGCGAGGTCGCCGAGCTTGAAGCCGGCATTGCGATAGACCGCGATATTGATCGCCTCGAAATGCGTGCACAGCAACAGCGTATAGCCGTCGGCCGGCTGCGCGATGGCGTCGCGGGTCGCCACCATGCCGCCGGCGCCCGGCTTGTTTTCGACGACGACGGGCTGACCCAGCGCGTCGCCGAGCTTGTCGGCGATGAAGCGCGCCGGAATGTCGGTCGGGCCGCCGGCCCCGAAGCCGACCAGGAGCCGGATCGGCCGCGTCGGATAGCTGTCGTCGGCGCGCACAGTGCGGCGCGACGGCGACAAAAAGGAGCGCAAGCGCGGCGAGCAGTCTTGTATCGGTGGCGAGGCGGAGCATTACGCAGCCTTCTCCTGGCCGAGCAAACGCAGCAGTTCTTTCTGATGCTCGAGAAATTCGACGCTGAGCGGATCGCGCGGCCGCGGCAGGCTGATCGGCACTTCGACTTTCACGGTGCCGGGATGCGGCGTCATCACCACCACGCGGTCGGCGAGATAGACCGCTTCGGCGACGTTATGGGTGACGTAGATCACGGTCTTGCGCGTCTCGCGCCATACCTCGGCGAGGAGCCGCTGCATGTCGTCGCGGGTGAGCGCGTCGAGCGCCGCGAATGGCTCGTCCATCAACAGCACCGCCGGATTGTAGGCGAGCGCACGCGCGATCGCGACGCGCTGCTGCATGCCGCCGGACAGGTGATGCGGATAGGAGCGCGCGAAATTTTCGAGTTTGACGAGACGCAGTTGCTCGAGCGCGATGGCTTCGCGTTCGGCTTTCGGCATGCCCTTCATCTCGAGCCCGAACACGACATTGCCGAGCGCGGTGCGCCACGGAAACAGCTGGGCGAAATCCTGAAACACCACGCCGCGATCCATGCCGTAGCCGGTGACCGGCGCGCCGCCGATGCGGATTTCGCCGGAAGTGGGCGTGAGAAATCCGGCGATGATGTTGAGCAGCGTCGACTTGCCGCACCCGCTCGGCCCGACGATGCAGAGGAACTCCGACGCCTCCATGCCGAAACTCACGCCGCGCACGCCCGGCACGGTGCGGCCCGGCGTGTCGTAGATCAGCGTGATATCGCGCGCCTCGATATGGGGCATCGGCGTTTCCCAACTCACTTCGACATGCTCTAACATCCGCGCTTCTGTCGGCGCGGCGGACGCTTTGTGCCAGAAGCGAGCCGTCGCGGCCAGCCGGAAACAGGGGGAGCGCCGCCATGAAGCCGATCGCCAAGACCGCGTCGCCGCAGCGCGGCGCTCGCCGTGGGACTGCTGTTGCGCTGCGGCGCCGCTGCCGGCGTGGCCGCAGAGCCTATCCGAGCCGGCCGATCCATTTGATCGTCAACTTCGCGCCGGGCGGCACCGGCGACATTGTCGGCCGCATCGTCGCCAACCAGCTTTCGATCGAGCTCAATCAATCGGTCGTGGTCGAGAACCGCGCCGGCGCCGGCGGCACCATCGGCGCCCGCGACGTCGCCAATGCGCCGCCCGACGGCTACACGCTGACGGTCGCGCAGACGCCCGAGATCGCCATCAATCCCTATTTCATGAAAGACGTCGGCTACGATCCGCTGAAGGATCTGCAGCCGATCGCGCTCGCCGGCGTCGTGCCGCTGGCGCTGGTTGTGCCGATCAACTCGCCCTACACGACGGTCGAGCAATGGGTGGCGTGCGCTGCGCGGCGAAGACAGCCGATGACGTTCGCGTCCGCCGGCGTCGGCACGCCGGGCCATATCGCCGGCGAATTGTTGAAGCTCAAGCTCGACAACAAGCTCGTCCATGTGCCCTACAAGGGCGCCGGCCCGGCGTTGAACGATGTCGCGGGCGGCCAAGTCGATTTTTATTTCCCGGGCTATCCGGGCGCCGTGCCGCTGATCGCAAGGCGGCCGCGTCAAACTGCTCGCGGTCTCCTCGGCGAAACGCTCGCCGATCGCGCCCGAGATGCCGACCGTCGCCGAAGCAACCGGGCATCGCGAATTTCGATTTCACGCTGTGGGCCGGGTTCTTCGGTCCGCGCGGCATGCCGCTCGATCTCGCGACCCAGCTCAATGCCGCGATCAACAAATGATCCTCGAACCCGACATCAAAGCGCGGCTGCAGCAGAACGGCGCCGTGGTATCGGCGCTGTCGATCGATCAGTTCAGCGGCTTCGTGCGCAAGGAAATCGGCAATTACCGCGACATCATCGCCAAGGCGGATATCAAGCCGGAGTGAGAGTTGCCGCTCATTCGCGCGTCCACTTTCAGCCCCTACCAACCTACCCGATGCTGCCGCTATGATGCCGTCTCCTGAGCTTGGAGGAGAACGTGCGGAGGCGTGATTTTCTCGGCGTGTTAGGCGGCATGGCGGCAATTTGGCCGCTCGCAGCCCGCGCGCAGACGGATCGCGCCCGACGTATCGGCGTGCTGATGCCGCTTTCAGCGACGGACCCCGAAGGCCAAGCCGAAGTAGGAGCATTTGTGGACCAGCTACAAAAGCAAGGCTGGACTGTGGGCGGCAACCTCAGCATCGATTACCGCTGGGCGGCCGGCGATAAGGAGCGGATGGACGCATTTGCGACAGAGCTGATCGCCTCGCAACCAGATGTGATCTTCACCAGAAGCACCCCGGCGACCGCATCACTGCTGAAACAAACGCGCACTATCCCGGTTGTTTTTACAGTAGTTTCCGATCCGGTAGGCGAGGGCTTTGTCGCGAGCTTGGCGCGACCGGGGGCCAACGTGACAGGTTTTACTAACGCTGAATCGTCGTTGACCGGAAAATGGCTGGGGCTTCTCAAAGAGGTTATACCCGGAGCCAGCCGTATAGGATTTCATGTTTGATCCTAAGACGGCGCCGGGTGGAGGCCACTATTACACGCAATTGATCGAAACCGCTGCTCCGTCCTTCGCGGTGTTGCCGACGGCCATGCCTGTTCACATCCCAGCCGACATCGAGAATGCAATTGAGCAGTTTGCGCGCCGACCAAACGGCGGTTTGCTCGTATTGCCTGACGCTACGACTAACTTACATCGTCAACTGATCATCACGCTGGCGGCACGATACCGGGTGCCGGCGGTCTATGCTTTTCGTTATTTAGCCGCCGACGGTGGGCTCATGTCCTATGGCGTCAATGTAGCTGAGCTGTTCCGAAGCGCGGCAAACTATGTCGATCGCATCCTCAAAGGCACGAAACCCGCAGACCTACCGGTCCAGCTACCGGAGAAGTTCGAGTTTGTGATCAATCTCAAGACCGCCAAGACACTCGGTCTTACGATTCCGCCGGGCGTCTTCGCTATTGCGGACGAAGTCATCGAATAAATTCGGGTGTTTCGCGTTCGCGCGAAGACGACTCGCGAAACCGGCTACCCCTTCGCCGACCGCGCCATGCCCCAGCGATAGATGGTGGCGCGCTCGATCGAGCCGAACACCAGGCGCTCGGTGGCAAAGCCGATAAAGCCGATGACGACGAGCGACGCCAGCATCACGTCGGTGTTGAGGAATTCCTTGGCGTCGAAGATCACCCAGCCCAGCCCGCAATCGGAGGCCGCCAGCATTTCGGCGCCGATCACGGCGATCCATGCGCGCAGGAACGATTGCCGCAAGCCGGCGATGATGAACGGCGAGGCGCCCGGAATGATCACCTTCCAGAACAGCGCGCGCTCGTTGGCGCCCATGGCGCCCGCGGCGCGCAGCCAGATCGGATTGACGGCGCGCACGCCGGTCCAGGTGTTGAGCAGCATCGGAAACAGCGCCGCGTAGAACACGATCAGGATCGTCACGGTATTGCCGAGGCCGAACCAGAGGATGAAGACCGGCACCCAGGCGAGCGACGGAATCGGCATCAGCGCGCTGGTGAGCGGCAAGACGAAATTCTCCACCGGCCGAAACCGGCCCATCAGCACGCCGAGCGGCAGGCCAATGCCGACCGCGAGCCCGAAGCCGATCATGACGCGATAGAGCGTGGCGCCGGCATGAAGCAGCATGCTGCCGTCGAGAATGGAATTGACGAGCGTGCGTCGCCACGTCGCCGAGCGGCGGCATCAAGGCCGGCGCGAAATAGCCGCTGCGCGCCACCGCCTCGTAGGCGGCGGCGAGCGCGACCAGCGTCAGTCGCGCCGCGCCGCAGCGAAACAAGGCGGTCCTTCGACAGAAAGCGCGCGCCCGGCTTCATGTCATCATGCCCCAGCGCACCACGGTGAATTGCTCCAGCGGCTGGAACACCAGCTTCTCCAGCGCCAGCCCGATCACGGCGATCACCACGATGCCGGCCAGCATCACATCGGTATTGAGAAATTCGCGGGCGCCGAAGATCAGCCAGCCGAGCCCCCACGGCACGGCGGCGAGCATCTCGACGCCGACCAGGATGCGCCACGCCTGCGCCAGGCCGAGGCGAAGCCCGGTCAGGATATAGGGCAGCGCGCCCGGCAGGATGACGTGGCGAAACAGGCGGCGATCGTCGGCGCCCATCGCCTGCGCCGAGCGCACCCAGATTTCCTTGACGGCTTTCACGCCGGTCCAGGAATTGTAGATGATCGGAAAGGCCGAAACGAAGGCGACCAGCAGCACGGCCGAGACATTGCCCAATCCGAACCACAACAGGAACAGCGGCGCGTAAGCGAGCCCCGGAATCGGCGCCCCGATGCTGACCAGCGGCAGGAAAATATCCTCGGCCCGGCGCGAGCGGCCCATCAGCATGCCGATGCTGACGCCGATCAGCGCGGCGAGCGCCGAAGCCCGCGCCGAGGCGAATCAGTGTCTCGAAGACGTGATGCGGCAGAATGCCGTTGCGCGTCAGCCGCACGAACGCGGCGGCGATGACCTCCAACGACGGAAACAGCTTCGGCGGAAACAGGCCGAGATGCGCCACCGCTTCCCACATCGCGCCGACCACGACGAAGGGAAACGCATTGCGCGCCGCACGCCGCAGCGGGCCGCCCTCGACAGCAGCGGAAGGTAGGACGAGATCGGCAAGCTCGACGAGATCGGTCATCGCTGATGACGATAGTGCGGGCTCTCGCCCCAGAACAAGGCGCAAGCGACACGCTGCGACGGACAAGCCGTTGCAGCGGCCGCGCCCTGTGCTAGGAAACCGCCACGCCCAAGGGCTTTGGCACAGGAGTTGGCAATGGCCACGAAGAACACGCAGAAGATCGGCTGGATCGGCATGGGCCGCATGGGTTTCCCGATGGCCGAGCGGCTCCTCAAGGCGGGCCACGACGTCACGATCTGGAACCGCACGCGCGCCAAGGCCGAGCCGCTGGAGAAGATCGGCGGCAAGGTGGTCGATCATCTGTCCGATCTGAAATCCGTCGATGTGCTGTTTTCGATCGTCGCCACCGGCAAGGACGTGCAGGAAGTGCTGTACGGCAAGAACGGCGTATCGAGCCAAGGCGGCAAGATGCCGCCGGTGGTGGTCGATTGCTCGACCATCTCGGTCGAGGACTCGGCCGCGATCCGCGACAAGCTCAACGAGCTCGGCGCGGCCTTCGTCGCGGCGCCGGTGAGCGGCAATGCCAAGGTGATCAAGGCCGGCAAGCTGTCGTCCGTCGTGTCCGGCCCGGAGGCCGCCTGCAAGATCGCGATGCCGCTGATCGAAGTGTTCGCGCCGCGCGGCGTGTCCTATGTCGGCGACGGCGAACTCGCGCGGGTCTGCAAGATCGCGCACAATGTCATGCTCGGCGTCGTGATCGAGAATCTGATCGAGATCACGCTGCTCACCAACAAGATGGGCGTGCCGCGCGACGCGTTCCTCGCCTTCCTCAACAACGGCGTGATGGGCTCGATGTTCACCGCCTATAAATCGCCGGCGCTGGTCAATCTCGATTGGACGACGACGTTCACGCCGGAACTGCTGCGCAAGGATCTCGATCTCGGCCTCGAGCTCGGCCGCGAAATGGACGTGCCGATGCCGATCACGGCGGCGACGCGCGAAGTGCTGCAGGGTCATTTCGGCGCCGCCACGCTGCAGAAGAATCCCGAAGACTATCTGGCGAAGGACTTTGCGGCGCTTGCCGAAACCATGGCGCTCGCCGCCGGCATGAAGCTCGACGAGCGAGAACAAGAACGTGCCGACCGGACTGGAAGGCTGACGTCTCTCGGACGTTTTAAAGAAGACGATATCCGTTACGGCGGAACAGGGAGGAGATCATGCGCTCACGGTTGTTCGGCGCATTTGCTTTAAGTCTGATTGCCGCAGCCGCAATCCTGGTCAGCGCCCAAGTTGCTTCGGCGCAGCAGGCCTGGCCGACCCGGCCGGTAAAGCTCATCCTCACGCTCGGTCCCGGCGAGCGGCGCCGACATCGGCGCGCGGCTGTTCGCGGACCGTCTGGCGCAGCGCTGGGGCCAGCCGGTGATCGTCGAGAACCGCCCGGGCGGCGACGGCATCGTCGCCATCAATGCCTTCGTGACCGCGCACGACGATCACGTGCTGTTGTTCACGCCGACCTCGTCGTTCACCGCGCATCCGTTCCTGCACGAGAACCTGCCCTATAAGCCCGCCGATTTGGTGCCGATCGCACGCGTGTCCAATACCATCGTGGCCATATCGGTGCCGGCGAGCTTGAATATCGGATCGCTCGATCAACTGGTCGCGCTTGGCGCGCGCACAACCCGGCAAGCTCAATTGGGCCGGCGTGACCGGAGCGCTCGATTTCCTGCTCGCCGGCTGGCTGCAACAGGAAGACATCAACATCACCAAGGTGGCCTACAAGAACACCGTCGATGCCGCGAACGATCTCGCCGAAGGCCGCGTGCAGCTCTACGAGTCGGCCTACGCCATCGTGCGGCCCCAGGTCGAAACCGGCAAGATCAAGGTTCTGGCCGTCACCAACACGCGTGCCGCCGGGCGAACCGAAAGTGCCGACCGTGAAAGAGGCCGGCTATCCGGCGCTGACGGTCGACGGGTTGGTCGGCTTCTTCGGCCCGACCGGAATGCCGCGCGAGCTGCGCGATCGGATTACCGCCGATATCCGCGCGGTCGCCGACGACACCATCCAGGACCGGCTGGCGGCGACCGGACAGCTTGTCAACATCGGCGGCCCGGATGATTTTGCGAAATCCATCGACGAGCAACGCAGCCAGGTGGCGAAATTCGCCGAACAGCTCGGCATCAAGCCGCTGCCGCAGAACTAAAGATCAATCTGGCTCACTGCTGCGGCGGGCTTTTGATCACCGTCTGCGCGCTGAGCGCCATCTGCCATTGACCGTTGCGCTTCACCCAGACGCGGGCGACGCGCAACAGCGGCTCCGACTCGTCGCCCACGCCGTCGGTCGAGATCATCGCCGCGCCGTCGCCGAATACCCATAGCCGCATGGTCTGGATGGCGCTCAGCACCGCGCGGGCTTTTTTGCTCTTTCTGATCCTCGATTTCGGCGATGCGGCTGGATTTCGACATCGGCGCATAACCCGATCGGTAGTGCACGAATTCGTCGGCGATATGCTTGCCCCACTCCTCGGCATCGTGGCCGGCCCTGGCTTTTTGGGCCGCTTGAAATGCATTGACGACGTCTTGCTCGGCCGGCGAGCGCACCCGATAGGGGAACGCCTGGCACGGATTCTTGCAGGCGTAGGCGCTGGCCTGCACGCCGGGCACTTCCGGCTCGCCCGGCACCTCAACATTCGCGCCGAGCCCGACATCCTGCATCGTCAGGATACGCCAGGCGCCTTTCTGTTTGGCCCAGATATGGAGAAGAAGCTTGTCGCCGTCCGGTGCCGATTTTTGGTGCCCGGTAACGACGCCGACGGTGCCGTAGACGGCGACCTTGATGTCGGTTGCCGGGGCAGCGGCGGCACTTTTGAGATCGGCGAGAAATTCCTTGCGGGCATGAACCGCGCCGGCCTCGTCCGTATAGCTGAATTGCAGCGCCAAAAGCTTGCGCGCGGCCGACTTGTCGCCTGCGCGCAGCGCGTCGCCGAGCGTCGTATCGGCGGCTTGGACCAAGCCTGCTTCGCCGGGCGCGGGCTCGGCTTTGGGCTCGACGAGCACCGCGAACAGCACCCCGGCCACGAGCGCGCCGAAGCGATAGAAGCTGCAGCAGGGACCGCTTGGCGCGTCGGGTGGGCAGTCGTTCGGCCGCCGGCATACCTCTCCCCGAATGTCGGCGCCCGCACTGCGTCAGAACGGTCGCGCCGGAACGGTAACGGCTAATCATGACATTTTCCGCCTCGGCGGAGCAAAGGCAACGCCCCGCGTCGCGGCGCCGCGTCGCAGCCAGTGCCACCACCCTCGCGCCATCGGGGAGCGGGCAATCAGCTGCAAAGATGGCTGAACGGGTCGCAATGGGAGGCCGCTCTGCGGCGGTGCCGCGGCTCGCGCCTCTCGCGCTTTTCGTGCTTGCCGTCGTCCGCCATCGCCAGGCGGCAGGCTTCGCTGAGCTCGGAATGCTTCTTTGACATGCAGGCCGTGACCTTGGCCACGTCCGGAATGGAGTCTGCGCATAATCGCATCGCGTCGGGGGTGCAGGCTTGCTTGACGGCATTGCTGACCTCCGCGTTCGCGCCGCCGATGCGATAAAACAGCACGCCGGACAGCAACACTAGCCAGCCAATCGAACGAGCAATCCGCATCAGTGTTTTCCCCGGTTGAAGCAATACGCGAACGCCGCGATGGTAGCCGCGGTGTAAGGCGCCGTCGATGGTTTGTACGCTGATTGGTGCGCAGCGCCTGTCGCGCGCTCGACACCTGCTGGTCGAAAGGTGGCGAAAGTACGATCTAGCTCACGTCGGCCTTGGGGCTAACGCTGCGAACCGGCTTCGTTTTCGGAGCCCCAGGCAAAGCCTCGGTACGTGCGGAACTGCCCCCTGGCAAGGTTGTCCGGGCACGGACCGACTTTGCCTTCGACGATTTCAGACGTCGCGTTGTCGAACGACATGTGCCGGCAGAATTTCCCATCCGCCATCGTGACGACGACGTCGCCGAGTTCTCTGGTTTCGCGTGCCGTCATCGCCGACCGCAACAGCGGATCGATGGCGGCATGTCCGCCGACCATCAGAGACACGGAGAACAGGACGAGGAACACCGACGAGGCGATGATGGCGCGGACCGAGGTCTGACCGTCGCGGGCTCGCCGCGGCCGCGCCGGGCGCGCATTGCCGTCGGCATGGGTCGGCGCTGTGACCCATATGGGCGGCCGCATCCTTGCTTCCTTGGCCATGCGCATGCCGCCATAAAACACGGCAGTCGTTCAACCGGCGATAAAAAATTGCGTCAGATTTGATGGAACCGCCGGCGGCCGCAGTCAGGCGCGAAACGACCCGGAGACCCGGCAAATACGGCTTGTTTTGCCTCTCGCTGGCCTCCACAAGAGGTGAAATAATCGGCGCCCGATGGCATCGGCATCGAGGGGGAATGCTTAAGAAAATGCGGACGCAAGTGGCCATCATCGGCGCCGGCCCCTCAGGACTTCTGCTCGGGCAGCTGCTGCATCGGAACGGCATCGACAACATCATTCTCGAGCGGCAGACCGCCGACTACGTGCTCGGCCGCATCCGCGCCGGCGTCATCGAGCAGGTCACCATGGATCTTCTCGACGAGGCCGGCGTCGGTGCGCGCATGCACGCCGACGGGCTTATCCACGACGGCGTGCAGATATGCGTCGACGGCGACCGCCACCATTTGTCGTTCAAGGAACTGACCGGCAAGGCCGTCATGGTCTACGGCCAGACCGAGATCACCAAGGACCTGATGGACGGCCGTGCCGCGGCCGGCGCGCCGACGGTCTATTCCGCACATGGCGTGAGCCTGCACGATATTGCGGGCGACCGGCCGCGCGTGACTTACGTGGCCGACGGCATGCCGCACCAGATCGAATGCGACTTCATCGCCGGCTGCGACGGTTTTCATGGTATCAGCCGACAGAGCGTTCCGGCCGCCGCGGTCACGGCTTACGAGCGGGTCTATCCGCTCGGCTGGCTCGGGATTCTGTCCGACACACCGCCGGTTTCAGACGAATTGATTTATGTCCGCCATCCGCGCGGCTTCGCGCTCTGCTCGATGCGGTCGCCGACCCGCAGCCGTTATTACATTCAGTGCAGTCTCGACGACCGGGTCGAGGCCTGGCCGGACGAGCGCTTTTGGGACGAATTGCGGCCGCGGCTCGATGCCGAAGGCCGCGCGCGGCTCGTCACCGGCCCTTCGATCGAGAAATCGATCGCGCCGCTGCGCAGCTTCGTTGCCGAGCCGATGCGTTTCGGCCGGCTGTTCCTCGCCGGCGACGCCGCCCATATCGTGCCGCCGACAGGAGCCAAGGGGCTCAACCTCGCGGCGAGCGACGTACAGTATCTGTGGCGCGCGCTGGTCGAGCATTATGCGGACAAGTCGGATGCCGGCCTCGACCATTACTCGGAGCGCGCGCTCAAGCGGGTGTGGAAGGCCGAACGGTTTTCCTGGTGGATGACCATGACGCTGCACAACATCTCGGAAAATCCGTTCGAGCAAAAACTCCAATTGGCCGAGCTCGATTATCTGTTCCGCTCCAAGGCCGCCGCGACCGCGTTCGCGGAGAATTACGTGGGGCTGCCGTATTAGGACTGCTTTACAACGATCACCCAGCAACGGGAGACGATCACATGTTGGAATTGCGACCGAGTTGCGAATGCTGCGACAAAGATTTGCCGCCGGCCGCGACCGACGCCATGATCTGCACCTTCGAATGCACGTTCTGCCGCGACTGCGTCGAGAACCGGCTCGGCGGCGTCTGCCCGAATTGCGGCGGCAATTTCGTGCCGCGCCCGGTGCGGCCCGCCGACAAGCTTCGCAATAATCCGCCGTCGACGCAGCGTGTCTTCAATCCGCAAGGCTGCGGCCGGGCTTAGAGCATGATCCCGAAAAGTGGCTACCGGTTTTCGGATAAGATCATGCTTAATGAATTCTAGACCCTGATCCGATCCGCAGGGCTAGCGCTAGTGCGGCATCGTCAGACTGGACGGCCACCGCCATGGGTATCATCGAACGCACGACCACCGCAACACAGACGCAAGCCGCGGACTTCGATCGCTTCCGCCTGCGCCGCTTTGTCGAAGACTTGCCGGCCGAAGAACTTGAGAGCCGCCGCGAGCCGATCGATCTCGCCGACGTCGCCGCCGTGTTCGAGGACAATGCGAAAGCGGTGTGGTTCCGCGCCGCCGGCCCGGAGCGGCATGAACTCGTCGGCAATGTCACCGGCAGCCGCAGCCGCATCGCGCGCGCCTTCGGTGTCGCGCCGAACGAGTTGACCGCCGAAATCCGCCGCCGCTTGCGGCTCAAAGCCGACATTGTCGAGGTGACGTCCGCCGAGGCCCCGGCGCACGAGGTTATCCTCACCGGCGACGATGCCGACCTCACGACGCTTCCGGTGCATTTGCAGCACGGCGAGGACGGCGCGCCCTTCATCTCCGCTTCGATGGATTTCACCGTCGATCCCGGACCGCGGCTGGACCAATGTGGGTTTCCGCCGGCTGATGCTGCGCGGACGCACCGAGACCGGCGTCGACCTCAACTCGCCGAGCGATCTGCGCGCGATCTATGAGGCGAGCGTCGCCACCGGCAAGCCGCTGCCGATCAGTTTTGTGGTCGGCGCCCATCCGGTCGATCAGGTCGCGGCGGTGATGCGGCTGCCGGTCGATGAGCTGCCGCTGATGGCGCAATTGCGCGCCGCGCCCTTGCCGGTGGTCAAAGGCGTGACCAATGACATCCGGGTGCCCGCAGACGCCGAATGGGTGCTCGAGGGCTTTTTGGACCCGCGCGGCTATGTGGAATCCGAAGGACCCTATGGCGAGTTTCTTGGCTATTACGGCAGCGTCAAACGCAATCCGGTGTTTCATCTCACCGCCATCACGCGGCGCCGCGATGCGCTGTTCCAGACCTCGACCATCGGCGGGCGCTCGCTCGGCCTCACCGACACGGCGGTGCTCAACGGCGTGCGCACCGAAGTGATGATCTGGAGGGCGTTGGAAACCGCAGTGCGCGAGCCTGTGACGGTCTACGCCACGGGGTCGAGTGGCGGCATGTTCAACCTGCGCATCGCGTTGCGGCAGCGGGTGCCCGGCGAAGCCCGCAATGCCATCGCTGCCTGTTTCGGCGCCTCGCCCAATGTCAAGAACGTGTTCATCGTCGACCCCGACATCGACGTATTCTCGGATGCGCAGATGGACTGGGCGCTGGCGACACGCTTTCAGCCCGACCGCGATCTGGTGCTGATGAGCGGCATGCGCACGCTGCCGCTCGACCCTTCGCTGCATCGGCAGCCGCACGGGAGCCAAAGCTGGCTTCGACCTGACCTGGCCGTTCGGCAGCCTCAACCGCATGGAAGCGCGCGTGCCGGCGCCGCCGGTCTATGACGGCGCGCGTTTTACTTCGCTCGAAGCAGCGCTTGCGCGACGGACCAAAATTCTTCGCGCAATTGATGGCGGCGACCGGCAGCCGCGACG
>CAVOKR010000027.1:0-287444 GCA_963696555.1 uncultured Alphaproteobacteria bacterium | reverse complement strand
GACGGATAATCCGCTCGCGGTGGCGTCTCCGACCGCGGGCGGCTACTTCGGCGGAATCCCGTGGAATCAGGTGAATTTCGGCTACATCAATGGTAATCCTGGCGATCCGACGTCGAGTCTGAATGGCCTGATCAACACTTACACGAGCAACAACGTGCTGACGACCAAGATCACGCCGGAATTGACGTCGAAATTGACCTACCGCTACTACGACTTCGACAACGAGTCGCCGCATATCGTCTTCCCGTGCTGGATATCCTACGACCAGACCGGTGCGCCCGTTACCGGCGGCGCCAACAATCCTTGCGGCGGGTCGACGGCGGCGGGTACCGGCTTCGAAGATACGATCGGCAGCCTCTCGGTCAGTTACGTCAAGCAGAATGCCACAGCTGCACTGAATTGGCGGCCGTCGAAGGAGTGGAACTTCAACGCCGAGTACAACTACGAAAGCTACAGTTGGAGCCAGGCCGACGCCAGCGGCACCAAACAAAATGGCGGCAAACTGTCCGCCGACTGGAGCCCGGCGAGCTGGTTCACGGTGCGCTCGAGCGGTGCGTACAGCGAGCGGCGCTTTGACAGCTACAATTACCAGGGGTTCGTGGTGCCGGTGCAGTTCCCGAACATCCCGCCGTACACGCCGCAATCGGGCTCTTATGAATACGCCTCGGCGTATCAGCAGTTCATGTTGGACAACCGCAACCGGACACAGGCTAATCTCGCGATCGACCTTGTGCTCGTGCGCGGCCTGACCTTCTCGCCGAGCTTGAAGTACCAGGACGACTATTACGGCCTCAATCCGCTCACTCAAGAAGGCGTCACCGACCAGAAAATGCTGGGTACGGGCGTTGACGTCGCCTATGTGCCGCGCCCCGATTTATCGATCGTGTTGACGTACTACTGGGACAACTACAACCAGCTGCTTTATAGTTCGAGCAATGCCGCCGCCTACACCCCATTCACGAACGGTCCGGTGCTCACTAGCGACAAGGAACATGTGAGCACCTTCACCGCCGCGGTGAATTGGGCTGCGATCCCGGACAGGCTTGACTTGGTCGCCCGCTACACGATGTCCGACGGCATCGACTCGATGCTGTGCGGCGGCGGCCAAATCCAGTGCGTGAACACGAACGGTACCGTCGCATTTCCCAACGTGACGACGCTGCTCCAGCGCATCGATGCGACGGCGATCTACAAGTTCGATCCGACGTGGGTCAGCGCGATGGGTTGGAAGGGCGACATCAAGGCCAAGTTGAACTACACCTGGGAGCGTAACGCGGTGAACAATTGGCAGCAGGATACGCTCGCGTTCCTGACGCCGGCGGTTTCAGCCACCGCATTCTATATGGGCTACGACAACCCGAACTATAACGTTCAGATGCTCGCGGCGTCGCTCATAGCCACCTGGTAGTGCGGCGGCGCATGCCACGGTCGGATATAGGGGCGACTTGTCCTCTCGAGAAAAAGGCAAATCCAGGCGCCATGCTCAATCCGAGGATCGCAAACTGGCTGGTCGCGGGCGTGATCGGCGCGGCCGGAATCGTCTATTGCGCAACCGCGCCCGACGCTGCGGCCCAAACCGCGGCGCCGGCCGCTCAACAGGCGGCGCCGGCCGACCAATCGAACAATCCGCCCGAGCCGCCGCCGGACCTCAACAACAACGAGACCTGTCTCGGCTGCCACGGTTCGGAATTTTCGATGCCGCGCGCCGACGGCACCGAGCGCGCGCTGTTCGTCGACCCCGACAAGTTCAAGTCGAGCGTGCACGGCAAATCGGAACTGCTTTGCGTCAACTGCCATACCAAGATCACCGAAATTCCGCACAAGAATGTCGCCAAGTCGCTCCTCGAATGGCGTCAAAGCATCCCGCCGTTGTGCGGCCAGTGCCACACCGAGGAGCTCACGGATTATCTGACCTCGATCCACGGCCGCGAGACCATGCAGAACGGCAATGCCCACGCCGCCGTCTGCTCGGATTGCCATAGCGCGCATGCCATCGGTGCGCCGAGCGAGGTCGCATTCCGGGTCTCCATCGTCGACCGCTGCGGCAGTTGCCATCAGGCCAATTTGCGCAGCTACCTGCAGACCTATCACGGCCAGGTCACGACGCTCGGCTATGGCACGACGGCAAAATGCTACGACTGCCATGGCAGCCATAAGATCCAAAAGGTCGACGATCCGCGCTCGACGGTATTTCCCGCCAATCGGCTGGCGACCTGCCAGAAATGCCATACCAATGCGACGCCGGGTTTTGTGACATTCCAGCCGCACGCCACCACCAATGACTACGCCCGCTATCCCTACACCTGGATCGCATCGAAATTCATGCTGCTGTTGCTCGGCGGTACTTTTGCGTTCTTCTGGACGCATTGCGCATTCTGGTACTTCCGTGAAGTTTCCGATCATCTCGCGGCCAAGAATCGGCCTCACGTCGTCACCACCGAGTTGTTGCGGGACAAGACGGTTTACTACGAGCGTTGGAGTCCGATGTGGCGGATCGCGCATCTGGCCTTCGCGATCACCGTCATCTCCCTGATCTTTACCGGCATGACGTTGTTCTATGCCGACAGTTTCTGGGCGCCGGCCGTACAGCATGCGTTCGGCGGCCCGCGCGTCACCGGAACGGTGCATCGCATTTTCGCCGTGGCCTTTGTCGCCATCTTCCTTTGGCATCTTTGCTATGTGCTGATTCGTATTGCCAAAAACTGGCGCACCTTCAACTGGTTCGGGCCCGACTCGATGATCCCGAATCTCGAGGACATCGTCGACATCTTCCTGATGTATAAGTGGTTCCTTGGCTTCGGCCCGAAGCCGCTTTTCGATAAGTGGACGTATTGGGAGAAGTTCGATTACTGGGCGCCGTTCTGGGGCGTGACCATCATCGGCGTCAGCGGCGCCATGCTATGGTTCAAGGAACTCACGGCATCGATCCTGCCGGGCTGGGTCTTCAACGTGGCGATGATCTTTCATGGCGAGGAGGCGTTCCTGGCCGCCGGGTTCCTGTTCACCGTGCATTTCTTCAACAATCACTGGCGCCCTGAAAATTTCCCGCTCGACACGGTGATGTTCACCGGCGCGGTGCCGCTGGAGAAGTTCAAGCGCGAGCACACCATCGAATATGATCGGTTGGTCGCGACCGGCCAGTTGCAGAACTACATCGTCGACGCGCCGACACGCCCAATGACGGTCGGATCGAAGGTTCTGGGATTCGCCCTGATGGCCGCCGGCCTGATCCTCTTGACCTTCATCATGGTTGGCTTTGCCCGCAACGCGATGGTCGGCGGCTAGGCGCGTTGGCCGGGTGGCGGCGCGTCATTGGCGCTCATTCGAAATTTCCGGCGGTTTAAAAAACAATGGCGGCCCGGTCCTTAACCTGAACGAGGTTCGGTCCGAGCCGCCGGGCCCATGCCCCTTTTTGAGCCCTATTCAGCCTAGGCGCTCCGGAAAGTTCAACATTGACCTTGATCAAAGCAGATCGTGTCGGCCGGGAATTTTTCCGCACCGGCACCGATCAAGGTTTGATCGAGATCAAGTCTCCGGACGTACCGGTACCGCAATATGCCGGCGCAAGGACAGGGCGCGCCCCCATGATCGTATGCTCCTGCAATGTCATAAGCGACGAAGAGGTGGAGACGGCGGTTTCCGCGGCGGCCGAGCCGCCGACGGTATCGCAGCTCTATCGCGAGCTTGGGCATGAACCCGCCTGCGGGCGATGCGCGCATACGATCCGAGAGATCATGAGGGCAGATGGCAAGACCCACAGCCGCAAGAAGGAGAACAACCCATGTTGCCGCTCCAAGAATTACAGCGAGGCGAGTTTCTCACGCTGACCGAAAAAATGGGCATCGATCCTTGCTGTTCGATCGATTCGAGGACCGAGTTGAGCTATGCGCTGGCGCACGGCAGGTGCGGGGAGTGCACGGCGAAGGATAAATGCCGGGCCGTGCTGGCCGGTTCACAGACGCCGCTTTATTCGGTTGCACTGTTTTGCCCGAATACCGACGTGTTGGTGGATCTTCTGTTCCGGCAGACGGCCGCTTCGGGCTGATCGCACCAGACCGCGGAACGTTCTTGACGTCACGTATGCCAATCACGCAGTCGAGCGACCCGGCAAAAGAGCCGAGGCAGGCATGTGATTTTAGTCGATCTGTGGTCGCCGCCGGGAGTGAGGTCGCGGCGTTTCACTCAGGCGGCGCCCTACAGCAAATGTTTCGCGCCTTGCCAAAACAGGGCGAGACCAAGGATGAAAAGCAGGACGTAGGTGAGGCGGTAAAACAGTGCCGTCGGAACGCTTCTGACCATCCAGATGCCGGCGAAGTTCGCTGCGACCGCGATCGGCAGCAGCGCGACCGAGGTGACGAGATTTTTCGACGAGAACTGCGCCAGCATGAAATAAGGAACGATCTTCATCAGATTGACGGCGGCGAAAAACACCGCGGTCGTTCCGACGAAAACCATCTTCGGCATTTGCTGCGGCAGCGTGTAGACCTGAAAGGGCGGTGCGCCGCCTTGGCTGGCGAAGGATGTGAAATCCGGAGACCGCGCCCCAGAACAGGCCGCCCAATACGGTGCTTTGTTTTCGCTTGGGATGGCCGTTGCGAAACCAGACATAGAGGACAAAGGCTAGCGCGGTGATGCCGATCAGCACGCGCATGGCGTCGTCCGAAACACGTGCGACGCAAACAGCCAAGCGAGCCCCATGCCGAACGCCGCGCCCGGCAGTAATACCTTGAGATTCCAGATACTTATTTCACGCCAATAGACCCTGACCGAGATCGCGTCCTGACAGATCAGAACCGGCAATAGGAGAGCTGCGGCCTCGAGCGGCGGCAGATAGAGTGCGAGCAAAGGCGTCGCCGCCATCGACACCCCAGAAAATCCGCCCTTGGCAAGACCGAGAAAAATCACCGCCGGTATGGCGACGGCGTAGAACTGGGGTTCGGTGATGATCGGGGCCAACACGGCCATTGCCACCTAAAGCCAGCGCCCCACATCGGCAGGCGGCCGCGCCGCACGCAGCGTCAGAACAATTTGGCGTTCGGGCAGAACGCCGGCGCCGCCTTGATTCTCGCGGCGGCCCGCTGCGAGCCAATCGCCGCAGACGGCATCGGCCGGACACGCTTGGCAGCGCTGGATGATGGTGCCGAGCGCCGCCGGTTCGGATTGCAAAGCCGCCACCGGATTCAGTGCGAGCCGTTCCATCATTTCGCCCAAGTCGGGGAAACGGACGATCGAATTCCTCTGATCCACGCATCGCGTTGGCTCCTCCAATTTCACAATTGCGATCCTACCGGAGTGCGCCGCCTCGCGAATTGATCTGCCTCAAGCGCGTCCCGACCGACGCGGATAACTCCGGCATGCATTGACCTAAATCAAAGCGCCGCGCGGGGACCGGATCATGCTTTGTTTGAACCGGGGGGGCCAAGTAGCGGGAGCGAGCCATGACCGAGCTCATCGACGTTCTGCGCCAGGAACACCGCAATATCGAAAAGCTGTTGAAAATCCTGGAACGTGAGCTCGCGGTTTTCGATCGCTCCGATCGGCCGGATTACGAAGTCCTGCTCGGGGTCATCAGCTACTTCATGGATTATCCGGACGCCTGCCACCATCCCAAGGAGGATTTGATCTACGCCAAGCTCTCGGCACGGGATCGCGCCGCCGCGGCCGCCGTCGGCGATCTCGAAGCCGAGCATCGCGAAGGGGCACGGCGATTACGCCGGGTCGCGCTCGCGGTCGAGAAGGTCTTGGACGACCAGGATCTGCTGCGCGGCGACGTGGACAAGATCGTGCGCGACTTTATCGTCCATGAGCGTCGCCACATGGCCAAGGAGGAGCGCTTGCTGTTCCCAGCGGCGCTCAAGGCGCTACAGCCGGCGGATTGGGCGGACGTCGCCTTGCAACTCGCCGACCGTTACGATCCGCTGAACCAGCCGAATGTGGAAGACAAATACGAATTCGCTGCGGCGAAGCATCCTCAAGCTCGAAGACGAAGCGGAGGCTGAGCGGGTGCACTGAATCCGGGGCCGCTGCGGGGATCGAATTTCGGGCTTCGCTTGATCTGCCTCAACAACGACAAGGCCCGCTCATGGCATTCTGGTCCGCCATAGAAGGAGACGCGCCATGATCACAGACATCGTCACCAATCTCAGCGTTCGGGACGGTGGCAAGCCCGCGGGAGATTATGCGGTCTCGGTCGCCAGCATGCTCGACGCCCACGTCACCGGGATCGCCATCGCCTTCGACCCAAGAATTCCGACGTCGGCGCTGGGCTATCTTCCGGTCGACATCGCCGACGAACAGCGGCGCGACAACGAAATCGCCGCCCGGGCCGCGATGGAGCGGTTTTCCGCAGACGAGCGCACGCGCTTGCGTCACGGCCGAACCGCGGCTCGTGAGCACGACGCTGGCCGATGCCGGCAAGGCGTTCGGCCGCATCGCCCGCCGCTTCGACCTTGCCGTTGTCGATCAGGCCAAACCCAACGGCAGCGCGGTGGACGCCAGCTATTCCGGAAGGCGCGATGTTCGAGTCCGGCCGGCCGGTCATTATCGTGCCCTATATCCAGACGGCGCCGCTCACGCTCGATCGCGTCATGGTGTGCTGGGACGGCAGCCGCGCGGCGGCGCGCGCCGTCGCCGACGCCATGCCGCTCCTGGAGCGCGCGAAGAACGTCGAAGTGGTCATCGTCAGCAACGAACGCGGCAAACAGAACGAGACTCGAAGGCGCGGATATCGGCCAGCATCTCGCTCGCCACGGCATCAAGGTGGAGGTCACGCGCATCATGCGCGGCGATCTCGACGTCGCCGATGCGCTGTTGTCGCACTCTGCCGATTCCGGTGCGGACTTCATCGTCATGGGCGGTTACGGCCATTCCCGGCTCCGCGAGTTCGTGCTCGGAGGCGTGACCCGAAAAATCCTGCAATGCATGCCGGTGCCGGCGCTTGATGTCGCATTAGGCGGCGGGCGATGGCCGCTTCGTCAGCGCTTACGCGTTCCGTCGGAATCGCTCACTGCTCTGCTCGCCGAAGCGGGCGGAGCGGACGACCGTAACCGTGCACGGCGCTTCGGCAGCCACCTTGGCGGATACACTGCCGAGCAGATTGCGCAGTAACGAGTTTTGGCGTGCGCCGATCAGGATGTGATCGACGCGGTTGGCGCGAGCGAATTCGAGGATGGCATTGGCCGGTTCTGTGCCTTCCAGCACATGCACCGTGAGACGATGCTGCTCGAGGCTTAACGGTTCTGCCCAATGCCGCAGCGCGACAAGCCGTTCGACCTGTTTGCTGTGGCCCTCTTCGTCGAGCGTGGAATCGAGCGTGATCCGGCCAACTTTGAGGACGTTGATGCAAGCGAGCCGGGCCGCGGGGAGCGTCGCCAGGATACGCGCGGCCGTTATACGCAGAGCATTGTTGAGCTGCAGGGATCCCTCCATGACGTCGACGGCGACAGCGACGATCGGCGCCGCAGCGATCGGTGCCATGGCGGCCGGCTGGACGATCGAGCGGGTGATTTCCTTGTTGAAGCGGCGGCGCAGGACGATGCTCAGTGGATCGCGCTTTTGCCGCTCGGAGCGTCTGGTCAACTTGACCTCGGCGGGATGGCTCAGGTCGAAAGCGAGTTGCGCCGCGGTCGGATAGCGCCACGCCGGTTCGATCTCCAGGCAGCGCAGCACGATCTCCTGCAGCCAAGGCGGATAATCCGAGCGCAATTGGCGCGGCGGAGCCGGATCGCGCCATAGCCGCCGGCGCATTCCGGACATGCTCTCGCTCTCGCCGAACGGACGCAGATTGGTCGAGAAGAAATAAAGCAGGACGCCGAGCGCGAACAGGTCGCTGCGCCGGTCGGTCCGGATGCCCAGGAGTTGCTCGGGCGACATATAGGGGGCGGTGCCGAACGGCACGCGATATTCCTCCTTCATCAAATCCGGCAGTTGTTCGTGATGCGACAGCCCGTAGTCGAGCAAGACGGCTTCGCCGCTCGGCCGGAATATGATGTTGCTCGGCTTCACATCGAGATGGATGACGTGCTGCCGGTGCAGATCGTCGAGCGCCGCGGCGATTTTTACGCCGATTGCGGCCACCTCGTCATAGGGCAGCGGCAGTTCGGCGAGCCGGCGGTACAGAGATTGGCCCGGCAGTTGCTCCATTATAATGTAAGGCTGCACCGCGAAGTCGCCCACAGCCACGGTTTGCGGAACATGGACGCCCGATAGCCGCGGCAAGATCATCTGCTCCATCTCGAAACTGACGATGGCCGCCGGGTCGCCGCCTTCGGCGATTTTCGGCACCTTCATCAGCATCGGCTCGCCGATGTCCGGCCGGGTCACGCGCCATAGCGAGGCCATGCCGCCCTGGTGGACGCGTTCTTCGATCCGGAAGCCGTCGATCGTTGCGCCGATTTCGAGCAAGGGCTTGGCCACCTCATATCCCCCGCGCCAAGCGGTCGGCGAGCCGCGCCGGTAAGCCCCTATCCCGGATTCTGCGCCCGGCCTCGTCGACGTCATAGGGGACGCGGCAGAACGTCAGTTCGTAGCGCTCGGTATCGAGCAGCGCGTAGGATGCCGAAGGACTGCCATCGCGGGGCTGACCCACAGAGCCGACTACCGCCAGCCAGCGCCGGCCCGACAACAGGGGAATGGCCGTTCCGGCGACCGGCCTGAAGGCCGTGACGCCGCCGGCCGATCCGATGGTATAGAGGCCCGGCCGGTGCAGATGGCCGCACAGCGTGACACGCGCGGACGTCGCGTTCATGCTGCGCTCGGCGTCGTCGGCGTCCATTATATAGCGCCAGCTCTCCGGGGCGGTGGCGTCCGCATGAACGTATAAACGGTCGTCGTCGCGCAGCGTGAGCGGCAACTCTTTGAGAAATCTCCGCTCGGCAACTCCGAGTTCGCCGCGCGTCCACTCCATGGCTACCTGGGCTTCGACATTCAGCGCTTCACGCGGGTCGCCGACTGCATTGTCGTGATTGCCGCGCACCGCCAGCGCACCCCGGTCGACGAGTTGCATGACGGTTGCCACCGTCCATTCGGGATCGGCGCCGTAGCCGACATAATCGCCGAGCAGCACGAAACGCCCGGCAGCCAGCTCGCGCGCATGGGCGAGACAGGCGGCAAAGGCCTGCCGGTTGGCGTGGATGTCCGCGAATAGCGCAATCAACATTGCGGCAACCAAAGCTCCGCTCCCGGCGAACGGAGCGGCGCGGATGAGGGATCACGACAGGCGGCCGCGACCGGAGCCAGGATGACACACCCGGTTCGGTTGCGGCTACCAGCCCGTCGCATTCCCGCTGGACGATTGAAACCTACTTCGCCGCGAACGCGGCCGCCTTGAGCTGGATCAAAAGCGTCAGGCGCGATCGAATTCAAGCACCAAGTGGGCGGGAAAGGGAGTGCCCGCGGTATCGATCTGGCCCGCGGCGCCGGCGGCGCGCCGGAGCCGCGCGGTCTTCAGCAGTGGCTTGAGAATGGCCGGAATCATCGCTTGATTGATATAGGCGCCGAAGCAGGTGTGCAGCCCGTAGCCCCAGAGGATATAGTTGTCCGCTGGGCGGTCGACGCGAAACTGTCCGGGTGAATTTATTTTCAGCGGATCGAACATCGCCGAGAGATTGACCGCGAGCACCATCGTGTCTTTGGCGATGGTTCGCGCGCGCAGCGTGCCGCGTGCGATCACGGCGTCGCGTGCGGCGCGGCGGTAGATCAAGGGATTGACCGGATTAAAGCGCAGCGCTTCGAAGATATAGGAAGCCATCAGCCGGTCGTCGTCCGCCCGCGCCGCGCGCTGCGCCGCTTCGAGGATCTGCGGCCGGTCAAGCAGCTGATCGAGAGCCTGTATCGCCGCTTTCGAGGTGGTGGGCACCGCGCCGATGTTCAGGCCGATGAGATTATTGCGGATGCCGAGATCGTCCATGCCGGGCAGCTTCGCGCCTTGCATGGCGAGACAGCGGTTCAAAATATCGTCGCGAGTTGACGGGTTCTGTTTGCGGTCGCGGATAGCGGCGTCGAGATAGTCCCGGCATTCGCGCGCCGCCGTCTTGGCCCTGGCGTCGACGCTGGGATCGCTGTTGAGGTCGATGAACAGGTACCAGAACATGATCGAGGTCCATGCGATCAATTTCTGTTCCGAGGGGCCGGGCGTTCCGAAATATTCTGCCATCAGCATGGCCGGGACGCGCAGCGTCAGATCTTGCGGCACGTCGATGCGGCCACTCGAAGCGGTGACGATCTCACTCGCTTTGCGGGCAGCGAACGGCACGATGATGTCGCCGACGTCGTTCCGCCGCACCGCGATCCGCATGTTGGACACATCGCGCGTGTAGCGCGGGGTGTCCTGCATGCCGAGAAAGAAATTCTCGCCGCCGGTGATGTCGACCATGCGCGGTTCATAGACGACCTCGAAATCGCCGTCGCGGCTCAGCACCTCCATGACGTCTTCGTAGCGGGTGACGAGGGCGGATCCCTTGTTGGGGTAGGAGGTAATGAACTGTTTTGCGAACACGAGATTGGGAAGAAAGGCGAGTGAGACGTTGAAGATCAGCCGCAGGCCGAGCGGTGTCGTCAGCGCCTTGGTGATGCGATCTTTCGCCGTACCGCCGCTGCCGAAGACGGCTCCGATCGCGATCCATAGAAGGCGGAACACGGACGCCGTCCCGATGCCGAGAAGCGCAAGCCTTCGTGCCAACGCGCCGAATAGATTGGGGATCACGTGCATGCGGTCCTCCGCGTGTTTTCGTGCGAGTCCTGTCGTAATCGGCCCCGGCCTGTAGCGCCGGGACTTGTCGTCATCCCGTTGGGCGGCACCGCAGCACCGCTCGCGGAGCGTCAAGTCGGGTCTACGGTCCCCATCCCGATCATCCGCAAGGCGGTCATGCTGGGTATGAAGAAATAATCGCCGCCGTGGGTTTCCACGAACTGCGGAATGCCCTCGACGATGAACGGCGGATGACCGGCCTGCGGGTCGGCCGGGATCACATATTTGGCCTTCGGGCCCGTCAGCTTATTGCCTGGCGAATGGTTGCCGACCAGCGGGCAGGTATCATTGCCGGCCTGGGCGTCGAGCCCGTAATTGATCCACTGCTGCTGCACGAATTCGAACTGCCGGAACAGGCTCGCGCACACCACCAGCATGATGATGCCATGCTCGGCGGAATCGGGCACGCCGAGCGCAGAATCTGCCATAGGGCAAGCCGCGCCGGATAATGCGGCGGCGGTTGTTGAGCGCCGAGCCTTGCGCCCGAGTCGGCGCCAGACTGTCGCGGGTATTGGTCCGCCGCAAGATGCGAGGTGATCGGGACACTTGCTACCGATGGCATCATCTCCGTAGGTGAATTTGATCATGGCCTCTTCGCGCGCCAAGTAACCCTTTAGATCAGCCTTGCGGCGAAACGATCGGATACTCGCGATTGAATTTATCCCGATCGGCCATAGTCGGGGCGCGCGCCAGCGGCACGCCGTCGGCCCAGCGGCCCGAGATCTTGGCCATCAGCGTTTCGCGCGCCTCGTCGGGATTGTTGATGCCGAAAACGGCGCCGAACTGCTCGGCGGTTTTCTTGATAAAGCTGCGGAACTGCGACGACGTTTTGATGCAGCTTTCGATAGGCCATGAAAGTGCCGTTGCGGCTGAACTCGATCGGCATGGCCGAGCCGGGAATTTCCTGCGCCTCGTCGGGATAGCCCAGCAGAAACTCGCCGGTGGCCAGCGGCCGCCAATTGCCGGCGCCATCGACGGCGCCGTTGCCGTCCGCCACCCTCTCTTCGTGCCGTTCCGGATACTGCCCGTAGAATACCGGATCCCCGATGCCGTCCATAAAGCCGAAATGCTCGGTCGGCAGCGGCTCGGCTTTGCCGTTTCTCATGGGTGAGAATTGCGGTAGAGCTCTTGATACGGGACGGGCTGCCTGCGTCCGTGCGGATTGTGACCCGGCAGGATTCGCACGCCTCCTGTATCGTGGCGCACAGTGCTTCGATCTGTTTGGTTTTGGTTTCCAGTTCATCGACCGGGTTGCCATCATCCTTCATCTGCGCGTTCATCATGATGAGAATGTGGATGGTATTCGGATCGACCGTCCGCGATGTTTTCGGGGCCGTCCACACCTCGTCCCATGCCTTATTGGGGTCGCGTCCGTTGAAATTGTCGCCGAGCATCGGCGCCCGGTTCATCATGCCCTCGATGAATTCGTCCGGCATGCCGCGCAAAGTGCGGATCGGAACCTGCAGCGCAAGCAGGCCGTACCACGTGAATGCAATATTGATCGCGACTTCCGGCCGCTCAACCGCCTGCTTTCCGGTCGGGCTATGCGAACGAACCGCTGGCCATCGCAAAGCTGTGGTGATCATTGGCATGAGGGCGCTTACGAATGTACGCCCGCTTTTGGCATCATCGATGTGCAGCGTTATGAAGCGCCCCTTGGGAAAGCCCTGCTTCCCGTACGCCGTAAGAATATTGCCCTGAATATCCGCAAGATCGAGCACGACGGCCATGATGAGCCTCTAAATGCCTACGACGCCCGGCGGTTGGGTCGGGCCGCTGAGATCGTTGGGTTTGTTGTCGGCGATGAATTTCCCGAAATCGTCGTATAGCCCTTGCGGCGACGCTGTATTGCCGCCGGTCGCCTCCATCTGATTGTCGATGGCGAAACGCGTAAACGCCCGCTGCAGATGGAGCGCCTTGAGCACGGTCGGAAGATTGGAATCCGGCGTTGCCGGAAACGGCCTCGCGCCTGCGGCCATGATGCTCGCATACGCCGCAATTATGAGGAGGGCGAGTGCTAAGGCGCCCAAAATTGTCACAGCTAGACCGTAACGCAGCTCAGATTCCAAAGACGTCGTCGTAAAGGACTGGGCTACGAACAGGCTTAGCGTGCCGATAAGTCCTAGAGCAAAAGCTCCAGAACTAGCGAGCGCTGCGCCAGTAAGTGCGAGGGCGCCCAGCCTGTTACCGTTTGCTGGCCAATCTGGTAGATTAAGAGGGTCGACGTAATAATCATTGAACGACATCGTCGTTTCGAGCTGACAGTCGGCGATGTAATTGGCGAAAGACGCCGCGTCCGTCACCCTGTCGTGAAAGCCTTGGCAGAAATCTGAAAATGTCGCGGATCTCGCCGCCCATGGTGTTCCACAATTCGGCGAGGTAGATGTCGCGTTCGACGTCGGCGCCGCTCTGCGGCGTCGAAATCGACGGCGAACAGGAGGAAGGGGCAGGACAGGTGATCCTGCGGCTGCGCCACGGTCAGGTTGGCGAACAGCGACGAGAATTTATCGCCCGGTTCGCGCCCGTTATAGGCGACATCGTCGATAATGACCAAGCGCGCGAAATGGTTGAGTGTGTTGCGTGTGAACGGGCATTGGCCGCCGCGGTGCACGGGTGTTGCTGCGGCGGTCGGCAGCATGTCGAGACGTTTGCGAAGCGCATGAACCGGCGACGTAACGGCGAGCCCATCGTCCACGTCGTCGGTGCGAATTGGCACCAGCGCGGTTAAGAAGTAGTGTCCCCCATCGAATGTTCGGCATCGATCGTTCCTCGGTCAGCGGTGCGCCATTCAAACGAGCGCGGCGGCGGCCTGTGTTGATTGTGGATATAGCTTTCGCGGTTTTTCTCGGCGTTGGTGGTGTCATTGCTCGCGACCGGGGCGTAGCCCTGATAGCCGAGGTCGTTTTGCAACCCGACGAGGGCGGTGACATAGTGCTTTTGGAAATCGGCTGGCGAAAGCGAGGCGTGCTGTTGGGCCAGCGCCAAAATGGCGCGACGAACGCGCAACGCCGATTTGACGTCGCGCTGCGCGGCTCCGGGCACCGAATTGTAGTAAAAATCGGTGTCGATCTGGTTGGCCCGGATGTAGTCTTTGAAGGGTGTGATGGGGATCGAGCGCGGATATTTCGTACTTGAGATCCACAACTCGTCGAGCCCGTTAGGGATGCCGTCGGAAAACGCGTCGATATATTGGTCCCAGGTGCCGTTGAAGTTGCTGCAGAACAACATGTAGTCGTTTTGCAGCTTCTGTTTGCCCTGGCCGAGGTCGGGCCAACTGTCGCGTTTGATAATGACCCACCGGGCGAAGTGGATGATCGACAGACCCATGAGACCTGCGAGCGTGCTCGGCACGGCTCGCGACACCATGAAGAAGAAGCGATTGATCCAGGTCAGATTGGGATGCATCGGCGTAATGACATTCATGCCGTAGGCCTTGCCAGCAACGTTCGACATCGCGACTTCTCCGCTCGTATCCCAAAAAGCTAGAAACCCGAACAACTGCTCCCGAACTAAATTGCATTACAACTCCAAGTAAGGTATCTGATAACTTAGCATGCATCCCACGTGGGACTAGTCTCGATCTTTCATCATGGCATTTTCCCCGGCGCAACTACAAGCAGAAGATCGTCTAGGGGCCCTGCAGCGCCGTTGGCTGGCCGCCATTTGGTGCGCGTCGGGTGTCGTGCTTGCTAGCTTAGGGCTGGTAGGCTGGGCGGTAGCCCTGCTGGAAATCTAGCTACTTGCTTCAGCTTGGCGCAACGGCAGGGTTGGCCCTGGGATCAGCGATTGTTGCCCTCTCTATTTTACACGGTGAGCAAGTCGACGAGCAACGAGCGGTCGATGGAACATAACGTCTCTTCCTCGAATTTTTTAATTACTTGGTACGACCATCTTGTAAAAAACAAAATGGCAGGTCTCGCCGTCTGCGTATGCGGCATTTCCATGTCGGTCTTTCTGCTCGGCTTTGCTAAGATATTTTCGGATTTCATCTATTATTCTGTTGCAATAATTGGTTTGGTGGTTCTAGCGACGTCGGCAGCACTGTTCATTTATGTAAGTGTTAAGTACGTACTGCTGCCAGTTAGTGCAGTGATATCCGCCGAGAATGACCCGCTCCCAACCCGGCCGAACGCAAATCCGCGCAAAGTGAGCACCAACAAGAGGGTTCGGGCAGCGCCCGAGACGCCATGAAGAACAGCCGGTTTATCCAGGTCAGCGGGGATGCATCGGCGTGATGACGTTCATGCCGTAGGCTTTGCCGGCTACGTTCGACACGGGCTTTTCTCCTCCGCTGACACAGGCGCGGCGCGGGTCATGACGTTCCTCCGCGGTAGTCGTGATAGACGCGAAGCGCGAATTGGCCGGCGGGTTGCGCGCGCAATTCCGCGTATAAAGACTGCAAGGGTGGCGGCATCTCGGCGAGCGTCGGCAGTGCCGCGCCGTTGTTATCGGGCAGGACGAGCGGCGCCAGCGCTTCAGCGAATGACATGTCCGAGAGCGAGAAGCGGTCGCCGACCAGAAAACGGCGTCCGCCGGCGAGGCGGCCGTCGACGGTCTTCGCGATCGCTCTGATCTGGTCGAGGGCCGCGGCCGCGGCGCTCTCCGAGAGATGGAGAAGTTTGCCGATAAGGCCGGCGAATAGCGGATAGGCCACCCGCACCGTGAAGGCCTCGAACGGCGGGGTGCCCTCGGACAGCGGGCCGACCATGACGTCGCGGAGCGGCAACAGATGATAATAGGCAAACACCGCCGTGGCGCCGCCGAGCGTGCTGTTGAACAGCGTCCAATCGCTTTCGACCTGGGTGTGTTCCGCGCCGGCGAGCAGCAGATTGCGGTCCGCCGGGCAAAGCGGGTCGAAGTGGTCGATCATTTTGCGGACGGTATCGAGCCGGTAGCTGTCGTTGTACAACAGCGGAAAATGCAGTGTGCACCCGTGCCACAGCGTGGCGAAGAAGTTGAAGATCAGAGCGTGGCGCTGCTCTCCGTACGGGACGCGGTAATATGTCAGGAGAAAGCGCGCGAGCTCGCAGTCGAGGCTCGGTGGAAAGGTGATCAAGGTGGCGGGCGCCGCGGGTGGGCCGGAACCGCGTGCGGGTAATGATCCCAGCGTAGAATTTGGCTCAGCCAAGATGTCCCCCGCGGCAGATCCGGGGAAGAGGTTAGTCAGATTCCGGACCCGATACAAGACTAGGTTGTACGTTTCAATCGAACACTTGGGGCATGAGTTGGCACCTTACGTCCTTACCATCGACCAAGGCACGACCTCGACGCGGGCCATGCTGTTCCGTGCCGATACGTCGATCGCGGCCGTCGATCAGCAGGAGTTTCCCCAGCATTTTCCGGCTGACGGCGAAGTCGAGCACGAACCGGACGACTTGTGGGCGACGACGCTCGCAACCTGCCGTTCGGCGCTGCGTAAGGCCAGTGCCGGCGCCCGCGACATCGCCGCCATCGGCATCACCAATCAACGCGAGACCACGCTGTTGTGGGAGCGTTCGACCGGCCGCGCACTCCATCGCGCCATCGTCTGGCAGGACCGCCGCACCGCCCCGTTGTGCGCTCGCCTCAAGGCCGCCGGTCACGAGGCGCTCTTCACTGCCAAGACCGGGCTTCTGCTCGATCCTTATTTCTCGGGCACCAAGCTCGCGTGGCTCCTCGGTCACGTTCCGGATGGCATCGCGCGAGCCGCGCGCGGCGAACTCGCCTTCGGCACGGTCGATAGTTATTTGCTGTGGCGGCTCACCGGCGGCAAAGTTCATGCCACCGATGCCACCAACGCGTCGCGGACGCTGCTGTTCAACATCCACGATGGCGTTTGGGACGACGGGCTGTTGCGGCTTCTCGGCGTGCCGCGCGCGGTGCTGCCGCAGGTACTCGATTCGTCCGCCGCTTTCGGCCAGACCATGCCGGACCTGTTCGGCGCGGCGATCCCGATCTGTGGCATTGCCGGCGATCAGCAGGCGGCCATGATCGGGCAGGCTTGCTTTTCTCCCGGCATGATCAAAGCCACTTACGGCACCGGATGCTTTGCGCTCCTTAATACCGGCCACACGGCGGTTGCGTCGAGAACAAGCTCCTGACGACGATCGCCTATCAGCTCGGCGGTAAGCGCTGCTACGCACTCGAGGGCTCGATCTTCGTGGCGGGAGCGGCGGTACAATGGCTGCGCGACAGCTTGCGCGTGATCCAAAGCGCCGCGGAGACCGGCGATCTCGCCAACGCCGCGGACGCCACCCAAGACGTTATTTTGGTGCCGGCGTTCGTCGGCCTCGGCGCGCCTTATTGGCGGCCCGACATCCGCGGCGCGCTGTTCGGCTTGACGCGCGCGACCGGACCGCGCGAATTCGCGCTCGCGGCGCTCGAAAGCGTCTGCTTTCAAACAGCCGACCTTCTGACCGCGATGCGGTCGGATTGGCCGGGCGCCGCGACGGCGAGCCAGACGCTGCGCGTCGATGGCGGCATGGCCAATTCCGACTGGACGATGCAGCGCCTTGCCGATCTTCTCGGTTGCACGGTGGATCGTCCGCAGATCAGCGAGACGACGGCGCTGGGTGCGGCTTATCTCGCCGGCCTCCATGCCGGCTTCTTTCCCGAGCCGGATCGTTTCGTCGATCATTGGCGATTGGAGCGGCGTTTCACGCCGCGCATGGACGCCGCGTTTCGCGACCGAAAGCTCGCCAGCTGGAGCACGGCCGTACGCCGCTTGCTCGACTGACGATCGCGAGTCTTCGCATCGGCGCAAAGCTCATTCTCTTGCGCTGCAGCGCAAAATCGCGACTAAACCCTGCTGGAACTTTGCCGGAACCGGGCTTCCGCTGAAACGTTGTCGCGTGCTGGGCGTGGGCGTCTGAACTCTGGATCCGATGTAATGTGCGGCATTTGCGGCGAGGTAACGTTTAACAACACCGCGGCGAACGGTTCCATCGCGGCCATGATGGCACCGATGGTGCCGCGCGGCCCCGATTCGGGCGGCAGCTTTTCGCAAAATCGTGTCGCCTTCGGTCATCGCCGGCTCAGCATCATCGACCTCGCGGCCTCGTCGCAGCAGCCGATGATCGATCCGCAGCTTGGGCTCGCCATCGTCTTCAACGGCTGCATCTACAATTACCGCGAGTTGCGCAGCGAACTCATCGCCAAGGGCTACAGCTTTTTCTCGCAGGGCGACACCGAGGTCATTCTGAAGGCTTACGCAGAATGGGGCCCGCGCTGCGTCGAACGCTTCAACGGCATGTTTGCCTTCGCGATCTGGGAACGCGAGTTCCGGGCGCGTGGTCCTGGCGCGCGATCGGCTGGGCATCAAGCCGCTCTATTATTCCGAATCTCCCGGCAAGTTTCGCTTCGCCTCGACGCTGCCGGCGCTCCTCGCAGCGGGTGGCGTCGATACCACGATCGATCCGCAGGCGCTGCATCACTATATGAGCTGGCACGCCGTCGTGCCGCCGCCGATGACGATCCTCAAAGGCGTGCGCAAGCTCGCTCCGGCGACCATTTGCATTATCGAGCCAGACGGCAAGCGTCGCGAGGAAACATTCTGGCAGCTCGAGGTCGGGCCGAAGTCGGCCGATCGCGGCATGACCGAGACGGATTGGCGCGACGCGGTTCGCGCAGTCCTCGGCAAGTCGGTCGCGCGCCGGCGCATCGCCGACGTGCCGGTCGGTGTTCTGTTGTCCGGCGGGCTCGACAGTTCGCTGTTGGTGGCGCTGCTCGCCGCGCAGGGTCAAAGCGGATTGGAGACATTTTCCGTGGGCTTCGAGAAAGTCGGCGACGTCGAAGGCGACGAATTCCGCTACTCGGACATCGTCGCGCAGCAATTCGGCACCGACCATCATCGCATCGCGGTCGATTCGTCGCACACCATCGACGCGCTGCCAGGCATGGTTGCCGCGATGTCGGAGCCGATGATGAGCCACGACGCCATCGGCTTCTATCTGTTGTCGCGGGAAGTTTCCAAATACGTCAAGGTCGCGCAGAGCGGGCAGGGCGCCGACGAAATATTCGGCGGCTACCATTGGTATCCGGTGCTGATGCGCTCGAACGACGCCACCGAGGATTACGCGCGGGTCTATTTCGATCGCGACCACGCCGAAATGAGGCAGGCGCTGGCGCCCGAACTGATGAACGGCGATTACAGCCGCGAATTCGTCGACGCGTTTTTCCGCAACTGCGGCAGCCCGAGCCCGATCGACAAGACCTTGCAGCTCGATGCGCAGATCATGATGGTAGACGACCCGGTCAAGCGCGTCGACAATATGGCGATGGCGTCGGGTCTCGAAACCCGCGTGCCGTTCCTCGACCACGAGCTTGTCGAACTGGCAGCCCGCATTCCGGCAGACCTCAAGGTGCGCGACGGCGGCAAATATATCCTCAAGGAAGCTTCGCGCGGCGTCGTCCCCGACGCGGTAATCGACCGGCCGAAGGGCTACTTTCCGGTGCCGGCGCTCAAATATATCCGCGGCGCCTTCTACGATTTCGTCCGCGACGCTCTCGATGCGCCGCGGGCGCGCCAGCGCGGCCTGTTCAACAGGCCCTATATCGAGCGGCTGTTGGCCGATCCCGAGGGCGAACTCACGCCCAAGGGCCATTCGAAGCTTTGGCAAGTCGCGCTCTTGGAATGCTGGCTCCAGACCCAAGGAATCTAAACGCTCGAGGAAATCGGCCACGGAGTTCGGGCATGGAATTTCAGATTCGATCCACGCGACCGGCGGTTTCACATCCGCACTCTGGTGCGCCCGGGAAGCGCAGCGCGTGACGTCGCGCCGGATGATCGTTTCCGCTTCGGCATCGAGGAAGAATATTTTCTTTCCGATGCGCGGACCTTCGAGGCGCCGGCCGAAACGCCCGACGCGCTGTTCCAGGCCGCCGATTTCGGCACCGCAGGTCGAATCGAGCGCGAATTCCTGCAGGCCCAGATCGAGGTCGCGACCGAGCCGCATGACGATGCCGGCGCGGCGCGGCGCGAGCTGTTGCGGCTGCGCCAGAATGCGGCGGCGGCCGCCGCCCAGCACGGCCTCGCGATATTGGCTTGCGGAACCCATCCGCGCGCGCGCTGGCGCGATTCGGTGCAAAGCCCGAAAGACCGCTACGCCAAGGTAATGGACGACCTGCAGATGATCGGCCAGCGCAACATGCTGTGCGGCATGCATGTGCATGTCGAGTTTCCCGATCCGTCGCGCCGTATCGACGTCATGACGCGCCTCTTGCCCTATCTGCCGTTGTTCATCGCGCTGTCGACCTCCTCGCCGTTCTGGCAGGGCCGTGCCACCGGCCTCAAAGGCTATCGGCTCGCAGCCTACGACGAGCTGCCGCGCACCGGCCTGCCGGAATTGTTCCGCACCACCCAAGACTATGACGCCTATGTGGACGCCATGGTGCGCTCCGGCGCGATGCAGGACGCAAGCCATCTGTGGTGGGCGATCCGCCCGTCGCTCAAATACCCGACGCTGGAATTGCGCGCCGCCGACAGCTGCACCCGGCTCGACGACAGCGTCGCGATCGCGGCGCTCTACCGCGTGCTGGTGCGCTACCTCTACACCCATCCCGAGCACAACGCCGGACCTCGATGTCGTCGATCGCGCCATCGCGGTCGAGAACAAATGGCGGGCGCAGCGCTATGGCGCCCAGGGCACGTTCGTGACCCGGGCGGGCGCCGTCGGCGTCGGCGAAATGCTCGGCCTCTTGCTCGATCTCGCCGCGGCGGACGCCGAGGCGCTCGACTGCGCCGAGACGGTCGAACACTGCCGCACCATCGTTCTGGAGGGTACATCGGCGGACGCTCAGCTGCGGATATTTACCGAAAGTGAACACGAAGGTGCCGAGATTGCACTGCATAAAGTGAGCCGATGGATCGGTGACGCCACGCTGGTGGCGTGACCGCAGCTTAAGATCGGCCCGGGCTCCCGGGCACGCAAAGGCCTTATGATGTGCCGCTGGATCGCCTATCGGGGAGAAACCACCGCGCTCGAGCATTACGTCACCGAGCCGGAGCATTCGCTCGTCTCGCAGAGCATCCACGCGCTCGAATCCACCGCGAGCGTCAATGGCGACGGTTTTGGCATGGGCTGGTACAGCCACCATCCCGAGCCCGGCCTCTACCGCGAGATCCGGCCGGCCTGGTCGGACGACAATTTGCGCTACCTCTGCCGGCACCTGCAGTCGCATTTGTTCTTTGCCCATGTCCGCGCCGCGACCGGCACGCCGATCACCCGGCCGAACTGCCATCCCTTCGCCGCCGGCAAATGGATGTTCATGCACAACGGCTTCATCGGCAGCTGGAGCCGGTTGCGCCGGCGGGTCGAGGCGATGATTCCCGATGCGCTCTATCCGTCCCGCATCGGCACCACCGATTCCGAGGCGATCTTCCTCGCCATCATGGGCGCCGGCATCGACCACCCGGTGGCGGCGGCGGAAAGCGTGCTCGCCCGGATCGGCAATCTGGTCGACGAAACGGATCCGGCCGACCGCTTCCGCTTCACCGCCGCGCTGACCAACGGCCGGGATCTCTACGCCTTCCGCTATGCGGTGAACGACAAGGCCAATACGCTTTATTACCGGGAATCGGACCGCGGCATCGTCATCGTTTCCGAGCCGTATGACGGCCTCAAGGATTGGATGGCCGTGCCGGAAGGCCATGTCGTCGTCGCTCGTCACGGCGAGCGGGCGCGCGTCGTGCCGCTGTTTCACCGGCTCCAGGAAGCGGCGGAATAACGCCGGTTCGCTGCACATCACAGCGGCAAATAGAATTCCTTTCTCGCGACGCACCCGCGCCCGAGTTCTTCAGTTTCCTACCACGTAGCGCGCGAATTGGGGGCTTACGAACCAAAACAGAGCGGTGGGTCTCTGTCTTTCCGTTCGCCTCACCCTCCTTCGCCAAATAAATAAAGGAAGCGGAACGCCGACAAACGCTGATCCGTATCCTCCGCGCCATCGGGCGCGGCTCCGCCCTTTGGGGCAGCTCATCTGTCGGCGTCGTTATTACTTCTTCCAGCCTTGCTGCCACGCCGGCGGGGTCTTGGCGTCGATCAGAATGAAGGCGATGCGGCAGGGTTTGGTGCCGTTATTGACCCAGGCGTGATTGGTGCCTTGCTGCACCAGCACGTCGCCCGCCTTCACGTGCACCTCGGTGTCGTCGAGCAGCATGTCGATTTCGCCGTCGAGCACGATGGCGTAATCGATCGTGCGGGTGCGGTGGGTATTGGCATGGCGCGTATAGCCTTGGGTCGCCGGATCGATGCCCATCGAAACCAGGATCTGGTGATGGTCGACCGGTCCGGTCTGCGGCGGGGTCGGGGCGAAATCGACGATCCGGAATACGGTGCCGTTCGCGACCGGCGGCACGCCGACATGGTTCGGGGCCCGGTCGGTCGAGACCGAAACGTCGACGGGAAATTCCGACGTCGTCCATAACAGCGTCATGCCGTTGCCGCCCGCGGCGCGCTGCTTGGCTTGCAGCGGTTCGTCGAACAGCGCGACCGCCTTACCTTGCGCGTCATGGCCGGTCACGATACGGCGCGTCGATTTCAACTCCATGGTCTCTTCCTCCCGGTTAATCGAAATCAATAGGGGCTGATCCTTATTGGCAAATTTACACGATCTAAGACAGCCCCTCCTAAACCGTAATGCCGACGCCAGCCGAAGTGCGGCCGGCGGCAAGGCCGCTATCGTCCTTGCAGCGTCGCAACCACGGATGGAAGTCGCCCGGTATGAATCCCGCCGCCGAATCCCCCTTACCCAGTACCGCGGACTGGAGAGCGGGCGACGCCGTCAGCGCCTCTGCGGTTGCCACCGAATTCATCAGCTTCGCCATCGGCCACGAGCAATACGGCGTCGACATCATGGCGGTGCGTGAAATCAAAGGCTGGTCGGCGGTGACCGAACTGCCGAAGCAGCCCGATTATATGCGCGGCGTGCTCAATCTGCGCGGCACCATGGTTCCGATTGTCGACCTCCGCAGCAAATTCGGCCAGGGCCAGACTGACGCAACACCGATGCATGTCGTCATCGTCGTCCAGGTCGGCATCAAGACCGTCGGTCTTCTCGCCGACCGCGTGCTCGACATCGTTGCGGTCGATGCCGCGCAAATCCAGCCGGTGCCGCAGGTCACGCGCAGCGCGCGGATCGATTTCCTGGCCGGGCTGGTCACCATCGAGACGACCATGATCGCGCTGATCAATCTGAACAACCTGCTTGCCGAGCCAAACGAACCCGACGCCCACGCCGCATAACCCTTTCGAACCCGCCGAGCCGATCGCCGTCCAGGAGCTAGCCATGCAGTTCATCGATAACCTGAAAATCTCGACCAAAATACTCTCCGTCGTCGCGCTCTTGAGCTTTGTCATCGTCGCTCTCATTGCCATTGGCGCGATGGCATTGTTGGAAGTCGATGCCAGCTACTCCGTCATCACCAAGAACGATTACCCGGCCGTGCTCAGCATGGCGCGAGCAAACCGTGCCTTGAAGGAAATGGGCTACGCGGTCTATCGCACGATCGCCTATGATGGAGCTTCCGCCGAAGCCCAAGCCGCAGCCGTGCTTGCGGAAAACGATTATAAGAGCGGGCTCGCACTTATCGATGAAGCGACCGCGGAGGATTCGGCGCGCAAGCCTAGCTACGACGAGTTTCGCAAGGAGTTTGATGCCATCCACGCCATCACCGAGGCCGCCGCCGTCCATGGCATCAAGAACGAGAATGAGGAGGCGACGCGCGAGATGGTAAAGGGCGACGCCCTTATCGCCGCGCTATCCAATGAAATCACCAAATTTAACGGCGTCCGCATGGACGACGTGAAAACTTCCGCGTCGGCTTCGGCCGCAACTTCTCACGCCGCAATCATCACGACTATCGCCATAGGCATTGTCGGTCTCGCGATCTCCGTTGGCATCGCGCTATGGCTGGCGATGACGCGGATCTCGAAGCCCATTGCGCGGCTCGGCGAGCGCATGCAGACGCTGGCCAAGGGCCAATACGACATCGAGATCGAAGGCGCCGAGCGCAAGGACGAGATCGGCCAGATGGCCAAGACCGTGCTGGTGTTCCGTGATGCCGGCAAGGAAATGGTGCGGCTCGAAGCGGCTGCCGCCGAGCAGCGCAAGGAAGCCGAGGAACAGCGCCTCAAGGCCGAGGAGGAGCGCCGCCACAACGCCGAGGCGCAGGCCGCCGCCGCCGCCGAGCAGGCGCGCGCGGTCACGGCGCTCGCCGAAGGGCTTGCCAAAATGTCGGCGGGCGATCTGACGATCTCGCTCGACGAGGGTTTTACCGAGGCCTACCGGCAGATCAAAGACGACTTCAACACCACGATCGGCCAGCTTCGCGACACCATCGGCTCGATCATGTCGTCGACCCGCGACGTCACCAATGCGTCGGAGGAGATCTCCTCGAGCACGACCGATCTGTCGCAGCGCACCGAGGAGCAGGCCGCGAGCCTGGAACAGACTTCGGCATCGATGGAGGAGATTGCTTCTACGGTGAAGAAGAACGCCGAGAACGCCCAGCACGCCAACAATTCCGCCACCAAGGCGCAGGACGTTGCCGACCGCGGCGGCAAGGTGGTGGCGAAGGCCGTCGGCGCCATGGCGCAGATCGAGACGTCGGCCGGAAAAATCTCCGACATCATCGGCGTCATCGACGAGATCGCGCGGCAGACCAATTTGTTGGCGCTCAATGCCGCGGTCGAAGCGGCACGCGCCGGCGATGCCGGGCGCGGCTTTGCCGTGGTGGCGTCCGAAGTGCGCACGCTGGCGCAGCGCTCGTCGCAAGCCGCCAAAGATATCAAGGACCTGATCACCAACAGCAACGGTCAGGTCAGGGAAGGTGTCGATCTCGTCAATCAGGCCGGCGCTGCGCTGTCGGAAATCGTCGAATCGATCAAATCCGTCGCCAGCGTGATCTCGGAAATCGCCGGCGCCAGCGCCGAGCAGGCGAGCGGCGTCGACGAGGTCAACAAGGCGCTCGCCCAGATGGACGAGGTGACGCAGCAGAACTCCGCGCTGGTCGAGGAGAATGCCGCGACCGCCAAGACGCTCGAGCACCAGGCCAAGGCCATGGGCGAGCGGGTGTCGTTCTTCCGCGTCGGCGGTGCGGAGCACGAGCATACGAAGGCCGCCGTCGCGCCTGCCGCAACGCCGGCGAAGCGGCCGATGCCGGTCAAAACGTCGACCGCGGTTTTGGCGAAGCGTTCGGCCGCGGGCGGCTCCGGCGGACGCACCGCATTCGCGCGGGATGAAGAGTTCTAGTCGGTCTTTTCGCGGCGAACGTGATCGCCGACAAAGAATATGACTTCACATTCGAACCGCGTCCAAGGGAGATTCTCGTGACTTTGAAATTCGCAGCTAAGCTGACGGGGAGCGCACTGCTCCTGTTCTCGGCAACTATCTGTTCGGCCTCCGCAACCGAGCTGAAATTGAGCGGCGCCGCCGCCGTGGCGGGCTCAATCGTGATGCCGAACCGGGTCGCGATCGAGACGGAGACCGGCCTGACGCTCGACATTACGGCGAATGGCGACGGCAACGGCATCAAGGATCTGTTCGCCGGCAAGGTCGACGCCGCCATGATCGCCGCACCGATCAAGATCACGGAAGCCAGCTTGAACAAGGCGAATCCGGGTTCGGTCAGCGTCGACGGTTTCGAAGTCGCGCCGGTCGGCGCTATCAGCATCAAATTCGTCGTCAATGCGGCCAACCCGGTGAGATCCCTGACCGAGGCGCAGCTCAAGGATATCTTCATCGGCAAGATAACGTCGTGGAAGGACGTCGGCGGCGATGACCAGCCGATCGTCGTCGTGGCGGAAGGTCCCGGCTTCGGTACCCGGTCCAACGTTGTCGCTTCGCTGCTCGGCGGCACGGAAATCACCGACAAGGCCCGCATCGTCCTGGGCTTGCCCTTGGTCGCGCAAACAGTCGCATCGACAACAAACTTCATCGGCTACGGCAACGCTAACACCATCAAAGAAGGCGTTGCGATCGTGCCCGGCACATCGGTCAGGCAGGTTCTCGGCGTGGCCACCAAGGGCGCGCCCAATGCCGATATGGCGAAACTGATTGCATCGATGGCCAAGTTCGGCGCGTCGGTGAACTGACGATCTTCGATCCGGGTGCCGGTCATGCTGCGGCCGGCATTCGTCAGCGCATATCCGTCTGAGCGGCTCACCATTCTAAACCAGTAACACTGCAAAGGCGTCGAGGCAGGCCGTAGCAGAGGAAAATCATGTACCGGCTTTCGATCTTGTCGTTCTGTTTGGTGGCGTGCTGGGCAACGGCGCTCGCCGCCGGGCCGGGTGAGCCGCCCGATGGCGCTGCCGAAGGCATCAGTCGCGCGTGAAGCGCCGGCTGCGCTCACCGCGCGAGTGGTGGCGGTCGGAATTCGCGGCGCCGGAGCTGTGGCGCCGGTCGGCTTCTTTCATCCCGGCGGACCGGTCCATGACAAGCCCGAAATGGCCGCCTACACCGAGCCCGGGCGCGGCCTCGACGCGACGCGCGTGCTCGTCGCCAGCACCTCGAATTTCGGCGCACCGCGAACTCAGGACGACACCTCGGAAGGTTCAGTGCTGTCGCTCGATCCGAGCGGTGACACGATCGTCGTTCCGGCGGACTTTGCCGCGTCGGGCAAGCAGGCCAGCGCGGTCGCCGGCCGCGTTCAGCTCTTCGCCGCGCAAAGCGCGGCCTTTCTCAATGCCGTGCACACGCCGGACGCGGCCAGCGCGAGTTTTCCCTCGGTCAGCAATCCGCTCGGCATTTCGATCAACAACGCGTTCGGCCGGGTGTGGATCGCGAACGCTCCCAAAGGCGCTCACGACGGCGGCACGCTGTCGATTGCCGATCCCGGCGGCGAGCCGCTCGCGGGGGCGCCGGACAAGCGGGCGGGCGGCGTCTTTGTCGGCGACCGCACCAACCGGCCGCGGCAGCTCGTGCCCGGCGCCTTGAAAACCGGCGCGGTCGCAACCGCGCTCCTCGGCGCATCGCCTGACGGCAGCAAGCGCGCGGTATTCGCGGTGCTGACGGCCGACGGCGCCTTGGCGCAAGTGCATACCGAGTTCGGCCTCGACGGATTGGCGCCGATCGGCACTGTGGCTCCGCTCAAGATCCCGTCACCGCTGGAAGCAAATGCCGATCAGGCGCCGGTGACGCGCGCGGGCATGATCTTCAGCTGGGTGCCTGATCGCCTTCTTTTTGTGACCGAACCCGCCAACAACGCGATCGCGGTGCTTTCGGTCAGCGACGACGAGAAGGTTTTCCGCGCCGAGAAGACCAACGGTTTCGCGCCGCCGGAATTCGACGTTCCGATCGATCTGGCGCCGGCCGTACCGGAAGTCGCCAATCCGAGTTTCTCCAGCAACACCACGCTGGCGGGGAATTCCGATATCTATGTCGCCAACCGCGGCAACGGAACGATCGTGCGAATGAAAGAAGACGGCACGGTGGTGGCCGTCCGTCGCGTCGTGCTGAAAGACGGCAAGGACATGGGGCCGGGGATGCTGAACGGCATCGCGGTATCGTCCGACGCCCAGAAAATCTGGCTGACGGTCAGCGGCGCCGTTCCGGAATATCCAGATGCGCCGGGCGTCCTCCTCGAAGTCGAGGCCTTCGGGCCGGGCCGCTCCGCTGCATTGGAGATGACCAAGCCGGAATCTGTTCCCGATCCAGAGGCAGCGCTGGTCGAACGCGGTGAAAAACTGTTCAAGGCTGAGTTCACGCCCGCCGAGGGCCTCGGCCCGCTTTTCAACGGCCGCTCATGCTTTGAATGTCACCAGAGCCCGACCAGCGGCGGCATGGGCGTGAATGGACTTGCCGTCGTGCAACGAATAGGCAGCGTCCACGGCGGTACTTTCGAACAAATGACAAGGACCGGCGCCCCGGTCGCGCGCGCCCACACCGTCGCAAGCCTCGGCCTTCCCTGCGATCTGGCCGCCGGGCCGCCAGCGGCAGCCAATCTGATCTCGGTCCGTAACACGCCGGCGCTTTATGGCCTCGGAGCGATCGAGGCCATTCCTGACGCCGCGATCCGCGCCGGCGCCGTTGCTCGCGGCAGCGTCAATGGCCGCGCCAATATCGTGAGCGACTGGCAAGGCCATGAGCGCGTCGGCCGTTACGGCTGGAAGGCCGATATCGCGACGCTCGACCAGATGGTCGGCGAGGCTTTCCGTAACGAGCTTGGCATGACCAATCCGCGGGCGCCCGTCGATCCGATCGGCCGTGGCCGAGGTTGCGGCAGAGCTGCACAAGAAATCGATCTCAACGGCATGGAGATCCTGGCCGTCGCCGCCTACATCGCCTCGATGCCGGAGCCGGCAAGGCCACGGGGCCCGGACTATGCGGCGGGACAGGAGCTGTTCGCGAAAACCGGCTGCGCTGATTGCCACACGCCTGCGCTCGCGGCCGACAGCGCCGACGTGCCGCTCTATTCGGACCTCCTGCTGCACAATATGGGCCCGCTGCTCGATGACGGTGTGGTCCAGGGACAGGCCGGCGGCGGAGACTGGCGTACGACTCCGCTTTGGGGCCTCGGCACCCGGCTGCGCTTTCTGCATGACGGCCGGGCGACCAGCATCAAAGACGCGGTGCTGGCGCATGACGGCGAGGGCGAGGCGTCGATGCTCGCGTTCCGCCACATGGCCGATCCAGACCGCGAGGCGCTGCTCGCATTTCTGTCGGCGCTGTGATGCTCAAACGAAAGCTCTCGCGCCGAAGCCTTCGTCCCTTCGCCCGATCAGTCGGCAGCCGGCACGAATTTCAAGGCAATACCATTCATGCAGTAGCGAAGTCCGGTCGGCTTCGGACCATCGTCGAAGACGTGGCCCAGATGGCTGCCGCAGCCGCAGCACGACACCGCGGTGCGGGGCGTGTCGAACGAGCGGTCCTCGATTTCGTCGACCGCGCCGTAAAGCGGCGCCCAAAAGCTCGGCCAGCCGGTGCCGCTGTCGAACTTGGTCGCCGACGAGAACGAGGAGAAAATTATCGGATCGCAGCCGGCGCAATTGAAGGTGCCGTCCCGGTGCTCGTCGAGAAGGTCACTCGTGAACGGCCGCTCGGTGCGGGCCTGGCGCAGCACGTCATAGCGTTCGGGTGTCAGGAGCTTGCGCCACTCCTCCTCGCTGCGGACGACCAGCCGGGGAGAGACCGCCGCCTTTGCGCGCTCTCGCGTCGAGAGACCGGCGGAAAACGCCAGTCCGGCGATGCCGGTGGAGATGAGACGTCTGCGCGTGAGCACGAGTTGTCCTTTTCGTTGTCGTCGCAACCGGCGGCGATGGTGATGATGATTATCGCGGCGCAGATTTATCCCGGGAAGTTAAAAAAATCCCGGCGGAAGAACATTGCAAATGAATCAAAAATCGCCGGCCGGCGCGACCGGAGCAACAAGGAGACTACGTATACTTACATATTCGGAACTTATGAAATCCAACAGTTTCTCGGCGTATCGCTGATGAGAAGTCGGCAAGCATCACGCCGAAACGTCATGTGTGCGTAACAACCTGCGAGTCCTGCGACATGAGCACTGCTGTAAGTTCTGCGGCCGAGGCGGCGCCGTCCGCCGAACCGCAACGAAAGAGCGAACATAAAATCCCCGTCGCGGCACCCACCGAGTTCATCAGCTTTGCCATCGGCGACGAGCAATACGGCGTCGACATCATGGCGGTGCGCGAAATCAAAGGCTGGTCGAGCGTCACGCAGCTGCCGAGCCAGCCCGATTACATGCGCGGCGTGCTCAATCTGCGCGGCGTCATGGTCCCGATCGTCGATCTGCGCTGCCGCTTCGGCCAGGGGCTGACCGAGGTCAGCCCGATGCATGTCGTCATCGTGGTTCAGGTCGACGCCAAGACCGTAGGGCTCATGGCCGATCGCGTCCTCGACATCGTCGCCGTCGACGCATCGCAAGTGCAGCCGGTACCCCAGGTTACGCGCCATGCGCGGACCGATTTCCTCTCCGGGCTGGTCACCATCGAGACCAGCATGATCGCGCTGATCAATCTCAAAAATCTCCTCGCCGAGCCGAGCGAGACCGAGGCGCCGGCGGCGGCCTAACAGAATCCCACGACAGCGACTGCGAAAAATAAACACACGGCTCTCATCTCGAGGAAACGGAATCATGTCGATCAAAATGAGACTCTACGGCGGCTTCGGCGTTTTGGTGGTTTTGGCGCTGGGCCTCGCCCTTTACGCCGTTGTGCAATTCGGCGGCATCGGAACGAACGTCGGAAGATTGGACTATTTCGCGACGACTTCGACCCGAACGCTCCAGATCCTGGACTTCGTCGAGCAAATGCGGCGTAGCGCCCTTCGTTATCTCTACGATCGCGATGAGGGCATGCGCAAGGAGTACGAGGACATTTCGGTCCAAATGCTGACGACAGTGGACCAGGCGGAAGCAGCGTCGATCTCTGAAGAACGAAAAAAGGAATATCGCGATATTAAAGCCCAATTCACTATCACGCAGCAGAAAGCGAAGTCGCTGTTCGATACCATCAGGCAGATGTCGGAGCAGCAAATAAAATTGTTCAAGGTCGGCGACGACATGAACGCAAAGATGAAGGCGTTGTCCGACAAAGTGCAGGCCGGTTCGGACCAGTCGCAGGTCGATCTGGGGCAGACGCTTAACGCGCAATTGCTGACGATGCGGGTCGCTAATTGGCGGACCCAGGCGACCTTCGATCCCAAGGGAATGGCGACCTTCGCGGACGCGCTCGCCAAAACGAACACGTCGATCGCGGCATTCGAAGCGGGCGGGGGCTCGCCGAGCATCCGCGAACTCGTCGGTGCGCTGAAGGCCTCGGTCAACGACTATGGCACGATGACACAAAGCTATCTCACCGGGCTCACACAAAGCCGCGATCTGTACATCAATCAGATCGCTCCCGAATATCGCGCGATGGAAGCAACCGCCGCCACTCTCAGGCAGCAGACCCAGGGCATCTTCGACGAAACCAGAACTTCGGTTACTACGTCAATTAGCAGCACCGTGTTCAATCAGGAAATGATTGCCGGGCTGGTGCTGGTGATCGGCGGTCTGATCGCCTTCCTCATCGCGCGCTCGGTTTCCAATCCGATCCAGGCGCTCACCAAGGCGATGCGGGAGCTCGCGGAAGGCAACTTCGGCGTGCTGCTGCCGGGTCTCAAGCGCAAGGATGAGGTCGGCAATATCGCCAGAGCCGTCGAGGCCTTCAAGGTAAAGGCTGCCGAAAACGCCACGCTCGAAGCCGCCGCGAAGCTCGAGCAGGACCAGCGCGCCGAGGTCGAGCGTGCGGCCGCCATGGCCAAGATGGCCGACGAGTTCCAAGCGGTCGTCGGCGGCATCGTCGAGTCCGCGGTCGCGGGCGACTTCTCCAAACGGGTCGCGCTCGACGGCACGACCGGCCTCGTGCTCAATGTCGGCACGCTGATCAACACGCTGTGCGAGAACGTCGGCAATGCGCTCGACGATCTCGTCCGCATGCTGTCGGCGCTCTCCGAGGGCAATCTCACCCAGCGCATCACCGCCGAGTATCAAGGCGACTTTGGCGAGTTGAAGAACAACGCCAATACGGCCGCGGAGCGCATCGGCGCGACCGTCAGCGAAATCAAGCGGGCGGCCAACGAGGTCACCAATGCTTCGGAGGAAATCTCCTCCAGCACCACCGACCTGTCGCAGCGTACCGAGGAGCAGGCTGCGAGCCTCGAGCAGACTTCGGCGTCGATGGAGGAAATCGCCTCCACGGTTAAGAAGAATTCCGAAAACGCCCAGCAGGCGAACGAATCCGCCACCAAGGCGCGCGACGTCGCCGATCGCGGCGGCAAGGTCGTCGCCAAGGCGGTCGAGGCCATGGGCCAGATCGAAGCCTCCGCCGGCAAGATTTCCGACATCATCGGAGTCATCGACGAGATTGCACGCCAGACCAATCTGTTGGCGCTCAATGCGGCGGTCGAAGCGGCGCGGGCCGGCGATGCCGGCCGCGGCTTCGCGGTGGTGGCATCGGAAGTGCGCACGCTCGCGCAACGGTCTTCGCAGGCCGCCAAAGACATCAAGGACCTGATCACCAACAGCAACGGCCAGGTCAAAGAGGGCGTCAATCTCGTCAATCAGGCGGGCACGGCGCTTTCGGAGATTCTCGAATCGATCAAATCGGTGGCCGCCGTGGTGTCCGATATCGCCGGCGCCAGCCTCGAACAGGCGAGCGGCGTCGACGAGATCAACAAAGCGCTCGCCCAGATGGACGAGGTGACGCAGCAGAACTCGGCGCTGGTCGAGGAAAACGCCGCTACCGCCAAGACGCTCGAACATCAGGCCAAGGCGATGGACGAGCGCGTCGGCTTCTTCAAGATTGGCGAGCCGGCGGCGGGTGCCGCGCATGCCCAACGGCCGGCGCCCGCGCTGGTGGCAAAGCCGGCGGCGCACAAGCCTGCCAAGCCCCGTGTGGCGGCTCCGGTCAAACGCGCCGCGACAGGCGGTCCGGTCGGCCAGATGCGCAGCAATCTCGCCGCCGCCATCGCGACCGATACCGACTACCAGGAATTCTAGGAGAGGTTGGAAAGCCGTTCATTGCGAGAGCCACGCTGCCGGCGACTGAAGCGCCCGGCTGCGCGGCCCTTCGCCTGACAAGGGAAGTTTTAACGACACAGGAAAGTTTCCAAGATGAGTGCGACTGTGAGCGCGTCCGCCGAGCCGGCATCGTCGAGTCCGGCCGATTGGCGAAGTGAAGACGCTGTCCGTTCTTCGGCTACCACCACCGAATTCATCAGCTTCGCCATCGGCGACGAACAGTTCGGCGTCGACATCATGGCGGTGCGCGAGATCAAGGGCTGGTCGAGCATCACGCACCTGCCGAAGCAGCCCGACTACATGCGCGGCGTGCTCAATCTGCGCGGCGTCATGGTGCCGATCGTCGATCTGCGTTGCCGGTTCGGCCAGGGCCTGACCGAGGCCAATCCGATGCACGTCGTCATCGTGGTCCAGGTCGACGCCAGGACCGTGGGGCTTCTGGCCGATCGCGTGCTCGATATCGTCGCCGTCGATGCTTCTCAGATCCAGCCCGTTCCTCAGGTCACGCGCACGGCGCGGACCGATTTCCTGTCCGGGCTGGTGACCATCGACACGGCGATGATCGCACTCATCAATCTCGACACTCTCCTGGCCGAACGAATCGAACCCGAAGCCTTGCCGGCAACCTGAACCCTCACCCGAGCGACGGCGGAAGGCCCGCTCCCCGACTACAAGGAAAGATGGCTATGTCGATCAAATACAAGCTCTACGGCGGCTTCGGCGTCCTCGTCCTCCTCGCGCTCGGTCTTGTCCTCTACGCAGTGCTGGTGTTCGGCGATACCGGAACTTCAGTCGTGAGACTTGACGGCATAGCCGAAAATGCCACGCGGACGTTGCAAGCCGAGGATTATCTGGAGCGACAGCGCCGCACCGTGCTGCGCTATGCCTATGATCACGACGAGGCGTCGCGCAAAGAGAATGGCGACGTCGCCGCGAAACTGCTTGCGACCCTTCAGGAGGCCGAACGGGCGACGCCGACCGAGGAGCGCAAGAAGTTGTACCGCGAGCTTCAAGCCGGCGTCACGAAAACCCAGCAATTGACGGCTGCGCTGTTCGAAGCCGTACAGCAATCCGGCGCGGATCAGGCCAAGTTGTCCAAGGCCGGGGGCGAGTTGAGCGCGCGCACGAACGCGCTCCTGGAAAAAGCCCAAACCGGATCCGACCCGGAGATTTCCGCGCTGGTCATGAAGCTAGATTCCCAACTGTCGATGGTGCGGGTTCTGAGCATGCGCGGTCAGGTTCTGCTCGAAATCGACAGCAAGCCGGCGCTGGCCGACGCCGTGTCGAAGGCGCAGGCGACCATGGGCGACTTGGAAAAATCCGGATCGGCAGACATTCGCGCCGGGGTCGCCCCCATCAAACCCGCGCTCGCCGATTTTCACACCACCGTGCAGGGCCTGCTCGATCGCGTCCACCACATTCACGATCTTTATGCCGTGCAGATCGCGCCGCAGATCGACCAGATGCAGGTCGCAACATCAACGATCCGGGATCAGTTGAAGCAGAGCTTCGGTGACACCCGAACCTCCGTCGAAGGCTCGATCACGAGCACGGTGCTCAATCAGAAGGTCATCGGCGGCATCGTGTTCATGCTCGGCGCCTTGATCGCCTTCTTTGTGGCACGCTCGGTTTCCAATCCGATCACGTCGCTGACCAAGGCGATGCGGGAACTGGCCAACGGCAATTTCGGCGTCGTGCTGCCCGGACTTGCCCGCAAGGATGAGATCGGCAACATCGCCAAGGCGGTCGATGAGTTCAAGGTCAAGGCCGCGGACAAAGCCCAGCGCGAAGCCGAGGAGAGGCTCGAGCAAGACAAGCGCGTCGAGGTCGAGCGCCAGGCCGCGCTCGCCAAGATGGCCGATGAATTCCAGGCGGTCGTGGGTGCCATTGTCGAGTCTGCTACGGCCGGCGATTTCTCCAAACGCGTCGATCTCCAAGGCAAGACCGGGCTCGTACTCAATGTCGGAACCTTGATCAACTCGCTGTGCGACAATGTCGCCACCGCGCTGCACGATCTGGTGCAGATGCTGGCGGCGCTCGCCGATGGCAATCTGTCTGAACGCATCGTCGCGGAATACCAGGGCGATTTCGCCGAATTGAAGAACAACGCCAATACGGCCGCGGAACGCATCGGCGAAACCATCGCCGACATCAAGCGCGCCGCGCGCGAAGTGACCAGCGCGTCGGAGGAGATTTCCGGCAGCACCACCGATCTGTCGCAACGCACCGAGGAGCAGGCCGCGAGCCTGGAACAGACCTCGGCGTCGATGGAAGAGATCGCGTCGACGGTGAAGAAGAACGCCGAGAACGCCCAGCAGGCCAATCAGTCGACCGCCAAGGCGCGCGACATCGCCGACCGCAGCGGCCAGGTGGTCGCCAAGGCGGTCGAGGCGATGGCGCAGATCGAAGTCGTCCTCGGGCAAGATCTCCGACATCATCGGCGTGATCGACGAGATCGCCCGGCAGACCAACCTGTTGGCGCTCAATGCCGCGGTCGAGGCCGCGCGCGCCGGCGATGCCGGCCGCGGCTTCGCGGTGGTGGCGTCGGAAGTGCGCACTTTGGCGCAGCGCTCGTCGCAGGCCGCCAAAGACATCAAGGACCTGATTACCAATTCGAGCGGCCAGGTCCAGGAAGGCGTCGATCTCGTCAACAGGACCGGTTCGGCGCTCCACGAGATCGTCGGCGCGATCAAGGAAATCGCCGATCTCGTCGCCGATATCGCCAGCGCCAGCAGCGAGCAGGCGAGCGGCGTCGATGAGATCAACAAGGCGCTGGCTCAGATGGACGAAGCAACGCAGCAGAACTCGGCGCTGGTCGAGGAAAACGCCGCGACCGCGAAGACGCTTGAGCACCAGGCCAAGGCCATGGACGAACGGGTCGCCTATTTCAAACTCGCCGAAGGAATGACGAACGCGCCGCGAGCGCCAGCGCCGAAGACAATTCAGGCACGGAAGCCGAGTGGGCTTGCCGTCCACTCGCCCAGGCGCCAGCTCGCCAGCGGACGAAGCGCGGGCGCCACGGCGCTCAAGGACGAGGAGTTCTAGCCGGTTGCCAAGCGGAATTCGCTCGTCCGCCCAAAGGCGGGCGCTCTCGAGGGACCCAGCCATGCCGCGATTCAATAACCTCAGCATCGGTACCAAGCTTGGCATCACGTCGAGTCTTGGCGTGCTGCTTGTCGTCGGAATGATCGGCGCGATGATCTACGGCGATTTCGCAGTTACATCCGCCCGGGAACGCGCCGACCACGCGCAATCCATGATCGCGACTGCGGCACTGTTCAAGGCAGCGGCTCGCGGCATGCAGGTCGGTGTCCTCGCCATCCGCCTTGCGGCCTCGCCGGAGGAGTTGCAGAAGGCGGACGCGGGCTTCGCCGAGCGCAAGAAATCGGCCGATGAACTCGTCGAGCAGCTTTTGCGGGGTCTCCGCAAATCAGACAACCACGAACGGGCCGTGGCGGCCAAAGATCTGGTCGAACGCTATTACGCCGCTGGGAAAGAAGTGCTCCCGATAAAGGCGCAGATTTTCGCGACCCAGGAAATGCAACAGGTCGGGGGAGCAGGCGCGCCCGACGCCGCCGCACGCGTTGCGGCACTCACCGCTCAGATGATCGACATCACCCGCAATCGCGCCTTGCCGATGATCGTCGAAATGGACAAGCTCGTCGACGCCATGGTGACGACCACGAACGGCACCGCCGATCAGAGCGTCGCTGAAGCCACCAAGGAAATGGCGAGCGTCGAATATATCAATATCGGCTTTGGTCTTATCATCGTCGTCGTCCTCATCGGCTCGATCGCGGTTTGCCTCGCCACCATCGCCCGGCCGATCCGCCGCTTGATCGGCGTGCTGGCGCAGATCGAGAAGGGCAACACCAAGGTCGAGGTCAAGGGAACCGAACGCGGCGACGAGATCGGATCTCTGGCAAAAGCCGTCGTCGTCATTCGGGCCGCGCGCGACGCCGAACTGGTCAATGACCGAATAACGACCGGCCTCGAAGTGGTGCGCGCCAGCGTGATGTTGGCCGACGAGCAATACAACATCATCTATATGAACGCGACGCTGCAGAAGATGTTCACCGAATCCGAAGCCGAAATGCGCAAAGCATTGCCGCGGTTCGACGCCGGCGCTCTGATCGGCGTCAACATGGAGGTCTTTCACAACAACCCGGCGCACCAGCGCAGCCTTCTCGACGCCCTCACGAAGCCGCACGAAACGGGCATCACGATCGGCACCAAGAAATTCTTTGCCGTCATCACGCCGGTTTTTGACAAGGCCGGCAAGCGCGCCGGGACCGTCGTCGAATGGCAGGATCGGACGGCGCAGATCGCCGCCGAGGCGGAAATCGATAGCCTCGTCACCGCCGCCATTGCGGGTGATTTCTCGCGGCGCGTGCCGACCGAGGGCAAGAAGGATTTCATGCTTGTTCTCGTCACCGCCATGAACCGTCTTTGCGAGAATATCTCGAGCGCCGCAGACGACGTCGGACGCATGCTGGCCGCCATTGCCGAGGGCGACCTCACCCAGCGCATCACCGCCGAATATCAAGGCGAGTTCGGCGAGTTGAAGAACAACGCCAACTCGGCCGCAGAGCGCATCGGTCTGACCGTTGCGGAAATCAAGCAGGCGGCGAGCGAGATTTCCAATGCCTCGGTCGAAATCTCGACCAGCGCCACGGACCTGTCGCAGCGGACCGAGGAGCAGGCCGCGAGCCTCGAACAAACCTCGGCGTCCATGGAGGAAATCGCCTCCACGGTGAAACAGAATTCCGACAATGCCCAGGTTGCCAACGAATTCGGCAGCCAAGGCTCGCGACGTGGCGGATCGGGGCGGCAAGGTTGTCGCCAAGGCGGTCGACGCCATGGGCCAGATCGATGCTTCCGCCGGCAAGATTTCCGACATCATTGGCGTCATCGATGAGATCGCCCGGCAGACCAACCTGTTGGCGCTCAATGCCGCGGTCGAAGCGGCGCGGGCCGGCGATGCCGGCCGCGGTTTCGCGGTGGTGGCTTCGGAAGTGCGAACGCTGGCGCAACGATCGTCGCAGGCGGCGAAGGACATCAAGGACCTGATCACCAACAGCAATGGGCAGGTCAAGGAAGGCGTCAGCCTGGTCAATCAGGCGGGCGCGGCGCTTGCAGAAATCCTCGAGACCGATCAAAGCGGTGGCCGCTGTCGTGTCCGACATTGCCGGTGCCAGCATCGAGCAGGCGAGCGGGGTGGAGGAGGTCAACAAGGCGCTGGCGCAGATGGACGAGGTGACGCAGCAGAACTCGGCGCTGGTCGAGGAAAATGCCGCCACCGCCAAGACGCTCGAACATCAGGCCAAGGCCATGGACGAGCGGGTGGCTTTCTTCCGTGTTGTCGAGCCGGCATCGGGTGCTTCGCCCGCCCAACGGCCGGCGCCCGCGCTGGTGGCAAAGCCGGCGGCGCACAGGCCTGCCAGGCCTGGTGTGGCGGCTCCGGTCAAACACGCCGCGGCAGGCGGTCCGGCCGGCCGCACGCGCAGCAACCTCGCGACCGCCATTGCGACTGAAACCGACCACCGAGAGTTCTAGGAGACTTTGAAGAACCGCTCATTGCGAGCGGGCCACGCTGCCGGCAATTGAAACGCTGGGCAGCGCGGCCTTTCACGTTTATCGGCAAAGTGTTCGCGTAATCCAAGCATGCGTCGGCGCCCAGTCGGCGTTCGCCCGATCGTCCTCTTTAACCTGCAGCAATAAGGGTGTCTTCGCACGTAAACTTTTAGGTGAGTTTGTCCTGTCACATTCCATTCCTGCGGCGGCTGTGATCTCGGCTTCGGTCCGGCGAGGCAGCGGAGTTGCATGTCGCGGCATGACGACGGCAGCTTGAACGCTACAGGGAAGTTTCTAATATGAGTGGGACCGCGAGCGCTTCCGTCGAGGCTCTGTCGTCGAACCCGGCCGACTGGAGAAGCAGCGCCGCCGCCCGCTCTACCGCGACCACCACCGAGTTCATCAGCTTCGCCATCGGCGACGAACAGTTCGGCGTCGACATCATGGCGGTGCGCGAGATCAAGGGCTGGTCCAGTATCACCCGATTGCCGAAGCAGCCAGACTACATGCGCGGCGTGCTCAACCTGCGCGGCGTCATGGTGCCGATCGTCGATCTGCGCTGTCGCTTCGGCCAGGGCCTGACCGAGGCCAATCCGATGCATGTCGTCATCGTGGTCCAGGTCGACGCCAAGACCGTGGGGCTTCTGGCCGATCGCGTGCTCGATATCGTCGCCGTCGATGCTTCTCAGATTCAGCCCGTCCCCCAGGTCTCGCGCAGCGCGCGGACCGACTTTCTATCCGGACTGGTGACCATCGAGACGACGATGATCGCGCTCATCAATCTCGACAATCTCCTGGCCGAGCCTGCCGAGACCGAAGCGCTTCCAACAACCGAAATCAGCACCCTCAACGCCGGCGGCGGCGTAACGCCCGCCCGACGCCAACGTCAAGGAATAGAACGATGTCGATCACGGCCGCTGTCGCGACGAAAAATACACGGATCGGATCACTCCGGCTACGCGGAAAGATCTTGCTTCTGTACAGTATCAGCACGCTATTGTTGCTCGCGGCGGCAGCCGTAGTGTTCTGGGAATTCAATGTCACGCTGACGACGTTTTCAGAGGTCAAAATCAGCCAGAATAACGCCGTCAGGGTCGGAGCGACCGAATCCGATTTCAAGAAGCAAGTCCAAGAGTGGAAGGATACGCTTCTCAGGGGGAAAAAGCCGGAGGACCTGAACAAGTACTGGGGCAATTTCCAGCAGCGCGAAACCGGCGTTCGCGACGAGGCCGAGCAACTGAGCCGCAACATCTCCGATCCGGAAGCCGCGCAGCTGCTGGCCGAGTTCATCTCTGCCCACAAGAGCATGGGGGATGGCTACCGGCGCGGCCTTCAGGCATTCAAGGACCACGATTTCGACAGCGCTGCCGGTGACGCGGCCGTGGCTGGGGTCGATCGTGCTCCAACCGAGCTTTTGACCAAGGCGAAGGATCGTCTCGTGTCGCAGGCATCGACGCTCGCGGCGCAAGCCAATGACGATGCGTATCGAGCGATGTGGGCGAGCATTGCCATGTTCGTCGCGGTGACGGCTATTGGCGTGGCGGCCTTTCTCGTCGCGGTCCAAAGGAATATTTCCAGGCCGTTGTCACGGTTGACCGCGGGTATGCGAGAGCTTGCCGCCGGCAACTTCGACGTGGTTCTTGCCGGTCTCGGCCGCGGTGACGAGATCGGCGACATCGCGGCGGCAGTCGAAACCTTCAAGGTGAAGGCGGCAGAGAAGGCACAGTTCGAGGCCGAGCGCGAGAGAAGCGGGCCGAAGTCGAGCGTCAGGCGGCTCTCGCCAGGATGGCCGACGAGTTCCAGTTGGCCGTCGGTGGCATCGTTCAGGCGGCGGCGGCCGGCGATTTTTCCAAGCGTGTCGCGCTCGAGGGCACCACCGGCCTCGTTCTCGAATGTCGGAACAATGCTCAATTCGCTGTGCGACAATGTCGCCAATGCGCTCGTGACCTCGTCGAAATGCTCGCCGCGCTTGCCGAAGGCGATCTTTCCGAACGCATCGTCGCCGAGTATCAAGGCGATTTCGCCGAGCTGAAAGACAATGCCAATACGGCCGCGGAACGCATCGGCGAGACCATTGCCGAGATCAAGCGCGCCGCCAGCGAAGTCACCAACGCCTCGGCGGAAATCTCCGGCAGCACCACCGATTTGTCGCAGCGCACCGAAGAGCAGGCCGCGAGCCTCGAAGAAACCTCCGCTTCGATGGAGGAGATCGTCGGCCACGGTAAAGAAGAACGCCGAAAACGCCCAAGCGGCCAATCTGTCGACCGCCAAGGCGCGCGACATCGCCAACCGCAGCGGCGAAGTGGTCGGCCAGGCGGTCGAGGCCATGGCGCAGATCGAGGCTCGTCGGGCAAGATTTCGGACATTATCGGGGTGATCGACGAGATCGCCCGGCAGACCAACCTGTTGGCGCTCAATGCCGCGGTTGAAGCCGCGCGCGCCGGCGATGCCGGCCGCGGCTTCGCGGTGGTGGCGTCGGAAGTGCGCACTTTGGCGCAGCGCTCGTCGCAGGCCGCGAAAGACATCAAGGACCTGATCACCAATTCAAGCGGTCAGGTCCAGGAGGGCGTCGATCTCGTCAATCAAGACCGGTTCGGCGCTCGGCGAGATCGTCGGCGCGATCAAGGAAATCGCCGATCTCGTCGCCGACATTGCCAGCGCCAGCATCGAGCAGGCGAGCGGCGTCGAGAGGTCAACAAGGCGCTGGCGCAGATGGACGAAGTGACGCAGCAGAACTCGGCGCTGGTCGAGGAGAATGCCGCGACCGCCAAGACTCTCGAGCATCAAGCCAAGGCCATGGACGAGCGCGTGGCCTATTTCCGTCTCGCCGATGGCGCGGGTGCCGTGGCGGCGAAATCGGCCGAGCGGCCGAAGACGGCCGTCGCCGCGCCGGCAAAGCGGGTCGCGGCGCGCGGTCCGGTCGGACGCACGCGCGGCAGCCTCGCCGTCGCCGCCCGCGACCGGGAGTTCTAAACAACCCATCCGACGACCGTGGCTGCGGCCGGCCGCTAGCGTCTTCGGTTCGGGTGGCTTGTTCTGCGTGCATCCCCCAGCGCCCGGTTGCTTGCCATGGCGCCGCGCATTGCCGATGATGATCGCAATAGATTTGCGTCATCAATGGGGGGAAGCGTGGCTGGAAATACAGTGCGTCCGCTGCTGCATGCGGCAGAAAATCCGGGACCGGATTACGATCGCGAGCCGACGTTTTCGGCGATGGCCCGCGACATGGACGTCATGGTGCCGATGCGCGACGGCGTCAAAATCTGCGTCGACGTCTATCGGCCGGGCGCGCCTGGAAAATTTCCAGCGCTGCTCGCCTTCGCCATCTACAACAAGGACTTTCAAGGCCCCGACATGGCGGCGGCGCTGCCGCCGCAGCCGGCCTGGTCGGCGCTGTGGACCGGCCCGATGGAAGCCGGCGATACGAAGTTCTTCGTCTCGCGCGGCTATGTCCATGTCATCGGCTCGCCGCGCGGCGTCGGCAAGTCCGAAGGCGGCGGCTCGCGCGAATGGGATTGCTACGACCTGATCGAATGGATCGCCGCGCAGGACTGGTGCGACGGCAATGTCGGCATGGTCGGCATCTCCGGTTTCGGCGCCGAGCAGTTGGCGGTCGCGAAGAAGCAGCCGCCGCATCTGAAGGCGATTTTCCCGTTCGATTCGCGCGGCGCCTATGGCGAGCTCGGCGGCTTCCGCGACGAATATCCTGGCGGCGTCATTCATCTGTTCCGTTATCTGGTCGGCCACTTTTCGGCGATGCATCAGCACAAGGGTCCGCCCGGGCGCGCTGCCGCCCGAGCGCGAAGCGATGTGGCGCGAAGCGATGAACAATCCCGACTATAAAATGTATCCGCACGTCTACAATCTGATCGCGCAAAAGGGCCAGCACATGCCGCCCTATTACAACGTGCTGGTCGATCCGTTCGATTCCGAAGCCGCGGTGCAGAAGAGCGAAGCCGAATTCGAGACCATCAAAGTGCCGACCTATACGGGCTCCGGCTGGTACGGCTACACCTATAAGACCCACCTCAACGGCTGCCAGCATTGGTACAGCAATATCGAGTCGCCGAAGCGGCTTTTGCTGGCCGGGCCGGCGCATCTGGAGCGGCCGTATCACACCTTCCACAACGAAGTGCTGCGCTGGCACGATCATTGGCTCAAGGGCATCGACACCGGCATCATGGACGAGCCGCCGGTGCGGTTCTGGCTGATGGGCGCCAATGAATGGTGCACGGCGGACGACTGGCCGCTGCCGCAGACGCAATGGACCAAGCTTTATCTGAAGAGCTGGGAGCGGCTCATCGGCCGAGACGATCGCGCCGTCGAGCGTCACCGAGACGCAGCCGCCGGACGCTTTCGTGCAAATGCCGCTGTCGCAGACCAATGTGGTGCAGCGTCTGCGCTACATGACCGATCCGCTGTCGCAGGATGTCATCGTCGCCGGGCCGATCGTCGTCACGCTCTACGCCGAAATCGACCAGCCCGACACCAATTGGATCGTCATCCTCAAAGACGTCGGTCCCGACGTCTCCGTGATGAGCGTGCGCGAGGGCGAGCGCGAGGTGCCGGCAAACCTGCACGAGCGCGAAATCAGCCGCGGCTGGCTCAAGGCCTCGAACCGCGCCGTCGATCCGAAGCGCTCGAAGCCATGGTGGCCGTGGCATCCGCTGACGCGCGAAGCGGCGCAGCCGGTGACGCCGGGTACGGTCGAGGAGTATCAGATCGAGGTGATGGCGACCGCGAATATGTTCCGCCGCGGCCACCGCATCTGCCTCGATATCACGAGCCTCGACCTGCCGACCGGCGTCGCCGGCGCGACCAATGCCGAATATGTGCCGTACCACATCTGCTCAAGCCGGACGGTGCTGCATAAAATCTATCACGATCGCGAGCGGCCCTCGCATATTCTGCTGCCGGTGATCCCGGAATCGGAATGACGGCAGGTCTGGTATACTAAGTCTGCTAGACTGCCGCGCATGAGAATCGCCGCCGAGGGCCGCGCATGTTGAGCGAAATTCCCGTCGTCGATATCCGCGACGGCGGGCCGCCGCGCCATGCGCGGCAAAGCGGGAGGGAAGCGCGCGCCTTGCGTGACGCCTGTCTCGATTTCTTTCCCCGGGCGGCGCTGCCGCTCATTCCGTCGCTCGACCGCGCCTCACGGCGCTGGCTGACGCGTTCGCGCTCGCCTTATGTGCCCGAGGTCGATGCGATTGCAGCCGAGCTCGATTTTTCCGGCGTCTGGCTCCTCAACGCGTCCTATCAATGGGCCTGCACGGCGCTCGCCGGCGAGCACGATGGCACGCCTTGGCTCCTGCGCACGCTGGATTGGCCGTTCCAAGGTCTCGGCCGGCATACCGCCGTGGCGCGCATGCAAGGAGAATGCGGTGAATTCTTCAGCGTCACCTGGCCGGGTTATGTCGGTACGCTGAGCGCGATGGCGCCGCGCCGTTTCGCCGCCGCCGTCAACCAGGCGCCGATGCGGCGGCGCACCGCGCATCGCTGGCTTCGTCCGTTCGATTTTGCCCTCAACGCGGTTGAAATCTGGCGCGCCGAAGACCTGATGCCGCCCGACCAATTGCTGCGGCAAACCTTCGAGCTGTGCGGGAATTTTGCCGCGGCGCGGCGCATGCTGGAGACGACGCCGGTGGCGCGCCCGGTGATCTATACGCTCGTCGGCTGCGCTAAGGACGAGCGTTGCGTCATCGAGCGTACCGAAACCGATTTTCAGACCCGCAACGACGAAACCAGCGCGGCGAACGATTGGGTCCCGTGCCGGCCTGGTTGGGAAGGCCGCATCGGAACGCGCCGTTTCCTCACCAGTTCGTTCGAGGATGCGGCGGGTTACAGCCGTGCCCGCCGCGATATGCTCCGGAACTGGGACGGAGCGCTGTCGGCGCCGGGCTTCGGCTGGGTGCGCGAGCCGGTGCTCAATCCCTATACGCGGCTGGCGGTCGCGATGTGCCCGGCCGATGGCGTCTTGCGCGCCGTCGGCTATGACCGCGCCGACGCGCTCTTGCCTGAGCCGGTCACGCAAATCTGCGAAATCAGATCGACGGGACGGGCGGCTGCGTAAATTCCCGCGGCCCCACGGGTCGAAGGCCGTCCCGACGCTACGGCAGTACGCAATTTCACTTAAAAAATAGCGGTTTCAGCCGATGGCGAGGAAAGCGCCATCCTGTGTTGGCGATCACACATTTTCCGGCCGGCTCGCGCTACTAACAATCATTGGAACTTGCCGGATATGGAGCCAGCCATGAACATGACCATCACCAGCTATGGAACACGGCGCGCCTCTTACTGGAACCAATTCAAGAGCCAATTCGCCGAGTGGCGGCGCCGGTCTCATTCGCGCCACGAACTGCAGTTTCTGAGCGACCAGACTCTGCGCGATATCGGCTTAACGAGCATGCGAGGTCCACCGCGAAGCCATCAAGCCGTTTTGGATGGCTTGAACTGGCTGCTCTGACCGGCGCAGGTTAATTCAGGCGAGCGCAAGGGATGGGCCGTCCGTGTGGGCGGCTCATCTCTTTTTGAGATAGCGCATCCGTTTGCAGGCTGCGGCGCAATTTGGCTAGCATGTGCGAGGCGCATGCGCGCCGCTCGCAACGGACGAGGCGCCCGCAATGCCCAAGATCAAAACCAAGGACGGCGTCGCTCTCTATTACGAAGAGGCCGGGACGGGGACGCCGGTGGTTTTCGTCCATGAATTCGCCGGCGATTACCGCACCTGGGAGCCGCAGATGCGGCGCTTTTCGCGCTCGCACCGCTGCGTCACCTACAGCCAGCGCGGCTATCCGCCCTCCGATATTCCGGACGATCCGGCGCAATATGGCCAGGATATTCTGCGCGGCGACGTCATTGCGGTGATGGATGCGCTCGGTATCGAGAAGGCCCATGTGGTCGGCCATTCCATGGGCGCCTATACGGCGCTCCATGTCGGCCTGCGCCATCCGGAGCGCTGCCTTTCGGTGACGGCGGCGGGGTGCGGCTGGGGCTCGCTGCCCGACCCGGCGGCGCGCGAGGCGATGCGTGCGCAGGCGCTCGAGAATTCCAAAATGTTCACCGAAAAGGGCATGGCGGAAGCGGCCGTGATCTACACCAATGCGCCGTCGCGGCTGTCGCAGAAATACAAGGACCCGCGGGGTTTTGCCGACTTCGTGCGCATGCTCAGCGAGCATTCGGCGCTCGGCCATTCGCTGACCATGGCGCAACTGCAAAGCAAGCGGCCGAATCTGTGGGACATGGCGCGCGGACCTGAAGAAATTTACGGTGCCGCTTCTGGTCATCTGCGGCGACGAGGACGAGACCTGTCTCGACGGCAGCGTCTTTCTCAAGCGTACGGCGCCGACCGCGGGGCTTCTGGTGATCCCGCGCACGGGTCACACCATCACCAGCGAGGAGCCCGACGCCGTCAACGCTGCGCTCGCGGAGCTCTTTGCCGCCGCCGAAGCCGGGCGCTGGCTCGCGCACAAGCCGCCGGCCTGATGCGATGAGCGAGCCGGAGGCCACCACACCCGGCCGAGTGCCTTTCGTGGCGCCGTTCCGTCACCCGGCCTTTGCGGTGATCTGGACGGCGACATTGGTCTCCAATATCGGCGGCTGGATGTATAGCGCGGCCTCGGGCTGGCTGATGACGAGCCTCAACCCCGATCCGCTGATCGTCGCCTTGGTGGCGGCCATGAGCAGCCTGCCGATTTGCCTGTTCGCCATCCCGGCGGGCGCGCTCGCCGACATTTTCGACAAGCGCAAGTTTTTGATCGTGGTCGAAACCCTGACGACCGCGGTGTCGGCGATCTATGCGGTCATCGTCGGGCTCGGCCTGGCGACGCCCGGCAATTTGCTGCTGTTCACCTTTCTGATCGGCGCCGCCGGCGCGCTTGACGGTGCCGGCCTGGCAGGCCGTCGTGCCGCAACTCGTTCCCAAAAGCGATCTGCCGCCTGCGATCGCCGCCAACAGCGTCGGCGTCAATATTTCGCGCGCGCTCGGTCCCGCGCTCGGCGGTGTGACGATTTCGGCCTACGGCATTGTCGCACCGTTTTGGCTCAATGCGGTGTCGAATCTGGCGATCGTCGGGTCGCTTGCTGTGGTGGCGTCCGGCGCAACGGTCCGGCACCCGGCTGCCGCCCGAGCGTTTCGGTCAGGCGATCTTGGCGGGCTTGCGCTACGCCCGGCATAATCGGCATCTGCGCGCGACGCTGGTCCGCGCCGCCGGTTTCTTTCTGTTCGCCAGCGCCTATTGGGCGCTGCTTGCCGCTCGTCGCCCGCGAACAGATCGCCGGCGGCGCCGGTCTTTACGGCATCCTCCTTGGTGTCATCGGCGCTGGCGCCGTGAGCGGCGCGTTTTTGCTGCCGTGGCTGAAGGAAAAGCTCGGTCCGGACCGGCTGATGGCGCTCGGCGCGCTCGGCCAGGCCGTCGCGATGGTGCTCTATGGCCTCGCCCGCGATCCGCTGACGGCGCTCTTGGCGAGCGCCATCGCCGGCGCCTCCTGGATCGCGGCGCTGGCGACGCTCAGTGTTTCCGCCCAGGTCGCGCTGCCGGATTGGGTGCGCGGGCGCGGGCTCGCGCTCTATACGACGGTATTTTTTGGCTGCCTGACACTCGGCAGCGCCGGGTGGGGCGAAGTTGCCGCGATCGTCGGCCTGCCGGCCGCGCATTTTCTCGCCGCCGCTGGCGCGGTCGCCGCGATCGCGCTGACCTGGCCATGGAAGCTGCAAACCGGTGCCGGCGTCGATCTTACGCCGTCGATGCATTGGCCGGCTCCGCTCACCGCGCAGCAGATCGAGCATGATCGCGGACCGGTTCTGGTCACGGTCGAATACCGGATCAGGCCGTCCGACCGCAAAGCGTTCCTCGAAGCCTTGGCGAAGCTCGAGCATCAGCGCCGCCGCGACGGCGCCTATGCGTGGGGCGTGTTCGAGGATGCGGCCGAGGAGGGGCGCATCGTCGAGACGTTCCTTGTTGAGTCCTGGATGGAGCACTTGCGGCAGCACGAACGGGTCACTCAGGCCGATCGGGTGCTCCAGGACGCCGTGCACCGTTTTCATCTCGCCGGGGTGCCGAAGGTGACGCATTTGATCGCAGCCGAGCCGGAATAGCTCGCCGCGCGAGCGGGGCACTACTTACCCGGGTCGTGGGTCGCAGCGCCAAGCAGGTTTCGTGCGACCGCACTAAAAGCCAGGTTCTTGATCGCGACCAGCGGCGGGTTGTCGAGAACAGCGACGGACTTGCTGCGCTGATCGCAGCCTGCGACCAGGACCGAAATCTTGATGTCGCCGTCGGTGTAATAAACATCGCCTTCGCCGTTGCGGCCGGCGATCGTCGGTCCGATTCCGGAGACCTCGTAAATTGAAACGACCACTTTTGCGCTTCCGAGATCCGTGGTGAGCAGATCGCGCTCGGCATCGACGTCGGGCGCAATGCGATGAGTGACGCGCGCGTCGTCGCGGCTGAAGCCTACCCCGCGATCGAAGGTCGCGGCGCCGAGCCAGACCGCGCGTCCCTCCTCGCCGTGTTCGAGCACGCGCCAGAACCGGACATGGTGACGACGGTCGGCGCTGGCGCCAACGGGCTTTTCGAAAGCCAGGTCCTGCTGCTTATTGTTGTAATAGAGATGGCTGACCGGCGCGTCGCGATAAGGGCGGTCGAGCAGCACGCTGCCGATGATCTCGACGCTCGATCGTAACGTGATCGGATCCGCCGGGTACCAGGCCGCCGCGTTCATCGCACAAAGCACATCCTCCCGCGATCCGACCAGGCCGACATTGATCGGATCGCCCGGAATGCCGCTCGCCGTCCGCGTGAGCATCGGCAGGCCTTCGAGGCCTTTCTGGTGCTCGTAGTGGCGCCAGGTCAGCGGCAGCACGATGTAGGCCGCCAGGAAATACAGGCCGACGGCGCTGCCTGCGGCCGTGACGATAAGGGCTCCCCATTTGATGTGATGCGCGCGGATTTGCATGGCTCGATATGAGGTCTGCCAAACGCCGGCCGTTATCGCAATGCCGAGGCTGTCGGGCCTTCGGCCGAACGTGGCCACTTTCAGCGGGGTTTACGCAGCAACTCTTCCAATTGGTGCAATTGCCGCTTCGCCGCCGCGGTCGCCCGCGTTTCGATCGATCGGTATTTCGCGATCACCTCTTGTCCGAACGGCGTCACCAGCGCGCCGCCGCCGCGCGTTCCGCCGGGGCTGGTCGTCACCACCGGGCCACGAAAGCAGCGGTTCAGATCGTCGACGAGGAGCCAGGCGCGGCGATACGACATGCCCAGCGAACGGCCGGCCTGCGAAATCGAACCGGTGTCACGGATCGCCTCGAGCAGCCTGATCTTGCCGGGACCGAGCGCGCGGTTCGTCCCGAAATCGATGCGTAGTGTCAGCCTTACGCGGTTCACCCAAACTCTCCCAGCCTCACCGATACGCAGCAATACTTAAGACGCTTTTTCAATCGCCGTTAAGTCGGGTCCGGCAAGGATCGCGCGAGTTCCGGGTTGCAACCATGGTCGAGCCAGTCGAACAGGCGCGCACGAGGACCGCTCTTGTCCTCGACGATGAGGTTCAGATCGGGACGGTCGTGTGCAAGGCGCTCACGGCCGTGGGAATCTCGACCAGCCATTTCACCGATCCGCTGCATTTCCTGCTCGAAGTGAAGCGGTCGGCGCCCGATATCGTCATCCTCGATCTCGCGCTCGGGCGGTCCGACGCTGTCGACGTGATCCGCAAGCTCGACGTCTTGAGATTTCCAGGCAGCGTCCTTCTTATCAGCGGTCGCGACGAGGCGACGCTCGGCGAGATCGAGCGGATCGGCCGCACGCATGGCCTCGCCATGCTGCCCTCGCTGCAGAAGCCATTTCGCATCGACCAGCTCAGGGCTCGGCTGCAGTCCCCGTTGTCGGGCAGGTGCGAGCCGACGGCGAGACCGAAATCGAAAATCGCGGGACCAGCGCCGCTCAGTCCGCGGGCGACGCTTGCGCAAGCGCTGGAACGGAATTTCCTGGAAGTCTGGTACCAGCCCAAGGTCGATCTGCGGTCACTCGCGGTATGCGGTGCCGAGGCACTGATCCGGGCCCGGCATCCGCAGCGCGGCGTCCTGCCCCCGGAGGACATCCTGCCGCCGCCCGGCGATCCGCTTTTGAAGCCGCTGACCTTGTTCGTGATCCGCAAGGTGATTTCGGATTGGGCGGTATTTGCCGCGCGAGGGAATTCGATGAAACTTTCGGTCAACGTGCCCGCTTCTATTCTCAGTGCTCCGGGGTTTGTCGATTTTGTGCGCAACACGCTGCCGGCTGATCCAGCCTTTCCCGGACTTATCGTCGAGGTCACGGAAGACGAAGTGATCCGCGATATGAGCTGGATCCACGAAGCGGCCACGCAGCTTGGTATCTACAATGTGTCCATTTCGATCGACGATTTCGGCTCAGGCTACGCGCCGTTGTCGCGGCTGAAGGACTTGCCGTTTCGTGAGATCAAGCTCGACCACGGTTTTGTGGCGAATTGCGCAAAGGATTCCCTCAAGCGCAGCCTGTGCCAAACCGTTGTCGATCTGGCACATTGCTTCAAGGCCTCGGCTTGCGCGGAAGGCATTGAGACCGTGGAAGAGTTGCGCTGCCTGATCGACCTCGGCTTCGATACGGCGCAAGGCTTTATTTTTGCCAAACCGATGCCGTGCAATCAATTCCTGGAATTCGTCGCCGGGCCGCAAAGTGCCGCATCGGGCGCCGTATCGTCCGTGGCGCCGAGATCGGCCCAGGCATGAGTGTTGCAGGCGTCCCACAAGACCTGGGTCCGAACGCTCCCGATATGATTTTCTCAGCCGACGCGGACGCGGGGTGCGAGGCTGCGAACATCCGGGCAGGCAGTTTTCTTGCCACGACGGCGGCGAGCGCCAAGGATTGGCGCGTAGCCTTTATCGTGATCGGGCTATCGTTGATCGGCTTCTTTTGCGTGATGCCTTTCGCGCGAGTACCTCTGGTGCGAAACCCCGCTTTCATCGCCAGCTATGAAGCGGCGCTGACGATCAACAATCTCATCACCGCCATGGTGCTGTTCGGTAAATTCACCCGGCTCCGCTCGCGGGCGCTGTTGCTGCTGGGCTGCGGTTACCTGTTCGCCGCCTTTTTGATCGTCCCGCATGCGCTGACGTTTCCGGGCGTCTACGCCCCGAACGGCCTCCTCGGTTCGGGCAGTCAAAGCACGTCCTGGATTTATGTCTTCTGGTACGGCGGCTTCCCGCTCTTCGTGATGGCATACGCGCTGCTGCGCGGCCCCGAACAATCGGGTGATCGTAACGATTCCCGGCCGGCCGTGGCGATCACGGTGGCGGTCGCCGCCACCGCCGCACTCGTCTGCGGGCTGACGGCTCTCGCCACCGCCGGGATGGATATGCTGCCGGTTCTCATCGTGAGCGGCAATTTCTCGCGATCGATCATGACCGGCGTGAGTCCGGCCGTCTGGGCAATCAGCCTGGCAGCTCTGGTCGCGATCTGCCTTCGTAAGCAGCACACCAAGCTCGACGTCTGGCTTGTCGTCGTGATGTGCGCTTGGCTGCTCGATATCGCGCTGTCGGCGATCGTCAGCTCTTCGCGTTACGATCTTGGCTGGTACGCGGGACGCTGCTTTGGCCTGCTGGCGTCCACTTTCGTGCTCGGCGTGGTCCTGCTCGAGAGCGGCTGGCTGCGCGATCGCCTGGCTGCCGCCCAAAACGAGCTGGCCGATCGCGCTAGCGAACTCGAAAGGCGCGTCCGGGAGCGCACCGACGAACTGCGTCACTCGAACGCGACGCTGACGACGGAGATCGCCGAGCGCCGGCTTGCCGAGGCCGAGCTGGTCGGCACCCGCTCGTTCCTCGACGCCATTATCGAGAGCGTTCCGGCGATGTTACTGGTCAAGGAAGCAAAAACCGGAAAGATCGTTTACCTCAACCGCGCAGGCGAAGAACTGACCGGGATCGAACGCGGCGAAATCATCGGCAAAACCGCGAACGAGGTCATGCAAAAGGGTGACGCCGGGGTCGTCGGGCTTCATGACATGAAGGCCATGGCGTCCGATAAACCGTACGAGACGTTTGAGAATACGATGAACACGCGCAAACGCGGCGAACGGCGAATGCGAATCAAGAAGCTGACCGTGCCAGACGAACATGGCGCGCCAAAATATCTGTTGGCCTTCTGCGAGGATGTCACCGAACAGCGGCAGACCGAAGAGCAGTTGCGTCACGCGCAAAAAATGGAGGCGGTCGGCCAGTTGACCGGGGGCCTCGCCCACGACCTCAACAATTTGCTGGCAATCATTATCGGCAATCTCGACGTCTTGGCGGAGTCGGAGGGTGGCGACCGGGAGCGGCAGGAATTGGCACAGGCCGCGATCGGGGCCGCCGTGAGCGGTGGCGACCTGACGCGCCGGCTGCTGGCGTTCGCGCGGCGTCAGCCGCTACAGCCGGAAGTAGCGGACCTCAACAGGCTACTCGACAACCTCATTCAATTGTTGCGGCGTACGCTGGCCGAGAACGTCGAGATTATCCTCGATCTCGACCCATCCATTCCGAACATTTCGGTCGATCCGGTCCAACTCGAGACGGCGATCACCAATCTCGCGAACAACGCCCGCGATGCGATGCCGAGAGGCGGACGTTTGTTGATCGCCACCCGCATGGGCGTTTTGGATGAAGACTATGCCAAAACCCATGCAGACGTTGCGCCCGGCAATTATGTCGTCATAGAAGTCAGCGACGCCGGCGAAGGCATGTCGCCGGAAGTTCTCGGCCGCATTTTTGAGCCGTTCTACACGACGAAGGAGCCCGGCAAAGGCACTGGCCTCGGTCTCAGCATGGTGTTCGGCTTCATGAAACAGTCCGGCGGGCACGTTAATGTCTACAGCGAACCCGGCTGCGGCACGACATTCCGTCTCTATCTGCCGCCGGCGAGTGGAGAGCGCGCCGGCGCCGCAGTCGACACCCCGGCGCTGCCGACGGCCGCACTGGCTCGCGAAACGGTGCTGGTCGTTGAGGATAATCCGAACCTGCGTGCGATTGTCGTCAAACAGCTCGTCGGACTCGGCTTCGACGTCATCGAAGCGGACACCGCCAAGCGCGCCCTCGACATCATCGCGCTTTCCGGCAAGGTCGACTTGTTGTTCACCGACGTTGTGCTGCCCGGCGACATGGACGGCTGCACGCTGGCGCGCGAAGTCATGATCCGCTCGCCGCAATCGAAAATCCTCTTGACGTCGGGTTTTCCGGGTGCGCGCCTGAATGACATGCAAGGCATTGGCACCAGCATGCGGCTCCTGAGCAAGCCTTATCGCAGGGACGATTTGACCCGAGCGGTGCGTGAGGTGCTGGCCGGGTAATCCTGAGCATTGGCCGGGTGAGGCCTACTTCCAGCCGAGCCGTTCGAGAATCGCGCGGCCCATCACCCACTCTTTGTCCTCCGCCGACAGGAAATCGAGCGTCTCGGTGAAATGGGTGACGCGCTCTTTGTAGGTCGCCTTGCTGTAGGAATTCGTCAGATCCGTTCCCCAATAGCAGCGGCGCGGTCCGAAGGCGTCGAACAGCCGGCGGATATGCGGCGTCATGTCGGCAAACGGATAGGCCTCGGCCGAGTAGAACGGCGTCGTCGAGAGTTTGACCGAGACGTTTGGATATTTGGCGAGCGCCGCCGTTTCGGCGACGGCTTCGGCGAGCTTGCCGGATTTGGCGACCTCGCCGGTGGTGCCGAGATGATCGGCGATCATACGTCAGCCGCGGATGCCGTTCGGCGACGCGGGCGAAATTTTCCATCGGCGCGCCGTAAAACATCACCGGCAGATCGTACTTTTCGGCGAGCGGCCAGAACCAGTCCACGGTGCCGTCGCTGAGCCACGACCATTGTGGCGGGTGAAACGTCACCCTGATGCCGAGCATATTGGGCTGTTTTTTCCAATTGGGCAGAAGTTTCGCCGTGCCGGGATCGTTGACCGGAATCCGGCCCATCACCGCAAACCGGCTCGGATAACGCCGCACCGCTTCGAGCGCGTAATCGTTGCGGTCGCCCTCCCAGGACGGCGGCACGATGACGGCGCGATCGACCCCGGCTTCGTCCATCATCGGCACGAGCTTTTCGATCAGGAAAGGCTCGGGCAGTTGCGCCACGCGGTTCGGCAGCCAGGGCCGGTCGGGCGTATTCGCGAGCCACAAATGAACTTGCGCGTCGACGATCATCGAAAGCCCTCCCGTATTTATTATGAGAAGTCTGCCGTGCGGCTAAGCGTGCCGCAATGCCGTCCATGGGACCTTGTCTAGAGCCGCCGCAGCGGCAGCGACCAGGCGAGCCCGGCGGCCGACGGCGGTGAAGATCGCGATGGTGAGGAAGGCGAAGTGGAACGCGTCGCCGATCTGGGCCTGAACGATCGCCTGCCGGGCCGGCGCCAGCGCCGCGATCGCTTCGGGACCGCGCTCGATGATGGTGCCGAACAATATCGCGGTGTCGCGGTCGGTCACCGTGAGGATGGAAAACAGAATAGCCGCGACAGTCGCGGTGCCGAAGGCTGCGCCGACCGAGCGGGAGAATTGCACGGTCGCGGCGCCGCTGCCGAGGAGCCGCGGCCCGGACATCGCCTGCACCGTCACCTGAACGACGCCCATCACGGTTCCCATGAACAGCGCGAGGATGCAGAACGACCAGGCGAGTTCCGCGGTGCTCAGGTACGGAATCCAGAACGCCAGCAGCAACAGGCCCGCGGTCGCGCCGATCAAACCGTAGGTCGGAAACACCGCGGTGCGCCCCGTTCGCGTGACCAGTTGGCCGGTCGCCATCGAGCCGATGCCGATGCCGGCTGTCAGCGGCAACAGCATCAGCCCGGTTTCGGAGGGCGACATGCCGCGAACCGCGCGCAGATAGATCGGCAGGAAGGTGATCAGCGACACCAGCGCCGCGCCGTGGCAGGCCGCCATGGCGTCGGCGCGCCAGATCGACGGCTCCCGGAACAACGCCGGCGGGATCAGCGGCGAGGTGGTCAGCCTTTCTTGCCAGATCAAGAGCCCGAACGAGACAAGACCGACCGCGAGCAGCCCGAGCGCCATCGGCAGCGTACTCATCTGCATGCGCTGCACTTGTTCGAGCGCCAAAATAACCGGCCCGATGAAGAAGATGAACAGCACGAGGCCTGGCGAATCGAACGTGGTGCGGCGGCGGTCGCCTTGGCGCGGCGGAATGCGGAACACGAAGGCCATGGCGAGAAGGCCGAGCGGAATATTGACCAGGAAGATCGATTGCCAGCCGAAGGCCTGGGTCAGATAGCCGCCGGCCACCGGGCCGAAAGAGTTGGAACTGACAGCGATGCCGGCGAGGTAGCCTTGATAGCGGCCGCGTTCGCGCGGCGGTATCGATTCGCCGATCAGCGCCTGCGACAGCGTCATCAGGCCGCCGCCGCCGAAACCCTGCACCACCCGGAACAGCGTCAGCAGTTCGATATTAGGGGCGAGCGCGCACAGCACCGAGCCGACCATGAACAAGCGCGAGCGCGGCAATCATCATGTAGCGCCGGCCGAAAGTGTCGCCGAGCCGGCCGTAGACCGGGGCCGCGATGGTATTGGCGATCAGGTAGGAGACGACCACCCAGGAGGCGCGTTCGATTTCGCCGAGACTCGAGGCAATCGCCGGTAGCGCGGTAGCCACAATGGTCTGATCCGCCACCGCCAGAAACATCGGCAGCATGATCGGCGGAAAGACCTTGAGGAATTGCGCGCCAGGCGAGAGGAGCGGCGGCACGGAGGCGGCCGGAACCGCCATAGGCGAGTTCTCGACCGCGGCGCGATCGTCGTCCTCCCTATTTTTCAGCGATTCATTCATTGCGCACTAACGGCCGATTCACCGCTAACGAATGCGGCAAGGCCATCCCGGGCGCAACCCCCGGCGAGCGGCGTTTATGCGAAATTTGCCCTGGGTTTATGGAGCCGGGTTCACAGCCAAGTCACGGTGAAATCCGGGCGAATATACCTTCATCCGAAGCGCGATCACGGATCGTTTAGACGGCACACCTGATCGATGTCGCGGCAGTTCCAATGGCACTGTCCCCGCCGTCAAAGCGCCGGCCGTCTGGCGAGGCGGCCGGCTTTTTTGCGATCGCAAACGCTTCAGCCGACGAAGCTGACGCGCTCCTGTTCGCGCGCCTCTTCTTCTGTCGCGGGCTGGGCCGGCAGTTGCAGCACGGTTGCAGCCTGGCCTTCGCATAACAGCGTCAGCAGCACCGTGCGGCCATCCGGAAACTCCAACGCGTCATGATGCGCGGCCAGCTTGTCTTTGTTGACCTGTCGAAAGATGGCCGTTTGGTGGTTGATGGTCTTGGTTTTCCAGCCGAGCAGCCCGGCTGGCAGGCAGGCAACATCGCTGGCGAAGGCCAGCTCGGTGCCGGGCAGGATGCACACTGCCATTCCCGGGTCGTCGGAGGCGGAGAACCCGCGGGTCCCGGTCCCAAAGTCACGCGTGACGAGCTTGTCGCCGACTGTCGCCGGCCTCGACCGAACGTTTTGAAGGCTAAAGTCACACATTGGTGGCTCCTTTCGCAAGCTTTGCGTTAGTCAGCCCCGGCAACCCCCTTAACAATGACTTGAAGCAAGATTGGTGCCGCACCTGGGCGGCCGCAGGGCATTTTCGCGCGAGCCGCCGTGATCTGAGGCTTGACCGTCGCGAATGACGCCCCGGCCGAGGCCGAGCGGTTTATTCGGTAGGGTCGAACATCGCGACGTTACGGGCGAGCGCTCCGCGTCCCGCCCGCGGCGTGAGAAATTGTGCGTCCTTCGCAGACTTTTTTTCGGCAACCTGCTCGCGATGCGGCCTGCGGGCGAGATTCCATCCGGCTTCGGGCAGCGGCGGGCCCGTCATTCCACCTTGATGCCCCCCACCATGCCGTTCCAATCGTGGTCGGAGCAGCGCAGATCGTAGGTTCCGGGCTTGCCGGGCGTCAGAAACAGATCCTTGGCTTCGCCGGGCTGCATCACGATCTCGGTGCGCTCGCGGTTGAGAACTTCGGGATTGTCGATCTTGGCGGTGGCGAAGAATGTCGGCGCGGTGAACTCGTGAGTTTCCTTGCCGTGATTTTCGAGATGCAGCCGGTAGTGCACGTCGTGCCGGAAAGTGAGGTGATCGGGCATGAACCTGTAGTCGATCATCACGACGTTGAGCGTTTCGGCCGGCGGCGCGGCGGCGCCGAGAGCGAGGCCGAGCATGGCGAGCAAACCGAATTTAGCGACGTTTCTGATCATGGCTGCCGTCCCGGGCAAATTCACGAATGTTTGATTTCAATGTCCCACCGCCGCCTGCCCGCCATGCAACTGCACCCGCCGCACCAGGAGAAGCACGAGCGGAATCATCAAAGCGGCCGTAATGGAACAGACATGAAAGACGTCGACATAGGCCATAATGGTCGCCTGTGTCCGCACCAATTGGCCGATCACGCCGATTGCCTGGTTGTTGGCATCGGCTGCGGTCGAGCCGTGGTTCATGAAGTAATGGGATATCTGCTGCAGGGTAGACTGGAACGCCGGCGAGGACGGTATGGTGTTCTCGACCAGCCGCGATTGATGGAATTGGGTGCGCTGGGTCAGAACGACATTGGCGAGCGAGATGCCGATGCTGCCGCCGAGATTGCGGGCGACGTTCATCAGCGCCGAAGCTTGGTTGGTCTTGTTCGCCGGCAACCCGTCATAGGCCACGGTATTGATCGGAATGAACATGAACGGCAGTCCGACCATCTGATAGACGCGCATCCAGCCGAAATAGTCGAAGCTTGCATCCGGCGTCAGCGACGTCGAGTACCACATCGACAACACGATGCCGCCGAGCCCGATGGTCATCAGATATTTTGGCTGAAACCGGCCGGTCACCACTCCGGCGATCGGCATGATCAGCAGCATGGCAATCCCGCCGGGCATCATGGCGAGGCCCGACAGCATGGCGGTGTAGGGAAACGTCGTCTGCAGCAGTTGCGGCATGATCTGGTTCGAGGCGAACAGGATCGCGCCGACCAGGAGCATGACAATAAAAGCCATGCCGAATTGACGGTGAAACAACAGCCGCAATTCGACGATCGGCTCTTCCTGCATGAGTTCCCAAGGGACGAAGGCGGCAAATGCTACCGCGGCGATTACGGCAAAGGCCGCGATGGTGTCGGATCTGAACCAGTCGTCGAGTTGTCCGCGGTCGAGGACGACTTCGAGACAAGCCAGCGTCAGGGCGATGAGAAAGAACCCCACCCAATCGACTTTTAATCCACCGGCCAGACGTTCTTTCCGTTCGCGTTCGAGCGCTTCGGGCTCATCGACCAGCCAGTGCACCAAAGCGAGCGACGCCAGCCCGATCGGGACGTTGATGAAAAAAATCCAATGCCAGGAGAAATTGTCGGTGATCCAGCCGCCGATGGTCGGGCCGACGGTGGGCGCCACGATCACCGCTATGCCGTAGAGCGCGAAGGCCTGGCCGCGTTTTTGCGGTGGAAATGTATCGGCGAGGATCGCCTGCTCGCTGGTCGGCATGCCGCCGCCGCCGAGCCCCTGCAGGATGCGGCACACGATCAGAAAGCTGAGATTGGGCGCCAGTCCGCACAGCAACGAACTTGCCGTGAACAGCGCCACGCAGATCATGTAGAAGCGCTTGCGGCCGAGCACGTTCGACAGCCAACCGCTCGCCGGCAGGATCACCGCATTGGCGATCAGATAGGTGGTGACCACCCAGGTGCTCTCATCGACACTGGCCGCAAGACTGCCGGCGATGTAGCGCAGCGACACGTTGGCGATGGCGGTGTCGAGGACGACCATGAAAGTCGCGATCGAGACCACGACGGCGACCAGCCATGGATTGCGATCGCCGGCGGCGGAGCGGCTGTTGTCCCAGCCTCCGCTCGGGGCGCGATCGCTCATCGCACCTTGACCGTCGGAACGACCGACATGCCCGGACCCAATTCGACGTCGGGAGGAGATCGAACACGATCTTGACCGGGATGCGCTGCACGATCTTGACGTAATTGCCGGTCGCATTCTCGGCCGGGAGCAGGCTGAAGGCGGTGCCGCTGCCGGCCTGAATGCTGTCGATACGGCCGGTGAATTTGCGGTCGGGGTAAGCGTCGATCCTGATATCGACCGGCTGTCCCGGGCGCATCTGGTCGAGCTCGGTCTCCTTGTAATTGGCCGTCACCCAGACCTGGCGCGGCACGATACATCATCAGGGCCTGGCCGACCGCCGCATAGCCGCCTTTGGCTGCGGTCAGCCGCGTCACCCGGCCTTCGACCGGCGCCGTGATGACGGTGCGCGACAAGTTGGCCTGAGCTTCCTCAAGCGTCGCTTGCGCCTGCGCCAATTGCGCCTCGGACAATTTGCGCTGCGCTTCCAGCACTGGTTCCTGCTTGTCGGTGGCGATGGCATTGGCCTGGGCGGCCGCGAGCGACGCCTGGCTCTGCAACAGGTTCGACGAATATTGCTGGGCCTGTTCGGTGGTGGCGGTGCCCTGCTTGGCCAGCTGCTCATAGCGTTCGGCTTGTTGCTGGGCGAAGGTCAGGGAGGCTTCCGCCTGAGTGACCTGTCTGTCGGCTTGCTCGATCCGCGCGCGCTGCGCGGCGATCTGCGCGGCGAGATTGGTAATGCTCGCTTGCGCCTGTTCGACCTGGGCTTTGGCCTGGTCGACTTGGGCAACGTAGTCGCGGTCGTCGAGCCGCACCAAAGCGCTGCCGGCGCCCACGACCTGATTATCGGTCACCGGAACGTCAATGATGGCGGCGGCAACTTGGGCGCTGATCTGGACCGTCCGGGTATCGATGAAGGCGTCGTCGGTCGATATGTAGTGCCGGGCGTCAAGCCACCACAGGACGAGCGCAACCGCGAGCACGATGGCGCCGATGGCGACCGCGATGGCGAGGCCACGGCGTTGACGCAGCGTATTGCGCCACGAGCGCTTTTGCACCGCGCCGCCGCCGGAGGATTTGACCTCGCCGCCGGGGACGGAATTCGGTCCGCCGCTCGTTGTCGACGCGCTGATCCATGATCGACGCTTAAACGTTTGTCCCGCCAATAGGTTGCCCGGCGGCATGAAGCCGCTCCGCCCTTTGGCGCGCCATGCTTTAGCCGGTAATGGCGGCGCTGGCCAGTCAGGATGGGCCCGGTGCGGCGCTTGGGTGCAACGAGGCGGAGATCTTCTGGACGAACTCGTCGAGTTCGTCGGCGAGCGAGGTCGCTGACGGCCCAGAAATCGAGCCCTTCTTCCGCCCAATGGCGGACATTGTAGCCTTGGATCGTCGTCATGACTTCGCCGGCATGTTTGGCGCCCAAGCGCTGTGCGACGAACAGATTGATGACGTGCTTGCGGCGCTGGTAGACCACCGAGGCCACCGGCTCGCCATCGATATAGTCGAGGCGTCCGCCCAACAGCGTAAAGCCCTGCGCCGTCAGGTCGATGACCGGCGGCGCCACGTCGAGCTTGCCGTTGAACCACGGCTTGACCGTATGCTGATCGCTGGTTTCCACGTCCATCAGGTGTCCGGGCTGCAGCGAGCGGATATGCGCCGACACCACTTCGTCGGCGACGGTTTGGTTCTTGTCGCCGCGGACGACGGCGAGCACCAGGCTCGCGGCCAGCGCCGCGGATACCACCGAGCCGGCGGCGAAGCCGCCGAAGAATGTCCGCCGCGACGGCCGAGCGAATTGACGCGGCGCGATGATCTCGGCCGAAGGCTGCGGCAGCGCCGCCTCGATGCGCGCGCGCAGGCTCGCGGGCGCGGCTTCTTTCAATCGGGCTCCGGCCATCGCGTCGTGCAGCGCGCGGAAGGACTTCAGTCTCTCGGCGCAGGCCGCGCAGGTCTTCACATGCGCTTCGACGTCGCGGGCATGGAGGGCGTCGAGTTCGCCGTCGATCAGTGCGTGCAGCAGCATCTCGCAGTCAAAGCAGTTCATGGCGACGATCCTTGCGCTGCTTGTACCTGAGAGCCGTCTGTAGAGTTCCACGCCGCCCGCAGCATCGAACGTGCCCGCGCCAACCGCGACATCACCGTGCCGACCGGGATGCGGACGACCGCGGCGATTTCGTCGTAGGACAGGTCATTGACTTCACGCAGCACGATGGCCTCGCGGAACGGCTGCGGCAGATCGGCAATCAGGCGGCGGATCGCCGCGCCGTCCTGCTCGCGCAACAATGCGACTTCCGGCGACGCTTGCGGCTCCTGCCACATCGGCTCCTCCGCCGCCGGCGCGTCCTCGGCGAAATCCGTCGGCGTTTCATGCTTGCCGCGCCGCGCGAATTCGGCGTTGCAGACGTTGCGCAAGATGGTCAACAGCCAGGGCTTCATCGCCGGACCGCGGTAGCTGTCGAAATGGCGTAACGCCCGCAGATAGCATTCCTGCACGGCGTCGTCGGCGTCGGCTGAGTTGCGCATGAGATAGCGCGCCAGCGTATAGACGTCGTCCAGATAGGGAAGCGCGGCGTCGCGAAAGCGCCGCGCTCTTTCTTGTTCGGCATTTGCATCACCTGACATCGTACTCCGCCCGGCCGTCCAAAATGCCGTCACCCCTTCCGTCTCATCCCCGGCGAGCCGTGGAAGGTAACTGAGAGAACCGTCCTCCGCGAGCGGGGAAGGGCAGAGGGGCAGCCGATCAAGCATCACTGACTGGCGTTGCTGCCGGTCGAAGCCTCTACCACGATGGTGCCCACCATATGCGGGTGAACGTAGCAGAAGTATTGATAGGTGCCAGGCGTCGTAAATGTGAACGAAAAACTCTGATCGGTATCGAGCGCCCGCGATTTCGCAAACGCGTTGGTCGAAGAGGCGATGCCGTGGGGGATGTCGTCCTTGTTGGTCCAGGTAACGGTGGTGCCGGCCTTCACCGTCAGGGCTGTGGGGTTGAAGGTGAAATTGTCGATCGCGACCGCGCCGGCGGGAGCCGCATTTTGCGCCCATACTGGCAGTACGATCGCCGCCAGCGCGGTTGCGGTCGCGGCTCCGAGTGCCGCCGCGACCAATGCGCTTCGCGCTGTGCTTGAGAGCGACATGACGCTTCTCACGCCTTGAGTGGGCTGTCGATGATGGCGAGCCGCTGTTCGTTCTGTTTGAACGTGACATTGGCGATGCCCAGCATCGTCCGCAGTTGTTCGTCGGGCACCTTCATGGGCCCGGGCGACGGCGCGGCGCCGGGCGCCGGCTGCGGGAACGCGGTCGAGCGCGCGGTATGGAAGGTGATATTGCCTTCCACCTTCTGCATCACCTGGTGGATGTGGCCGTTGAGCACCGTCACCGAGCCGAAACGCTTGAGATAAGACAGCGCCTGGGCGCCGTCTTCGGTGCCCCAGCCCCACTCCGGATAGACGGTCCACAGCGGGATGTGGCCGAACACCACGATCGGCGTCGACGCCGAGCGGCCTTTGACGTCGTCTTCGAGCCATTCGAGCTGGTCGGCGCCGAGATTGCCGAGACCGCCGGCTTTGAGATCGACGACGTTGTTGAGGCCGATGAAGTGGACGCCATTGGCGTCGAAGGAGTACCAGCCGGCACCTTTCGTGCCACGGCCATAGCGCTCCTTATAGAATTTCATATCCGGATCGAGGAAATCGTGCTCGCCGGGAACGTAATGCACGTCAAGCCGCGTCTGCGAGATCACCCGGTCGGCGTCGTCGAACTGCGATTCGAGCGACAGGTGGCTGATGTCGCCGGTGTGAATCGCGAAGGCCGGCTTCTTCGGAAGCGCATTGACCTTGGCGACCGCTTCTTCCAGCGTGCCGAGCGCATTGGGATTGGCGGGCTTATCGAAACCGACATGGCTGTCGCTGAGCTGCAGGAAAGTAAGCCCCTTGGCCTCTTCGGCTGCCTGCGCCTCGCCCACGATGCCGAGCGCGTGGGGCACGCCGCCGGCGATGGTCCACAGCACACCGGTGCCGGCCCAGGTCATGCATTCCAAGATTTTGCGCCGGCTGACGCCGTCTTCCCGATCGGAATCGCTCATTATTCATCTCCGTTGAGGCCAAAGTTCCGCAGCCATTGCGGCTTCCGGAGACGAGATCGGTCAGCCACGGGCTTTATTCCCGCCAGGGCTGAAATTAATGGTCGGCATCGGCGGCGCGCTGCTATAGGTCGCAACTTACTGAAGGCGCCGGGCGCGCCGGCATCGCGGGTCTAATGCTGCAACCGAGCTTCACATCGGTGGAGACGCGGACGTCGTGGGTTGTCGCCACCGTCATTTTGGTGATCATGGCGATTGCCTTCGGCGCGCCCTGGATCACGGTGGTGGCGCTGAAAAGCATTGCCGCCGAGGCAAACGGCGAGCGCTCGGTTCCGGCACTTGCCAGCGCGCTGATGTGGATCGGTTCGGGCGTCGGCGGCATCCTCATGGGCCGCGTCGCCGAGCGCGTCGGCATCCGCTTCACCGTCATCTTCGGTTCGGCGATGATCGCCACCGGGTTGGCATTGTCCACGCTCGGGCCGTCCTGGCCGCTCTATATCGGCCACGGACTGTTCATCGGCCTGATCGGCATCGGCGGCATCAACGCGCCGTTTTACGTTTATATCAGCCGCTGGTTCGATCGCCGGCGCGGCTCGGCGCTGGCCTTGATTTCGAGTGGCGCTTATCTCGCCGGCACGCTTTGGCCGCCGATCTTCGCCCGCCTCGATCGCTTACGCGGGCTGGCGCCAGACCATGCTGTATTACGCTGCCCTCGAACTCGTTCTCATCGTGCCGGCCGCCGTGATCGTCCTGCAAGCGCCGCCGCAGGCACCGCATCAGGCCGCAGCCGCAAGCACCGTGCACAAGAGCAAATCTGTCCTGGGCTGGCCGCCGAATGTCGTCTTTGCGCTGCAGATGGGCGCGATCTTTACGTGCTGCATACCGATGTCGATGCCGCAGGCGCATCTGGTGGCGTTCTGCAGCGATCTCGGCATCAGCCCCGCGCATGGTGCCGCCATGGTGTCGGTGCTGCTCGGCGCGGCATTCTTCAGCCGGCAGCTTTGGGGCGTGATCTCCGACCGCATCGGCGGCCTCTATACGATGCTCATCGGCTCCGCCTGCCAGGCGCTCGGCATGGGAGCGTTTCTGCTCACCCAGGACGAAGTCGGCCTGTTCACGGTCGCGGCGCTATTCGGCATGGGCTTCAGCGGTCTCGTTCCTGCCAATGTGCTGGCGTCGCGCGAGATGTTCTCGGTCGATGAAGCTTATTGGCGCATGCCGACACTTTTGCTGTGCAGCGGCTTCGGCATGGCGGGCGGCGGTTGGATCGCCGGCGTGCTCTACGACTATTTCGGCTTTTACGCGCCGGCCTTCGCGGCCGGCTTGGGCGTCAATCTTTTGAATCTCATGATCGTCAGCGCGCTGGCATTGCGGCGCCGGCAGACGGTGATGGCCTAGCTTTCCCTCAGTGCGGTGAAATAGCAGCCTTCGCCGTTGCCGGACGGGCGCGGGCTGCACAAAATTCCTCGACCGCGGCAACGACGGCCGCGCTGGTAAGAGCGCGGCGTTCGGGGCTGGCCAATTGCAACTCCTCTTGCCTGTTCACGATCGAGCCCGCTTCGAAGAGCACCGCCGGCATTCGCGTCATGCGCAGCACGATCAATTCGTCATAGCGGTACACGCCCGCTTCGGCGTCGAGCAGCACGCGGCGGCGATGGCCCATCAGCGGTAGCGTGTAATGCGGCGTGTATTGCAAGCCGCGCGCTTGCAATTCCTTCCCCAGAAGCCTGCCGAACATCAAGCTGCCGGTGCGGTCGGAATTATCATTCGAGACGAACAGCGCATAGCCTGGATAATCGTCGTTGAAGTGGTTCTCCTGGCCCTCGTAGGTCCACGTCTGCAACAGATTATCCGGCACCGAATCGTGGTGGATGGCGATGAATAAGTCGGCCGGTAGCGCGTTCGCCTTGATCGCCCGCTGAACAAGTCCCGCCGGCGGGGCGGCCGTGGTTATAAGAAGCGTGGTGCGATCGAAACCTGCGGCGACGAGCGCTTGCGCGATCTCTTGCCCAAGCTGCAGATTGAACGTGTATTCGGCAATGCCTCTGGCGCTGATGGCGCCCGGCACCTCGGCGGTGTGACCGACATCGACCACAGTGCGGAACGCCGAGCGCGCGCAGCTTGCCGCTGCGGGCTTCGCCGCAGCGACGGCGTGGTCTTGTCCGCTGCGCACGATCATGATGGACCGCGAGCAGCATCGCCAAAGCGGCAGAAACAACAATTCCGGCACGCCGTCGCGCATACATTATATAATCGTTCCTGGCGTGATGACGGCGAATGACCGGCCGGAGGGCATCGCGCGCGCCAACCGCCGCCCTTGTGCGCGACACGCTCCTGTCGTACCAAACAGACGAAAACTGGTTGGGTGGGTCAAGCGTATAATGGCCAAGTTCGTCGGCAGCTGCGTCGTCTTGTTCGTGCTTGCGGTCGGGTTCATTGTCGTGACCCAGGCGCAGGATTTCGCCGCCTTGTTCGAGGCGTTTCGCGGCGAGCCGTTGACGCAGAAGTTGGCCTGGTTCCTGGTCGTCCTTATCCCCATCGCGCTTGTCCCTTCGGCGTTGTGGCTCGCGCGACGCGCGTGATCCGGCAGCGCCAAGACGACCGATGCGCTCGAGGTGCGGCTCGGCGGCGTGCGCCAGGGCGTCAAGGCACTGGTCGAGGCCCAGGTCGATGCCGACGCATCGATTCATCATTTGGCGCGCACCGATCCGGAAGACGCCATCGGCGCGGTCGCGCAGCGGCTTGCCGAAGCGGAGCGGACGGCCCAAGTCCAGCAAAGCTCGCAACGAGATCGGCGACCTGCAAACGCGCGTCGATGCGTTGCGGACGCAGCAGCAGGCGCTGCGCGAACGGCTTGTTCCGGTGCTCGAGAAACGCCGAACCGTCGAACAGCTGTTCGCCGAGCTCGATAGCCGCGAGCACGACATCGACAATGTGCTTGCGGAGATTGCGAGCGGCGACGACGCGATCGCGATCGACGTTCGCCTGAGCGGCCTCAGCGAATTTGTCCGGCGCGGGCATGAGCGCTGCGACGAAATCGAACAGGCCTCCGACAGGCTCGGCAGTCTGAAGCAGGACTACGCCGACCTGCACGAGACGGCTTGCTCCCTATGCGGCGGCGGACGACGGCGTCACGCGCCGCGTCAAGGAATTAAGCGAGGCGCGCGACCGGCTGGCGGCGGAGATCGAGTCGTTGCAGCAGACGCCCGCAGGGCAGTCTGACCGCGCGCGTGCAATCCTTTGCCGACGACAAGAAGCGGCTCGATGACGGCATGGCGAACCTTGAATTGCAGTTTTCGAAGCTGGCACGCTGCGTCACGACGTCGAAGAGCTCTCGGCCGGCTTCGGCCGCGCCCTCGATACGCTCGCGCCGACCAAGAAAGGCGCCGGCGATCCCGATGCCCGCCTCGCCGAGCTTTCCGGCTTCGTCAAATCGACGCAGACGAAATTCGACGAGATCGAGCGCAGCTTGGCGCGCTTCGGCAATTTGCGGACGGATCTCGTCGGCCTGCAGTCGAGGCTCGCGCCGCTCGATGCTCCGGATGGCGGCATCGCGGACCTCATCGCGCAGGTCAAGGACATCTGCGACCGGCTCGTCGCCAAGATCAAACGGATCGAAGCCGACGAGGACGGCGACCTCGCCGCCCGGGTAAAGACCTTCAGCGAAGCGAAGCAGGAACTCGAGAAGCGGGTTTCGTCGGTGACCGAGCATTTCTCGAAACTGGCAACGATCCGCAACGACATCGCCGGCCTGTTCGACAAATTGTCGAATGCCGCGGACGTGTCATCGAACTGAGCTCTCGGCGCCGCCGTTGCCGTTTCCCCTTGCAGGGGGGCATGCGCTGGGGCAGATTCCGGCGTTCAAAAAAGCCGGGCCGGCCGACCGCCGAGCCTGCGAAATTGGGAGGTTCGTATGAAGCGGGCAGCATTCTGCCTAACCGCGGCGCTTGCCATCGCCGCGTTCGCGGTAGCGGCGCCGACGCGGCTTGTCGCCGCGACGGCCGTGTCGATCGGAAGCACGACATCGGCGGCGTTGTGACCGGGCCACAGGGCCCGGAAGCCGGCGTCTGGGTCATCGCGGAAACGCACGACTCTGCCGACCCGTTACGCCAAAATTGTCGTGACCGACGATCAAGGCCGCTACGTCGTGCCGGATCTGCCGAAAGCGAAGTATCAGGTTTGGGTGCGCGGTTATGGCCTCGTCGATTCGGCGAAGGTCGACGCCGTCCCGGGTAAGCGCGTCAATCTCACCGCCGTTCCGGCGCCGAGCGATGCGGCCGCAGCGCAATATTATCCGGCGATCTACTGGTTCTCGATGCTGCAAATTCCGGACAAGGACCAATTCGGCGGCAAGAGCGATATCCCCGCGAAACTCACGCAGGTTGACTGGCTCACCACGATAAAAAATCAGGCCTGCGTCGGCTGCCATCAGCTCGGCCAGCTCTCGACCCGCACCATCCCCGCGGCCTTGGGGGAATTCAAGAGCGGTGAGGAAGCCTGGGCGCGGCGCGTGCAGTCCGGCCAGGCATCGCCGCTGATGGTCACGCCGCTTGCCGGCACATTCGGCGGCGTGCCGTTCAAATATTTCGGCGATTGGACCGATCGGATCGCCAATGGCGAACTGCCATTCGCCAAACCGCCGCGGCCGCAGGGCGTCGAACGCAATCTTGTCATCACGACCTGGGATTGGGGCAACGACAAACAATATCTCCACGACCTGATCTCGTCCGACAAGCGCAATCCGACGGTCGATGCCAACGGACCGCTCTACGGCTCGACCGAATATGCGACCGACCATCTGCCGGTGCTCGATCCGAAGACCGCGAAGGTCAGCTACATCACCCCGCCGGAAGGCGCCGACGTGCCCGAAGCCTTCGGCCCGGGACACGCCGCTATCGAGAAGCCGGTGGCGGCGTCGGCCTATTGGGGCATGGAGCAGGTCTGGGATACCAAGTTCGACAATCACAACGACATGTTCGACTCCAAAGGCCGGGTCTGGATGACGGGAACCAATCACGCGCCCGGCACGCCGGCATTCTGCAAGAAAGGCTCGAACAATCCCTACGCCAAGGTGTTTCCGCTCGACAACAACGAGCGTCAGCTCGCGATGTTCGATCCGAAGACGCAGAAGTTCACCTTCATCGATACCTGCTTCGGCACCCATCACCTGCAATTCGGCTTCGACAAGGACAACACATTGTGGGTGAGCGGCAGCGGCCCGGTGATCGGCTGGCTCGACACCAAAGTGTTCGACGAAACCGGCGATGCCGAAAAGGCGCAGGGCTGGGCGCCGTATGTGCTCGACACCAACGGCAACGGTAAGCTCGACGACTACACCGAGCCGGGCCAGCCGGCCGATCCCAATAAGGACACGCGCATGATCGGCGGATCGGGCAGCTACGCGGTGATGCCGAACCCGGCGGACGGCTCGATCTGGTACACGGTCAATGTCTTCGCCGGCCGCAGCGGTGTGCTGCGGTTCGATCCCAAGACCAAGCTTTCGGAAATCTACTATATCCCGATGCCGGGCTTCGGCCCGCGCGGCGGCGATATCGATTCCAAGGGCGTGGTTTGGGTGTCGCTCGCCAGCGGCCATCTCGGCAGCTTCGATCGCTCGAAGTGCAAGGCGCCGCTCAACGGCCCGAAGGCGACCGGCGATCATTGTCCGGAAGGCTGGACGTTCTACAAATATCCGGGCCCGGGCTTCCAAGGCATCGGCGATAACAGCGCCGAGGCGAGCTACTACACCTGGGTCGATCAGCACAACGCGGTCGGGCTCGGCAAGGACGTGCCGATCTCGACGGCGGACGAGAACGACGGCTTTGCCGCGCTGGTCGACGGCAAGATGGTGATGCTGCGCATCCCGTACCCGATCAGCTTTTACGCCAAGGGTCTCGATGCCCGCATCGACGATCCGAAGGCCGGCTGGAAGGGCAGGGGGCTGTGGTCGTCCGAAGGCGACCGCACGCCGTGGCTCAAGGAAGGCGGCAAGGGCATGACGCCGATGGTCGTGCATATCCAGGTCCGCCCCGATCCGCTCGCGCACTGAGCGCCGGCGGCGAAGCTGAACACCGCCCGGCGCCGCGAGGCGCCGGGCGGCTTGATTTTAGCCGCGCCGTCGTGCCGATATTATCGAGTGACGGCGTTTGTTCGAGGAGCCGAACATGATTCGCGAACCCGTACTGACGACGGTCGCCATTACCGACCTTCGTCCAACCCAGATCACCGTCGGCATGCGCGAGGTCATGGCTCAAGCGCAAGCACTGGCGCGAAACGAGCAAGAAAGAAGGGCGGCAAATTTCTCGGCAAGCACATGATTCCGGTGATCCTCGGTCCGAAGCAGCGCAACTACGTCATCGACCATCATCATCTTGCGCTGCGCGCTGCACGACGAGGGGGTCGAGAACGTGGCCGTGACCGTCGTTGCCAATTTGAGCAAACTCGACCTCGATGCGTTCTGGGCCGTCATGGACAATCGCTCCTGGATGCATCCCTTCGACGCCAACGGCGTGCGCCGGCACTACAAGGACATTCCCAAATCCGTGACCGACCTCGTCGACGATCCGTTCCGCTCGCTTGCCGGCGAGTTGCGGCGCGCCGGCGGCTTCGCCAAGGACACGACGCCGTTCAGCGAATTCATCTGGGCGGATTTCCTGCGCCGGCGCATGAAACGCAAGGCGGTCGAGCGCGATTTCGACGGGCGCCATCGAGAAGGCGCTGGAATTGGCCAAGAGTCATGGATGCCGATTATCTGCCGGGCTGGTGCGGCCCGGTATCGGAAGTGATGGATGGCAATACGCGGTCGAAGGGGTGCCGAGGCTGCTTGCTATAGTGTATGCGAGAGTAAAACCTGAAGCGGGTCGTTGGCAGTGCGTCCGGGAAGGCTAGGATTTTCGGTTGAGCGTAGTGGCGATGCTGGTGGCCTTAGCGGCCGCCGGCTGCAGTGGTTTGGGCGGCTCGAAGCCGCCCCAGCCGCAGCCCGCCGCCGATCCCAACGCTTATCCGGCGGATTACCGAAGCCAGATCGTTATCTTCCTGCGCCAGTCGCTGACCGATCGTGCGGATTTCCGCGGCGCCATGATCTCCGCTCCGGTGCTCAAGCCGATCGGCGACAGCCAACGCTACATGGTATGCGTGCAAGTCATGGGACGGGGCCAGGCCAAGACCAAAGTTGCGATCTATCTGGCGGGCATAATGACTCAATTCATCGACGCCACGGATCAATGCACCGGGGCAGCCTATCTACCCTTCAAGGAACTTGAGGCGGCGCTCCCGCCGCAGTGACAGGAGTCACGGCCCGCAGAAGAAGTACCATGCAAAATGACGTTCTGATTGTCGGCGCGGGGCCGACCGGCCTGACGCTTGCCATCGATCTCGGCAGGCGCGGCATACGCTGCACCATCATCGAGCAAAAGGAGCGTCCGGCCTTTCTGCCGAAGATGGAGCGCGTCAACGCCCGCTCCATGGAAATTTATCGCCGCATGGGGCTGGCGGAACGGATCCGCGCCGCGGGTCTGCGGTCCGATTGCCCGATGGATGTCTATATCATTCTCGCGCTGACCGAGCCGCCGCTCCTGCATCTGACTTATCCGTCGGTGGATCAGGCGCGGGCGACGGCGCGCGCGACCAATGACGGCACGCTGCCGCTCGAGCCCTACCAGTTGATCTCGCAATATACGCTCGAGCCGCTGTTGAAATCGATCGCCGAGACGATGCCGTCGGTGACGGTGCGGTTCGGCTGCGAGTTCGTGTCGCTGCGCCAGGATGACGGTGGCGTTACGGCGCGCGTGCGGACCGGCGACGGCCGCAGCGAGGAGATCCGCAGCACCTATCTCGTCGGCTGCGACGGCGGCGCGAGCCCGGTGCGCAAGGAACTCGGCATCGAGCTTTCGGGCGAGGGCAATCTCTTGGGGCTGCGCCAGGCGCTCTTCCGTTGCGACGAGCTCTTCGACCGCCTGCCGCTCGGCAACGGTCCGGGCAAGGGCCGCCATTATCACGTCGCCGACGACAAGGCGACGTTCCTGATCATGCAGGACTCGACCAAGCACTGGACGCTGCATTCCGTGGTCGACAGCGACGAGGACATGAAAGCGGCGTTCGAAAGGACCGTCGGCGTTCCGGTCAAATACGAGATGCTGTCCTGCGCGCCGTGGCGGCAGAATCTTCTGCTTGCCGATCGTTACGGCAAAGGCCGCGTCTTTCTCGCCGGCGACGCGGTGCACCTCGTCATTCCGACGGGCGGGCTCGGCATGAATTCCGGCGTCGGCGACGCCATCGACCTGTCGTGGAAGCTCGCCGCGACGCTGCAAGGCTGGGGCGGGCCGGAACTGCTGAAGTCCTATGAGATCGAGCGCCGCCAGATCGGCGACCGCAATGTCGGCGCCTCGCGCTATGCGACGATCGGCCGGCGCAAATGGCGCGGCATGTGGCGGCCGAACATCCGCGAAGACTCGCCGGCGGGCGCCGAAACCCGCAAAAATCTCAGCGCCGTCGCCGACGTCGAGCAGCGCAAGAGCAATGAGATGATCGGCGCCGAGCTTGGCTATCGCTATGTCGACTCGCCCGTCATCTGCAACGTGCCGGGCGGCCCGGAGCATCTGTTCCGCGACTATCGGCCGACGACCTGGCCCGGCGCGCGGCTGCCGCATGTCTGGCTCGACGACGGCACCCCGATACAGGATCGCATTCCGGACGGCTACACGATCCTCAAGCTCGGCAGCGCCGCGGCCGATGCGAGCGGTCTCGAACGCGCCATCCGCGCCCGCGGCGCGCCGGTCACGGTGCTCGACATTCCCGACCGGATCGCGCGCGACATCTACGGCTACGATCTCATTCTGCTGCGGCCCGACTTGCATGTGGTCTGGCGCGGCAACGCGGCGCCGGAGGATGCGGCAGAGGTCGCGGCGGTGGCGACGGGAAACGCGACGAAATCGAACTAACCTTTCACGATCCAAACGGCACGTGTGCCAGCACCTCGCCGCCGACCGCGCAAAAGCCGACGACCAGCCACGGCGGCGTCTGCCACATCAAGAGCAGCAGAAACGCCACGGCGCCGAGTGTGAAATCGCGCGCGTCGGTGATGCCCGACGTCCATACCGGCCGGTATAGCGCGGCGAGCAAAAGGCCGACCACGGCGGCGTTGACGCCGCGCAAGCCCGCCTGCGCCCAGGGTCGCCGCCGCAATTCGTCCCAAAACGGCAGCGGACCGATGACGAGCAGAAAAGCCGGCATGAACATGGCGCCGAGACAGAGCGCGGCGCCCCTCCAGCCGTTGGGAGCAGGACCCATGACCGTTCCGAGATAAGCGGAAAACGTAAACAGCGGACCCGGCACCGCTTGGGTCGCGCCATAGCCGGCGAGAAACGCGTCGTTGCTCACCCAGCCGGGCGGCACCACGGCGGCTTGCAGCAGCGGCAGCACGACGTGGCCGCCGCCGAACACCAGCGAGCCCGACCGGTAGAACACCTCGAGCAATTGCACGGCATGGTTCGGCGCCGCGGCGGCGATGAGCGGCAGCCCGAAAAGAATGATGAAAAATAGCGCGATCGCCGCGACGGCGACGCCGCGGCTGACCGGATGCGGCAGTTCGGCATGCTCGCTTGCCGCCGGGCCGCGCAACAGCGCCAAGCCGGCGACCGCGCCGAGCGCAATGACGATAATCTGGCCGAGCGACGACGGGATCGCCAGAACCAAACCCGCCGCGCCCACCGCAAGCGTCGCACGCGCCCGGTCCGGCGCCAGCGAGCGCATCATGGTCAGGACCGCGTTGGCGACCACCGCGACCGCCGCGACCTTGAGGCCGTGCAGCCAGCCGCTGTCGAGCACATTGCCAAAACTCGTGACGCCGTAGCCGAACAGCACGAGCGCGATTGCGGAAGGCAGCGTAAAGCCGGTCCACGCCGCGAGCGCACCCCTATAGCCGGCGCGCGACAACCCGATGGCGATGCCGACTTTGCTCGACGTCGGCCCGGGCAGGAACTGGTTCAGCGCCACCAGGTCCACATAGGTCTTTTCGTCGAGCCAGCGCCGGCGCACCACGAATTCCTCGTGGAAATAGCCCAGATGCGCGACGGGGCCGCCGAAACTGGTCAGTCCAAGCCTGAGAAACACGGCGAAGACCTCTGCCGCGCCCGTGCGGCCCGGGCCTAATGCCGGAACAGACGGCTGTGGCAATGTCCCCACCCATCGCGCGTTGCGTTGCCAGGCAGGATAGCCTTCGCGCCGTCGGATGAGCAATCAAGCCGACCCGTTCGGCTGGTCATAATGTAGCGGGGGAGGAATTCGCGCCGGCGATGCGGAGGCGCGGCCGCGACGCCGCTTTTCCGAGAGCCGAAAACGCTAACAGGAAACGTTCAATGGCAGGAAATGGCGGGCGCTTCCTGGTTCGAATTCGCCGCGCTCGGGTTCTTTCCGAAGCGCAGCGATCGTCATTTGCAGAAGATGCAGACCGATGTCGCTCACCGCCCTGACATCGTCGAGCGCATAGGACAGATAGGCCACAATCAACTCGCGCTCATCCGGGCTGTTGGTTTCGTCATCACTCTTGAGTTGGTTCATGCCAGTACCCCCACACGCCGCACCTATATCCAGAATACCCAACTGGACGTTCAGTTGTTCGACCGGACACCGCCTTCGTCACCCTGTTGCAGCTGATCCAGTTCAGCCGCCTTCTGCATCAGATCGATGCCGAGAGATTCAAGTTCGTGCGAGGTCGGTTTATGAGGGCAATCGCGGGCCAGACGAACACAACGGTGCGCTTGCTCGCGCAAGTAGGACGCATCGACCCAGATCCACGTATAAGCGTCAGTTGAACCCGACATTTTCGGCTTATCTTCGGCCTCTCCACTCCCCTATCTCGTCTTAGGGTGGACGCGCCGATCATTGTCCAGTCGTAGTACTGCTTAGCCGGCAGAATTACCATGGGCATCGGGGCTTCTGACATCATACAAAGGTCCCGGCTTCGCCGGGCAATAAGTATGGGGGCATGGCGGCCCGGTACGTTCGGTCATTCGGACGTCGACGACGATGCAGCGGCATGCGCCGCTTGTTTGCGCACCGCGACGGCATATTGGCCGCGCTTGCGGTCCGGCGCGATATTGGGGGTAACGACGGTGCGATGAAAGGCCTGCCAATCCTCGGCCGACAGTTCCTCCATGGTCTTGACGTTGAAATTCTGCAAGAGCTTGTCGGCATAGACCTCTTTGCGAACGGGCTGCACCTGCAGGAACGGGATGTCGCTGCGAAATTCGATGGGAACGTCGGTTTTCAGGATCCGGATATTGTCGAACAGCGGACCGAACCAATTGTCGGTTTCGATGATGCCTTCCAGCATCTGATAGGATTGGCTGCGCGGCAGGTTGGCGACGCCGCGCACCAGAAGGCTCCAGCCCGGGGCGGTCTTGGCGATGCAGCCGGTCCAGACCTGCAGCTGGCCGGGCTGGATGGAGGGCGCCAGAAATGGCGGACAAAAGCCGCGCACATCGTCGGGCGCATGGTCGTCGAATTGCTCGGCTGAAGTTCGGATATTGCACCGCGTCGCGCGTCAGCGGCAGCCACTCGTCGACGCCCGGATAGGTCCACAGCATGTCGTGGCCGTCCCAGACCACCTTGAAATTCATCGGCAGAAACACGTACCAGCCGAATGCCGAGGCGCTGGTAATGGCTTCGCAGTAGCGCAAGCGCGCGCGCCGGAATGACGCCGCCGACCGATTTGTCGGCGCGGCGCGGCGGGCAGTCACTGGGCACCATTTGATAGAACTGGACGAGCGGGCCGTCAGGCGGCGTAACAGCGAGCATGGCGCCAAAGCCTCCGATGCGGATAATCCTTCAGGCGAATCCGCGAGCTTCAAACTAGGCTCGACCGCGGGAGCGCGCCTGGCGTTCCCGCGGGCAAACCATCCGGAGCACGACCGATCGGCGTGCTCACGCAGAGGAGTGTCGCGGTTACTTCCCTGGGGCTAAATACGGGCGCATCGTCTCCGAGATGCACCTTGCCCTGGTTCAGGTCGCGGTGTCGCGTGCCACCTTGTCGCCTGGCGCGCATGAATGCGGGAGCGTCATCGCCGAGGTGGACCTTGCCCTGGTTCGGGTCGCGCTGTCACGCGCCACCTTGTCGCCAGCGCGTATAAAGGCCGGGGCGAAGTCGCCGAGCTGCACTTTGCCCTGGTTCTACGGTCGCGGTGTCACGTCCACTTTGTCGCCGGCGCGCACGGATAAACGCGGGGCGTAGTCCCCGAGATGCACGTTGCCCTGGTTCACGGTCGCGGCGTCACGGATCACTTTGTCACCTGCGTAAATCTTGGTCATCGATATCTCCTTTGCTGGCAGTCGGTTCTCAACCGCAATTCCAAGCCTAAAAGGCGCGCCGGCGGTTCGCAATCAAACACACGATTTTTTGCACCGCTCTGAAGTCTTGGGACCGTCGCATCCGTGCCATGGGACGAATGGACGTGCCGCCCGCGACTTCCGGCCGCTTTATTTTCAACGCGGAGTAGAACATTGATTTGTGCAAATCTGCCGGACCGTCACATGAAAACGCCACGCGCCAGCAAGCTTGTTGTCGTCATCGACGACGATCCCCTCGTGCTCGAGGCAACGGGAGGCCTGTTGCGCTCCTGGGGCTGCCAGGTGGTGGCCGCCGAATCCTGCGGTGAGGCGATGACGAAGCTGTTCGAGATCGGCCGTCGTCCGGATCTGATCGTCTGCGACTATCGTCTGCCGCAGGGTCCGACCGGCGTCGATGCCATTGAAATGCTGCGCAACGCCTTTGAAATCCCCGCGCTGTCTGATCAGCGGCGATGCGGCCTCGCCTCAGTCCGAAGATAGGCGCCGGGGGATACCGGCTTTGCATAAGCCGGTGAATGCCGAGACGTTCCGGGCCGTGCTGGTCGACGCATCGGTGTTGCAACCTCAGCGTTGAGGTAGAGCAGCAGATGCACAAGGAGGCCAAACCAGCCGGACCAGTCGAGCTACTCCTACTGTTGCTGCTGGGGGTCCTCTCGGGCATTCCCTATGCGCTGACGAAAATCTCTCTCGCGACGATTCCGCCGATCACGATGGTGGCGGCACGCGTTTCACTGGCGGCAATCGTCCTTTGGATTGTTATTTTCGCAATGAAGCGCAAGCGCCCACGGCGAAGGGTGCTAATCCCCCGTTTGCTTGTGCAAGGCTGTCTCGCTTGTGTCCTTCCTTACACGCTCCTGGCCTTTGGTCAGCGTTCGGTCGATAGCGGGCTTACTGCAATACTGAACTCGACGACGCCGCTCTTCGTTTGCCTCATCAGCCTAACGTGGACCCGGCACGAAATGCTGCCAGTCAAGCGGCTGTTTGGAGTGTCAATTGGCTTCGCTGGCGTCATCATGATTGCGGGAGCAAGCACGTTGTCGGGGCTCGGCCAATCCGCGTTCGGCCAAACAGCGATTATTTTAGCGACCGCGGCCTCCGCAGCTAGCGTCATTCATGGCCGACAGTTCTCCGATGTGCCGCCAGAGATTACGGCGGCCGGAACGTTGACATCCGCCGCGGTCATACTTGTTCCGCTTTGTTTTGTCGTTGAGGCGCCATTGAGCTCCGTGCCTTCGATGGCTTCTATTGCAGCACTGGTTGTCAACGCGATTGTCGCGACTGCGTTTGGGTTTATCATCTATTTTCGTTTGATCCGAACTATCGGCAGCATGGGCACTGCGAGCGTTGGATACCTGAAGCTTAGTGTCGGCTTGTTCGTTGGCTGTGCCCTGATGGGTGAAACATTAACCTGGACGGCGGCGACGGGGTTCCTCGCAATCCTTTTTGGTGTCGCCGCCATTAATCAGGGGCGATCCACAATGCCGCCTTGGCTTGCATCGAGGGTAGCGACTCTCGCTACCCCGACCACTTGACTGCGTCGATAGATTTGAACGATCAATTCGCGGCGCCGCGAAGCAAATTTAGCTTCACTCAATCAAAGCGTCAGCGCCGGCAAGGAGAATTCGCGGCACCACGAGACCAAGAGCACGGGCCGACTTCAGATTAATCATTAGTTCGAATTTTCGCGGGGCTTGAATGGGAAGGTCCGCCGGCTTTGCGCCTTGCAAAATGCGATCGACATAATCTGGTGCACGTCTAAACAAATCCAGGACATCGATCCCGTAGGACAGCAGGCCTCCTTCGTCGACAAAATAGCTGTATGGGTAGAGCGTGGGAATCTGCAGCCGAGCAGCAAGTGAAATAAAGAGCTCGCGGTAAAGCGTCGTGAAGTTGCCCGGCATCACGATGAGCGCACTTCCAGGCGTGGCGCCAAGGTCAGTCATGGCCGTTTCGATTCCAGCCGGACTGTGGACTTCGGTCACGATCGGCGTAACGTGGAACTCCTTTGCCAACTCCATGAACGAGGGCATATAAAAAGACCCGCCGCCGGGAACGGACTCGGCATTGTAAATTAGAGCGACCCGGGCAAGTTGCGGTTTCAGCTCTCTCAATATCGACAAGTATTTTCCCGTAATCGTGGGCTGCACAACCGTGAACCCCGTAATGTTGCCGCCCGGCCGTGCGATGCTAGTGACAAAGCCGCTGCCGACTGGATCGGCGACCACGACAAATACAATAGGAATTGTTTGAGTGACTTGGTGGAGCGCCGCAACAACTGGCGTGCTATGGCCAATAATAACGTCCGGCTTGAGCGCCACCAACTCCTTGGCAAGACTAAGCATGCGTCCGGTATCGGCGCCTGCAAATCGATACTCCAGGCGGAGGTTTTGACCGACGATCCATCCCTTTTTTGCGAGACCTTGCTCGATAACTTTAGCGCGAGCTTGTGTCTCCTCATCGTTTGTTAATCCCATGAGCACGCCAACGGTGCGTAAGCGGCTCGCCTGCTGGGCGGTTGTCAGGGTCGGTCGCGCCGCCAGGATAGCAGTGATTAAGGCCACGAACCTGCGCCGTTCCATTGCAATTCAGCCCTTTTGGCGGATGTGACCAAAGCAGTAGTGGGAGCTGTGACTCACGCTTGATAAGAAAAGGTACCTAGAACTTACTAGACGAGCACCCCTTCGGCATCTCGCATTTTGCCGCGTCAATGCATTTTCTCCGCGGTAAAGAACTGATATGATGTGGGAGTGATCATGGCCACAGATTATACAGTTTGCGCACACGCGATGATTGAGATGCTTCGTTTTCTCGCGAAAACGAGCAGGCCGCCGGGCAAACGGCGCTTTGGGCCATATCGTTGCCGGTGCGCCCCAGTGAATAACAGATGAAGACAAGCTCGGAGGCGACGAGCGTGCAGCTCTAGCGCCTCACGGCGCGTGGCGGGTCTCTTTCGCAAATATGTCGTGCTTGTTTGTAGCAGTTGTTAGTCTTGCGTCTGGCGATCAATGGCGCCTCCGATATCTGGTTTTCATACCAGGAACAACAAGCGCTGCTGTTTCGCATTCAGCGCGGACAGGCGCAATCCGCGGCGGAAAAGATAGATCAATTTCTTAATGAGATTACGGCCGGGTTGGCCTGGGAGACCCAGCTTTCCTGGACCGATAGCTCGCTTGACGAATGGCAGTTCGATGCGGTTCGCCTATTGCATCAAGTGCCGGCGCTGACCGAGATCGTGCAGCTCGACGCGGCGGGACGCGAGCAATTCCGCATGTCACGGGAAGCGCCCGACGTCATCGAGAGCGGGGTCGATCATTCGAAAGAGACCAGCATTCATCGATGCGATGGCGCACAAAGTCATATTATGGACCTGTCTATTTCATCGACGAGTCTCAACCCTACTATGACCATCGCCATGGCTGGCGCTCGACCGGAATTCGGCGTCGTCGTCGGGCAAGTAAATCTCACGTTCATTTGGGACGTCGTTTCGCAAATTCAGGTCGGCAAGCACGGCCAGGCCTATGTGGTCGACGACGCGGCGCGGCTGATCGCGCATCCCGACATCAGCGAGGTGCTGCGCAAGACCGACATGTCGCAATTCGCGCAGGTGCAGGCCGCGCGCTCGACGCAATCGAATGGTTCGCACGGATGAGCCTCTGCAAGGTGTCGACATCAAAGGCCGGCGTGTTTTGAGCGCTTATGCCGAGGTGACGCCGCCCGGATGGCTCGTCTTTGCCGAATTGCCGATTGATGAGGCCTACGCCCCGCTCTACGATTCCGCATACCGCTCCGGAGTTCTGGTTCTCGCGGCGCTGGCGCTGGCGTTTCTGGCGGGGCTCGCGCTTGCCCGCAGGATGGTCATCCCGATCCGCTCGCTGCAAGATGGCGCCGCGCGGGTCGGCAGCGGCGACCTCGCGCACCGGATTTCCATCGAGACCGGCGACGAGCTCGAGGCGCTCGGCGATCAATTCAACAGCATGGCGGCGCGGCTTCAGGAATCCCACGCCACGCTCGAAGGCAAAGTCGAGGAGCGCACCCGGCAGCTCGAAGCCGCCAATCTCGCCAAATCCCGTTTCCTGGCCGCGGCCAGCCACGATCTGCGTCAGCCGCTGCATGCGGTCGGGCTTTTCGTCGCCCAATTGCACGGCCGTTTGCGCGCGCGCGAGCGCAACCAGCATCGTTGGGCGGATCGAGGCGGCGCTGTCCGCGATGAACGATCTGTTCAGCGCGCTGCTCGATATCTCGAAGCTCGACGCCGGCGGCACGACGGTGAATGTCACGGCCTTCCCGGTCGCGCAGCTATTGACCCATGCCGAAACGACCTTTGCGGAGGCGGCGCGGGCCAAGGGACTGTCATTCCGCGTCGTGCCGAGCGATGCCTGGGTCCGGAGCGACTTTATATTGCTGGAACGCGTCGTCTTTAATCTGATCTCGAATGCCGTGCGCTACACCAGCCACGGCGGTCTCCTCGTCGGCTGCCGTAAGCGCGGCAACGAGCTGCGGATCGAAGTGTGGGACACGGGGGCCGGCATTCCGGCCGATCAGCGCGAAAAGATCTTCGTGGAATTCTACCGTCTGGACGAGCAGGACCGCGACCGTCGCGGCGGTCTCGGGCTCGGGCTTGCGATCGTCGATCGGGCGTGCCGCCTGTTGAAGCACAGCGTCGAGGTCAAGTCGGCGCCCGGCAAAGGTTCCTGCTTTGCCATCACGGTGCCGATGGTTCCGGCACAGGAACTGACTGCCGCAACGCCCGCGCCGTTGCGCAATCAGCTCGAACGCTCGAACGGCAAGCTCGTCGTGGTAATCGACAACGATCCGCTCGTTCTGGAAGGAATGGGCGGGATCCTTCGCAGCTGGGGCTGCCGGGTTATCAGCGCCATGTCGGACGGCAAGGCGCTCGAGGCCTTGACCGAACAGGATCCCACGCCCGACCTCATCATCTCGGATTATCATCTGTCTGACGGCAGAACCGGCCTTCAGGCAATCGAGCGGTTGCGTGCCGCCTTGTCGGCGCAAATTCCGGCGTTCCTCGTCAGCGGCGATACCACGGCGGAAACGCTGCGCGAGGCCAAAGCCAAAGGCTGCCATCTTTTACACAAGCCGGTCGATGCGATGGCGCTGCGCGCGATGTTCAGTCAGGCGATAAAGCGGCCGCAGGTCCCGGTGATCCGCAAACCGGCCGGCGAGGGCGCGACCCCGGACATTTTTACGCCTTTGGAGTTGCCGGCAATTTCCAACCGAGTTCATTGACGGCGATCACCGCCTCGGTGCGGTTCGTCACCTTCAGCGCTTTCAGGATTGCGGTGACGTGATTCTTGACCGTGGGTTCGGCCAGGCCGAGCACCCGGCAGATGACTTTGTTGTTCTTTCCCTGCATCAACTGGGCGAGCACGTCGAGCTGGCGATCCGACAGCCCGACTTCGGAGGGCGATACGATCGGACGGTCGTTATTCTGCGCGATTGCGGCGGGGCGCGAGATTTCCTCGCGCGCGAGTATCTCGGGAGGTATGTAGACGCCACCGGCAAAGACCAGTTGCAAGGCACTCATCATGACTTCGCGGCGGGCGGATTTTGGAATGTAGCCGACCGCGCCCAACTCCAGTGCCCGCATGACGGTCGCGCGCTCCTGGATCGCCGACAGCATCACGACTGCGATCGCGGGATAACGCTCCCGCAATTCGGCGAGCACGGAGAAGCCGTCGCGATCCGGCAAGTTCAAGTCGAGCAGCACGAGGCCGATGTCGGTGTTGGCCGCGACCGCGTCCATCGCCTGCCGGCTATCCGGCGCCTCCAGCACGGCCGCGCCGCGCTTGAGCTTTTTGAGCAAGCCTTGCAACGCATCACGAATCAAAGCGTGATCGTCAACAATCAGAATTTTCATCCCAACCGCCCAAACAGGACAAGCCCGTTATTGAGCCGTCATCAAATGCGCATACGATGACACCCAACCCGACCCGGTATCATATTCATCCAAATATCCAAATGCAGCAATTCCGCCCGATTGCACGTCGCCGCCCCCGGTCGTGGCTGCAATCGGATATGCCCTGAAGCGGCACGAATTCCGCGGCGCGCACGCGCAGTGTCGCCGCGGCGTTGCGATAGACGCCGTCCAAGAAACGTCGCGATTTGCAGTTGAATCAGGGCCGGCTGGAATTCATCGACTCGACGAGCGCCAATACGGCGCGCCGGGTCTTCTGGTCCGAAATCTCCGAAAATGCCTGGACCATACGCAGCGACACCGGATCGGCGAGCAAATCGAACGGCGATGCACTGCGCGGCGCCGCGTGCGTATCGCCGCCTTCAAAGAAGGCTGTCACCGGCACTTCGAGAAGAGCGGCAATCTGATAGAGCCGGCCGCTGCCGACCCGGTTGGTGCCCTTCTCGTATTTTTGAATCTGCTGAAAAGTCACGCCCAGCTTTTCGCCGAGACCTTCCTGTGTCATGCCCTTGACCAAGCGATGAACCCGGATGTTTCGTCCGACGACTTTGTCCACCTTGTTGGCCGATTTGTTCGACGTTTTCGCCATCTTCCATTCCAGTTTTTGAGGTTTAAGTATGTGCTATGGCATCTTTTCAGGGCCCCGCGCAACGCCAAGCCTTCACAACGTCCGGGTGAGCGTTGGATAAGTACTCGGGCTTCCCTGCCGTCAGGAGCCGCGAGGGCGGCTTTCGCGAAGGGTCCACTATCCAACTTTACCGCAGAGAATGCTGATTTGCAGCGCCTGACCCCCGATTCCGGCCGCTCGGCCGGATCGTAATGCCATGGTGTAGGTCTGTTAGATGGCATGAGGGGTTCACCGTACCAGCCCCCGAGCCGACTTTCGCACCCGACGGTTAATGCGCACGCGAGGAAGGACCTTCTCATCGGGCGGCAGAGTCTGCACATAATTTCACGCTCTAACGGCTTATTTGGCAGAATATTCCACTATTTGCGCCAAGAAATATACCCATATATAGAACAACGTTCTACGGCGGCTGAATTTCGCCATCCGGCTCTGACGCCAACGAGGTTGTTTGCGAGGTCCCATGACTTCTCCGCTCGAACAAAAAAAGATCAAGGTCAGCGGTCCGGTGGTTGTCACCGCCAACCGCGTCTGGCGACGGCGCCGTGGTCTATCGCCGCGCCGATGGCGGCTGGACAACGGCGCTGAATGGCGCCGCGATTGCAACCAATGCCGAGGGCGCGCGCGCTCTGATGGCGGCGGCGCTCGCCGACGATTTGCGGGCGGTGGGGCCCTATATCGCTCCGGTGAAACTCTCTGCCGCCGGTGAGCCCCGGCCGGGAAATCTGCGGGAACTGATTCGTCTTGGCGGTCCGACCATCGACCTTCCGGCGCCCCCGCGAAGCAGGGCCACTTCTTCCGGCGTCTCTGCCCAAGCGGCAGCGACGTTGTTCGGACGGTAAGTTTCGTTCCGACAAGACCCGTAGCAAAAAGACCCGCAACAAAAGATCTGGGCGCACGCATGTACGTCTATGACGCCTTCGATCGGACGCTCGTCGCCGAACGGGTCGCGGAATTTCGCGATCAGGTCGCGCGCCGGCTGTCCGGCGAATTGACCGAGGAAGAATTCAAGCCGCTGCGGCTGATGAACGGCGTCTATCTGCAGCTGCACGCCTACATGCTGCGCACCGCCATTCCCTACGGCACGTTGTCGTCCGAGCAGTTGCGCATGCTTGCGCATGTCGCGCGCAAATACGATCGCGGCTACGGCCATTTCACCACGCGGCAGAACATCCAGTACCACTGGATCAAGCTCGCCGAATTGCCCGACGCCATGGCCGATCTCGCCAGCGTCGGCATGCACGGCATGCAGACCAGCGGCAATTGCGTGCGCAACATCACGACCGATCAATGGGCCGGCGTCGCGCCCGACGAGATCGAGGACCCGCGCGTCTTGGCCGAGCTGATCCGCCAGCACGTCACGCTGCATCCCGAATTCTCGTTCATGCCGCGCAAATTCAAGATCGCGGTCGGCACCGCCGCGCACGATCGCGCGGCGCTTGCGCATCCACGATCTGGCGCTGCAGCTGCATCGCAACGACGCCGGCGAGACCGGTTTCGAGGTCATGGTCGGCGGCGGGCTCGGCCGCACGCCGTTCCTCGCCAAGACCATCAAGCCGTTCCTGCACAAGCGCGACGTGCTTGAGCTACGTCGAGGCGGTGCTGCGCACCTACAACCAGTTCGGCCGCCGCGACAATATCTACAAGGCGCGCATCAAGATTCTGGTGCACGAGCTTGGGCCCGAGGCCTTCGCCAAGGAAGTCGAGGCCGAGTGGCAAAGCATCAAGGACGGCACGCTGGCGCTCGACGACGCGGCCGTCGCCGAGATCGCCGGCCGTTTCAGCTATCCGGCCTATGAGCGGCTTGCCGACAGCCCGCCGGAACTGGCCGAGGCGCGCCGCGCCGACCGCGGTTTCGATGCCTGGCTCGGCAATTCGGTCGCCAATCACAAGGTGCCGGGCTACGCCATCGTGACGCTGTCGCTCAAGCCGGAAGGCGGCACGCCGGGCGACGCCACCGCCGAGCAGATGGACGCCATCGCCGATCTCGCCGACCGTTATTCGTTCGGCGAAATCCGCGTCGGCCACGAGCAGAATCTGGTGCTGCCGCATGTCGCGCAGCGCGATCTGCCGGCGCTGTGGCGCGCGCTCGACGCGATCGGCGTCGCGACGCCGAACGTCAATCTCGTCTCCGACATCATCTCCTGCCCGGGCCTCGATTATTGCAGCCTCGCCAATGCGCGCTCGATCCCGATCGCGCAGGAGATTACGCGGCGCTTCCACAATCTCGATCTGCAGCGCGATCTCGGCCGGCTGCACGTCAATATTTCCGGCTGCATCAATGCCTGCGGCCATCACCATGTCGGCCATATCGGCATTCTCGGCGTCGAGAAGAACGGCGAGGAGTTCTATCAGATCACGCTCGGCGGCAAGGCCGACGAGGACGCCGACGCTCGGCACGCTGATCGGGCCCGCGGTGCCGTATGCGCAGGTCGCCGATGTGGTCGAGGACATCGCCGCGGCCTATCTCGAATTGCGGCAGCGGCCGGATGAATTGTTCATCGACACCGTCAAGCGGACCGGCGTCGAGCCATTCCGGGAGCGCGTCTATGCCACTCGTTGAAAACGGCAAGCTCGTCGAGGACCGCTACGTCCGCGTCGACGACGATGCGCCGCTGCCGGAGCGCGTGCCGGTGATCGTGTCGGCGAAGCGTTTCCTGGCCGAGGCCGACGCGCTCGTCCGCCGCGACGGCTCGCTCGGCGTGCTGTGGCCGAACGACCGCCGCGTCGCCGAGCTGAAGCCCTGGCTCGGCCATCTGGCGCTGATCGCGCTCGAATTTCCGAAATTCCGCGACGGCCGCGCCTACAGCCAGGCGCGGCTGCTGCGCGAGAATTTCGGCTTTCGCGGCACGCTGCGCGCCACCGGCGACGTGCTGCGCGACCAGTTTCAGCTTCCTGGTCCGCGCCGGTTTCGATTCCTTCGAGGTGAAGAAGCCCGCCGACGCCGCAGCCTTCGCCGCGAGCGTCGCCCGCTTCAGCGTGTTCTATCAGCCGGGCGCCGACGGCCGCATTTCGGCCTTGCGGCGGCGCTTGCAGCGGCGCACGGACGCTGCGAAAGCCTCGCGACAACGGTGTCAAGATCGGCGCTCGGTCTGCCGTTTCGAGGCATGCCATGACTCCAGTCGTTGCAGTGATCGCGCCCGGCGCCATGGGCGCCGCGGTCGGACAAAGGCTCGCCGATAACGGGCTCAAAGTGCTCACCTCGCTCGACGGCCGCAGCGCGGAGACGGCGGCGCGGGCCAAGGCGGCCGGCATGGCCGCGGCGAGCGACGACGAGATCGCGGCAGTCCGATTTCATTCTCTCGATCCTGCCGCCGGGCGACGCGCTGTCGCTTGCCGAGCGTTTCGCGCCGGCGCTCGCCAAGAGCAATGCCAAGCCGGTCTATGTCGACTGCAATGCCATCAATCCGAAGACGGTCGAGCGCGTCGCCGCGGCCATCGCGCCGACCGGCTGCCCGTTCGTCGATGCCGGCATCATCGGCCCGCCGCCGAAGCCGGTGGTGCCGGGGAAGCCGCGGCGGAACCGGACGCGCTTCTATGCCTCGGGTCCGGCCGCGCCGCGCTTCGCGAGCGCTGCGCGATTACGGCCTCGACGTTCGCGTGCTCGACGGCGCCACTGAGCGCGGCCTCGGCGCTGAAAATGTCCTATGCCGGGCATCACCAAGGGCACGCAGGCGATCGGCGCGGCGATGATGCTGGCGGCGGCGCGCGCCGGCACCGCCGACGAGCTGTTCGCGGAATTGCAACTGAGCCAGAAGGAAATGCTCGCCTGGTTCAAGCGGCAGCTCGGCGCCGATGCCGCCCAAGGCCTATCGCTGGGTCGCCGAAATGCAGGAGATCGCGGGCTTTGTCGGCGACGATCCGGCGGCGCGCGAGCTCTACGAAGGCGCCGCGCGATTTCTACGAGCGCTTCGCCGAGGATTTCGCCGCCGACAAGAAGGACGCGGCCGCGCTCGCGGCATTTTTGGAATAAACCGCACTTCCTGAACTAGCTCGTTCAGCCACCGCCGCGCAAAGCCCGAGCATCCCCTGCGGCAGGAAGATGATCATCGCGATGAAGACCATGCCGAGCGGGATCAGATAAGGGAACTGGTCGCCGAACAGCCGCGACAGCAATTCGCGCGCGAGCTGGAAGAAGCCGGCGCCGACGATCGGGCCGACCAGCGTGCCGATGCCGCCCATGACGTTGTAGATCACGGTGTCGCCCGAGGTGATGAAAGTAGACGAAATCGGGCGCGGCGAATTGGTTCTGGATGGCGTAGAGCACGCCGGCGAGGCCGGCGAACAGGCCGGACAGCATCACCGACACCATCTTGTAGCGTTCGACCGCGTAGCCGATGGCGCGGGTGCGCGGCTTCGTTCTCGCGGATCGACTGCAGCACCATGCCGAACGGCGATTGCGTGACCCGCCGCAGGATCAGATAGGACGCCGTCACCACCGCGAGCACGAACCAGTGCATCGTCGTCGTGGTGAAGCGCGCGTCGTAGAGGAACGGGATCGCCAGATGCGGCCGGGTGAAGATCAAGCCGTTCTCGCCGCCGGTCACGGCCGTCCAGGTGAAGATGATGACGTAGAAGATCTGGCTGAAGATCAGCGTGGTGATGGCGAAATAGATGTCGCGCAGCCGGGTCGAGAAAAACGCGACGAACAGCGCGGCGCCGGCGGCGCCGGCAAGCCCGAACAGGATGGCGAGCCACAGATTTGGCGGGCTCGATCAGCGATCAGCGCGCCGGCGGCGCCATACATGCCGAGCCCGAAAAACGCCGAATGGCCGAACGAGATCATGCCGGTGTAGCCGATCAACAGATCGGACGACATCGCCAGCAGGCCCCAGATCAGGACTTCGGTGAGGAAGCGGCGCCAGAATTCCGGCAGCACCAGCGGCGCCACGATCAGCACCGCCATCACCACGCAAAAGCCGATCCAGAAAACGGCGGTGTGGCTCAGCTTGGTCATGCCGAGCGCCGGCTTGATGCGGCCGGTTTTGTCGAGCGGTGCGGTTGTCATTTCGGTGTCGCTACGAACAGGCCGGTGGGACGGAACAACAGCGTGAGGATCAGGACGACGAAGGAGACGATCACCGCCTGCGACGGGTCGACCCAGATCGCGGCGTAGGATTCAAGCAGGCTGATGAAGATCGCGGCGGCGATCGAGCCGCCGAGATTGCCCATGCCGCCGACCACGACGACGATGAAGGCCTTGAGCACCCAGTCGAGCCCCATGGTGTGATTGACGCCGACCAGCGGCGCGAACAACACGCCGCTCGCCGCCGCCATGGCGGCGCCGATGGCGAACACGCCGGTGTAGACCAGCGGCACCGGAATGCCCATGGCTTGCGCCATGACGCGATCCTGCGCGGTGGCGCGGATCCAGATGCCGAATTTGCCGTATTTCAGGAACAGCCAGAAGCTGCCGATGATGGCGGCCGACAGCGCCGCGATGACGATGCGGTACCAGGGATATTGCAGGTAGAACAGAGTGAAATAGCCTGCGATCGGCTCGGGGATGCGGCGCGCCGTCGGGCCGAATTGCCACAGCGCATAATTCTGCAACACCAGCGAAATGCCGAAGGTGGCGAGGATCGTGTTCAGCGGATCGCGGCCGATCAGCGGCCGCAGCGTCACGATCTGCAGCGCCGCGCCGAGAATCGCGACGATCAGCGCCGCAGCGATCAAGCCGAGCCAGAAGCTTCCGGTGGCGGCGACGATCGAAGACGCCGATATAGGCGCCGAGCATGAACAATTCGCCATGGGCGAAATTCACCACGTCCATGATGCCGAAGATCAGCGTCAGGCCCGACGCGACCAGCGCCAGGATCATGCCGGCGACGATGCCGTTCACCGTCTGGATGATGAAAAGATCGAGCGGAATAGCTTGGAAGAAATGCGCCGACCGCGCCCATCGCTCATACCCCCATATATTGCTTGATGACGGGATGATTGACGTCGATCTCGGACGCGGCGCAATGGTGGCGCACGGCGCCTTTCTCCATGATGTAGACGCGCTGGCTCGCGTCGAGCGTCAACGGCACGTTCTGCTCGACCAGCAGGATGGCGACGCCCTCGTTGTGCAGGATCTCGATGATGTTGCGGATCTGCGACACCATGCGCGGCATCAGGCCTTCGGTCGGCTCGTCGAGCAGGATGATCTTCGGCTCCAGCATCATGGCGCGCGCGATCGCCAGCATCTGCTGCTCGCCGCCCGACAGCGTGCCGCCGGCCTGCGACGCGCCGCTCCGCCAAGCACCGGAAAGAACGTGAAGACCTTGTCGAGCAGCATCTCGCGCTTTTCCGTCGGTGACGCCGTTGCGGTCGAGACCGGTGCGCAGGTTTTCCATCACCGTGAGCAGGCGGAAGATGCGGCGGTCTTCCGGCACGTAGCCGATGCCGAGCCGCGCCAGTTTGTGCGGCGGCGAGACCGGTGACGGCGGCGCCGTCGAGCCGCACCGTGCCTTCGCTCGGATGCACCAGGCCCATGATGGTCTTCAGCGTCGTGATCTTGCCGACGCCATTGCGGCCAAGAAGGCCCACGACTTCGCCCGGGCCGACCTCGATCGATACGCCGTGCAGGATGTGGCTCTTGCCATAATAAGTGTGCACCGCCTCGACCGCGACGAGCGGCGCGATCATGCTCGCGGCGAAGCCTATCTCCTTGGCTGCGCTTATGGCTTCAGCGGCGCTCATGTCTTCAGATAGACCTCCAGCACTTTGGGGTTTTGCTGAATTTCTTCGGGCGTGCCGTCGGCAAGGATCTCGCCGTAGTGAAACACTGTGATGCGGTCGCACAGTTCCATCACCACCTGCATGTCGTGCTCGACAATGAGGATGGTGAGATTTTTGGCGATGCGTCCGATCAGCGCCTTGGTCTCGTCGGTCTCGCCCTGGCTCATGCCGGCAGTGGGCTCGTCGAGGCAAAGGAGCTTCGGTTCGGTGGCAAGCGCGATGCCGATTTCGAGATTGCGCTGCTCGCCATGCGACAGATTGCCGGCAAGCTCGGCGGCCTTCCCCAAGAGGCCGACGGCATCGAGCGCCGCCTCGGCCTTGCCATTGATGTCGGCAAAGGCGCTGTGATGCGCGATCATGTTCCAGCCGTGGCGGCGCGACTGCGCGGCGATGCGCACGTTTTCGAGCGCCGAGGCATTGGGCAGGATATTGGTGATCTGATAAGAGCGCGCGATGCCCCTTTGCGAGATCGCATTGGAGGGCAGTCCGGTGATCTCGTCGCCGTCGAAAATGATGCGTCCGGCGGTCGGCCGCAACACGCCGGTCAGGCAATTGAAGAACGTGCTCTTGCCGGCGCCGTTCGGGCCGATAATGGCGCGGACTTCATCGCGCTTGATGTCGAAATTCACATTAGACAGCGCCGCGAGCCCGCCGAATCGGACGGTCAGCATCTCGGTCGTCAGAATGGCTGCCGGCGCCGCTCCCCGATTGTCCGGCGGGGAGCGAACGTCGGCCGACGGCTGCGCGCGCACTTAAGCGGTGAAGTTGCAAGCCGGCGGGGCGATTGTCTTGTCGCCGGGTACCACCTCGAGCAGATGGTAGGTCCCGCCGCTGACCTCGAAGATGAACTCACGCGGGAAGGCCTGATGATCTTCTTTGCGCAGCACCTTGTCGCCCTGCGGAAAATCATCGCTCTCCTTCATTTCGAGACCCTCGAGCGCCTCGATCAGCTTCATGGTGTCGTCGCGGCCGCCGAACTTTGACTTTTCCATGCCGATCTTCACGACGTTCAAGGCTTCGTAATTCGACTGCACGTATTTGTCGGGCAGCGGGCCCGACGGGTCGATCTTCGCGAGCCGGGCTTTGGCTTCATCGAAGAAGCGGTGCAGGTAGGGCGTATTGAGGACGCCGTCGAACACCGGAATGTAGCGGTTGATGCCGGTGAAGCCGTCGATCTTGTTGCCGATCGCCACTAGGTTGGTCGATTCGGAGATCGAGCCGTCGCCGCACCACTTATATTTCTTGGTCAGCCCGAGGTCGTAGGCCTGGGTGGCGACGGTGACGCCGTCCTTGCCGAAGAAAATACCAAACAGGCCGTCGAAATCGCCGGAGATTTTCGACAGGAACGGCGTCATGTCGGCGGTGCCGAGCGGAATGCCGGTGGTGCCGACCACTTCGCCGCCGTTCTTTTTGATCTCGGCGATATAGGCATCGCGCGTCGACTGGCCCCAGGAATAATCGGCAAAGGCGATGTGCCACTTCTTGCCCATCTTGGTCAGCATCGGCGCGAAGGCGACCGCCATCGCGGGTGCGTAATCGTAGGGCCGGAAGCTGTAACGGTTGCACTTGGTGGTGGTCAGCGTGGTGTCGAGGCACACGCTGATCATGTTGACGATCTTGGCATCTTCCCACACCGGCATGCAGGCGAGACAGATATTGGAGAGGAAGCCGCCGACGTGGACGTCGATATTATCTTCCTGCACCATCTTCGCGGTCTTTTGCCGGGCGACGGCCGGCGAACTCTCGTCGTCGGCGATGACCAATTCGACCGGGCGGCCGTTGATGCCGCCATTGGCGTTGATGCGGTCGGCGGCCATTTGCAACCCGACCACGGCGGTCTTGCCGCCCGCCGCGCCGGCGCCCGACAGCGGCTGCTCCGAGCCGATTTTATAGGGGTTGGCCGCGCCGAAGGCCGCGCGCCACGGCGCCGGCACCAGCATCATGGCGCCGATCGCGCCGCCGCCCCAGCCGACCAGGCTGCGGCGCGTGACCTTGCCGCGGTACCACATGTCCGCGGCCCAGGCCTCGTTTTTCCAATTCTCGCTCATCGCATGTCTCCCTCAAGGATGCGCCCTGTTCCCCGGCCTTTGACAGGCTTCTGATTATCGAATTATGGCGCTAACAAACGCGATCCTGACGATAGATTCAACCGGATTCGGAAGCCTGCTCCGGCACCGCCCCGGCGTTGCTCCGCGTAAGATCGTCGCGGCGATCGTATCCCTCGGCAGCTGTTCGATGCTAAAATGGCAAGTCGCTTGCCGCGATGACGCGATCAGGAGCCGCCGATGGGGATTGCCCTTCCTACTCTCTATCCGACCGGCCTCTCGGCACGGCTGGCGAGCCGCCGCGACGGCTATGCGGGAGCAACCGCCGGAATGGCGCCGGGCTTCGTGCAAGCCAATCTCGCCATCCTGCCGCAAAAATTGGCAGAATCTTTCCTGCAATTCTGCCAGCGCAATCCAAAGCCCTGTCCGCTCATCGGCGTCTCGGCGCCGGGCGACCCGCATATCCCGGCGCTGGGCGAGGACCTCGACATCCGCACCGACCTGCCGCGCTACCGCATCTGGCGCGACGGCGTGCCGACCGATGAGCCGGCCGACGTCACGGCGTGGTGGCGCGACGATCTGGTCACCTTTGCCATCGGCTGTTCGTTTTCCTTCGAACAGGCCTTGGTCGAAAACGGCATCGAGCTGCGGCACATGACCTGCGGCTGTAACGTCCCGATGTACCGGACCTCGATCGAAACCGAAGCCGCCGGACCGTTCCGCGGACCGCTGGTGGTTTCGATGCGGCCGATGAAGCCCGCCGACGCCATCCGGGCCGTCCAGATCACGACCCGTTTCCCTTCCGTGCACGGCGCGCCGATCCATCTCGGCAAACCGGACATGATCGGCATCAAGGATATCGCCAAGCCCGATTACGGCGACGCGGTGCCGGTGCACGACGATGAAATCCCGGTGTTCTGGGCCTGCGGCGTGACCCCGCAATCGGTCGTCGCCGCGGCGCGGCCGGAATTTTGCATCACCCATTACCCGGGCTCGATGCTCGTCACCGACCGCCGCAATGTTGAATTCGCGATTATGTAGGACCGCCGTCATTCCGGATTGTCGCGCAGCGGCAAGTCCGGAATCCATAATCACCGATCGTGGTTATGGATTCCGGGCTCCTCGCTTCGCTCGGCCCCGGAATGACGATAAGAGAGCTTCGCACGCATGAACGACAAATCCCCCACGCCGGAAATTTTCGATCCCGCCGCCGCTGGCTGGGAGGTGGTCGATCGCATGGGTTTCGGTCACCATGTCGGGCCGCTCTGGCGCAAGGGGGACGGGTGCTTCGGCTTTGTGGTCGCCCCAAAGCACATCAACTTCAACAACGTGTTGCATGGCGGCATGCTGGCGACGCTGGTCGATCAGGCCATGGGCATGACGGCGCTGCGCGCCTCGGGCGGCAAGAAGCACGCCACCATCGAACTCAGCGTGCAATTCGTCGGCGCCATAAGGCTCGGCGAATTCGTCGAAGCCAATTGTGAGGTGGTGCGGCTGACGCGCTCGATCATCTTCATGCGCTCGAAAGTGACGGTCGGCACGCGCACGGTCGGAACGGCGAGCGGGGTGTGGAAGATCGCGGGGGAGGGCTAGGACATAATAGTCATGCCCGCGATGGCGGGCGTGTGGCGACGGCGCGACGTTCGGCAACGAATGGGTTCTCGTGTGATAGCAGCCCTCACGGGTTCACGCGAGGAGAACTCTAATTTCAAACGAGACGGAGCAATTTTCAACCATTAGCATTAGCGCGGCCATGCCATGGAAATGCACCAAATCCGTTACTTCCTCGCGGTGAGCGAGACATTGAATTTGACCAAGGCGGCCGAGCGCTGCAACGTCGCTCAACCATCGCTTACGCGCGCGATCAAGGCTCTCGAGGCGGAACTGGGCGGTGATCTCATTCGCCGTGAACGCAACCTGTCGCATCTGACAGAGCTCGGCCGACGGGTTCTCCCCATGCTGCGCCAGTGCTACGAAACGGCCGTCTCGGCCAAATCTGTAGCCGCGTCCATGCGCAACGGGGAGGTAGTCCCGCTGTCATTGGCGTTGTCGCACACGATTGGGCTGAAGCCGTTCGAACCGATGTTGCAAGAGCTGTCACGGGTTTTTCCCGGGCTGCAACTGAAGTTGCACCGTGGCTCGCGCAGCGAGGTGGTCGATTATCTGAAGACTGGTACAGCCGAATTGGCGATCGCCGGTCCCCTCGGCGAGGCATGGCCACGCCTCGACACGTTCCCGCTGTTTGACCAGCCATGCGAGGTCGGCACCGGTCCGGGTCACCGCCTGGCGATCAAAGACTTCGTGGAGTTCGAGGATCTGGCTGCCGAAACTCTCGTGATCGACACCAGTTGTGAGTTGACCGAAGAATTCCGGGCCAGGCTGAAGGCCAAAGGCATTCTCGAACCCGCCACCCACCAGGTGTCGCGGCGGGAGGACCAATTGGCCCTACTCAAAGCGAACCTCGGTGTAGCAATTGTCACTGTCCCGGTCGCAGAAATGCTCGCGCTGAGCCACGTACCCCTGAGGCAGCTCGATCTCCGCCTCACCGTTTCTGCGTTTACGGTCGCCGGACGGCAACGTGGGAAAGCCTGCGCGACGCTGCTCAATATGCTGTGTGCAGCAAATTGGCCCTAGACCGCGGGCGTCGGCGTTATTGATCACGAGGCTGTTCTCTGCCGGCATCAGCGATCGGAGATGTGTCCGCCCGAGCTCGTTCCATAGCTGAGGAGTATTGATTCGCTAGCCAATGGGCATTTCCGCCGCTGCGGACCGTCCCTTAGCTTTCATGAATCTGAGAGGTCGCTCTACGACGCGCGGCATGGGGAATGGCTTCATGGTCATCCCCTCAGCCGCCGAGCGGCGCCGCGAGAAAAATCGTCGCTAGCTGTCTGGCGACTCGGCGGGTCGGATTCTGCGTCAGGAGTGGCGAACATGATTTCCCCGTCGTTTCCGCACCAAAGGCAGCCGCGCCAAGTACTCGGCCGCGAGATGGCGAACGTAGACGAGGGAAAAGGCGACCCGATCGTGCTGCAGCATGGCAATTCCGCCTCTTCATAAGATCATATTCACGGGACCATCGAGATGGCGGCGAAAGACGTCACTGTTGTGGTGGCTCACGGCGGATGGGCGGACGGATCGAGTTGGGCGCGTGTCATAACCGGGCTCGCGGCCCACGGCATCAAGGCGGTCGCCGCTCCGCTACCGTTGACCGAGCTAGCCGATGACGTTGCCGCGCTCAACCGCAGCATCGCGCGCATCCCGGGGCCGGTTGTCTTGGCGGGCCACGCCTATGCCGGCGCGGTGATCGGGCTCGCGCGCCCCGAACGTGTGAAGGCCTTGGTGTACGTCACCGCGTTCGCGCCCGACGATGGCGAAAAGCTCACCGATCTGTTCTTTCGCGCCGAGCCGCATCCGCAGGCACCAAAGCTCGCGCCGGATAGCGCTAACCTGCTTTGGCTTCCGGATGACGCCTTCCCCAAGGCATTCGCACAGAATGCATCCGCTGATGATCTCACCATACTGGCGGCCGCGCAGCGGCCGCTTCGCTTCTCCTGCATGACGGTCGCGACGGCGGGGCCTGTGCTGTGGAAGAAAGTTCCGGCTTGGTACCTGATCGCAGAGCATGATCACATGGTCGTCCCGGCGACGCAGCGGTTCATGGCCGAGCGTATGAAGGCGAAGATCAGGCCGCACGCCGTCGATCACACGCCGATCGTCACCGCTCCGGCACCCGTCGTCGAGATCATCCGTGACGCGGTCGAATTGGTCTCCGGCGACTGAGTTTACCAATAGTGGAGAGTTTCATGGCGGCTGTTACCTATCGCACGGCTGACGTCGACGGGTTCAAGGTCTTCTACCGCGAAGCGGGACCGGCCGGCGCACCGCAGCTCTTGCTGTTGCACGGCTTCCCGACCGCCGGCCATATGTTCCGCGGCCTGATCCCGCTGCTCGCCGACAGATTTCACATGGTCGCGCCGGACCTTCCCGGTTTCGGTCAGTCGGACATGCCGCCGCGGAAAAAATTCAGCTACACGTTCGACAATATCGCCGCCGTGATCGAGCGCTTTACCGAGGTCATCGGCTTCGATCGCTTTGCCGTATACGTCTTCGACTACGGCGCGCCGACCGGCTTCCGGCTTGCAATCCGTCATCCCGAGCGGATCACCGCGATCATTTCGCAGAACGGCAACGCCTATGTGGAAGGTCTCAGCGACGGCTGGACTCCGATCCGGGCCTATTGGGAGAACCCGTCGCAGGCAAACCGCGACGCGCTGCGCGCCTTCCTCACGCCGGAAACGACGCATTGGCAGTACATGCACGGCGCGCCCGATCCGACGATTGTCTCGCCGGACGGCCAGAACCTCGACAATTATTATTTGGCCCGTGCCGGAGCCGATGAGGTCCAGCTCGACCTGTTCGGCGATTACAAGAGCAATGTCGCTCTGTACCCGTCAATCCAGGAATATTTGCGCAAACATCAGCCGCCGCTTCTGGCGGTGTGGGGCAAAAACGACCCGTTTTTTCTTCCCCCCGGTGCCGAGGCGTTCAAGCGCGACATTCCGGGCGCAGCGGTTCGTTTCCTCGACACCGGCCACTTCGCGCTGGAAACGCATGCCCCGGAAGTGGCCGAAAGCATCCGCGACTTTCTGAAGTGAACGTCTCGCGACGCTAAAGCGCGCCAGCTGGATGAAAGGAGACAACAAATGATGGAAAAGACCGAAATTGAACGTCGTACCTTAGTTCAGGGAATCACTGCGGCTTCCGGCGCTGCTCTGTCGCAGGCAATTTTACCGCGACACGCTGCCGCTCAAGCGAGTGATAAGGGCGCATCGGCTGCTTCCGGCGAGTTCGAGGCCGCGGAGATCAAGACCGACGACAACGCGATTTTCATTCGACGCTACGGAAAGGGGCCCGGGTTGCTCATGGTTCACGGGTTTCCTCGAACCAGCCTGATGTGGCGCCATATGGCTCCGCAGCTCGCCAACAGTCACACCGTGATTTGCGTCGATCTTCGCGGTTATGGCCGCAGCGGTGTTCCGGCTTCCACCAAGGACCATTACCCCTACACCAAGCGAGCCATGGCGAACGAACTTGTCGCCGTGATGGATAAACTTGGATTTTCCAAGTTCGACCTCGTCGGGCACGACCGTGGCGGTCGCGTCGCTTACCGGCTCGCGCTCGATCATCCGGAGAAGGTGCAACGTCTCGCAGTGTTTGACGTCATTCCGATCTCCGAAGGATGGGCCCGCTTCGATGCAAGGTCGGCGCAGAATTGGTGGCCCTACAGTCTTCTCATGCAGAAAGCGCCGCTTCCGGAAAAATATCTGCTGGGTGCGCCCGACGCAGCCTTCGACAACCCACTGGGCGGGGGCTCGTTCGGCCCCGAAGTGAAAGCAGAATATTTGGAGACGTATCGCGATCCGGCGCGGGTCCATGCGGTCTGCGAGGAGTACCGCGCGGCGGCAGGCTTGGATATCCAGCATGACAACGCGGATCGGGCAGAATCTCGGCGTATCACCTGCCCAATGCTGCTTCTGTGGGGTGCCGGCGGACCACTCGACACGTTCTACGAAAAGGACGGCGGCGCGTTGGGCATCTGGCGGAGCTGGGCAGACAACGTGCAGGGACAGGCGGTTACCGGAGGCCACTTTTTTCCTGAAGAGAATCCCACGCAGACAACCGAGCTTCTCGAGAAGTTTCTGTCGTCTTGATGTCCGGGAAACGATGCGATGTGGCCCGCGTTATGCACGGGTTTCAAGCCATTCAACGTAAGATATCAGATCGAGCGCGTCTCGCATCGCCGTCGATCACCACCATCCGATGCGCTATGCCGGCGAGATTGCGCAGCGCCTGATGCGGTTCAATTTCGCGCACCTGTTTTCAGTATCGCTGCGGGCGCGATCCAGTGCCGGGTTCCCTTCCTGCCCGACGCCTGGGCCCCCAAAGCCGGCGGATTTCCGATCATGACCTTGCCGCTCGGCTTCCTGATGAAGGACGTTCTGTTCCTCGCCGCCTCATTTTATCTGCTCAAGCAAAATTTGGCGCGCGTGGCGCTGCAGACAACACGAAACTGAATTTTTTCACTCTCTAATCGTTCATCTGAAGCCGGAGCTCCCGGGACCGGACGACATTCACAGCCGAAACTTCTTCAGCGTCCCGCCCGTCTTCACCGATCCCGGCAGCGGATGGCCGACGACGTCTTCGGCGAGTTTGGCGCATTCGATCAGGGCGTCGAGATCGATGCCGGTCTTGATGCCCAATTCGTCGCACATGAACACGAGGTCCTCGGTGCAGACATTGCCGGCGGCGCCTTGGTGGCCGGCGAACGGACAGCCGCCGAGGCCGGCGACGGCGGCGTCGAAGCGCGTCACGCCCATTTCGAGGCCCGCATAGGCATTAGCGATGGCGAGGCCCCGGGTGTCGTGCAGATGCAGCGCGAAATCCATGTCGGAAAAGCGCGCGCGTAACGCCCCGACGACGCGCTTGATGGCGAGCGGCGTCGCCCAGGCCATGGTGTCGGCGAGCGTGATGTAACGAAGCGTCACGCCGTGCTCCGCCGCAACGTCGAGAATTTGCTGCGTGAGCGCGACGACATGCGAAACCGGGATGTCGCCGGCGAAATTGCAGCCGAACGCCGCCATGATGCTGCCGCGCTCGATCGGGATTTTCGCGGCCTTGTACATCTCGACGATCGCGTGCTGGCCGGCGAGCTGCTGGGCGGCGTTGCGGTTTTGATTGCGAAGCGAGAATTTTTCGGATGCCGCGAGCTGGATGGTCCCCGTGTTGCTGAGCCGGTCAGAAAATCCCAGCGCACGTTGGAAGCCCTTTTCGTTGAGCCACAGCGCGGTGTAGGCGACGCCTGGCTGCGGCGCGATCCCGCGCACCACGTCTTCGGCGTCTGCCATGCCGGGGACGTTTTTCGGATTGACGAAGGAGACGATCTGAATGTGATCGAGGCCGGTTTGCGAGAGCGCGTCGATCAGCGCGATCTTGCGCGCGGTCGGGATTGCGCCCTTCTCGATCTGAAAGCCCTCGCGCGGGCCTTCTTCGTTGATATGGACGGCCTTCGGCAGATCGCTCATGACGGCTCCCCGGCGGTAACGACGCCGCGCTCGGTCAAGGCACCGATCTCGGTTAGCGTGAGGCCGAGTTCGGCGAGAATTTCGCGCGATATGCTCGCCGATTTTCGGCGCCTGGCGGCGCAGCGCAAAGTCGTGCTCGCCGATCTCGACCGGCAGCCGCGGTATTTTCGCGCGCGCGCCATTGGCGAATTCGATGTCGAGCATGCGGCCAAACGCATTGAGCTGCGGATCGTCGAACAGATCGCCGGGCTTGGCGACCGGTGCGAACGGAATATCGATGCGGTCGAACAATTCGGCAAGCTCGGCGAGCTTATGCCGCGCGACGATGTCGGCAACGATCGGACGCAAGGCCTTTCGCTCGCGCACGCGGTCTTCGTTGGTCTTATAGGCGGGATTTTCCACGAGGTCGGCGCGCTCAAAATGCTCGCAGAAGCGCCGCCATTGCCCGTTGCTGGTGAGCCCGACAAAAATCTGCTCGCCATCTTTGGTGGCGAACGGCTCGTAAATCGCCCAAGCGCCGTCGCGCGCCGGCATCGGCGGCATCGGCTTGCCGGTGACGACCTCGCCGGCCATGTGCTGCATCATCAGAAACGAGGTCGATTCGAACAAGGCCGATTTCACCATCTGGCCGCGGCCGCTGCGTTCGCGTTCGCGCAGCGCCGCCTGCACACCGATCGCGGCGAACATGCCGCCCATGATGTCGACCACGGAAGCGCCAGCGCGCAGCGGCTGGCCCGGCGGTCCGGTCATGTAGGCGAGACCCGCCATGAACTGCACTACTTCGTCGAGGGCTGGGCGATGCTCATAGGGCCCGCTGAGAAACCCCTTGAGCGCGCAATAGATCAGCCGCGGATTTTCCCGCGCTAGGTCGGCATAGCCGCAGCCCAGCCGCTCCATGGTGCCGGGCGCGTAATTCTCCAGAATAACATCGGCAGTTTGCGCAAGCCGATGGAGCAGGGCGCGCCCCGCATCGGATTTCAAATCGACCGCGAGGCTGCGCTTATTGCGATTGAAGGTCGGAAAAAATCCGGCTGCGAAGCCATAAAGCCTGCGGGTGTGATCGCCGCCCACGGGCTCGATCTTGATCACGTCGGCGCCGAGATCGGCGAGGATCAATCCGGCCGTCGGCCCCATGATGGTATGACAGAATTCGAGCACGCGAATGCCGGCTAGCGGTAGCGTCGATTCCGGACCTGTGCTGGGATGGGTCGTCGTCATGGCGTGTAATGTAGGCCATCGCGAACGAAGTGGGGAACACATGAAGAAGACATTTGTCGGCGCTCATCGCACCGCAACACGCGCCTATTCACCGGCCGTCATTACCGAAGGCGCGGCCAAAACGATTTGGCTCGCCGGTCATACCGGCGCGGTCGACGATTCCGGCAAGTCGCTGGCCGGCGATTTCGACGCGCAATGCCGCCAGACTTTTCGCAATATCGACAAGACGCTTGCCGAAGCCGGCGCCAAGCTCGCCGATATCGTCACCATGACGGTGTTTTTGATCGATACGCGCCATACCACGCGGATGACGGAACTGCGCACCGAGATTTTCGGCAAGGATTTTCCGGCGAGCGCGGCGATCACGGTCGCGGGATTCGCGCGTCCGGAGATGATGATCGAGATTCAGGCCGTGGCGGTGATGGCGTCGTAAAGCAACCGGGCCGGAGTCTATCGCGGCCGCGGCGGCCCCGGCTGCGGCGCGCCCAAAGTGGCGGCGTCGAGCGGGCGCCTGAGCAGGCTCGAGCGCAGCATTTCGGCGCGCGGCGACGGCTGCAGTTGCGGCGGCGCGGTGTGCGATGGCGGCAGCGGCGGCACGGTCGGCGGCGACGCTTGCGCGATGACCCGTTGCAGGGTCTGTGAATCGACGGTTGGGCCATGATCGAGGCCGTCATGACGTTGCGATGCCGTCGCGTTGCGCCAGCGTTCGATGACCATCGGAATGAGGTCGCGATCGATATTGACGCCGGCTTGCGAGCGGGTGTTGCCCATGGCTTCGCTGTTCGGACGGCGTCCCGGCGGCAGTTCGCCAAAACTCATCCGCGTCGGCAGCGCCACGCCCGGCCCGAAGGTGAGCGCCTCGCGGGTGCCGAGCGAGGGAATGAACGACAGCAAATTCGCCGCAGCGTCCGAGGCCGCCGAGCGGACCAGCGCCTGGTCGCGGTCGTTCGACAGCCGCATGGCAAACAGCGTCGAGCACTGCGAAATGATGGTGGGATCGATCTCGGCCGGCCGCTGTGTGACGAGACCCAGGAACACGCCGTATTTGCGGCCCTCTTTGGCGATGCGCGACAGCGCGCGCCGCGTCGGCCCGAAGCCGATCTTGTTGTCGGCCGGCGCGTAACGATGCGCCTCCTCGCAGACGAAGAGTAGCGGGGCGACGCCGTCGCTCCACAGGCCGAAATCGAAGGCCATGCGGCACAGCACCGACACCACCGAGTTCGACGACTTCGGCCGGGAAGCCGGCGAGCTGCATGATGGTCATCGGCTTGCCTTGCGGCGGCAGCCGGAACAGCTGGCAGAGAATCTCCGCCATGGTGTCGCCGCCGATATTGGCGTTCTCGAACATGAAGGAGTAGCGCGGATGGGTGCGGATCTGTTGAATCCGCGAAATCAGCTTGTGATAGATCATCCGCGACGAGCGGTTTTCGAGCTTGCCCATCTGCTCGTCGAGGAGCCCGATCAAATCCTCGATGCGATAGGGCACCGGCGTGTCGGCGGTGAAGCCGCAGTCGCGCGGATCGCGCTTCTTGGTCGCCAACCGCTCGGCATTGCCGGGGCGATATTGCAGATAGGCGGCCTTCGCCAGCGGGATCGCCTCGGAAAGGATTTCCACTTCGTCGGCGATGCCCGGCCGGCCGCCGAAGAAGGCGTCGACGATCTCCTCGAAATTGAACAGCCAGAACGGCAGCCGCAGATTTCGCGGTGTCAGCACCAGCGCCTTGTCGCCGAAGCAACGCCCGTATTCGTTATGCGGATCGACCAGAAAGATGCGCAGGTTCGGCCTACTGTCGAGGATCTTCTGGAGGATGACGGCGACGCCGCTCGATTTGCCGACGCCGGTGGTGCCGACGATGGCGAAATGCCGGCTGACCAGCAAATCGATGTCGATATGAACATGGATATCCGGATTCTGCTGCAGCGTGCCGATATCGACATGGTTGTCGCTCGGCACACCGTAAATTAGCCGTAACTCCGCGTCGCCCAGCATGATCGCGGAATCGCCGATGTTGGGATAGTTCGACACCCCGCGCTCGAACGCAGCCGCGCCGCCGCGGGCGCGAATTTCGCCGATGAGATCGATCTGCGCGACCTTGCGGTATCCGTGACCGGCGCCGGGCGCAGCCTGCTCGCCGATCTCGGTGATCAGGCCGACCATGAGGCTTTTCGCCGTCATCACCGCCATGAACTTGCCGACCGTCGGGCTATTGCCGCCCGGCAGGCGCGGCGCAAGCTCCACGGTCGCTTCCGATCCGGTAATCGCCACGATCCGCCCGGCGGCTTCCGGGGCGGGCGCGCGTGTGTCGCGTGCGGAGAGTGTGTCCATGGTTAACAGAAGATGTTTTTTGTTCGTCCCGCGGCCAATCCAGCCGTGAGCTAATAACACAGAGCAATTGCGCGGATATTAAAGGGATAAAACGAGCTTTAGCTAATCGCCGCCGGCGCGGAACTTCCAAAAATCCGAAGCTCCTTAAGGAACGACATCGCCCCGCGCACGAGGAGATATTTCTTGTCACGTGTTTTGGCGCGCGCCTCATGATTGGCGCGCACCGCACTTCCGGCATCGCGGGCATGTCGAGGTATTTGATGCCGAGCCGCGAGAGGGCACCGAGCAGCGCGTTGGCGACGGCAGGCATCGCCGCAGCCTAGCGGGTCCATCGCGCGGGCAGCCACTCAACGGAGCGCCGGGCGCTGCACAATGGCAGGGCTTGTAATTTTAAGTTGTATTTACAGAATGCACGTGTTATAAAGGGAAATTGTTGGTGTTGTACCCGCGCAGACGCACCAGCGCTGTGTAGGGAACTGCAGAGTCCGGCGGGGCGTGTCCGGGCCAATTGACCCCTCCGTAAGAAACTTTGCTCGCGGACACTTTTTCTTTTTTCAGTGCGGAGGCCGCGGTGTTGTCGGCCCGAGGCTCCCCGCCGCGAAACTGACGGTTTGATCCGACGCAACTGATCACCTGTGCACGTTCCGGCGGGTCATGCGCATCGACCCGTCGCGACGCCCACATTGCAACTCTACATCGGTGCACCAAAAGGAGTATCGCCATGAGCCAATATGCCAAAGGCTGCGATCTGTCGAAAGTGACCAAAGCCGCGGATGTTCCCGCTATCGATCTGAAGCAGATCCTGGCCGTCGACAGCTCGAACCCGTTCCTGCGCGCGCTTCGCATTCAACAGGGCTTCTTGAACGCCGAGACGCTCCCCGCCGACTTGCGCGCGATCGTGCCACGGCAAGCCGCCGAGGAGAAGTAACATGCCCTCCACCTCCGTAGACTGGCGCAACCGCTTCGGCTGGAACTGGCTGACGAACATCAAGGATCAAGGGGGCTGTGGCTCCTGCTATATCTTCTCGGCCGTCGGTGTCGTCGAGGCGATGCTGCGGATCGAACACAGCGTCTGGTCGCTTCGTTCCGAAGGCGATGTCGGCGATTCGATTTCTCTGTATTGCGGCGGCCACGGCAAATGCGAGGGCGGCTCGCCCAACGAGGTGCTCGACTGGGTCAAGACCTATGGCGTCGCCGACCCCGGCTGCTGGCCCTATGTTCCTTACGACCGCACCGGCAATCCGACGCCGGACCGGCTTGGCCGCACCGGCAAGCTCGACAGCTACGTCACGATGTCCGGCGCCGCCAATATGAAGACTTGGATCGACCTCAACGGGCCGATCACCGCCTGCTTCTCCTGCTGCGACGACTTCGACGGCGCCTGCAAGAACAATTCGGTCTATATCTGCTCGACCAGCCCGCAGAATCTGAAGACCGCAGACGGCCATTGCATCGTCATCGTCGGTTACGACGACGGCAAGCAGGCCTGGCTCATCCGCAACAGCTGGGGCACCGGCTGGGGCACCAATGGCTATGGCTGGTTCGGCTATGGCCAGGGCCTCTACGGCCTCGAATACTACGAGAATTGCGGCATCCTCGGTACCACCACCAATCCCGACCCCTGGACCAAGCGGCGGTCGCACAACGGCAATCTCTATGAAAGCGGTGACGGCACCAATCATCGCGACTTCGAAGTCTGGGCGCCCGGTCCGAAGAATGTCATTCGCCATTACACTCGGGACGGCCAGAGCCTGAACTGGGCCTTGAAGGAAACCCTGCCGCAGGTGTGGCTCGCGCCGAACTACACCGCCAAGGGCTACGATTGCGCCGGCATTCCTTCGGTGCTCGGCTCAACCTATTTCCGCAACTTCGAAGTTCTCTATCAGACCACATCGGGCGAATTGCGGCTCTGCCTCTTCGATCAACTCACGAATACCTGGATCGATCGCGGGCCGTTCGGGCCGCTCGACGCCTCGAACAAACTGATCCCGAACTGGGCCGACGGCATTGCCGGCTTCATCCAGGTCAATGTCGGGGCCCCCGGCAACTTCGAGGTGGTGGTGCGGCGGCCGAACGGCGTGCTCGACAATTGGTGGCGCGACAGCGTCGACAATAACGGGCAGTGGGCGTCCAAGGGCACTTTCGGCAGCGGCATTCTGTTGAGCGCAGCGGCGCTGGTGCAGCGCTGGGCCAAAAACGGCGTGCCCGACGTCGGCGCGCCGGCGGGCCTCGATCTGGTGTGCGTCACCACCAAGAACGTGATGCAGCGCTGGTGGCGCGACGACATCAACAGCAAGCCGTGGACGGCCTACGAGACCTTCGGCGCCAATGTCGAAAGTCCGCCGGTCATGATTCGCTCGCAATACAGCGCCACCGAGGAAACCGTGCCCGGCAATTACGAGCTCTGCGTCGCCGTCAACGGCTCGATCCAGCATTGGTGGACGAACGGCAATCCGGAACCGACCGCGAATGCGAGCTGGACGAACAGCGCCACTTTCGGCACCAATGTGTCGGGAGTGAAAGTCGAGCAGGTGCTGGGTCTGATCGAATCGAGCTTCAGCTTCGACCTGGAATTGGTCGCATTGTTGAGCGATGGTTCGCTGCAGCACTTCTGGCGCGACGGCAGCGGCTGGCACGCGGGCCCGGTGTTCGGGTCCACGGTGAAATGAGCAGCGCGGCCGGCGTGCGCGCCGGCTAGAGGTCTCGCGTGGAAAAGATCGAACTGCATGTGCACGAAGCCCACGTCCTGACCTTACGCAGCCTCGGCTCTGCGGGTTATCGGTGGTCCGCGACGGTCGACGACCCGCAGCTCGTCAAGGTGGAGCGGGTCGGCACCGTTCGCGGACATGAGGAATTCTCGCTGATCGGATTCGCGCCCGGCGAGACGATCGTGCATTTTGTCCAGGCGCGCTCGTTCGAGCCGGGGCAGCCGCCGCTGTCCAGCCGCGATGTGGCCGTGCGCGTGACCGAGTGATGGGGCTTGAGCTACGCGCCCGCCTTTGCGCCGTCTTTGGTCCGCGCCTCGTGAATGGCGCGCCACAGCACTTCCGGCGTCGCCGGCATGTCGACGTGTTTGATGCCGAGCACCGAGAGCGCGTCGACCAGCGCGTTGGCGACCGCCGGCATGGCGCCGACGCAGCCGGCTTCGCCGGCGCCTTTGACGCCGAGCGGATTGGTCTTGGTCGGCACCGGATTGCAATCGACGTGGAAGGCCGTGAGATCGCCGGCGCGCGGCATGGCGTAGTCCATGAACGAGCCGGTGAGGATCTGGCCCTCGGCGTCGAATTTGATGTCTTCCATCAGAATCTGGCCGACGCCCATGGCGATGCCGCCGTCGATCTGGCCGTGCAGCAACAGCGGATTGATCACGGTGCCGACGTCGTCGACCACGTTGTAGTTCACGATCTCGACGGTGCCGGTCTCCTCGTCGATCTCGAGCTCGCAGACATGGACGCCGTTGGGATAGCTCGCGACCTTGCCGGAATAGATCGCCTTCTCGATCAGGCCCGGGCTCCATGCCGTCCGGCAGATTCTTCGGATCGAGCGAAGCCTTGGCGACTTCCTTGATGGTCAGCGTCTGGTTGGTCTTCTGCGCTCGAGAACAGGCCCTCGTGGAAATTGATGTCGGCGACATCGACCTTGAGCATCTTGGCGGCGATGGCCTTGGCCTTTGGCCTCGATCTTCTCGGCGGCGAGCGTGAAGGCCGAGCCGGAAAAGGCCGCCGAGCGCGAGCCGCCGGTGCCTTCGGCGAAGAACACCTGGTCGGTGTCGCCCTGGATATAGGTGACTTCGTTGGGATCGAGTCCGAGCCGGTCGCAGACCACCTGCTTGAACGCGGTTTCGTGGCCCTGGCCCTGATTGATGCTGCCGGAAAAAATCGACACCGAGCCGGTGCGGTCGAAACGGATCTCGGCGCCTTCGAGGCCGGCGGCGGCCGAGCGCTCGATGGTGTTGGAGAAACCGAAGCCGCGCAGCTTGCCGTTCTTCTTCGCACTGCGCGCGGCGCGCCTCGAAGCCGCGCTTGTCGGCGGCATCGAGCGCCAGGTCCATATTCTTTTCGAACTCGCCGCAGTCGTAGGTGAAGGTGACGCTGGTCTTGAACGGCATGGCGCTGGACGGAATGGTGTTGCGTCTGGCGCAGTTCCGCCGGATCGATGCCGAGCTGGTCGGCGGCGAGATCGACCATGCGCTCGATGACGTAGCCCGCTTCCGGGCGGCCATTGCCGCGATAGGGCCGCACCGGCTGGGTGTGGGTGAACACGGCGGTGACGTCGACATGCGAGGCGGGCGTGCGATAGACGCCGGCGAGCGTGCCGAGATTGCCGGTGAAGGCCGGCATGCCGACCTGCAGATAGGCGCCGATCGCGGCGATGATCTTGGCGCGGAAGCCCAGGAAATTGCCGTCCTTGTCGAGCGCGAGCTCGGCCTCGGTGACATTGTCGCGCGCCTGCGCGTCGCACAGAAACGATTCCGAGCGCGTCGCCACCCATTTCACCGGCCGGCCGACGAGCTTGGCCGCCAGCAGCACCAGCGCCACTTCGTTATAGACCGCGGACTTCATGCCGAAGCTGCCGCCGATGTCGCCGCAGACGACGCGGATCTTGCTGTCGGGCACTTTCAGCACGTATTGCGACAGCTCGGTCTGGAACACGTTGGTGCGCTGCAGCGTGGTGTAGATGGTGTAGCGGCCCTCGATCGGCTCGAAGAAGCCGATGCAGCCGCGCGGCTCCATGGTCGCGGCGGTGACGCGGTTGATGACGAACTTATGTTTGACCACATGCGCGGCGTTGGCGAAGGCGGCGTCGGTCGCCGCCTTGTCGCCCTCGATCTGGACGAAGCCGATATTGTTCGGGCAATCGTCCCAGACCAGCGGCACGCCGGGATTGACCGCGTCGCCGGTCGAGACGATGGCCGGCAGCGGCTCGTAATCGACCTCGATCAGTTCGGAGGCGTCGACCGCCTGGTAATAAGTCTCGGCGACGACGAAGGCGACATAGTCGCCGATCATCCGCACCCGGTCTTCGACCAGCGCCGGATAGCGCGGCCGGTAGCCGGGCACGCCGTCGCGGCGCTTGAGCCCGCCCGGCACCGGCAGATCGCCGAAGCCCGCGGCCTTGTAGTCCGCGCCGGTCAGCACCGCGAGCACGCCCGGCGCGGCCTTGGCCTTCGCCGTATCGATCGAGCGGATGCGGGCATGGGCGTGCGGCGAGCGCAGCACATAGCCGAAGGCCATTCCGGGAAACACCATGTCGGCGACGTAGCGGCCGCTGCCCTTGACCAGCCGCGGATCCTCGAACCGGGGAACCGGCTGACCGATCGCGAATTCACCCATCGCATCCTCGCGTTCAGCGCGGCGCGGTCCATCGATCCAGCCGCAGGTGTCCGTTGTCATGAAACATGCCCGGCGGAACGGCCGGGCATCGATAGAAGACGGCCGGTTTTACAACGGCCTGCCAGCGCCCTTCAATCGGCCGCCGGCTACGGCGCTCATCGGCTAGCGACGCCATGCCCGAGACCTTCGAAGCCGCCCTGCAAGCCCGCGTCGACGCCATGGTCGACGCCTGCACGCGTTGCGGCAAATGCGTCGAAGCCTGCCCGGTGACCGGCGCCGCCGGCCTCGAAACCGCGGCGCGCGACAATCCCGTCGGCGTCATCGGCGGCATTATCGACATTCTGCGCGCACGGCGAGGGCAACGAAGCGGCGCGCAACTGGGCGAGCGGCTGCGTGCTGCTCCGGCGATTGCATCGAGGCCTGCGACTACGGCGTCAATCCGCGCTTTCTCCTTGCCATGGCGCGGGTCGCGATGGCGCGCGCCAAAGACGACGCGGCGGCGCAGCGCCGCGGCGGCGTCGAAGGCTTCCGCCATGTCGCGCGCGACGTGAAGCATATCTCGCGGCTGCAGCTCGACGACGCGCTGCTGGAACGGCTGGGGCAGGGCGCCAACGTCGCCGCCGCGGCACGGACGACGCCGCCCGATTTCGTGTTCTACACCGGCTGCAACGTGCTCAAGACGCCGCACATCGCGCTGCTTGGCGCTCGACATCATGGACGCGCTCGGCATCAGCTATGAGGTCATGGGCGGCCCGACCCATTGCTGCGGCATCCAGCAATTGCGCAGCCGGCGACCTCGCCACGTTCGGCCGCTTCGCCGAAAGCACGCTCGACAAATTGGCGCACAGCAAGAGCGGAGCAGGTGCTGTCCTGGTGCCCGTCCTGCCACGTGCAATTCACCGAAATGACGCTGCCGGCGGTCGAGAAGACGCGCGGCGCAAAACCGTTCGAGATGACGCCGTTCACGATGTTCGTGCGCAAGAATCTCGACCGGCTGCGGCCGCTGTTGCGCCAGCCGGTGCCGATGCGGATCGCGCTGCACAAGCATCCCGGCATCCGCGGCGTGGTCGAGGCCGCCGAGGATATTTTGCGCGCCATGCCGGGCGTCGAGCTTGTCGATCTGCAGCAGCCCGCGGTCGGGCTGCAAAGCAACGACCTGAAGGCGCTGCCGGCCTATCGCCGCGAATTGCAGCAACGCGGAGCTCGAGGCCGCCGAAGCCGCCGGCATCGATGCGCTGGTCGCGCTCTACCACTCCGATCACCGCGAGCTTTGCGCGCACGAGCGCGACTGGCCGTTCCAGCATCATGAATTTGTACGAGATCGTCGGCTTCAGCATGGGGCTGCATCGCGACGACGATTTCAAGCGGCTGAAGATCATGCAGGACGCCGACGCGATCCTCGCCGATTGCCAGGATCTCGTGCAAGAGCACGGCCTCGATGTCGCCAGCGACGCGGCTCGCAGTCCAAGCGATGCTCGACGAGCAGCCGGCGCCGCTGCGTGGCGCCACTCCCTCTCCCGCAAGCGGGAGAGGGTTGGGGTGAGGCAAGCGTCTTCAGGATGATCTCGACGAGCGCGGCCGGATGAGCGAAGCGGCATCCGCAATACAAAAAAGGCATTGGGGGAGAAATGAATTATAGCCGTCGCGTTTTATCATTCGCCGCCACTTTCGCAGCGCTCGCCGCGCTCCAGCAGCCGGCCTTTGCGCAAACCTATCCGGCGCGGCCGGTCACCGTCATCGTGCCGTTCGCGGCCGGCGGGCCGACCGATCTCGTCGCCCGCGTCATCGCCGAGAAGATGCAGGCACCGTTCGGCCAGCCGTTGGTGATCGAAAATGTCGGCGGCGCCGGCGGCAGCATCGCCGCCGCCCGCGTCGCGCGCGCGGCGCCGGACGGCTACACGGTCGAGATCGGCAATAACGGCTCCAACATGCTGGTCGGCGCGCTCTACGCGCTGCCGGTCGACATCATCAAGGATTTTTCCCCGGTCGCCGAACTCACCGTCAATCCGCAAATCATCGTCAGCAGAAAGACCGTTCCGGCCACGAACCTGAAAGAGTTTTTGGCCTGGCTCAAGGCCAATCAGAACACCGTCTCGGTCGGCATCGCCGGTCCCGTGGCGGAAGTCAGCGTGGTGAATTTCGAGACCATGACGGGGATGAAATTCCAGCACGTGCCCTATCGGGGCGCGGCGCCGGCGATCCAGGATCTGATCGCGGGCCATATCGACCTGATGGTCGACCAGCTGTCGAATTCGGTGCCGCAGATCAAAGCCGGCACCATCCGCGCCTATGCGCTCGCGGCGAATACCCGCTCGCCGGCGATGCCCGACCTGCCGACGACCGACGAAGCGGGCCTGCCGGGTTTCTACGGCGCGCTCTGGCACGGGCTGTGGGCGCCGAAAGGCACGCCCGAGGACGCCATCGCCAAGCTCGGCGCGGCGGCGCGCCAGGCGCTCGCCGATCCGGCCGCCAAAGAACGCCTCGCCGCCGTCGGCCAGGACGTCGTCGCGCCCGACCGCCAGACCCCCGCCGGCCTCGGCGCTTTTCAGCAGGCCGAGAAGGACAAGTGGTGGCCGATCGTCAAGGCGGCGGGGTTGAAGGGGGAGTAGCGCCAATATCTCGCGGAATACAGCGTCGATCTGACCAAAATAACCTACAACTCACCTTTAGAGCTAATCGCATATTTCAAAAACGTGTCGGTTGGCACTGCAAAGAAACCCGTTCCACCATATGTCGGCAAAATATATGCCAATTTACGCCGCGGAGTTTCAGTTCCGCTACAACAACCGCATGAACCCCGATATGCTCGGGATGGCGACAGCAGGCTGCTGAGGCGTGGTCACTGGCATCCGTCTCAGCTGGACGGAAACGACGCCAGCGAGCCGAAGCAATTGGAATTTCCGTTTTTGGATTTATGACGGATACACCCAATTATGTCCCAAAACTGCGGAGAAAATAACAGCGCAAGTGCCCATAGTAAGCACGGCGAACACGATGGCCTGTACCATCTTGTCTACGCCTTCGGATATGCCGTTCTCTCTCTTGTTGTAGATTTTACGTTTATTTGGCCAGAGAGCCATTTAGGTGCCCTCCTTTTTTTGGCGGCCGCATTCAGCCTGCTGGCGCTGTATGAACTGCGAAATGTTAAAACTGAATGGAAGATTGTTGCTGTTGGTATTCCATTTATTGCAGCGCTTACAGGAAGCGTGATTGTAGGACCAGTTCCGCCCGCTGAAACGGAAATCCACGGCTGGCTTGAACCGACAAATGAACCGCTCCCCGCCGATAATTCGTGCGTCAAAGGTGGGGACGTTCAACAACGTCGCCCAGATGGAATACTTTTTACACTGGGAAAGACGGGGATGTGGTTCCAGAAAAAGTCTGGAGGCAAAAGGCCGTTGCTGACAGTTGGCGCTTGTACCCTGATGTCCGCCGAATTTGAGACCAATAGCCTGATTTTCAATGCGGATATTTTCGATTTGAACCACGAACTGGTGGCGCACATTGAGAGAAATGAATTTCACCTTATTCCAGGAAAATTTGCTTATGCGGATCGCCCCGACCGCCACACTCTCGTTGTTCACGACAAGAGTGGGAAAGTCCTTATTTCGGTCTATTTTCGCAACCCGTTCGCCATCGACGTAACAGGAACGTTTGTCTGCGATGATGGTAAAGAGGCTAAGGTCGAGAAGACGGGTGAACTGACCATGATTGGCCCCAAGGGAAGCCTTACGTGGGATAAGGGATGCCTCATTAATACAGGCGGATTTGTAGTCAGCGAGTGGGGGTTTGGAATAGGTCCAACTCCGTGCTGGGCTTTGAACCCAAATGATAATTCTGCACCTACCCAATACAGCCTGGCGATATGCCGAGCTCGCGGGGAGCCTACCTCTGGACCCGAAACGCGATAGCAGGTCACAGGTTCGGATATCCTTTCGGCCTAATCGCCAGAAGGGGGATTTGCCACTTTTGTCAACCGGCAGACAATCGGCGACGAAAATAATGTCACTACGACAAGGACAACTGCTTGACAACAGTCTCTGTAACGGTTACAAGCGCCAATCTCGCTCAATCGAGGGACGCTTCTCGAGACGGTCCTTGAAGCGGAGCGAGTGCGGTTCCTGCGGGCGGGGCTCGTAACCCCGCTCCCGGGCGGTCTCTGGGCATCGACCAGCCGGCACAATGACCGGCGTGCGAGGTGCATCGCTGTGACCGCGGTCCAAGGCGGAGGTAACGCCTCTGCTCGACGTGGATCGCGCGAAGCGCGGCCTGGGGCTGAGCCATGGCCTTCATTGGCGTGGCAAGCGCCGCGGTGGAGCGCCGAGAGGCGAGCCCCCTCCGTGTTCTTCCCGGTAAGTGGGGGAGAATTCGGAGGGGGCAGCCGCGCCCGTTGGCGCGGTCTCTAAACAATGCGCCTACCGGCGCTCCGCCTCCCTCGATTTTTTCGGGGCAGGCCGTTGGAAGGGCTTGCTTGGGACTGGCTTGGCAAAACTCGGGCGCGATGGCGCCGCGGGAATGCCTCGTCATTGCGAGAGAAGCGAAGCAATCCAGTGCCGCGGCGAGGTTCTGGATTGCTTCGTCGCTTCGCTTCTCGCAACTGACAACAGATGGTGGCCGCCCCGCTACCGCGGGGCAAGGTGCGACGGGGCGCCGGGCTCGGCAGAAAGGATTGCGGTCGTGGCCATCTCGCATGCGTCACTGGCCCTCACCCGGCTGCTGCGCAGCCTCCCTCTCCCGCAAGCGGCAGAGGGGAAGACCTGTCGCGGCGCCCGCCAGGATCGCAGACCTAAAGCTTATGTAAAACGTTGCAACGGGGAACCGGCGCGCTTTCGGCACGTTGCAGCCTCGCCATGAACCTCTTCGCCCGATGCTGGGATCTGCTCCGCGATACCGCCATCAGCTGGTCCGATCACAAAGATTCGCGGCAAGGTGCGGCCATCGCCTATTATTCCATTTTTTCACTCGGGCCGGTGCTGATCATCGCGATCGCGGTTGCGGGCCTGGTGTTCGGCGAGGACGCCGCGCGCGGCGACGTCGAATTGCAGTTGCGGGGACTGCTCGGCGACGCCACCGCGAAGGCGGTCGATGCCATGCTGGTGGGCGCCTCCAAGCCGCAGCAAGGGCTGATCGCTACCGTGGTGGGAACGATCGTTTTGATTTTCACCGCCGTGAGCGTGGTGGTTCAGCTCAAGGACGCCTTCAACACCGTCTGGGAGGTGGACGCGAAAAAGATCAGCGGCGTCTGGCAATTCGTCCGCGCTTATCTGGTGTCGTTCGCGGCGGTGGTGTCGTTCGGCTTCCTGCTTTTGGTCTCGCTCCTGTTCACGACGGGGCTGACGGCCGCGGGGACCTATTTCGGCGCGCAAATCCTGCCGGTGGCGGCCGTTCAGGTTGCCGGCTCGCTCGTTTCCTTCGCGGCGATCTGCCTGATGTTCGCGATGATGTTCAAATTGCTGCCCGATGCCGACGTCGATTGGCGCGATGTCTGGCTCGGCGCGGCAATCACGGCCGCGCTGTTTGAGATCGGCAAACTGTTGATCGGCTTCTATATCGGCCGGCAGGCCTTCGATTCCACCTACGGGGCGGCGGCTTCGCTCGTGGTCTTGCTGATCTGGGTCTATTATTCCGCCCAGATCGTGCTGATGGGCGCGGAGTTCACCCACGTCTATGCGTGCCGCCGCCGCCCGCGCGACGCGGCCGAATGACTGCAGCGTCACTCCGGTTTTATGCCGGCGTCGGCCACCATCTTCGACCATTTGCCGAGCTGGATTTTGATGAAATCGCCGAGCTCGGCGGGCGTCGAGGAAAAACCCTCGAAGCCGACATTGCGGAATTTCTTCTTGGTCTCCGGCGCGTCGATGATTGTGCGCAGCTCGCCGTTCAGCTTGGTGACGATCGGAGTGCGGCGTGCCCGCCGGAGCCACGAAGGCCCGCCCAGGCGTCGAGCTCAAAGCCCTTGATGCCCGCCTCGTCCATGGTCGGCAGATCGGGGAACAACGGCGAGCGCGTCAGCCGCGTCACCGCCAGCGCCCGCACCTGGCCCGAGGCGACATGCGGCATGGCGACGGTGAAATCGGCGAACATCATCGAGACGCGGCCGGCGATGACGTCCTCGATGGCCTGCGGCGTGCTCTTGTAGGGCACGTGCAGCATGTCGAGGCCGGCCCAATGCGCCAGCGTCTTGCCGCCGACGACGCCGGCGGTATTGCCGCTGGCGAAAGACAGCTTGCCGGGATTCGCCTTGGCATAGTCGACCAGGTCCTTGACCGAATGGATCGGCAGGTTCGGATTGACCACCAGCATCAAGGTGAAGCTGCCGACCCGCGTCACCGGCGCAAAATCCTTCACCGGATCGTAGCTCACCTCGCGCAGCAGGAACGGATCGGCCGACAGCGGCGAATTGGTCGCCAGCATCAGCGTGTAGCCGTCGGCGGCTGGCGTGCTGCACATATTGGCGCCGCCACCGCGCCGTCGGCGCCCGGACGGTCCTCGACGACGATCGGCTGCTTGAGCGCCGCGCCCAGCGGGTCGGCGATGATGCGGCAGAGCGTGTCGCTGGCGCTGCCCGGACCGAAGACGGCAACGAAGGTGATCGGCCGTGACGGAAAATCGTCGGCGCCGAAAGCGGCGCCAAATCCGATCGCCGACGCGGCCACGACAAAAGCGACGAGCTTTTTCATGCCTGGTTCCTCCCTGGATGATTTCGGATTTTGTTGTTTTTGGGCGCCGGCTTTGCGGCGCCGCACTGCCTTTTCGGCGACCGAAGAATAGCAGATTTGCGCGGCCGATGCGCATGCCCTCGCCGCGACAACTCGCTCCACGGGCATGCCCGGTACAAAAATGGCCGGGCTTTCGGGGCCCGGCCGATGCTCGAAACGGTCGTGGTCGAACGGGTTATCTGATGAAAGTGCCGCTGCGCAGTTCGGCAAAGGCCTGTTGCAGTTCGGCCTCGCTGTTCATCACGATCGGGCCGTACCAGGCGACCGGCTCTTCGATCGGCTTGCCGGACACCAGCAGAAAGCGGATGCCCTGGTCGCCGGCCTGCACCGTCACCTCGTCGCCGCGGTCGAACAGCACCAGCGAGCGATTGCCGGTCTGCTCGCGCACCACGGTCTCGTTGACGCCGTCGGTCTTCTCGGTGAGCACGCCGAACGGCTGCGAGGCCGCGCGGAAATCGCCGGAGCCCTCGAACACATAGGCGAAGGCATGCCGCTCGATTTCGACCGGCAGAGTCTTGCGCTTGCCCGGCGGCACCGAGATGTCGAGATAGCGCGGATCGGCGGCGACGCCTTCGATCGGACCGCGCTTGCCCCAAAAGTCGCCGCAGACGACGCGCACGCGGGTGCCGTCATCGTCGACGACTTCCGGAATCTCGGCGCCCTTGACGTCCTGATAGCGCGGCGCCGTCATCTTCAGCGACGACGGCAGGTTGGCCCAGAGCTGAAAGCCGTGCATGCGGCCCGGCGGTGTCGCCCTGCGGCATTTCCTGATGCATGATGCCGCGGCCGGCCGTCATCCATTGCACGTCGCCGGCTTCGAGATTGCCGCGATTGCCGAGACTGTCGCCGTGCTCGACGCTGCCCGCCAGCACATAGGTGATGGTCTCGATGCCGCGATGCGGATGCCAGGGAAAGCCGGCGCGATAATCGTCGGGCCGGTCGTTGCGGAAATCGTCGAGCAACAGGAACGGATCGAACTCGCTGGTATTGCCGAAGCCGAAGGCGCGGCGAAGCTTGACGCCGGCGCCCTCGATGGTGGGCTTCGAGGTGATGATGCTTTTGACCGCTCGGGTGGCTGCGGGCCTATCGGAGGATGTGGGCCGGATGGTATGTGGTCATGACATGGCGCTATGACCTTTTCCCGTGTGGAAAGTGTTGCATCCAAAATGGGTCGCGCCGCGGCCCGGAGCAAGAAGGCACATCCTTGATACCGCGATAGCGATTCGGCCGTCGAGGCGGCCGCTACGGCAGTGTCACCATGCCGCTCCAGAACTGCTGGATGTCTGCCGACATCGACGTCGTATTTGCGCACGAAGCCGAGCCTGCCGTCGGCGCCGATGCGCATCACCGTGATGCCGGCGGGCAGCGTGCCGTCGGCAGCCGACATGATGCTGGCGACGACCAGCAGGCGGCCGCTCGGATCGATGCCGAAAGTGCGCAACTGCAGGCCGCGGCCGTCGAGGTTTTGCAGCCGCATCGGCTCGCCCGTTGTCTGATCGATGGCGAACACGGCGACGCTGTTCTCGCCGCCTGGTGCGACCTTTGCCTCGCGCCGGGACCCGACGCCGGAAAGGTGCGATTGGTGACATAGACGAAATTGCCGTTGGGATGGACGTGGATCGGGCCGGCGCCCTGCGGCACCGGCGAGGCGGGATCGGACAGCGTGTCCTTGATGAACATCGGCTCGCGGGCGAGCCCGGTCGTCGGATCGAGCTTATAGACGTAAAGCTTGTTCTGCCGCTCGACCGAGACGAACGCCCAGGGCTTTGTCGGATGAAAATCGAGATGGCGCGGCCCGAAGCCGAGCCCGTTGCCGGGCGCGATCGAGGCGAGATTGGTCAGCACGCCGTTGTCGAAGCGGTAATGTCTTGATCGCGCCGGGATCCTCGGGCTTGCCGTCGCCGGCATTATTGCCGCGCGTCACCAGCATCGACGGTGCGGTTGCCGGGCGCGACGCGGACCTGATGCGCGTAGATGCCGGTGTCCGAGCTTGTTCGGCTGCGCGATCGCGGCGCGCCGATCGCGCCGTCGGCGCTGAGGCGATGAACGGTGATGTTGCTCGGATCGTTGTAGGCGATGCAGCAAATACCCGCCGCTGGCATCGACGCGTGGTGTGGATCGGGCGCGACGGCAGTGCCGCCGGATCGCCGTGCGAGCCGCAGCGCGCCGGTCGCCGGATCGATCGATAAGCGCGCTGGCAAAATGCTTGTCGCCGGCGATGCCCGGGCCGCCGCTGCTCGACACCACATAAAGAAAAGCGCCGCGACGGATGCGGCCAGGCATATTGAATATTCGCCGGCAGCGTCACGGTCGTCCGCCGTGTCAGTGCGGCGTTGTCGACGTCGACATCGTACAGCGTCAGCGCCGGTCCGACGCTGGCGTAGTACACTGTTTTGCCTGTCACGATCGGCTCCCGCCCTGGACGCGCATCTTATCGGTGTTGCGCTTTTGCAGGCATCATCCCACCGGAGCGAGGCGGAAGCCAAGGGCCGTCGGTGGGTGGCGGGGGAGTGGATTCAGGCGCCGCGGAGCAAGCCGCCGACCAGCGCGTCGATCCGCGCGATGGTGCGGAAATTCGCCGGCGTCATGTCGCGGTCGGGAATCTTGACGTCGAATTCGGCCTCGACCGCGAGCATCAGATTGACCATGTCGAGCGACGACAAGCCGCACTCGGTCAAATCCTCGTCGCGTCCGACCGCCCGCTCGATCGAGCGCTTTGCCAGGATTTGGCGGACCAAGCCTGCGATCCGGTCGGTCACGGCTGAATTGATGCGATCAAGCACGGTGAATATTTCCCAAAGTTAATCCGAAAAATTGGCGGCTTTCGACAACCATCATCGCATAGGTGGCTCGATCGATATGGTTAGCACGACAGCGGTTTTCGATTGGTAACCTTTACGCCAAAGAAGCGCGCTAATTCCGGCCGAATGCCATGAGGATTTGTGAGTTTTGCGCTAGCTCTGGTGCGTCTATACGGTCGAATTCGAAGCCGTAAGGCGTCGACAGCGAGCTTACCATGAATGTTCGAACCGCAACGGTTCTGGAGGTCGATGAGGACGTGCCAGTCGGCGCGCAAGCTCGCGCGTGGACTCGGGCTCGACGACCGCCAAATCTGCGCACCGCCGACAGCGGCGATCTGATCCGAGCGCGCCGCGAAGGTCGCCGCCGATCGCGGCCCAACATGCGGCGGCGGTCGATGCCGGGTTCGCGGTTTCCCGAGGAAGCCATCGCCGCCGCGCGCGCCGAACGGCTGCTTGGCATCGCCGTGCCGCGCGAACTGGGCGGCGAGGGCGCCAGCATCGCCGAGCGTGGTCGACGTCTGTTACACGCTCGGCCGCGCCTGCGCGTCGACCGCGATGATCTATGCGATGCATCAGACCAAGGCTCGCCTGCCTGGTACCGGCACGGCCGCTCAGCCCCTGGCATCAGCTCTTGCTGCGCCGGCTTTGCAACGAGCAATTGCTGCTGGCATCGTCGACCACCGAAGGCCAGAACGGCGGCGATGTCCGCAACAGCGCGGCGCCGATCATGCGCGACGGCTCGCGCATCATGCTCGAACGGCAGGCGACCGTCATCTCCTACGGCAAGGCGGCCGACGCCATCGTCACGACCGCGCGCCGCTCCGCCGACGCCGCGAGTTCCGATCAGGTGCTCGTCGCCTTCCTCAAGCAGGACTACACGCTCGAGCCCCTGGTCGGCTGGGACGCGTTCGGCATGCGCGGCACCTGCAGCGAGGGTTTCAAGCTCGTCGCCTCCGGTTCCAGCGAACAGATTTTGCCGGTGGGCTACGACAAGATTCACGCCCAGACCATGATGCCGGTCGCGCATCTGCTCTGGAGCGCCGCCTGGGCCGGCATCGCCACCGCCGCGGTCGAGCGCGCCCGCGCCTTCGTCCGCAAGGCCGCGCAACGCATCGGGCGGAACGCTGCCGCCGGCCGCCGCGCATCTGACGCGCGCCAACGCGTCGCTGCGGACGCTGCGCAGCCTCATCGCGGCCGCGGTGCAGCGTTTCGAAGCGGCCGCGGACGATCCGGCGGCGCTCGAAGCCATCGACTTTCAGACCGGCATGAATCTCCACAAGGTCAATGCTTCCGAGCTTGCCGTCGCCACGGTGATGAGCGCGATGCAGACCTGCGGATTGTCGGGTTATCGCAACGACGGCGAGTTCAGCATCGGCCGCCATCTGCGCGACATCCTGTCGTCGCCGATCATGATCAGCAACGACCGCATCCTCGCCAATATCGCCGCGGCTTCGCTGCTGAGCGGCGTTCCGGACAAACTCAGCGGCTGACGCCGCCGAAAAACGTGCAGATAGACGAGGCGCAGATCAAATGAATGTTGCCTTCAAGCAACCCGTACCGTTGTCGCATTCGCTCGATTCGATCGCCGAGGCGCTGTTGCTGCCGACCGGCATCGACGGCGTTTACGCGCGCACCGCGCTGTTCGAGCAGGTCGTCGACGGTCTCGGCGCGCTGATCTCGCGCTACCGCGAGCCGGATACCGAAGTGCTGCGCTTCCCGCCGGTGATGAGCCGCCGGCAACTGGAGAAGTCCGGCTATCTGAAAAGCTTTCCGCATTTCCTCGGCTGCGTGAGCTGCCTCGGCGGCGATGAGGCGGATATCCGCGCCAGCGTCGAGCGCTACGAGGCCGGCGGCGATTGGACGCCGGGCCTTGCCGCCGCCGATCTCGTCTTGAGTCCGGCCGCCTGCTATCCGGTCTATCCGTTGGTCGCGAGCCGCGGCCATGTGCCGGCCGGCGGGCTCATTTTCGACGTCGCCTGCGACTGCTTCCGCCGCGAGCCGTCGAAGATGCTCGACCGGCTGCAGATCGTTCCGCATGCGCGAATATGTCTGCATCGGCACGCCCGGGCAGATCCAGGATTTTCGCGCGCGCTGGATGAAACGCGCGGAGGGCTTTGCCGGCCAGCTCGGGCTGCCCTACCGCATCGATCAGGCGAGCGATCCGTTCTTCGGCCGTGGCGGCAAGCTGATGGCGATGAGCCAGGTCGAGCAGGCGCTTGAAATTCGAACTGCTGGTTCCGGTCCATTCGGAGGACAGGCCGACCGCCTGCATGAGCTTCAATTATCATCGCGACCATTTCGGCACGGCGTGGAATTTGTGCGATCGCCGCCGGCCAGACCGCGCATACCGGCTGCGTCGCCTTCGGCATCGATCGCCTGGCTCTGGCGCTGTTCGCCACCCACGGCATCGAACTTGCGCAATGGCCGGCGCGCGTGCGGCAGGCGCTGGCGGTTTAAGGACACGCCTGGATTTGCTCCGCTCATTCCCGCGAAAGCGGGAATCCAGCTGGGGTCGCGGGGACGAGCGGCACATCAGCAGTCCTAAACGCCCAAGATTGCGTATTCGGTATAGGCGAGGTCGCCGAGCCGCGGGCGCTGCGGGCCCTTGAAATATTTCGGCTTGCTGCCGCGGCGGAATATGCCGGCGATGCCCGGGATCGGGCCGTTGGCATCGACGATGACGAGCGACCGGCCGCGCCGCGCCAGATAGCGGCCGATCGGGCCGGCGAAACGGGCGAAGTCCGCGATGTCGCGGCAATAGATCAGTTGCGCGCAGGGGATGATGCCCTTGACCAGGCGCGGCCGAAACACGAATGGAAAAGCGCGCTCGGCCGTCGCGCACCACAGGCTGATGCAGCCGTGCTCGGCGTGCTGCTGCAGGATATCCTGTTCGAACGGCATCGAATGGCGACCGCCGGCCGATGCTTGGCGTCGAACACTTCGACCTTGTCGCCGGCCGAAGCCCGGCTCAGCGCCGGGATGCAGATGAAGATGCCTTCGCTGTAGCGCGAGAAGCCCTGCGCTTCGATGATCGGCCAGGTATGCGGCGCCGCCGAGACGTTCAGGTAGGTGACGTCCTTGTGGCGCAAGCGCGTGCGAAACCAGAAGCGGCGCATAGGCCCGGTAAGGCGGGTCGACATACCAGCTCGAAAGATTGCAGCGCGGCGTCACGGTGCCGCCGCTGCGCATCTCCGAGCAGATCAGCAGGATTGCGCCGACCGTCACGCCGTTGGTTTCCAGAAGGTAACCATATTTCGGCAAATCCCGGCGGCGGTTCGCGCCGGGTCAGTTGATCCAGCGCGTGATGCCAGAACTGGCGGCTGCGGTTGGGAAATCCGCGGATGAACAGCTCGGCGACGGCGGCAACGTCGCCCTGTTCGATCTGACGGCAGCGGATCGCCGGCAATGCGGAAACCATTTGCGTTGACCACGTCCCTGTCGTGAACTTGATCGTAATTGTTCCCGGAATATACCGACGCGAAGTGAACAAACCGTAGGTTCGACGGCCAAAAGACGGCCAGGATTGGTGAATTCATGTCGGTAAAATTAACCATAATGGACCAGATGACGGAGATCGCGCGCGAGCACGGCAAGATGCTGGCGCCGTTGCGCGACGATCTCGTTCTGCTCGATTCGGGGCTCGACTCGCTCGGCTTTGCCGTTCTGGTCGCGCGCCTCGAAGACCGGCTCGGCATCGATCCGTTCACCGCGTCGGAGGACGCGCCGTTTCCCGTGACTTTCGGCGACTTCGTGAAAGTCTACGAAAATGGCGCGCACTAGCGCGCCAGCGCTGCGGCTTCGCCTAACGGCGACGGCGTTCTTCTGGGATCGCGGCGCGAGCGCGCGCTTCGCGAGCCTCAAACACGGAACGAGCCTCGGCGGCCGGCTCGCGGAGCTCGCCGGGCAAATCCGTCGTTGTCGCGACCGGCAAGCCAATTGACGACCGCGCTTGGCGCTGATCGAGCTCGACGGCGTTGCGCGCCGCCTGACGATCTTGCCGCCCGATGCCGATCCGGACCATTTTGCCGCGCTGTTCGCCGGCGCCGAGATCGATGCCGTGGTCGTCGATCGCGGCACGCCGGCGCCATGCGGCCTTCGAACTTCCCGTCCGCGTTGACTGTTCGGCCGATATCGTGCCGACGGATCGGCTTGCCGCGGCGACCTACGCAGACCGAATGGGTGCTGCTGACGTCCGGCACCACGGGCGTGCCGAAAATGGTGGTGCACACGCTCGCCGCCTTGACGGCGCCGTTCAAGCCGAAGCAGAGCGACGACGCCGGTGGTCTGGGGCACCTTCTACGACATCCGCCGCTATGGCGGCTTGCAGATTTTCTTGCGCGCAGTGCTCGGCGGCGCTTCGCTGGTGCTGTCGAGCGCCGGCGAGCCGATCGGCGAGCATCTCGATCGCTTGGCCCGGCACGGCGTCACGCATCTGTCCGGCACGCCGTCGCATTGGCGCCGCGCGCTTGATGTCGCCGGCGATCCGCAAAATCTCGCCGCGCTATGTCCGGCTCTCCGGCGAGATCGCCGATCAGGCGGTGCTCGACAGTCTGCGCCGCGCGTTTCCGCAGGCGAGCATCGGCCATGCCTATGCGTCGACCGAAGCCGGCGTCGCGTTCGAAGTTTCCGACGGGCTTGCGGGTTTTCCGGCGGCCTATCTCGAACGAAGTACGCGACGGCGTGGAGATGAAAGTCGTCGACGGCTCGCTGCGCATCCGCTCGCCGCGCACCGCCTCGCGCTATGTCGGCGGTCGATGCGGCGCTTGCCGGCGCCGACGGCTTTGTCGATACCGGCGATATGCTGGAGTTGCGCGGCGATCGTTACGTTTTCGCCGGCCGCCGCGGCGGCATCATCAATATCGGCGGCCTGAAAGTTCATCCGGAAGAGATCGAGGCGGTGATCAACCGGCATCCGCAGGTGCGCATGTCGCTGGTGCGGCCGAAGTCGAGCCCGATCACCGGCTCGATCGTGATCGCCGATGTGGTGTTGGAATGCGGCGTTGCGCAGCGCGGCGCCGGCCGCCGCCGATCTCATCGAGGTCAAAGGCGATATTTTGAAACTCTGCCGCGACGCGCTGCCGCGCCACAAAGTGCCGGCGGCGATCAGCATCGTGCCGGCGCTCGACGTCGCCGCAACCGGCAAACTGGCGCGGCGCCATGGCTAAGGCAGCGGCCGAACGCGCTCCCGAGCGTCAGCGCAATGTCTGGTCACCGGCGCGAGCCGCGGGCTCGGCCTCGGCATCGCGCGCAAGCTCGCGGCCGCGGGCTATTGCGTCATCGCGGTGGCGCGCAACAGCAACAAGGATTTGACCGCAGCCATCGCCGAGGCCAAAGCGCGGCAAGCGCGGGGCGCTGCATTTCGTGTCATTCGATCTCGGCAAGATCGATGCGATTCCGGACTTGGTGCGCACGCTGCGCAAAGAATTCGGGCCGCTGTTCGGGCTGGTCAACAATGCGGCGGTTGGTTTCGACGGCGTGCTCGCCACCATGCACAATTCGCAGATCGAGGAGATGGTGCGCGATCAACACCCTGTCGCCCATCGTGCTGAGCAAATACGTGGTGCGCTCGATGATGTCGGAAAGCGCAGGCCGCATCGTCAATGTCGCCTCGATCGTCGGCTTCACCGGCTATAGCGGGCTGTCGGTCTATGCCGCGACCAAAGCGTCGATGCTCGGCTTCACCCGCTCGCTGGCGCGGGAAGTCGGGCGCCTCGGCATCACCGTGAATGCCGTGGCGCCGGGCTTCCTCGATACCGACATGACCCATGGCCTTGGCGGCGAGCAACGCCAGCAGGTGATGCGCCGCAGCGCGCTGCGCCGGCTCGCCAGCGTCGACGATGTCGCGGACAGCGTCGAGTTCTTGCTCAGCGACAAGGCGCGCAGCATGACCGGCACGGTGCTGACGGTCGACGCCGGCGCGACCGCGTAGCCGAGTTTTATTTAAGGGCAGGGGTGTCGGCGTCCGTCGCGACCCAGATAGGTCCCGCTCGCGGGGTCATAAGAGCGAAAGTGCTGGGCACAGACGGCGTCGCCGACGGTCGAAGCCAGCCGATGGCTCGGAACGAAAGCGCCACCCTGCGAAACGTAGGGCAGCGGGCCGTACCCATAGGACCGGCCGGGCACATAGCCGAAATAATCCGGCGACCAGTTCGGCGATGTTGCCGCCGGAACCGGGCCGATATTTACGGCCGAGACCGGAACCCCCTGGACGTAATCGGGATGTCGCTGCGGATGCCGCACGCGCGCCGATGCGGGGCCAGGTCCCACGGCGGCGATCAAGAGCGAGTAGTGCAATCCCAATCGCGAGTTTTGGTCTCATGCTGCGGACGGATATAAAGAGCCGAAGCTGGTTCGGCTAGAGCCGGATTTTGCCGGCCTTGATGCGCCTAAAGAGCGCGGCATCGAGCCGCACATAGGCGTCGCGTTCGGGATCGTCGAAATAGACGGCTCCCGAACGCGTTCCGGGATCGAAGCCTTCGCGCGCGAGCTCGTTCTTCTTGTGCTTGAAAGTCGCCGTCAGCTCGATGCGGTCCTGGATGCGCAGGAACAGCGGACGCGCATAGGCCGGCAGCCGTTCAGCCAGATGCCGGCGCAGCTCGGCGAAATCCACCGCGCGGTCGGCGACGAGCGCCGCCATGCCGGCCGCGCCTTCGGTGCCGGGCACGGCAACGCCGTAGACGCTCGCCTCGGCGATGCCGGGAAATGCCAGTAAGCGCGGCGGCGACTTCCGACGTCGCCACGTTCTCGCCCTTCCAGCGGAAGGTGTCGCCGATGCGGTCGACGAAATAGAAGAAGCCGCCGGCGTCCATGCGCATCAGATCGCCGGTGCGATACCAGGCGTCGCCGGCTTCGAACACGTTGCGCAGAATTTTGCGCTCGGTGTCGGCGGCGCTGGTGTAGCCCTCGAACGCGCCGCCGGGCTCGCGCCGCGGCGTCGCGGATCCGCCCGATCGCTTCGCCGGTTTCGTCGGTCGCGCAGCGGAATGCAGCGGCCGTCCGCGTCGCGCGCCGGCTCGCCGGCGCTCGGCATCGAAGCTTGACCAGCGCCAGCGGAAAGCGATGCGCCAGAAACGGCGGCACGCGGCCGATGGCGCCGACTTTGCCCTCGACGTTGTAGAGCGAGACATTGCCTTCGGTCGCCGCGTAGAATTCCAGGATGCGCGGAATGGCGAAGCGCGACTGGAACTTCTCCCAGACGTCGGCGCGCAAGCCGTTGCCGCAGGCGAGCCGCAGCCGGTGCTTGCGCTCCCGCGGATGCGGCGGCGCATTGACCAGATAGCGGCACAGCTCGCCGATATATTGGAACAGCGTGCAGTCCCAGTCGACGATATCGTCCCAGAATTCGCGCGACGGAAAATTTTTCGCGCGATCACGACCGAGCCGCCGCGCACCAGCAGCGCGCCGATCGCCACCACGCCGCCGACCGTGTGATACATCGGCAGGCAATTGTACATGCGGTCGTCCGGCGCCGGTATCCATCAGGCCGGCGAACCAGAAGCTCCATTGCATCAGCCGGCGATGGCTGACATTGGCGGCCTTCGGCAGCCCGGTGGTGCCGGAGGTGTAGATCGTCAGCGCCCGATCGGCGATCGTCACCGCGCGGCGCTCCGCGTGCCGTCAGCGGCGCCGGCGAGAAACGTTCGATCTCGCGATCGATGCGCGGCAAGTCGCGGCCGCCGTGCGACCAGATTTTCGGCCGGGTTGAACAGTTCCGCCGAGCGGAATTGTGTCGCACAGTTCCGCGGCGACGATGACATGCTTCGGCGCGACGATGTCGATGCAATGCGCCAGCGACGGGCCGCGCAGTTGCGTGTTGAGCGAGCGACACGACGCCGCCGACGCTGGTGATGCCGAGCCAGATCGCCATATATTCCGGCCGGTTCGGCATCATCAGGCAGACGGTCTCGCCTTTGGCGAGATTTTGATCGAGCGCCCAGCGCGCATAGCGATTGGCGCGTTCGGCAAGCGCGCGATAGGTCAGCGTGCCGCGCGCCGAGATCAGCGCACGGTCGTCGCCGCGGCTCTGCGCGATCTCCTCGATGACGCGTCGAGCAAGGATGCGCTGCGGACTGCCGGCGATCGGCGCGGTCGCTTCGAGCGCGCGCAGCCAGTCGCGCAGCGCGCTGTCCTTGCCGGCGGCCGCGCGCGCGTCGGGCGTTCGATCTCGACGCAGGGCCATGCGCGAATGATCGCGCAACAAAGTGAATCTTTCGCTTCAACATTGCGATAAAATTTGAACGAACAGGCAGCGAACGCCGCGCGCGGCGCGCGTCGCGCATTCATGGCAAACAATTAAGGTTATTCCCTCGAATTCGCCGCGCTTGCGTTGTTCGCGCTTTCCGGCCACGGATAAGAAACCCAATTGCCTAGCATCGCATAAGGGGCGTGTTGTCTGACAGGCGGCGGGACAGCATGAAAAACGAAACGGTGGCCGTCCACGGCGGCTACGAAACCGACCCGACCACGAAAGCCGTCGCGGTGCCGATCTATCAGACCGTCGCCTACGAATTCGACAGCGCCGATCACGGCGCCGCGCTGTTCAATCTCGAAGCCGAAGGCTTTCGCTACAGCCGCATCAGCAATCCGACCACCGCCGTGCTGGAACGCCGCGTCGCCGCGCTCGAAGGCGGCGTCGAGGCGCTGTGCGTCGAGCACCGGGCAGGCGGCGCTGAACTATGCGGTGCTCAATCTCGCCGAGATGGGCAGCAATATCGTTTCGGTGCCGCAGCTCTACGGCACGACCTACACGCTGTTCGCGCACGTCCTGCCGAGCCAGGGCATCACCGTGCGCTTTGCCGAATCCGACCAGCCCGACGCCATCGAAAAGCTGATCGACGACAACACCCGCGCGCATCTTCTGCGAAAGCGTCGGCAATCCGGCCGGCAATATCTGCGACATCGAAGCGCTGGCCGCCGTCGCCGCGCGCCACGGCGTTCCGCTGATCGTCGACAACACCGTGGCGACGCCGATCCTGCTGCGCCCGATCGATTACGGCGCCGACATCGTCGTGCATTCGCTGACCAAATTCATGGGCGGCCACGGCACCACGCTCGGCGGCGCCATCGTCGACAGCGGCAAGTTTCCACTGGAAGGAGCACGCGCGGCGCTTTCCGATGTTCAACGAGCCCGACGCGTCCTATCACGGCCTGATCTACACCGATCATTTCGGCGACGCCGCCTATATCGCGCGCTGCCGCAGCGTCTATCAGCGCACCACCGGCGCGGTGCTGTCGCCGCTGTCCGCGTTCCTGCTGCTGCAGGGCATCGAGACCGTGGCGCTGCGGGTCGAGCGCCATGTCGAGAATGCGCGGCGCGTCGCCGAATTCCTGCGCGCAGCATCCGCGGGTCGACTGGGTCAATTATGCCGGCTTCGCCGACAATCCCTATCACGCGCTGGCGCAGAAATATCTCGGCGGCCGCGCCTGTTCGCTGCTGACCTTCGGCATCGCCGGCGGGCTCGACGCCGGCAAGGAGTTTTACGACGCGCTCGGCCTGTTCAAGCGGCTGGTCAATATGGGCGACGCCAAGTCGCTCGCCTGCCATCCGGCCTCGACCACGCATCGGCAGATGTCGGCCGAGGAGCAGCACAAGGCCGGCGTGCGGCCGGAAATGATCCGGCTCTGCGTCGGCATCGAGCACATCGACGACATCATCGCCGATCTCGATCAGGCGCTGGCGGCGTCGCAGTCAGCGGCCATTCGGCCTTGATCGCGGCCGAATAGGGCATTGCGGAGACACGCCGATGCCGCTTTTCCTGGACTACCGGCCGATCGGGATCCGCGAGCCGAACTCAATGCGCGCGAATTGCGTCACCATCGGCCTCGTCAACAACATGCCGGACGCGGCGCTCGAGGCGACCGAGCGGCAATTCACCGATCTGATCCGCGCGGCGACGCCGAATGCCGTCGTGCTGCTGAAATTGTTTGCCATCCCGGAAGTGCCGCGCGCAGACGCCACGCGCCGCGCGCTCGCCGAACGCTATCGCGACATTGCGCGAATTGTGGGACACGCCGCTCGACGGCTTGATCGTGACCGGCACCGAGCCGCGCGCCGAAAACCTGACGGACGAGCCGTATTGGGAGACGCTTGAGCACGCTCGTCGACTGGGCGAGGGAGCACACCGCCTCGACGATCTGGTCCTGCCTTGCCGCGCATGCGGCGGTGCTGCCATGCCGACGGCATCGAGCGCCGCGCGCTGAAGGAAAAGCGCTTCGGCGTGTTCGATTGCCGGCTGGCGGCGGATCATCCGATGACGCAGCACTTTCCCGAGCCGCTCTGGGTGCCGCATTCGCGCTACAACGATCTGCCGGAGCAGGCGCTTGACGTCGTGCGGCTACAAGATCCTCACCCGTTCGCGATGCGGCGGGCGTCGATGCCTTCGCCAAGCAGGACGGCAGCTTCTTTCTGTTCTTCCAGGGCCATCCGGAATACGACGCCGATACGCTGTTGCGCGAATACCGCCGCGACGCCGCCCGCTTCCTCGGCGGCGAGCGCGACCACTATCCGGCGCTGCCGCTCGGCTATTTCAATGACACGCGGCCGCCGCTGCCGCCGAGGCTTTCGCGACGCGGGCGCTGCGCCGACCGGCAGCCGCGAGCTGATCGCGGAATTTCCCGAACGGCGGCGCTTGAAGCGGGCCTGCACTAGCCCCTGGCGTTCGGCAGCCGCTCGGCATTTACCAGAAGTGGGCCGCCTTTCTGCGTCGCCCGCAAGGCGGAACGGCGCCCGCCGAGCGTTCCGCTGCGCCGCCCGTTGCGCCGGACTTGGCGCGATTGGCCGCGCGAGCCTGCGACGGCCCGCCGACAGCTCGGTGCGTTAGGCGTAACACGCTGAATTTACGCTTTCTTCGGCACTGCCGCCGTTTAATGGCCGCCTCTATAGGGGGAGACCGCTATGTCGAATTCCGATCGTTTTTGCGGCTCCGGCCGATGTTGAACTTCATGCCGGCGCCGATACCGCCGGATTGGATCGTGGAAGGCACGCCGCAAGCGCGTTCGAAGCGGTTGGCGCAGAGCGCCGACGGCACGTCCTCGATCATGGCGTGGTCGTGCACGCCTGGACGCTTTCACTGGCACTACAGTGTCGACGAAACCCTGCACATCATCTCGGGCGAGGTTTTCGTCACCGACGAGAAAGGCGAGCAACGCCGGCTCGGACCGGGCGACATGGTGTTCTTTCCCGGCCGGCAGCTCAAGCCTCTGGCACGTGACCCAGGAGGTAAGGAAGCTCGCCTTCTGCCGGCACAGCATGCCGCGTCCGCTTGGCTTTGCGCTGCGCGCCTGGAACAAGCTCTCGAACGTCCTCGGCGCCATCTTCGGCGATCCGGCAGAAGACGGCGATCCGCTCCAGGGTGATGCCGAGGCGCGTGCCACGCCTGACCGCGTCGCTTCCTGAATCTCGTCCAAGGCGGGTTCGGCAGGCCCTCTTTGCCACGGGTTTTCGCAAGGAAACCGGCGGGTGGTGCCGCGGCGCGCCGGAAATCGGCGGCAGCGGGTGGTTTAGCCATTGAAATCCTGAGGGAATTTCGATCGCGCGTGCCGCCCTTCGGACATTGACAATGTCCCGGCGCGTCCTTTATCAACGCCGCAATCACGAGCATGGTCCCGGAGCGGTGGCGCCGGTTTCCGGACGAGACCGTGCGTCAAGGAAGTATCAGGTCATGAAAGTCCGCAATTCATTGAAGTCGCTGCGCGGCCGCCATCGCGACAATCGCATCGTGCGCCGCAAGGGCCGCGTCTATGTCATCAACAAGACGCAGCGCCGCTTCAAGGCGCGCCAAGGCTGAAGACGGCTAAGCCCGATACGATCCGGCCTTGAACAGGCGAGCCTCCGCCCCCTGCCCATTTCGGCCGCATTCGCTGCGCTTGATTGAGCACTATTCCGGCTTGCCGCGCCGCGGCGAGGGAATAGACTTGACTCGCATGAAGCTGCGATTCCCGGCTTTGATCCTTGCGCTCGCTACTCGCCGCGCCGGCTATGGAGCCGCGCCTTGGCGCAGAGCCCGCAGGATTGGCTGTCGCCGCCGGGCGATTTGCCGCGCAGCCGCGCACGGCGAGCCGCATTACAGTCTCGATACGCTGTTCAGCGCGTTGAAGATCGCGCCGGACGACGCCAGCGCCAAGGCGATCGAGGATCGCATCTGGGCGGTGTGGATGTCGTCGGGCAGCGACACCTGCAATCTGTTGATGAGCCGGGTGAAGGCCGCGACCGAAGACAAGGACTACGACCTCGCCATCAGACTTCTGGACTCCGTCATCGCGCTCAAGCCCGGTTATGTCGAAGCCTGGAACCGGCGCGCGACGGTCTATTACCTCAAGCAGGACTACGGCCACGCGCATCGCCGACATCGCCGAGGTCCTGGCGCGCGAGCCGCGCCACTTCGGCGCGCTGTCGGGGCTCGGCCTGATGCTGCAAGACATCGGCGACGACAAGGATGCGCTCGAAGCCTATCGCAAGGCGCTCGCCATCGATCCCCATCTCGATAACCTCCCCGAGACGTCAAGACGCTGACCGAAAAGGTCGAAGGCCGCGACATCTGATATACGTCTCGCGCGTATTCCCTGCGCGGAGCTTCGCTCTCATCAAGGCGCGGGACGGGCTACACTACGCCCACAGAAGGCGGGAAAACCGGCAATGACCGCTGTCGACGCCGACAAAGTGACGATCCGCGAACTCGTCGAATGCTGGGCGGTGTGGCGCGATGCGCGGCTGTGGGATCGCTTTCGCACCGTGTGGCACCCGGAAGGGCGCATGTGGGCGACCTGGTTTCAGGGCACGCTCGAGGAATTCATCAAGGGCAACGACGAAGGCTGGAAGCGCGGCGTGCGCATCCTGCATTTTCTCGGCGGCAGTGTCGATCGACGTCGCCGGCAACCGCGCGATCGCGCAGACCAAAATGACGATCTCGCAGCGCGCGCCGGTCGACGGCGTGATCTGCGACGTGGTCTGCACCGGCCGCTTCTACGATTTCTTCGAGAAGCGCGCATGGCCGCTGGGGTTTCGTGCTGCGGCGCCTGATCTATGAGAAGGACCGGCTCGACCCGGTCGATCCCTCGGCCAAGCTCGCGCTCGATCAGGATCTGCTGAAGCAGTTTCCCGAGGGCTATCGTCACCTCGCTTATCTGCAGACCAAGATCGGCTACAAGGTGAAGACCGACATGCCCGGCCTCGAAGGTCCCGATCTCGACGCGCTTTATGCGCAAGGCGCGCGCTGGCTTGCCGGGCAGACCATCCAAACCTGAATGCATCACGCGCTCACCGTCGCCGCGGAGATTCTTGGTGCCGGCGCCGTTGTTACGTTCATCGGTACGCAATTGATCGAGCGCGGCCTTGGCAAAAACCTAGCCGAGCAGACAGCGCGGTATGGCGCGCTTTCGGTGCCGACCGTCGTGATGTCCGGCGATCGCGACATGGTGGTGCCGCCGCGTCAGGCGAGGGCGTTTGCGGCTGCCGTGCCGAGCGCGAAGCTCATCGTGCTGCCCGGCATCGGCCACATGCTGCATCACGTCGCGGCGGAGCGCGCGGTTGCGGAGATCGAAGAGATAGCGGCCCGCTATTCCGCCGACCTGTCCTCACCCACATAAGCAATGCGCATGAAATTCGTCGCGCCGGGCGTGCCGAGCGGCACGCCGGCGACGATGATGATGCGCTGGCCGGCTTTGGCAAAGCGTTCCTTGAAGGCGATGCGGCAGGCGCGCTCCACCATGTCGTCCTGGTCGTGCGCGTCCTCGTCGATGACGCAATGGATGCCCCAGACCACGGACAATTTCCGCCCGGCGCCCTCGATCGGCGAAATCGCGACGATCGGACAATTCGGCCGTTCGCGCGACACCCGCAAGCCGGTCGAGCCGGACCGCGTCCAGCACACGATGGCCGTGAGGTCGAGCGTCTCGGCCACCTGGCGCGCCGCGGCCGCGATCGCATCGGCGCCGGTCGCTTCGGGCTCGGTGCGCAGCAAATGCACCGATGGCAGATAGGCACTGATCGTCTTCGACTTCCTCGGCGATGCGGTTCATGGTCGCGACCGCTTCGATCGGGATATTGGCCCGACGCCGATTCCGCCGACAGCATGACCGCGTCGGCGCCGTCGAAAATGGCGGTGGCGACGTCGGAGACTTCGGCGCGGGTCGGCACCGGGCTCGTGATCATCGATTCCAGCATCTGCGTCGCGACCACGACCGGCTTGCCGGCGCGGCGGCACAGCCGCGTCATTTCCTTCTGCACGCCGGGCACTTTTTCCAGCGGCATTTCGACGCCGAGATCGCCGCGCGCGACCATCAGCGCGTCGGCGAGTTCGAGGATGTCGCCGAGCCGCGCCACGGCTTGCGGTTTTTCGATCTTGGCCATCACCGCGGCGCGGCCGCGGGTGATCTTCTTCGCTTCGGCGATGTCTTCCGGCCGCTGGATGAAGGACAGCGCGATCCAGTCGACGCCGGCGTCGAGGGCGGCTTCGAGGTCGGCGATGTCCTTGCCGCGCCAGCGCCGCCACCGGCACGACGGTGTCGGGCAGGCTCACGCCTTTGCGGTTCGACACTTTGCCGCCGACTTCGACCAGCGTGACGATGCGCTGCGGCGCGACCTCGGTCGCCGACCAGGCGCAGCTTGCCGTCGTCGATCAGAAGCGCTGTCGCCCGGCTTGATGGCGGCGAAGATTTCCGGATGCGGCAGTTGCACCCGCGTGGCGTCGCCGGGCGGCGGGATCGGTGTCGAGCGTGAAGCTCTGCCCTTTGTCGATTTCGGCCGCGCCGTTCTCGAAGGTGCCGAGCCGCAGCTTCGGGCCCTGCAGATCGACCAGGATGCCGATCGGCCGGCCATGCTCGGCTTCGACTGCGCGGATGCTGGTCACCAGTTCGCGCATGCGGTCGTGACTGGTGTGGCTCATATTGATGCGGAACACGTCGGCGCCGGCCTCGAACAGCCGGCCGATCATGGCGCGGTCACCCGAGGCCGGGCCGAGCGTCGCCACGACTTTGGTGCGTCGCTGCCGCCTCATTGGGTGGGCCTTGCCGCCGGAGCGTTTGCGGCGGGAGTCGCGGCAGGTGCGGCCGGCAGCGCCGGCGGAGGAGCGGCCGCGGTCGGCGTCGGAGCCGCTGGCGGCGGCCGGCTTGTCTGATTGGCGGCAGGCGGCGGCTTCTGCGCCGGCTGCTCGCTCGATTCGGTGAGTTGCACGGTCCAGGCGCGCTGCTCGCCGGTATCGACCTCGAAAAAGCCGGTGCGGTCGTAGCCGCGCGCCAGGCAATCGCCGATGCCGCGGATCGTGAATTCCTTGTCGCGGGTGCACATATAGGCCTGTCCCATCCATTCGCCGCCGCGATCGTAATCGATGGCGTAGACATAATAATAACGGGCGACCAGATTGCCCTTGAGCACGGTTTCGCAGGTCCGCGCCGGCAGGTTCCACCAGCCTTCCGTGGTCCAGCCGTCGCGCATCCTTGTAGCCGACGGCGACGCCGACCCGGCTCGCGGTATTGTTGCACAGCCGGAAATCGGCCGCGGCCGGGCTCGCGCGACGCCATCAGACCGCAACACGCAGCGAAGCGCGCCCAGCGACCAGCGCGCCCGGCCAGCCGTTCCGGGTGATAAGTCTCTTGTCTCATTGCCGGGTTCAGATTCCGCGTCAAGATCGTTGGTCTGTCAACGACGAATGGCGCGGAAGTCGGTGACGTTGGTGAACGTCGGGCCGGGCATGAATAAATCGCCGATGCCGTTGAAAAACCCCGTGGAATCGTTGTCGGCGAGAAACGCGGCGGGATCGAGGCCGGCGGCTCGCGCCCGCGCCAGCGTGGTATCGTCGATAAAGGCGCCGGCCGGATCGTCCGGCAGCCCGCGGCCGCCGTCGGTGCCGTCGGTATCGGCGGCCAGCGCCGCAATGCCCTTGGCGCCGCCGAGATGGATAGGCGAGCGCCAGCGCATATTCCTGGTTCGGGCCGCCGCGGCCGCCGCCCCGCAGCGTCACCGTAAGCTCGCCGCCGGACAGGATCGCGATGCGGCGGCCCTGCGCGGCGAAGTCGCGGGCGAGCCGCGCGTGTTCGGCGGCGACCTCGCGCGCCTCGCCCTGCAGTCGGTCGCCGAGCACCACGCAGTCGTAGCCCGCCTCGCGGGCGCGGGCTTGTGCGGCCGCCAGCGCATCCGCCGGCCGGGCCAGGATCCGGTAGCTGTTGTCGGCAAAAATCGGGTCGCCGGGCTTTGGCGATTCGTTGCTCGGGATCGTTCGAGCGCGCGCAGCACGGCTTCCGGCAGCTCGAGCCGGTATTTGCCGACGATGGCGCGGGCATCGGCGAGCGTCGTCGGATCCGGCACCGTCGGCCCCGAGCCGATCACCGCGGGATCGTCGCCCGGCACGTCGGAAATGGCGAGCGTGACGACGCGCGCCGGATGAGCGCGCTGCGGCCAAGCCGGCCGCCCTTGATGCGGGAGAGATGCTTTCGCACGCAATTGATCTCGCCGATATTGGCGCCGCTGCGCAGCAGCGCCCGGGTCGTCGCCTGTTTCTCGGCGAGCGTGATGCCCGCGGCCGGCGCGATCCAGTTGGCCGAGGCGCCGCCCGACAGCAGCACCAGCACGAGATCGTCGCGCGCCCGCGCGCGTCGGCGAGCGCCAGCGTGCGCTCGGTGCCGGCGAGGCCGGCGGCGTCCGGCACCGGATGGCCGGCTTCGACCATCGGCAATGCGCCGGGTCGGCCGGCCGTAGCCGTGGCGGGTGACGGCGATGCCGTCGAGCCGGTCTTCGGCGGCATGCGTTTCGAGATAATGCTGTTCCGCCACCTCGGTCAGCGAGCCCGCGCCCTTGCCGGCGGCGAGCATGATGAGCCGGCCGCGCGGCGGCGGTTCCGGCAGGTGCGCCGGCAGGCAACGCGACGGGTGCGCGGCCGCGACCGCGGTGCGGAACAGGGATTCGAGCAATTCGCGCTGTTGCGTGGCCAAGATGAAACCGGCGATACGGCCAAAATCCGTGCGGCGGCCGACTATGGCAAGAACGCCGGCCGCGCCTTTATCTTTCCATACCTAAACTGCGGAGAAGTTCATGGCTACCGACGAAAAGACCCGCACGGAACTCGAGGCCGCCGTCTACCGCCGCCTGGTCGAGCACCTGCGCTCGCGCACCGACGTGCAGAACATCGACCTGATGAATTTGGCCGGCTTCTGCCGCAACTGCCTGTCCAACTGGATGAAGGACGCCGCCGACGCCAAAGGCCTGCCGATGACCAAGGACGAAAGCCGCGAGATCGTCTACGGCATGCCCTATGACGAATGGCGCGCCAAGCACCAGAAGGACGCCTCGCCCGAGCAGAAGGCGGCATTCGAAAAAGCAAGCCAAAAGCATTGATCGCGCAATCTTGCGGCCGCTCGCCTGTGCAGTGCGTGGATGAGTGCGCACGCGGCTTGACCGCGCCGGCCTGAGTTTCGAAACCTGCGGGCTCGTCGTGTCACAGAGTCATGCTCGAGGAGTTGCCCATGGCCACCGCCGCCGCCGTCAAAGACGAACAGACCGCTCACCGCTTCGCCAAGGATCAGCTCAAGGCGTTCGTCGAGCGCGTCGAGCGGCTCGAGGAAGAGAAGAAGGCGCATCTCCGACGACATCCGCGACGTCTATGCCGAGGCCAAGGGCAACGGCTTCGACGTCAAGGCGCTGCGCATCGTGGTGCGGCTGCGCAAGCAGGACGTCAACGAGCGCAAAGAGCAGGAAGCGATTCTGGAGACCTACCTGCACGCGCTCGGCATGCTGGGCTAATCCGCGCGCGAGGCCTGGAGCTTATTGCAGCGACGCGGTGCGGGTCGGGTAGCTCACCGTCGAAATGAACACGATCGCGGTGCCGCTGAAGTGATCGTTATCGAGGCCCGGATTGGGATCGGCGGCGAACGCCATCAGCACCGAGCTCGAGCGGTTTCACCATCATGGGCGCGAGCGAGCGGAAGTCGCGCGCGCCCAGCGCGAGCGTGGTGAGGAAGTTGCGCACGCTGGGCGACAGCACGATCGCGCGCATCCACGGATTGGTCAGACGCGCATCGGCGGTCTTCATCGACGGTCAGTGACGTGGCGCTTGCCGTCATGACGGCCGAGGTGGCCTGATCGTCGGCACGTTTCACCGCGATGGTCGTCGAGGTCTCGACCGGGTGCTGCGTCGCCAGTGTCGAGAGCGCCGCCGCGCGCAGCGCAGCAATGCCGAGCGTGTCGCGGCTCGGCTGGTCGGCATAGGCCAGCGCCAGTTCGGGGGCGCCCTGCGTGTCATGCGGATCGGCAAACGGGCCGATCGAGCCGGTCGCCTCGGGGGTCGGTCTCGCGGCAGTGCCGGCAGCGCTGTCGGCGACGCCCTGCCAATAGCCCGCGCGAGGCGATGATCTGTTTCGGCGTCGGTTGCTGCACTCGCGACGGGTGCCGGCCGGTAGGAAGGCGACGGCGAGGCGTCGGCGCGTGCGGATGAATTTTACTTTCGACGCCGCGTCCGCGACCTTGATGGCGGCCTTTGCGGTTGCCTTTTCGGCGGTCCGGGCGCCGTGCTCGATCGCGGCGATGACGGGGTGTCTTGCGGGTGGCTGAGCCGCCATCGCGACCGCTGCAACCGGCGTTACGCGCGCTGCATCGTCTTCCTCATCCCCGTCCTTCGCCAGACCCAAAAGCTTGGCGAAGGGATTGTGCCGCCGGGCGTTCGTTGCTCGCCACGAGCGTACCGACATTGATGCCGGCAGTGCGCGCCGCGTCGAGCGAATTCTGCGACGGCGTATTGCCGCGCTTTCGTGATATCGGCGAGCGCCAGCGCATAGCCCGGCAACGGCTTGCCGTCGCTCGGGATCAGCACGGTGCGGCCGTCGGGGAACACGCGCGCCAATTGCTCGCGCGACATGCGCGGCCACATGCGGATGCCGCCGGTGTCCATATGCACGAAGGGCGAGCCGGACTCCGGATAAAAGCCGACGCCGCCGCGCTGCCAGCCGCAAGCCGATTTCGCGCAGCTTGTTCGAGCGGCACGCCGGGAATGTAGAAGTCCATGGCGTGGCCGAGCATGTGCTGGCTGTAACGCGCGACGCCGCCGCTGCGGTGGCGCAGCATGGCGTTGGTCTGCGGCGAGCGGTAGCCGCACACGACCTGGATCGGCGTCGTTCGGCGCCGGCCTCGCGCTGCACCTCCCACACCAGATCGATCAGATGCGGGTCCATGCGGGTCTGTTCGCTGCGCCGCCAGTCGCGCAGGAACCAATTGAGCTTTTCGAGCGCCGCGTCGTCGTAGCGGCCGTCGCGCTTATAGGTGATGGTGATGTCCTCGCCGGTATGCATGTGGTGCATCGACGATGGTGCGCGTGTCGCCTTCGGCGACCGCGTTCTGCAGCGCTTTCGAACCGAACAGGAAACACAGCAGCGCGAGGCCGCACGAATAGCCGGCGCGCGCCAGCGACACTCGACCAGTTTTCAGGCGCGCGTTACCGACGTGCACTGGCATTCCCGCATTGAGGCGTTGCAAGACGCCACCCGCAGCGGTCATTCCCACCAGCGCGGGCCGAGCCGGATAACGCTAACGCATTGTTAATTTGGGAAGGGTTAACGCGGACTTACCCCGTCACCCCATCCCCGACAGTCCTAGGCGTAACGGCCCAGTGTGGCAAAATATGGCCGCAACGGGCTTTCTTGGCCAGCGGCTCAGCCGGAAGCGGGAAAAACTGGTTAAAATCGCGCGGACGGTAGGTAACCGGAGAGGCGGAACGCCGTCTCCCCGGTACAAGCGGTCGTTAACGCTCGACGGTGTCGTGGGCCCGGCTGAGTTTCCGGGCATGCGTCGCCGGCTTATGCGGCGACGGGCGGGGGCGCCGAGGCGAAGCCGCCGAACAGCCGGCTGAAGAAATTGCTCGCCGTCACCGGCGCCGCCGCCCTGATAGGAATTCGCGCCGCCGATACGCGTTATGACCGCCGAACAGCGACGGCTGGTCGGGCATCGCCAAGGACCTCGCGGTGCGAAATGTCGACCGTGATGCTCGACCGGCGACATCGGCGACCTTGCGATCGTCGCTCTTGAGGATGCGCGATCAGCGCCTTGTCGCGGCCATAGATGTCGTCGCGGAATTGCAGCTTGCCGTCGTCGTCGACGAAAGCGGTCTGGTAAGTCAGGTTGACCGGAACGAAGGTCGGGAACTGAATGTCGATTTCGCTTCCGGCCGCGATCATCTTTTTGATGCGGTCTTCGGTGTAGCCGTCGTCCGGGCCGCACCAGCGACAGCAGCACCTCGGCGTAATGCTGCGGATCCTGCACCCGCATGCAGCCGTGGCTGTAGGCGCGCTTGTCGTAGGCGAACAGATATTTGTCCGGCGTGTCGTGCTGGTAGACCAGGAACTTGTTGGGGAAATTGAAGCGGATGCGGCCGAGCGCGTTCTTGTCGCCCGGCGGCTGCCAGATATGCACGGTGCCGTCGGGATTGTCGCGCGATCTTCAGGCCCATCCGGTCGAGCACCGTCGGGTCCTGCGCCAGCGCCGGCAGATATTCGTGATTGATGATCGACGGCGGCACGTTCCAGGTCGGATTGATGGTGATGTATTTCATGTCCGCCGTCATGATCGGCGTCGGCATGTCCGGCTTGCCGTCGACGATCTTGGTCGTCCAGACGAGCTTGCCGTCATGCATCACGCGCAGCGTGAAATCCGGCAGATTGACGATCACATAGGTCGCCGGGAACTGGTGCGGCATCCAGCGCCAGCGTTCCATGTTGGCGAGGATGATGTCTTCGACTGATGATCCGGCGCCTTGCCGTTCGATCGCTTCGATGGTCGCCGCGGTCAGCGTGCCGGTCGCCGCGATCTGGTGCTCCTGCTGGAATTTCTTCACCGCTTCGGCGAGCGGCTTGTCGTAGGTGGTGCCGCCGTCGCCGAGCACGCCGAGCCGCTCGCGCAGTGCCGGCACGCGGTCGTCCTGCATGCCGATTTTGAGCACCGGACCGCCGGCGATCGGCGCGCTTGCGTCTTTGTCGAGCTTGCCGGCGCGGATTTCGGCGAGCTTGGCCTTGAGCGCCAGATAGCCCGGCGTCTGCGGCTCGTAAGCATCGAGCGCGGCCGCGACATCGCTCGGCGCCGGCCATGGCGGCGAGCACGTCGCCCGGCTCCGGCGCCGGCGTGTCGTATTCGATGTCGGCGGTGACGCGCGACCAGTGCACGCGGCCGACGCTGGCATGATGCGCGTAGGTCATGACCGACATGGTCAGCTTGATCTCGGCGTCGGCGAGATCGGCGGGCGTCGTCGCCGCGGCGAAATTCGGCACCGGATAGTCGGCGGGATCGAGCCCGTCGGCGTCGACATGGCCGAGATAGGCGATCGCCGCCTTGGCGCGCGCATTGGCCTTGCCGTCGGTGATCCAGAGCGGCGCGTAATTGCGGCCGGAATAGAACGCGTCGATCTCGATGCGGTCTTTCTTGTTGCCGATGATGCGGTCGAACTTGCCGCTGGCGAGATTGTGCAATTGATCGGCGATCGGCGCGTCGGCGGATGCCGCAGGCGCGGGGGTGGCGGCCGCAGGTGCTGCCGGGCTGGTGGCCGCTGCGCGGAGCCGGCCGTCGCGGCTGGCGGGCGGCGGAGGCCGGTGCGGTCGCTGGCCGCGGCCGGCGCGGCGGCTGCTGCCGGAGCCGGGGCTGCGTCGCGCTGCCGGAGCGTCCGGCTGCGGCGTTGCGGGCGCGGCGCCGTGACGGCGCTGGGTCTGCGTCTGCTGCGCCGGTGGCGGTCACTGGCGCAGCGTCTGCCGGCGCTGCGGCTGGTGCGGTCGCGGCGTTTGCGGGGCCGGAGTGCTTGGCGGTGCGGCGGTGCTTTGCGGATCGGCCGAGCGCGCCGCCGGCGGCGGCGGCAGAGAACGAGAACAACGGCGGTCGAAGCGAGAAAGCGATCGGCACGGATCCCGGGCATTGCAAATTCTCCTTCACGAGCCGCGCCTAGCTGGCCGCAAAGCTCTTACATTTTGGGGAATATGCGCCCCCAATTTGGCATCTGGCGGCGAATTTTGCTGTTCGCGTCGCCGCGTCGGGCCGCACCTTACGTGAGCCGGCCCATTTTGTCCCTGTGTTCAGCGGGGAGAACTGGCTAGTCCGCGAGATTTTCCGAGGCCTGTCGCTCTGCGGCCACGGCGTACCGTGACGCTCAGCTATCTACTTCGGCCCGCTCACTATTCAGGCCGAGCGCTTCGAGCTTGCGGTAGAGCGTCGAGCGGCCGATCTGCAGCCGCCGCGCCACTTCCGACATCTGCCCGCGATAATGGGTCATGGCGTACCGGATCAGCTCGGACTTCGATCTCGTCCAGCGGCCGCACCTCGCCCGCGGCATCGAGCAGCGGCAGCGCGTCGCCGGGCAGCGGCGGCATGGCGAAGGTCGGCGGATGGGCCGTCGTCGCCACGCGATGGGGCATCGAGGGCGAGGCGCGAAATCGTCGGCCGGCGCCATTGACGGCGCTCGCGGCCGCCGGCGCCCGGTTCGTCCGGCCGAGCCGGCCGTCATGCCGACTTGCGCGGCGATCTGCGGAAACTCGTCGAGCCCGACGCTGTCGGCTTCGGCCAGCACCACGGCGCGGAACACCGCGTTTTCGAGCTGGCGGATATTGCCGGGCCAACGGAACGCGGTGAGCACGCGCAGCGCCTCGGGCGTGACGACGCGGATGCGCTTGCCTTCCTCGGCGGCAAAGCGCGCCAGAAAATGCCGCGCCAGCGCCGGGATATCGGCCGGCCGCTCGCGCAGCGGCGGCACCGTGATCGGAAAAACGTGCAGCCGATAGAACAGATCTTCGCGGAAGCGGCCGGCTTTCACGTCGGCGATCAGATCGCGATTGGTGGCGGAGATGATGCCGCACGTCGACCTTGACGGGCTTGCGCGCGCCGACCGGCTCGACCTCGCCCTCCTGGATGGCGCGCAGGAGCTTGACCTGCGCCGCCGCCGGCAATTCGCCGACCTCGTCGAGGAACAGCGTGCCGCCCGAGGCTTCGACGAATTTGCCGACATGGCGCTCGGTGGCGCCGGTGAACGAGCCCTTCTCGTGGCCGAACAAGATCGACTCGACGAGGTTTTCCGGCATCGCGCCGCAATTCACCGCGACGAACGGCTTTGCCCGCCGCTCGCCGGAGCCGTGGATGGCGCGCGCGATCAATTCCTTGCCGACGCCGGATTCGCCGGAGATCAGCACCGGGATGGTCGAGGCCGCGGCCTTCTCCGCCATGCGGATGACGCGCGTGCATCGACGGCGCTCTTGGTGATGATGTCGTTGAAGCCGAGCGTGCCGGACTGGCTCTTCTTCATCCGCTGCCAGTTCGCCTTCGAGCGCGCTGGCGTTGAGCGCGTTGCGCAGGCTGACATGCAGCCGCTCGGCGCCGACCGGCTTGACCACGAAATCGACCGCGCCGGCGCGCATCGCCGAGACCACATTGTCGATGCCGCCATGCGCGGTCTGCACGATCACCGGCACGTTGATCGCCGCCTGGCGCATTTTGGCGAGCACGCCGAGCCCGTCGAGATTCGGCATCACCAGATCGAGGATCACGCAATCGATCCGCGCGCCGTCCGGGCCCGGCGAGCAGCGCCAGCGCCGCGTCGCCGGTGTCGCGCGTCAACGTCTCGTATTCGAACTTGTGCAGCATGCCTTCGAGCAGCCGGCACTGCACCGGATCGTCGTCGACAATAAGAATGGTCATGAGTGCCCCGGCGGCCTCGCTGCCGCACGCTGTGCCGTTTCGGGGCACTTTGCGGCAGGAGGCTTAAGGGGGTGTTAAGCGGGGTGGCAACGGCCTGAACAGAAACCGGCCCAGCACGGTCGAGAACAACACTCTACAAAAACGTCGACGCCAGTGCCGGCGATTCCGTCAGCGCATGCGCAATGAACTCCAGCGCGCTGCTTCACGGTCGCGCGGTCGGCCGGGCCGCCGAGGCAGACGCGGACGGCTTCGGGTGGCTTGCCGTCGGTGACGAAGGCGTCGCTGGCGACGACGCCGATGCCGGTCGAGCGGGTGTGGCCGACGAAGGCGGAACGGGTCCAGGTTCCGGCAAGCTGACAGCCAGAAGTGAAAGCCTACCGGGTCGGAGCGAAAAGTCGTGCCGCGCGGCATGATAGCGGCCAGCAATCGTTGCCGCTCCAGCAATTCCTGGCGCACTGCCGCAAGCAACGCGTCGGCGGTGCCGTCATTGATCCAGCGCGTCGCGAGCGCGATGGTGACCGGCGACGCCATCACGGTCGCGGTGCGCACCGCCGAAGCAAACAGCCAGCCGGAGCGGACGTCGGGCACCACCACATAGGCGATGCGCAATCCGGCGCCGAGGCACTTTGCCGAGCCCCGCGACATGCCAGGTAAGCTCGGGCGCGAGCGCCGCGAATGGCGCCGGCCCGTCGGCCGGCACGAAGCCCATAGGGATCGTCCTCGACGATCTGAACGCTGCAGCGGCGTGCGATCTCGACGATTTCGATGCGGCGGCGACCGGATATTGTGTGCGTCGTCGGATTAAGCAGCGTCGGATTGAGATAGAGCGCTTTGGGGGCGTGCCGCCGGCAGGCATCCGCGAAGGCATCGACTTCAATGCCTTCGTCGTCCATTTCGCAAGCCAACAAGTTTCAAGCCAAGCTGCGCCGCGATCGAGCGTACGCCCGGATAGGTGAGGGACTTCCGAAAGCACCACGTCGCCCGGCTTTCGCCACGATCCCCAAAATGCCGAGCAGCGCCGGATGCGCGCCGGGCGCGATGAAGAGGCGATCCTGGGACGGCGTCAGCGCGCGGCGCGACAGCCATTTCAGCGCCGCGTCCTTGTCGGCCTGCACGCCGCCAAAGCCCTGATAGCGCATCAGATAAACGAGATCGCGGCCGAGCGCCTCGAGGCCGTCCTGCATGCGGTCGAGCAGATCCGGATCGTCGGGCTCCGGCGGCAGATTCATCGACAGGTCGACGATTTCCGGATGCCGCGCCATCGGGCCGTGCCGGCGCTTTGCCGAAGCACGCACGAAAGTGCCTTGGCCGACCCGCGACTCGATCAGGCCGCGTTTTTGCGCCTCGACATAGCCGCGCGCCACCGTGGTGAAGTCGATGTGCAGGCGGCGCGCAAGCTTGCGCTGCGGCGGCAGCCGGTCGGCCGGCGCCAGCGTGCCGTTGCCGATGTCGTCTGCGATTGCGTCCGCAATCGCGAGATAACGCGGTTTGCCCGATCGTGAGAGTTGCGGCGTCCAGTCAGCCATTGTTGATCCGTAGCTTTTTCATAGCGAATTATTTGGCACCGAAGTGCCCTTGCTTTGCTGCTGGTGGCGCCCGAACAGCGAGCAGAAAATTGACTGTATATTGTTGCACGCGGCTTCGCCAAGATGGAAGTCCGATCTTTGAACAGTGGTCGTGCTGCGCGTATGCGGCGAGATGGAGCTGCACGTTCATTCGCCATTTCATGCTCAATTTTCTTGCTTTCACAAAAACAACATTTGGCGCCGCCGAAAAGTCAGGCAGCAATTGACTGCATATCTTGATTTGTTTGACTGGATTTGATGAATGGATATGCATCCCGGTATTGGCATACGGTTTGCAAATATCCCGATTGCAAATGTTCTTGTTTGGATGGCCCCGCCGTGCGGTCGCCGACCAACGCCAACAGGGAGCAAACCATGCCTGCCGTCACCGCGCCTGCGCACAAGAAAGGCGATTTTCTCGTCGATTACGAGGAGAAGGTTTTTGAGGACGTCAAAGCCCAGCCGGGCGAGAAGGCGCTGATCACGTTTCACACCGTGGCCTTCGAAGGCTCGATCGGCCTGGTGAACATTCTTCAGGCGCTGCGGCTGCAGCGCAAAGGTTTTAAGACGACAGTGCTGCTGTATGGACCAGGCGTCACGCTCGGCGTGCAGCGCGGATTTCCGAAACTCGGCGACGCACCTTTTCCAGGCGCGCAGAATTTCGGCAATCAACTGACCAAATTCATGGCGAGGGCGGCGAGATTTATTGCTGCCGTTTTGCGCTGCAAATGCTCTACGGCCACGGCGAAGGCTCGCTCATTCCCGGCATTCGTCCGGTCAGCCCGCTCGACGTGCTCGATCTCATCCTGCTGCATCGGCGCGATGGCGCGTTCATCCTCAACACGTGGACGCTGTAAGGCCACGGCGGAGAACAGCGGCATTAAGGAGAAACGGCGATGGCGGAGAAGAAACTGGTTCGTGTCGCCGCGGTACAGATCGCGCCGGACCTTGAAACGTCCGGCGGAACTGTATCGAAGGTGCTCGCCGCGATCGCCGAAGCCGCCGGGAAGGGCGCGCAGCTCGTGGTTTTCCCCGAGACTTTCGTGCCCTGGTACCCGTATTTTTCTTTCGTCCATCCGCCGGTCGTCACCGGCGCCGAACATGTCCGCCTCTACGAAAACGCCGTGGTGGTGCCGGGGCCGGTGACCGACGCGGTCGCGGCAGCGGCGAAGCGCCACGGCATCGTGGTCGTGCTCGGCGTCAACGAGCGCGATCACGGCTCGCTCTACAATACGCAACTCGTGTTCGACGCCGACGGCCGGCTCGCCTCGAAGCGCCGCAAGATCACGCCGACCTTCCATGAGCGGATGATCTGGGGCCAGGGCGACGGCTCCGGGCTTAAGGTCGTCGACACCGCGGTCGGGCGCGTCGGCGCGCTTGCCTGCTGGGAGCATTACAACCCGCTCGCCCGCTACGCGCTGATGGCGCAGCACGAAGAGATTCACGTCGCGCAGTTTCCAGGCTCGATGGTCGGGTCCGATCTTCGCCGATCAGATCGAAGTGACGATCCGCCACCACGCGCTGGAAAGCGGCTGCTTTGTCGTCAATGCCACCGGATGGCTCACCGAAGAGCAGATCGCCAAAATTTCGCCCGACGAGAAACTTCGCAAGGCGCTGCGCGGCGGCTGCATGACCGCGATCGTATCGCCGGAAGGCGCGCATCTCGTGCCGCCGCTCACACAGGGCGAGGGCATTCTCGTTGCCGATCTCGACATGGGGCTGATCGTCAAGCGCAAGCGGATGATGGATTCGGTCGGCCATTACGCCCGGCCCGAACTGCTCAAGCTCGTTCTCGACAATCGCGTCACGCGCAGCCAATGCAGACCGATGACCTTGCCGGGTCGGACCGTCCACGAATTAGCCGAATGGGAGTGCGTCCGATGAAACCGACGACGCCCACGGCGATGCCGACCGCGCAACTGATCAACGAGTTGCAATCCTGCGGGGTTCGGCTCGCTGATCCGACGGCCGGCCATGAAAGCCGCCGCGGCGGCGCCGGCCCGTCCGACCACAAGGCGATGACCATCGACGGCATGACCGTCATGGTGCCGGTGCACACCGCGCCGGCCTTTGCGAGCCCTTATATGGTCGAGAAGCCGGACGCATCTCGGACGGAGCAGCGATCAGCCGCGACGGTGTGACGCTCGGCAACGTCAGCTTTCCGGTGCGGCCGCGCTTTTACGACCGCAGCACCGCGGACGGCATCCCGTATTGGAAGATCGCGGTGCTGCACGGCCGCGACGTGCTCGCCACCACGGTGCTGCAAAGCTGCATCCGCTATCAGAGCCGGACCAAAACCTGCCAGTTCTGCGCCATCGGCCAATCGCTCGCCGCCGGCCGCACCATCGAGCGCAAGACGCCGGCGCAACTCGCGGAAGTCGCCAAGGCCGCGGTCGAGCTCGACGGCGTCAAGCACATGGTGATGACCACCGGCACGCCGCCCGGCCGCGACCGCGGCGCCGCGATCCTTGCCGAGAGCGCGAGCGCCGTGAAAGCCGCGGTCGATCTGCCGATCCAGGGACAATGCGAACCGCCCGACGACGACGTCTGGTTCGACGCGCATGCGCGAGGCCGGCATCGATGTCGCTCGGCATGCATCTCGAAGCGGTGACGCCCGGAGGTGCGCGCAGCGCGTCATGCCCGGCAAGGCGCAGGTCTCGCTCGAACGCTATTTCGATGCCTTTGCGGCCGCGGTGCCGGTGTTCGGGCGCGGCCAGGTCTCGACCTACATTCTCGCCGGGCTCGGCGACACGCAAGGAAGCGATCCTCGCGACCTGCGAGACGGCTGATCGCGCTCGGCGTCTATCCGTTCGTCGTGCCGTTCGTGCCGATTTCGGGAACGCCGCTGGAAAGCCATCCGCCGCCGTCGGCCGGCCTTCATGCACGACATTCTCGGCGCCGCTGGCGCGCATGCTGCGCGGCGGCGGCCTGCGCGCCATCGACATCAAGGCCGGCTGCGGCCGATGCGGCGCCTGCTCGGCGCTTTCGACCTATGAGCGGGAGGCGCGTCGCATGATTTTCGATCCGTTTCCCGATTTCCTGCCGTCGGAATACCGCGTCAAGTTCGCGACCGAGCCCTGGGAACGCCGCGACGCAGCGGCGCTGCGGCGGCAGGTCTTTTGCGACGAGCAGAAGATATTTTCCGGCGACGACCGCGACGCCATCGACGACGTGGCGATCCCGATTGTCGCCATCTCTTCGTTCGCCGTCGTGACCCAGGAAGTGGTCGGCACGGTCCGCATCCACGAGGCGGAGCCGGGCGTCTGGTGGGGCTCGCGGCTTGCGGTCGCGGCCGACTATCGCCGGATCAGCGCGCTCGGCACCTCGCTCATCCGGCTTGCCGTCTCGTCGGCCCATGCGCGCGGCTGCAAGCGCTTCTATGCCCATGTGCAGGCGCAAAACGCGCCGCTGTTTCATCGGTTGAATTGGCACACCATCGAAGAGATTTCGGTGCACGGCCGGCCGCATCACTTCATGCAGGCCGATCTGCGCCACTATCCGCCGATTGCCGATCGCCGAATGGCGGCTTCCTGGCGCTGCCGAAAAAGGCGGCTTGATGCTCGGCGGCGTGGCCCTTGGCGAACTCGGCGCGAAACTGCGCGCCAGCCGCGGCGTGGCCGCCAAGCGCGACATCGCGGCGGTCGCCGCGCGGCTTGATCGTTGTCGGCCGACAGCGTCGTCGCGGTCGGCGACGATTGCGCCGCAATCCCCGACGGCGACGGCTTTCTGCTGTTCGCGATCGAAGGTTTCATGAACGAGTTCGTCGCCGGCGATCCCTGGTTCGCCGGATGGTGCGGCGTGATGGTGAATATGTCCGACGTCGCCGCGATGGGCGGGCGGCCGATCGCGGTCGTCGATGCGGTCTGGGCGGCCGGCGCGAGCGAGGCGGCGCCGGTGCTCGACGGCATGCGCGCGGCATCGCAGACGCCTACGGCGTGCCGATTGTCGGCGGCCACACCAATATCCGCACCGATCGCGGCCAGCTGTCGGTCGCGATCCTCGGCCGCGCCAAGCGGCTGCTGACCTCGTTCGATGCGCGCCCGGCGGATCGCCTGGTCGCGGCGATCGATCTGCGCGGCCGCTACCGCGAGCCGTTCTCCAATTGGGAAGCCGCGACCGACGCGCCGCCCGCGCGGCTCAAGGCCGATCTCGACGTCCTGCCGGCGATTGCCGAGTTAGGTCTCGCCGCCGCCGGCCAAGGATATTTCCCAAGGCGGCGTCATCGGCACCGCGATGATGCTCGCGGAATGCTCCCGCGTCGGCGCCAGCGATCGACGTAATGCGCGTGCCGAAGCCCGACGGCGTCCCGCTCGAGCGCTGGCTGCTGACCTTTCCGAGCTACGGCTATCTGCTTGCGGTTCGGCCGCCGCAACGTCCCGGCGGTGCTGGCGCGCTTTCATGCGCGCGGCATCGCGGCGGCGGAGATCGGCGAAGTCACAGCGGATCGGCGCGTCCGCATCGCCGACGGCGCGCCATCGAGACGATCTGGGATTTCGCGCGCGAGCCGCTGATCGGACTGCGTCAAAGCCGAGGCGTTTGCATGACGCGTCGACGCTGCGCATCGCGATCCTCGCCCATTCGACCAATCCGCGCGGTGGCGTCGTGCATGCGCTGGAACTGGGCGACGCGATCTGCCGCCTCGGTCACGAGGCTACGGTCTTTGCTCCGGACCCTGCGGGCACCGGTTTCTTCCGCGACACGCGTCTGCGCGACCGCGGGCATCGCGGCGGCTCCGGTCGGGCGCAACGTGACCGACCATGGTCGAAACCCGCGATCGCCGATTATGTCCGGCATTTCGAGCGCCCGGAGAACCGGCGCTTTGACGTCTGGCACGCCCAGGACGGCATATCAGGCAATGCGCTCGCGACGCTGAAGGAGCGTGGGCTGATCCACGGCTTTCGCCCGCACCGTGCACCATGTCGATACCTTCGACGACGAAGCGCTCAGCGTCCTGCAACGCCGCGCCATCAGGACCGCCGATCGTCTGTTCGCTGTCAGCCGCTTGTGGCAGGATTGGCTCGCGCGCGAATTCGGGCGCGATGCGACGCGCGTCGGCAACGGCGTCGATACCGGGCGCTACTCGCCGGCGCCGGATCGGTCGGACGCGATCCTGAAATGCGCGTCTGCAATTGGCCGTCCGGCGCGCCGATATTGCTGGCGGTCGGCGGCGTCGAGGAACGCAAGAATACCGTCAGGCTGCTGCAGGCCTTCGCTGCGCTCCACGCGCAGTATCCGTCGGTCAGGCTCGTGATCGCCGGCGGCGCCTCGATCCTCGACCATGACGCCTACCAGGCGCGTTTGCCGATGCGCTCGCGCGGAGCGGCCTGCCGTCCGGCGCGGTGACCCGGACCGGGCCGTTGCCGCAAGCCTTGATGCCGGCGCTCTATCGCGCCGCCACCGCGCTTGTTTTTCCCTCGACCAAAGAGGGTTTTGGCCTGGTCGTGCTGGAAGCGATGGCGAGCGGCGTGCCAGTCGTCACCTCGCGCATCGCGCCCTTCACCGAATATCTGGGCGACGAGGATGTGTCGTGGTGCGACCCGTTCGACATGGCTTCGATCGCCGCCGCCATCGACGCGGGCGCTCGATGCTTCGCGCCGCGACGCATTGATCCGGCGCGGCTTGTCGGTCGCGGCGCAGCACGATTGGGACGTCGACCGCGCGCGCGTCATCTTGCAGCCTACGAGGCGCTGAGCGAGCCGCAAGATGCCTGAGATGCGTTTTCTCATCCGCTGGCCCGATGGCGCCGCCGAGACCTGCTACTCGCCCTCGCTCGTAGTGAAGGACTTTCTCGCGCCGGGCGAAAGCTATCCGCTCGCCGATTTCGTCGCGCGCAGCCGCACCGCGCTCGATATCGCGAGCGATCGGGTCAAGGCAAAATACGGCCATCGCTGCTCGCGCGCGGCGGCGCAATTGGCGCGCATCGAAAGCGGCGCCGGCGACGTTTGCCGAAGTCGCTGGACGCGCGCGTGACCGTCGATGGTTTCGAGGAATGAGGACACGTGCCATGAATCAAGACGATCCTGTCGCCCATCACGCCGTTGCGGTCATCGGCGGCGGCCAAGCCGGTCTTTCGATCAGTTGGTATCTGGCGCGAAGCGGCATCGACCATGTCGTTTTCGAGAAGGAGCGCGCCGGACACGCCTGGCGCGCCGAACGCTGGGACACATTTTGCCTGGTCACACCGAACTGGCAATGCCAGCTTGCCGGGTTTTCCCTATCCGGGGTCGGATCCGCACGGCTTCATGCTGCGCAATGAGATCGTCGGCTATATCGACGCCTTCGTCGCCTCTTTCAGTCCGCCGCTCGCGGAGGGCGTCGCGGTGCGGCATTTGCGTGGCGATCCGCAGCGCGGCTTCATCGCTCGATGCGACCGACGGAATTCACTTCGCCGATCAGGTCGTCGTCGCGACCGGCGGCTATCAGATTCCGATTATCCCGCGCTGCGCCGAGCGGCTTCCCGCCGACATCGTGCAGATCCATTCGTCGCTCTACCGCAATCCGGATGCAGCTGCCCGAGGGCGCGGTGCTGGTGGTCGGCAGCGGCCAATCCGGCTGCCAGATCGCCGAGGATCTGCATCTCGCCGGCCGCAAGGTTTATCTCTGCGTCGGCGACGCGCCGCGGGTCGCCGCGGCGCTATCGCGGCAAGGACGTCGTCGAGTGGCTGCATCTGATGGGCTATTACGATCTGCCGGTGCACGAGCATCCGCTGCGCGAAGGCGTGCGCGACAAGACCAATCACTATGTCACCGGCCGCGACGGCGGGCGCGATATCGATCTGCGGCAGCGCGCGCGCGAAGGCATGGAGCTTTATGGCCGTCTGCTCGATGTCAGGGGCGACCGCCTGGTGTTCGACGACGATCTGGCGCTGTGTCTCGACCAGGCCGATCAGGTCTCGGAAAGCATCAAGACCAGCATCGACGGCTTCATCGCCAAACAGGCGATCGCGGCGCCCGCATGAGGCTCGCTATCTGCCGGTCTGGTCGCCGCCGCAAGAGCGTCCGGAATTCGATTATCGCGCGGCCGGCATCACCATCGATCGTCTGGTGCATCGGCTTCCGCACCGATTACGCCTGGATCGACCTGCCGGTCTTCAACGGCCGCGGCCAGCCCACCCATGTCCGCGGCGTGACGCCGGTGCCGCGGCGCCTATTTTCTCGGCTTGCCGTGGCTCTATACCTGGGGTTCGGGCCGTTTCTCCGGCGTAGCCGCGACGCGGAGTATCTGGCCGAGCACATCAAGGCGCGGGTCGGCCTGGCGCCGGCGCTCGGGCAAGCCGCGGTCAACGAAGCCGCTATCGGATCGTGAGCGCATAACCCGCTTACGCCGTCTCGCGCTCCTTCTCGCGCGCGCCCGCCGTCTCCGCCACCACCGCGACATCCACCGTCATGCCGAGATAGCTGCCGGGCGGGCCAACAAAACTGCCTTTGATCGGGGACGGCCTGACTGATGTCGCGGGTGACGGCGACGCGGATCAGATCATGGCCGCCGATGGTGCGGTTGGTGGGGTCGTAGGAAATCCAGCCGGCGCCCGGCACGTAGATATCGGCCCAGGCGTGCGTCGCGCCGGCGCCGATCGCGGCCGGCGAACCGGTGTCGGCGGAAGCGCGATAGAGATAGCCGGTCACGATGCGGGCGCCGAAACCTAGGCTGCGCGCCGCTTCGATGAAGAGGACGGCCAAGTCGCGGCAGGAACCCCAGCCGCGGATCAGCGTCTCGGTGGGCGTCTGCGTGCCTTCGGCTCTCGCGGCTCTGATACGAGATCTGCGCCGCCACGCCGTTGTTCAGATCGGCCAACAGCGCCGACGTGTCGGTCGGATTGCTGCGCACGAAATTCCGCGCCCACGAGCCCAGCCGGTCGTTGGGATCGAGATATTGGCGCTCCATCATGCGGCCGAGATCGATGCGATCGTCGGCCGAATAGATGAACGGATAGCGCAACGCGTCAGGCGCGATCTCGAATGGCGGCCGCTCGGACGAGTAGGTCTCCAGCAGCAGGTCGCTTTCGATGCGCAATTCCGCCGCCGGTTCGGCAAAACTGGCGACGGCAATCGAATTGCCGAAAACATCGTGCATCCAGCGGATCGAGGCCTGAGGCGACGAAGCTCAAATTGGTTTTGATGAGGCGAAGATCGTGGCTGTCGCGCGGCCGCAGCATCAGCCGGTGATCGCCCAGCGCCACCGGGCGGCTATAGCGGTAAGTCGTGGTGTGCCGCACATTCAGAACCGTCACGGCCGCGATCCTCGTCGATCGATTGGCGGATGGCGCATCGCGGTGGTATCAGCGCTTCGCGTGGCTCATCTCCTGCAGCGCTCGCGGGCCTGCCCGATCAGGGGTGCATGCACCGTCAGCGCCAGCATGGCGACAAAGACGAGGACAACCGCCGCCAGCATAGATAATAGCCCGCCTTGATGGCGAAACCAGCCGTCCCGGAGCCCGTGTTCATCGCCGGTCCCGCCTATTTTTGCTGAATTTTCAAGTTATTGCTTGTATACGCCCTTTGCCGGGACGAAGATACTTATCAAGCAAGTTTCCCGAATTTTATCGAAAACGCAGATTCCGGGGGCCAATCCGGCAGTTTTGTGTGCTAATGTGCCCGTGATGTTCGATCATTCCGACTTTTCCGTTGTCGTTAAGCACCGCGCGCCGGCGCCGAAATCCTGGCGCTGGGAAATCTATCGTGCGGGCCGGACGAGCCCGATCGAGCATTCCGAGGTCCTTTTCGATTCGATGTCGGAGGCGAACCGCGCCGGCAAGGCCGCCCTGCGGTTGCTGCTGAGCGAGTATCCGGCAGCCGAATAAGCGGGCCGGCTGTCATGCCGCTTCCCAACGCCATGAACTGTGCTGCGCCGGCCTCTGGCGCGACGCGGGTTTCGACGCCGCGGGCTTGGCGACATTCACTTTGCCGGCGCCGAACCGGTCTTGCCGTCGTCGTTTGCGGTCGGGACGGCGGCGCAGGCGACGATCGGGGCTTCGGCGCTCGCGGCGGCGGAAATCTGGCGGCTGCGCGGCGGACGCCGCCAGAGCGTCAGCGTCGATATGCGCCACGCCGGCGATCGAATTCCGCAGCGAGCGCTATTTGCGCGTCGACGGCAAAGAGTACGACGAATACCACGACGACATCGCCGGGCTTTATCGCTGCGGCGACGGCCGCTGGGCGCGGCTGCACACCAATCTGCCGCATCATTGCAGCGGACTTCTTAAGGCTCCTCGGCGTGCCGCACGACAAAGCCGCCGTGCAGCGCGCGCTCGACGGCATGACGGCCGAGGCGCTTGAAAACGCGGCGGCCGAGGCCGGCCTTGTGGTCACCGCATGCCGGTCGTTCGACGAATGGGATCGCCATCCGCAAGGCCAGGCGGTGGCCAAGCTCCCGCTGTTCACCATCGAGAAAATCGGCGATGCGCCGCCGCAACCGCTCGCCGCGGCGGAGCGTCCGCTCGCCGGCGTGAAGGTGCTCGACCTCACCCGCATCATCGCCGGCCCGGTGTGCGGCCGGACGCTCGCCGCGCATGGCGCCGACGTGCTGCTGATCACCGCTTCGCATCTGCCGTCGATGCTGCCGCTGGTCATGGATACCGGCCGCGGCAAGCTGTCGGCCTCGCTCGATTTGCGCGAGCCGCCGGCGCGCGAGACGCTCGCCGCGCTGCTGCGCGACGCCGATGTCTTGGTGCAAGGCTATCGGCCCGGCGCCATCGCCGCGCACGGCTTTGGCCCGCAGGACGCGGCGCGGCTGCGGCCGGGCATCGTCTATGCCTCGCTCTGCGCCTACGGTCACGAGGGACCGTGGGCCAAGCGGCGCGGCTTCGATTCGCTGGTGCAGACGGCGAGCGGCTTCAATGTCGCGGAAGCCGAAGCCTTCGGTTCGCCCGAGCCGAAAGCGCTGCCGGCGCAAGTGCTCGATCACGCCACCGGTTATCTGCTCGCCTTCGCGGTGATGGCGGCGCTCAAGCGGCGCATGCGAGGAGGGCGGTTCCTGGCATGTGCGCGTGTCGCTCGCGCAGACCGGCCATTGGCTTGCGGCAGCTCGGCCGCATCGACGGCATCGACCTGCCCCGATCCCAAATTTGCCGAGGTGCAGCGATTGCCTCGAAGAGGCCGCCTCCGGCTTCGGCCGGCTCACGGCGGTACGCCACGCCGCCGTCATGAGCGAGACGCCGCCGCACTGGACGCGGCCGAGTGTTCCGCTCGGTTCGCAGGTGCCCGAATGGCCGTGTTAGCTGTCTGCTTAGCTGTCTGCCGCAGGAACGGCAGCGCCGCGCCTTGACCTAGGTCAATTAATCCTCCGGCGAACATTGCTAGCGATACCGACTCAAGCGTTGCCGCGGGCAAGTCGCTTCGGCGCACCAATAAGAACAGCAGACCGGGAGGAACCGAATGACAACAGGATACGACGACAACGAGGCATTGGTGGCCGAAGCCGTGCCGCAGGACTGGGCGCGCCTGCTGCGCAAATTGCGCTGGGCCGGCCTGGAGGAAGACGCCAAGCGGCTGGAATCGGCGGTGAGCACATTACCGCCCGACGAACGCGGCACGGTCGGCTTCGGACCTTTCAGCACGGATTGAGGGCAGGGCTCGCCTCCGTTTTTCGCTGCCGATTTTAATCGGTCGAGTTCAAGCGGCCCGGTCAGTTTGCCGCTGTGAGTTTCGTCCATACCGGGCTCATCCGGTCTTGCGGTGGCCGCACTCTTGCGCCACATGAAGGCGCAGGTGAGGTCAGGTCAGCGCATGCCGAAAATCGCAAAAAAGACGTCCGCCCGGCGGATTTCGCAAACCGGGCCGCGGCGGACTGGGCGCAGTTGCCCGAATGGAATCTCTCCGACCTTTATGCCGGCCTCGACGATCCGGCGATCAAGCGCGATCTCGACCGCATCGATGCCGAATGCGTCGGCTTCGAGGAGGCCTTAAGGGCAAGCTCGCCGCCATGGCGGCGTCGGCCGCAAGGCGGCGCGGCGCTCGCCGCGGCGGTGCGGCGCTACGAGGCGATCGACGATCTGATGGGCCGGCTCGGCTCCTATGCCGGCCTCATCCATGCCGGCAACACCGTCGATCCGGCGCGCACCAAATTCTACGGCGACGTGCAGGAGCGCATGACGGCGGCGTCGACGCATCTGTTGTTCTTCACGCTCGAACTCAACCGCGTCGACGACGCCGTTCTCGAAGCCGCGATGGCCGATCCGGCGCTCGGCCATTACCGGCCCTGGCTCGACGACGTGCGCCGCTACCGGCCGTATCAGCTCGAGGATCGCGTCGAGCAATTGTTTCACGAAAAGTCGGTGACGGGCTATTCGGCCTGGAACCGGCAGTTCGACGCCACCATCGCCAATCTGCGCTTCAAGGTCGTGCGGCAAATCGCTCGCCATCGAGCCGACGCTGAACCTGATGCAGGACCGCTCCGGCGCCAAGCGCAAGGCCGCCGCGCAGGCGCTGGCGCAGTACCTTCAAGGACAATGTGCAAGACTTTGCGCTGATCACCAATACGCTCGCCAAGGACAAGGAAATCTCCGATCGCTGGCGCGGCTTTGCCGACATCGCCGACGACCGGCATCTGTCGAACCGGGTCGAGCGCGAAGTGGTCGATGCGCTGGTCGCGGCCGTGCGCGACGCCTATCCGCGGCTGTCGCACCGCTATTATGCGCTCAAAGCCAAATGGTTCGGCAAAAAGCGATTGCCGCATTGGGATCGCAACGCGCCGCTGCCGATGGTCGCCCAGCGCACCGTCGGCTGGACCGAGGCCAAGGATACCGTGCTCGAAGCCTATGGCGCGTTCTCGCCGAAGATGGCGGCGATCGCCGAGCGGTTCTTCGCCGAGCGCTGGATCGACGCGCCGGTGCGGCCCGGCAAGGCGCCGGGCGCATTTGCGCATCCGACGACGCCGTCGGCGCATCCTTATGTGCTGCTGAATTATCAGGGCAAGCCGCGCGACGTGATGACGCTCGCGCACGAGCTCGGCCACGGCGTGCATCAGGTGCTGGCGGCGCCGAACGGCGCCTTGATGGCGCCGACGCCGCTGACGCTCGCCGAGACCGCGAGCGTGTTCGGCGAAATGCTGACGTTCAAGAAACTTCTGGCCGCGACCACGCGACAAGAAAGAGCGCAAGGCCATGCTCGCCGCCAAGGTCGAGGACATGATCAATACCGTGGTGCGGCAGATCGCGTTCTACACCTTCGAGCGCGCCGTCCACACCGAGCGCAGGAACGGCGAATTGACGGCCGAGCGCATCGGCGAATTATGGCTCGACGTGCAGCGCGAAAGTCTTGGGCCCGGCGATCGAGCTGAAACCCGGCTACGAAACCTTCTGGGCCTATATCCCGCATTTCGTCCACTCGCCGTTCTACGTCTATGCCTATGCGTTCGGCGATTGCCTGGTGAACTCGCTCTATGCCGTCTACGAGAACGCCGCGGACGGGTTTTGCCGAGCGCTATCTCGCCATGCTGTCGGCCGGCGGCACCAAGCACCATTCCGAACTGCTCGCGCCCGTTCGGCCTCGACGCCCGCGACCCGAAATTCTGGCAGGGCGGGCTGGGGGTCATCGAGCGGCTGATTGTGGAGCTGGAAGCGCTAGGTACGGCATAATTCGCAACGTTGCGCACCGCTACGTTGACAAAGCTGACGACGGCGGGCTTGAGTCCGCTCTCGGGCGTCCATTGAACAAATGGCAATATGAGAATGCCGAGCTACCTGAGCTTGCCGCCGCGGACGCGTACGGCATTGTGCGCAATCATCCCTTTGTGGACGGCAACAAACGTGCTGGCTTTGTAGCCATGGTTGGATTTCTGCTCCTGAACCGAATTGACTTCGCGCCGGACCCGCTCGAAGCAACAGCCATTATTCTCGGCGTGGCAGCCGGCGAGATTAACGAGCCGGGTCTCACCCGCTGGATTCGCGATAACTGGCCGAAGGCGCCGAAGTAGCGCGCCGCCCACTACTTCACGTTCTTGACCACCCAGTCGTCGATCACTTTGGCGATGGCGAGATTGTTCTTTTCGATCATCACCATGTGGCCGTTGCCGTGGATGCCCTTATTCTGCAGCGGCATCCATTCGACCGGCATGCCGGCCTGCTTGAGATACTTCACGGTGCAGTTGTCGTAGATCTGGTGATAGGACGCCTCCGCCGAGATCACGACGGCCGGAATGTTCTTCAGATTCACCAACTGCCGCGCCGGCGCTTTCTGCATCCAGCAGACGAACATGTTCGGGCCATCGGCTTTGTCGTCGCGCACGACCGCGATCTCGCTCGGGTCCTTCACCGGCGGATCGTAGGTCATCGCGATGTCGGCCGGGCCCCAGGCGCGGCCCTTGCCGCTGCCGATGATGGTATTTTCGAACGGCGGCCCGGACGGCTCGATGGCGACGACGGCTTTGACGAGTTTCGGCCGCGCGTCGGCGATGAGCCAGCCGAACGGCCCGGACTGCGAATGCGTCAGCACGATCGCCGGGCCGATCTTGTCGAGAAGCGCCGCGCCGGCGTCCTGATTGCGCTGTTGCGTCTCCTCGTTCGACATCACGGTCTCGACTTGCGTCGCGTAGAACGCATCGAACACCGGATCGCCTTTTTTGCCCTTGTTGGCGCCGTCGCCCGGCCATTGCGTATGTTTCTCGCGTCCCGGCCAAGTGCCGTCGCTTTCGATCGCGGTGAATTGGAATTGCTCGTTCTCCGCGGTGAACATCCGCGTCGCGCCGTCGCCGGGATGCCAGGCCGAGCGGCCGCGCATCGGCTGATCGATCATGTAGACGACGTAGCCGAGGCCGACGAAATATTCGGCCCAGCCTTCGCGGCCGTCCGGCGTCCCCATCCAATTGGTCGCGGTCTGCGCCGCGCCGTGGATAAGGACGAGCGGGTAGGGGCGGCGCTGTTTCTTCGGCGCCAGAACCTCGACGTAGATCTGACCCTGCATGATCGTCTTGCCGGGCTCGCCGACATAATGGCCGCCGACATAGAAAATAGCCGCGTTTGGCGACCATCGACTGATCGACCGCAGGCACCGGAAGCTTCACTTCGGCAACGGCCGGTGCGCCGATGGCCAACAAAAGCGGCGATGGCACGCGAGGCGCAGACCTGCGCGCAAACTGATCATGTTTTCCTCCCGGACCGCGTTGGCGCGGTGCCTTATTAGCTTGGCAATAGCGTGGTCCTGCCCATCTTGGCGTTGTCAATACGTGGGCAACGCGACTTACAACGTGACTTACAAGGCCACTTGCCTCGCACCCCGCCCACGCTTAGGCCATCATTCTCCTTCACACGACGGCAGTCATGACCGACAATTCAACGAACGATAACAAGCGCGGCCGCGACACCGAGAAAAACCGCTTCTCGGCCCGCGCCGCGCGTTATGCCCGCGTCGGCGCCAATGTCGGCGGCGTCGCGGCGCGCTATGCCGGGCGGCGGCTCATCGGCGGCGAGCCGGATCGCGCCGGCGACGCGAGCGCGCTGTCGTCGGCGCTCGGCCGGCTCAAAGGCCCGCTGATGAAGGTCGCGCAATTGATGGCGACCATTCCCGATCTCCTGCCGCCCGAATATGCCGCCGAATTGCAGAAGCTGCAGAGCGAAGCGCCGCCGATGGGCTGGGCCTTCGTCAAGCGCCGCATGATGGCGGAGCTCGGCGCCGGCTGGGAGAAAAAATTCGCAAGCTTCGAGCATCATCCCGTCGGCGGCGGCTTCGCTCGGCCAGGTGCATCGCGCCCGCTCGCTCGACGGCGCGGCGCTGGCCTGCAAGCTGCAATATCCCGACATGCAGTCCGCGGTCGAAGCCGATCTGCAGCAACTGCAATGGCTGCTCGCGATCCGCCGCCGCTTCGATTCCGCGATCGACACCAGCGAGATCGGCAAGGAAATCGGCGCGCGCGTGCGCGAAGAGCTCGACTACCGCCGCGAAGCCAAGCACGCCGCGCTGTATCGCGAAATGCTCGACGGCGTCGACATCGTGCGCGTGCCGCGCGCCTGGCCCGAGCTTTCCACCGGCCGGCTCCTGACGCTCGATTGGCTCGACGGCACGCGGATGCTCGACGCACAAGAACGATCCGCTCGCCGTGCGCAACGCGCTGGCGACCGCGATGTTCACGGCCTGGTGGTTTCCGTTCAGCCGCTTCGGCGTCATCCACGGCGATCCGCATCTCGGCAATTACACGGTGTTCGCGCGCGACGGCGAGCCCGCCGGCATCAATCTCCTCGACTACGGCTGCATCCGCATCTTCGCGCCGAAATTCGTCGCGCGGCGTGGTCGACCTCTATCACGGGCTGTTGCGCGGCGAGGACGACCTCGTCGTGCATGCCTACGAGACCTGGGGCTTCCGCAAGCTGTCGCGCGAACTCATCGACACGCTCAACATCTGGGCGCGCTTCATCTATGCGCCGCTGCTCGACGATCGCGTGCGCACCATCGCCGATGGCGTCGCGCCGTCCGAATATGGCCGCCGCGAAGCATTCCGCGTCCATCAGGCGCTCAAGCAAAAGGGCCCGGTGACGGTGCCGCGCGAATTCGTCTTCATGGACCGCGCCGCGATCGGGCTCGGCGCCGTGTTCCTGCATCTGCGCGCGGAGCTGAATTTCTATCGGCTGTTCAACGAGGCGATCGAGAACTTCTCCATGGATCGCGTCGCCAAGCGCCAGGCCGAGGCGCTGGCACGCGCTGGGCTGTAGGGAAACCCTTAGCAGCAATTCGCAGTCCGCGCCTTCGAGCGCGACCAGCGCGTTCTTCATGAAAGCCGGCGGCAGGTCGTCCTCGATCACTTCGGCGACGCGGCTTGAAGATTTTGAAGTGGTGACGCCCGAGCGCCGTCCAGAACACGATGTGGGTTTCGACCGGCGGACAGCCAGGGACCGCACAGGCCACTTCCGAGGCCATGACCGTTTCGTCGTCGGCGAGCGCAAAACGCGCCCGCGTCCAATCGCGCAGGCGATCGAGCGCCAAGCCATCTTGGACGTTTGCTAAGCGGGCGCATCTTCATCATTATATTCTAACGGTGGGAAGCGCGAACAAGGAGCTATTCTTTCGTGGCTGAAAAAGTACTGGCGGCGGTGCGGACGGCGCCGAGCACGACCGAAATCCGCGAATATCCGATGCCGGATATTCCGGAGGACGCGGCGCTGATGAAGATGGAAGTCGGCGGCATCTGCGGCACCGACGTCAAGCTCTACAAGCATCCGCCGAACCGCGCGCCCGTCATCATGGGCCACGAGAATATCGGCACCATCGCCAAGGCCGGCCGCGAATTCACCCGCCGCAAGGGCTTTAAGGAAGGCGACCTCGTCTTTGTCGAGCATTATGTCAGTTGCGGCAAATGCGAGTGGTGCCATGCCGGCCAGTACCGGCATTGCGAAAACACCAATTGGCGCACCAATCCGGACGCCATCCGCTACGGCTACACCTCGTCGGAGAAGGCGCCGCATCTGTGGGGCGGCTTTGCCCAATATGTCTATCTGCCGTGGAACGCCGTGGTGCATCACGTGCCGAAGGGCGTGTCGGCGGAGCTCGCCGGTCTCGTGACGCCGATGGCGAACGGCGTCGAATGGTCGCTGTTCGACGGCGGCGTCGGCTACAATTCGACCGTGCTGATCCAGGGGCCGGGCCAGCAGGGCCTGTCGCAGACCGTGATCTGCAAGCAGGCCGGCGCCTCGCTGATCATCGTCACCGGCACCTCGAAGGACAAAGCGCGCATCGAGGTCGCCAAGAAGCTCGGCGCCGACCACGTCATCGACGTGCAGAAGGAAGACCCGCTCGCGCGCATCATGGAGATCACCGGCGGCAAAGGCGTCGATGTCGCGCTCGACTGCACCGCCGGCGCCGGCACCATCCCGATGCTGCTCGGCATCGAGGCGCTCAAGCGCAAGGGCGGCGTGATCGTCGCCCAAGGCGAAATGGCGCAGTTTCCGAATTTCCCGCTGGAAAAATTCACGGTGAAATTCATCACCATGAAGAGCGCGCGCGGCCACAGCTACAAGGCCTGCGAGCTCGCTTTGGCGCAGCTCGCGTCAAAACGCTTTCCGCTGGAATTGATCACCACCCACCGCTTCGGCCTCGACGACGTCGATCTCGCCATTCGCTCGGTCGGCGGCGAAGGCGTGCCGAACGTGATCCACGCGTCGCTGATGCCGTGGCTGTAGCGGGCCGTTGTGCCGCCGAAGCAACCAAATCGGCGCTAGACCGTTGATAATGCCGATTGCCGGGTGTCATGCCGCCAGCCGCGCATAGCGGGGCGCTTTATGAGAGGACCGCCGTTTTGGCGCAATTCTTTCCGGCGCAGATTTTAGCGCGCAAATCCGCTCGCAGCATTGGAGGCTGAGGCGAGGGGGCAACACGAGCCCGGCGCAACTCCGCACGACCGGTTGCTGCTCAAGCGCAGCCTCAACGCGGTCCACATCATCGCGCTCGGCATCGGCGCCATTATCGGCGCCGGGATTTTCGTTCTCACCGGACACGCCGCCGCCGAAAATGCCGGACCGGCGATCACCTTGTCGTTCGTGTTCGGCGCCGTGGTCTGCGCCTTCGCCGGGCTCTGCTACGCGGAGATGGCCGCCGCCGTTCCGGTGGCCGGCAGCGCCTATACTTATGCCTATGCGACCTTGGGCGAATTGGTCGCCTGGATCATCGGCTGGGACCTGATCCTGGAATATGCGCTCGGCTCGACGACGGTGGCGATCGGCTGGTCGGGCTATGTGGTGAGCTTTCTCAAGGATTTCGGCATCGTCGTGCCCGCGGCATTTGCCGGCTCGCCGCTGTCTTACGATGCCGGCCAGCACGTCTGGCACCTGACCGGCGCGATCATCAATGCACCGGCTATGGCGGTGATCGCGGCGATCACGCTCGCTCCTGGTCATCGGCGTTCAGGAATCGGCGCGGGTGAATAATGTCATCGTCGCGATCAAGCTTGCGATCGTCGTTCTTTTCATCGCGGTGGCGATGCCGTTCGTCACGCACCGCGCATTGGGTTACGGCGACGAACCCCGCAGGCCATTTCATTCCGCCGCAATCGCGGCTCCGGCGAATTCGGCTTGAGCGGCGTATTGCGCGGCGCGGCCGTAGTGTTCTTCGCCTATATCGGCTTCGACGCCGTGTCGACCGCGGCGCAGGAGGCGCATAATCCGAAGCGCGACATGCCGATCGGCATTCTGGGCTCGCTCGTCATCTGCACCGTGCTCTATATCGCCGTGGGCTTTGTGCTCACCGGCATCGTCGCCTACGACAAGCTCGACGTCGCCGATCCGATTGCCGTCGGCATCGATGCCATCGGGCTGACCTGGCTCGCGCCCATGCTCAAGCTCGGCATCATTCTCGGCCTGACCTCGGTGATTCTGGTCGGGCTCCTGGGTCAGCCGCGCATTCTTTATTCGATGGCGCATGACGGGTTGTTTCCGCCGATTGCCACCAAAATCCATCCGCGTTTTCGCACGCCCTATGTCACGACGCTGTTCACCGGGATCGATCGTCACCGTCCTCGCCGGGCTATTGCCGATCGGTCTTGTCGGCGAACTGGTCAGCATCGGCACGCTGTTCGCCTTCGCGGTGGTCTGCTCGGGCGTGCTGGTGCTGCGCATCACCGAGCCGGACTTGCCGCGCCCGTTCCGGACGCCGGCGGTCTATGCCGTCGCGCCGCTCGGCGCGCTGTCGGCGGTGTTCCTGATGTGCGGCCTGCCGCTCGACACCTGGCTGCGCCTCGGCGCCTGGCTCGCCATCGGGCTCGCGGTCTACATGCTCTACGGAATGCGGCACAGCCGGGTGCAGGCGACGAAGCTTGCCTCGCGGGTCTAGGTCTGATCTGGCTTCGCTTTCGCATTGACGGGCGGCGTGCTAGCAGAATTTAACCTGATCAAGCGCAGGCCATCCCATGGACGCGATCTTCGTAACCCGCGGCGCCGCGGAAGCCGTTCCGGTCTGGTTCGTCACCGCGGCGAGCTATCCCGATGTCCGCAAAGATGCTGGGCGCCGAGTGCTGGCGCCTTCGCCGATGCCGCGGGCTTCGAACCTAAAGCCGGCCGTTTCCTTCTGCTGCCCGGCAAGAGCGGCGACAAAAAAGGCCTCGGCGGCGTGCTGTTCGGGCTCGAGGGGGCAGACGGACGTCAAAGATCTGTTCCTGCCCGGCCGCCTGACGCAACAATTGCCGGACGGCGTCTATCGCTTCGCCAATATGCCGCACGATGCGCGGCTCGCGGCGCTGGCCTTTGCGCTCGGCGCCTACCGTTTCACGCGCTATCGCAAGGCCGAGCCGCGCGCGGTCAAGCTCGAACTGCCGCAAAGCGTCGATCGCGACGATCTGCAGCGCATCGTCGAGGGCGTGACGCTGGCGCGCGATCTCATCAATACGCCGGCCAACGACATGGGGCCGGCGCAACTCGAGCACGCCGCGCGCAAGCTCGCTTCGCGGCATGCCGCCACCATCAACGTCGTCGTCGGCGACGACCTGTTGACGCAGAATTTTCCGCTGATCCACGCCGTCGGCCGCGCCGCTGCGGGCGAGCCGCGGCTGATCGACATGACGTGGGGCGAGAGCACGCATCCGCGCGTCACGCTGGTCGGCAAGGGCGTGTGTTTCGATACCGGCGGTCTCGACATCAAGCCCGACAGCTCGATGCTGAACATGAAAAAGGACATGGGCGGGGCCGCGACCGCGCTGGCGCTGGCGCATATGATCATGGCGCGCGGCCTGAAAGTGCGGCTGCGCGTTCTGATCCCGGCGGTCGAGAATTCGATCGCCGGCATCAAGTTTCCGGCCGCGCGATATCTATCACGTCGCGCAAGGGCATCACGGTCGAGATCGGCAATACCGACGCCGAAGGCCGGCTGGTGCTTGCCGACGCGCTGACGCTTGCCGACGAGGACAAGCCGGAGCTGATCGCCGATTTCGCCACGCTGACCGGCGCCGCCCGCGTCGCGCTCGGTCCCGACATCCCGGCCTTCTTCACCGACGACGACGCGCTGCCGGCGAACTGATGGCTATGCGCCGCATCCGAGAACGATCCGGTGTGGCGGCTGCCGTTGTGGCGGCCCTATGAGGCGATGCTGGAATCGAAAGTCGCCGACATCAACAATGTCGGCGGCAGCCAGGGCGGCGCCATCACCGCGGCGCTGTTCATGCGCCGCTTCGTCAGCGCCAAATCCTGGATGCATTTCGACCTGTTCGCCTGGACACCGTCGGCCAAAGCCGGCCGGCCCGGAAGGCGGCGAATGCCAGACCGCGCGCGCGCTCTATGCCTTGCTTGCGGCGCGCTACGGCTGAGCCTGACGCCGAGATGCGCGCCTTCGATCCCCGCGTCACGCCGGCCCGCGCCGATCTCGCCGCCAAATATCTGGAAGGCAAAGTCACCGGCGGCGCGCTTTGTCGAAGGCCGCCCGATGGAAGTCGTCGAGCCGCAAGCGCCGCTGCGCCGCGAGCCGCGGCCCGATGCGCCGCTCGAGACCGAAGCGCTCAAGGGCGAGCGGGTCACGGTCTATGAGGCGAACGACGAGGGCTGGGCCTGGGGCCAGCTCGATGCCGACAATTATGTCGGCTGGCTGCCGTCGAACGCGCTCGCGCCGCCGGGCGCGCCGCCGACCCACAAAGTCGCGGCGTTGCGCGAACGCTCGTGTTTCCCGGGCCGTCGATCAAACTGCCGCCGCTCGAAGCGCTGCCGCTCGGCGCAACGCTCGTCGTCGGCGCGTATCGAGGATCGCTTGGCGGTGACGTCAACACGGAGGTTATGTGCCGGCGGCGCATCTCAAGCCGCGTCGGCGACAACGAATCCGATTTCGTCGCAGTCGCGGAGCGTTTTCTCGGCGCGCCCTATCTGTGGGGCGGCAAGACCTCGCTCGGTCTCGATTGCTCGGGCCTGGTGCAGGTCGCGCTCACGGCCTGCGGCATGTGTGCCCGCGCGACAGCGACATGCAGGAAGCGGCGCTGGGCGCGCCCGTTGCGCTCGCACAGCGCTGTCCGATCTCAAGCGCGGCGATCTGGTATTCTGGAAAGGTCACGTCGCCATCGTGCGCGACCGCGACACGCTCATTCACGCCAACGCATTCCATATGGCGGTGGCCGTCGAGCCGATTGCGGGTGCGGTCACGCGCATCGGCGCAGGCGGCAGCGCGATCACGAGCGCAAGGCGGATCGCAACGCCGGGGTAAGCTCCGGCGCTCGGCAAGCAATTTTAGAGATTTTGAAACGGGACCAGTCGTCCATTCTGGACACACTGGATTACTTTTGCCGGACGACAGCCACTTCAATCCGGCGCACGTATTATGACGTACAAGTGGTTTGCAAAATGCTAAGAAGTCCGCTGGATCGCCGCAATGGCCTGGAGCAGACGCCATGACTATCCTCGAGCCCGAGCCCGCCGGCGCTGTGGCGGCCCCTCACGTTGCGCAGCCCAGCAAATACCGCCATTTGCTGCATGTCGGCTTTTGGGTCAAGGAACTGCCGTTCAGCCTGGTGCTGATCCTGACCGTCGTCGGCGTCGCCTATACGAGTTTTTCGAAGGAGCCGATCACCGGCTATTGGGAGCTGTTGGCGCCGCTGATCGCGCTTCTCTGCGTCGGCTCCGGATGGCAGCACGCCAACGACACGGCCGCGCGAACACGCTTGATCGCTGACCCAAGTGCTGCACTGGCTGGCGTTCCTGGTGGTGATGAACCTGATGCTGCTGCCGAGCGTGCAGCGCGATTTCAGCGTCAGCGCCACCGGGCTTGCCATTTTTACTTTGCTGTCGCTCGGCACCTTTACGGCGGGCGTGCACGTCTTGTCGTGGCAAGTCTGCCTCCTCGGCGTCATCATGGCGCTCGGTATTCCGGCGATCGCATGGATCGAGAATTCAGCGTTGATCATGGTGCTGATCGTTGGCGCCATCCTCGGCATCGTCGTCGTCGTGGGATGGTATCTCCACGAACGGCGCGTCCGCAGCGGTTAGACTTGAACCGGCGGGCGGCGCCGGTGCATGACGTCGTACTCGGCCGTAAAAAATAATATTGGGAGGATCAGAAATGTTATCACGTCGCAGCCTTCTCGGCACGGCGCTCAGCGCAAGCGCAGGCTTGATGCTGCCGATGCAGAACGCACAGCGGGCCCTGGCGCAGCCGGCGCGGCGCATGATCGTCGATGCTCAGGTCCATCTGTGGAAGGCGGAATCGGCGGATTGGCGCTGGGTGCCCGGCATGGTGCCGCAGCTTCCCGAGCCTATGACCATCGAGCGGCTTGTGCCGATGATGGACGACGCCGGCGTCGACCGCGTGGTGGTCGTGCCGCCGTCATGGCCCGGAGACCGTAACGACTATGCGCTGGAGGCCGCGCACCGTTATCCCAACCGCTTCCACGTCATGGGGCGCATCCCGCTGCAAAATCCGCAGTCCGCGGCGCTCCTGCCGGCATGGAAGGAGCAGCCCGGAATGCTCGGCATTCGCCTCCTCTTCACCGGTGCTTTCGCGCCTTGGCTGACGGACGGCACCGCCGACTGGATTTGGCCGGCGGCCGAAAAGGCCAAGCTGCCAATCATGTTTTTCGCACCGGGTCTGGTGTCAAAATTCGGCTCGATCGCGGAGCGCTATCCGCAGCTCACGCTTATCATCGATCACATGGGCCTGACCGGCGCCATGGCGAAGGATAATTCGATCCCGGCGGCGATCGATCAGGCGGTCGCGCTCGCCAAATACCCCAACGTCAGCATCAAAATGTCGGGGTCGCCCGGCGTTTCCTTGGAGCCGTATCCGTTTCGCGACGTCGCCGTGCACCTGCACCGCGTGTTTGACGCCTACGGTCCCCAGCGCTGCTATTGGGGCACCGACATGACGAACTCGTTTGTCAAAGCGAGCTACCGCCAGCGCGTCACCCATTTCACCGAAGAGCTGAGCTTTCTGTCGGAAAGCGACAAAGACTGGGTGATGGGGCGCGCCATCCTGGCGCGGCTGAATTGGGCGTGACCGCGGGCCGGCATCGATGGCCGGGTGATCGCAATCAAAAATGCGATTTGACCAGCCCTCGGGAGTATTCGACGACGGTCTCCACCAATTCGAATGCAAGCAACCCGCCGCAATAATAGGTGTTGGATCGACCCTGCAATGCTTCGAGCCGATCATAGAACCCGTCGCGAATGTCGGCGACGGCGACGTGCGGAAAGAAATTCCATTCATTGTAGGTCAAATAGCTTTCCGGTGCATCCGTCCCCAGCGCAGCGATGAGCTGTCGTATGCCATCGAGGACGTGGCCCTTGCCGGCCCGGCGGCCGTCATCCGAGCCGTCATCGTCCAAGCGGGTGTAAAATTGGACGAATGCACAATCCGCAAATTGCTGGGTGAAGGCCCAGGGGCGGCCGAACTCGGGAACCGGCAACATTCCGACGATGCGCCGTGGCAGGCGTAAATGCGGGATCGCATACGAAGTCACGGCATAATTGTTCGCGACAATCCGCGTGAACAGATCGGTTTCCTCTTCGGACAGCACGATAAGGGCGCCAAGCGAGCCGGCGTCAAGCGGGCACGCGAGCACCAAATAATCGTATTCCAGCGCTTCTCCTTGGCGTAACTGGACGCGAATCGGGCCGCGTCGGTCGATTGCGGCTATGCCCACGTTGAGACGCACATCGAGCTGTGTCGCGACACGCCGCCAAAGGTCTTCGAAGCCGTGGACGAACCGTTTCGGCCACCGCCGCAGCAGACCCAGTCCGAAGACGATGAGGTTCCAATAGGTCGCCAGGCTGAGATATTTGAGGGCGTAAGGCGCTGGAATTTCGTCGAGATAGCCATAGCCCATAATGGTGATGGGAATTTCGAACAGAGGTTCGAGCGCGCTCAGTCCGTTGTTGTCCAACCAGTCTCGGAACGAGACGCAGAGCCCCGCGTGCTTACCCGTGTCCGCGAAGCCCGGCCGGTCGATAATGCCGCGCAATCGGAAGCGAATGAAAAAATAGCGGATCGCGGCCGAGATAAAACGCGGCAATGTTCGATTGCCGGCAATCGCCGCGAATGGATTGCTGAAAATTACCTTGCCGCTCGGTGCCATCCTCGCGGTCGCGCCGGGCGATTCGACGTAGAGGGTTGCGTCAAACTTCCTGGCAAATCTGCGGATCTCCCGGTAGGCCGCGGTGATATAATTGGCGCCGATATCGAATGAATGCGCTTCGAAATCGACGGTCCTGCACTTCCCGCCGACACGGCCGGCGGCCTCCAGCACGGTGACCTTGGTGTAGCCTCGCTCCTTCAAGAAATAGGCAGCCGAAAGTCCCGCGGGCCCGGCGCCAATAATGCAAATTCGCGAATCCTTGGTCTTCATGTCTGAGCGGCCCGGTTATCGACGGTTGTCGCGAAGAAAGTGGATTGCACGTGAATTGTTCCGAGTGCTCAACTATAGTTCGCCTCAATTCAGCCAGCGGAGGTCGCGGATGAAACGGATGCATGCCACCGGTTGGGGAGTGCTTGCGATATTGGCATCTGTGCCGGTTTCGGGTCCTGCGGCCGCGGAAACTCAGCTTACGGACTTTATCGGCTCTTGGCAGGGTGCCGGCACCGATCGCAGCACGCCGTTTGAATCGACGCAGCGGACAAACTGTCAGGCGACGATCAATGCCGACCTTCATCACATGAAGACGGGAATAGTGTGCAACGGTGCTGCCGGGCTCACCAAGGTCATCCAGCTGAACATAACGCTGGTCGGGGAGGCGTTTACCGGCACGCTTTCGCAGAAGGCGACGACACATGGCTCGTCGGAAGCCGTCCTCGAGGGTGCGGTCTCCGGCCACAAGAGCGATAAGAACGCAAATTTCAGAGTGAGCTTTCCCGGGCTCACCCCGAGCGTGGACGTTGCACTGGGGCTGAATACTCCTTCGTCCTTTTCGATGTCGGCGACGACATTCGGCGGCCAGCTCATGAACGTAAGTTTCAACAGAACGTCCAAGCCCTGAAACCTGAAACCTGAAACAGCCGCTGGCGCAGCGTCGCGCCGCCCCAATTCGGTCAGAGCTTCTTCGCAACGAAGCTCGACCGCAGCGATCTTTCGCGCACCCAGGCGGCAGTACAAATGACGGCGTACGAACCGCCGACGAAAAACATATAAAACAAGGCATGGGCACGAGGCAGGTCGGGATAAGAGGCGACGAAGTAGCTATGGAGAAGCGTGATATAGAGGCCGACGCCGACGGTATAAGTCGTGGTGAATGGCGCCAGGCCGACGAAGGCGAGAAACAGCATAAAGCTCATGGTTCCCTGTTCGACACGAAACCATTCTTCCGGCCCGACGAGCAACAAAGCGATGTACATGCACATGATGCCGACGAAGGCGAAGGCGGCAAAAAACGCTTGCCAATGACGTTTGGCGAATTTGGTGAAGCTCAGTCCGAAGAAAAGAATCATGAGCGGCATCGCCAGCATGAAACGGAACTGGATCGACTGCAGCCCGGCGACGCCGCTCAAGAGATCGGTGGCGCCGAACAACGCCCAGCCGACAATGCCGAACATCATCGAGGTCTGACCGACAGCGTAATAGCGCTGCCGGAACGAGTCGATAAACGCGCGCTCGTGCGCCTCGTCACCGAATAAAAGTCCGTTGCGAACCAGCAGCAGCTTTAATCCGGTATATATTGGCCTTGCGAACGGCGCATCGCCTTGGTGTATTCGCGGTCGATCAGCCGTGCCGTCCTGCGCCTGTCCGGACGGCGCACCTTCATCCGCATCCGGCCTGAGGAGGCTTTCGATCGCACGCAGCAGACGATCGATATGCTGGTTGAAGTCGCGGCCGGCGCTGACCTCGGCCGCATTCAGAAACGGCAGATTGTTGAGGCTTTCAGGAAGATCACCTGATTTCGGCATCGTAGCCTTGCCGACCAGAACCGGGATAACTTGAATTCCATGTTTGAACGCCGTTTCGATTTCGACCCGAACGGGATCGGCCTCCGCCTGTATCCGCGCCGCGCCCCCTCGGGTCGGGCCCATCCATTTGGGGCCGATGATCGCCAGCACAAGATCGTTCTTCATCAGCGCTTTTTGAACGTGTTGGCGGAAATCGGTGCCAAACGGAATGTTGTCGATGTCCATGAAGACATGCTCATCGCCAAAGTGGCTGGCGATACGGTCGCGAATTCGTCCGGCGATGGCGTCCGAATCCTCCCGACGATATGAAATGAGAATATTTGGCATCCAGCATCCAAACGCAGGCGAGACTGCCGGGACGACAATCTATCCGAGCGTTCGGGGGATGCAACGGCCGAATGGCCGTGACGCAATGCCGGCGCGACGACGGCATCGCCGCCGCTAACCCTCGGCACGCCCCGGATGCGTCCCGGCGCGCTGCGGCAGGACGATAATGCAGACGATCATGAAAACCCCGATGACCGCGGTCGCGATCGGCCGGCTCAAGGCCAAGCCGCCGTCGCTGTTAGGCTTGTCGAGAAAATCGCCGACGGTCGCGCCCAAGGGCCGGGTCAGAATGAAGGCCGCCCAAAACAAAAACACCCGCGACACGTTGGTCCAATAATAAATCGCCGCAAGGACCATCAATCCGGCGCCGAACAACAGCGCGCCGCCGTCATAGCCGAGCCCGGTATCGTCCGCGGTCCAATCGCCGAGCGCGGTGCCGAGCGTTTGCGAGAACGTGATGGCGAGCCAATAGAATGCCTCCACCTTCGGCGTATGGACGGTCGCGACCGAAATCGAACCGAGTGACCGGTACCAGACAGCGAGTGTCGCCATCAGGCAAATAAACAACAGCGAAGAGCCGCCCGCATAACCGATGCCCAGGGAGCGGTCGGCGAAGTCGGCCATCGTGGTACCGGCCGTGGTGGAAGCAACGATCGTCGCCCAATACAGGTATGGATGGAACTTGTTTGCCGCGATTTGCAGGATCGCAAGAATCACAAGCAGCGAGAGGAATAGCGCCGTGCCGATGAGGTAGCCCCAGCCGAGCGTCATGGTCACGGTATCGCCGCCGGTTTCGCCGAGCGTCGTTGCCGCGATCTTGACGATCCAGAAGACGAGCGTGACCTCGGGAACCTTGCCGGCCAATCGCTCGGCAGACTGTGCCACTGGGCTTCCGTTCACTGCGACGTCTTCATGCCCAGCACCTTGGCGATACCGGCCAACTGGTCGTTCTGTTCCTGGATGCTTTGGCTGAATTCCTCCGGCCCGCGCAGCACCATCATTTGCCCGGTGTCGGTGAGGCGCTTTTCGATGATGGGATCCTCTTCGGCGACTTTGCGGAAATCGGCGGCGATGCTCTCGCGCATATTTTGCGGCATGCCTTTCGGTCCATACAGCCCGCCGGCGGTTTCCATGGTCAGCGCCGGGTAGCCGGCCTCGGCCGCCGTCGGCACCTCGGGCGTGCTTTGCGCGCGCTTTTTGCTGGTCACGATCAGGATCTTGATGCGGCCGGCCCGCGCCAGCGGCTGCACCACGGCGAGCGACGTCGACAGTATTTGGATGCGGTCTTCCACCAGATCGTTCGGCGCCTGCATGATGTCGCGGTAAGGCACACGCGTGATCTGCAGGCCCATATTCTTGATGAAGCCGAAAATCAGAAAATCCGAATTTCCCGACGGCGGCCGCGGCATTGAGCTTGCCGGGCTCGGCCCGCGCCAGTGCCACGAGGTCGCCGACGGTGTTGATATGGAGCTGTTCCGGCACCGATATCGCCAGCACGGTGACATAGATGCCGACGATGGGCACGATGTCGCGCGGATCGAAAGCTGGCGCGCCTTCGTCGTAGAGATGAACCAGAAAGGCGCCGGCCGGCCCGAAGAACAGCGTGTGATCGTCATGGGCATCGATGAAGGCCTTGATGGCGACCAGCCCGTCGCCGCCGGGCCTGTTCTCGACCACCACCGGCTTGCCCCAGCGCGCGCTCAGCCGGTCGGCGAATAAACGCGCCGTGGTGTCGGTGGCGCTCGCCGGACCGAACGGCAAGATGAGCCGGACCGTGTGCGTCGGATAGGATTGCTGCGCCAAAGCCACGCCACACAGGGCTGCGATCGCCAAAGCGAGGCCCGCGATCAGCCTGAGCATCGATCTCCTCCCGAGCGCCTTTTGCGCCATGATAGCAGGCGTTTCGGTACGCCGGTACTGCTGGCGCATACGCCACGGCTCCACTAACATCCGGACGCATTTTGGGGACCAGGAAAGCGCTCGATGCCGGGACGTGTCGAGGGAAAAGTCGCGCTGATCGTCGGCGCCGGTTGTGTCGGGCCGGGCTGGGGCAACGGCCGCGCCGCCGCGGTACTGTTCGCGCGCGAGGGCGCCAAGGTCTTTGCCGTCGACAAGAGACGCGGACGCGATGACCGAGACGGTCGCGCGCGTCGGCAATGACGGCGAGATCGCCACCCATGTCTGCGACGTTCTCGACGATGCGCAGGTCGGCGCCATGGTCGGGGCCTGCCGCAAGAAATTCGGCCGCGTCGACATTCTGGTCAACAATGTCGGCGGCTCGGCCGCGGGCGGCGCCGCCGAAATGTCGGAAGAAACTTTCGACAAGCAGATCGACTACAATCTCAAAAGCGTGTTCCTGTCCTGCCGCCACGTCATCCCGGTGATGATCGAGCAGGGCGGCGGCGCCATCGTCAACACGGCGTCGAGTTCCGGCATCCGCTTTACCGGCTCGCCGCAGATCGGCTACGCCTCGCTCGAAAGCCGCCGTCATCCAGTTCTCGCGGGTGACCGCCGTGCAATACGCCGCAAAGGGCATCCGCGTGAACACCGTCATTCCCGGCCAGATGCATACGCCGATGGTCGAAGCGCGGCTTGCCAAGCAGCGCACCGGCGGCGACATCGAGAGCTTGCTTAAATCGCGCGTCGCGCGTATTCCGCTCGGCTTCATGGGCGACGGCCGCGACACGGCGGCACGCCGTCCTGTTCCTCGCCTCCGACGAAGCGCGCTTCATCACCGGCACCGAAATCGTGGTCGACGGCGGCATGACCGTGCGCTGCGATTGATCATTCGAAGAGCTGAATACAATGGCCATCCGCCCCGACGACCTCACGCCCGACCATCCCGCCGCCGGATCCGAATCCGAAAAAGCCGCGGTTCAAGCTGCCGCCGCTCGCCTGCGATTCGCATTTTCATGTGTTCGGGCCGCACAGCAAATTTCCCTACGCGCCGAACCGGCCGTTCACGCCGACCGATGCGCCGAAGGAAGATTTGTTCCGCCTGCACGCTTTCCTCGGCTTCGAGCGCGGCGTCTTCGTGCAATCGACCTGCCACGGCAGCGATCATGCGGCGCTGGTCGATCTGCTCGCCGCCGGCGAGGGCCGCTATCGCGGCGTCGCCTTGCTCGAGCCGTCGATGCCGCAGGCCGAGGTCGACGCGCTCGACGACGCCGGCGTGCGCGGCGTGCGGCTGCATTTCTTTTCCGCGCCTCGGGCCGCCGATGCCGCTGCGCCGACATGCGCAAAGTGATCGAGCTGGTCGAGCCGCATGGCTGGCATATCGCCATCCACACCGGCGGCGACGGGCTTGTCGAACTGTACGATTTCATCACGCTCGATCGACGCGACGGTCGTGATCGATCATATCGGCCGCATCGATGTCGGCGAGGGGCTCAAAGGCAAGGCGTTTTCGGTGCTGCGCCGCCTGCTCGATCGCGGCAATGTCTGGGTCAAGCTGTCCGGCACCGACCGCATCACCAAACAGCCCTATCCGTATGCCGACGCGTGCCGTTCGCGCGCGAGCTCGCCACGCATGCGCCGGAGCGCGTGGTCTTGGGGCACCGACTGGCCGCATCCGAACCACAACGCCGTGCCGAACGACGGCGATCTGGTCGATCTGATCCCCGAGATCGCGCCCGATGCGAAGACGCGCCAGCTGATGCTGGTCGACAATCCGGCGAAGCTGTTCGGGTTCTGAGGCCACAATGCCGAAGCAGTTGCCTCCCGCTACTCCCCAGTAATCCCCAGCGTCTTGATCGTCTCCGGCCAGGTCGCGAAATCTTTGTCGAGCTGTGCCGCAAAGGCTTCATGGCCGAGCGGGGTGTGCATGCCATTGTCGGCGAGCCGTTGCGCGACGGTCGGCGTGGCAATAACGGCGAACAGCGCCTTTTCGAGCTTGTCGCGCACCGCGGCGGGTGCGCCGGCCGGCAGGAAGACGCCGTACCAGCTTTGCATGACGACGCCCGGCAGGCCGAGTTCCTTGGTGGTCGGCACATCGGGCAACAGCGGCGAACGCTCCGGCGCGAACAAAGCGAGCGCCTTGACGGAGCCGGCTTTGACCAGCGGCAACAGCACCGGCATGTCGGCATTGAGCATGTCGACATGGCCGCCCAAGAGATCGTTGAGGGCAGGCGCAGCGCCGCGATAGGGCACGTGGGTGATTTTGACGCCGGCCGCGGCATTGAGCATTTCCAACGCGATATTCATGGTGGTGCCGGGACCGGCCGAGCCGTAGGTGAGCTTTTGCTCTTTGGCCTTGGCGATCAGCTCGGCGAGCGAATTGACGCCGAGCTGCCGGCTCACCACCAGCAGTGACGGCATCGCGCCCACCCGCATCACCGGCTCGAAGGATTTCACCGGATCGTAAGCCGTCGGTTCTTTGAGGATCGGGCTAAGCACCTGCGAGCCCATGCTGGCGAGCAGGATCGTCGTGCCGTCGGGCGTTGCATGCGCGACCAGTTCCGAGCCGATGGCGCCACCGGCGCCGCCGCGGTCGTCGACGATCACGTCGGCGCCGAGCTTTTGGCTGAGTTCGGGGGTAAGGATGCGCGCCAATTGATCGACCGGACCACCGGCGGCGAACGGCACGATGATCTTGACGGTCTCGGCGAGGGCCGGTGTCGCCCAGCACAATGCCGCGGCGCAGCCCAGTCCCGCCAATGCGGCCCAATGACGTTTCATCGTGAATGCCCCCCTCAACAATGTCCGCAGGCTTTTGCCGCCGTTTCGGACACTAAATTCTTCGTTTGAGCATGATCTTATCCGAAAACCGGATTCCACTTTTCGGGATCATGTTCGAATGCTAGCGCACTAATCCAGGATTAGCACTGCACCTTGCCGCAGGTCGCCGCCGCGTCGACGATGGCCTGCAGGCGATAGCGTCCCGGATAGCCGAGGACGGCCGACGCCGCCAATGATGAACGCAGGTGTCGCCGCAAGCCCGAGCGAATTGCCGAGCCTGACATGGTCTTTCATGATATCGGTGATGGCGTCGCTGTCGCCGATTTTGGTCAAGCGCGGTCTCGTCGAACCCCAATCCGCGCGCCACGTCGAGCGCGCGTCGGCCGTCGGTGGTGCCGCGCTGCGCATAGATCTTGCGGTGAAAGTCATAGAATTGTGCGGGCGTGCCGAGCTTCGCCACCGCAAGCTCGACGCGGCCCGCCATGATCGAGGCGATGCCGAGCACCGGGAAGGGCACGAGCACGAGGCGAAGTTCTTGGTCGACGCCGACCATGTCGGCGATGTCGGCCGAGGCGATCCGGCAAAACGGACAGTTGAGATCGTAGAACTCGATCAGCGTCGTCTTGCCGTCCGGATTGGCGGCGATCACCACGCCGGGCAGACGGTCGATCGGCTTGACGATTGTAACGCTGTGATTGGCAACGCGCTGGCCATCGTCGCCGGTGAGCGGAAATTCGGAAACCGCCTGCATCGACCGGTCGCGGGTCTGCGCCAAGGCGATGGAGACGCCGAGCAGAAGCGCGATCGCAAGCGCGGCTGGATGGAGAGTTGAGCGAAGAATTTTCATCTCGGCCTTATGTGGTGCCGCCGATCGCCGAAGGGGAGGGCGGGCTACTGGCCGACCACGCCTTCGGGCGCGGTCTCGAGCTTGAAAGCGGCGGCAAACAGCGCGCGGGTATAGTCGGTCTTGGGATTGCGGAACAGTTCCGCGGCTTCGCCGGCCTCGACGACGAGGCCGTGCCGCATCACCAGAAGCCGGCTGGCCAGCGCCGCGACCACGCGCAGATCGTGCGAGATGAACAGATAAGTCAGATTGTGCCGCTTCTGCAGATCGCGCAGCAGATCGACCATCTGCGCCTGGATCACCATGTCGAGCGCGCTGGTCGGCTCGTCGAGCACGATGAAGCTCGGCTCCAGCACGAGCGCGCGCGCCACCGCGATGCGCTGGCGCTGGCCGCCGGAAAATTCATGCGGGAAGCGGTGGCGCATTTCCGGGTCGAGGCCGACGTCTTCGAGCGCCTGGATCACCCGCTCGTCGCGCTGGCGGTCGGTCATGTCCGGCTGATGGACCTTCAGCCCTTCCTTGATGATGTCGGCGACCGACATGCGCGGCGACAGCGAGCCGTAGGGGTCCTGAAACACGATCTGCATGTCGCGGCGGAAGCGGCCGCATCTCCTTGAAATTCAGGCCCTGCAGGTTGGTTGCCCATATAGGCGATCGGTGCCTTCCGAGGAGATCAGCCGCAGGATCGCGCGCCCGAGCGTCGACTTGCCGGAGCCGGATTCGCCGACGACGCCGAGCGTCTCGCCCTTGCGCAGGCTGATGGTCAAGCCGTCGCAGGCTTTGACGTGGCCGACCGTCTTGCGCATCAAGCCCGCGCGTGATCGGAAACCAGACCTTGAGATGGTCGGTCTCGAGCAGCATCGGCGCGTCGGGCAGCGGCGGCGCCGGATCGGGCCTCGGCTCGGCGGCAAGCAGCGCCTGCGTGTAGGGATGCTGCGGGCGCGGTGAACACCCGCTCGACCGGGCCATGCTCGACGATCTTGCCGTCCTTCATCACGCAGACCCGTTGCGCGATCTTGCGCACGATGCCGAGGTCGTGGGTGATGAACAACAGCGACATGCCGAGCCGCGCCTGAATCTCCTTCAACAGCGCGATGATCTGCGCCTGCACGGTGACGTCGAGCGCCGTGGTCGGCTCGTCGGCGATCAGCAGATCGGGCTCGTTGGCGAGCGCCATGGCGATCATCACGCGCTGGCGCTGGCCGCCGGAGAGCTGATGCGGATAGCTCTTGAGCCGGGTTGCCGGATCGGGAATGCCGACCTGGGTGAGCACTTCGAGCGTGCGCTCGCGCGCCGCCGCGCCGGTCAGCCCGCGATGCAGCAGCAGGATCTCGCCGATCTGCTTCTCGATCGTGTGCAGCGGATTGAGCGAGGTCATCGGCTCCTGGAACACGATGGTGATATCGTCGCCGCGCACCTTGCGGATTTCGCGCTCGGCAAGCTGCAACAGATCGCGGCCGTGAAACTCGATGCTGCCCGACGGGTGCCGCGCCGCCGGATAGGGCAGGAGCTTCAGGATCGACAGCGCGGTCGCCGATTTGCCGGAGCCGGATTCGCCGACCAGCGCCAGGCATTCGCCCTTGGCGATGTCGAACGAGACGCGATCGACCGCCAGCGTCTCGCGCCCGCCGGAACGGAAAGCGATGGAGAGATCGCGGACACAGAGGCAGAGTTCGTCACTCATGCGAGTACCCGCAGAAGACTTTGTATTCCCTCTGCGTCTGGCTTTACGCTGAGTCATGCCTCGCGGCAATTTTTTGAAATCATCATCTCCAGTCACCATAAATCCGCATCTCACCGTGAATCGCTGATGCACAAATGTATTGCGTCCGGTAATTTAAGCGGCGTTATCTGTCCTGCAGATCCGCGGTGCGGATAAGAATATCACGCGTCACCGGCAGAAGATTCGCGGCCCCACTCCAGATGAGAAGATCCATATAGACGCGCCGCTTGGCCTTTAACGACCATGCTCCTCGGCGCTTCGAAGGGGCCAAGACTTCCGCTAGTGCGATTTCACTTGTGAACATCAGTTCTCTTGCGGCACGTAGAAACCTAATCAGCTCTTTCGCCGGATCAGCAGTCGCCGGCACACCTTCGACCGCGTATATCAAGACGATTGGCTGTCGACATAGACGCGCCGTATTGGCGAGATCAGTCATCCCACTCGTCTCGTTGGCGGCGTATTTCGGCGTCGATTTCCTCTTTGCTTCTGCGCTGGAAGCCTCCTTGCGAGCAAAATTTCTTCTAATGTCATCACGCGTTCCGGCTTCTCTTCCGCTTCGATCGTCACAGTGACACGCGCATTCGGGTCGTCGCTGGGCCGCAAGTCTTCCGGCAACAAGGCCGCTGGATAGTGCTCCCGGGTGATCTTGTTCATAGGTCCGCTCCTCATGATCCGCATTATAACAGGCCTCATGCATAGGTCTTTCGCGGATCGAACGCGTCGCGCACCGCTTCGCCGATGAAGATCAGGAGCGACAGCATCAGCGCGACGGTGAAGAAGCCGGTCAGGCCGAGCCACGGCGCCTGCACGATTGGCCTTGGCTTGCGACAAGCAGTTCGCCGAGCGACGGCGAGCCCGGCGGCAGGCCGAAGCCGAGGAAGTCGAGCGCGGTGAGCGTCATCACCGATGACGACATGATGAACGGCAAGAACGTCATCGTCGCCACCATGGCGTTCGGCAACAGATGGCGGAACATGATGACTTTGTTGGAAACGCCGAGCGCGCGCGCCGCCTGGATATATTCGAAATTGCGGCCGCGCAAAAATTCGGCGCGCACCAGGCCGACCAGCCGCACCCAGGAGAACAACAGCAAGATCCCGAGCAGCACGAAGAAGCCGGGCACCAGCACCGAGGAGATGATCAGCAGCAGATAGAGTTCCGGCACCGAGGTCCAGATTTCGATGAAGCGCTGGAACAACAGATCGGTCCAGCCGCCGAAATAGCCCTGCACGGCGCCGGCGGCGATGCCGATGATCGACGACACGATGGTCAGCACCAGTCCGAACAGCACCGAAATGCGGAAGCCGTAGATCAGCCGCGCCAGCACGTCGCGGCCCTGATCGTCGGTGCCGAGCCAGTTCATTTCGAGCGTGCCGCATTTGCGCATAGCCGTTCTTGGCGGCGAAATCGCAATCGGCCTGGGTCAGCAGCCAAGTCGGCTTGGACGGGAAAGCCGACGGTGGCCGGTCGTTGATGGTGTTGTAGGAAAACCGGATCGGCGGCCAGATTTCGATGGCGTGATGCTCGTCGAGAAATTTTTGCAGATAGGGATCGCGATAATCGGCGGCGGTGCCGAGAACGTCGCCGAAATCGGTGTCGGGATAAGTGACGAAGACCGGAAAGAAGCTCTTGCCGTCGTAGTGGATGAACAGCGGCTTGTCGTTGGCGATGAATTCGGCGAACAGCGTCAGCACGAAGAACGATCATGAAATATCCACAACGACCAATAGCCGCGCCGGTTGGCCTTGAAATTCTGCCAGCGCCGGGCGTTGATCGGCGAAAATTCGAAGCCGCGGCAGACGCGGCAAGCCCGAGCGGACCGGCCGGCTCGATGTCCGGCATCAGATCCCGCATCGGGATGCCGGCTCGCCGTCGGTCTTCGAGATCGGTGTCGGCGCGGGTCTTGTCGTCCACCTCACACCTCCCGCGTCTCGAAATCGATGCGCGGATCGATCCAGGTATAGGTGAGGTCGGAAATCAGATTAACGACGAGGCCGACCAGCGCGAAAATGTAGAGATTGGCGAACACCACCGGATAATCGCGGTTGAGCACGCTTTCGAAGCTCAACAGCCCGAGGCCGTCGAGCGAGAAGATGGTTTCGATCAACAGCGAGCCGGCGAAAAAGGCGGATACGAAAGCGGCCGGAAAGCCGGCGATGACGAGCAGCATGGCGTTGCGGAAAATGTGCCCGTACAGCACCTGCCGCTCGGAGCAGCCCTTGGCGCGCGCGGTGAGCACGTATTGCTTGCGCAGTTCCTCGAGGAACGAGTTCTTGGTAAGCAGCGTCATGGTGGCGAAAGCGGCAAGCCCCATGGAGATGATCGGCAGCGTCAGATGCCAGAAATAGTCGAGGATCTTTTGCCACCAGGGAAATTGCGACCAGCCTTCCGACACCAGCCCGCGCAGCGGAAAGATCTGCAAGAACGAGCCGCCGGCGAACAGGATGATCAGCAGGATCGCGAACAGAAAGCCCGGAATGGCGTAGCCGATGATGATGACGCCGGAGGTCCAGACGTCGAACTGCGAGCCGTCGCGCACCGCCTTGCGGATGCCGAGCGGGATCGAGATCAGATAGCTCAACAGCGTCATCCAGATGCCGAGCGAGATCGATACCGGCAGTTTCTCCTTGATCAGCTGCAACACGCTGACGTCGCGGAAATAGCTCTTGCCGAAATCGAAGCGCACATAATTCCACATCATGATGAAAAAGCGCTCGTAGGCCGGCTTGTCGAAGCCGAACTGCTTTTCCAGGCTCTTGATGAACGCCGGATCGAGGCCTTGGGCGCCGCGATATTTCGAATTGAGGTCGACCTGTCCGCCGGCCGCCACCGAGCCGCGGGCGCCGAAATCGCCGCTGGCGGAACCGGAAATGCGCGACGTGGCGCCGGTATCGGTGCCGGAAAGTTTGGCGATGACGCGTTCGACCGGGCCGCCCGGAGCGAACTGAATGACGACGAACGAGACCAGCATGATGCCGAAAATCGTCGGGATCATGAACAGGATGCGGCGGAGGATATAGGCGGTCATTGCTTCCGGGGGTTCTTAATCTTTGGCGAGGCTCATTGTGGTCGAACCAGGGTGACGGCAACACGACGGCAAACGCGTTAGCGACCATACACCACGCGGCAAATCACGCACCATCCTAGCCTGCCCTGGCGGATTTTCGCTGCTTTATCGGGGTCGTACCACCAGGTGTCCGGGATGCCGCGAAAATAGCGCGGTTGGGCCGCGCGGCCTGCCGAAAACGTCCCAATAGGCGATCCAGTGCGAGGCCTTATACCAGTTCGGAATCCAGTAGCGGCCGGCGCGGATGACCCGTCGAGCGCCCGGCAGGCGGTGACCAAAGCAGGGCGTGAATCGGCGGCTACGACGGCGTCGATCAGCGCATCGATCACCGGGTCGGCGATGCCGGCGAGGTTGTTCGAGCCCTTGAGCGCCGCCGCCTGGGAGGAGAAGAACGAGCGCAGCGAATTCGCCCGGCGTCGACGAGAAGCTGAAGCGGTCGATGGTGATGTCGAAGTCGAAGTCGTCGCGCCGCGCACGGTATTGCACCGGATCGACGATGCGCAAAGTCGCGTCGATGCCGAGCAGGCCGAGATTTCTGATGAACGGCATGTGGTGCGGCTCGAAACGACGGCTCGTCGATCAGAAATTCGAAGGTCAGAGGCTCGCCGCTCGGCAGCACGCGCTTGCCGTCCTTGACCGGGCAGCCGGCATCGAGCAGGAGTTGCGCCGCCTTGCGCAGCAGCGTGCGGTCCTGCCCGGATCCGTCGGAGACCGGCGGCGAATAGGGCTCGCCGAACACCTCCGCCGGCAGCCGGGCTGCGGAAGGGCTCGAGCAGCGCGATCTCCTCGGCGCTGGGCGCGCCGTGCGCCATCATGTCGGAGTTCTGGAACACCGAGACGGTGCGCAGATAAGCGCCGTACATGATGTTCTTGTTGGTCCATTCGAAATCGAAGGCGTTGTTGAGCGCCTCGCGCAGCCGCGGATCGGCGAATTTCGGCCGCCGCGTATTGATGAACCAGCCTTGCGCGCCCGACGGCGTATCGTCGGGGATCTCGTCGCGCTTGACGCGGCCGTCCTTGACGGCGGGAAAATCGTAGCGCGTCGCCCAGAAGCGCGAGGTGAATTCCTCGCGGAACAGATAATTGCCGGCCGAAAAGCCTTCGAAGCCGACGTCGCGGTCGCGATAATATTCATAGCGCACGATGTCGAAATTGTTCTGGCCGCGGCCGACCGGCAGATCGGCGCCCCACCAGTCCTTGACGCGCTCATATTCGATGATAGCGGCCGGGCTCGAAGCGGCCGACCTTGTAGGCGCCGGAGCCGAGCGGCATGTCGAGCGTCGATTCGTCGAACGGCTTTGCCGCATAATAGGCGCGCGAGAAAATCGGCAGGCCGGCGACGAACAGCGGCACGTCGCGCGCGCGTTTCGGCGCGAACGTCACCGTGACGGTCGCGTCGTCGTCGGCCGTCGGCGCCGGCGAAATCGCGCAGCGACTGGCTGATGATCGGGTGGCCCTTTTCCTTCAGGATGTTGAGCGAGAAGGCGACATCCTGCGCGGTCAGCGGCGAGCCGTCGTGGAATTTGGCTTCGGGCCGGATCAGGAATTGATAGGTGAGGCCGTCGGCGGAGCGGCGCACCTTGGCCGCGGCGAGGCCATACATGGCGTCCGGCTCGTCGCCGGAGCGCACCATCAGCGTGGCGAAGGTCAGCTCCATGCCCTGCGCCGCGTCGCCCTTGAGGATGAAGGTGTTGAGCGAATTGAAGGTGAGGAAATTCTGATTGTAGAGCTGGTCGGGTCCGATCTGCGAGAACTTGCCGCCTTTCGGCGCGTCCGGATTGACGTAGTTGAAATGCGGAAAATCCGGCGGATAGGCGAGATCGCCGAAGGCCGACAGGCCGTGCGATTCGATCGACGTCGTCGGCGCGCGCCGGCGGCAGGGCCGGCGCGGGCGAACGCTGCAACGCGCCGCGACAGCGCGCCGGCCGGAAGTTTAAGAATGTGCCGGCGTGTCGGGCCGAATCATGCCGCCGGATTAGCCCGTCTTTGCGGCTTTTTCCGCGTCCCACCACCACACCGTCGGGAAAGCCGCCCGGCCGTATTTCGGCATCGGTTCGGGATGGCTGAAGCGGTCCCAGCGCGCGGTGCGAGCTTTCGGATAGGACCATTGCGGCACGACGTAATGGTTCCACAACAGGATGCGGTCGAGCGCCTTGGTGGCGGCTTCGAGATCGGCGCGGTTCTTGGCGAACACGATCTGCTCGATCATGGCGTCGACCGCCGGGTTTTTGATGCCGATCAGATTATCGGAGCCGGGTTGGTCGGCCGCCTGCGAGCCCCAATAGCCGCGCTGCTCGTTGCCGGGCGACAGCGATTCCGGCCAGCCGGATGTGATGATGTCGAAATCCCAGCTCGCGCAGCCGGTTTTCGAATTGCGCCTCGTCGACGGTGCGCACGCGTCACCGTCATGCCGAGACGCTCGAGCGACGGCTTGTAGAACAGAAACACGCGTTCGAAGCTCGGATCCTCGGCGAGAAACTCGACGGTGTATGGCTCGCCTGGTCTTGGCGTTGACCAGTTGCTGGTCGCGCACTTCGTAGCCGGCCTCTTTGAAGCAGCCGCACCGCCTCGCGCAGATTGTTGCGCAGCGCTTCGGGATTGCCGTTCGACCGGATTGGTGTAGGGCTTCTTGAAAACCTCCGGCGGCACCTTGTCGCGCACGGTTTCGAGAAGCTCGAGTTCCGGCCGGTCGGCAGGCCGCTCGCGGCAAGCTCGGTGCCTTCGAAATAGCTGGCGATGCGCTTGTATTGCCCGAAGAAAATCTGCTTGTTCATCTCCTCGAAATCGAACGCGTAGTTGAAGGCAAGCCGCACCCGCGGATCCTGCGAATTTCTCGCGCCGGATATTGAAGGCGAAAGCCTGCATGATGCCGAGATTTCGGATCGGAAATTCCTCGAGCAGCACGCGCTTGTCGGTGACCGCCGGGAAATCGTAGGCGGTCGCCCAGTTCTTGGCGCTGTTCTCGATGCGCCAGTCGACGGTGTCCGCCTTGAACGCTTCGAGCGCGACCGTGGTGTCGCGGAAATATTCGTAAGTGCAGTTCGTCGAAATTGTCCCGTGCCGACATTGACGTTGACGGCGCTGCCCCAATAGTCCTTGACGCGCTCGTAGACGATGTTGCGGCCGGCCGCGAATTCCTTGATGCGGTAGGGGCCGGAGCCGAGCGGCGGCTCGAGCGTCGTCGCGCCGATGTCGCGCTGCTTGCCGTTGGTGTCGGTGCCCTCCCACCAGGCTTTGCGGCAGCACGGTCAGCTGGCCGACGATTTGCGGCAGTTCGCGATTGCCGGGGCCGTCGAAGGTGAAGGTGACCTCGCGGTCGCCGGTCTTCTCGACCTTGGTGACGTGGCGATAATAGGCCGCCGACTGCGGGCTGTACTTCTTGCAGGCGTCGAAGGAGAAAATCACGTCGTCCGGCGTCACCGGCGTGCCGTCATGCCATTTCGCTTCCGGCGCGCAGCCGATAGGATGACCGAGGAGAAATCGTCCGGATAGCTCACCGCCTCGGCAAGCAGCCCGTATTCGCTCGACACCTCGTCGAGCGAGCCGACCGCGAGCGTCTCGTAGATCAGGTCGATGCCGGCGGCGAGCGAGCCTTTGACGCCGGCGACCACCGTATTGAAATTGTCGAAGGTGCCGATCGCGACCTGCCGCACTATGCCGCCCTTCGGCGCCTTGGCGTTGACGTAGTCGAATTGCTTGAAGCCCGGCGGATATTTCAGGTCGCCGTAAAGCGAGGTGCCGTGGCGCCAGTTTTTGCTCGGGCGCCGGCGTTGTCGGCGAGCGCGGGCGTGATCCATGCAGGCAACGGCAAGCGGCGCGCCGCGACGCGAGCAGGGCGGACGTCAGCAGGGATCGGCGGTTCACCGGATCTCCAATCCTGCATGAGGCAATGCTCGATGACCGGTCATTATCCGTCTTTTCCATGACAGCGCCAGCGTGCCGGTGTGCACCGCGACGAAATAGACTGCGCAGCCGCCGCTGCGACAGGGAAACCGCCCGGTGGCGCGCAGGCGTTATTGCTTGGCCGGTGCCGCACCGCCGGTGGCGCGGCCGGCGCGCTTGCTGGCGCGGCTGCGCGGACGGCGGCAGCCGCTGACGGGCTCGCAGCCGGCGCGGCGGCGCTGGCGGCAGCCGCTGGCGGGCTCGCAGCCGGCGCGGCAGCCGCTGCAGCCTTCGGCAGCGGCACCGGATTGGCGCGACAGGGTATTGAGATAGGCGATCACGTCGGCGCGCTGCTTCTCGTTGCGACAGGCCGGCAAAGGTCATCGCCGTGCCCGGAACGTCGGCGCTCGGGCTTGGTCAGCCATTTATTCAGCGCATCGAACGTCCAGGTGCCGCCCTTGGCCTTCATCGGCGCCGAATAATTGAAGCCCGGCACCGAGGCGACCTGGCGGCCGACGACGCCATAGAGATCGGGGCCGACCTTGGGCCGGCCCTTCCTGGAAGTTATGGCAGGCTTGGCATTGCTTGGCGACGTTGGCGCCGCGCTCCGCCGACGCGCTGGCGAGCAGCGTCTCGATCGGTACTTCCGCCGGCGCCGCGGGCGCGGCGCCGCCTGCGGCTGCTCTTCGCCTTCACGGCGATCTCGTAGCCGGGCTTGGCCGGCGGCTCCGGCGTGAAGATCGCGCCGGAGGCGATATGCACGGCGACCAGGACCAGGCAGGTTCCCAGCAGCGCGCCGAGAATCTTGTTGAGTTCGAACGAATTCATCGCTGGAAGGCTCCGCAGCGGGAAGAGGTGGGCAGTGCACAATTAGCCGGTTTGCCGCGCCTCTTGCAACCCGTATAAGCAGTTTCGGGCTTCGCCGATGGCCGATGTTCTCATCCTCATTCCCGCCCGCATGGCCGCGACCCGGCTGCCGGGCAAACCGCTCGCCGATATCGCCGGCGAGCCGATGATCGTGCATGTCCTGCGCCGGGCGCTGGCGGCCGAACTCGGCCCGGTCGTGGTCGCGACCGACTCGCCGGAAATCGCCGCCGCTGTGGATAAGGCCGGCGGCCGCGCGGTGATGACCCGCGCCGATCACGCCTCCGGCTCCGACCGCATCTTCGAGGCGCTCGGCAAGGTCGATCCGCAGCGCCGCGCCGAGATCGTCGTCAATGTGCAGGGCGATCTGCCGACGCTCGAGTCCGCCGTCGATCGCTGCGGCGCTCGCGCCGCTCGCCGACCCCGCCGTCGATATCGCGACGCTTGCGGCCGAGATCAGAGTGCGCCGCCGAGCGCGCCAATCCCAATGTGGTCAAGGTGGTGGGCACGCCGGTCGCGCCGTCGCGGCTGCGCGCGCTCTATTTCACCCGCGCCACCGCGCCTTGCGGGCGACGGGCCGCTCTATCACCACATCGGGCTTTACGCCTATCGGCGCGCGGCGCTGGAGCGTTTCGTCGGGCTGCCGCCGTCGCCGCTCGAGCGGCGCGAAAAGCTCGAGCAGTTGCGCGCGCTCGAGGCCGGCATGCGCATCGATGTCGCGATCGTCGATACGGTGCCGCTCGGCGTCGATACGCCCGAGGATTTGGAAAGGGCGCGCGCCATGCTAACGGGTCGAGTCCGGCAAGCGCACATGATAAACAGGCAAAATGACCAAAAGCAGAAAGCAGAGTGACCGACGCAAGAAAATCGCATTCCAGGGCGAGCCGGGCGCGAATTCGCATATCGCCTGCCAGCGAGGCCTATCCGGACTACGAGCCGCTGCCGTGCCCGACCTTCGAGGACGCCTTCGCCGCGGTGCGCACCGGCCGCGCCGCGCTCGCCATGATCCCGATCGACAATTCGGTGGCCGGCCGGGTCGCCGATATCCATCATCTGATGCCGGCGTCGCGGCTGCATATCGTGGCGGAATGGTTCCTGCCGGTGCAGCACCAACTGATGGCGCCCAAAGGCGCGACGCTGCAAAACCATCAAGACGGTCGAGAGCCACGTCCACGCGCTCGGCCAGTGCCGCAACATCATCCGCACGCTCGGCGTCAAGGCGGTGGTCGCCGCCGATACGGCGGGCGCGGCGCGCGAAGTGGCCGAAGCCGGCGACGTGACGCGGGCGGCGCTGGCGACCAAGCTCGCGGCCAAGATCTACGGCCTGCGCATCCTGAAAAAGGACGTCGCCGACGCCAAGCACAACACCACGCGCTTCGTCGTGCTGGCGCGCGAGCCGAAATGGGCGAGCCGCAAGGAAAAGCGCGTGATCACCACCTTCGTGTTCCAGGTGCGCAACATCCCGGCCGCGCTCTACAAGGCGCTGGGCGGTTTCGCCACCAACGGCGTCAACATGACCAAGCTCGAAAGCTACATGGTCGACGGCAGCTTCGCCGCCACGCAGTTCTATGCCGACGTCGCAAGGCCATCCGAAGCATCGCGCGCTCGAACTGGCGCTCGAGGAATTGGAATTCGTCTCGCAGCCGAAGTCGCTGCGAATTCTCGGCGTCTATCCGGCGCACCGGTTCCGCGAAAAGTTTAAATAGAGCATGATGCCGAGGGCGATTGTTCGGATAAGATCACGCGGATCGAGGGAATAGGGAATGCAGCCGATGAGCGACGAGGACGACCAAAAGTCCGGCGAACCCTGCAATTGCGCTTCACGCATGCCGACGGCGGATTCAGCGCAGTTCGTCGCCATGATCAAAGCGGCGGCGCCGTTTTATCAGATGTTCGGCAAGGCCGAGGTCCGCTTGCTGCAAAACGTCGACGATCCGGCGAAATTCATCCAGGTGATCGAATACGAGGCGGACGAGGGCTGGGAGCTCAACCGGCAGCGCATCGCCGGCGACGCGCGGATGCAGGCCTATCTGCAGACCTGGCGCACGATGTTTCCCGGCGCGCTGGAGATCGACGTCTTCTCAGGATGGAGTAGTGAAGCGCGAAGTGCTCTGGCCCTCGCGTGTCGCTGAGCGATCGGGGCGAGCGACGTCGATGAGTTAAATCGTCTGATTATACTCGCCGACTTCCTTGTGCGTGCGCAGCACCGCGTCGACCGACTTGAACATGTCGCGCATGCGCGCTTCCGACACCGGGCTTTCGACGACGACGACCAGTTCCGGCTTGTTGGAGGAGGCGCGCACCAGGCCCCAGGTGCCGTCCTCGACCGTGACGCGCACGCCGTTGACGGTGACGAGATCGCGGATCGGCTGGCCGGCGACCTTGCCGCCGTTTTTCTGCTCGCTCTCGAAATGCTTCACCACCGCGTCGACCACGCCGTATTTCGTCTCGTCGGCGCAATGCGGCGACATGGTCGGCGACGACCAGGTTTTCGGCAGCGCGTTCTTCAGGTCCGCCATGCTCTTTCCGGGATTGCGGTCGAGCATGTCGCAGACCGCGAAGGCGAAGATCAGCCCGTCGTCGTAGCCGCGGCCGAACGGCTTGTTGAAGAAGAAGTGGCCGGATTTTTCGAAGCCGGCGATGGCGCCGATCTCGTTGACGCGGCGCTTCATGTAGGAATGGCCGGTCTTCCAGTAATCGGTCTTGGCGCCGTTCTTGATCAGCACCGGATCGGTCATGAACAGGCCGGTCGATTTCACGTCGGCGACGAACAGCGCGTTCTTGTGATTCGACGAAATATCGCGCGCCAGCATGACGCCGACCTTGTCGGCGAAGATCTCCTCGCCCTCGTTGTCGACCACGCCGCAGCGGTCGCCGTCGCCGTCGAAGCCAAGGCCGACATCGGCCTTGTGCGCCAGCACGGCGTCGCGCATGGCGTGCAGCATCTTCATGTCTTCGGTGTTCGGATTGTAGTTCGGAAACGTGTGATCGAGCTCGCAGTCGAGCGGCACCACCTCGCAGCCGATCTTTTCCAGCACCTGCGGCGCGAAAGCGCCCGCGGTGCCGTTGCCGCAGGCGCACACGACTTTCAGCTGGCGCTTGAGCTTCGGCCGCTTGGTGAGGTCGGCGATATAGCGCGCCGGAAAATTCTCGACGAATTCGTAGGCGCCGCCGGCTGCCATCTTGTAAGCGGCCGTCGAGCACGATCTCCTTCAGCCGCGTCATCTCGTCGGGGCCGAAGGTGAGCGGGCGGTTGGCGCCCATCTTCACGCCGGTCCAGCCGTTGTCGTTGTGCGAGGCGGTGACCATGGCGACGCAGGGCACGTCGAGGTCGAATTGCGCGAAATAGGCCATCGGCGTCACCGCGAGGCCGATGTCGTAGCACCTTGCAGCCGGCGGCGATCAGCCCGTTGATCAGCGCCATCTTGATCGACGCCGAATAGGAGCGGAAATCGTGGCCGGTGACGATGTCGCGGCTTGACGCCGAGCTCGTGGATCAGCGTGCCGAGCCCGAGGCCGAGCGCCTCGACGCCCATCAGATTGATTTCGCTGCCGAACAGCCAGCGCGCGTCATATTCGCGAAAGCCGGTGGCTTTCACCATCGGCTCGGATTCATAGGCATAGGTATTCGGCTTGAGCGAAGGCTTTGGCTTGGGAAACATTGGAAAATCGGTCCGAATCGAGAAGCGCCCGACAGCAATAGCTTAAACGGCGGGGGGCGGGAATGGTTGCGTGCTGACGGTCATTCGCGAAATCGCGAGCGCCAGGCAGCTGGCGTCCGGAATGACGCAGCGCTACTGCTCCAGCACCAGCTTGCCGTCGGCATATTCGAACTGGCGCAGCCGCGACAGGAACGACAGGCCGAGCAGATTGTCGGACAGCGCGCCGTCCGGCAGCACCATGGCGGCGACGTTATGGACCACGATGTCGTCGATCTCGACCATGTTCAGCTCGACCGGCGCGGCGCGCACGGTGCCGTTCGCGGTCCTGACCAGGGCGGTATAATCGCTGCTCGGCCGGATGGATGCCGAGCGATGGCCGCGTCGCGCTCGGTGAGCGCGATCACCGAGGCGCCGGTATCGACCATGAAATCCAGGCGCCGGCCGTCGACGCGGCCTTCGACCTCGAAATGTCCGTTGCGGCCCGGGCGGGATAACGACCGAGCGCGAATTCGACGGCGCGGAGTCGGACGTGCGCACCGGCTGCGCCGCCATCAGGCGTCGGCGCCGCAGCGCCGCGCATGCATTTGCGCGGCGTAACGCGGCACGAGGACGCTGGCGACCAGCGCGAGAATGGCGAAGCTGATGACGGAGCGCATGGCGATGAGACCCGCTGTTTGGTCGCATTTCACCGCGCGGCGGCGAATAAAGAGCTAATACCGCGCGAACCGCCCCGCGATTTGCGGCCCGAGGGTAAGCGGAGAGCTAAGGCAATCGGTCAAATGCAAGGGTTGCCGCAGGTGCGATGCGTCGCCGGGCTGGCTGGGGCCGAACTATCAGGGGTGCCGCTCAAACAGGTGCCTATTGTCTAAAACTTAAGCTCGCAATTGATCCAATCGTGCTTACATATCGTTGATCACCGGCATACGGCCTTGTGACAGGCGTCGATGGCTGGGAGTTCGGTAGTGCTCCCGTCTGGTCAAGGGAGTAGCCGATGCTGCATTACCCGCTATTACCTTCTGCGACCGAAACTTTGCCCCCGCTACCCGATAGGGCCGCTGACCGTGCTGTGCGTCTGCTGCGGCGACACCATGGATCACTCCCGCACGATCCTAAAATTTGGCGTGCGTCGGGAACGGCTGATCTTCGTCTGCCCTTCCTGTCAGGCCGTCGACACCAAAGAACTCAAGCGGATGGCGTGATACCATGCGTATCCATCTCGGTTGCGATCTCCACTTCGAGTTTCCGCAAATAACGCCGATGATCGTCACGTTGAACGTGCATTTCTCGCGCGTCTCCGGAACTGGAGCGTCCGGATTATCTGATAACGAGCCCTCCGGTTCCGATCGAAGCGTACCGCGACAGCTTCGGCAATTGGTGCAGCCGCCTCGTCGCGCCCGGCGGGCATTTTCGCCTTGGCACGGACGCCGTCATTCGCGACTCGGGCCTGCCGGACCCGATCGATCTGAATGCCGTGCAGCACCAGGTTCGGGACTTGCCGGCGGAAGTCATCCTGTTTTTGCTGGGCAGCCGCTACTGCGAGACCGATCGTCTGGCCGACGAGGCTTGGCGGCTGTTCGGACAGACGCCGCCCGGTTGGCCGCGGGTCCAGGCGGTCTGCGACTTCGTCCATAATCACATCACATTCGGCTACCAGCATTCCCGCGCCACCAGGACGGCATATGAAGCCTACGGCGAGCGCAACGGCGTGTGCCGCGACTACGCGCATCTTGCCATCACTTTTTGTCGCTGCTTGAACATCCCGGCACGCTATTGCACCGGCTACCTTACCGATGTCGGCCTGCCGCCGCCCTATCCGCCCAATGATTTTGCCGCGTGGATCGAAGTCTATCTCGGCGGCCGCTGGCACACCTTCGACCCGCGCAACAATACCGCGCGGATCGGGCGTATCCTTATCGCGCAGGGCCGCGATGCCGCGGATGTCCCGCTAACGCATACCTTCGGTCCGGGAATTTTGTCGGAGTTTCGCGTCTGGGCGGATGAAGTGCCGGCGCAATGACGGCGCTGCCTTGCAGACGTCAGCGCTGTCGCTACATACCTCGGATCGTCGGTCGCCGCCGTGACCTTCACGGCGACCTTCATGCCCAGATGATCCGCCGCCTTCCCGAACCAAGTGCCTTGCAGAGGGATTGCCTCGCGCGGGTGATGCGCGACCGCGACGCGGACGAGATTTCCATTTCCGACGCTGCCTCCCGACGGATCGAAATCGATCCAGCCCGGACCGGGCACATAGACCTGGACCCAGGCGTGCGTGTTGCCGCCCTCGGCAGTCATCGTCGTCATCGGCCAGATGCAGATATCCGGACACGAAGCGGGCGGCGATGCCGCGCGCGCGGAGCGCCGCCATCATCAGCACGGCGAGGTCACGACAACTGCCGCTGCCGAGTTCGAGCGTCGCAGCCGGATCCTGGGTTCCCTTCTCGTGCCGCGAGACGTGCTTGAAGGTCCGCCTGATGGTCCGCGTCATCTCGCAGAGCAGTTCGTGAGTGTCGGCAGAACCGTCTTTCCGGAAGAACGCGGCGCTCCAGCGATCAATCGCGGGATGCGGAGATAACGGCTCCAGGAAACGTTCGAGGCCGGGCCGATCTTCCGGCGCGTAGGCAAACGGATAGGTCCGGGCAGAATTCTCTATGTCGATGCGCTGAAGTCGCGCGAGCGATGGTCGAGACGAATCCTGCTGACAAAACGAAGCTCGCGGGCCCGGCCGCCAAAATGAGCCGTCGCCACGTGATTGCCGAAGCTATCCTTCGCCCAGGCAATTTGTTTCGGGCGGGGGGTAATTTCGAGCTCCGTCTCAATAACCCTTTGATCGTCGTCGTCGCGCGGACGCAACATCATCCGGTGCTCGCCGAATGCCACCGGCCGCTTATAGTGATAGGTCGTAACGTGTCTGACGCTGAGAATCGGCATTAGCGCGCCATGATATTGGATAGGCCACTCGATATGCATCGGGGCCGCCGTCATCTCCACAACATGCATTTCTCGGGCCAGATGCGATACGTGCTATCCACGATGCGGCGGCGGACGAGCCGGCCGGCGTTTGGCCGCAGGCGCACCGTATTGGGATACCTGCCCTCCACGGGACTACATAAAAAAGACCCCAGCGGTGGGGGACTGCTGGGGTCTTCATACACTCGACAGAGTACGGGCGCTTGACCTGGGAGTCGAAAACGCGCGCCCGATGTTGTTAGCTAATCTCAGCATGCTTTCTGAATCTGTATAAAACGACACACCCTGAAACGATGTGGACAACCGCAAGCACCGCGCCGGTTGTTACCGCGATCAAACAAACACACAGGCCGCGTTCCGTGATGGATCCGAGTCTAGCTCCCTCTAGGCTTCGCCCGCCGCGTTGGCGTCGCCGCGATCGGATCGTCCGGCCATGGATGCTTCGGATAACGCCCTCGCATCTCGCTGCGCACCGCCGCATAGCTGCCGCGCCAGAAGCCGGGCAGGTCGCGTGTCATCTGCACCGGCCGGTGCGCGGGCGACAACAATTCGATGAGTAGCGGAATTCTGCCGCCCGCAATGGCAGGATGCCGATCGAGCCCGAATGCTTCTTGCATTCGGATCGAAGTATTCGGGCCGCCTTCCGCTTAAACTTCGGATCGACTGGATTAGTCAGGTGACCGTGAATTTGCAGCAGTTCTTGCTCGTGGTGCGATGAGCGAACAAGCCAAGACCAACCAAGCCGCTGAGCAGCATGAGCCACGTCGAGGGCAACGGGGTCGTAGAGAGGGTCACAGATGTGATGTCGAACTCAAAGCGGTCAATGACGCCGTGGGGGTCGGCCTGAAAGAAACTGTCGGTGGCGTTGGCGCCATCGCCTGAGTGAACCGTATAGGTAAACGGCGTGACAAGTGACGAGGGTAGCGACCCATCAGTGAGAGACAGGTCGTTGCGCAGTGTGCTCGAATCACTATTGGCCTCGACCTCGGCGAAGACGTTGCTCGACGAACTACCATGTATCCCTGCCATTTCCGCGCTATTGACGGGGAATGTGCTCCCTCCGAAGGAGAAGGAGTGGCCGTTGATGGTCAGCGTTTCGCTCACAATAGGTAGGGTAGGGGGCGGACCGGAGAGCGTATTTTCACCGCTGGAACAACTCGCCGAGGCGGGCAGGCAGGCCGAACTCGTAAAAGTCCCGAGGCTGGTATTGAATATGTAGGTGGCGGTGTAGGTATCGCCGGTCACGCTTGCGCCGGCCGTGCCGAAGAGACCGAGCCTGTCTGGTGCCGGATTGCCGTCGGTTGCCCCGTCGCCGCCAATGATCGTGCCCGTATACGTGACCTGAACTTCTGTGGCGGAAGCCTGGGAAACGATTCCAAAAACGGTCGCGCTAGCAATCAAGCCGAAAAGCGTTTTCTTCGCGGTCATGGGTTCACTCCTACTCGCAAAATGGAGAAACACGAACGACCTCACCGCGCCGAAAATTTAAACGGGCGCTATCAGTACGTCAACTAACGGTTCTGATAGGATCGCCGAGACATTTTCTCACGCGGTGCCCATCGATCTGATGGTATCAAATCGATGGCTTTGACGAATTGTTGTTTGATCGCGCTCTTGGAGCGCGAATGCCATCAATTCCATTTTGTTGTTGCATTCAATTCATGCTTGCTTTTTGGCCTGGAATCCAAGAGGTTCTATGGTGATACGGTAACGGTCAGCATTGAAGGCGACTTGGTGATATGCGCGCGAACGATTTGTTCTTGTCGGTCGCCACGTTCGTTGAAAAGTCCGAGCGCGTCGACTCAATTGCCGAGCTATCCGCTACAGTTGCAAAAATTGTTGCTCCGCTCGGCTATACGGCCGTCGCCAGCGGGCGATTGGGTCAGCCCATCCCCGCCAATGCGCTACACTTCGCAAACTGGAAATCGGAGTGGGCGGAGCTTTATGTACGAGAGGGCTTCGTGCGTTTCGATCCCGTGCCGATGTGGGCAATTCGTTCGGGATTGGCCATATCGTGCGGTGAATTGCAGGCGATGCTGCCGAAGGAACATCTTGGGCACGCGGTTTTCGCAGCTGGGGCGCCGTTCGGTTATTTCGGCGGCTATATTGTTCCTCAGCGAGCCGGCGACAATGCGCATGGCTTAGTTAGTTTCGTGGGTGCGCGCGATCCCCAGTCGCCGAGGGAACGCGCTGCGTTGCGGTTGCTCGCCGCCATCACTTTCGAGCGCGCCGAGATACTGTCCGGTCATCGTCGACTGGCGTTGCTTCCGATGCCGCCGCCCGCGCTTTCCTTACAGGAACGCAAGTGTCTGATACATTTGGTTGACGGCAGAACGGCGCCGCAAATCGCGCGGCTAATGAAAATAACGGAAGCGACTGTGCGCTTTCACAGCAATAATCTACGCAAGAAAACGGGAGCTTCGACCCTTGCGGAATTGACTGCGTTAGCGATTTCGACCGGGCTTCTCCCAAACCAGTAGCTAGCCTTTGCGTGGCTTTGCGCGCCGCGTTGGCGTCGCCGCGATCGGATCGTCCGGCCATGGATGCTTCGGATAGCGGCCGCGCATCTCGGCTGCGCACGGCGGCATAGCTGCCGCGCCAGAAGCCGGGCAGGTCGCGCGTCATCTGCACCGGCCGGTGCGCCGGCGACAGCAGTTCGATCAGAAGCGGAATTTTGCCGCCGGCGATTGCCGGATGGCGGTCGAGGCCGAACAGTTCCTGCACCCGGATCGAGATTTTCGGTCCGCCTTCCGCCTCGTAATCGATCGGCACCTGCGTGCCGGTCGGCGCTTCGAAATGAGTCGGCGCCTCGGCATCGAGCCGGCGCTTGAGCGGCCACGGCAGGAGCGCGTGCAAGAGCGCTGCCGACAATTCGTCCGGCGCAAGACTCGGCAAGCGCGGTCTTGCCCGCGAGTGCCGGCGCGAGCCAGTCGCGCGCGTTCTTGCGCCAGCGCCGCGTCGGACAGATCCGGCCATTCGTCGCCTTCGCTCGCGCGCAGGAACATGACGCGGTCGCGCCATTGCTTCAGCGCTTTGCTCCACGGCAGCCGCTCGATGCCGCGCCGCGCGATGCCTTCGGCGAGCCGTTGCGCGGTGTCGTCGTTCGGCGCGACCGGCATCGGCTGATCGGCAAGCGCGATGGCGCCGAGCCGCCGGCTTTTGCGCCCGCGCAGGCTTACGCTCGCGGCGTCGAAGGTGATCTCGTCGCGCGACGTCGATGCGATCGGCAAAGCGCGCCTCGATCTCGGCGAGCGTGATCGGCGCGGCGGAGCAGGATGCGGCCTGCGCGGCGCTGCCGGTCAGTTCGGCGACGGCGAGAAACGGCTCGCGCGCGAGCGGCGAGGCGCGATCGACATTGGCGCCGCGGCCGTTGGCCAGCAGAAACGCGCCCGTGCCGCCGCCGCGGTTTTTGGCGATGCGTTCGGGATAGGCGAGCGCGAGCAGCGCGCCGACGCTGACGTTTCTCGCCTTCCGCTCGCTCTGCGGGGAGCGCAGGCGCGGGACTCGACTTCGCAATCTCCGCCCAGCGCTCCGCCATGGCGCGGGCGTCGCGGCCGCGGCGGCGAGCGGTCGCGGTGCAGCGCGTTGAGCCGTTCGCGCAGGTCGACATCGTCGCCGCCGAGGCCGCGCTCGCCGATCAGCGCGGCGATCTCGGCGGCCTGCAGCGCTTCGCCTGCGGCTGCCGCATCGACCACCATGCGGGCGAGCCGCGGCGGCAGCGGCAGCCGGCGCAGATGCCGGCCCTCGTCGGTGATGCGGCCGTCGGCGTCGATGGCGCCGAGTTCGGCAAGAAGCGCGTTGCGCCTCGGTCGAGCGCCGCGCGCGGCGGCGGATCGAGGAAGGCGAGTTTCTCCGGCTGCGCGCCCCAGGCGGCGAGGTCGAGCGCGAAGGACGAAAGATCGGCGGCGAGGATTTCCGGCCGCGCGTAAGGCTTCGAGCGCCGCGGTCTGCGGCTCGTCCCACAGCCGGTAGCAGATGCCCGGCTCGGTGCGGCCGGCGCGGCCGCGGCGCTGATCGGCCGCGGCGCGCGATACCCGCACGGTTTCGAGCCGCGTCACGCCGACGTCGGGCTCGTAGCGCGGCACGCGCGCGAGGCCGCAGTCGACGACGATGCGCACGCCCTCGATGGTGATCGAGGTCTCGGCGATCGAGGTCGCCAGCACGATCTTGCGGCGGCCGGGCGGCGGCGGGGAGGATGGCGCGATCCTGCTCCTCGCCGGACAGCGCGCCGTAGAGCGCGACCACATCGGTCGCCGGATCGGCGCGGCCTTCGAGCTGCGTCTGGGTGCGGCGGATTTCGGCGGCGCCGGGCAGGAACGCCAGCAGCGAGCCGGGATCGGCGCGCATCGCGCGCGCGATGGTGTCGGCGATTTGCGGCTCGATCGGCGCGCGGTGTCGCGGCCGGCATAGCGGGTCTCGACCGCAAAGGCGCGGCCTTCGCTTTCGATCACCGGCGCGCCGCCCAGAAGCCCGGCGACGCGCGCGCCGTCGATGGTCGCCGACATGACCAGGAGCTTCAAATCCTCGCGCAGGCCCTGCTGCGCGTCGCGCGCCAGCGCGAGCCCGAGATCGGCGTCGAGCGAGCGCTCGTGGAATTCGTCGAACAGCACGGCGGCGATGCCGTCGAGCATCGGATCGTCGAGGATGAGCCGGGTGAAAATGCCTTCGGTGACGATCTCGATCCGGGTCTTGCGCGAGACCTTCGAGCCGAAGCGCACCCGCAAGCCCACGGTTTCGCCGACGCGCTCGCCGAGCGTCTGCGCCATGCGCTCGGCAGCGGCGCGCGCGGCGATCCGGCGCGGTTCGAGCACCAGGATGCGGCGGTCGCTTCGCCCAATCTTCCTCGGCGAGCACCAGCGGCACCCGCGTCGTCTTGCCGGCGCCGGGCGGCGCCACCAGAACGGCGGCATTGCGCGCGCGCAGCGCCGCGGTCAGGTCGCGGCAGGGCGGCATCGATCGGCAGCGGGGAATAGTCCACAGTCGTGCGTCCAAGAGCGGTGCTAATCACGCGCGAAGCCCCTATATATTGGCCATCATGCCAGCAGCACAAAAAACCTCGCCAAAGGCGCCGCAAGCCGCTCGCCCGCCGCGCCGGTTGAAAAAGGGCGACCACGTCTTCCTGGTCGACGGCTCCGGCTACATTTTCCGCGCCTATCACGCGCTGCCGCCGATCACCCGCAAATCCGACGGGCTGCAGCTCAATGCCGTGTTCGGCTTCTGCAACATGCTGTGGAAGCTTCTGCGCGACATGAAGGCGGAGGAGAAGCCGACCCACCTCGCGGTGGTGTTCGACCTCTCGGAGAAGACCTTCCGCACCGAAATGTATCCCGACTACAAGGCGCACCGGCCCGACCCGCCCGACGATCTGCGGCCGCAATTCCCGCTGATGCGCGAGGCGGTGCACGCCTTCGACCTGCCCTGCCTCGAACAGAACGGCTTTGAGGCCGACGACCTGATCGCGACCTATGTGCGGCAGGCCCGCGAGGCCGGCGCCACCGCGACCATCGTGTCGTCGGACAAGGACCTGATGCAGCTCGTCGACGACGGCGTCATCATGTTCGACACCATGAAGGACAAGAAGATCGGCCGCGCCGAGGTGATCGAGAAATTCGGCGTGCCGCCGGAAAAGGTCATCGAGGTGCAGGCGCTGATCGGCGATTCGACCGACAACGTGCCGGGCGTGCCGGGCATCGGCGTCAAGACCGCGGCGCAGCTCATCGGCGAATATGGCGATCTCGAAACGCTGCTCAGCGCGCGCCGGCGAGATCAAGCAGGACAAGCGCCGGCAGTCGCTGATCGACAATGCCGAGCAGGCGCGGCTGTCGAAAAAGCTCGTCACGCTCGACGATCAACGTGAAGCTCGACGTGCCGATCGGCGATCTCGCCGTGCACGAGCCCGACTACAAGCGGCTGATCGCCTTCCTGCAAGGCGATGGAGTTCTCCTCGCTGACGCGGCGCGTCGCGGAATTCGCCGGTATCGATGCGAGCGAGATCGAGCCCGATGCGAAGCTCTCGGTCGCGCGCAACGTCTTCGCCTCCCCCGCTTGCGGGGGAGGACGACGCGCAAAGCGCGTCCGGAGGGGGCCAGTCGGCTGCGCCGAGCAAGCCAGCCCGCACCCCGCCGCTCCCGCCGCAAGCGGGAGAGGCGGGACCGACGGCCGTGCAAGGCGCGCTCACCCCGCAAGCGCTGGCGGCAGCGCGCCTCGATAGCGCGCACCAGCAGAAATTCGACCGCAGCCAAATACGAGACCGTGCGCAGCCTCGACGCGGCTCAAAGCCTGGATCGAGCGCGCGCGCGATCACGGCTTTGTCGCCATCGACACCGAGACCAATGTCGCTCGATCCGATGCAGGCGGAGCTGTGCGGCTTCTCGCTGGCGCGTCGCGCCGAACGAAGCCTGCTACGTGCCGCTGTCGCACCGCCAGGGCGGCGACGGCGCGGCGGCGGCCTGTTCCAGCGGCGAGATAGTCGCCCGACCAGATTCCCGAAGGCGCAGCGCTCGATGCGCTGAAGCCGCTGCTGGAAGATCCGGGCGTGCTCAAGATCGGCCAGAATCTGAAATTCGACTGGCAGATCTTTGCCGTGCGCGGCATCGAGATCGCGTCCTACGACGACACCATGCTGATGTCCTACGTGGTCGATGCCGGCCGCTCCGATCACGGCCTCGATCCGCTTGGCGCGAGCGCTACTTTCGATCACGCAGCCATCGACTTCAACGAAGTGACCAAGGCCGGCAAGACCAAGATCACCTTCGACTGCGTCGAGCATCGACAAGGCGACCGAATATGCCGCCGAAGACGCCGACGTCACGCTGCGGCTGTGGCAGGTGCTCAAGCCGCGGCTTGCCGCCGAGCATGTGCTGCACGGTCTACGAGACGCTGGAGCGGCCGCTGTTGCGCGTGCTCGCGCGACATGGAGCGGCGCGGCATTTCGATCGACCGCCAGGTGCTGTCGCGGCTGTCCGGCGAATTCGCCCAGGAAGCCGCGGGCCTCGCAGGCCGAGATCAACACGCTCGCCGGCGAGACCGGTCAATGTCGGCTCGCCGAAGCAGATCGGCGACATTCTGTTCGGCAAGCTGCAATTGCCCGGCGGCACCAAGACCAAGACCGGGCAATGGGCGACCGGCGCGCGGCTGCTCGAAGAGCTCGCCGAGCAGGGCCACGAGCTGCCGCAGAAAATCCTCGACTGGCGGCAGGTGTCGAAGCTGAAATCGACCTATACCGACGCGCTGCCGGGCTTCGTCAATCCGACGACGCATCGCGTGCACACCAGCTACGCGCTCGCCGCGACCACGACCGGCCGGCTGTCGTCGTCGGAGCCGAATCTGCAGAACATCCCGGTGCGCACCGAGGACGGCCGCAAAATCCGCCGCGCCTTCATCGCCGACGCCGGGCATGAAGCTCGTCTCCGCCGATTATTCGCAGATCGAGCTGCGGCTGCTCGCCGAGATCGCCGGCATCGAGCCGCTGCGCAAGGCGTTCCGCGACGGCCTCGACATCCACGCCATGACCGCGTCGGAAATGTTCGGCGTGCCGGTGAAGAACATGCCGGCCGAAGTGCGCCGCCGCGCCAAGGCGATCAATTTCGGCATCATCTACGGCATCTCCGCCTTCGGCCTCGCCAACCAGCTCGGCATCGCGCGCGAGGAGGCCGGCGCCTATATCAAAAAATATTTCGAGCGCTTTCCCGGCATCCGCGACTACATGGAAGAGACCAAGGCGTTCGCGAAGAAGAACGGCTATGTGGAAACGCTGTTCGGCCGCAAATGCCACTATCCCGACATCGGCGCGTCGAACGCGTCGATCCGCGTCCTTCAACGAGCGCGCCGCGGTCAATGCGCGGCTGCAGGGCACCGCCGCCGACATCATCCGCCGCGCCATGATCCGCATGGATGCGGCGCTGGCGAAGAAGAAGCTCGCGGCGCAGATGCTGCTGCAGGTGCACGACGAACTGGTGTTCGAAGTGCCGGAGGCCGAGGTCGAGAAGACGCTGCCGGTGGTCACCAAGGTCATGGTCGACGCGCCGCTGCCGGCGCTGTCGCTGTCGGTGCCGCTGCAAGTCGAAGCCCACGGCGCCGACAACTGGGACGCCGCGCATTAGGATATCCAGACAACGGAAAATTTTTGCCCCAGGATGGCTCAACTCACGACACTTCATGACATTCTGCCCTTGCAGGAGAGCCACTATTGTAAAGTTCCGCGGTCTGCAACTTGAAATATATTATACGGAGATTTGCGTCGGTGCGCGGGGCGGTTGGACATTGCGCCCGGCATGGAGCCCTTAGTCGCGCTCGCGCAATCTTGCTTTTCGGGAGATCGAAAGATGAAAACGGCGCTGACGGTGATCGGCTACGCGGTCCTGGCCATGGGCCTGTTCTGGGCGTGCCAAGGCGCGGGAATTATCCGCTGGCCCGCCGAGAGCTTTATGATCAGCCAGACGCCATGGATTTATTACGGCGGCGCGACCGCGGTCGCGGGCCTTGTCGTCATTATTTTCGCGCGGCGCTAGTGAAGCTTCTAGGCGGCCGCGATCGCGATGCCTTCCTGCTCGCAGGAATTGGCGACGTCGCAGACGGTGGCGCGCTGCATGTCGCGCTTCCAGCGCAGATCGTCGAATTCGGCGCCGCGATGCATGGTGCAGCGATCGTCCCAGATCACGAGATCGTGGACGCGCCAGCGATGGATGTAGATGAATTGCCGCTGCGTCACGTGCGCCACGAGTTCGTCGATCAGGGCGCGGCCTTCCGGCTCGGGCATGCCGAAAATCCGGCCGGCGTGCGAAGCGAGATAGAGCGATTTGCGGCCGGATTCCGGGATGGTGCGGACGACCACTTGCGGCACCGGCGGCATGCCTTGGCGTTCCTCGTCGCTGAAATTGGAAAAGCCGAGCCGCGCGCGTGAATTGAAGATCGAATGCTCGGCGACGAGGCCTTCGAGGCGGCGTTTCATGGCGTCGGGGAGCGCGTCATAGGCGGCGCGCTCATCGGCGAATTCGGTATGGCCGCCGACCGGCGGGATCGCGCGCGCATAGAGGAGCGACGCCAGCGCCGGCAACCGCTTGAACGAACTGTCGGTATGCCAGAGCCGATTGCCAAGCTGGAACATGCGTTGCCGGCTTTCCTTGCCCCACACTTCGTTGTTCTCATCGAGGTTGGAAACGTCGGCAAACTCCTGGCGCAGCCGGAGCGGCTGGTCCTTGCGGTAGAGCGCAATGGTGGTTTCCAGCGGCCCGAACAGCCGGGCGAAATCGAGATGCTGATCCGCCGACAGATGCTGCTCGGGGAATATCAGAACGGCGTATTTGGCGAAGGCGTCTTTGATCGCCTGTAGGTCCGAGGGCTCTGTTTGTTTCGACAGGTCGACATCGCCGATTTCGGCGGCGAAGCTGGGCGTGACCGGACAGACGGTAATCGCCATGGTCATTGCCTCCCGAGAAGGGTGTTTTGTTGAATTGAATCACAATCGTTGCGCCCATGCAATTGAGCCCCGCCCCGAGAGTGGGCTGTTTTGATTGTGCCATGGCTAGAGCCAACCAGACTTAGCCAAGAGTTCTCGGCGCTCATCGTCAGTAAAATTGATCGCTAGGCGGCCCAGTAGCGACTGTCCTTTCGCCATTGCGAGAATGGAGATAATACTCACAACCAGTGTTTCATCCGTCGCGTCGCGGAGGTCATCTAGGCCAAGAATGGCAAGTCGGTTCAATGCGTCGGTATATGAGTTTTTCAACCATGGAGGCAGTGCGGGATTTTTGGGATTTTGCCTCGCATCCTCAATTATCGCTACCAAAGCGTACGTGTTGCTATCGGCGATCCCGCGTTTAGCGTGTATGCGGACAAGCTCAGGAACGGCGGCGTAAGAGGCTTCTCCAACGTCGCCTTGATGATGCAATTCACTCCATAGTTCTTGCCAAACAGCGTCAACATTGCGTCCCTGTGCCAGTGAACGCAGTGCGTTTCGCGGATCGTAAGGAATGCGATAGCTGCCGGTAAGTTCGGCCCATCGCGGATCGTCAAAAGCAGAAGCCGTCATTGCTCGAATTCGACGCACTAGCTTCCCAAGTCTTTAGCACATCCACAATATCACCGATCTCCCAAAGCCGCGACGTGACGCTAGCGGTGATCGCTGGCGTGCTCCGAGTAAACCGGCGAGCGTGGCATTTTACCTGGCACCTCACTGCGCCGTGAGCCCGCCATCAAGCGCAAGCTCGGCGCCGGTGACGAACGCTGAATTCATCCGAAAGCAAATAAACGCACAGCGCCGCGACCTCGGCGGGCGTACCGAAGCGGCCGAGCGGCACCATCGCGGCCATGCGGGTGCGAGCGCTCGCCGGATCGCGCACTTGCGCGATCAAGCCGTCGACCAAGGGGCCTTCGATGAAAGCCGGGTGCACGGAATTGCAGCGCACCGGCGGTTTAAGCCGCGCGCCGTGCAGCGCCACCGATTTGGTCAGAAGCCGCACGCCGCCCTTCGAGGCATTGTAGGCCGCGAGATTGTGGCCGCCGACGAGGCCCGACACTGACGAGATATTGACGATCGAGCCGCCGCCTTGCCGCATCAGCCGCAGAGCGTATTTGCAGCCGAGAAACGTACCATCGAGATTGATGGCCATCACGCGGCGCCAGGTGGCGAAGTCGGTGTCCTCGACGCTCCCGACGGCCACGATGCCGGCGGCATTGACCAAGCCATCGAGCCGGCCGTAGTTCTGTTCGATCGCCGCGATCGCCCCGATCCAGTCCGCCTCGGATGTAACATCAAGCGGGTAAGCCACGCGCCCGCGGCCGGGCAGATCGCTCGTCACCGCAACGCCGCCTTCCGCCACCACGACTTCAGCGACCGCCGCGCCGATTGCGCCCGCGGCTCCGGTGACGAGGACGATCTTGCCCTTGAGCCGCGCCATCAAAGTAATTCCGGCGCTATTGCGTCCGCGCCGCCGCCTCGGTCACGATCTTGTAGGCCTCGCTCAAGAGCGGCTTGGTCTTCGACACGTCGGTGCCGACGCTGGCGAAGGTTTTCATCATGCCGGCCTGCTCGTCGGGCGGCAGGCTGATCAGCTCGCCGCCGCCGCCGGTCCAGCCCTTGCGCGCCTTCTCGAAAATGTCGATCGCGACGGGATATATCGCCGTCTGCTGGGCTGAGGCGTCGTCGTCGACGATTTTTTGCAGATCGGGCGGCAGTGAATCGTACCAGCTCTTGCTGATCTCGACGATCGCATAGACGGCGGGCTGCCCGGTCTCGGTGACGTACTTGGTCACGTCCACATAATGCATCGGCGTCCACACCACGATGCCGCCGACGGCGCCGTCGATGGTGCCTTGCTGCATCGCCGGCATCACGTCGCCGAGCGTCATCGCCACCGGCGTGGCGCCGAGCCGCTCGATCGCCTGGGTCTGGAACGGCGAGGCCAGCACCCGGAGCTTCTTGCCCTTGAAGTCGGCGAGATGGCGGATCGGGGCTTTGGAGATCACCGACTGGGCGGCGTTCATGAACATCGCTACGCCGTGCAGCCCCTTCTGGGCGCCGAGATCGAGCATCAGGTTGAGCGCCGACGGATCGGCGGCGAGACGTTCGCCTTGCGCCATGGAATTGACCAGGCCCGGCGCCGCCAGCACCTCGAAGCGCTCGTCGACGCCGACAAAAAACTCAGGCGGAATGACGGCGCATTGGATCGAGCCGAATTGGACGCCTTCGATCTGCCGCGGGATCGAGCCGAGCTGGCTCGCCGGATAGATCTCGGTCTTGATGCGGCCGCCCGAATCCTTCTCGACCGCCGCTGCGTAGTTTTTGGCGTAGACGTGACTCGGATCATTCAGCGTCGGCAGCGTGATCTTCATGGTGTAGGTCTTGTCCTGCGCCGATGCCGTGCCGAACATCAGCGGCAAGGATAAAACAATTGCGCCGGCAGCCGCAGCGGCCCGTACGGCAAAAAATCGTCGCGCGAAATTCATGCTTTCCTCCCCAAGCGGCCATTACGGCCTGCCCATTGCCTTGAGCTTAGCCTACAGCGGGGAGCGGAGTAAGTTACCAGCCTGCGGCGGATTAAACCTTCAACAGTCCGAGCTCGCCGAGCACGGCCACGAACTCCGCCCGCTCCTTGGCGAGATGAGCGTGCAAATCCGCGCCGTCCTGATACAGCGGCGACCAGCTCAGCCGCGCAAGTTCTTTACCCCAAACCGGCTGTCGGGTAGCGGCCCGCAACACATTCTCCCAGTAGGCGATTTGCACGGGGGTAAGCCCGGCCGGCCCGGTGACGCCGCGCCAAGCGCCGATGACGCAATCGGCCGATTGCTCCCGCCATGTCGGTGTTGCTGCGAAGGCGCCGGAGAGCCGCTCCGGCGCCGAGATGCCGATGAGCCGGATCCGGCCGGCGGCGAGCTCAGCAAGCACGCTCGCGGCCGTCACCGCGCAGACGTCGGCGGATCCCGCGACCACGTCGGCCACCGCATCGAGCGCGGAATCGAAGACGCGGATCGCCGGCGCATTGACGTCGCCGCCCGCGCCGCGCACGAGCTTCGCCAGAGCGATATGGTTCGGATTACCGAGCGCGGTCGACAGCGCCACCGTCACCGACGAAGGATCGCGGCCGAGCCGGGCGAGAAAATCGGCGCCGCTCATAAGCTGAGAATCCGCTCTGACCGCAAACGCGATATATTCGGTCACGAGCGTCGCGATCGCCGTGTACTTCGAATGCTCGAAGCTCGAGGCGCCGACCAGATAATCGGTCGTGAGGTTCGGCGAACTGATGCCGATGACATGGCCGTCGCCTTCGTGATTGTCGACAAAGCTGGTCCAGGCCTTGCGCGCGCCGCCGCCCGGCACATTGACGACGGTCAGCGGCACATCGACGAGGCGCGCCTCGGCGATAGCTTCGACGAGCGCACGGGCGACGCGGTCGAGGCCTCCGCCCGGCGGCGTTCCGGCAACGATCTCTACGGCGCGTTCGGGTTTCCAATCGGCGTTCACGACCTCTCCGCTCATTTCGGCGCGGCGTTGAGGCCGCCGAGCACTTTTGCCCACAGGGCGACTTCGTTCTTGTAGAACTTGTCGAAGTAAGCTGCGCTGCGCTTTTCCGGCGGCACCACGTCATAGCCGAGCTCGGCAAAGCGAGACACCACGGCGGGATCGTCGAGCGCGGCGCCGAGCGCCTTATTGAGCTTGTCGACGATCGGGCCCGGCGTGCCGGCGGGCGCCGAAAGGCCGAACCAGACCGTCAGATTGAATTGCGGCATGCCGGCTTCCGCCGTGGTCGGAACCTCTGGCAGCATCGGCGCGCGCTTGTCGCTTGTCACCGCAAAGGCCTTCAGCGCGCCGCTTTTGATATGCGGCACGATATTGACGATCTGGTTGCAGCCGAAATCGACATTGCCGCGCACCAGATCCATCGTCGCCTCGGGCGTGCCGCGATACGACGCGACCGTTGGGTGCAGGCCCGCGATCGAATGAAACACCGAGCAGGCAAGATTCGAGATTGAGCCGACGCCGGCGTCCGCTTCGGTAAGCTTCTTCTCGTTCGCCTTGGCGTAGGCGACAAACTCCTTCAGCGTGTCGGCCGGCACGCCGCTTCGCGCCACCAGAACCACCGGCGAGGTGTTGATCAGGCCGATCTGTTCGAAATCGGTCGAACGGTACGGCAGGTCCTTGTTGAGGAACTCGGCGGCCGCATGCGTGCCTGAGCCGGAGATGACGATGGTGTAGCCATCGGGCGCAGCTTTCGCGACGCGGTTCGACCCGATCACGCCGCCGGCGCCCGTGACGTTCTCGACAATGACCTGCTGGCCAAGCACCTTCGACATCGGGACGATGATCAGCCGCGCGGTGGTATCCGACGGGCCGCCCGGCGGAAACGGCGCTACAAGCGTCACCACCCGCGTCGGATAATCTTCGGCACGGGCGGCCGGCGCCAGCGCAGCCAGGACGGCAGCGAGAAGCAGCACGCGATTTTTCATGGCAATATTCCGGACCAAAGGACGCCGCCGCTCACGGCTGCGGCACCACCGCAATCGCTTCGATCTCGAACAACGCACCCTCGCGCGCGAGCGTGACGATCTGCACCGCCGTCGAGGCAGGCGGCGCCTTGGTGTTCACATATTGGTTACGCACGTCGAAGTAGATCGGCAGATGCGCGATATCGACAAAAAAGCTCGTCACCTTGACGACGTGGTCGAAATTCGCGCCGGCCGCGGCGAGCGCGAGTTTGAGATTTTCGAAGCATTGCACGGCCTGGGCGCGAAAATCGCCCGCCGCGCCGGCGAATTTGCCGTCCGCCGTCATGCCGAGCTGGCCGGAGATGTAAATGGTGCGGCTCGGGCCGCTCGTTTCCACCGTGTGGGTATAGCCGCGGGTCGGCGGCATGGTCGAAGGATTGAGAAAGCGATGCTCGGCCACGGGCAATTCCTCCAACGGTTTTTCGTTGCGATCCTTTCCGAGAACTGTAGCACAGACAGCAAGCCTCATGGCAAAGTGCGGCGATGACAGCCCGCTCTCATCGCGCTGTTCGTCGCCGCGACGCTGCTGCCGAGCGCTGCCAACGCCGCCGATCTCGATGGCGCGAGCCTCGCATGGCCGTGGGCGCTGCCCTTTGCCGGCATCCTGCTCACCATCGCGTTCGGGCCGCTGCCGTTCCGTCGCTTCTGGCATCACCATTACGGCAAGCTCGCCTTCCTCTGGGCGGCGCTGACGCTTGCGCCGCTTGCGGCGCTGCGCGGCGCCGACATCGCGCTCGCAGCCTTGGCGCATGCGCTCCTCGGCGACTATCTCGGCTTCATCGCCATTCTGTTCGCGCTCTATGTGGTCGCCGGCGGCATTCTGGTCACCGGCACGCTTGCGCGGCACGCCGCTCGTCAATGCGGCGTTGCTTGCCTTCGGCACCCTGATCGCGAGCGTGGTCGGCACCACCGGCGCCGCGATGATCCTGATCCGGCCGCTGTTGCGCGCCAATGCGTCGCGGCTGCACAACGTCCACGTCGTCGTGTTTTTCATTTTTCTGGTCGGCAATATCGGCGGCGCGCTGTCGCCGCTCGGCGACCCGCCGCTGTTCATCGGCTTTCTCAACGGCGTCGGTTTTTTCTGGCCGCTGCAACATCTGTGGCAGCCGACGGCATTTGCGGCGGGCTGCGTGCTTGTGCTGTTCATCGGCGGTCGACACCTGGTTTTATCGTAAGGACCGCCGCGTCGGCGCCGGTCGGCGAAGCCGCGCCGTCTGCGCGCGTCGAGGTGCATGGTCTGATCAATCTCCTGCTTCTCGCGGTGATCGTCGGCGCGGTCATCGTTTCGGCGGTGTGGTCGCCGGGCATAAGCTTCACGGTCTACGGCACAAAGCTGCCGCTGCAAGACCTCGCGCGCGACGCCATCCTTATCCTCGCGGCCTTCGCCTCGCTGTGGCTGACGCCGAACGAGCATCGCGAGGCCAACGGTTTTTCCTGGGAGCCGATCCTCGAAGTGGCGCTGTTGTTCGCCGGCATCTTCGTCTGCGCGGTGCCGGTGCTGGCGATGCTCGATGCCGGTCATGACGGCGCGTTTCGCCTGGCTGATCGCCGCCGTCACCCGTCACGACGGCACGCCGCATGAGGTCGCCTATTTCTGGCTGACCGGCGTGCTCTCGGCGATCCTCGACAATGCGCCGACCTATCTGGTGTTCTTCAAGCTCGCCGGCGGCAACGCGGCCGAATTGATGACGACGCTGAAGCCGCGCGCTCGCGGCGATCTCGATGGGCGCGGTCTATATGGGCGCGCTGACTTATATCGGGAATGCGCCGAATTTCATGATTTACGCCATCGCCACCGAACGCGGCATCAAAATGCCGAGCTTTTTCGGCTACATGGTCTGGTCGATCGCTGGTATTGGCGCCGGTCTTCGCCGCGGTGACCTATTTGTTTGTGATGTAGTCCGCGCGCATCAGCGCAGCAGATTGTCGATCGCGACGCAAAGCTGCTCGGCCGTATAGGGTTTGGCAATGAAGCCGTTTCGCTCGACGAACATCGCGCGCATGCCGTCGGTTAGGCCCTGGCCGGTCGTATAGAGCACAGGCAGGCCGGGTATGCGTTTGACGGCCTCCTGCGCGGCCATCAGCCCGGCCTGTAAATCGTCGTGCAGGCCGAGATCGGTGAACATCAGTTCGACCGTCTGCTCGCCTTCGAGAAGCGCCATGGCCTGCTCAAGGGTGCTGGCGGAAAGCGTAGTATGGCCCCGATCCTGGATAATCGACTCCGCGAGAACGCGGACTTGCTCCTCGTCCTCGACGATCAGCACAACGGCCATTTTCCACCCCCGCCAGCCAGGCGTCACCCCATCACGTCAAAAGACATAATAGCGGTGACGAAAGTTAGTTCCGGGATCGCCCCGCTGTCGAGACGTTAGGTCCCACCGCTGGTTATCGAGGTGTCTCGCCCGGCCTTGCCGCTCGTTCGGAACCATATCGACCGGGTGTGTTTAATGACGCATCCGCGAGGTACCGAGGTGGGACATAAGCCAAGCGTCGGCGCACGCCGAGGGGTCTGGCCACTTCAGGCTTTGAATTTCTTCATGGCCGACATGCAGGCCGGGATCGGCCCGTTTCTCGGCGTCTTTCTTCTCGCGCATGGCTGGCAAAGCGGTCTCATCGGCTCGGTGATGACTATTGGCGGGGTCGCCGGCATGGTGATGTCCGGGCCCGCGGGCGCGCTCATCGACGCCACCTCGCATAAACGCCGTTACGTCGTCATTCCGGGGGTTTGCACCGTTCTGGCCTCCGCCGTCATTCTGCTTTCGCAGCATTTCTGGCTCGTCGCCGCATCGCAGGTCGCAACCGCCATCGCCGGCGCAGCGATTGGACCGGCCGTCAACGGCATTACGCTTGGCATCGTGCGGCAGTCAGGCTTCAACCGCCAGGTCGGTCACAACCAAGCCTTCAATCACGCTGGCAACGTGGCAGGCGCCGGCTTATCCGGATTGTTGGGTTGGGCATTCGGTCTGCCCGCTGTGTTCTGGCTGGCTGCCGTTTTCGGCATCTTGTCCATTGTCTCGGTGCTGACGATACCCGCCGACGCCATCGACAACCGCGCCGCACGCGGCATGAAGGAAGACGGGACCACCGACAAGGCGAGCGGCTATCGTGTCCTCGTCGAGTGCAAGCCGCTCCTCGTGCTGGCGGCTGCGCTCGCCTTGTTCCATCTGGGCAATGCCGCGATGCTGCCGCTCTACGGGCTGGCGGTCGTCGCGGAGAAACACGGTGATCCGGCAAGCTTCGTCGCGATTACGATCGTGGTCGCCCAAAGCGTCATGGTCGTCGTCTCGCTGATCGCGATGCGGATGGCCGACAAGGAAGGTCTATGGCTGGTCATGCTCATCTCGTTCCTGGCACTCCCGATCCGCGGCTTGACGGCCGCTTTGTTGATCAGCCATTGGGGTGTCTACCCGGTGCAAATCCTCGACGGCATCGGCGCGGGCTTGCAAAGCGTCGCCGTCCCCGGCCTCGTGGCGCGCATTCTCAACGGCACCGGGCGGGTCAATGTAGGACAGGGCGCGGTCATGACCGTTCAAGGTCTCGGCGCGTCGCTCAGCCCCGCGATTGGCGGCTGGATCGCTCAGGAGATCGGCTACAGCGCCATGTTCATGATCTTGGGCAGTTTCGCCCTGGGCTCGGTCGCGTTGTGGCTCGGTTTCGCATCGCTCCTCAAACCGGCCTGTGCGGCGGCGCCGGAGCCGGGGGCCTCAACTGTCCCGCCGGTCGGAGCCGCCGCTTGACCGCGGTCGCTGCCGCAAATTGAACTCGTGTTGCAAATTGAATCCGTGTTGCAATTGAACCCGTGTTGATTGTCGCGGCTGATTTTCTGGACCATCGCCATGTCGCCTCACGTGATCACCTGGACAATCGCGGCGCTCGCCACCGCTGGCGTCATCCTGCGCCCGTTCAATCTGCCCGAGGCGATCTGGGCGGTCGCGGGCGCCGCACTGCTGGTCGCGCTGGGGCTGATTTCGCTACCGGATGCACTCACTGGCGTTGGCAAGGGCACCGACGTTTATCTGTTCCTGTTCGGCATGATGCTGCTTGCTGAAATCGCGCGCGAGGAGGGACTGTTCGATTGGCTAGCGGCGGTCGCAACTACCCACGCCCAAGGCTCGGCGCGGCGACTGTTCCTGTTGACCTACGGGGTCGGCACCATTGTCACGATTTTTCTGTCGAACGATGCGACGGCGGTGGTGTTGACGCCGGCCGTGGCTGCCGCGGTTCACACCGCCAAGGCAAAAGAGCCGCTGCCCTACCTGCTGATCTGCGCCTTCATCGCCAATGCCGCCTCATTCGTGCTGCCGATTTCGAACCCGGCCAATCTCGTCATCTACGGCAGCCACATGCCGCCGCTCCTGCAATGGCTGCCGGCCTATGCGTTGCCCTCCGTCGCGTCGATCGCCGGGACCTATCTGCTGCTGCGCTGGACCCAGCGCAGCGCGCTCGGCCAGGAGATCGCAACCGATGTGCCCGTTCCGATCCTTTCGGCGGTGGGCAAAACCGCGGCGCTCGGCATTGCGGGGACCGCGATCGTGCTCCTCGTCGCATCGGCGTTGGACATTGCGCTCGGGCTTCCCACCGCGATCGCCGGGACCGCGACTGCGACGGTCGTACTCATTCGCGAACGGAAGTCACCGTGGATTGTGGTGAAGGATATCTCGTGGGGAGTATTGCCGCTCGTCGCCGGGCTTTTTGTATTGGTCGAAGCGCTCGATAAGACCGGGCTGATCCTGACGATCACGGCGCTCCTCCGCGACGAAGCGCAGCGCTCCGCGGTCTGGGCCGCCTGGTGCGCTGGCATCATTGTCGCTGTCGCCAGCAATCTCGTCAATAATCTGCCGACCGGTCTGATCGCCGGCGATGCAGTGCAAAACGCTCAGGTGCATGACCAGATCACGCGCGCCGTTCTTATCGGCGTCGACCTCGGCCCCAATCTTTCGGTCACTGGTTCGCTCGCCACTATCCTGTGGCTCACAGCATTGCGCCGCGAAGGCTACGCCGTCAGCGCCGGCGCGTTTCTGAAGCTCGGCATCGTCGTAATGCCGCCGGCCCTGCTGCTCGCCATTGGAGCCGCAGTGCTGCTCAGGTGAACATCCCGTCCTTTGTAATCGCAAATTTGGCTGGTTCAGCATAACCGAGCCCGCATTGCGGCCCACCAGGAGCGAGCATTTTTGGCTACATAGCCTAGTCGGTCGCGGTGCTTGCGCCGGTATTCGCCGCGCTCACTTATTTGTTTGTGATGTAGCCGTATTGCCACTTAAGTCGTGTACTCATGAATCCGGCTCTACGTCCACTTCATTCCGAAAGCGATCATAATACTGCATTGCCACGAAATGACGTTGAGGGCCAATCTCAGACATCCCCAATCCTGTCGAATCGGCTCGGGACTTCGGATGTTAATCGCGAACGGCCACGACCTTCGCGTATCGGGCATCTTCAGAAATGGCGCCGGTGGCTCGTCCAGCTAGCGGGCCGACCTCAAGCAATTCAATACGAAAACCGCAGCTCTCAAATAATGCCCTAAACTCTTCTGTCGAGCCTACACTGTAGCGACCGCTTCTGGCGGCGGCGTAAGTCGCGGCCATCGCTGCGAACTCCTTCGGATCTATGCTCAACCGGTCGCGTGCGCGCTCAGCCTCGCGTTCCGCCAAACTTCGAAAGTCTTGTCGGCGCGCTTCTTTGAAATGGTTCGTTTTTGCTGCACCCGAACGGATCCGATGCACAGTAATGACACAGCCGTCGGGTGCTAAGAGCGAGCGCCACTGCTCAAGCAGGGCACGCCGCGTCGAAGGAGAAAAATTACTAAAAAAGGAGTGCGTGCAGATGATGTCGAAAGAAGATGATGACCGATACGCGAGTATATCAGCGATTACGGTCTTTAGCCTCGCGCCGACCCTCTCCGCGTACCATTCGCTGAGCCGCAGCGGCGTCCTGCAGATATCAACCACGGTAAGATCGGCTTCGACCTGCTCGGCTGCGAACGCCCAAATCACGTAGGCCGGCATAGCGTAGTCCGCACATCCGGAGACCAGGACGCGGCGCATGCCGCGGCGGATCAGCGGGCGAAGTGCTTCGAAGTAGAATACCGCATGATCGCGCGGCGTGGTCATGAATAGGCTATGCGAGGAATCAGTGATGTCGAGCAGGCGCAGGTATTGCCAAGTTCCGTGAAACCAGGCGCAATTCTGTCCGTCTTCGTCTAAGTGATCGCAGAGATGTCGAGACCATTCCAAAGCAAGCGGTGCAGAAATCGAGAGAGGCTCGTCCGGAAGAGGCGGAATTGAATTGTGCGTCATTTTTTGGCGTTGCCCATTTTCTTCAAACTTGCGGTCGACCCGTGACAGTGGACGATCGGCATCAGCGCTTTATCGCGGCGTCGTGTCCCGAAATGGGGGTCTGCGAGATGAATTGTTCGACCTTCCCGCTCGGTCCGGGGCTGAAGGCATCCATTTTTAGAACATTTATCTTGATTGATGGATGCAGCACTTGCCGTGCATAGGCATTGAGGCCGGGAATATCGGGCTCACGTCCTGTACCGTCCGGAATGTAGCGAAACTCGATATGCTCACTATCAAGCTGAACAAGCTGAAATCTCAGGAATGGAACAAAGGCCTGCATGGGTCGGATCATCGATGGACGCGGCCAGACTCTCACCCCATCAGTGAAGACAAATACGTTACGAGTGCGGCCTTCAATGCGCGTAATGACCGGTAGCGTCCTCCCGCACCGGCAAGCGGAAGCGCCCGCTAGTGCGATATCGCCGAGATCGTAGCGGATAAATGGCATGGCATAATTGCAAAAACCGGTCACGATCACACGTCCGCGCGTGCCGGGAGCCACATCTCGCCCCTGTTCGTCCAGGATTTCGACGAGGGCATTTTCCGCGGTGACGTGGTAGTGTGGCGCAGCTTCGCATTCGCAGGCAATCGTACCGATCTCCTGACACGAATAGATGCCGGCGACGCGGGCACCCAAGCGCTCGGCGATGAACTCCCGGGCGCCGTCGGGAATCATTTCACCGACCAGAAACACCATCTCGATTGCAAGGGCGCGTCCTTGGTCCGGAGTAACGGCGTAGGCGATCGCAAGTGCGCCGGACGGCTGGGTCAGCAGATAAGGAGCCTTATAACGCGAGAGCCATTTCAACTGCTGCTCTACCGGCGTCAACAGTTCCATTTCGTAAAACGCCGCGTCGGGATGGCCGAACGACCAGCCTCTGCTAATACGACCTTCGGGGCCGGGTGCGGCGTCTTGGGTAAAACGTCAAATCGCCGCCAGCGGTCGCGACACATCTAATCCAAACCATCGGGTCATGCGCGTGAAGAGCGCGTTTGCCGTTAGGAATACCAATCCGTTGGACGCGAACTCCAAAGGTACATCGGTCGAACCCGACGTTTTAAACGTGCCTATTGCACCGTATTGGGCGGGCAGCTGGGCGACCCGCATATCGCGACCCGACGCGACCGCTTCATCGCGGCTTAGAATCGGTACCTCATTCCAGTGGGATAGGTCGACCTCTCCGTTTGCGTTAAATAGAGCGTCAAGACGGCGACGGTAGAAGGGGACCCGATCACGGGCGTGACGGACCAGACGAATCAGCAATTGCTCTTGGTAACTTGCTAGATCGCCGGGCGCCATCCGCTCGGTCTGCGCGAGGCCTCTGATGTAGCGATCAAACGGCTCTGGCATCTGCCCCCGTCTCGTCACACAGCTTGTGCATTAGCATTGTCTATAAGTCAGGCGTCGGTCCTGTATCTTATTTATCACACCGGGGGAAAACACTACGGCCATCCTTGTTGGCTGGCAGGCGCCACTATATGGTTCAACATTATACGTTTAAGCCTTGTGTTATTTGGGGATTGGACCGTGGCGACTCGAAGTCGTCTATTATCGACGTCGATGCTGTCGGGCCTCGTAGGCAGCGCGTTTTTTAGTGCGCCTGCCGTGCTGGCAGCTGACCTCTCCAATCTGTACAAAGCGCCCGCAGCGGCGACGGCCGCTCCGGCCGTCGACGGTTTCAACGAGAAATTTGATGCTTTCGGCGGTTCTATGGCGAATCTGACCCTGTACGGCACCGAGGGTACGCTCAGCATTCCTCTGCAAGGCCAGTTCGGGGCGCAATTGGATGGCCGGGTCGGAAGTCTCGGTGGCAACACGTTCGGCGCGGGCGGCGCTCACCTGTTCTGGCGCAATCCAGCTCAGGGTCTTCTCGGCATTTACGCGGACACTACTGAGTGGGAGCGGTTTGGCGGCGTCAATGTTACTCGGGCCGCGGGCGAAGGGGCCTACTACATTGGACCGCTCACACTTGAAGGCGTCGCCGGGGTCGAGGCCGGCAATTCCGTGTCCAGCGCGACAGCCGTGCCGGGTCTGGGCGGAGTAACGACAAACACCTTCACGCAAGGATTTAACGTTCGGACGCGCTTCTTCGATCAAGTGAAACTGCAGTATTATTTCAATGATAATCTGAGCGGTTTTGTCGGGCAGGACTATCTGGGCGGCAAGGACGCCTTGGCGCTGGGCGCTGAAGTCGCCTACCCGCTCGGCCACGGTATTATGAGTTCAGCTTTCGTCGAGGCGCGACTGGGCGAGGGCGATTTTCATGGCGTCTGGGGCGGCCTGAAGTTTTATTTCGGCCAGAAAGACAAGCCGCTCCTGGCGCGGCAGCGCCAAGACGATCCGTCGGCTTGGTCATCCGATTCGCTGTTTAGCATTCTCAACAATGCCACGTCGGGGAGCACCACGACATCGAACTGCCCGCCGGGCGAAGTTCCGGTCGATGGCAGCTGCCAGAATCCTCTCTAATAGCCGAAGTTACTTGTGTCTCTCGCCACGGCGTCGTTCTCGCTGCGCGCAGACGAGGTGATCGAATAAGCCGTTCGCGATGTGGCAATTGACGGAGGGGAAGCGCCGCTCCGGCCCATTTGGACCAATCCAGCCAATTTAGCCTGCCGGTCCATATCCACTTCGCCTCGAAAACGAACTCGAGGCCAGACCGTCTCGCGGCCAATTCCCCAGCCTTCGTTCAGCTCGCATCTATACGACTGTGGCTTCTTGTTAATGAGCCCACGCCGTAGTCCCCCGGGCCTTCACGGTTCCTTTGCCATAGCGGCAAATGCCGCCCCTGCCATCCCTTCCGCCACAGGATGGTGAACCTTTTGGGCCATGCTGACGACCGAAGGGGAGGAACCTATCCCGCCTCCGCCACATTATCGGGTTGGGTTCCGGGGCCCGAATGGGCCGGAGAGGTATTGCCGTAATGCGAGCGGCCGAACAAGCGAACGCGATGGCAGTCAGCCGCGATGGCGGGTGCGCTGGTTGTTGCGCTTTGCGCGCCTGGTGCGGCGCATGCGGCGGGCTTGTTCGACTTCCTGTTCGGCGGCAATGGCGGCGGGCAGGAGCGGCCGTCGGCGCCGGTGGAATCCTATGCCGAGCCGTCGGCGCCGGTCGCGCCGGCGCCGCTCGGTCCGGAAAGCGTGCGCCAAAGCGGCGGCAGCACCGGCCACGAGGTCGCCTATTGCGTGCGGCTCTGCGACGGCCAGCATTTTCCGCTCGAGCGTATGGCGAATGCGACGCCGGTCGAAACCTGCCGCGTCGATGTGCCCGGCGAGCAAGACCAAGGTGTTCTTCGGCAGCGAAATCGGCGGCGCCGTGGCCAAGGACGGCGCGCCGCTACGCCGATCTCGACAACGCCTACATCTACCGCAAGCAGCTGGTCGCCAATTGCACCTGCAACGGCAAGGACGCTTTCGGGTTGGCGCCGTTCGACATGGCGAGCGATCCGACGCTGCGGCCGGGCGATATCGTGTCGACCAAAGACGGGCTGATGGCGTTTACCGGCAAGGCCGGCAGCGTCGCGCAATTCACGCCGGTCGACAAAGCGAGCATTGCCACGGCGTCGAATTCGGTCACCGCGCATCGCCGCGCTGTCGCGCCGCGCCGAGCCCGCCGTCGATGACGATCCGGGCACCATCGCGATGCCGCAGGCCGCGCCGCCGCCCGTCAATCTCGGCGCCAATCGGCGCGGCCTCAGGGCCTCAGATAATCCACCACCGTCTTCGGCAAGCGACAGCGACGACGTCAGCCCCGGCGATTCGATGCCGAACAGATTGACGAGCCGCGGCATGCCGTGATCGGCGGGTCCCGCGATCATGAAATCGGCCTGGCCTTCGCCCGGACCGCGCAGTTTCGGCCGGATGCCCGCATAATCCGGCACCAGCGACGCCGTCCGGCAGGCCGGGCCAATAGGTGCGGATGCGGGCGTAAAAGCTTTCGGCGCGGCGCGGATCGACGGCGTAGTTCTCTTCCGTGATCCATTCGACGTCGGGGCCGAACCGCATGCGGCCGGCGAGATCGAGCGTGACGTGGACGCCGAGTCCGCCGTCGATCGGAGTCGGATAGATCAGCCGCGAGAACACCGGCCGGCCGGCGAAGCCGAAATAATTGCCCTTGCCGAGGACGAGCCGCGGCACCTTTTCGGCCGGATAGCCGTCGATGCGGCGGCGCCAGCGCCTGCGCGCCGAGGCCGGCCGGCATTGACCACGGCGTCGAACGCAATGACGCCGGGATCGCTGCCGCCGAACCGCACCTGCCATTGCGGCGCCTGGTAGCTGATGCCGCTCGACCGGGGTCTCGAAGGCGATCATGCCGCCGCGATCTTCCAATTCGCCCCACAGCGCGCGCATGTAAGCCGTGACTGTCGATGATGCCGGTCTCCGGCGACCACAGCGCGCCGATGCAGGAACAGCTCCGCCTCCATGGCGCGCGCGGCATTGCCGCCGATCATCTCGCAACCTTCGACGCCGTTGGCGTTCGGCCTGGGCCAAAATGGTCTCGACCTTCGCCAGTTCGGCTTCGTTGGTGGCGACGACGAGCTTGCCGCATTTGCGATGCGGCACGCCGTGCGTCACGCAGATAGTCGTAGAGCATGCGCCGGCCGCGCACGCAGTGCACGCGCGCGCAGCGTATCGGTCGGATAATAAAGGCCGCCGTGGATCACCTCGCTGTTGCGCGAGGACACGCCATTGGCGATGCCGCCGGTTGCTTCGGCCACGGTCACGTCGTGGCCGGCAAGCGCCGCGGTGCGCGCCACCGCCAGCCCGACCACGCCTGCGCCGATCACCAGAACCTGCATCGCATTTCCGCCCTGACGTTTTCCGGTTATGAGGGAGACTATATAGTGCGGCTCGGGAGGGAAAAGGTCCGATGGCTGAACAGGCGGAAAACGTCGTACGGGTGTGCGGGCAGGCCGATATTGCGCCGGAGACGGTGCAGGCCTTCGACGTCGGCGACAAGCGGCTCGCGGTCTTCAATATCGGCGGCAAGTTCTATGTCACCGACGACGAATGCACCCACGCGTCGGCGAGCCTCGCCGACGGCATGCTGGAGGGCGACGACCATCGAATGCGCGGTGCATCTCGGCGCTTTCGATGTCGTCGACCGGCGCGGTCAAGGCGCCGCCCTGCGCGGTGGCGCTGCGCACCTATAAAGTGGTGCTGCAAGGCGACGATGTCTGCGTCGATCTCGACCGCGACGCGGCCGGCGAGCCGGCGTGATAACCTGCCAGAAATATTGAAATGGCAATCCCGGTTGCAATCGTAGGCGGCGGCATCGGTGGCCTGGCGGCGGCGCTGGCTTTGGTCCGGCGCGGCATCGACGTCGATATTTACGAGCAATCGCCGGAACTGCGCGAGATCGGCGCCGGCGTGCAGATGAGCGCGAACGGCACCCGCGTGTTGCACGCGCTCGGCCTCACCGCGGCGCTGGAAAAAGTGCAAGTGCTGCCAGCCGGCAAGGAAATCCGGCTGTGGAACTCAGGCCAGACCTGGAAGATTTTCGATCTCGGCTTGGAATCGGTCGAGCGCTACGGCTCGACCTACATCACCATTCATCGCGGCGATCTGCACGGCGTGATCGCCCAAGGGTTGCTGGAAGCAAAGCCCGGCGCCGTCCATCTCAACCGCAAATGCGTAGGCCTTGAGCAGAACAAAGACGGCGTCGAATTGCGTTTCGAGACCGGCGATCCCGTCACGGCGAAAATCGTGGTCGGCGCCGACGGCGTGCATTCGGTGATCCGCGAATGCCTGTTCGGCGCGGCGAAGCCGGAATTTTGCGGCATCACCGCATGGCGCGGCATCGTGCCGATCGAGCGCGTGCCCGACGGCATCTTCTTCGACGTCAGCACCAATTGGGTCGGGCCGGGCGGCCATGTGGTGCATTATCCGCTGCGCGCCGGCACGCTCCTCAATGTCGTTGGCCTGCGCGAGCGCAGCGACTGGACGGTAGAGGGCTGGAATATCCGCGGCACCACCGCGGAAATGCTCGCCGACTTTCGCGGCTGGAATCCGGCGCTGCACGAATTGTTCCGCAGAATCGACGTGCCGTACAAATGGGCGCTGGCGCTGCGCCCGATCATGGAGCATTGGAGCCGAGGTCGCTGCACGCTGCTCGGCGACGCCTGCCATCCGATGGTGCCGTTTCTGGCGCAAGGCGCCGCCATGGCGCTCGAGGATGCGCTGGTGCTGGCGCGCGCGATCGAAAAATACGGCGTCAATGAAACGGCGCTGGCGCGCTATGAAACGGTGCGCCGCGACCGCGCCAACAAAGCCGTCACCGGCTCCGCCGATATGATCCCGCGGTTTCACAATCCGGCGATGGCGCAAGCTGCGGCCGCCCAGGCCCATGTCGAACGCGAATGGCAGGCCGATCGCGTGCGCGAGCGCTACGATTGGCTGTTCACTTACGATGCGACGTCCGTACCGGTGTGATTGAGATGCCGGCGTCGGTGCGCGGCGCGGACTTCTGGCGCCTCAGTCCGGCCCGATGGCCGCATAAATATAGATGAAGGCCAGATACAACACGCCCAATACGCTCAAGGCGCCGGTCAGCCCCGACCACGCCGCGCACGCCTTGGCGCCGATGGCGAGCGCGCCCTGCCACCAGCCCTGACGCGGATAGTTCGTCGCGCTGCGCCAAATCGCCACGGCGACGACAGGCAATGCCGCGCTCGCGAGTGTGAACAGCGCGATGATGAAGCCCGCGAGATAAAGGTTATCGACGCCGAGGCCGAGGACCATGCAGGCGCCGCTTGCGTCCCAGACCAGCGCGAGCGGTACTCCGATCAGCCAGAAGGTGCGCCAAAGCGCGATCTCGCCGGTCGCTATTCTGGTCAAGAGCTTCATGGATGCGAGCCTAGCAGGAGCGGTCTTTGCGGCCAATTCACTGGCAGCCGAGCATCGCGGCCATTATGTTGCCCGTAAGCGAAGCGAGTATGGTGCATTGAGGGCCGCGGCATTGGCGATCGCGCGGCCCTTTCGGTCTTCCCACGCCCAACTTTGAAAGCGCATGCATCCAGCCAAAGCTATTGCCACCAAGCCTTTTGCAGCGGCCTTCCTCTCCGTCTTCCTGGTCCTCACCTGCCTCGCCGGCTCCTGCGAAACGGCCCTGGCCGATGCACCGGCCGGTCGCGCCTATCTGTTCCGCGGGCTGATCGGGCTGATCGATTGGGGCATGGACCAGCTGGCCGAACGCATCACCCGCACCGGCAGCACGGCCGATATCGATTCGCATCTGGTCTGGCGCAGCGTCGCCACGCAGGCGATCGAGGATTATCGCCGCGATCCGAAGCCGATCACCGTGATCGGCCATTCCATCGGCGGCGACGCCGCGGTGGAATTCGCCGAGACCCTCGGCGCCGCCCACGTCCCGGTCGCTCTCTTGGTCACCTACGATCCGACCCGCGCCGCCGGCCGTATCCCGGCGAATGTCGAGCGTTATATCAATCTCTACCAGTCGTCGAATTTCCTCGGCGGCGGCGATCTCGTGCCGGGCGGCGGCTTCCACGGCCATTACGCGAGCTACAATCTCAAAGACCGTCCCGACGTCGTCCATATCAATATGGACAAGTTCGATCGCATCCAGGAACTCCTGACCGCGAAGGTCCGATCGGCCGGCGCCGGGTCGGGGCGTTCCGAGGGCGAACCGGTGCCGCTGCACATCGTGTTCGCGGCGACGGGGCCGATCGAATTGTGGGACTCAGGGCTCACCGTGTCGGCCCGTGCCGGCGATACGGTGCAATCGATCGCCGCGGCCTATCGTGTGCCGGTCTGGGCCGTGGCCCAGATCAACAAGAAGGCGGAGGGAGCGGCGCTCAGCGACGGCGAGCACATCGTCGTGCCGCGCTACCTCGGCATGAAGCTGCCTAGTCTGGCCACAAATCCGGCCGCCGGCCCCGCGCCGCCGACACGCTGACGGGCGACCCTGGGCGATCTATTTCGCGGCGTTGGCCTCGGTATAGCGGGAATTGAACAGATCGATCCGCTGTTGCCACATTTTGACGAAGTCACCTGAGGTCAGATTTTCAACCGACTTCCAGATATGTTTGACGGCCGGAAGCGTGTTCGCCCAAATGGCCCGCTTGCACCATTTTTCGCCTTTTGCTCGGCCTTCGTCGGTAGCGCACATCGATTGCCAGGCGGCTCGCTCCGGATGACTGACGTGCTCGGCGGCGCCTTGCGTGCCTTGTTGATGGATCAGATAAAGGTCATAGACCGTCGGTTTCCGGTGCGTCGTCAATTCGAACAGGATGGCGGCGGTTGTAAACTTGTAGGCGGCCGCAATGGCGTTATCGCGCGGATTGGTCATATATCCGGAGCCGTATTTGTTGAACTCGTAACGGCTGAGCTGGAATAGACCGACATACGAGCCGGTGCGCTGCGTCGGGCCGAAATCGGACTCGATCTTGGCGACGGTCTTCATGAAGTTGAAATCCAAACCGAAGGCTTCGGACGCACGCCTGATTTCCTCAAGCGGCGTTCCGATCGGCAGGCTGATGAGATAATTCAAAACGGTATCGGCCGGCTTCTCATCGGGTGGAACTTCCGAATAGGCATAATCCGCGAGATAAGTGAGATCCCGCTGCGGCGGCATCGGATCGACCGCGCAATCCTCCAAAGGCAGACAATTTGCTTCCGGCCTTGTGGCTTCCAGTGTTGTTGCTTCTATCCTTGACTGATCTTTTTCAAGGGCAACGGCGGCCTCGTTGACGGCGGGTCTATTTGCCGGCTGTTCCGCGCCGGCGATTTCTTTTAATGGCGTAGGCTCCGGCGCTTGCGGCTCCGGCCACAACAATGGATACGGGATAACGATAGCCGTAATGGCGGCCGCCGCCATTAGCGCAAACCTGCGCATTTCACGCCTCCCCAGGCCGCAAGATCATTGGGCAGTTGCGCCGAGAATGCAAGGCATCCGGCGCCATTGCCCGGCGCTGAAATTGACTATAAATCCTGGCATGGCAGCAGGATTTGCCGCAAAGCTTGAGCCCAAGACCTTGAGCCCAAGACCTTGAGCCTAAGACGAAGATTAAGAGGAAACGCGCATGTATACAGGCCCCGGCGTGAAGACGAGCCCGGATTTCCCGGTTCCCGACAAGATGAAGGCCTGGGTGCTCGGCAATCCCGGCGAGCTGAAGCTTTCCGAAAAGCCGGTGCCGGTGCCGAAGCGCGCCGAGGTACTGGTGCGCATCGACGCGGTCGCGATCTGCGCCACCGATCTCGAGATCATCGATCACGGCTCGCCGGCCATGATCCAGGGCGGCAAGCCGTTCAACAAGAATTTCACGCCCGGCCACGAATATATGGGCACCGTGGTGGCGCTCGGCCCCGGCGTCGACGAAATGCCGATCGGCCAGCGCGTCACCGTCGAGATCCATGCCGGCTGCGGCCAATGCAAGCGCTGCCGCGACGGCATGTATACGTCGTGCCACAACTACGGCCTCAATTACGGCGACGTCGACAAGGGCCACCGCGCCAACGGCTTCACCACCGACGGCGGCTTTTGCGAATATCAGGTCAACAACATCAACACGGTGATCGCCATTCCCGACGCGATGTCGGACGAGGAGGCGACGCTGGTCGTCACCGCCGGCACCGCGATGTACGGCCTCACCGAGCTCGGCGGCCTCGTCGCCGGCGAGAGCGTCGTCGTCACCGGGCCGGGGCCGATCGGCCTTCTCGGCGTCGCGGTGGCGAAGGCGATGGGCGCGCAGCCCGTGATCCTCACCGGCACGCGCGACAATCGTCTGAAGATCGGCCTCGAGCTCGGCGCCGATCACGTCATCAATGTGAAGAACGAAAACGTCGTCGAGGCGGTGAAGCGGCTCAACGGCGGCAAGGGCGTCGACTATGTGGTCGAATGCTCGGGCGCGCCCAACGCGGTGAACGAAGCGGTCCGCATGGTCAATCGCGGCGGCAAAGTCTGCCTCGCCGCGTTCCCGCACGACGAGACGCCGGTCGACGTCGCCCACATCGTGCGCAACAACATTTATCTCTACGGCATCCGCGGCGAGGGCAAGAGCGCGACGCATCGCGCCGAAGCCTTCATGTCGCAAAAGCGCTTCGACGCCACCAAAATCCACACCCACACATTCGCGCTCGACGACCTGCCGACCGCGATCCGCTACGCCAAGGACCGCGTCGACGACGCCATCAAGGTGGTGGTGAAGGCGAGGGGCGTCGCGGCGCACCGGGTGGCGGCGGAGTAAACTTTCCCTCTCCCGTTCCGGGAGAGGCCGGCGCGCGCCGAAGGCGCGGGCCGGGTGAGGGCAAGTCTACGTTCGACCCAGGCCCTCACCCGACCGTTCGCTGCGCTCGCGGTCGTCCTCTCCCGGAACGGGAGAGGAGTACGGAGAGTTGAATGGGCATTTTGATGAAGTCTTCGGACACATTGAAGCCTTCCGATGACGAGTTGGCTTCAATGCGTCGTGCCGGCCGAATCGATCATTTGAACCTTACCATCATGGGCTTCGATGATCGCATCCATCAGACGGTCCCAGACCCCGGCTTTACGTCGTTGGCGGTCCGTAGCGATACGTTGGGGCGACCTTCACCTTGGAGTTTGGCGGGCTGGGACTGAGATATCTGCTGGCGAAAAAATTCGGATATTTCGTCGCTGAAGCACCCGATCGGCCGGCTTCACCATAGGTCAGCTCGCAGCCTGGGTTAAACCTTTGCGCCCATGGGTTCGCCGCAGCGCCTTTCACTCCGCGGCATCAACACGCCGCAGCAGGCCCGCTTGCTTCATCTCGCCGTGCAGCGCGATGGGGTCCCAGTCATAGCCGTTCGGCCAAGTTAGCGCGCCGTCTTCAATAAAGACGCGGGCAAAGTAGGTTGAATCCTTTAAAGGCTCCGCCATCGGCCCGGTCTTCTCCGCGATGGATTTGAAATCGCGAACTCCTTTGGTGCCATCGGAGAACTCGATTTCGAGCTTGAAGCCGCCGAGGGGGCGCACGCCGATCACGTCGATCATCATTCGAGGCCTTCAATCCGCTCAAGCCGCCCGTCGGTTCGCGCCGCAACCCAGTTTTTCATCAGCGCGTCGCGCCGCAAAGCCGTCCATTCCGCCACCAGCCGCGTCACCGTCGGAGGCAGCCTGCCGTCGATGATCTGGCCGTCTTCGATGCGAACGCGTGCCCGGAATTGCTGGTATCGTACATGAAAGTGCGGCGGATCGTGGTCATTGAAGAACATCCGCACCGCAATTCCAAGAAAGTAGGCGATCGTGGGCAACGGTCCCCTCCGGTAGGCGGATTCGAATATATCACAATAATGTGTCACCGCATAGGGGACACCCTTGACATTGTCACCGTTTCCGTTACATACCCCGTCGAATCTCGCTCACCAAGGACGCCGTCGGGGAGGGTACTCCCCGGCGGTTGGGGCGAGTGCGGTGCCTGCGGGCGGGGCCATACACCCGTCCCTCGGGCGAGCTTCGGGCATCAGTCCCCCGGCACTATGACCGGGGCGGGGAGTGTCCCCTGGGCTGGGACAGGCGATGGCAGGTAACACCTCCTCAGACCGCGTCCCAGGAAGCCTGGCCTGGAGCTGAGCCTTAGGGACGACGACTCCCTTTGGCGAGAGCCGTGGTGGGACGCCGACAGGCGAGCCCCCCTCCGTGCCTCCCTCGAACAATGAGGGACGTTCGGAGGGGGGAGCCGCACCGAAGGGTGCGGCAACCGTATCCGCGTCTGTCGGCGTTCCGCTTCCTTGGTTTATTTGGCGAATGGGGTGAGGCGAACGGGAAAACAGAGACCCACCGCTCTGTTTTGGTTCGTAAGCCCAAGGTTCGCGCTTCACGTGGCTGGAGACTGCAAAACTCGGGTGCGCATGCGCCGCGAGAACGATGGCGCTCATCCGCCCCACAGCCGTCATTCCGGGGCCGAGCGCAGCGAGGAGCCCGGACCATAATCACAGTTGGTGCAGGAGAATGACCGCCGAGACAGTTCTGTTTGCGCAGGGCTTATGGATTCCGGGCTCGCACTTCGTGCGCCCCGGAATGACGAGATCACGCCGCGGGCGCGGGGCGGGATGGATGCCCCTCACTTCTTCCTTATCCTAAACGTCAGCAGCTTCTTTTCCTTGGCCGTGTCTTCGAGCGTGTCGCCGGTCTGATTGAGGAGGTTCGGGATGTCGATCGCGGAGAGGGGATCGGTGCATTCGACGATCAGAATGTCGCCGGACTGCAGGGCGCCGAGCGCCTTGCGGGCTCGCAGCGCCGGCAGCGGGCATTTGAGGCCGCGCAGATTGAGGGTCTTTTCGGTCATGCGCGGCGAGTCGTCGAAGCGAAGCAAACATCCTTATCATAGTGGCGATGACCCAAGATTTTCAGCGACCAAGATTCTAGCACACTGCGGTTCAGCCCCCAGCGCATCACGCGCCTGACGCCGCTTAGCGCCGTTCTCGCGCTGATCGACGCGCTAGTGACCGCGGTGCCGCCGAAAATATTGCCGCCTGTTGCTGTGGAAGGTCAAAGGCTTGCCGCCGATGTCGCGGCTGCAAAATTTCCGCCGCAAGCCGATCGCTTTGCTGGATGGCTTCGCAGTGCAAGCCGCGACGATCGCCGATGCCACGCCTTACGCGGCTATTCCGTTGCAGGCCCCGCCGCGCATAAGTGCCGGCGACCCGATGCCGCACGGAACTGATGCGGTATTGCCGCTCGATGCCGTCATCCACGACGGCGGCGGCGCCGCCGCGATCGCGTCCGTTGCGCCGGGCGAGGGCGTGTTGCCGGCAGGGGGCGATGCGATGCCGGACACGCCGTTACGCCGTGCCGGCAGCCGGGTCCGGTCGCTCGACATTCCAGCGATGTCCGCACTTGGAATTGGCAGGGTGTCGATCCGCGTGCCGCGTATCGGGATTGGTTTTGCCGGCACGATCGGCCCGTTCAGCGTCCATGCGGCGGTGAGCAATGCTGGTCCGAAATATCTTCGATGCCGGCGGCGAAGTGGCCGGCAATGCTGCACCGCTGGATGATGCCCTTGCTGACGGAAAGATCCAGGCGATTGTCGCGGCCGGCGGCACTGGCAGCGGCGAGCGCGACGATGCTGTTGTGAAACTAGCGCGTTGCGGCCGCGTCGAGGCGCACGGCATCGCCATATCGCCCGGCGAAACCACGGCGTTCGGCTTCGCCGGCGACGCGTCCGGTGCTGCTGTTGCCGGGCCGCTTCGATGCCGCGCTCGCGGCTTGGTGTCTGATCGGACGGCCTCTTATGGCAAAACTCGCCGGCGGCACGGTTGACGATTTGCCATTGCTCTTATCGCTCAAGCGCAAAGTGGCGTCTGCCATCGGCATGACCGAACTGATCCCGGTGCGTTGTTCGGATGGCATGGCCGAGCCGCTCGCCTCGGGCTATCTGTCGCTTTCGGCTTTGACGCAAAGTGACGGCTTTATCGTCGTGCCGGCCGACAGCGAAGGTTTTGCCGCGGGTACACAAGTCGCCGTGACACCATGGCCGTAACGCCGGAACAAAAAAACGCCAGCGCGGCGATCCTCGACGCGGTGCGCCGCGCCGCCCGGCAGGAGCAATTCCTCGAAGTGGTCAGCCCGGAGGAAGCGCATCGGCGCTTTGCGGCGCGCATCGACTTCGCCGCGCTCAGCGCCGAAGCGCTGCCGCTCGGCATGAGCCTCGGCCGCGTCCTTGCCGCCGACGTGATCGCGCCGGTCGATGCGCCGCCGTTCGACCGCTCCAATGTCGACGGCTTTGCCGTGCGCGCGGCCGACACCGCGGGCGCCCGCGACGGCGCGCCGAAGCGGCTGTCGCTCAACGCCGAAGTGATCGCCTGCGGCGTCGATCCGGCCATTACGGTCGAGCCCGGCACCGCAACCGCGATCGCCACCGGCGGCGTCATCCCGCGCGGCGCCGATGCGGTGGTGATGATCGAGCAGACCGAACTCCTCGAAGACGCAGCCCCTCCCGCGATCGATCTGCGCCGGGCGGCAGCGAGCGGGCAATTCATTTCCTATGCGGGCTCCGACATCGCCCGCGGCGAAACTTTGCTGCGCCGGGGCACTGCGATCGGCTCGCGCGAGATTGGCATGCTCGCCGCCTGCGGTCTGGCCGCGATCGAAGTCGTGCGCCGCCCGCGCGTCGCCGTGCTGTCGACCGGCGACGAGCTCGTCGAGCCCGGGCAACCGCTGCGGCCGGGCGGCGTCTATGACAGCAACGGCGCGATCCTCGCCGCCGCCGTCACCGAGGCCGGCGGCGAGCCGGTGGCACTCGGCGCCTTCCCGGACGACGAGGCGGCGCTCGAAGCGGCGATGCGTTCGGCGCTGCAAGCTTGCGACATCGTCGTCCTCTCCGGCGGCACCTCGAAAGGCGCCGGCGATCTCTCGCACCGCATCGTGTCGCGGCTCGGCAAGCCCGGCATCCTGGTGCACGGCGTAGCCCTCAAGCCCGGCAAGCCGCTCTGCCTCGCGGCGATCGGCGACAAGCCGCTGATCGTGCTGCCGGGTTTTCCGACCTCGGCGATTTTCACCTTCCATGAATTTGTCGCGCCGCTGATCCGGGCACGCGCCGGGCGCTCCTCCGAGGCAGCGAAAAGCGTGACGGCGCGCGTGCCGGTGCGGATCGCCTCCGAGCTCGGCCGCGAGGAATTCGTGCTGGTCTCGCTCATCGCCGGCGACGATGGCTTGATCGCGTTTCCGAACAACAAAGGCTCGGGCGCGGTGACGGCCTTTTCCCAGGCCGACGGCTTTTTCGCGATCGACGCGCTCGCCGGCGCGCTCGATGCCGGCACTACTGCCGAAGTGACGCTGATCGGCAACGCCGTGCGTACGCCGGATCTCGTCATCATGGGCAGCCACGATGTCGCGCTTGACGTCGTGGTCGGCGCGCTCGGCGAGTTTCACGCCCGCACCATCGCAGTCGGCAGCCAGGGCGGCGTGCAGGCCGCAAACCGCGGCCAATGCGATATCGCGCCGGTGCATCTCGTCGATCCGGCGACCGGCATCTACAACAAGCATCTGGTGACGCCGGGCCTCACGCTGGTTCCCGGCTGGCGGCGCATGCAGGGCTTTGTGTTCCGCGAAGGCGACGCGCGCTTTGCCGGCAAGAGCGCCGATGCGGCGATCAAGGCGGCGCTCGCCGATCCGTCCGCGCTGATGGTCAACCGCAACGCGGGTTCCGGCACGCGCGTTTTGGTCGACGGCCTTCTGCGCGGCGAGCGGCCCGCGGGCTATGCCAATCAGCCGCGTTCTCACAATGCCGTCGCCACCGCGATCGCGCAGAACCGCGCCGATTGGGGCGTCGCCATCGAGCCGGTGGCGGGGATGTACGGGCTCTCGTTCCTGCCGATCGCGCCCGAGCATTATGATTTTCTGCTGGTGGAGGCGCGCCGCGAACGGCCCGGGGTGGCGGCTTTCCTCGCGTCGCTCCGCGACGAGACAGTCCGCGCCCGGATTCGCGCGCTCGGCATGGAACCCTTCATTCCGGGGCGCCGCGCAGCGGCGAGCCCAATCCATAACCACGATGGTGCAGTCGTGTACGTCTACCTTCTAGCAAGCGCCAAACACGGCACATTATATGTAGGAGTGACAAATGATCTTGTTCGGCGCGTTTATCAGCACAGACTCATGCGGCGTGGGTTCACCTCTCGTTACAATGTCATCGCTGGTCTGGTTCGAGAGTTACGATGATCCATTGACGGCAATTGCGCGAGAAGGAGATTAAAAAGTGGCGTCGCGACTGGAAAATCAATTTGATAGAGCAATCAACCCGGAATGGGCGGACCTTTATGATCACTCTCATCTTAGCGCTGCGATTATGGATTCCGGGCTCCCGAGCTTCGCTCGGGCCCCGGAATGACGAACATGCGCATCATCGGCCTCGCCGGCTGGAGCGGTTCCGGCAAGACGACACTGCTCACCAAGGTGATCCCGGTGCTGGTCGCGCGCGGCCTCAAAGTTGCGACCGTCAAACACGCGCACCACGAGTTCGACATCGATCAGCCGGGCAAGGATTCCTGGCAGCACCGCGCGGCCGGCGCCTGCGAGGTTGCAATCGTATCCAGCCGGCGCTGGGCCATCGTGCATGAATTAGGCGAGGAGCCGGAGCCCGCGCTTGCGGAGGTTTTGCAGAAGCTCAGCCCCGTCGATCTCGTCATCGTCGAAGGCTTCAAACGGCATCCGCACCCAAAACTCGAAGTCTATCGCGCTGTCATCGGCAAGCCGCTGCTCTATCCCGACGACAATTGCATTGTCGCGATCGCGACCGATGCGCCACTTAAAGAGGCGCAGGTGCCGGTCGTGATGCTCGACGACATCGAGCAGATCGCCAATGTGTTGCAGGCCGAAGCGCTGCCGCGCGAGCAGATCGGGGCGCTGTCGGTCGACGCGCCGCGGAGCGAAGCGTAATGGCGCAACTCACCGACGATTGTTTCGCCTTCAACGGTCCGCTGCTTCCGGTCGCCGACGCCGAGCGCTTGATTGCCGAACGTGTAACGCCGGTCGAAGGCCGTGAAAGGGTGGCGCTGTTGCAGGCGCATGGCCGCGTGCTGGCCGAAGATATTATCGCTCCCGTCAATGTGCCGCCGTTCGACAATTCCGCCGTCGACGGTTTCGCCGTCCGCGCCGCCGATCTCGACGCCGAAGGCGAGACGCATCTGAAAATCGTCGACCGGGTCATGGCCGGACACGCCGCGCGCCATGCCATTGAGCCGCACCAGGCGATCCGTATATTCACCGGCGCGCCGATGCCCGAAGGCGCCGACACGGTATTCATGCAGGAAGATTGCCGGATCGACGGCGCGCATGTCGTCGTGCCGCCGGGCCTCAAGCACGGCGCCAATCGCCGGCTCGCCGGCGAGGATATGCGCAAAGGCGCCATCGCTCTTGCCGGCCGGGCGGCGGCTTGCGGTCCAGCATGTCGCGCTCGCCGCGGCGCTCGGACTCACCAAGCTTAATGTCCGTCGCCGCGTGCGCGTGGCGCTATTCTCGACCGGCGACGAGATCGTCGAGCCGGGCACCGTGCTGCCGCGAGCGGCGCTTTACGATTCCAACCGCTATCTCCTCGCCGGCCTGTTCGCGCGCTTCGGCGCCGAGATCACCGATCTCGGCATTTTGAGCGACGACGCGGAGGAGCTTGCGCAAGCGCTTGCGGGCGCCGCCGCCGATCACGATCTGGTCGTGACCACCGGCGGCGTCTCGACCGGCGAAGCCGATTACGTGCGCAGCGCGCTGGAAAAAGTCGGCCGCATCGTGTTCTGGCGCGTGGCGATAAAACCCGGCCGGCCGGTGGCGATGGGCGTCATCCGCGGCAAAGTCGGCGCCAAACGCGGCGAGGGCGCGGCCTTCGTCGGGCTGCCGGGAAATCCGGTCGCGGTCTTCGTCACCTTCGTGCGCGTGGTGCGGCCGCTCTTGCTGCAGCTTTCAGGCGCGCTGCCCGAGCCGCTCATCGCCATGCCGGCGCGCGCGACCTTCTCCTACAAGAAGCGCAAAGGCCGCCGCGAATATGTGCGCGTCGCGCTCCGCGCCGCCCCCGACGGCGTCATCGAGGCGGTCAAATACGAACAGGACGGCGCGGGCGTTCTTACCTCGCTGACCAACACCGACGGCTTGGCCGAATTGGGAGAGGACGTGACCCAAGTCGAGCCGGGCTCGACGATCGGGTTTCTGTCTTACGCGTCGCTGGTCGGTTAGGTGACGCGATGCCCGGCGGCGATCTGTTCCGCCCGTGCCGCATCTTCCGGCGTGTTGACGTTGAAGAACGGATCGACCGGCGCGGCGGGCCAATCGGCGATGGCAACGCCATGCCGCGCCGTCCAGATCTCGATCTTGTGCAAATCCTCGTCGACGAGCGCGCGGCGGAAATCCTCGCGCAGTGCGACCGGCCACAGTGCGACCACCGGATGACGCCAGTCGCCCGAGCGCGCGCAAGCGAGCGGCGTGCCGGCGGCAAGCCGCGCCTCGTGCAGCCGCGCCACCAGATTCTTCGGAAGGAATGGGCAATCGCCCGGCACGCTCAACAGCCATTCGGTCTGCGGCGCGTTGGCTGCGGCCCAATCGAGGCCCGCAAGAATGCCAGCGAGGGGCCCAGCAAAATCCGGCACGCTGTCGGCGATCACCGGCAGGCCTATGTCGGCAAAGCGCGCCGGATCGCCATTGGCGTTGATGATGACGCCGCTGCATTGCGGCGCGATGCAATCGAGCACGCGCTGCAGAATGGTCAGGCCTCCAATCTTGATGCGCGCCTTGTCGCCGCCGCCCATGCGGCGCGCCAGGCCGCCGGCGAGGATGAGACCGAGAGTGGGCGGATTGGCCACGCGCGCTACGGCTCAGTCTTCGTGAACCGCGGCCTTGCGGCGATGCTTGGCGCTTTCGTCCTCGACATAAGCGAGGTCCTGATCGAACACGATGCGGTCTTCGCCGGCGAGCGCGATGAAGCGCTTGCCGCGGGCGCGGCCGATCAGCGTCAGATTGGCCTTGCGCGCCAGTTCCACGCCCCACGCGGTGAAGCCCGAGCGCGAGATCAGGATCGGAATGCCCATGCGCACCGTCTTGATCACCATCTCGGAGGTGAGCCGGCCGGTCGTATAAAAGATCTTGTCGGCCGCAGTGACGTGATGCTTGAACATGAAGCCCGCGATCTTGTCGACGGCGTTATGCCGGCCGACGTCTTCCATATAGACGAGCGGCCTGTCCTCGACCGCAAGCACGCAGCCGTGGATGGCGCCGGCTTCGAGATAGAGCGACGGCGTGGTGTTGATCTTGTGGGTCAGCGTATAGAGCCACGAGGTGCGCAATTCGGCGGGCGGCAGCGTAACGTTTTCCAGCGCCTCCATGAGGTCGCCGAATATCGTGCCCTGGGCGCAGCCGGAGGTCTGGACTTTTTTCTTGAGCTTTTTCTCGTAATTGGTCTTGCGCTTGGTGCGTACGACGACGACCGACAATTCCTCGTCGTAATCGACACCGGTGACGGTGTCGTCGGGTTTGAGCATGTTCTGATTGAGGAGATAGCCGAGCGCCAGATATTCGGGATGGTCGGCAATCGTCATCGCGGTGACGATCTCCTGGGAGTTGAGGAAGATCGTCAGCGCGCGCTCGACCGTCACCGCGGTCTCGATCTTGGCGCCGGTCTGATCGATGCCGGTGACGCGCTCGGTGAGCCGCGGATCGTGCGGATCTGGCTGAATGAGATAGTCGTCGTCGACGGATTCATCCCGCTAATGTAGGGGATGGAAGGCGCCGGCGAAAGCGGCCGTGATGTGCAGAGGCCCGGCACGCGCCGGGCCTCCACACACACACAACACGCCGCCTGGCAATATTAACCGTGAAGGCCGCCAAGCACCCAGATCAAGAGAATGATCGGCAGCGGAATACCGAGGAGCCAAAGCAATAACCCGCGTCCCATGACGTCCTCCTGTGTCACCTCGTCAGAACCGCCACAATAACGGCGCTTCGGAGCGAAAGTTCCGCTGCCCATGGCGCGGAAATGCGCAGGCAGAGCGGCCGGGGGCGCGGGTTGTACGCCCAAGCCCCGCCGTGATATGCGCTGCCCCTCCGATCCAAGGAGGGGTGGCCGAGTGGCTGAAGGCGCACGCTTGGAAAGCGTGTTTACGGGAAACCGTAACGTGGGTTCGAATCCCACTCCCTCCGCCATAGCCCGTCTGACCAACCCGTTCTCCAGTCGGCGCTACCACACGATTATGAAAACCTAATCAGGCGGAATAGCCCAAGCGCGGCGGGTTTGGTCCGCTGTCTTGAACGCAGCGATGCGGTCACGAAAACTTTCGGTGAGCGCAATATCGTCCCAGCCATTGAGTAGCCGCAGCCGCCGAACCGGATCGATGGCGAAACCGCAACTGAGATCTCCGCATAAAATGATCTGCTCCTCGAGATCGACCGTGACCGGCGTTTTCGGCGCGGCGGCCAACAATAACATCAGTTTTGCCGCCACGTCGTCGGGGACAACGGCGGTGAGCAGCCCGTTCTGAACGGCATTGCCGGCAAAGATGTCGCCGAACGACGGCGCGATCACGCAGCGGATGCCATAGTCGTACAAGGCATAAACAGCGGCCTCGCGCGACGAGCCACAGCCGAAATTGCGGCCGGCGACGACGATTTTGGCAGTACGGAAATCCGGCTGGTTGAGCGGAAAGTCTGGCAACGCGTTCCCTTCTGCATCGAACCGGAGATCTTGCAGCAGCACCTTGCCGAGACCCGCCGAACGCGGCCATTTGAGATACCGAGCCGGCAGGAGCTGATCCGTATTGATGTTCGTGGCATTGAGCGGACAGGCGGGCGCGGTTACTCGCGTGAATTTCTCCATAGCGCTTAGACCTTGCGTCCGGCCATCAGCGAACGCACGTCCGACAGATGGCCCGCCACCGCGGCGGCGGCGACCATCGCTGGCGACATCAGATGCGTTCGCGCGCCGGGGCCTTGCCGGCCGCGAAAATTGCGATTGGTGGTCGAGGCGCAGCGCTCGCCGGGCGCGACAAGGTCGCCGTTTATTCCGACGCACATGGAGCAGCCGGATTCGCCCCATTCCAGGCCGGAGTCGCGGAAGATGCGATCGAGCCCTTCCTCCTCGGCCTGGCGCTTGACCAGCGAGGAGCCGGGTGAAACCAGTCCGGGGACCTTGCTGTCGCGGCCCGCCAAGACGGCGGCCGCTGCGCGCAGATCCTCGATCCGGCCATTGGTGCACGAGCCGATGAAGGCGCGATCGATCGCGACCTCGGTGAGTTTTTGGCCCGGCCGAAGCCCCATATAATCGATGGCTCGCGCGGAGTTCATTGGCGCGCGCCGCATCGGTCTCGCCGCCGGGATCAGGCACGCTCGCATCGATCGGCAAGGCGTGTTGCGGGCTCGTTCCCCAGGTGACGATCGGCGCGATCGCTCGCCGGCATCGAGCCGACTTCGCGCTCGAATTCGGCGCCGTCGTCGGTTTTGAGCCTGACCACGCTTCGAGCGCCTGTTCGAGCGCCGCGCCCCTCGGCGCAAAGGGCCGCCCTGCACATAATCAAATGTCGTCTCATCCGGTGCCACCACGCCACAGCGGGCTCCCGCTTCGATCGACATGTTGCACAGCGTGAGCCGTCCTTCGATCGACAGCGTCGCGGATCGCGGACCCGGCGAACTCGATGGCGTGACCGGTAGCGCCGTCGGCGCCGATCCTGCGCGATGATCGTCGAGTGCTATGTCCTTGGCGGTGATGCCGGGCGCGGTTCTGCCGTCTACCGTCACGCGCATGCGCTTGGGCCGCGCTGCCAAATCGTTTGCGTCATCAGCACATGCGCGACTTCGGAGGCCCCGATGCCGAAGGCAAATGCACCGAGCGCGCCGTGGGTCGAGGTATGGCTGTCGCCGCAGACGATCAGCAAACCGGGCAGCGTCAGCCCCTGCTCTGGGCCGACCACGTGAACGATGCCCTGCCGCCGATCATCTAGACCGAACAATTTGATTATGTACTTCGCAGTGTTCTCTTCGATCTGGCGCACCATGCGCGCGATCTCGGGATTGCCGATGCTGTCGCGAGGCGCCGCGCGTTGGCACGTAATGGTCTGCCACCCCGAACGTGAGGCCGGGCTCCGCAACCGGCACGCCACGCTCACGCCAGCCGGCTAAAGGCATGAAACGAGCCCTCGTGCACATAATGGCGGTCGACCCAGAGCAGCGCTTCGCCGTCGTCGCGGCGCACGATTTCATGGCGCGACCCACAGTTTATCGGAATCAGGGTCTGGGCTTCGGTCTGCCATATTCTGGCGCCACATCGGGCGATGCTTTGTAACCGGGAATATAGAAGCGCCGCCAGACCGATGTTAGTGTGACGTTCCGGCGAACACGAAGGGGGCCGTCATGTCGCGTGCAATTTCGAACGTCAGCCGCCGCCGGTTTCTGCAATCGACCGATTAGGCGCCGTCGCAGACCGGCCGCTTGACGCGCCCCGGCCGTATTGCGCGCGCCGAGAAGCCGCCGTGAAGGTCGGCGTGCTGCATCCGGTCTCCGGGGCGCTGTCCTATTCCGGCCAACAGGGCCGGCTCGGCGCGGAGCTGGCGATCGACGGAGATCAATGCCGCCGGCGGGATCAAGGCGCTCGGCGCGCCAAGATCGAGGCGGTGCTGGGCGATGCGCAATCGACGCCGGAGGGCGGCAATGCCGACGTTGAAAAGCATGAACTCCGCCGGCGTCGCAGCCATCGTCGGCGGATATGCCAGCTCCATCTGTCTCGCCGCCAGCCAGACTGCCGCCCGCTACGATCTGCCTTATATCGTCGACGTCGGCGTCGCCGACAGCATTGTCACGCGCGGACTGAAAAACACGTTCCGCTTCGGCCCTGGCTTCGGCGTCATCGCCAAGACGGCGATCGACAACCTCGTCACACTCAACGACCAGGCCGGCAAGCCGGCGAAAACCGTCATGATCGTCAACGAGGATTCGGCGTTCGGCTCCGGGTCTTGCCAAACTCCTCAACGCGCAACTGCCCGACCGCGGCTTTCAGGTGCTCGAGACCATTCCGCATCCGACGCCGACGCGCGACTTCAACAATGTCGTGCTCAAGATCAAGGCACAAAATCCCGATCATCGTTATCCCCGCGAACTACTATAACGAATATGTGCTGCTCGCGCGCACGATGCAACAGCAGCGCGTGCGGCCGAAGGCGCATCTATTCGGTACTGGGCGGCGCGGCGTCGTCCTACAAATTCGTCAAGGAATTTCCGGAGGCCGCGCAATACATCATGGATTGCAATCACTGGTTCGACCCGCACAGACGCCAAGGCGCTGGCGCTGAAAAAGACAGTTCGAGGACCAGGGACAGTTCTACACCTACGAAGTCTATATGAATTATTCCTCGGTCCTGCTGCTCGCCGACGCGCTCGAACGCGCGGGCAGCGCCGATCGCGCCAAGATCATCGCCGCGCTTGGCAAGCTCGACCTTCTCCGGCCACGTCATGCCCTATGGCCCGACCAAATTTGTCGACGGCCAAAATCAAGGCGCGGCGCCGGTGAATACCCAGGTGCTCGGCAACGATATTCAGGTGATCCTGCCGCCGACCTTTGCGACCGCGAAGCCCGTGTTCCCGATGCCCGCCTGAGCGTTGTGAATGAGGCGGCCTGCAGGCCCGCCTTGCCCCGAATCGCCGTATGCTGTCGCCGGTCATCCTGTTACCTGCCGTTCTCAACGGCCTTTTGACCGGCGCGGTTTATGCGCTCGTGGCGCTCGGCCTGACGCTGATCTACGGCGTCCTGCATATCATCAATTTCGCGCACGGCGCGCTGCTGTCGGCCGCGACTGTTTGCCGCGTTCTTCGCCTATCGGCTGCTCGGGCTCGACCCCTACATTGCGATCTTCTTGCTGACGCCATTGTTCTTTGTTCTGGGATACGGCTTGCAGCGTTTCGTCATCGGGCCCGCCGCGCATGGCGAGGATCGCAATATCCTGCTGGTAACCCTCGGCCTCGCCGTCGTCGTCGAAAACGCGCTGCTCTATGCTTTCCATGCCGATACCCGCACGGTCGATCTGCCCTATGGCTTCGCGGTGCTCGATTTCGGCGTCGCGTTCCTCGCGGTACCGCGCGTCATCGGATTTTGCGTCGCACTCGTCGTGGCGGTCGCGCTTTGGCTGATCCTCAACCTGACTGACACCGGCAAGGCGATGCGGGCGGTCGCCAAGGAGAAGCTCGGCGCCGAGCTCGCCGGCATCGACGTCGGGCACATTTACGCGGTGACGTTCGGGCTCGGCACCGCCTGTCTTGCGATCGCGGCCTGCCTTCTTGCTTCCGACCTATTACGTCAATCCGCAAGTCGGCAATGCCTTCGTCCTCGTCGCCTTCACCATTGTCGTGCTCGGCGGCATGGGATCGGTGGCGGGTTCGCTTGTCGGCGGACTTTTGGTCGGAGTGGTGGAGAGTCTCTCGAGCCTCTTCCTCGGGAATCGCTCGGCCAGATCGGTATCTTCGTCATCTTCATTCTGGTTCTGCTGTTCCGCCCGAGCGGCCTGTTCGGGGAACGGGCATGAGCGGCCCTTCGCTTGCGCGCATTCTGCTTGTCGCCATCGCGCTCCTTGCCATCGTCCCGCTGCTCACGACTTCCAACGCGGTGCTCAATTTTCTTGTCGTGGCGTTGATGATTGCGCTCGTCGGCCAAGGCTGGAATGTGCTGGGCGGCTATGGCGGACAGTATTCGTTCGGACATGCCGCCTTTTTCGGCACCGGCGCCTATGTCACCGCGATCCTGCAGGTGCGCTATGGCGCTCAATGCCTGGGCCGCTTTCATGGCCGGCATCGCAGCGGCGCAGCGCTCGTCGGCGCTCTGATCGGCGCAATTACCTTCCGTTCGGGGCTGACGGGGCTCTTATTTTGCGCTGGTCACGCTCGCGTTCGCCGAGGTGCTGCGCATTCTCGCCAGCGTCGCGCCGATCACCGGAGCGGGCGTCGGCACGCTTGTCGCGCTCGACCTGCGGCCACAATCATTCCAGTTTCAAAGCCGCGCGCCGTTCTATTGGATCATGCTTACGCTGCTCGCGGTGTCGCTCATTGTCGTGCGTATGATCGAGGACAGCCGCTTCGGTGCCTGGCTCGTTGCCGTGCGCGAAAATGAGGATGCCGCCAAGGCGCTCGGGAGTCAACCCGTCCGGGTCAAGCTCGCGGCGATGACGATATCCGCCGCCATTGACCGGCGCTGGCGGCGGCTTCTACGTCGCAGTATTTCCTGTTCATCGATTCCGGCATCGCTTATGGGCCGTGGATTTCCATCGAAGCGCTGCTTGCGCCCATCGTGGGCGGTACCGGCACCGTGTTCGGGCCGCTCCTCGGCGCGCTCGCCGTGATAAGCCCTGGGCGAGGGCACCAAGCTCCTCGCAGGCGATGCGCCCGGCCTTGATCTCGTCGATCTACGGCTGCGTCCTCATCCTGATCATTGCGTTCGCGCCGAACGGCATAGTCGGGTCTTTGCTCAAGGCCCGCCAGCGCCTGTCCTGCGCGGCAAGACCGCTCTTGCAGCGCTGGAGCGATCCGATGGCTGAGCCGCTGCTCGCGTCGAGAATGTCAGCAAGAGTTCGGCGGACTGTTGGCCGTTGACGGCGCCTCGCTGACCGCGCGAAGCGGGCCGCATCACGGCTCTGATCGGACCGAATGGCGCCGGCAAAACCACTTTGTTCGCCATGATCAGCGGATTTCTGATGCCCAGCGCCGGCCACATCTTTCACCGCGGCCAAGACATCACCGGCGTTCCGCCCTATCGGCTTGCGCGCCGCGGCATCGCCCGCACGTTCCAGATCGTACGGCCTTTTGCCGGGCTGACGGTGCACGAGAATATCGCGGTCGGCGCCCACCTGTCGCGGCGCTCGCGCGAGCTGACGCGCTCGACGCCGCAGGTGCAGGTCGCGGCGCGGTCGGCCTCGGCGATTTGCTGGATCAAGCCCGCGGCCAGTCTGACGGTCGCGGGACGAAAACGTTTGGAGCTCGCGCGGGCGCTGGCGACCGAGCCGAACTTCTTTTACTCGACGAAGTGCTGGCCGGCCTCAATCCGAGCGAAGTTCGCCACGATGGTGCCGGTCATCCGGATCTCTCGTCGACCGCGGGCATCACGATGCTGATGATCGAGCATGTCATGCAGGCGGTGATGAGTCTCTGCCGAACACGTTTACGTGCTGTCTGAGGGCCGCATCATCACCGAAGGCTCGCCGCAAGCGTGGTCGCGAGACGCGCGCGTGATCGAGGCCTATCTCGGGCAAGGCGCCGCAGCGCGCCTCTCGGCTGCAGGGCCGGCATGCCTGAACCGCTTCTCGCTATCAGCGGCCTCGCCGCCGGTTATGGCGCAACCGAAGTGCTGCGCGGGTATCGATCTCACCGTCGACGCGGGCGAGATCGTGGCGATCCTCGGCTCCAACGGCGCGGGAAAATCGACGCTCAACCGCACGCATCTCCGGCGTGGTGCGCGCCTACGCGCGGCACGATCCGTTTCGCCGGCAGCGCCGATCGAGCGCGAGCAGGCCGGCGGCGATCGTCGCGCGCGGGCTTATCCACGTGCCCGAAGGACGCTGCATATTTCCGAACCTCACGGTGCGAGGAGAATCTCGATCTCGGCGGCTATCGTCGCGCCCGCGGCCGACGAGCCCAAAATCGGGACCGCGTATTTGCGATTTTCCCGCGCCTTGCCGAGCGGCACGCGCAGCGCGCCGGGACGCTGTCGGGCGGCGAGCAGCAGATGCTGGCGATCGGGCGGGGCTTGATGGCCGAGCCGAGGCTCCTCATTCTTGACGAGCCTTCGCTCGGTCTGTCGCCGCTCTTGGTCGAAGAGCTGTTCGCCCTGATCCGGCGGATCAATGGCGACGGCATCGCCGTCCTCCTGGTCGAGCAGAACGTCATGCAGAGCCTCGAGGTCGCGAGCCGCGCCTATGTTCTGGAAAACGGCGCCTTCGTGCTAGAAGGTAGTTCGGCCGATATTCGGGAAAATCCCAGACTCAAACGCGCTTATCTTGGACTGTAACGATGGCAGAACCCGACACCCTGCTGGCCCGGCTCAGGCGCAAGCCCATCGTGCTCGCGCCCGGCGTGTATGACGCTTTCACCGCGCTTGCCGCCGAACAGGCCGCCTTCAAAACGCTTTACGTTTCCGGCGCCGCGATCGCCTATACGCGCCTCGGCCGGTCCGACATCGGCCTTGTCAGCATGAATGAAGTCGTCGACGTCATCGGCCCGATCCGCGATCGGGTTGCCGCCGAATCTGATCGTCGATGCCGACACGGGCTATGGCAATGCCCTTAATGTAGCGCGCACCATGCGCCTGTTCGAGCGCGCCGGCGCCAACGCGATCCAGATCGAGGACCAGTCCTTTCCCAAGCGCTGTGGCCACCTCGACGAGAAGCGGCTGGTCCCGGCGGCCGAAATGGTCGGCAAGATCAAAGCCGCGCTCGATGCCCGCCACTCGCGCAACACGCTCTTGATCGCACGCACCGACGCGGTAGCCGTCGAAGGATTTGAGCCGGCCATCGAGCGCGCGCTTCGCTATCGCGACGCCGGCGCCGACGTGTTGTTCGTCGAAGCGCCGAAGACGCAAGCCGAGCTCAAGCGCATCGCCGCCGGCGCTTGGCGGCGTGCCGCTGATGGCCAATATGGTCGAAGGCGGAAAAACGCCGCTCCTTGCCGCGGCCGAACTCGAAGCGCTCGGCTTTGCGCTGGTGATCTTTCCCGGCGGCATCGTGCGCGCGCTGGCACGCATGGCGAGCGAATATTACGCTTCGCTCGCAGCGCACGGCACCTCCGAGCCGTTCCGCTCCCGCATGCTCGATTTCGCTGGCCTTAATGATTTTATCGGAACGCCGGAATTGCTCGCGATTGGGAAACGGTATGAAGTGTAGACCGGTTCTCCCATGGCTTGATCGCCTGCGCCGCGCTGCTGACAGCGCCTGCGCTGCGCGCCGAGGATTTTCCTTCACGGCCCATCAAGCTCCTGGTCGGTGCGCCCGCAGGCGGCACCACGGACACGATGGCGCGCGCGATTGCGGAGCCCATGCAAGCGGCGCTGAGGCAGCCTGTATTGGTCGAGAACCATCCTGGCGCAGGCGGCAATATCGCGGCAGATGCAGTGGCAAAATCAGCGGCCGACGGCTACACGCTCCTCGTCAGCTTCAGCAGCCATACGATCAATGCGACGCTCTACGCCAAGCTGCCGTTCGATCCGGTGACCGATTTCACGCCGATCACCATGATCGCGCGCGTGCCGAGCCTTCTGGTCGGCAATCCGAAGCTTCCAGCAAGTGACCTCGCCGCGCTCATCGATCTCGCCAAGAAGAAGCCAGATACGCTGACGATCGGCATCGGCGGCCTTGGCTCCTCCCTGCATCTCGCCGGCGAGCAATTCAAGATGATGACCGGCGTCCGTCTGCTCAATGTCCCCTACAAGGGCACGGCCCCGGCCTTGACCGATGTGTTGGGAGGGCAGGTCGATCTCATGTTCATAAGCCTCGTCACCGGCACGGCTCAGGTCCGCGCCGGGGCTTACGTGCCTACGGTGTTACCAGCGTGCAACGGCAAGCCTCGCTGCCGGATGTTCCGGCGATTGGAGAAGTGGTTCCGGGGTTCGAATCGAGCGCGTGGTTTGGCGTATTCGCTCCCGCCAATCTTCCCGCTGCGATTACCGATAAGCTCAACACCGCGATTGTAGCTGCGCTCAATGAACCGAAGTTGCGCGAACAGCTTGCGCGCGAGGGCGCTTCGGCCGTGGGCGATACGGCGGCCGAATTCGCTACTTTCGTGCGCGAGGACGTCAAGCATTGGGCGCCGATCGTCCGGCAATCGGGCGAAAGGATCGCGGATTGAGGGAATAGCGCGCTCACGTAGCGAATTGCCTGTAAGCATGGTCAGTGAGGTAGGCGGCATGTCGACATTATTCGATCTCGTCATCAAGAATGCCCGCGTGGTGCGTCCCAACAAGACCTCCGTCGATTGCCTCGACATCGGCATCAAGGACGGCAAGATCAGCCGGCTCGCGCCCGAACTCCAGGCCGAGCAATGCGCCGCAAGTATTCGACGGCAAGAATTATCTGGCCTTTCCCGGCTGCGTCGATGCCCACATGCATATCGGGATCTATTCGCCGCTCGCCGAAGATGCGGTGTCGGAAAGCAAGGCCGCGGCGATGGGAGGCGTTACCTCGAGCCTGAATTACATCCGCACCGGACACTACTATCTCAATCGCGGCGGTCCGTACCGCGAATTCATGCCCGAAGTGTTCAAGCAGTCGGACGGACGGTTCTGGGTCGACTACGGCTATCACGTGGCGCCGATCGAGGCCGCGCATATCGACGAAATGGAGCATCTTGTCCTCGAGCACGGCGATCACATCGTTCAAGATATTCATGTTCTACGGCGGCTATGGCCTGCACGGACGCTCGTCGCAGCAAAACGAATTTCTGATGATCGGGCCGGACGAGCGCTACGACATCGCGCATTTCGAATTCATCATGCGATCGGCGCAGCGTCTGATGGCCAAATATCCCGGACAAGGCGCCCTATATCAGCGTGAGCCTGCATTGCGAGCTGGCCGATATTCTCAACGCCTATACCAAGATCGTCGAGCGCGACGGCACGCTGACGGGGCTTGCCGCCTACAGCGCGGCGCGGCCGCCGCATTCCGAGGGCCTGGCGATCTGGATCGCCTCCTATCTCGCCAACGAAACGAATTGCCTCAACATCAACCTGCTGCACTTGAGCTCGCGCAAGGCGATGGAGGCGGCGTGGACCATGCAGCAGGTGTTTCCGCATGTCGCATTCCGCCGCGAAGTGACCGTCGGCCATCTTCTGCTCGATACCGAGTTGCGAATGCGCCGTGCATGCCAAGGTCAATCCGCCGATCCGGCCGCGCGAGGACGTCGAAGCGCTGTGGCAGGCGGTGCTTGATCGTAAGATCGACTGGATCGTGAGCGATCACGCCTGCTGTTCGGCCGAGCAGAAATGGTCGCAAAGACGACCCTGACAATATTTGGCTCGCGAAATCGGGATTCGGCGGCACCGAATATCTGCTTTCCGGCGTTTTGAGCGAGGGTAGCAAACGCGGCATGTCGTATAACCACATGGCTGAGCTTCTGAGCTGGAACCCGGCGCAACGGTTCGGCTTGAAGGGCAAAGGCGACATCGCGCCCGGCTACGACGCCGACATCGTTCTGGTCGATCCGCATTCAAAATTTCGTGGTGCGCGCCGCAGAATCCGAATCCCACCAAGGGCTATTCGCCGTTCGAGGGCGTCGAACTCACAGGCCGCGTCCAAAGCACATTTCTCCGGGGAGCGTTGATTTTTTCCGACGGAAAGATCGTGGGCCCCGCGCGCGGTAAATATTTACACCGACCGCGCCTCTGACCTGATCGCGTTCGGCCTGGGTTTTCAGATCGAGCGATTGATGCCGCCGTCAACCACGATCGTCTGGCCGGTGAGGTAGCCGGCTTGCGGCGAACAGAGATAGGCGCAGAGATCGCCGATTTCGTTCGGCTGCCCCATCCGGCGCAACGGAATAGTGGCCGCGAGGCGCTTGAATTGTTCTTCGGGCGTCACGGCCAAGCTCTTCGCCCGATTGGAAAGAATCTCGGTGAGGCGATCGGTCATGATCGGACCGGGCGCGATATTGTTCACAGTAATCCCGTAGGGAGCGAGGTCGGAAGCAATGGTTTTGGCCATGACCGTCACGCCGGCGCGAATCGAATCCGACACCACCAGATCTGTCATCGGCTCCTTCACCCCGTAGCCGGTCAGATTGACGATGCGGCCGCGCCCCGAAGCCTTCAGGGTCGGTATCGCTTCGCGGATCAGGCGCACGGCGCTCATCAGATTAAGCTGGTAGGCAATATCCCAGTCGTCATCGCCGGCTTTGTCGAACGCAGCGGTCGGCGGACCGCCGGCATTGGTGACGAGGCAGTCAAGGCCGCCCAAGGCGGCGATGGCTTCGGCCACCACGCGTTTGACTTCCGCCGGCTGCGAAATGTCGACCGCCGCATAGGCGGTGGCGCCGATCTGGGCCGCCGCGCGTTTGAGTTCGCCCATGTTGCGCGCGCAGATGAAGACGCGGGCGCCCTCGGCGGCAAGCGCCTGGGCGCAAGCCTTGCCGATCCCCTTGCTGGCGCCGGCAACAAACGCCCTGCAGTTCTTCAAACCCAAATCCATCGCAAAGTCCTTTGCCGCCGATTGTGCGAAACGAGTTGCCCCGGTTACTGCTGTTGGCTCGCGGTTGCCATATAGGCATGCTCCAGCCGGTGCGGCAGATCGGCTTCGCCGGTTCTCGCTTCCAGCACGATCGAGCCGCGCGCGAGCGCATAGACACGATCGGCGAGCGCCAGCGCTTTCTCGATCAACTGCTCGACCAGCAGCACCGCGGTGCCGGTCTCGCGCAGCCGCCGCGCCACCACGAGCACGCGATCGACCAGTACCGGCGACAGGCCGGCGGAAGGCTCGTCCAGCATCAGCAGCCGCGGTCGCCGCACCAGACCCTGCGCCACCGCCAGGATCTGCTGCTGGCCGCCGGACAGCGCCCCGCCGCGTTCGTGGCGCTTGGCGGCGATTTCGGGGAACAGCGCGAGCGCTTCCTCGACGCGCGCGGCGCGCTCGCCGCGCGGCAGATCGTAGCCGCCAGCAGCAGGTTATCGAGCACCGCAAGCTGCGTGAACACGCGATGTCCCTCGATGACATGCACGAGCCCGGCCTTCACGGTATCGCGCGGACTGGCGCCGGCGAGATCGCGGCCGCCGAAATGCACGCTGTCCCGACCACGGCAGCAGTCCCGACACCGCGCGCAACAGCGTGGTCTTGCCGGCGCCGTTGGGGCCGAGCAGCGCCACCACCTCGCCCGCGCCCACCGTCAGGTCGATGCCGCGCAGCACGCCGATCTTGCCGTAGCCGGCCGAAAGGCCGGCGACGTCAAGCAGCGGTTCAGCCGCCGAGATAGGCATTGACCACCTCCCGATGCGCGCGGATTTCGGCGGGCGTCCCGGCCGCCAGTATCTTGCCGAGATTGAGCACGGTGACGTGATGGCAGATGTCGAAGATCAGATCGGCATGATGCTCCACCAGCAGCACGCCGGTGCCGCGCCGGGCGATCGCCAGCATCAGCGCGCCGAGCCGCCTGATTTCCTCGGCCGAGAGTCCGGCCGCCGGCTCGTCGAGCAGCAGAAAAGCCGGGCGCAGCATCAATGCGCGGGCGATCTCCGTGAAGCGCAATTCGCTGTGCTGCAGCCGATCGGCGCGCACAGCGGCGAGTCGCTCCAGCCCGACCGCCGCCAAGGCCAGCATGGCGGTGTCGCGCAACATGGCTTCGTCGCGCCGATGGCGCGGCAGCGACAGCAATGATTCGACGAATGTGCCCTCGCCGTCGATCGTGCCGCCGATCATGACGTTTTCCAGCACCGACGCCGAGCCGACAATGCGCGGCGTCTGGAACGTTCGCGCAATGCCGCATGTGCGCGCGCCGGTGGCGCGCAAGCGCCGGCAGCGCGGCGCCGTTCAGCTTGACTCGCGCCGCGCTGCGGCGCGTAGTAGCCGGAGATGACGTTCAGCGTCGTCGTCTTGCCGCTGCCGTTCGGACCGATCAGTCCATGCACTTGACCCGGCCGGATTTCGAGGTCGAGGCCGTCGATCGCACGCACGCCGCCGAAGCTCAGCGCCACCTGTTCCAGCGTCAAAGCGCCGGCGTCCGACGGTGTGCCGAGCAGCCGCCCGAGCAGATCGGGCCGCGGGATAATCGCGCGGCCGCTCTCGAGCGGGCGCCGGTTCTTGAAATCCAGCATCTCGGCAATGCCGCCCGGGATCGCCAGCACGATGACGAGCAGCAGCACCGCATAGAGAAAAGTGGACCACGCGACCAGTGGCGCGGCGAATTCCGGCAGCACCGTCAAAAGTATCGTGCCGAGCAGCGGCCCGAGAATGGAGCCGCGCCCGCCGATCAGGATGGCGATGAAAAACAGGATCGACAAATCGAAGCGTGAACGCATCCGGCGTGATGTAAGACTGCAGTGCGGCGAACAGCCCGCCGGCAACCGCGGCAACCGCGCCGCTGAACAAGAACACCATTCCCAACAAAGCGGATTTCGAGATGCCGCTTGCTTCCGCCGCGACCTCGGCATCGCGGATCGCGGTCAGCGCGCGGCCGAACCGGCTGGCCGCGATATTCGCCGTCATCCAGGTGCAGATCGCCGCCAGGCCGAAACAGAAATAGTAAAAGCCCCACAGCGAGGCGAAGGGTTCCGGGAAGATCGGACCGGCGACGCCGACTCCGCCGCCGGTAACGCTCTCCAGGCCAGCGCCACCTGGGTGACGATGGTGGCGAAGCCGAGCGTCGTGATGGCGAAATAGAAGGTGCGCAGCCTCAGCGCCGGCAGGCCGACGATCAAGCCGAAAACGGCGCCGACGACGGCGGCGATCGCCAGCGCCAGATAGGGCGGGAACACCGGCATGACGGTGCCGGCAGTGAGTACGCTCGTGGTGTAGGCGCCGAGCGTGAGCAGCGCCACCCAGCCGATGGCGATCTGGCCGGCGAAGCCGACAACCAGGTTGAGGCCGGACACCAGTACCCAGTAGACGCAGGCGCGGGTCGCGATCACGCCCCAATAGCCGCCGCCGAACAGCGGGAACGTGACGCCGACTATCAGCAGCACGACGAAAGGCAGTGCCGCCCCGATCGCGCTCGTAGAGCCGAGCGCACTCGATCGGCCGGGGCGCAATTGTATTTCCGGCTGTGCCTCCGGCATTTCCATCACACGCGGCGCGGAAGGGCCGCGCCGGCGAGGCCCTCCGGGCGCGCCAGCAGGACGATGATGAATACCGTGAACACCGCGACCGAGGCGAAGATGCCGCCGACCAGGAAGTTGGCAGCCTGCTGAAACAGCCCGAGCAGGAGGCCGGCCGACCACGGCGCCGCGGTTGTTGCCCATGCCGCCGAGCGCGACCGGGACGAAGCCGTAGAAGGTCAGCATCGGCGCATTGCCGAAGAAGGCCAGCAGCATCTCGCCGCCGGCAAAGCCCGCGAGCGCGCCGATCACGCCGGCCAGCGCGAAGCTCGCCATGCGCAAGCGGCGTTCCGGCAGGCCGAGCGCGCGGGCGGCATAATTGTCTTCGGCGATCGCCAGGAAGGCGCGGCCGACCAGGGTGTGGCGATAGAGCAGTTCCAGGCCCGACAATCACCACGGCGCAGGCCAGCATCGGCAGCCAGAATTGCTGATCGAACCGGCCGCGGGCCAAGTCAAACAGCCGCGGAAACGGCTGCGGCGTCCGTGCTCCACTCGATCGCGGTGAATTGCTGGACCATCAGCGCCAAAGCCAGCGTGGAGAGCACGTAGAGATGCTGATCCAGGCTTTTCAGCACCGGCCGCACCGCGACGATCTCGGTGACGACGCCGAGCACCGCGCCGCCGGCCAGCGCAAGCAGAAGGCCGACGACGACCGGCATGCCCATCGGGCATGAACAGCGAGCCCAGCACGCCGCCCAGCATCCCGAGCGTGCCAGCGGTGAAGCTGAACACGCGCGAGGCCGAGAACATCACATTATAGGTGATGCCGATCAGTGCGTAGATGCAGCCGATCGCCACCCCAGACAAGACGATCGATTCGACCATCGGCTCAAGCGCTGTAGCCGGGAGCCAGGTTGAACGCGCCGTCCTTGAGCGAATTGGCCTCGACCATCACGACTTCGTCGTCCGGGTAGCCGTTGTGCTGATCCGGGGTAAAGGTGATGTCACCGTAGACGCCCGGATAGCCTTTGAGCGTGTTGAGATAGCCGACGATCTTGTCCGGCTCGGTGCCGACGCTCTTCATGGCCTCGGCGACCATTCTTGGACGTGTCGTAGCCGACGCGCGATCCACCACAGCAGCGTGTCGCTCATGTCGACTTTGGCGCTCTTCAAACGGTCGAGGAAGGCGCTGGTGCGATCCGAAAGCTTGCCGCCCGGCGCGTAGCAAACCGGCCGGAAATTGTTCGGATAGACCTTTGCCCAGTATTCGGGCTTCTCCAGCAACGCCTTGGTCTGACCGGAGCCGAGCGTGGTCTGGCCGACGATCGGCACGTCCCATCCCATGTCGCCGCGCGTGTTGATGATGCGGGACAGGAAGCCGGCATTCACGCTCCAGGGCATGATCGCTTCCGCGCCCGCGGATTGCATGCGCAAAAGCTCTGGCTTGAGATCCGGATTGGCGGCGTCGACGTTGCCCTGATAGACGACTTCGGCACCTTTGTCCTTGAGCATCGGCACATAGGCGTTGACCGATGCGGTGCCATAGCCGGTGGTGTCGCTGATGACCGCGACTTTTTTGCGCTTGAGCACTTCCACCACGTAACGGTTCGCTGCGCCGCCGATCTGCTGGTTGGTGGGCGCGTTGCGGAAGCACATCGGATATTTCTGCGGATCGGTCAGGCTATCGACCCAGCAGGGATGGACCTGCAGAATGTTTGCGCGCGCAAGCAGCGGGACGGCCGCGAGCGACTCGCCGGAATTGACCGGGCCGAAAATGGCGCTCACTTTTTCCCCGTGCGCGAGCTCCGCTGCTCCGTTGACCGCCTTTGTCGGATCGCTTTGGGTATCGCGGGTGATCAGTTCGAGCTGCCGGCCATTGATGCCACCGGCCGCATTGATCTCCTGCACCGCCAATTGGACTGCCGCGATTGATCCCAACACCGGTGGACGATGAGGGACCGGTGAGAGCCGGCAGATAGCCGATACGGATCGGATCTTTGGCGGCGATTGCGGGCTTGGCCAAGCCGCCTGCAACGGCAGTGGCGCCGGCGGATGCCAGCGCTTGGCGGCGAGTCATCGACATTTTTGACATTTTGATATCCTCCCTAAGCTTGCGTTGATCTACTCCCGAAGTGTGTTGAGTTTCTTGGACTTGTGCGGCGCATTATAGCCGCAGCTTGAATGTCCGAAAAGCGCCCTGTCCCTGCAAGAAATTAAAACCGGGGCGACCGAGGAGGCGACCGGGGCAGATCGCTTTGTGGGCAATGCGGCGATGTGGGGTGGGCAGCCCCAAATATGGCACCACGTCAATGCGAGGCGCCGGGTTGCCCGGGCACTCACGTCTTGCCAAAATTAGTGGCAATCGGCCGCATTCCGATAGGGTCGGCTTTCTCCGGATACAGGTTTCCCGGGACATCTTTCTTCGGCATGTGCGGCCAGATCGTTATTTCGGTTTCGTGCGGGTTTTGAGGTTTCGGACGGGGCATTTTTTGAAAGGAGCCAGGGCGATGGATCTCGGGCTTGCAGGCAAGACGGCGCTCGTCACCGGCGGAAGCAAGGGCATAGGGCTGGAGACGGCGCGCGCGCTGGCGCGGGAGGGCGTCAAAGTTCTGATCTGCGCGCGCCGGGAGACGGCGTTGGCCGAAGCCGCGCGCGATATCATGCAGTCGACGCAAGCGAGGATCGAGACGCATTCGCTCGACGTCACCAAACTCGAGCAGATCGAAACGCTGCCGCGCGTCGTCGGCGACAAGCTCGGCCAGATCGACATTCTGGTCAACAATGCCGGCACCGGCACCTACAAGCCATTTCTCGACGTGACCGATGAGGAACTTGTCGACGGCATGGCGATCAATTTCTTCGCACAGTTCCGAATTTGCCAGCGCGTGGTGCCGTTGATGATTGCGCAGGGCGGAGGCCGCATCGTCAATGTCAGCGGCCAGACTGGGATCATGACGCTGAACCCGCCGTTTTTGTCGTCCTGCACGGGGCCGGCGAAATCGGCCGAGATCCGCTTCTCCAAAGTGCTCGCCAACGAGCTTGCGCCACACAACATCCGCGTCAATTGCGTGATCCCGGGCTTCATCAATACGCCGGAGCGCTTTGCCAAATGGGAGCGCGAAATGGCCAAGCGCAAGCTCAGCCCCGAGGAGGCCGCGCGCGAACGTTCGACCTGGTCGAGCAATCAGGGCATGCGCGATACGCGCTGGGGCACGCCCGAGGAGATCGCCAATCTCATCGTCTTCGCCGTCTCGGACGCGGCGAGTTATATCAATGGCGCGGAGCTTGTCGCCGATAATGCGATGGATAAGTCCTGACGGGAGTTTGCCTCTCCTGCCTGGTAGGCCGAACACAATCCCATCGATGTCCACGTCGTCCGGTGCCGACGCTGTCAATACGGCGGCGGTTTTCGCGCTCGCTGGGCCTTGGCCGCTTCGATCCACCAGGTCAGGTCGTCGGCAAAGCGCGGAAACGCCTCTTCGACGGCCCGGCCAGCGGGACCAATGGGCTCGCCTTCGGCTGACAATGTTTGCCCAATCGGACCGACCGCAATCGTACTGGAGATCACCACCATCCCCATTTCGGAGAGCGTGCCGTGCCACGCGGTCGCCGCCCGCGCACCGGACAAACGGCCGCCCGAATAACTCGCGATCGCGGCAGGCCGCCAAAACCATTCTTCCAGGAAGTGATCCGTAAGATTTTTCAGCCCCGGCTGCATGCCCCAATTGTATTCGCCGGTGACGAAGACGAACCCATCCGCATCGCGAATCTTGCCGGCGAGCCGTTCCAGGGCTTCGGGCGCCTCGCCCTTCGCATATTCCTTGTACATCCGGTCGAGCATCGGAAGATCGATCGCCTTGGCGTCGATCAGTTCGACATCGTCGCCACGACGACGCAGCCGGGCAACGACGAATTGAGCAAGCCGAATGCCCATTCGATCGGAGCGATAGGAACCATAAAAAACAAGGATGCGGCTACTCATGAAGCAGGGCTTAATGGTTGCTACGCGTTGGATTTCCGCTTCCACCCGAATAAGCGGCCCGTGCCGCTCTCAATTCCCGACATTCTTGATCTCGACCCTCCCCACCATATTGACCAGGCTGTTGGCCATCACCGGGTTGCCGTCGCGGTCGAGGGTCATGTTGCGCACGATATCGCCGCCGCCGGGAATGCCCCAGCTCTGGAATGTGCGGCTTTGCGGATCGAACCGCACGACCGCATTGGGTTTCGCTCCCGATTCGACATACCAGAGCGCGCCCTTGGTCGAGACGATGCCATAGGGCCGCGATTTCGGGCCGCTCGGTGAGGCGAATTCCTCGACTTTGCCGCTCACCGGATCGAGATGGCCGAGATAGCCGCGGGCGAAATCGGTGTACCAGATCTGATCGTCGGGCGTGATCGCGATGCGGCGGGGCCGCGCGGCGAAATCGTTCAGCAAATACTCCTGGATATGCATGTCGTCGTCGATCGTTGCGATCTTGGGCGCGCCGAATTCGACAAAAAACACCTGGTTCTTGGAATTGACCGCCATGCCGTAAGGCCGCGCATTCGCCGTCGGCGGCTGGGCGAGCTTGATGGCGCCGGTCGCGGGATCGAGCCGGCCGACGAAATTGCCGCTCTGGACGGTGAACCAGACGATGCCGTTGTGGTCGATGACGATGGTGTGCGGATCCCGCGCGCGCGGATCGGGCAGCGGATATTCCTTCACCTCGCCGCTCACAGGATCAAGCTTGCCGATAAAGCCGCGGAAATTGCCGGTAAACCAGACGCTGCCGTCCTTGTCCTCGACCAGGCCGTGCGGCCCCGATAGCGGATCGACCGGGTATTCCCGCATCTGCCCGGTTTGCGGGTCGAGCCGGCCTAGTCTGTTGGCGAGCTGGCCGGTCCACCAGATGGCGCCGTCATGCGCCACCATCGGATCGTGCGGCCGCGAACCGGGCGTCGGCAGCGGCCATTGCATGATCGACACCTGCGCCGGACCGGAGAGCAATACCGCGTCCGGCCGCGGGCGCTCGGGGAACGAGCGGATCAAATAGGCGCGGACCGTTTCCCATTGATCGTCGGGAACCGGAGCGCCGAAATTGTGCATCATGGTCGTGACCGAAAGCCATCCCTCCGGCGTATAGCCCGCGGTCAGCCGCTCGAGATCGTGACAGCCGCTGCAGATCGAAACCACGGTTGCTTTGCCCGGGCCGTCGGGAAAATTCTGGCCCGCCTGCTGCGCAGCGGCTTGCTGCAGCGGGACCAATCCGGCGAAGCCCGCGAGCGCCGCCGTCACAATCGATCGTCGCATTGATTCCACTCCCTCTGAGATCGAGATCGTAATATCAGGCCCGGGCGTCCGCGAGGATCATATCGGCACCCTTTTCGCCGATCATGATGGTGGCGGCGTTGGTGTTGCCGGAAACCACCGCCGGCATGATCGAGGCGTCGACCACGCGCAAGCCCGTAAACCCGTGCACCCGCAGCCGCTCGTCAACCACCGCTTTAGCATCCTGTCCCATGCGGCAGGTGCCGACGGGATGATAGGTGGTCGAGCCGCGGCGGCGGATGAAGTCGAGCAGTTCGGCGTCATTGTCGCATGTTTTGCCCGGTTCGATCTCTTCGGCGATGTGGCGCGCCATGGCGGGCGCCTGAAAGATGCGGCGCATCGCCTTGACGCCGGCGACGATGGTCTCGCGGTCTTTCGGGGTTGCCAGATAATTCGGGTGGATCGCCGGCGCCTGGCGTGGATCGGCGGATTTGATGCGCACATAGCCGCGGCTCTCCGGCCGCAGCAGCACGCAATTGCCGGTGACGCCCGGGAACGGCGACAGTTCGCCGCCGATGGTGCCGGCCGAGAACAGCGAAATCGAGCATTGCGAGTCGGGCGTCGCCGAGGTCGGCAGCGCGCGGACAAAAACTGCCGAAGACACCGCGGGAATGGCGAGATAGCCGCGGCGGGTGAGCCCATAATGCAGGCCGTGCCTGAGCTTGCCGCTCCAGGTGCGCACCGCGTCGTTGAGCGTGATCGGTTCTTGGCAGCGCAAAATGATGCGGCCCGAAATATGGTCGTTGAGATCGTCGCCGACGCCCGGCGCGTCGGCGATCACCGCGATGCCGTGCGATTTTAGGAGCGGCGCCGGGCCAAGCCCTGAAAGCTGCAACAGCTGCGGCGAATTGAACGCGCCCGACGCGACGATGACTTCGATAGTGGCGCGGGCGCTGCGCTGGTCGTTGCCGGCAAGATAGTCGACGCCAATGGCGCGCCGGCCGTCGAAGACGATGCGGGTCGCGAGCGCACTCGACACCACTTTGAGATTGGCGCGGCGGCGTGCCTGTTTCAGATAGCCGGCCGCCGTCGAGGCGCGCACGCCCTTGCGCATGGTGGTCTGGTAATAGCCCGCGCCTTCCTGCACCGCGCCGTTGAAATCGTCGTTGCGCGGATAGCCGCATTGCACCGCCGCCTCGACGTAAGCTTCGGCGAGCGGATGCCGGTCGCGCAAGTCCGAGACCGCGAGCGGGCCGCCGGCGCCGTGGAAGCCATCGGCGCCGCGCTCATTGTCCTCCGCCTTGCGGAAATAGGGCAGCACGTCGTCAAAACTCCAGCCCGCATTGCCGAGCTGCCGCCAGAAATTAAAATCCTCGGCCTGGCCGCGGATATAGATCAGCCCATTGATCGAACTCGAGCCGCCGAGAACTTTGCCGCGCGGCGCAATCACATTGCGATTATGGCAATCGGGTTGCGGCTCGGTTTCGTAGCACCAATTGAAGCGGCGATCGGTGAACAGCTTGCCGAAGCCGAGCGGAATATGAAGCCACGGGTGCAGGTTTTTGGGGCCTGCTTCCAACAGCAGCACGCGATGGCGGCCCGACGCCGTGAGACGATTGGCGAGAACGCAGCCCGCGCTTCCGGCCCCGACGACGATGAAATCGAATGCCTCCGCGTTCGGCATCCATTTTCCTCCCTGGATACGGCCTTTGCGGACCGCGTTCTTAGCCACAACCGGAGCATTGGTCCGGCGCGGGCTCGATTGCCGTTCACGGCTTGGGAAAACGATATCACGGCGCAAAATGAAGGTCTGCGGCTCGTTTCGCCGGCCGCGGGGATGTTTGACTTGGGGTCGTCGTGATTTCCGGGGGCAGGGGTCTGCGGTTACATCTATGACTTGGGTTACATCTACGACTTGGGTTACATCTATTATGTATTACGGCCATGGAGGTTCCTGCCTTGAAAATTTTGCGCCGAAGCTTTCTGCAATTTGCGGCCAGTAGCGTCGCGCTTCCCGCCATGTTGCGGCGCGCACGCGCGGACGCCTACCCGTCGCGGCCGGTGCACATGATCGTGGGCTTTCCCCCCGGCAGCGCGCCCGACATCATGGCGCGGCTTGCGGCGCAATGGCTGTCGGACCGGCTCGGTCAACAGTTTGTCGTCGACAACCGGCCCGGGGCGGGCAGCAATATCGGCACCGAGCTGGTGGTGCGGGCAGAGCCGGATGGCTACACGATTCTCGCCGATGTCCTGACCAACGTGCTCAACGTCTCGCTCTACCAAAATCTCAATTTCAATTTTGTCCGCGACATCGCGCCGATTTCGACGACCGCCAATGCGCCTTACGTGGTGCTGGTCACGAACGCGTTGCCGGCCGCAACCCTTCCGGCGTTCATCGCCTACGCCAAGGCCAATCCTGGCAAGATCAATATGGCGTCGGGCGGCATCGGCACCGCGTCGCATCTCTTCGGAGCGTTGTTCATGACCATGGCCGGGGTCGATTTGGTGCACGTGCCGTATCGCACCAATTACATGACCGACCTGATCGGCGGGCAGGTGCAGTTTGTGGTCAATCCGATCCCGCAGTCGATGGAGTTCGTCAAAGCCGGCAAAGTGCGTGCGCTCGCGGTGACGACGCCGGCGACGCTTGGCGGCGCTGCCGGATCTTCCGACCGTCGCCGAATTCGTGCCGGGCTACGAGGCCGTGGGTTGGTATGGCATCGGAGCGCCGAAGGATACGCCGGCCGAGATCATCGGCACGCTGAACCGGGCGCTCACCGCCGCGCTCGGCGAGGCCGAACCCAAGGCGCGGCTTGCCGATCTCGGCGTCGAGCCGATGCCGATGACGTCCGCGCAATTCGCCAGTTTCATCACCAGCGAAAACGACAAATGGGGCAAGCTCATCCGCGCCGCCGGCATCAGGCTCGATTGAGATCGGCGACCGGGCAACGCGTTCGGTCGAAATATTGCATCAGACCCGGCACGAAGGGTGCTGGGTTAACGCTAAGTTAAGACGATGCGCTGGAAGGTGGGTATCGACAATCCGTCTGGGGGACCTTTGCGATGCTGGCTGAAAGCGAACCGTGTCCTGTCACCGATCAAATGCTTGGCGACCTGTATCGTGCGAGCCCCCACGGGCTCAATGAACTCATCGCGACCGTCCCGCCAACAGCAAGAGCCTTGCTCGCGGTCTATTGCTACCGGCGCGCTCATCTCGCGGCAATCGGATTGATGATCGCGTCGACCTGCGACAGAGACGACTTGACGTCGTTCGGCGGTAACGCCGGCGCGACGCTGTTCGAGCGATCGCGGGCCGCGCCCAAATCGTTGTCAGTCGATGGTGCCTCATCCGGCCGCCGCAAGATTACTCTGGCGACTGAGCCGCTGCGCCAGTTGGTCCCGCTCGAGGACGAGGAAGACGAAGACTGAGGATTGGCAGCGGCAGGACGTCGCCGACGCGCTACTGACCGCTCGGCGTGCGCAGGCCGATCCACGAGTTGCGTACCTGCTGGTAATGCACCATCGGATCGTACAGCGGGACCGGCAGGCTCAGAACTTGCGCGGATAATTTTCCGACCGCCGACAGCAAAGCGTAGGACGCCACCACGCGGTCGTGTTGCGCAACGATCAGGCTTTGCCTTGCATTGACCAGCGCCTGCTCGGCGTTGAGGACATCTTGTGTCGTGCGCTGCCCGGCGATCGCCTCGTTGCGCACCCCGGTGAGCGCCCGCTCGGAGGCGTCGTTCTGCCGGACTGCGGCCTCCACTTGCGCCTTTGCCGCCTGGAGCTGACTCCAGGCTTGAACGACGTTGGACCGGGCCTGGTCGCGGACCTGATCGACGTTCAATCGCTGCTGGTCGAGCGTTTCTTTGTTCAGGCGGATCGCGGAATATTCCGCGCCGCCTTGATAGATCGGAACCGACAGATTCAGCGCCACCGTATCGGTGAAGTTTTTCGGCGTCGTGATGGTCGGAAACAGCTGCTGTTGGATGCCGTATTGCCCGGTCAATGTCGGCCACAGCGCGCCCTCCGCGATCTTGACCTGAAGCTGGGCGACATCGACGCCATACAGCGCCGCGGTGACGGAAGGATTTTGCTCTATGCCGACGGCGATCGCGGCATTCAATGTCGGCGGCGCGAAGCGGTCGACCGACGACGCCGGCGCCAAAGCGGCCGGGTCGATACCGATGATGCGGCGGTAATTGGCGCGCGTGGTCATCAGCGTTGCTTCGGCCGCATGGAGTGTTGCTTCGCCGGCGGCCAATTGGGCCTCCGATTGCGCGACGTCGGTCGAAGTCACTTGGCCCGCGGAAAACCGATTGCGCGTATCGGTGAGCGTGCGCTGCAAGACGCGCACGTTATTCTGCTGAACGTCGAGATTGGCAGTGTCGCGGGACATGTCCATGTACACCGTCGCCGCCGCCAGCAGGACGGATTGTTCCATCATGCGCAGCGTTTCGCGCGACTGGGTGACCTGGCTCTCCGCCGCCCGCACTCTGTTCGCGGTGCGCTCCCCATTGAAGATCGTTTCCGTGCCGGTCAGGCCATAGGTCTGCGGCGTCGTCAATCCTTTGTCGGAGAATGAAGCGCCATTGGCCAAGAAGCCCGGTGTCGGCGGGATGGTCTCCTTGGTACTGGTATACTGTCGTCCGACACTCGCATTGGCGGTTACCGTCGGCCGATAGCCCGACAGCGCCTGCGGCACGCCCTCGTCGGCCTGGCGCACGATGGCGCGCTGCGCGTTGAGCTGCGGATTGTTCTGGTAGGCCCTCGCCAGCGCGGTTTCGATAGTCTCGGCAGCGGCCGACCCGGCCAAGGTCGCGAGGACGACGAAAGAGAGCGCAGTTGCTCTGGCAAATCTGCGTGGAACTTGCCCTCCCACGACGCTAGGCCACACCCTTGGAGCCATCATCTTACTCGCCACCAGCGGCTCCGTTTGGCCCGCCGGCAACATTAACTTGGGCGTGGCGGCCTTACAAGGTTCGGGGCAGCGGCGGCGCCGCGACCTTGCGCGTCCGCCCGATCAGCCGCAATTCGCGCAGCCCGAACATCGTGGTGGCAATGAACAGCGGAAGAAAAAAGTCGAGGACGCGAAAGGTGAGCACGATGGCGAGCAATTCCTCGCGTGGATATTGCGGCAGGCCGATCAGGATGGCGGCCTCGACGATGCCCAGGCTTCCCGGCGTATGGCTCATGGCTCCGAGCAGCGTCGCCAGCACGAAGACGACGACGACGGTCACGAAGCCTGTGGCGGGCTCGCCCGGCAACAGGATGAAGAGCGAGAGCGACGCGAGGCAGCGGTCGACGGTGCCGATGCCGATCTGCAAAAACGTCAAGCGCAGATTGGGCAACGCGATCTGCCAATTGGCGCGGCCGACGACGCGCGGCCGCGCCGCGATCCAGATCAGATAGCACAGTATGGCCAGCAAGGCCGCGACGCCGACCAGGCGGTTGAGTGACGCCGGCAACCGGTCGAACACCGTGAGAGCGCCGGGCGCGTAGGCGACGGCGCCGCCGAGCACGAATATATTGCCGAGCCAGAACGTCGCCCCGGTCATGAACGCGATCTTGGCGATGTCGACGACGGTCAAGCCCCAGAACGAGTAGACCCGAAATCGCACCAGCCCGCAGGTCAGCGTGGCTGCGCCCAGCGAGTGGCCGATGGTGTAGCTGGTGAAGCTCGCGAAGGCGACGATCCGAAACGGCATGTTGCGTTTGCCGATCGTGTGCAGCGCGAACAGGTCGTAAAATATCAGGTTGGAATAGCCGGCCGCAACCAGCGCGGCGGCGATCAGGATGCGGGTGGCGGATTGGGCTTCAATCGCCGCGATCACTTTGGCGATGTCGATGCCCTGCAACAGATGATAAAGCGTCGCCGCCGCGACGCCCATGATCGTCACGCTGATGGCGACGCTTAGTTTGTTCCGGCCGACGCCACGGATCATCGACTGCGTAAAGGGACTTGTTGCTGTCAAGTCTTTGCCGCCACGTCTGTGCTGCCGAACCTTTGCTGTGCCATCAAATATGTGCCGCGAGCCGAAAAACGCGAGGCGAATCGGAGGCCAAGCTCCCATGCGTTTGTAACAGCATTGTTACGATCGCCTCCCGGCCGCACGCAGGCTTGGCGTGGGTTCCGCGGCCGTCACACAATTGAGACATGAAATGGCAATTGTCGAATAATGCGATTCGACAACGCGATAGCCCCGCGCTTTCGGCTGGAAACAACTCAATGAAAGTGATGATCGCCACGGACGCTTGGCGTCCGCAGGTCAACGGCGTCGTGCGGACGCTGAACTCGTTGGCGCGTGCCGCGGCCAAATTGGGGGTCGAGGTCGAGTTCCTGTCGCCGGATGGGTTTTGGACCTTCCCGGTGCCGACCTATCCCGGCTTGCGCTTGGCGTTGCCGCCCCGCAAGCGCATCGCCGCACGCATCGAGGCGTCCCGCCCCGACGCCATTCATGTCGCGACCGAGGGCCCGATCGGTCATGCGGTCCGGGCTTACTGCGTTCGCAATGGCCGTCCGTTCACCACGAGCTATACCACGCGATTCCCGGAATATATTTCGGCGCGCTCGCCGATTCCGGCGTCGTGGATCTACAACGTTCTGCGGCGTTTCCACGCGGCCGCGACCGTGACCATGGTGGCGACGCCGTCGCTGATGACCGAGCTTTCCGGCCGCGGCTTTTCCAATCTCGGAATGTGGACGCGCGGCGTCGACGTCGATCTGTTCCGGCCCGATCGCGCCATCGATCTCGACTTTCCGCGCCCGATCTTCATGAGCGTGGGCCGGGTCGCGGTGGAAAAGAATCTGCCGGCGTTTCTGTCGCTCGATCTGCCGGGCACCAAGGTCGTGATCGGCGCCGGGCCGCAGGAGGGTGAACTCAAGCGCCGCTATCCCAGCACGAAATTTCTCGGTCAGTTGGACAACGGCATTCTGGCCGCGCACCTCGCGGCGGCCGACGTCTTCGTGTTCCCGAGTCTCACCGACACGTTCGGCATCGTGCAGCTCGAAGCGCTGGCCAGCGGCGTGCCGATCGCCGCCTTTCCGGTGACCGGCCCAAAGGATGTCATCGGCACCAGCTCGATCGGCGTGCTCAACGACGATCTGCGAGCCGCCTGCATGCAGGCCATATCGATTTCCCGCGAGGCGTGCCGCGAATTCGCGCTGCATTATTCCTGGGAGAACAGCGCCCGGCAATTCATCGGTCACGCGCACAAAGTTGCCGTCGGCACCGCGCGAGAAGCCGGGGCGACGATTCCAGTCGCTGCGGCGCCACAAGAGTCGGACGGGCAACCACTGGTGCCCGGCTGCAACACAAGGGTAAGCCATGAGCACACTATCTGACTCGAATTTCGACAAGCAAAACGTTGATCTGGAAAAACAAGACATGGGTCTGGACAAACAAGACTGGATCTGGACAAACAAACGGTCACCAAGGCCTATGCCCGCTGGGCGCCGGTATACGATCTGGTCTTCGGCGCGGTGTTCGAGCGCGGCCGGCATGCGGCCATCGCCGCTGCCGAGCGGCTCGGCGGCCGCATCCTCGAAGTCGGCGTCGGCACCGGAATTTCGCTGCCGCATTACTCGAAGAACTGCCGGTTGAGTGGCGTCGATATCTCGGCACCGATGCTGCGCAAGGCGCAAGAGCGCGTCACCGAGCTCGGTCTGGACCATGTCGAGGGCCTGTGGGTCATGGACGCCGAGCATTTGTCCTTCCCGGATAATTCGTTCGACGTCGTCGTCGCCCAATACGTCATCACCACCGTGCCGAATCCGGAAGCGACGCTCGACGAATTCGCCCGCGTGCTCAAGCCGGGCGGTGAAATCATCCTGGTCAGCCGCGTCGGCGCCGAAGCCGGATTGCGGCGCTCGCTCGAGCATTGGTTCCAGCCGGCAGCGCGCAAGCTCGGCTGGCGGACCGAATTCTCGTTCGAGCGGTATTCGCGTTGGGCCGCGCAGACGCGCGACATGCATCTGATCGAGCGCCGCGCCATGCCGCCGTTCGGCCATTTCAACCTGATCCGCTTCGGCAAAGAAGGCGCCGAGGATCGCGGCTACGACGCCCAGCCCGCGCGCGCCGCCGGTTGATATTCACGCCGTCCGCATCTGTCACAAACAGCATCTGTCTCGCCGGTGATGTCTCCTTGTCACAGGGGATTCATCGAATCGCCATATCCAGATCGGACGGCTGCACGACGGGGATTAATGAAATGGAAAACTTTCTCGACACCCTGCGCACCCAGCGCTGGGACGACCATCGCTACTATCATCATAGTCGCATCAATCAGTCGCTTCACTTTGTCAGCGCCATCAGCTTTCTGTTTGCCTATGTGATGATTTTCAAGGATCCGGCGATCTCGGCGCTGGCCGGCTGGCTTATCGCCATGACGACGCGGCAGTGCGGGCACTTTTTCTTCGAGCCCAAGGAATACGACGTTGTCAACGACGCCACCCATGAATACAAGGAAGAGATCAAGGTCGGCTATAATCTGCGGCGCAAGGTCGTGCTGCTGACGATCTGGGCGCTGTCGCCGGTGCCGCTTTATTTCGATCCGACCTTCTTCGGCATTTTCACGCCGCACGCGAATAACGCCGAATTCGTTCGCCATGTCGCCGAAATCTGGCTTGTCATCGGTGTCGGCGGCGTGCTGTTTCGCACTATCCAATTATTCGTCATCAAGGACGTGCAAACCGGTCTGGTCTGGGCCACCAAGATCCTGACTGACCCGTTCCACGACATCAAGCTCTACCATAAGGCGCCGTTCGCGCTCCTTCGCGGCGAATTGATCGATCCCGAGATCGGCATGCACCGTTGGGACGAGGAAGAGGCCGAGGAAGCGCCGCACGCAAGCTGATCGCACTCGACGGGCGCCGACGCGCCCGTCGCTAAGCTTAGCCCTTGTCGGTAAGCTCTTGTTGGTAAGCTTTTGCCGCTAACACGAACCGAACAATCGACGGCGGACCATTTCTTTCAGGATGGTCCGCCTGATTATTTTGTTCGTGAGCGCGGGATTGTTCCACCACCAGCCGTCGTTATGCATCGCGGTTGCGGCGGCGACGAAGCGGTCGGCGACCACCGCGAAGTCGGCGTCGGTATAATTGAGGCTGAAAATCAATCGGCCGGTGCCGATCCAGCTCAGCGCCAGCCCTTCGGTACGCAGGTAATATTGCAGCATCCAATTATAGCGCGACGGCCTCGTATAATAGACCGTCCAGATCGACGACAGGTTGGCGACTTGAACCGGCAGGTCAGCCGCCGCGAGGCGCTCGTTGAGGATCCGGGCCCTGTCATCCCAGGCGCGGTCGAGGTCGCTGGTACAGCGCGTCGGCCTGCGGCGTTTGCAGGTAGCGCAGGAATTCGTTCATCGCCGCCATCACATAGGGATGCGAATTGAACGTGCCGCGGGCAAAACAGATATCGGCCGGCCGATCGTCGCGGAAGCGCTTCATCAGATCGCTCTTGCCGCAGACGACGCCGATCGGCAGTCCGCCGCCGAGCGTCTTGCCGTAAGTGACGAGATCGGCGCGGACGCCGAAATAGTCCTGGGCGCCGCCTTTGGCAAGGCGGAAGCCGACGAAGACTTCGTCGAAGATCAAGACGATGTTGCGCTCGGTGCAAATTTCGCGCAGCCGCCGGAGCCAATCAGCGTATCCCGCTTTGTCGAAATGCGCGCCGCGCGCGCTGTCGACCAGCGAGGAATCGCTCGGCGCCGAGGCGTTGGGATGCAGCGCCTGCAGCGGATTGATCAGCACGCAGGCGATATTGCGCCTTGTCTTCAGTACCCGCAGCGCCTGTTCGGACATTTCGTTCAGCGTATAGGTCTCGTGCGCCGGCACCGGATTGCCGACGCCCGGCTGCACGTCGCCCCACCAGCCGTGATAGGCGCCGCAGAATTTCACCAGATGCGATCGCCCGGTGTGGTAGCGCGCCAGCCGTACCGCCTGCATCACAGCCTCGGTGCCCGACATGTGGAACGAGACCTCGTCAAGGCCGGATATTTTCTTCAAGAGTTCGGCGTTTTCGGTGATCAGAGGGTGATACGAGCCCAGCACCGGCCCGAGTTCGCGGACCCGCGCCGCGCCGCGCTCGATCGCGTCCTTGTAGAAGTCGTAGCCCAGCACATTGACGCCGTACGAGCCGGTCAGATCGTAAAACCGATTGCCGTCGAGATCGGTAATGGTGACGCCGTTCGACGACTGCACGAACGATGCCGATGGCAAATTCTGGCGGACGATGCGGCTATATTGGAAAGGCACGCGGTAAGCGGCGGTGAACTGCAAATCGGAAATCGTGGCGCTTGCCTCCGCGGTACGGCGGATGGTCTCGGCAAAGCGCGCCTGATAGTCCGCCGAAAGCTTGGCGAAGCCGGTGCGGCGAAGCGCAACGATGTCCGCCGGCGCATCGTCGGAGGCGTAGAAGCGATCCTCGTCATACTCGTAGAACGGCACGAAGCCGGCGAGCCAACGCGATATCCGCGCATGACCGGCGAGCGATTTGTGCTTGGCCTTCGACAGTTCAAGCCGCTTGCGCAGCTTCACGGCCGAGGTAGCGACCGCTGCCGCGCCGATGCCGTAGAACGCGAGAGTCGGAGCTGGCCCATTCCATCGAATTGCGGTTTAGACGGGAGTTCTTACAGTTCCATGACAGTGCGGACTCAAATCCTGCGAATATTCGATCAGGAGGACATCAATTTCCTCCTCACCAACCGGATTCCGCGGCGGCTCGCGACCCAATTCATCGGCTGGTTCAGTCAGATCGAGCAGCCGCTGCTGCGCGATGTGTCGATCGCGCTATGGCGCCTGTTCTCTGACCTCGATCTCAGCGAGGCCAAGAAAACCGAATTCCGCAGTCTGCACGACTGCTTCATCCGCGAGCTGAAGGATGGCGCGCGGCCGATCGACAGCGCCGCCGACATCCTCGTCAGTCCCTGCGATGCGATCGTCGGCGCCTGCGGCAGCATCGAAGGTACCGAGCTCTATCAGGCCAAGGGCTTCCCCTACACGCTGCAGGATCTGCTGTGCGATCCGGCGCTCGTTGCCGCGCATCGCAACGGCCGCTATGTCACGCTGCGCTTGAAGTCGAGCATGTATCACCGCTTCCACGCGCCGTTCGACGGCCGCATCCGCCAGGTGACTTACGTCTCCGGCGATACCTGGAACGTCAATCCGATCGCGCTTAAGCGCATCGAACGGCTGTTCTGCAAGAACGAACGCGCGATTGTACGGATGAGCCTGGCGCCGGGCGGCCAGCCGGTGACGCTCGTTGCGGTCGCTGCGATCCTGGTCGCCAGCATCCGGCTACATTGTCTTGCGGATCTGCTGAACCACGATTACCGCGGGCGCAATGTCATCCCGTGCGACAGCGAAGTCTGCAAGGGCGAGGAGCTTGGCTGGTTCCAGCACGGCTCAACCATCATCGTCTTCGCGCCGGACGGTTTTGCGCTTTGCGACAATGTCCGCGAGGGCGCGCCAATCCGCTTGGGGCAGCCGCTGTTGCGGCTGCGGTAAAACGCTGCCGCTCACTGCGGAAAGTTCTTCACGATGTAATCCGCGGTGCGCAGCGCCAATGCGGCCATCGTCAGCGTCGGGTTGGCGGTTGCCACGGTCGGGAACGAGCCGCATCCTACCAGATAAAGATTATCGTAGTCCCAGGAACGCTGCATGTCATTGACGGCCGAATTGCTGCGATCGGTCCCCATGCGATGGGTCCCAACCAAATGGCCGGCGCCGTAATATCTGATCCGCGTCTTCTGTCCGGGCGGCCATTCGAACGAGGTCGGCTCGTCTGGCGGCGGCTCGGTGGTGAATTCCTGCGCGTCCATGGCCTTGAAGATGGCGCTGGCGGTCGCCTTTGCGGCGGCAAAGCCGTGCTTGGTGTAGTCGGACAGGTCGTATTGGATCTGCGGCCGGGGCAGGCCGAGGTGGTCGGTATATTGCTCCGAGAGCATGACCGTGTTGGCGTCATCCGGCGACTGCTCGACCAGGAAGCCGAGGCGGAACTGGCGCGACAGCCGATTATTAAGCGCGGACGCGAGATCCGGACCAAACAGCGCTTTTCTGCCTTTGTTTAGTCCGCTCTGGTTCAACCCGTCGACCAGATCGACCGTGGTAATCCTTGCAGGCGGCGTTGAAGAAATTATAGCGCGGCGCCAATGTCCCGGCGGCAACGCTGGATTGATCCGGCACGTTGTCGACCTGTTCGAACGTGCTCCAGACCCATTGCGGCGACCCTTTGGTCTTATGGCCGATGTGGATGCCGACCAGTGCGAGTGTTTTTTCGATGCAGGTCGGACCGGCCGCAGTGCGGGGCGGGCCGGGGAAATAGATCAAAGTATCGCAATGCGCTTACTCGGATCGTTCGGATCCGAAATCGTGTCCGGTGTCAGGTTGCATTTGGCGACCGGCGGATTGATATCGCGCGCGGTTTGCGCGTGAGCCGCAACGCCCAGCAAGCCGGTAAGCCAGCACACGCCCAGAATTCCGACGGTAAGCGAGCGGCTACCACGCATGACCGTTTTCCTCCCGGCATCCCGGCGGACGGCTATTGCGCCACGTCCATCCTCAGGCGCGCGTGCTCGATCGGACGGGCAGTCGATTGCAAGTCTGGCGCTTGCAAGTCTGGCGCTTGCGGCTCTTTCACTTGCAGGTGTCGCGATTGAAGGCCTTATGCCCACCGCCGGCGGGGTGATAAATTCAACTAATAATTGTCAAGTGAAATATTGCATTTTATACGAAAACAGACTTGTTGTGAAACAGGCTTGCGATGAAAGACACGCCTGCCGCGCGCCGCCAAACGAATGTGTGGCGTCTGTCGGATACCGAATGCGGCGCGACGGATGCGGCGGCTCAGCCGGCCGCCTTCTTCAATTCCGCCGCTTGCGCATCGTCGAGCGCTTTGGCGCGCGCCATGGCGGGACGCGCGCCGAGGCGCTGCCAATAGCGCTCGAAGGCGGGGCGCTTCTCGATCGAGCCGAACATCAGACCGAAGCCGATTTGCGAGCCGACATAGACATCGGCGGCGGTGAAACTGTCGCCGACCAGATAATCGCTCCGCGATACCGCGGCCTCGAGGGTGTCCATCACTAGCGCGAAATTGCCGTAGCCCATCATGCGCTCGCGCTCGGGCGGCACCGCAAATCCGAGCGCCTTGTTGCTGACCGCGGCCTCGACCGGGCCGGCCGAGAAGAACAGCCAGCGATAATACGGCGCGCGCAGCCGGTCGCCGGGCGGCGGTGCGAGACGGGCCTGCGGAAACGCGTCCGCCAGATAGGCGCAAATCGCCGCGGTCTCGGTGACGACCGCCTCGCCGTGACGCAACGCCGGTACTTTGCCCATCGGATTGATCGCGAGATAGGCTTGAGCCTTCATGGTCGAGGCATAATCCATTACCTCGGTCCTGTAAGGCTGGCCGACTTCTTCCAGCATCCAGCGCGCGATCCGGCCGCGCGACATCGGATTGGTATAGAGAACAAGTTCGTCGGGCATTGGGCGGTATCCTCGAGGGCAATAATGCCCGTGACACACCATAATACCACGAAAACTTTATTCGCAGCCACGCTCGCGGCAGCCGTTACGCTTGTTCCTTTGACAGCCAGAGAAGCCCGGCCTTCACCGGCGGGGATTTTCGATGGTGGCGATGATAACCGTGAGGATTCCGCGACGTGCGGTCTGACATTGCGGTGCCCTGATTTCCTTGTTGACGTGTTCAAAAGTGAACAGCGCCGATTCCAGTCGGGACTGTAAGTAGGCAGCGTTCACCTCGCAGCCGAGGAACCGCACCGATGCCGCATCGCTATTTTCATCTGCAAAACGGTGTCACCACATTGGACCACGATGGCGTGGATTTACCAGCGGCCGAGCTCCGAATCGAAGCGGTACGGACCATCGGATGCATATTGCGCGAAGACACCCTGGACAGTCTTTGGGAAGGTAAACCGTTGCGGCTGTGGGTGACCGACGGCCCCAATGGCACTGGCAAGACGCTGCTGGCTCTTCGACTGGACGTGGAGAGGGAAGGGCGCTAACGGCCGAGGTCCAGTACGTACTAATCCCTACGCCTCAGAGGATACAGCTTGTGCCGTAAAGAACCGTGTGGTCGTGTACTACACCAATGGGGCATTGCATTGCCGACAGAGGTGTTCTCGGTAACCGGTAGTGCGTGGAAGTGATCGTGCACCGCGTCTGCATAAAAATAATAAAAACCCTGCGCGATTATGGAGCGGTCGCCAAGCGCCCGCGAAGTCAACATGATGACCATGGCGGCCGCTGGTGAGACAAGACCTGGACGCACGAGTGCCTGTCCGCGAAGATGTCATCGAAAAGCGGCAATCGTTCGATGTCGAGGCATTTGCCGCGAGGCATAGCGGAGTGACGGTATCGAGGTTCAAGCCTGGAGGAGTGCTCTTTACGCAAGGCGACGGAGCAGACAGCGTCTTCTACGTCCATCGCGGACGGGTAGGGATAACGGTCATTTCGGCCCGCGGCCGGGAAGCCAACATCGCCATCGTCGATCCCGGGGATTTCTGCGGTGAAGCCTGCCTGATCGGGGATCGGACGCGCGTCGCGACGGCTACCTGCATTTTAGACAGCACGGTCGTGCGGATGGAACAGGCGGCCGTCATCAACGCCATTCGGCAGAATCGCCTGTTTGGCGACCTTTTCTTTGCCCACCTTTTGTCCAGCGTCGTTCAATTGCGAGAGATTCTCCTCAGTCATCTGATCGAGAGCAGCGAGGTGCGCCTCGCCCGTATTCTGATGAAGCTGGCAAATTACGGCACCTATAGTCAAAAAGGAACTGTCATAACCAATGTAAGCCAGGAGTTGCTTGCGCAGATGGTCGGCACGACCCGAGCGCGCATCAATTATTTCATGAACAAATTTCGCCGACTGGGTTATATCGATTACGACAAGCAGATTGTTGTCCACCAAACATTGATGGCCGTCCTCTCCGACCGCGATTGAATATTAATCGTGCCCGGCTTTGAATAATGTGTATGCTGGCGTTACCATCGGTCAAGGTATTGCCTGCGGGCTTCGGTGGCTGAGAGTTCGGTAGCGCTCCCGTCCGTAAACAGAGGAGCATTGTCTTGTACTATTTCAATCTTGATAACAGCGCCGTCACCCTCGACGACATTGGGGTTGACCTTGCCGATAACGCGGCGATGCGCACAGAGGCTGTTTCGACACTTGGCGAGGCATTGCGCGACGGCAATGTCGCCACGCTGTTGCACGGCAAACCTTGGCGGTTATGGGTTACTGACCAGCCGAGCGGCGGAGGTGAGACGTTATTCACGCTCCAGGTCGTGGCGACAGGTCCGAACTAACTCAAAGCCCCTGATGCCGCGTTTGGCCCAAGACGGCCGCGCCGCTCGTCCGCCTTCGCGGCGGTCTCGTGGGTATGACAGGCGGTTTGCAGAAAGAAGTCCGCTTCAATCCGGCGCACGCAGCCGGTAGCCGATGCCGGTTTCGGTGAGAACATATTGCGGGCGTTCGGGGTCGGCTTCGATTTTTTGCCGTAGCTGCCGGACATAGACCCGAAGGTATTGCGCGTCGGTCAGGTCGTCCCACAATTCGCCGAGCAGGAATTTGTGCGTGAGCACCTTGCCGGCATGCTGCACAAGCACGCGCAACAGATCGTATTCCTTCGGCGAAAGTTTCATCTCCTTGTCGCCGGTCTTGACGATGCGGCGAACCAGGTCGACCGAGAGATCGCCGACGCGGAACACCGGCCGCTCGCCATGGGTCTGCAATTGGTGGCGCAGCGCGGCGCGCAACCGCGCCAAGAGTTCGTCCATGCCGAAGGGCTTGGTCACATAATCGTCGGCCCCGAGATCGAGCGCCTGGACCTTGCCGGCTTCATCGCCGCGGCTGGAAAGGACGACGATCGGTACCTTTTCGTTTCGGGAGCGGATGGTGCGCAGAAGGTCATGGCCCTGCATGTCCGGCAACCCGAGGTCGAGAATGACCAGATCGGGATTTTGGCCGAGCAGTTCGAGCGCGGTCCTGCCGTTCGGGGCTTCGAGGGTCTGATACCCGTGGGCGTTCAGCCCGAGGCGCAAGAGCTTTCGGATCGGCGGCTCGTCGTCGATGACCAGGACCCGAAGCGGTGCCGCGCTCATGCCGCTGTGTCCAGATGTTGCGCGTCATGCGCGGACCGGCAAGCGTGATGGTGAAGACGGCGCCGCGCCGGTCGGTGCGGTTCGATGCCGTTATGGTGCCGTGCATGGCTTCGATAAAGCCGCGCGAGATGGCGAGGCCCAATCCCGTGCCGGGCCGAACCTGATCGGTCTTCTGCACGCGGTAGAACTTGTCGAAGATCTGTTCGAGATCGGTCGGCGGGATGCCTTCGCCTTCGTCGAGGATCTGCAAGGAGACTGGTTGAGATCTGCGCCAGGAGCGGATGAATATCGTGGTTCCGGCGGCGGCGTATTTCGCCGCATTGTCGAGAAGATTGAACAAGACCTGCTCGAACAAAACCGCGTCGAGCGCGACCATCGGCAGATCGTCGGCGAGGTCGAGTTGCACGGCGTGGTGACGTAAAATCTTCACGGTGCGGCGCAGCGTCGAGCCGATGATCTCGGAAAGATCGTGCGGTGCGAGCTTCGGCATGACGGCGCCGGATTCAAGCTTCGTCATGTCGAGCAGATTGGCGATGAAGCGGTTGAGCCGCTCGGATTCGTCGATGATGGTCGCCAGAAGCTCGACCTTTTCGCTGTCGGTCAATCTTGTCGGCGAGGTCGCGCAGCGTGCCGGCGGATCCGAGCACGGAAGCGAGCGGCGTCTTCAAGTCGTGGGAAATCGAGGTAAGGAGCGCCGTGCGCAGCCGCTCGGTCTCCGCCGTCCTTTCGATACGGTCCATGTCCTCGACGAGTTTCACGCGCTCGATGGCGAGCGCGCCCTGATCCATCAGCGCATCGAGCAGCCGCCGCTGGTCGGGCGTGAGCAGCGGGCCGGGCTTGTCGCTGTCGATGCCGACAACGCCGATGGCGCCGCGGCCGGTACGCATCGGCAGGAATAGCCGCTTGGCGCCCGGCAAGCGTATCCGAGCCGCGGCCGGCGGGGCGATCGCTTTCGAAGGTCCACTTCGCCGCGGCCACATCGGCGTCATCGAGGGTGTCCTCGGGCGGATAGCCGCTGCGCACCGCGATCGAGCCGTTGCTCGGCAACAGGATCACCACGCGCACTTTCAGCATCAGCGCGGTCTGGTAGGCGGTCGCCCACAAGACGTCGTCGAGCGTCGCCGTGGAGGCGAGCTTTCGGCTGAAGGAATAAAGCGATTCAACCGTGCGGATGCGCGCCTTGGCGGTTATCGCCTCGGTGCGGCCTCGCGCCGCGACGTGAGAAACGATCACGGCCACCAGCGTGAACAGGGCAAACGCCGCGATGTTGTGCGGATCGGCGATCGTGAAGGTGTAGATCGGCGGCAGGAAAAAGAAATTGTAACACAGCGCCGATAGGACGCTTGCCAGGAGCGATGGCAAAAGTCCGAAGCGGACCGCGACGCCGACGACGGCGGTCAAAAAAACCAGATCGACGTTCTCGACGCCGATCCAATAGTCGACGAGCTCGGCGCAACCGAGCGCAGCGGCCACGGCGACGACGGCCAGCAGATAGGGCATTGGATCGAGACGTTCGCCGCCTTCCGCGGTGCGGATAGCTTTTTTTGGTACGGGTTGGCCGGGCAGCTGGTCGCCGGCGATGACGTGGACGCTGATATTGCCGGAGCTGCGGACAAGATCGTGCACCACCGAGCCATGCAGGATTTCGAACCAGCGCGAGCGCGCCGATTTGCCGATGATGATCTGCGTCACGTTATGTTCGTGCGCGTAGGCGATGACGTCGTCGGCAATATCGCGCGCGCCGCCCGGCACGGTGACGGCTTCGCCGCCGAGCGTATCGGCAAGCCGCAGCGTGTCGGCGATGCGGTCGCGCTCTTCTTCGTTGAGCTGGAGATTGCGTCGGCTCTCGATGTACAGCGCGATCCACGGCCCGTGCAGCCGGTCGGCGAGACGCTTGGCATAGCGGACAAGTCCAGCGGAGCGCGGATCTTCGCTGATGCAGACCATGATGCGCTCGCCGGCGGCCCACGGGCCTTGGATGGCGCGCGCCTGCATTTCCGACAGCAACTGATCGTCGACCCGCTCGGCGGTTCGCCGCAGCGCCAATTCGCGCAACGCCGTCAGATTGGCCGGCGAGAAGAAGTGCTCGAGCGCGCGCTCGGCCTGTTTCGGGACGTAGATTTTGCCTTCCTTGAGCCGCTGGATGAGATCATCGGGGGTGAGATCGACCAGCTCGACGGCATCGGCGCGATCGAACACCGCATCGGGTACGGTCTCGCGCACGCGCACATGGGTGATCTGCGCCACGACGTCGTTGAGGCTCTCGATGTGCTGGATATTGACCGTCGTATAGACGTCGATCCCGCAACTCATCAATTCTTCGACGTCGAGATAGCGCTTGGGATGGCGGCTGCCTTCGGCGTTGGTATGCGCGAGTTCGTCGACCAGCGCGATTTGCGGACGCCGGGCGATGACCGCATCGAGGTCCATCTCCTCGAGCCATTGACCTTTATAGTCGATGTGGCGGCGGGGAACGACTTCGAGGCCTTCCAGCAGCGCTTCGGTCTCATGGCGGCCGTGGGTCTCGACGATGGCGGCGACGACGTCGTAGCCGTCTTTCTTGCGCGCGTGCGCCTGGTGCAGCATTTCGTAGGTCTTGCCGACGCCGGGCGCCGCACCGACGAAGATTCTAAGCTTGCCGACGCGGCCTTCCTCGCGCCGCGCCGCGTCGAGAAGCGCTTCAGGTGAGGGTCGATGATCGGACGGAAGGCGCTGATCCACCATCTCGGATTAGATTTCTCGAAGCGCCGACGCCGGCCAGCGCAGTGCTATCACCCGGTAGCGAGTTTATCGAGCGCCAGGTTGAGCAAGAGAACGTTCACGCGCGGCTCGCCGAGGAGCCCGAGCCAGCGGCCTTCGGTGTGGTCCGCAACGAGCTGGCGGACGCGATCTTCGGGCAGATTGCGCGCCTTGGCAATACGGGGCGCCTGGAAAAGCGCCGCGTCCGGCGAGATCTCAGGGTCGAGGCCGCTGGCCGACGTCGTGACCAGGCCGACCGGGACCGGCGCCGAAGCGTTCTCTTTCTTTAGTCTGTCGATGTCGCCCTGCACGCGGTCGATCAGCGCCTTGTTCGAGGGGCCGAGATTAGAGCCGCCCGAATTTTCGGCGTTGTACGGCGCGGCGACGGTCTTGGTCGCATCCTTCGGATCGGGCGCCGTGGTCGCGGACAGCCGGCCATGGAAGTACTTGTCGCTATCGAACTCTTGGCCGATCAGCGCGGAGCCGACGACCTGGCCGTCGCGCTCGATCAGGCTGCCTTGCGCCTGATAAGGGAAAAGCACTTCCGCGATCCCGGTCATCGCCAGCGGGTAGGCGAGTCCGGTGATGAGGGTCAGGGCAACCAGGACGACGATCGCCGGACGGATTTCGCGCAACATGGGAGTGTCTCCTTAAGCGAGGTGCAGGGCTGTGACGATGACGTCGATGGCCTTGATGCCGACAAACGGGATGATCACGCCGCCGACGCCGTAGATCCACAGGTTACGGACCAGAAGCGCGGCAGCGCCGATCGGACGGTAGCGCACGCCCTTCAGCGACAGCGGAATGAGCGCGATGATGATCAGCGCGTTGAAGATGATCGCCGACAGAATGGCGCTTTGCGGCGTCGACAGCCGCATGATGTTCAACGTCTGCAGCTGCGGATAGAACGCCACGAACATCGCCGGGATAATGGCGAAATATTTTGCTACATCGTTGGCGATCGAGAACGTGGTCAGCGCGCCCCGGGTCATCAGCAATTGCTTGCCGATCTCGACGATCTCGATGAGCTTGGTGGGATTGGAATCGAGATCGACCATATTGCCGGCCTCGCGGGCTGCCTGGGTGCCGGTATTCATGGCGACGCCGACGTCGGCCTGGGCCAGTGCCGGCGCATCGTTGGTGCCGTCGCCGCACATGGCGACGAGCTTGCCCTTGGCTTGCTCGTCGCGGATCAGCCGCAGCTTGTCCTCGGGCGTCGCCTGGGCGAGGAAATCGTCGACGCCGGCTTCCGCCGCGATTGCGGCGGCGGTCATCGGATTGTCGCCCGTGATCATCACGGTGCGGATGCCCATGCGGCGCAGCTCGGCGAATCGTTCGCGGATGCCGCCTTTGACGATATCCTTGAGTTCGATAATGCCGAGCAGTTTACCGTCCTTGGCGACCGCGAGCGGCGTGCCGCCGGACTTGGCGATGGAGTCGGCGATGGCATTAACCTCTAGCACCGTTTCGCCGCTCAGATTCGGACGCAGCGCTTGTACGGTGTTACCCACCGCGGCCGTCCCCGGACCGTTGAGAAAATGGAGGATCGAATTGACCGCCCCTTTGCGGACCCAGGACGAACCGATCTCCACGCCGCTCATCCGCGTCTGCGCGGTGAACGGGATGAAATTGGCCTTCAGTTCGGAAAGCTCGCGGCCGCGGATGCCGTATTTCTCCTTGGCGAGAACCACGACAGAGCGGCCTTCCGGCGTTTCGTCGGCCAGCGAAGCGAGTTGGGCAGCGTCCGCCAGCTCTTGTTCGGTGACGCCGCGCAGCGGCCGGAACGACGTCGCCTGCCGATTGCCGAGCGTAATGGTGCCGGTCTTGTCGAGCAAAAGCGTGTCGACGTCGCCGGCCGCCTCGACGGCGCGGCCCGACATCGCGAGCACATTGAAGCGCACCAAGCGGTCCATGCCGGCGATGCCGATGGCGGACAGCAACGCACCGATCGTGGTCGGGATCAAGGTGACGAACAGCGCCACCAGGATGACCACCGAAATCGTGCCGCCCGTATAGGCGACGTAGCTCGGGATGGTCGCGGTCGCGAACACGAAGATGATGGTCAGGCCGATGAGCAGAATATTGAGCGCAATCTCGTTCGGCGTCTTTTGCCGCTCGGCGCCCTCGACCAGCCGGATCATGCGATCGAGAAAGGTCGAGCCTGGCGCGGCGGTGATGCGCACGCGGATCCAATCCGACAGCACTTGCGTGCCGCCGGTGACTGCCGAGCGATCGCCGCCCGACTCGCGGATGACTGGGGCGGATTCGCCGGTGATGGCCGCTTCGTTGACCGACGCCATGCCCTGGATCACTTCGCCGTCGGACGGAATCATGTCGCCGGCTTCGACCAGCACCACGTTGCCGACTTTAAGATCGGTCGACGGCACCAGCCGATAATGTTGCGAATCTTCCGAGCCGGTCAGAAGCTTGGCCTGGGTTTCGGTGCGCTGGCGGCGCAGCGTATCGGCCTGCGCCTTGCCGCGCCCTTCGGCGACGGCTTCGGCGAAGTTGGCAAACAGCACCGTGAACCAGAGCCAGATAATGATCTGGATCTCGAACCCGATATGTTCGCCGCCGGTGAACAGATCGCGGATCAGGATCACGGTAGTGAGCGCCGTGACGATCTCGAGCACGAACATCACCGGGTTCTTCATCAGCGTGCGCGGATTGAGCTTGACGAAGGCGGAGCCGATGGCCGGTACGACGATCTTCGGATCGAACAGCGCCGAGACCGGCAGGCTCTTGCGGAGGTTTGACGATTCCATCGAAGTCACTCCAAGAATGTTTGTTCGAGCATCATCTTTTCCGAAAACCGGTGACCACTTTTCGGGATCATGCTCAATTGGATGAGAAAAGCGTGCCGGCATTGATCGCGAGCTGCTCGACGATCGGGCCGAGCGCGAGCGCCGGGAAGAAGGTGAGCCCGCCGACGATCACGATCACGCCGACGACGAGACCGACAAACAGGCCGCCCGTGGTCGGGAACGTGCCCACGGATGCCGGCACCAGTTTCTTGGCGGCGAGTGAGCCCGCGATCGCCATGGTCGGGATGATCATCCAGAAACGGCCGACGAACATCGCGATGGCGCCGGAGAGATTATAGAACAGCGTGTTAGCGCTGATCCCGGCGAAGGCCGACCCGTTGTTGCCGTCCTGCGACACGTAGGCATAAAGCACCTCGGTGAAGCCGTGCGGTCCGGGGTTGTTCATGGCGGCGACGGCGGACGGCACCTCCATGGCGACGGCCGTCCAGCCCAGATACATCAGCGGCAGGACCAGGATGGCGAGCATGGCCATCTTCACTTCCTTCGCCTCGATTTTCTTGCCGACATATTCCGGCGTGCGGCCGACCATCAGACCGGCGACGAAGATCGAGATGATGGCGAACAACAGCATGCCGTACATGCCTGAGCCGACGCCGCCGACGATGACCTCGCCGAGTTGGATATTGATCAGTGGAATCATGCCGCCAAGCGCCGTGAAGGAATCGTGCATGGCGTTCACCGCGCCGCAGGATGCGGCGGTCGTGATCACGGCGAACAAGGCCGAGCCGACGATGCCGAAGCGGGTTTCCTTGCCTTCCATGTTGCCGCCGGTGAGGCCAAGCGCATTCAGCGCATCGTTGCCGTGCGCCTCCGCCCAGTAGCAAAACACGACGCCGGTGATGAACAGCACGCCCATGACGCCGAGAATGGCCCAGCCCTGGCGCTGATTGCCGACCATGCGGCCGAACACATTGGTGAGCGCTGCGCCGAGCGCAAAGATCGAGATCATCTGCACGTAGTTCGACAACGCCGTCGGATTCTCGAACGGATGGGCCGCATTGGCGTTGAAGAAACCGCCGCCATTTGTGCCCAGCATCTTGATCGCGATTTGCGAGGCGACGGGCCCGACCGCAATGGTCTGTTTCACGCCCTCGAGCGTGGTCGCGTCCACATAGGGGCCGAGCGTCTGCGGGATGCCCTGCCACACCAGGAACAGAGCATAGGGTACGCACAAGGGAAGCAGGATATAGAGCGTGCAACGGGTCACATCGACCCAAAAGCTGCCGACGGTACGAATTGAATGCCGCGCGAAGCCGCGGATCAGCGCAACGGCAAGGACGATGCCGGTTGCGGCCGAGAGATAATTCTGATGCGTCAGGCCCAGCATCTGCACGAGGTACGACATCGTGCTTTCGCCGCCGTAGTTCTGCCAGTTGGTGTTGGTGATGAAGCTGATCGCCGTATTGAACGACAAGCCCTCTTCGACCGCCGACTGGCCCGCGGGGTTGAACGGCAGCGCGGCCTGCACGCGCATCAACACATAGAGGATGAGAAAGCCGCCGACGTGGAACAACAGCATCCCGACCGTGTAGGTCACGGCGTGCTGTTCCTGGCGCTCGTCGACGCCGGCGATCTTGTAGATCGCAAGCTCGACGGGACGCAGGATGAACGAAAGGAATGTGCGCTCGCCGCTGAACACGCGGGTCATATAGCCGCCGAGCGGCGGCGTGATCGCGACGATGATGGCGCAGTAGAGCAGAATCTGGACCCAGCCGATGGCGGTCATGGTCGTTGTTCCTTCAGAACTGCTCGGGCTTGAGCAGCGCGTAAGTCAGGTAGATGAGGAGCCCCGCGGTCACGAGGGCGGCGAGCGAATAATCGAACGTCATGGCTGTCTCCTCACAAACGGTCGCAGGCGTAGACGTAGCCGATCGACAGCGCGAAACAGGCAAAGCCGATCGCCATCATGACAGCGTCCATCATGGGAATGCTCCAATCGAAAAATCCTGCAACTTACAGCAGATATCTGCGGACGGCCCGCGACCTTGATTTAAATCAAGATCGCGCGAATGAATTCATCCGCCTACGGGCGACTACGTGTCACCACTGGCGTAGGAATTCGAGGGGGATGCGCCGAGAACGTTATAGGAAATCCATAAAGATCGCCGAGGGCAGGCGCCGGCGGTAATTGCGCCAAACCGCCGAACGGCTAGCGCGCCGCGACCTTATTTGCTTCGATAATTCCTTCCAGCCGCGAAATATTCTGCAGCAGGCGCTCGGTGGTCAGGCGCAGGAAATAATAGCCGAATTCCGGATTCTGGAAATAAAGCTCGAGAAGCTTCTCGTACGTGATGGTGAGCACCTCACCGTCTTCGATGCATTTGACCGTCTGGGTCCGTCGATTGTTCGGTGTGACAAAGCCGAGTTCGCCCATCATGCGTCCCGGCGGCAATTCGATACCGATCTCGCTGACCAGAAACGTCCCGGTCACGGTCAAGAACATCTCCTTGGCGACGTCGCCTTTGTGGAAGAGCACGTCGCCTTTGCGGAATTTCTTCGGGCTCATGAACGGCCGCAGCCAGTCCATCGACAAGTCGCCTTGCGCCGACACGCGGGCCTTCCTCACCAGCGTGAGCATCTGGCGCAGGCGGATGACGTTGATCGGCAGCGACAGGAGGTAGAGGAGGAAGGTCGGTATCGTTCCCGACAGTGCTCCGTAGATGATGAAAAACACGTTGCTGATGATGCCGATAATGCGGAGCGGAACGATCGTCCGCACCAACAGTGTGGCGACGAAGAACGACGCGCCCATCAGCGCCATCAAGTTCGCGAAATTGATATTGGCCGCCGTGATGTCGACCAGACGGGTAAAGACGGCATCGTAGGTGACATTGGAAGGATCGAGACCGATCTGCATGATCAGCTTCTCGACCCGCGAGATTCTGCGCGGCAATTTCCAAGGCGTGATTCAGGAGCTTGCTCAGGTCAAATGTCGCCTGGGTCATGTTGCCCTCATCAGAGACAGCGCGGACGGTATCGGCAAAGCACACATCGATCCGTAGCCAATACATTGAAATCGGCCGTATTTTAATGACCGGCTTGGATTCGGGCACTTATTTTTTGCCTATATCGGGGAGTTCGGGCCCGTCTGGCTTCTTTATGGCAGCAGACGCCATTTTACGGGGCGACGACCCATGGGGGTCTCCACCTCCTGAGATTGTGTCATGGCCTTTACCGCCGACTATGAAGTCCTGATCGACCGGCTTGACGACGAACTCCGGCTGGCGCCGCGTCCAGCCGCGGATCTCTTCGCCAAGATCATCGGCAGCCTATGCACCCGCGTTCCGCTTCTCGGCAAATCGGGAAAGCCCGATCCGATCGGCCGGATGATCGAGGCCGGAGCCTGGGCCGATGCGGCGTTGGCGGTGGTCGACCTGGAATTGCCGGCCTGGAAGCTCCGGCGCCTCGTTTATGAGAACAGCGAGTGGCAGTGCTCGTTGTCACGCCAGCCGAATTTGCCGTTCGAGCTCGACGACGTTGTGGACGGACGCCATGAAAAGCTGCCGCTCGCCATCCTGCGCGCGTTTATCGAAGCGCGCCACCGGGTTGAGACCGCAACGCCGAGAAGTTCGGGTGTGCCGCAACTGCGGCCCGACCCGGCCGTCGCCATCTGCTGCGACAACTTTGCCTGATCTGCTGCCGACGGGGTGCCCGCCCCACTCTTATGTCGCCCTTATAACAAAGCAGACTGCTCCGTCTCGAATTCATATGCCTCGGAGCGCACATTTCCGGCAGTGAAAACAATACGGGTGACACTGCAATGAGTGTTCTTGCCGCCGAAAGTGCCACAAGCGCGAGCCGCGCCTCGGGGCATTACAATTCTGGCAATGCGGGTCCCAGCGACATCCTCGAAATTTCCGCATCGCGAACTTACGACCGCGCGCTCGAAATCCTCGGCGCTTACAAATTGACCGGCAATTTCCTGCTGGACCTAGAAATCGTCCTCAAGAGCCTTGGCGTCCTCGGCCGGGTGGCGTTCGAAGTCAAATCAAAATCAATCTTCTCAGATTGCCGGCGGGTCGAGTTTCACGCCGGCGATAATATCGATCCCGGCCAGTTCCACGACATTTTGCGCAGGATCGAAAGCTTAACGGGACGTGATCCGACGCCGCCGTCGTGGAGACGGTTGTTCCACACCGCGCGGCACAGCGAAAAAGCAAGTTGAGCGGCTTCCCCATGACGACGATCAGACAACTCGATCCACGGGATTTCAAGCGCGGGGCTTTTTCCGCGGAAGCTAGCCGTGCGGCCGCCGATAACGCGTCGGCGCCGCGCCTATTTCGCGAGCCGGGCTCGGTAGGCGCCCAAATGTGCCGCCTGCCGTGGCGGCCGGATGCCGCGACCTTCAATGCGGCCATTCCGTTCTTTTACATCGGCCGCAATCGCCATGGCTTCTGGGTGGCGCGCGAGGCGCAAGGTCGAGTGGGCGGTCTGTTCATGCGACAACGGTCGGCGCTGCGCTTCGCTAGAACGTTTAGCGAGCCGCTCGGCTGCGCGACGATGCTTTTGAACGAGCCGCTTGAACTTGACGTCGACAACGGAGGTAGCAGGACCGCGACCCTGCTAACGTCGACTCTGGAAATCGTGGCGCGACGACTGCCGACGCTTGCTGCTTTCGTCGGTCTGGTGACGATGGAATGGCGTAAGCTCGTGGCTGAAATCGCACGCGCTATCGCCGGCGAGCGGCGCAACCGCGCGGCGCTCGAGCGAGAATTGTTTCATGGCCATTACCTATTGTCGTCGAAAAACGACGACGATCTGCCGATTCAGTAAATCGCAGCCGCGCTTAGCGCCACCACTCCTCTAAATCTCCGAAAGTTTTATCCAGGTTGCTGTGAAAAGCGTCAGCCGGGAGCAAGAATTGTCCGCTACGTGATTGCCCGTGCGTGGTCTCACAAACGGGTTATCGCGTATGCTCGGCCTTAGCTGCTTGCTGCACAGCCTATTCGGTCATGCCGGCCGGTTTCGCCGCGATGAAAACGGCGCCATGGCCATGATGATGGGCCTGACCGCCATTCCGCTTATTTTTGCGGTCGGCGCCGGCATCGATTACGGCAGCGCCAATATGGTGAAATCGAAGCTCGACGCCATCGCCGATACCGCGGCGCTGTCGGCCGTCGATCATCTGGCCATCACGGGCACCGCCGCCGCGGCGCAGACCACGGCGCAAAGCACGTTCAACGCTCAAGCGGTGAATATCGCCAACCTTTCCGATCGGCAATGTGACCGCGACCGTGACGGACTCGACGACGGCCCGCACCGCCGTGGTTAATTACACGGCAACCAAAACCAATCTGTTCATGGGCATTTTCGGCTATCCGACGCTGACGCTGACGGGTTCGTCGACCGCCGCAGGCCGGCCTGACGACCAACATCAATTTCTATCTGCTGCTCGACAATTCGCCGTCGATGAACATCGCCGCGACTTCGGCCGGCATCACCACCATGGTCGCCAATACGCAGGCGCAGGGCGGCTGCGCGTTCGCCTGCCATGAATCCAATCCGTCGGCGGATAATCTGGGCAATCCCGGCGGCGTCGATAATTACACGCTCGCGCAAAAGCTGGGCGTGGTGACGCGGATGCAGAATTTGGCGAGCGCCACCCAGTCGCTGATGAGCTCGGCCTCGTCGATGGAAGGACCGAACAGCCAGCAGTATCAGGCGGCGATCTACACGTTCAACAATTCGGGCCTCAACACGATCCAGCGCTGACGTCGAATCTTGCCGCCGCGCAGACCGCGGCGGCCAACATCAATGTGCTCGAAGTCTACGACAACAATTGGCTCACCAAGACCAACAACAACAGCGATACCGATACCGACTTCGAGACCGCGATGTCGCAAATCAACGCCATCATGCCGCCGCCCGGCACCGGCACGCCGAACAGCACGCCGCAAGAAGTGCTGTTCATCGTCTCCGACGGCGTCGACGACGAGGTGTCGTCGAGCTGTTCGCAGTCGCTTGGACGGCAATCGCTGCCAGCAGCCGTTCAACACGACGTGGTGCACGACGGTGAAGAACCGCGGCATCCAGATCGCGGTCATCTACACCGACTATCTGCCGCTGCCGACCAATACCTGGTACAATAATTGGATCGCGCCGTTTCAGAACCAGATCTCGTCCAACATGCAGAGCTGCGCGTCGCCCGGCATGTTCTTCTCGGTGACCACCGACGGCGATATCTCGGCGGCTATGCAGACGCTGTTCCAACAGGCGGTTGCGGCGGCGCGACTGACGAAGTGACCGCGGCGAGCGGAATGTGCCCCGGCGATCGCAGGGCCGGCGGCGCTATGACCACCGCGGCGAAAGCCGCCGCGCGACGACCCGGATGGCGCTGAGCGGCAGATCGGCGAGCCCCGGCCACGGATCGTCCCAGGCAAACACCGCCGAGGCCGACGACCGCCGCAGCGAGCGCAAATAATTCGAGTGCCGACAGCCTGCCGGCCATGCATCTCGGCCAATGCCGCCGCAACGTCGCGCGAAAAATAACGCCAGCGCACGCCGCTTCGCGCGGCGACCGGCGTCACGGTCTCGCCGGTCGCGAGCCGCCACTGCAGCGCCGGGAAGTCGATGCCGGCGGCCGCGCCAAGCCCGAGCCAGGTCCAGGCCCGGGCATTGACGTCGAGGATCTTATAGGCGCCGTCGCGCGCGTCGAATTTGAACTCGATCTCCACGAGCCCGCTGAAGTCGAGCGAGCTGAGAAATCGCGACGCAAGCGCTTCGATCTCCGGCTGCTCGACGGTCTCGACGAAGGTGCTGGTGAAGCCGAAATCGATCGGATATTGCCGCCGCCGCCGCGCGACCAGCGAACCCACCGCTTTGCCGTCGCGCCACACGCCCGCATAGGAGAACTGCGCCGCGCCGTCGCCGGGGATCATTTCCTGAATCATGACGCTGTCGGCGCCGACCAGCGATCTTGCTTCGTCGTAAAGCGCGAGCAGTGTGTGCCGGTCGTCGGCGCGCCAGGCTTTGGCGTCGACAAACCTGTTGCGGGTCTCGCGAACGGTCGGCTTGAGAATGACCGGAAACGGAATGTCGAGATCGTTCAGCTCATCGCGGCTTCGCGGATAATGCGTCCGCGGCTGCGCGATGCCAAGTTCGGCGGCGCGGGCATTCATGTGCCGCTTGTCGTAGGCGCCGCGCACTTTGTCCCAGGCCGGCGTGGTGAGCGTGAAGGCCGCGCTGAGCGCCGCATGATTTTGCGCGATAAAGCGCAGATCTTCGTCGCTGCCGGCGAACAGAACCCAGCCATCGAGGCCGTGGCGGCGGGCGAGCTCGATGAGGAATCGCATGGCGCCGTCGGCGCGCGGCCCGGGCCAGGACAGGCTTCTCTCGACGTAGCGCGACAGGCCGGGCAGCGGGTTATCGGCGGTGACGAGCCAGACCGGGATGCCGCGGCGGCCGAGGCTGCGCGCGATCTCGAGACTGCCGTGCGCGCCGCCGAGGATGATGGCGCCTTGGCGCGAAGCGGCGGGCTCGGCGGGCGTTGCTCATTGCGGCGGCGAGGGCTGTGCGACGGCGGCATCGCGAAGCGCTCATGCCGGGGCCGAATGCGGCGATGCGCTTGCGGGCGATGCCGCGCCTCGCCGCGGCCGGCACGGCGCGCGCCGCGAACGGCGCGCCGGCGATGAAGCGCAGCAGCGGTCCAAAACTTTTCACCGCATAGGAGCCGACGAAATGCAGTTTCGGCACGCTCGATTCGAAGCCGGCGCGCAGCAGCGGGCGAGCCTTGGCTGCAAGACAGTTTCTGCAGGAGCTGCGGCGACAACATCCCCAGCCGGGAAACGTCGACCCGATAGCCGGTGCCGAGAAGAACGTGATCGAACGCCGCCTCGCCGCTATCGAGGTCGAGCGCGACGCGGTTGGCGACGGCGCGCGCTCCTGTGATCGTGCGCCCGGGCCTGCAGGCCACCTCGGCAAATCGCGGCCGCAGCCAGCCGGCGGCGGCGGGCTTGAGGCAGCGGCGGGAAAATTCCTCGCGAAGATCTTCCGGCAGATAGCGGACCAGTCCCGGCGCTTCGGCGAGCCAGCCGATGGGGAACGGTCCGACCTCGGACGGCGACTTCAGCGCTTGCCGCAGCCGCGCCGCCATTCGTCCGATTCCCGGCGCGGCCAGGCCGAGCCAATGGATGTCGCCGCGGCTGATGAGCTCGACCTCGGCGCCGGCTTCGGCCAACAGCGCCGCGGATTCGCAGGCGCTTTGTCCGCGTCCGATCACGGCGACGCGCTTGCCGCGAAATTTCTCGAAGCCGGTATGTTCGCTCGTGTGACTGACGAATGCGGCCGGCAGATCGGCAAAGGCTTCGGGCCGATATTCCTGATGACGAAGCCCGGTCGCGACCACGACGCGGCCGGCGCTCAGTTCTTCGCCGTCGTCGAGCGTCAAGCGAAAGCCATCGGCTGTCGGCTCGATCGTGCGGACGGTTCGGCGATCGACATCCGGCACCGCGTGGCGCTGAAACCATTCGCCGTAGGCGACGAAATCTTCGAGCGGCAAGAGCCGGTCGGCGGCGATGCCGTGGGCCGCGGCGTAGGCGTCGAGCGAGAGCGTGGCGGAGGGGTTTGAAAGGTGGGTCGCGCGCCATGGCGAGCGCAGCATCATGCCCTCCGGCATATTGTGCCGCCAGAACGCCATCGGCTCGCCGAAGGCACATCGTTGCGACGCCGGCGGCCTTGAGATGGGCGGCGACCGACAATCCGTAGGGACCGGCGCCGATGACGGCTGCTTCGCAGGAATTGGCTCGTCGGGGGGTCATGTTGCTTATGGGAACCTCATCGGCCGCGTAATGGTTAAGACGCGGATGACAGAGAGAGAAATTCGCGCGTAGTCGGGTAGCAGATTTGGAACCTTCCGTCAGAAAACTGTCGGATTAATGTTAAGCGGCCTGTTGCTAGGCTGCGCTTAACCATCGGCCGGCCGGTCTTTTGCGCTAGGTCAACGGCATTCCGGCATTTTGCGCGCATCGTTTCCTGTCACCGCTTGAAGTTCGAAAAGCGCCGCCGTTCGAGGCAAGCCGCAAGCCGAGGAAAATCATGTCCACCAAGATCGTCGCTGACGCGCCCCAGAACCTTCCGGATCTGTCGATCTCGCCCGACAAGGTCTGCTACATCGTCGCCAAGGCGCATGAATTCGACGTCAAGGACGTCGTCACCGACCCGGGCGATTCCTCGAACGCCACCGACGACGCCATGCTGTCGGTTCTGGAGGATCACAGCGACGATCCGGTGGTCCAGGAAATCCGCGCCGCCATTTTCGGCATGAGCGAGGACGAGCAGATAGACCTCGTCACGCTCGCCTGGCTCGGCCGCGGCGACGGCGGCATCGAAGACTGGGCCGAATTGCGCGCCGAAGCCGCCCGCGCCCACAACAAACGCACGGCGTCCTATCTCCTCGGCATGCCGATGCTCGGCGACTATCTGGAAGAGGGTCTCGCGCAATTCGGTCTGTCGTGATTCGCAGCAAGCGGTCGCCCCGTTTTTGTTGTCGGCATCTTCAATCTCAGCCCAGCGCCGTTGGAATTTCGCGCATGAAATCGATCAGCCTACCCGCGAGGCACTAACGGCCCTGAGGAACTTTTCAGACCTCGGGGAACTCCCCGGAACCGGCCGCATTTTTGCAAGTTATCTCTTGGCGTTGTGGTCTTGCGAAGGAACACGCCAATGAATTTTCTGAAAAAAAGCTCGCTCGCTGTTGCAATGGTGGTCGCGGCTTGCTCAATCGCCCTTGCCCAGGCCCAGCCGGCGGACGGCAAGGGTTGCACGCCCCAGGAGCGGTCCAACAAAGCGCTTGAACATGACCAGAGCAATTCCGGCGTCATTTGCCCGCCGGAGATCAATTCCGGAACAACGACGCTGACGCCGAACACCGGGGATGCGCCGGTTGCCACGCCGCCCGGAAATCACGGTGACGCGCCAGGCGCAGAATTGAAGTAGTTGCTTTTCCACACCGTCTTCATTTCGCCGGCCGTGCATCAAGCATTTTGCCCGCGCTGCCGCTTGATTAACGCCGTCATCGTCTGTGCTCGACCGCGCTATTGATATTCCCCGCAAAACCCGGGATATGCGTCGCGTCCGGGCGCTTGTTCCCGGCAACACGCGGATCATGTAATCTGCGGCGGTTTTGCGCCCTGGAGGGCGCGGCGCGGGTGTAGCTCAATGGTAGAGCAGAAGCCTTCCAAGCTTATGACGAGGGTTCGATTCCCTTCACCCGCTCCAATCTTTTAATATCACTTGGCCTTTTTCCGCCGCGGGCGCGGCGCCGCCGCAGCGCGGGCGCTCCGCCGCAGCGCATCTTTCAGGTCGAGCGGCCGACCGTGCTTCTTCAGGAGATCGCGAAACGCGTCGTCGGCGAGCTCCTGGAAATCCTTCATCTGGTCGCGGCCGAGCAGATCGATTTGTCGCCAGCCCTCGTCGTCGAATTGCACGCGCTTGCCCGGCATCGGCGCCATCGCTCCCAATACATCGCCTGAACCAACGATAGGGAATAACTCAAGTTCCTCTCCTGGAACTCACAGGCGGCTGTGGCCGTGGCGTTTCCTCTTTGTGTCGGTTCGACGCGAGCCGTAAGATTTCACGGGGGCCGATTTGCGAGTACACATCGATGTCACCTGCAACTGCGGCAAAAGCCAAAACCAAGCTCTTTCACGCCAGAATGCTGGTCACGCGCCTCGAAGAGTGGTGCGTGGAGGCGGCGAGCACCGAGGAAGCGCGTGACCTCTTGGCCACTGGCGCCGGCCATCGCTGCTCGCCGGGCGAGCGCGTTCACGCCGAGTTTGAGCAACTATCAGATGAATAAGTGTGGCGGGGCCGCGCTTTAGGACGACGAGCCTTTAAACGAAGGAGGCCGCCAACTGCGGCGGCCTCTCGGACGAATATCGCCGCGCGCCCCCGCCGGCTTGCTCAGCGTAGTACGTTTCCATCCGTCCCCCCAGCGGGAAATTCGACGGCCGATCACTTGCAAATCGGATCGTTGCGGAGTTTCCGGTTCGGCGCGTGATCCCGGCGGGTCTCTTGCGTTGTCGCTCGCCAACGGGCATTTGTCCGCGGCGGACGCCGCCTAGGAGTGTAGCTCAATGGCTAGAGCACCGGTCTCCAAAACCGGGGGTTGGGGGTTCGAGTCCCTCCACTCCTGCCAGGCGAGCCCGGGCCAGTTCGCCCGCCCGGTCCGGAGCTTGCCCTAAGCGTCTGGGAATGAAGGCGGACTTTCCCCGCTTGACGCTGTGACCTGTCGGGCAGTAGGTAACGTGCCATCGTCAGCGGCCCGGTAACGGACTTCCGCGGCGAGCATATTCCCCAAAAGGCACCGCCGGTCGGTCTCGTCCTTCAGTCTGGGCGGGGAAGTTTATTGGATTTAGCGAATGGCGAAAGTCAGTCCGTTCAAGTTTCTGCAGGAAGTGCGGGCCGAAGCGCAGAAGGTCACTTGGCCAACGCGCAAGGAAACCACCGTGACCACCATCATGGTGTTCGTGATGGTTTTCATTGCGTCGATCTTCTTTCTGCTGGCCGATCAGGTGATGCGCATCTCGGTCAGCTTCCTGCTCGGCATCAGCTCTTGAGCTTTATCAGGCAAAATCAATGACCCGGAATTCATGACATGACCAGCCGGTGGTACGCAGTCCACGCTTATTCGAATTTCGAGAACAAGGTGGCGGATTTGATCCGTGAGCAGGCCAAACAGCGCGGGCTGTCGAGCCAGTTCCAGGAAATTCTGGTGCCGAAGGAAAAAGTCGTCGAGGTCCGGCGCGGCCGCAAAGTCGATGCCGAGCGCAAATTCTTTCCCGGCTATGTGCTGGTGAAGATGGAAATGACCGACGACGCCTATCATCTGATCAAGAACACCCCGAAGGTGACGGGCTTCCTCGGCTCCGACAACAAGCCGATGCCGCTGTCGGATGCGGAGGCCGAGCGCATCATTCACCAGGTGCAGGAAGGCATCGAACGGCCGAAGCCGTCGGTGTCCTTCGAAGTCGGCGAGCAGGTGCGGGTGTCGGACGGCCCGTTCGCCTCGTTCAACGGCACGGTGGAAGAAGTCGACGAAGGCCGCTCGCGGCTCAAGGTCGCGGTGTCGATCTTCGGCCGCGCCACGCCGGTCGAGCTCGAATTCGGGCAAGTGGAGAAGCTTTAGCGTCATCGCCGGACTTGTTCCGGCGATCTCGATCAAATAGGCACAGTGCCGACCTGAACGGGATGCCCGCGACAAGCGCGGGCATGACAAAAGGGTCACCGAAGCCGTGGGAGGTGAGGCGGTCGCCAGCCGTCGAAATCCGAACCACTAACAGGAGTAGAGAATGGCGAAGAAAATCACCGGCTATGTAAAGCTGCAGGTGCCGGCGGGGGCGGCCAATCCGTCGCCGCCGATCGGGCCTGCGTTGGGCCAGCGCGGCCTCAACATCATGGAGTTCTGCAAGGCGTTCAACGCCCAGACCCAGAAGTTGGAGAAGGGCGCGCCGATCCCCGTCACCATCACGGTCTATGCCGACCGCTCGTTCACTTTCGAATTGCGGACGCCGCCGGTGTCGCACTTCCTCAAGAAGGCGGCAAAAATCGAGAGCGGCTCGAAAACGCCGGGCCGCGATTTCGCGGGCTCGGTGACCAAAGAGCAGGTGCGCGAGATCGCCGAGCAGAAGATGAAGGATCTGAACTGCGATACGATCGAATCCGCCATGCGCATGATCGAAGGATCGGCGCGCTCGATGGGCCTAGAGGTGAAAGCATGAGCACGCTTGGAAAACGCACCCGCACGGTCCGCGAAGGCGTCGATCGCGAGAAACTCTATCCGCTCGCCGAAGCGGTGAAGATGATCAAGGAGCGCGCCAAGGCCAAGTTCGACGAGACCGTCGAAGTGGCGATGAATCTCGGCATCGATCCGCGCCACGCCGACCAGACGGTGCGCGGCGTCGTCACGCTGCCGAACGGCTCCGGCCGCTCGGTGCGGGTCGCGGTGTTCGCGCGCGGCGCCAAGGCCGATGAAGCCAAGGCCGCGGGCGCCGACGTGGTCGGCGCCGAGGATCTGGTGGAGAAGGTCCAGGGCGGCGCGATCGACTTCGACCGCGTCGTCGCCACGCCCGACCTGATGCCGCTCGTCGGCCGTCTCGGCAAAGTGCTGGGCCCGCGCGGGCTGATGCCGAACCCCAAAGTCGGCACCGTCACCATGGACATCGCCAACGCGGTGCGCGGCGCCAAGGGCGGCTCGGTCGAGTTCCGCGCCGAGAAGGCCGGCATCGTCCAGGCCGGCGTCGGCAAGGCCTCGTTCAGCGCCGAAAAGCTGGTCGAAAACATCCAGGCCTTTGCCGACGCGGTGCAGAAGTCGCGGCCGGCCGGCGCCAAGGGCAGCTTCATCAACCGGGTGGCGATCTCCTCGACCATGGGACCGGGCGTGAAAGTCGAGCCCGCGAGCCTGTTCCCGGGGTCGCAGCAGGCGCACTAAGCGTTTCCCCTTCCCCGCCAAGGGGGAGGGCTTATTCACGCCGCCGCGCGTTTGCCCCACAGCGCCTGCGTGGCGATCTGCGCGCCTTCGGCCAGCGCCTTCAGCTTTGCCCACATGATCGAGGGATGAACGCGCCGCGCGAACGGGCTTTGCGCGAAGCCGCAATCGGTGCCGCCCATCACGTTGTCGCGGCCGACGATCTTTGGCCAGCCGCACGATGCGTTCGGCGACCAGTTCCGGATGCTCGACGATATTGGTGGCGTGGCTGATGACGCCGGGGATCAAAATCTTGCCCGGCGCGAGTTTCACGGTTTCCCACACCCGCCACTCATGCGCATGGCGCGGATTGGCCGCTTCAAAAGAATAATGGCCGACGCGGACTTGCAGCAGAAGATCGATGATGTCCTTGAGCGGCACGTCGAAAGCGTGCGGGCCGTTCCAGCTGCCCCAGCAGATATGATAGCGCGAGCGCTCTTCGGGGATGCCCGCAAGCGCATGATTGAGCGCGTCGACGCGCAATTGCGCCCAGCGCCGGTAATCCGCCGCGACTCATCGGCGGCACCATGCGCTCGAACATGTAAGGCAAAAAGGCGTCGTCGATCTGGACATAGAGGCCAGCGTCGACGATCGCCTTGTATTCCTGGTGCAGCGCGTCGGCGAGCGCGAAGAGAAACGTCTCCTCGTCCTTATAATGCTCGTTCTTGGCGCCCGGCAGCGCGCTCGCCGGCGCGACGACCGGCAGGAAGCCCGCCAAGGACGGACGGCCGTCTTTCGCCTTGGCGACGGCCAGCCTTCAGATTCTGGATGTCGCGCAAGACCTGTTGGTTTGAATATTGGATCGGCGCCGCTGACGACGACGCGATTGCCGAGCCGTTTGGCGAGCCCCGAGGCGGCATTGTATTCGGCATAGAATTCCGGGAAAGCCTGATGGTCGCGGCCGCCGCCCATGGAGGACATCGGGTCCTTGGCTTCCTCCGGCGTTGCCGGCCGCACCGCGATCCCGGAGAGCCGCTTGTGCACATAGAAGGCCCAATTGGCGCCCTTGCTGAACTCGCCATCGCTCGCGATGTCGATGCCGGTCTCGGCCTGCTGGCGCACCACCTCGGCCACGGAGTCGGTCAGGCAGGCTTCGAAGGCCGCTTCATCATAGGGTTTGCCGTCTTCGATCGCGCGCCAGAATTCGATGAGTTTGGGCGGCCGGATCAGGCTGCCGACATGGGTGGTCAGGATGCGGTCCGGCATGGTCGGTCCTCCCTTTGGTCGCTTGATTGGATGCGATGGTATGACGCCGTTTTCGCCGGCAAAGCGTGGGCGCAGAATCCCTCTTGGCAAAGTGTGCCCGACCGGCTAGAGACAGCGCCGAGGGCGTGCCGGCCCGGTTTGTCGGCGCGCCTTTGTGCGCTTCCCGAAACCCGTCTGAGCGAGGCATTCTCTTAGAGCCGATCCCGTGTTGGATTTTCTAAGAGACTGAAGACCTTAGCAGATTCGAAAGCGTGCTCCTGTCCGAGACTGCAGGTGCCGGCAACGGCTTAATGGGTCCTCCAAGGGACCTGCCAGCATAGACGGGTGAAGGACTGGGGTGAGGCTCCTGCAGCCGGATGGCTGCGCGGGGACTATTGCCCTTCGGTTCTGACCTCGATGGCCCGGTAGAGCGCAAGCTCGCCCGGGAGGGCAGGGTGTAAATGTCGTCCTGCCTGGTCCTTCCTCCATAGGGGGAATCTAGCGGGACGGCCGGCATCAACCCGGCGGCCTCGCGAAGCGGACCGCCAACCGGAGAGAGCTTTTGGAACGCGCGGCAAAAAGCGAAGCGGTTACGGCGCTTGGTGACATCTTCAAGGCCACCAAGGTCGTTGTCGTCGCTCATTATTCCGGCCTCACGGTCGCCCAGATGCAGACTCTGCGCCGGCAGATGAAGCAGGCGGGCGCCAGCGTGAAGGTCGCGAAGAACCGCCTGGCCAAGATCGCCCTTGAGGGCAGCGAGGTCGCCTCGATCGCGCCGTTGCTCAAGGGGCCGACACTGCTCGCCTATTCGGGCGACCCGGTGGCGGCGCCGAAGGTCGCTATCGACTTCGCCAAGACGAACGAGCGGTTCGTCATTCTCGGCGGGGCGATGGGACGGACCGCACTCGACCCGAACGGGGTCAAGGCGCTCGCCGCCTTGCCGTCGCTCGACGAGTTGCGGGCCAAGATCGTCGGTCTGATCCAGGCGCCGGCAACCAAGATCGCGCAGGTGGTCAATGCCCCTGCCGCCAAGGTCGCCCGCGTGCTGCAAGCCTATGCCAGCAAATCCGAAAGCGCGGCCGCTTAACTCAATCAACTCAAGGTTAGAACCGAAGGACAAACACATGGCTGATCTGCAGAAAATCGTCGACGACCTCTCAAGCCTCACCGTGCTCGAGGCTTCCGAACTGGCAAAGCTCCTCGAAGAGAAGTGGGGCGTTTCGGCCGCGGCCGCAGTCGCGGTAGCGGCGGGCCCGGCGGCCGCGGCGGCGCCGGCTGCCGAGGAAAAGACCGAATTTACGGTCGTTCTCGCCGCGATCGGCGACAAGAAGATCGAGGTCATCAAGGAAGTCCGCGCCATTACCGGGCTCGGCCTCAAAGAGGCCAAGGACCTGGTCGAAGGCGCGCCGAAGCCGGTCAAGGAAGGCGTCAACAAGGACGATGCCGCCAAGATCAAGGCGCAACTCGAAAAAGTCGGCGCCAAGGTTGAGTTGAAGTAAGACGTGCTTACTTAAGGGAAATCCCCGGGGCCGGCAGCGCGGCCCGGGGATTTCCAAGCGGAACACGGTGAGGTGATTCGGCGGTCGTGCCGAATCGCCTGAGAGTTAGGCGCAAAGATTAAGGCGTATCGAGAATTAAGGCGTACGACGCCTGTCCCGACGGTCGCGATGGATTGCGGCCTTCTGGAGAGTCGCCCCAATCGCCGGAATGTCTTGATCGCCTAGGTACCTCGGCCTGCTGGCGCATCCAGCCGGGCCGGGCGTGATGGTTTGAGCGGACCGTGGCTAAAGCCTGCGGTTCGAGCCCGATGGTTCGATTGAGCGAGAGGACATAATGGCGCAGACGTTTATCGGTCGGAAGCGCGTAAGGAAGTCATTCGGAAAAATCGAAGAAGTCGCGGAGATGCCGAACCTCATTGAGGTTCAGAAGGCGTCCTACGACCAATTCCTGCTGGTGGTGGAGCCGCAAGGCGGCAGGCCCAATGAGGGCCTGCAGGCGGTGTTCAAATCGGTGTTCCCGATTTCGGACTTCTCCTCGACCTCGATGCTGGAGTTCGTCAAATACGAATTCGAACCGCCGAAATACGACGTCGATGAGTGCCGCCAGCGCGGCATGACCTATGCGGCGCCACTCAAGGTGACGCTGCGCCTCATCGTGTTCGATATCGACGAAGAGACCGGCGCCAAATCGGTCAAGGACATCAAGGAGCAGGATGTCTACATGGGCGACATTCCGCTCATGACCAATAACGGCACCTTTATCGTCAACGGCACCGAACGCGTCATCGTCTCGCAGATGCATCGCTCGCCCGGCGTGTTCTTCGATCACGACAAGGGCAAGACCCATTCCTCGGGCAAGCTTTTGTTCGCCGCCCGCATCATTCCCTATCGCGGCTCCTGGCTCGACATCGAATTCGACGCCAAGGATATCGTCTATGCGCGTGTCGACCGGCGGCGGAAGATTCCGGTCACGTCGCTGCTCTACGCGCTCGGCATGAGCGGCGAGGAAATCCTCAATACGTTCTACAAGCAGATTCCCTACAAGCGCGCCAAAGACGGCTGGCGGGTGCCGTTCGATGCCAACCGGTTGCGCGGCTACAAGGCGGTCAACGATCTGGTCGACGCCGATACCGGCAAGGTCGTGCTCGAAGCCGGCAAGAAGCTGACGGTGCGCCAAGCCCGCCAGCTTGCCGAAAAGGGGCTGAAGGCGTTGCGTCTGTCCGACGAGGAACTGATCGGCCATTACATCGCCGAGGACCTCGTCAATCCGAAGACCGGCGAGATCTACGCCGAAGCCGGCGAGGAGATCACCGAGAAGAATCTGAAGCTGCTCAACGAGCAGGGCTACAAGGAACTGCCGCTTCTCAACATCGACCATGTCAATGTCGGCGCCTATATCCGCAACACGCTGGTGATGGACAAGAACATGACGCGTGAGGACGCGCTGTTCGACATCTATCGCGTCATGCGTCCGGGTGAGCCGCCGACGATCGACACGGCGCAGAACATGTTCCAGTCGTTGTTCTTCGATCCGGAGCGTTACGATCTGTCGGCAGTCGGCCGCGTCAAGATGAACATGCGGCTCGATCTGACCGCCGAAGACACCATTCGCATCCTGCGCAAGGAAGATATCGTGTCGGTGATCCGCACGCTCGTCGACCTGCGCGACGGCAAGGGCGAGATCGACGACATCGATCATCTCGGCAATCGCCGGGTGCGGTCGGTCGGCGAATTGATGGAAAATCAGTATCGCATCGGCTTGCTGCGCATGGAACGCGCCATCAAGGAACGCATGTCATCGGTCGACATCGACACCGTGATGCCGCAGGACCTGATCAACGCCAAGCCGGCGGCGGCGGCCGTGCGCGAGTTTTTCGGCTCGTCGCAATTGTCGCAGTTCATGGATCAAACCAACCCGCTGTCGGAGATCACCCACAAGCGGCGGCTTTCGGCGCTTGGTCCGGGCGGTCTGACCCGCGAGCGTGCCGGCTTCGAGGTGCGCGACGTGCATCCGACGCATTACGGCCGCATCTGTCCGATCGAGACGCCGGAAGGCCCGAATATCGGCCTGATCAATTCGCTCGCGACCTATGCGCGGGTGAACAAATACGGCTTCGTCGAAACGCCCTATCGCAAGGTCAAGGACGGCCGCGTCACCGACGAGGTGATCTATCTCTCGGCGATGGAGGAAGGCCGCTACACGGTGGCGCAGGCCAATTCCGTGATCGATCGCCAAGGGCCGCTTCACCGACGATCTCGTGGTCGTGCGGCATTCCGGCGACGTCCAGCTCATTCCGCCCGATAAGGTGGATTTCATGGACGTGTCGCCGAAGCAGCTGGTTTCGGTCGCCGCCGCCCTCATTCCGTTCCTCGAGAACGACGACGCCAACCGCGCACTGATGGGCTCCAACATGCAGCGGCAGGCGGTGCCGCTCGTGCGTGCCGAGGCGCCGTTCGTCGGCACCGGCATGGAAGGCGTCGTCGCGCGCGATTCAGGCGCTGCGATTGCCGCGCGCCGCACCGGCTCGGTCGATCAGGTCGACGCCACCCGTATCGTCATCCGCGCCACCGATGAGCCGGATCCGACCAAGCCGGGCGTCGACATCTATCGGCTGATGAAGTTCCAGCGCTCCAACCAGAACACCTGCATCAATCAGCGGCCGCTGGTGAAAGTGGGCGATCAGGTCAAGAAGGGCGACATCATCGCCGACGGTCCGTCGACCGATCTCGGCGAGCTCGCGCTCGGCAGGAACGCGCTGGTCGCGTTCATGCCGTGGAACGGCTACAACTTCGAGGACTCGATCCTGCTCTCCGAGCGGATCGTGAAAGACGACGTCTTCACTTCGATCCATATCGAGGAATTCGAAGTGATGGCGCGCGATACCAAGCTCGGCCCGGAGGAAATCACCCGCGATATTCCGAACGTCTCCGAAGAGACGCTGAAGAACCTCGACGAGGCCGGCATCGTCTATATCGGCGCCGAAGTGCGCGCCGGCG